>NZ_JACDUT010000003.1 GCF_013761245.1 Thermaerobacillus caldiproteolyticus | reverse complement strand
AAAAAAAATTAAACAACCTGAGTCCTTATGAATATAGGACTCAGGCTGCTTAAATGTTCTTTTTTATTCCTGTCTACTTGACAGGGGTCACTTCAATTCGCTGGATGTGCCTACTTACAAAAAGGTCCCACTCCCCTCTGAACAGAGGGGCCGGACCTTATTGCACTGTTGTTAGTTTGTTTCAATTAACCCATATTTTCCGTCTTTGCGACGGTACACGATATTCGTGCGATTTGTTTCCGCATTGGTAAATATGAAGAAATTATGGCCGAGCATATTCATTTGCAAAATCGCTTCTTCGCTGTCCATCGGTTTTAGACTGAATCGCTTCGTACGCACAATCTCGAATTCTTCCTCTTCATGTTCTGCAGTCGCAACTGGAATCTCACTAGAAGCAAATACGTATTTGGATTCTTTATCACGCAGTTTGCGATTCACTTTCGTTTTATGTTTACGAATTTGTCGTTCTAACTTATCGCTCACTAAATCGATCGCTGCATACATATCATCATGACGTTCTTCCGCTCGCAACAATAATTGCGGCATTGGAATCGTTACTTCGATTTTTGCTTGTTTATCATTATATACTTTCAAATTCACATATACATGTACATCATCTGTGTTATCAAAATATCTATCCAACTTCCCAATTTTTTTCTCAACATACTCACGCAAAGCCGGAGTTACTTCAATGTTCTCACCGCGAATGTTGTACTTCATACGATGAACTCCTCCTTTTATAGAAGCTATGTTTTATACTTCTACAATCTCCTACAAAATCCTTCTTTAAACGTCGAATGATTTCGTGAAAATTTTGTGAAATAATAATTAATTTTACCTATGTAAGAGCTGTACTATATAGATATGCCGTTTCATTACGTTATATTATGGTATTAAAAGGATATTATAATGTATTTTTACTATTGCATTGGAGTGTTTGGCCGATGAGTGAGCTGCATATTGTAATTCCTCTTCATTATTTAAATATGTTCCCAACAAAGTCATCTAAACATTGGCCAAGTGATAAAGAGTAATTTACTTTTATAATCAAGAAAGATTTCAGTGAAAATTAAATAACCTGAATCCGGTAGAATACCAGATTCAGGTTTACACTTATTTTTCCACTGGCTACTTGACAGGAGGAAAATCAAGAGACAGCCTCTTTTATTCTCTCAATCTATACACACTTTGCTTTTAGTTATCTTACCATACTATCTTCGTTTGTCATAAAAGCGCCCGTCAACTGTTTGTAAATGAGTATATGGATTTACATATGATTGATGGAAACGTTTTTTCTCATTTAGTTCTTTTATATTCTTTTTAATGAGTGTAAATAATTGATGTAACCCTTTTTTAATTTCCTGCTCCATCTTAACGATTTGAGCAGCTTTTGGATGCTTCTCTAAATCGTTCGTTTTTGCCTGCTTTAACTTTTCAATGATCGATTCTCGTTTAGTGAGCAATTCGTTAATTTGTTCTATTTGTACTTCACGCCCAATAGCTGAATGCTGAAGAATACTTAGCAGTTTTTCTGAACATGAAGCAAGTTCCTCGACCAAATCCATTAAACTCGGTCTCCTTTAAATTGTTTTTGTCGATTTAAACGGATGACCTCTTTCCATGTATCACGAAATTCCGTTACAAATCCTTCTACTTCTTCTACGATTGAAAGGTCATTATTAATATTCGCTTCAATTAAACGACGATTCATATATTCATACATGACCATCATTTGTTTGGCAATCTCATATTCTTGGTTCAGTGTCACCATGAGCTCTTGAATAATTCTCTGTGCTTTTTGCAAGTTTGTATTTCGCTCTTGTATATTATTTTCACGCATCGCTTGCTTGCCTTTGTTTAAAAATTTCAAACAGCCATCATACAGCATTAACGTCAATTCAGCCGGCGAAGCGGTACTCACGCTATTTTGTTGATAAACTTGATGAAACTGCTGAGTAACCATGTGTTAACATCTCCTCATTAATAAAAATAAAATCATCTTATTAGCCCTGCATGCCTCCGCCAAATTGGCCCATTAAAAACGCTGATTGTTGATTCGCTCGTTGGATCGCTTCCTCCATTGCTGTGAACTGTTTCCAATAACGATCTTCAATATCTTGAAGACGACGTTGAAAATCTGAAATTTGGCTCGCAACATCGTTTAATTGCTTTCCGAGTGAATATTGATTTTCTGTAAGCGTCGGTTTACCTGCTTTTTTCTCAATATTTCGAGTAATACTTTTTATCGTATCGCGAAGGCGTTGTACAATGCCGCGTGTGTCAGAAGTAATTTGTCCATTGGAATCTTTTGTTATTGTACCACTTTGAGTCAATGTTTTGACAACTTTATCCGGGTCACTCTCAAGAGCTGCTCGGAGCTTGTCCTTGTCAATTACAAGCTTCCCACCTTGAGTGATGTCGCTTGTTGTTGTAATTCCGAATTCAGAAAGACTATCAATAACATTCGTACCGATACCATCTACTCGGCTATATAAGTCGCGGCGCATTTGTGATAATCCATTGGAAATAATTGAGTCACCGCGAAGTAACCCGCTCTTTGCTTTCTCTTCCCATAACTCGATTTGTTTTTCTGTCATTTCTGCTTTTTGCTCATCTGTAAGAGGCGGATAATCGCGATAACGTTTTTCATTTATTTTATCATTTAATGAACCGATTAATTCATTATATTTATTCACAAACTCCTCAATTTTTGCAATCATGCCGTCAACATCAGTTGAAGAAGTAATCATGATTGGATTAGAAGTGACAGCTTTCAATGTATATTCGATTCCATTAATAGTGAATGTATTCGACTGTCTTTCCATTTCTAATCCATTTAAAGTGAATTTTGCATTTTTTCCGCCATTCGCCAAAGAAGTGACTCCCGCGTTACCATTTTGGTCATTTCCCGTACTAAAACCAAAGATAGTAGCAAAAATATCATCACCTGTTGCAGATTTCACATAAACCTCTGCCTTATCAATGGTGTCGGTATCCGCTGTACCGGTTGCCCGTGTAGAAATTCCTAATTTTTTCGAGCCTTCATCAAAAATGGCATTAATATTAAGACCAGACTGATTCAGCTTTTTCGCCACATCCGCCAACGTATCGGTTGTTTTAAAAGTAATGGCTTCTTCTTTGTATGTTCCGTCTGATTGAAGAGCAGCAATCGTGATCGTAGTATCAGCTGCCAACCCTCTCTCACCAAGTGTTGTAGTAGAGGAAGCACCTGACACTGCAGCGGAAACACCAGAAGCGGCTGTTGCCAGTTGAGAAATTGTCATCGTATTTGTTGAATCATATGAGGAACTAGTGGCTTTCACAGTCAAAGCCCCTTCGTTAGACGAAGTAGCCGTTTTTTTATAAAAATTACTGGACAACATAAAGTTGTCAAATAAATATGTATCGAAATCAGCTAATTGCTTGTTAATATCCCGATAGTCATCGCGCTGCCATTCTAAAATTTGTTTTTTCTGATACAATTTATCAAGCGGAATTCGCTCGGCTTTCATTAAATCTCCCACAATCTTATCAATATCCATACCACTCGCCAGACCACTAATTCTCATGGTTGCCATATTTCCCGCTCCTTTCTAAATCTTTTCATCGACAATCATACCAAGAAATTTTTGCATTGTGTAAAACGCATCCAACAGCTTCTTAGGAGGAATTTCACGTATCACTTCTTTTGTCTCAGAATTAATGACTTGCACGTAATATTCACCTAATTCCTCATGCAAAACAAATTTAAGTGAACGGTTTTGAGTTTCCAAAAAATGATTCAATTTGTCAGTCGCTTCTTCTACTTTCTTTTTCGATACTTGTATATCTTCATTACGGTCGCTCTGTTGTTCCATAATTTTTTGTATCAAATCCGGGTCTTCTTTTGAAGGTTGAGAAACAGAAGCTTCCTGCAACGGCAATGAGTTTGTGATTTTCATTATCGACTTCCTCCTGAATCACTTCTTTATTTTTTATATCGGCTTTATCTAGAATCTTTAAATAGCCGTATTTAGTTTTGCAAGAAAAAGTCGATATATAAAATGAACGAACCAAAAAGAGAGTGAGGTGAACTTATGAAAATACAAAATCAATCAATGATTTCCTTTTCCATCCATCGCTATCAACGCAATGTCACAAGTTTGACAAAAACTTTAGATAAGCTCTCTTCAGGCTTAAGAATTTATCGGGCGAGTGACGATGCTGCAGGGTTAAGTATTTCAGAAACGTTAAGGGCACAAATAAGAGGATTAGCGCAATCGCAAAGAAATATGCAAGATGGTCTTTCTGTTTTAAAGGCGGCTGAAGAAGGATTAATGAACGTGAACAACCTTCTGCAGCGGATTCGGGAGTTAGCCGTACAAAATGCAAATGATACGCTAAATGCGAGCGACCGCGCCGCCAGCCAAAAAGAATTGGAACAATTATTACAAGCAATTGATGATACAGCTGAAAAACTTGAGTTTAATACACAGAAAATTCTCGGGGAAAATCGACCATTAAGATTACAAGTTGGAGCAAATCCTGGCCAAACGATTGCCGTTGACATGGTTGATACAAGTACAACAAGCCTTGGACTAAACGGAGCAACGTTATTAACGCAAACCGATGCTGAACAGCTTATCGCAAAAGTGGACAATGCACTTAAAAAGGTAACAAATGATTTAACAAACGTCGGCAGTGATTACGAGGCGATTGAACATCACTTAAATAACGCCATGTTAAAAGAAGGGAACTTAACCGCATCCGAATCTTTACTGAGAGATACGAACATCGCCCGCGAGATGATGAACTACATAAGCGAAAACATTCGACAACAGGGAGATTATTTGCTTATTTCGCACGTCAATCGTAATATAAAGGATATATTGGAGCTGTTTGCGTAAAAAAGAGGCACTTTGTAAATGAGTGCCTCTTCTTTGCAAGAAACAGATACAAAAGTGAGGATATGAAAAATGGAATTTTCTTAGAAAGGAAAAAAGACCGTTTTTACCAGTCACAAGTAGCCAAGTAATACATATTTATTTAGTTTTACCTAATAAATATTCACAATATTCAAAATCATCTATATTGTCAATATCAATAGATCTAGTATTTGGCATAATATATGGAATAGTTTCAGGAGTTAAAAATGACTGCTTTTCAATTAATGACTCTCTTCTTCCTACATATACTGCTCCATTAAGAACATAAGTTTTTTTGGCCTTTTGCCTTTGATAAGGGATTTCTCTATTACTATTTAAAGGTTCTAACATCCCTTGATTATTTATATGAAACATCCAATCTGGTATAGTCTTGCTTTCGGTAACAGACACACAAAAATTACTTTTGTTTTTTTCACATAAATAAATGGCTTCATCAATATCTTCTGCTAATCTTAAAGGCGATGTGGGCTGCAAGACGACAACATATTCATAATCCGAAAAATAACCTAAAGCATGCAGCACCGGGGCAATACCAGGTGTATCATCTTGAGCCAATTCTGAAGGTCTTAAAAACGGGACTTCAGCTCCCCACTTTTTTGCAACATTCATGATTTCTTCATCATCGGTGGAAACAATAATTTTATCTAAAAAGCGGGACTTTTTCGCTTCTTCTATTGTCCACGCAATTAACGGTTTTCCTTTAAGAGATTTGATATTTTTTTTCGGAATTCCTTTCGAACCACCTCGAGCAGGGATAATCGCCAAAATTTTTTTATCATTAATCATCCAAAGACCTCCGAAAACTCCAAGTTAGCTTTTTCAAAATCTGGTGTTTTACCTATATCTAACCAATATTCTCGAATAGGAAACACGTTTGTTTTCTTTTTTAGACTTATTAGTAATTCAAACAGAGACGGCATATCAAAGTATGTATTTTTGGGTATTAATTCTAGTACTTCTGGGTTTAGTACGTATATTCCTGCATTGACGAAATAACGTTCAATCGGTTTTTCTTCAATCGAGCAAAGTCTTGTTCCCTCTGTTCTCACCACTCCATAAGGTACTTGATGTTGATATTCTCGTACACACATCGTTGCTACAGAATCATTTTCTTCATGGAATTGCAGAAGCTGCTGAAAGTTTACTTTTGTTAAAATATCTCCATTCATAACGATAATAGGCTTTGTTGGTTTCTCAGTAAAAAGAGAAAGCGCTCCGGCAGTACCTAGCCTTTGATCTTCATCAAGGTACTGGATATTTACCCCCCATTCCAAACCATTACTAAAATATTCCTTTATTATTTCGCGCTTATAATTGACGGAAAAGTAAAACTGATGAAACCCATGTTCAATAAAACTTTCTAATATCGTTTGCAAAATCGGTTTGGTGCCAACTGTTAACATCGGTTTGGGTATGTGTTCTGTCAAAGGACGAAGACGGGTGCCTAATCCCCCTGCCATTAAAACAACCCAATTATCAAAAGAAGCTGAATCAAATAATACATCTGAGAAAATAACGTCTACTACTTGATTATTTTTATTCAAAATGGGAAGCTGACGTAGTTTTTTTTCTTGAAACATCCTTTTGATTGCCTGCTTCGATGCTCCCTTTTTCATTGTAATCGGATTTTTATTCATGACTTTCGATACTTGGTCATCAAGTGAAATGCCTCTTAAAATTCCCCTTCTTATATCCCCATCCGTCACTGTACCTAAAAGCCGAAAATCATCATCCACTACTAAAGCAATTTGAGCAGCGGTTTGGTCTATATTTTTCATCGTTTCGATAATAGATGTAGAAGGAGATACCAACAATTCTTTCCAGTTTCTCATTTGCTCACTTCCTTAGCAGGACTGCCATAAATTTTCTTATTATCGCCAACACTTCTTAAAACCAAGGAGCCTGCACCTACTAACACATTTTTTCCGACTGTAACATTTTGAATAATTTTTGTCCCTGTACCTATATGGGTTCCCTCTCCAACAAAAACTCCACCGGATAAAACACATCCCGGTGCAATATGACAATGTTTACTTATACAGCAATCGTGGTCTATACTAGTTGAGGTGTTTACAATAGTATTATCGTCAATTTTAGCAAATGGTTGAATAACGACACCTGCCATGACTTGCACACCTTCACCTAATATAACCGTATCTGAAATAATCGCTGAAGGATGAATGATGGTAGAAAACGTATAACCTTTTGATTTAAAAATGTTGAAAATATTTGCTCGGTGCCTCGTATCAGACACAGAACCGAGAGCATTAACCAGTTCAATTTCTTGCGGATCATATTTTAATATTTCTTCGTCTTTACCTAAATAAGTGACATTGTATCGATTATTTTCTTCTGTAGGTGCCGTATAACCTATTATCTCTCGTTTTTGCATTAATAGAATGTCAATCAATACTCGCGCATGCCCGCCATTTCCAATAATAATCACCGGTTTAGAGCACATTACGTTATAACCTCATCTTCTTCATAATCTTTTTGCGCTTTTTGTCCGATATAATCCCAATAATAGTATGGTTCGATTCCTGTTCCAGGCCGCTTTACCGTTAGATTATCAAAGGTAAATACTTCTCCTTTTTTAATTGGTTTAGCCGCAACTAAACTTTTTCTTGCCACTTCTTTATTTTTCAGCTCTGTTTGCGTCGGTCTTTTTTGCTTCTCACCAAGGGCTTTTTCAATGATTCGAATGGATTGAATCATTTCCTTTAATTCATTTGGCTCTAATGAAGCTTTATGATCTGGACCTGGCAATGTCTTATCTAACGTGAAGTGTTTTTCGATGATTTTCGCCCCTTTGGCAATTGCGGCAATAGGAACAACAATTCCTTCTGTATGATCCGATAATCCAATAGAAAGATTAAATTCTTCTTTCATATCATCCATTGCATTCAAATGTACATCTTCGTATGGTGTCGGATATTCTGTTGTACAATGTAAAATGCTTACTTTTTCTTGCAGCAACATTTTTGCTTCATCTGTTTGATAAAAACGTTTTACTTTATCAAATGAAACATCCGTTTTATTCGCAAAGCCGTAAGCTAAAAACGCTAGTGCATGATGAATTTCTTCCTTTGTAGCCATTCCTGTCGATAAAATCACATCGACACCATGCAATGCAATTTTATGTAAATATGGAGCATTTGTAATTTCGCCAGATGGTATTTTTATAACATTCAATTCCAATTGTTGAATTAAAAAATCTACACTTTCTAAATCGAAAGGTGTAGACAAAAACATAATATCTTTTTCATCACAATATTGCTTTAGCTTTTTAAAGCCCTCATAACTTAACTCCAGCTTTTTCAGCATTTCATATTGTGATGCGGATTTTCCCATATTCTTTTTTTGATATTCTGCCTGCTGTGCTGATTTTATAACTAAATGTTCGGTTTTAAAGGTTTGAAACTTAACCGCATCAGCACCGGCTTCTACTGCGGCATCCACCAGTTGAAAGGCCAAGTCTAACGAACCGTTATGATTAACTCCGGCTTCAGCGATAATAAATGTTTGTTTCATAGGATCTCTCCATCATAAAATTCTTTTGCCACTGATTTGATATTTATATTTTTTAAAACTTCTAATATTCGTTGAGAAGTTTCACCGTTTCCAAAAATTTTATATTCACTATCTCTTTTAAATTCATAATTTAACGCCTTAATTATTGTCTCTGTTATTTCTTTAACATCTGGATTACAATCAAAAACAGAGTCTGGTCTAATTCTTCCTTTTTGCCTACTACCAATGTTGACTGTAGGAGTTTTCAAGTAAGGCGCCTCTATAAGACCACTAGAAGAGTTTCCAATCACAACACTAGCATATTTAAGTAAACTTAAATAGCGTAACTGCCCCAGTGAATCAAAAATTTTTCTTTTATTTGGCTTTTTACTCACATACAAGCCAATCAAGTTGTTTATCCTTCTCCCATTGTCATCTGCATTGGCTTTTGTAAAAATCATAGTTGCATTGTTAAAATTATTTAGCGCCTCTAAAAGTTCTTCAATACCTTCAATTGGATTGGTACTTAATGTTGTTGGATGGTGGGTTATTAAAAAAATAGGCTCTTCTAAATAAATTCCCAGTGACTCTTCTAATTGCTTTTTTGACAGCAATTGCAATTTCATAATGTTTTCAATTCCCGGTGCTCCCACGTTATAGACTCGATTCGGATGCTCTCCTAATCGAATAACTCGTTTCCTATGTTCTTCAGTCGTTACAAAGTGAAGATAACTCATTTTTGTTACCGCATGTCGAATGGCGTCATCATACGCGCCATAAGTTACTTCCCCACCATGAATATGGGCAATTGGTATTCTGGCAATCATCGCCGCTTGAGCCGCTGCTAATATTTCAAACCGGTCCCCTAATAGGACTAAAATATCAGGTTTTAATCGATTTAGAGAATCTGCAAATCCAATTGTCCCCAACCCCAGGGATTTGGCAATTCCTACCGGTGTATCGCTAGATAGCAGCATTTCGACCTTTTCATTAATCACAAAACCGTCTTCCTCAATTTGCTTATAGGTCAATCCAAACTCTGGAGATAAATGCATGCCTGTCGCAATAATTTGCAGTTCTAAATCAGGGTCCGACTGTATTTCTTTCATTAACCAATATAAAAGACCGTATTCTGCTCTTGTACCTGTTACAACACATATTTTTCTTTTATTCATCTGCATCTTCTCCTAAGTATGGACTACTAGGAACATTTACAATTTGATACTGTAATTGTTCTGTAATCGATAAATCAGCTTTTGGACAGTTTTGAAAATGTGTCAGCAGATGTAACGGCTTCCATACAGGCCTGGACATCACGTTATGGTTATTTAACGTTTCCAAAACCTCATCTATGTTATAAATTTTTTCATCAAAAATTAATGTTTGCAGCCAGTAATTGCTTTTCGCAAACTCAGGCTCTTTAAACAATTTAATTCCATGATGCCCTTCTATGAGTTGCTCATATTTATTAACAAGTTGGCGTTTCTTTTCAATAAAATCTTCTAAATGTTCTAGTTGTGCACATCCTAATGCTGCATTTATATTGGGCATACGATAATTATAGCCTATCTCATCATGTTCATATTTCCAGCGGTGAGGGAGTTTGGCAGTAGTAGTAAGATGCTTCGCATAATCTGCCAGTTTCTCATCATTCGTCAAAATTGCTCCTCCACCGCCGGTTGTAATAATTTTGTTCCCATTAAAACTCATGGCAGAAGCTTTTCCGAAATTTCCTGTATGAATCCCTTTATAATAGGAACCTAGCGATTCCGCGGCATCTTCAACCATGATTAAATTCCATCGCTCACATATATCTAACAATGGATCTAAATCAACAGGATGGCCAAATGTATGCATCGGAACAACCGCTCGAATGATTTTACCGGTTTGTTTATTTACACAAACATTATTTTTTACTATCGCTATATCTTTTAAATAATCTTCAAGCTTAAATGGATCAATACCTAATGTTGTTTTTGAGACATCCACAAAATGCGGAACAGCCCCACAATAAACAACTGCATTCCCAGTTGCCACAAAGGTTAACGAAGGAATTAACACTTCATCATTTGGCTGAACCCCAACAATCTTTAAAGCAATATGAAGGGCGGCGGTTCCGTTCACAACAGCAACCGCTCTTTTTACACCAGTAAACTCCGCTAATAATCGTTCAAATTCATCTACATATTTCCCTACAGAAGATACCCAGCCTGTCTCAATACAATCAGCTACATACTTTTTTTCATTTCCTGTGAATATTGGTTCATGCAATGGTATAAAGTCTTTCTCTGGACACATGTTTTTAATTTTTTTAGCTAATTCTAATAAAACATCTCTCATATGTTATACACATCTGCCTTATATTGAGATAAGTTTCTTTCGTCTGTAAACCATTCAATTGTTTCTTTTAAGCCTCTTTTAAATCCTTCTTTTCCACCATATTTAGGCTCCCAGCCCAGTAAAGTTTTGGCCTTCGAATTGTCCGCCCACAATCTTTCTACTTCACTTTTTTCCGGGCGAATCCGAGCATCATCTGTTTCAATTTCAATATCGACACCCATGATTTCAGCAATAAGCTGTGCTGTTTCACCAATCGATACTTCAAAGTTGCTACCGATATTAATCACTTCACCGATTGACTGATCATGCTTCATAACAGAAATAAAACCATTTACTGTATCTTTTACATAATTAAAATCACGTGTTGGATGAAGCGAACCAAGTTTGATTTTCCGCTTACCAGATGCGAGTTGTGTAATAATCGTCGGAATGACTGCACGAGCTGACTGTCTTGGGCCATATGTGTTAAAAGGCCGAATAATCGCAACAGGCGTTTCAAACGAACGATAAAAAGCGATTGCCATTTGGTCCGCCCCAATTTTAGAAGCAGAGTATGGAGACTGGCCTTGAAGCGGATGATTTTCATCAATTGGTACGTATTGTGCCGTCCCATACACTTCACTTGTGGATGTATGAACAACTTTTTGAATATCCAATTCCCGTGCTGCTTGAAGAACGTTTAATGTCCCCTTAATATTCGTATCGATATATGTATCAGGTGAATGATAAGAATAAGGAATCGCAATTAAAGACGCTAAATGTAAGACAACATCGCATCCTTTCATCGCTTCTTTTACACCATGCGGATCGCGAATATCCCCAGCAAATACTTCTAATTCTTTTTTTATACTTTCCGGAGAGGTATCTAACCATCCCCATGAATTAAAAGAGTTGTAATAAACAAAAGCTTTTACATCATATCCTTGGCGGACAAGTTCTTCTGTTAAATGAGAGCCGATAAATCCATCAGCACCAGTAACTAAAATTTTCATTGCTGCATCATTCCTATTTAATAAATTTTGATATCAAATCTAAAAAGTTTATATCCTCCATGTTTTTAGCACTATTAGCTATATGTTCCCCGGCCACATAAGGAGCACCTTTTATCAGGGCTCCGTTATATGATGTATTTTTAAATTGAACTTTCGGAGTTTGTTGTATTTTCTGTTCGATCCATTTTCGAAAAATCAACCAACTTCTTGATGTAGCTACTCTTTCATGACTGTTTGTTTCAACTGTAAATGTTGGCTGATTAAATGAAATCGTTTTATTAGAAGTTGAATAAATAGAGTGAGATTGATTCCCTTTATAGGCCAAATCTTGTCCAAAAAAGACAATTTCCGCAAATCCCATTTTAATTAATACATCTAATCCAGTTGTTGCAACTGAACCACCTGTCTGAATCAATGGAATCTGATGTTCTTTGGCAAATTGTTCTGAAGGAGGGTACCCTTCTTGAAACAAAATAATTTTAGTTCCTGACCAATATCTGACCACTTCTTTATTAACGGTAGCAAGGAAAATTAATGGAATTTGGCTGCTTACACCCTTGACTTGTTCAAACACTAAATCATGCGGATCGGACATCACAATCGCATCAGGTTCAATATTATGATGCAATAAGGTTTTATAGGCAGCACCAACACAAAGTAAAAAGTATTTATTTTTCAATTGCTTTAGAACATCAATATTATCATCTAATGATGGTCCAGCCGCAACTAATGCAGCTTTTTTGCCCTCAAATTGACCTAAAAGTGAACCGATATGCGAATCAAACAGCTGAATATTATTTTGAAAATTCTCTTCCATAATATTTTTCATTCTTAAGAACGACATTTCTTTAATTTTTATATCTTCGAGTATTTCCTTCAAACTGCTGTTTGTTATCGTGCTAATCCAAGATTGTGGAATAATCCATTTAATATTTGAACTATCTAAATCTAAATTTCTAATAAACTCCTGAATTTGTATTGGATTATTAAGAATAATAAATTGGACATTTTCATTGCTTAAAATATCGGTTAAATCGATATGATGAATTGCTGCTTGAATCGTTGATATATCCGTATCAATTACAATAATTTTTTTACTTGGCTCTTTAGCCATTAACTGTTCGACATGATATCCAAGTCCGAAGCCAAATAAACAATACATATTAGCCAAAGGATCAATTTGAGAATCAATAAACTTCGATACATCTTTTATTGGATCGTATCGACTATATAAATAGTGATTATTTTTCTTCAAGGTTAAAGGACCTTTTTTAGATGTCTCTATTTCAATATCTTTACTATAATTATACCTATTCATTAAAAGTTGCTGTTTCAATACTTTATCCCTTATTGATTGCACATTTTTAAGATACAATTCCAACTTTCTATTCCCCTACTTTTTCAAAGCGTTTTTCTTTCGCTTCTTCAAAAAACGGTTGAATTTCGTATTCAAACATATCAGCAACAACAACATAATCTTGTCGTTCTAAACCATCATTGATTTCCAGCAAAAATTCATTCATTTGACTCGGATCGATATTGATATGATATAAATGTTCTCTCATTAATACAATCACTTGGGTTAACCAGCTTACACCTTCGCTAAATTGTGCGATTAACTGCATTGCTTCCCCAACTTTATCTTCACGCAAATAATCAGCAATGGTCTGCGATCCTACTGCTACTCGTTCAATATATTGATAGAAACTATCTTGTGTTTCGTAAATAATATTTGTCATCTTTCTCCCTCTTTATCCATAGACATAATTTTATTTTTAATTTTTTCTTTTAAGCGCATGAAATAAGATTTCGAATCAATTGCAGCTTCTTGTAAACGCGAATATAAATCCATGGAACGAGCATATACTCGTTGATACGCTTCTTTTTCCGTTTCATTCTCTTTCGGAAGATAGTTATTAAACGTATCTAACATGATAGGCTGAGCGATTAATGACATCATTCCTTCACCAAAAATCGGCTTTAACTGTTCATCAATTTTATCTAACTTTTTTAAAATTTTCGCATCAAATGCCGTATCAGAAGCATTTCTTTTCAATAATAAAACCGCTTCTTCAGTAAGACGTTTCACTTTATCATGTAATTTTATTTCGTTTTCAATTCGAATAAAAAACTCTTTCCATTCTTCAATATCTTTGTGCGGGTATGAATCTATCTCGAACATCGGGACACTTTTATTAGTATCTACATATCTGTCACAAAACTCTTGGAAAGAAATTTGTTGATACCCCTCTAGTTTAATTCCGCCTTCCGTGCAATTATAAATTCTTTCAGGCCGTGAAAAAGTTTGAATTAATTTTTCAAAATTATGCTTCATTGATAAGAAAGCATAATCTGTTAATACTTGGTCGCCATAGTATCCCTCTGTATAGAACATTCCTCTTTCTTTGATATATGTTTCATCAATTTTTTTAAAATTTTTATTATGTTCCGCATGCGTCTTATTATCTGTATAAGCTAAATCTTGACCAATTAGAGCAACAGGCCCTGTCGAAATCATATAAGCAATATTCAATGCAAAATTGGCAACAGAAGTTCCCCCTAAAATATCGGGTACCTCTTTATTTAATAATTTTTCCGCATAAGATTTTAACGAATGTATAATACTTGAAACGAAATAAAATGATCTTTGATTCAACTTTTCCAAAATTTTTTCGTGATGTGATAATGAATAAATCACTTTTGCCTTTTTTAATTGCAGTGATTCGAAATGTTTATAGTTGTTAATATTTCCATCTATAGTCACAACAAAATCAGGCTCAATACCATAATTAAGAAGAGTATTAATAGTAGAGCCTGAAGAAATTAACAGTACGTGTTCTCTTATCTTTTTTAATAGAGGAATTTGCTTAGTCAATGAAGGGCCACCGGATGCCACTACCACCGGCACATCAAAATAATGCTCCAAAACATGTAAAGGAATATCATCAAAACCATAAAATAAATTTAATATAAAATTTTGCTGCCATTCTTTAGAAAACGCTTTAATCGTATTTTCGTTTACTTTTTGTACATATATTGAGTCTTTAACGATATTTAATATTTGCTGATAATCACTTGGGAACAATTTATCATAATTAGGCGAACAAATTACTTGTATCCGGTTCCTAAATTGGTTGGTTAAAGAATCAACTAAATTTTTAAAATGCTCTAATTCCCTTGCTTCAATGAGAATGGTTCTTTCCAGTGCATGATTATTATTCCATTGCTCCTCAATGAATGGCTTCATTGGTTCAACGACGATCAAAAATTCGTCTTCACTCATTTTTTTGCTTAATGATTCGGCAATATAACCAGAACCGATACCGAACAAAATATGCAAATGATGTTTTTTATAATGGCGCTCGACAAATCTTTCCGCTTCCCGAATCGGGTCATATTTGCTGTGTAAGTAATAATTGTTTACTTTATGAATACGATGCCCACTCTTTGCAGCTTCCTCAATGATTTCATACTCTTGTATCTCATTATTCATTATTAGCACCTCAATTATAATATCGGTTACCATTATATTTTTTTAATACCTTTTCTTATATAATGCAAATTGATTTCCCGACATATCTTTATGAAGCGTTTCGACCGCTCTTTTGTCTGACTTAAATATTTTACTTATATCTATCGGTTTTTCAATCTAAACTTATATTATCAAAAACAACAAAAGAGACCTTGGGTATCCCCAAGGTCTCTTTCGATTGACTAAGATTATCGGAGTAATTGAAGTACCCCTTGTGGTTGTTGGTTCGCTTGAGCCAACATAGATTGTGCTGCTTGCATTAAGATGTTATTCTTAGTGAATTCCATCATTTCTTTCGCCATGTCAACGTCACGGATACGTGATTCAGCAGCAGTTAAGTTTTCTTGAGTCGCACCTAAGTTGTTAATTGTGTGCTCTAGGCGGTTTTGAACAGCACCAAGCTTAGCACGCTCAGTCGAAACTGTTTCAATAGCTGTATCAATAGTGCTAATAGCTGCATCCGCTGCACTTTGTGAAGATATTGATAAGCCGCTTACTCCAAGACCTGATGCTCTCATACTATTGATAGACAACGTAATTGATTGTCCGTTATTCGCACCGATATGGAATACTTTCCCAGAGAACGATCCGTTTAACAATTTTTGAGTGTTAAATTCTGTGTTGTTTGCAATGCGGTCAATTTCAGAAACTAATTGATTTACTTCAGCTTGTAAAGCTGCACGGTCAGCAGATGTATTTGTATCGTTTGCTGATTGTACAGCTAATTCACGCATACGTTGAAGGATCGCATGTGTTTCGTTTAATGCACCTTCAGCTGTTTGAATTAAAGAGATGCCGTCTTGTGCGTTTTTAGATGCCATTTCAAGACCGCGGATTTGGCCGCGCATTTTTTCAGAGATAGCAAGACCTGCAGCATCGTCGCCAGCGCGGTTAATGCGGTAACCTGAAGAAAGTTTTTCAAGGTTTTTCGCAGCTTGAGAGTTGTTGAATGCTAATTGACGGTACGTGTTTAACGCTGAAATGTTGTGTTGAATTCTCATTTCAAATTCCTCCTTGAATAGATATTTCTCTACATCCTTGTAGATTTTTGACGAGGAAAGTTGATTGCCCTTCCCCGCCTCACATTTTTAATATCGGAAGCATTCATGAAATGTTTAATAGTTTTTTAGTTTTTTTTTATTTATTTTTTAATTGTTGTAGCAAATTTGTCGAAACGTCTGCCGCTTGCTTGTTTTCTTCTTGAATGGCTATATATATTTCTTTGCGATGGATGTCGATATGTTTCGGTGCAATGATACCAAGTTTGATCTGTTCTCCTTCGATTGCAAGCACTTTAATTTCAATCGAATCTCCAATCATAATGGATTCATTTTTCTTGCGGGTGAGAACGAGCATTATTTTGCCTCCTTTTTGTGCACCTCAGACAACGGAAAGCGAATCGGATAATCGCTGTCATGGAGAATGAGCTGTTTGCCTATTTTCGCCTTGGCATTAATGATAATTGGTGCTTTTAAATTCATAGTCGAATTAGCAAATGGCTCTTTCAACGTCATAATCGTATATGTTACACAATCGTCTGGAGAGCTCAGCTTCAGCTTTTCGATATCTTCTTCAGCTAAATCGAAGGCGTAATCAGGATGGAAGGAAAATGGATAAGCAACCACAAATCCGACATGGCTATGTTGAACCGACTGCAAAATCGCAAACGGCGATTCTTTCTCTAATGGTAAAATAACAAATTGCTTTTCATCTTCAAAACCCGGAAGTCCGTTCGGAAAATAAATGATTTGTTCTTCGTTGATTTCAATTTCTCCTAAAAATTTTGATGTTATTTTCATAGGAAAGCTCCTTTCTCATTCTCGTAAAAAAAGCGGTAGACCGTAACGGCACCGCTTTCTTTTAATATTTCACATCGATTTTTATAGATGGATACTGGATCATATAACCAGATACATCTCCCGGTTTGTATTCATGAATCGGTTTATTCACTTTAACATCAATAATTGGTTTATTTCGATCAATTTTAATGTCCAAGTAACCGGGTTGGTAATCAATATCTACACTATTAACCGAAGGGATAAATTTTATTCCAAGCTTTTTATAAGGATGCAAGCCTTTTTCAGCCGAAATCGCAGCAATCGCATTGCCGCCGTTTTCAATTTTCATAAGCTGATCGCCTTCCTGAGCGCGTCGGGCAATGCCTTCTAGCCACGCTTGATGACCTTCTTCGGCGAATTTTCTTGTAGAAGCAAGTGGGCCGAGCAGTCCCATATCACTCCATGCTTTTGACTGGTCAATTGTCAGCCTCGCTGGCTTGGAGCTGATTGTGATCGTTGCCGGTGGCTGTTCGATATGCAAATCGGCTTTCGGCTGCTCGATATGCTGAATTGGCTTTTCAATATTTAAACCAAGAATCGCTTTCGTCGTGCGAATTTGAATTTGTGGGAAATTCACGTCACTCACCTTTCCCCTTTATTAACGGAGAAAATCAACTAATGTCGGCTGAATAATGCGTGCACCGACACTTAGTGCAGCCCGATGGACACTCTCTTGCGAAATAAGTTCAGTAATTGTTTTTTCATAATCGATATCTTCATTGTCGGACATCAATTTTGTTGCAATCACTTCTTGCGTGGACAAACGGTCTTCCATCATTTCAACTCGGTTTTGCTTCGCACCAAGTTCTGAGCGAGCAGATAACAAAGCGTTTTGTTGAGCCTCAATTTGACTTAAATAACCGCTAATCGCGCTTCCCGTGCTGTTAGGGTCATTTAAAGCCGTCTTTAAATTGCTCAACATGCCAATAATTCCAGTAGTTTCATCACCAAACAAAGTTTTCCCATCAATATTGACATCCAATTTAATACCGTCGAATACTTCAATTTCCACTTTGCTTTGGTTGCCGTTTACTGCAAAACCCGTTTCTCCCGGATATCCTACAAACAACGGATTTTTCGTGTCAGCGCCGTTAAAAATATACTTTCCTCCGATTTTCGTGTTGGCGACATCGACGATTTGTTTTTGAATTTGGTCGATTTCATCAGCAATTTTTTGACGGTCTGCCGGAGTCGCTGTATCAGTCGACGCTTGCACGACGAGCTCTTGCACCCGCTGTAAAGCAAGACCAACTTTATCTAATGCATCATCTGCGCTATCAATCCAGTTATGAACTTCTCCAATGTTGCGCTGATACTGCTCTACACGTGCTAAGTCTTCTCGATAAGCAATCCCTTTCATCGCAACAACAGGGTCATCGGAAGGACGTGTAATTTTTTTTCCTGTCGTTAATTGTTCTTGATATTTTCCGAGCCGTTCATAGCTATTCGATAAGTTTCTAAGCATATTGTTTGCCAGCATTGATTGGGTCACTCTCATATCAATCACCTACCTTATAAACCAACACGGCCCATGCCGTTAATAATTCTATCGAGCATTTCATCAATCACTGTAATGTTTCGAGCGGCTGCATTATAAGCATGCTGGAATTTAATTAAATTTGTCATCTCTTCATCAAGTGAAACAGAGCTGACAGATTGACGGTTTCGTTCAACAGATGTCACCAGCGTTTCTGCATTAGATTTCATTCTCTCTGCTTGTTGTCCATCGACACCGATTTTCCCAATAAGCCCTTCATAAAATGTTTGCACCGTTCCACCAGTAATAGGCAATCCATTAATCAGGTCACCGCTTGGAAGAGTGGCTGAACCACTAGTAATTTGAACATCTTTAATCATCGCTAAATTAAGGGCATTATTTCCGTTTCCGGACTCTCCTATCTTCGAAGAGGCAGCAATATTAGAAAGGTCGTTCATAATATTATCATCTACTTTAATAGTAGCTGCTGCTCCTTTTTCTGTTGGCGGACCACTTAAGGTCATTGTAAAGAAATCTAACCCTGTGGAATTATTAAGTCCAAATCCCTTTTGATGTTGTGCATTAAACATTGTAGCAAACGAATACGCCATTTTATCTAAATTGGCGAGCATATCAGGGTAATAGCCTTTCACATTATCTTGATCAGGCCCGTAGCCATAAGCTTCAATCAATGCCTTCATTCTTCCATTCCCTAAATTGTCTGGTGAGATGGAAACAGCGGAACCATCTATTTTAATGCTGGAAACAAATCCGTTCGGATTTGTAGGGTCATTAACAGGATCGACAGATGGGTCAACCGATAATTGAGAATAGCCGTCTTTCGTCACTACCTTTATAGTTGAACCGTCCTGATTAACTAGTGAAATTTCGTAAATTCCTTCTGCGATATCGAGAGAATTCCCTCCCGAAGAAACCTTATCTATTTTTACATTAAAAAACTTTGATAGTTCATCAACAAGAGCATCGCGTTTATCATAAAGATCATTCGGCAAATAGCCATTAGGTTCAATCGCCTTAATTTGATCGTTTAGTTCGCTGATTTGTTTTAAAATAGAATTCACTTCTAGTAACCCTGTTTTAATCTCTTGTCCTAAATCCGTACGAATTTGCGATAAAGAGTTGTAAAGATAATTGAAGGACTCAGCCACTGCTACTCCACGTTGACGCACAACAGCGCGAGCGCCCTCATTTTCCGGATTGACACTTAAAGTCTGCAGTGATTCCCAAAATTGCGTCATCGCTTTCCCTAATCCAAATTCACTCGGCTCATTCATAATATCTTCCATTTTTGAAATCGCATCTGAACGCGTGTCCCAATAACCGAGCTTGTTTGATTCATTCCGATATTGGTAATCTAAAAAGCTGTCACGTATTCTCTGCACAGATCCCGCAGCTACCCCCGTCCCCATCTGTCCAGGAATTTGCGGACGGTTCATCGACGCCGGTGGATACGGCTCTGTCTCAACAAAGTTGACACGCTGGCGTGAGTAGCCCGGCGTATTCGCGTTTGCAATGTTATTGCCGGTTACATACAAAGCCGATTGTTGAGTAAATATTCCTCGCTTCGCTATTTCTAAGCCTTGAAACGTTGATCGCATCACATTTCCCCCAATACTTGAAGATCGCTTGTTCGCTAAGCTTTTGAATCAAATAACGATCGGCTGCCTTCATATGAAGATGGCGCCATGTTCGGTTTTCTATAATTCACTTCTTGCCGCTTCGGCATGATCATATCCAAAGTCATATTGACAAACTGCAACGATTGCTGGAGAAGCTGTTGATTTAACTGATTAATATTTCTGAGCTCTGCAACTACTGCTAGCAATTTGTCTCGCAATATTTCTAAAGCTGAGCGCTCCGGTTCTTCCATCAATTCAATACATATCGTTAATGTCGGCTCTGTCTGTGTATGACCTAAGGAGCTTAGTATCTTTTCAACAGCAAGAATTCGTTCCCTCTCGATCTGTTTCACTGCGGCAATATACTTTTGCTCCTCTTTCATAATTGCGGTGAGGGCTTCAATGTCGCCTTTCTTCAAAGATTCCGTTTTTTTATTTGCCAGTTGCAACAAACCTTTATGCAGCTTCAAATGTCCTTCCAATAAATCAATTAATGATTTGGCAGACATGAAATCCCTCCCAAAAAAGTCCATAAAAATGAAATCAGTATGATAAGATACTCATTTAATTTTCAAAGTAAAACTTATATATGCTTTTCGCGACCGCTTCAGCATCAATTTTGTATGTTCCATTTTGTACTTGTTCTTTTAGTGCGCGCACTTTATTTTGATGTTCAACAGCCCATTGAGAAACTTGCTGCAATTCTTTCGCCGTCGCGGAAATTTCCACTTTATCCTGCTTGGCTACAGGCTTGTTCGTCTGGATTTCTTTATCGAACTGACATCTGTAAGGATTCATTCCCGCTGGTCCAAAGTTATTAATTCGCACTCCGTTCCCTCCTTTTTCGGTCCGATTCCGTCTCTTTCTATTTATATTATCGGCAAAAGAAAAGGATTGTTTACAAAAAATCAAAGACTATCGTTTTCTTCTTTTTTTACATAATAAACCGTGCTTGCTTGACGTTTTTTCTTCATTTCTTCTTTCTGTAGTTTTTCTATTTGCTGATTCAAGTCTTTTAAACAATTAGCGCACAGTTTCCCCTCTCTGATCATCTTGCCGCAGCGGTCGCAAGGATACCCTAAGTTCGGGAATGGAGCAAGCTTTAAGCGTCCATTTCTAATAAATTTAATCAGGAGGGATTCTTTCACACCCGTTCCGTTGACGACTTGCGTCATTGTTGCCATGCGGTTTTCCCGTTTCCGCAAAAATTGATAGACTTTTTCAAACTGTTTTTCTTCTTCTTTATAGCAGCTTTCACAAATATCACGAAATTGACTTTTGACAAACAGATTCCCGCAATTTGGACAATTTTCTAAGTTCATCAATGTCCTCTCCCTGTCATTGTCTTTCCTTTTATTATACGACAAAAGGAACATGTTACGTATAAATATTAATAATCAGCCCTTGAATTTCTCCAATGGTGTTTAACAAGTCAATGCCTTGCTTTTCTTTTTGCAACACGGCATTAGTGAGATCGATTAGTTTTTGATCTACTTCTTTCACAATTTTGTATAATCGTGAACGTCCGCTCCAGTTAAAGCCGTGCTGCTCCGATAACTGCAAACCATTTTTCACCGCATCATCAAGCAGCGTTTTGACAAGCTTTTTATACTTACGCAAATCTTCAACAGAACGGGATTCCGCCAAAACTTTTCCTTGATCTTCGATTTGCTGGACAAGCTGCTGGAAACGTTCAAGCGCAAGTTCTTCGCTTCGCTTTGCCATTACCTCGGTGAATGAAACAGACGGTGAAGCTTTTGTGTCTTTCCTGCTGACTTTAAATATATTTGCTTTTGCTATTTTCTCGATTTCCATATCAATCGCCCCTATTTTTGTTCAATATTCTTAATCAACCGTACAATTTCTCCGATTACGGCATAAAGTTGGGAAGGGACACGGTTTTCCGGATCAGCTAAGTGCTCAACAAGGGATGTATGAGGTTGGATAGGAATGTTTTGCTGTTGTCCTTTTTGAATGATTTCTGCCGCTGTATTTGTGTTCCGCTGAGACGTTTCTGACAACCGATTGGCTCCTTCTTCATAACTTGCTAATGCGGACAGATAATGTTGATAGCTGCTTTTCATATTGTCACATCGTACCCTTTCCCGCTATGGATATCTTTTTGTTGCACGATTTCCATCTCTTTCTTTGGCTCCTGCTGTTCGGTCATTTTCGCAAATACGATTCCTTTTACATGATAACCGATTGCCTCTAAGTTTTCTTTTGTCACCTCGGTTAATGGATTTAATGCGTCTGACAATTGTGGATGGTCTCCTTTAATCGTAACCGTTAAATTTCGCTCTACCGCTTGAAGTAATATGCCAATTTTTCCGTATGTTTTTGTTTCGAGCAAAAAGTACAAACTACAGTTTTGCCAATCCAGCTTCCCATTGTCATTACGGGAATTTAAATACACGTTTACCGTTTCGATTTGATCTTGCATGAGTAACGGCAATTGGTAAAACATTGTCTGTGTATGGCTTGTTGGTTCAAATTTACTTAACAGCTGCTGTCCTGTTATATTGTTGACCGCCTGTTCAGCTTGTCGGGCGATGTTTTCAGGGCCTTCTTGCATGAACCGCATGAATAACGATTTTATATTGTCTGTTTCAAAAGATAACTTTTTTGAAAATATTCCCTGTGCAACATCCTTTTCATGGTGGAAACCCATTTGGCGCAATTGTTCAAACGTATTTCTCGCTGAAACTTCTTCGCCGTTAGAAAACGGGAGAGAACGCGATATTTGTGAAGCAAGTTGCACTTTAGGCATTTCCCCCTGTTGATTTACATTCCATTCCGAAATAAAATGTTTGACTTTTATGTCCGATGGTTGAAAGCGCAACGTTTCGATGAAAGCTTTGACGTTCTTGACAATGTTGAGCGCATCACTTTGCTTTCCATTCTCTAGCAGCTGCTTTGCCTCCGCCAACTGTGAACTTGCTTGAAGCAATTGTTTTTCTGTCGCCATATCTGTAAACAGCATAAATTCCCCTTGTAAAATCGCGCGATCTAA
Organism: Thermaerobacillus caldiproteolyticus; assembly: GCF_013761245.1. Classification (GTDB taxonomy): domain Bacteria; phylum Bacillota; class Bacilli; order Bacillales; family Anoxybacillaceae; genus Thermaerobacillus; species Thermaerobacillus caldiproteolyticus. The sequence continues at coordinate 319,386 of NZ_JACDUT010000003.1, read as the reverse complement.
TGTGTGAATCGCCGCTTCAATAAAAGACTTTCCTTGCTGGCGCGCCTGCGGACTATTCGTTACTAAAAATGTAATATTATCTAATTTTCTCTGTAATTCCGTCTGCAATTTTTTAAACTCCACCGTTACTTGAGACAGCTTGTCTGTCACCGTTCGAACGATGATATCTTTCGTTTGCATCGGAAGGCTGTTATACCAATCCTCGTTCTCGTATAGCCATGCAGCTGGCTGCGTAGCCGAATCTTCCGTATTCATCTCCTGAGAAAAAGAAGCAGACTCGTCATGTACGCGTTGCTCATTTTCTTGGCGTCGATCGTTCGTCTTCTCTCTTTCGCTATCAAACACCTCATTCATTACTTCAATCAATTGTGTTAACGTCTCTCCGAGCGGTTCACCATGCAGCGCTTCATGAATGGATTGTAAGTGTATATCAGTAATGGGAAGCTTTTTATTCACAAGAGCTTGTATCGTTTCTAGTTTTTCGTTAAACGTTCCTTTTGCTTTTTCTAAAAAGTATTTTAATACGGCTTTCTCTTGGCTAGTAAGACGAATCCCTTGTGCCGACAATATTTGTTCAATTTTTGCTAATTCTGTTTCACCAGTTCCGGCCATTACCTCAGGCTTTTGCGGCACAACTTGTACTTCGAGAAGATGTTGATTGGTTCCTGTAATTTGTATCACAACTTTCTCTTGATCCGGTATGTCTCCTCGAAAGCTGACATGCAGATCTTGCCCTTTTATCGTTACAATCGCTTCATGATCATTTAATTTTTCTTTCACTATAGCAAAAAACGTATCTCCTTCTTTCCATGAACTAGAAGGATGCATAGATAGATTGGCTGCCCAATCGTTCCTAACCTCCACCACTATCACTCTCCGTTCCATATTTCCTTACTTTTAATATCGGCATGCCGATCTCAGATGTTTACGACGAAATATGACCAGCTACGCGCGGGCGAGGGTGAAGGAGGAGACGTCTGTTGCTCCGGCTTGACGCAACCGTTTGGCGGCATGTCTGACGGTCGCGCCCGTTGTGTAAATATCATCAATGATGACAAGCGGCTTTTCTAAAGGGAGAGACATGCGCAAACGAAAGACGTTTTCCATTTGCAACCGTTCATGGCGTGATTTTTTTGATTGTTTTTCTAAGTGATCACGTTCTAAAATATCAAGAATAGGGAGAGACAACAACTCGGCCAGGGCTTTTGCTTGATTAAAACCTCGTTCATATAGGCGTTCGCGGCTTAACGGAATCGGGACAAGGACGGACTCCGAGGAGAAATGATGAGAAAACACGCGGCACACATCGTGGCGAAACGCTTCGATGATCGCGTAATCGCCGCGGAATTTCCAACGGGAGATAACCTCTTTCATAACATCGTCATACACATAGACAGAACGGTTTTTGGCCAGCACTCCCTTCCACTCATTATCATTTTGCCAACGTAAACAATCGTTACATACGTCACCATCGCGATAGGAATGATCTAAATGATCTAGCGGTCTGCCACAGTCGCTGCATATGTCACTATCAATAAGCGAAAACGACCTTCGGCATGTTGCACAAAGACAATCCCCCTTCTTTAACGTAAGCAAATCGCTCCAGCTAACACGCGGTTGGTAGCAATGATGACAGAGGAGACAATATGGTCTCATCCCCGCTTCAACATCCCCCTTTCCTCAGCTTCTTTGTTCATGCGTATAATTTGCCGCTTTGCTTTCAACATCTCCTTTGTTTTTCCGTAGTGAAAAAAACGAATATCTCCGCTTGGATATTGTGCGCTGCGCCCAACCCGCCCGGCAATTTGGACGAGCGCCCCTTCCGTAAAAATATCGTCTTCGGCTCCAAGCACAGCGACATCAATATTGGGAACCGTTACCCCTCTCTCTAAAATCGTCGTTGTCACAAGAATTGGAATGTTTCCTTTCCGAAACGCGTGGACTTTTTCTTTCCGCTCTCGGTCTTCTGCATGAACGCCTTCAATCCGATTATCAAGCTGTTTTAAAATGACAACCACACGCTCTAACAGCTCAACATGGGGAACGAATAAAAACGCTTGCTTTCCTTCTTGGAGTCTTCGTTCGATCCACGCGGACACATTGCGGGGAAACAGCCCACGTTTTACTGCTTTTCGCCAATTGCCGCACCATTCAAACGAAGGAACAGGAAGAGGAAATCCGTGGTAACGTGCGGGAATCGTGACAGCTTGTCGCTTTCCGAGCTTAATTTCTTGCTGCCACGCTTTATGAGGAGTTGCTGTGACATAGATGAGAGCAGATGTTTCTTTTCTCGCTTTCTCTACGGCATACTGCAACATCGGCTCAACAGAATACGGAAAGGCATCGACTTCATCAATGACCGTCACATCAAACGTTCGGTAAAATCGCAACAATTGGTGCGTCGTCGCAACGACAAGCGGAGATAACGTACCGCGCTCGTCGCTTCCGCCATATAACGCGATGACAGGAACAGCTGGAAAAGCTTGTTTTAGACGAGGGGCGAGCTCTAACACAACATCGGTGCGAGGCGTTGCGATACATACACGCTTTCCAAGTTCGAGCGCCCGACTGATACCGGGAAATAACACCTCCGTCTTTCCAGCACCGCATACTGCCCAAATGAGCAGTTCCAGGTTTTTCTCTACAGCAGCAACAACCGCTTCGGCTGCTTGCTGTTGTCCTAGAGAAAGCTCTCCATTCCACGCTAGCGGCTTCTCATACATAGCGGGCTCAGAGTAAAAATGAGAGACGAGAAGCGGAGTGCATTCGCTCACACGTCCCATCATGATACATCGACGGCAGTACGTACAGATCGTTTCACAGCGCGCACAGAAAAATGAAGCAAATAAATGCGTGTTTTCATTGCCGCATCTCCTGCAACGCCAGCCTTGTTCCGTTTGAACGATCCCTTTTTCATACGATATATATCCATGTTCATAATGCGTGTGAATCACATCGAGAGGAAACGGAAGTTCATCAAGAAGCAGGTGCCTTCCTTCAAGGAAGGAAAGAAGCTTTGTTGAGACAGAAAATTGAGGATTTAGGGGAAGGGGGACAATGTGATCAATGCGGCTAATCGGCTTAGCCTCTCCACTATATTCTTTCGCCAACGATTCAGGAATGAGCTTTCCTTCTACGTCGATAAAACGCATCAAATTCCTCCTTTGTATCGTATGCGCCGCGATCATTTCCTGCGGCGCATACTATTTTTCAGAAAGGTACGATGCAACACAAGGCTGCTTACAGCTTATACCATGTCAGTCCTAACGCACCTTCTCCTAAATGAGTGCCAATAACAGGCCCGAAATAGCTAATCATCATATCCACGTGAGGATACATGCTACTAAGCTCTTGTTTCCACTGTTCCGCTTCCTCTGGCCGGTTCGCATGAATGATCGCTGCTTTGAGCGGAACACCTGTCTTTGCGTCTTCGGCAAATAATTCTTCAATACGCTTAATAGCTTTTTTGCGCGTACGAATTTTTTCAAACGGAACGATAACCTTATTTTCAAAATGAAGAAGCGGTTTGACTTGAAGAAGGCTGCCGATGAACGCTTGCGCCCCGCTTAACCGGCCACCGCGCTGCAAGTGCGTTAAATCATCAACCATAAAATAGGCGCGTAGCGATGTTTTCATTTCGTCAAGGCGGGCAAGAATTTCTTCTGGTCTCTTTCCTTCCTTTGCCATCTTTGCTGCTTCGATGGCGTAAAATCCCTGCGCCATACAACTAATTTCTGAGTCATACGGATACACTTGAATGCCGCTGACCATGCTCCCAGCGGTTACCGCACCTTGATATGTACCGCTAATTCCACTAGAAAGATGAATACTAATAACAGCATCATACTCTTGCGCAAGCGATTCAAATAGTTCTACAAACGCCCCTATCGATGGTTGGGATGTTGTCGGTAGATGTTTATGTTGTTTCACTTCTTCAAAAAATTGCTCCGCACTTATATCGATTTCTTCCCGATATGTTTCATTGCCGAACGTTACGCTTAACGGAATCATATAGATGCTTAATGCTTCCCGAACATCTTTCGGGAGATATGCTGTACTATCTGTGACAACCGCTATTTTCATCATTAGATACCTTCCTCGTCCATAGTCTTTACGACTTATTTTAGCGAAAAATGAAACCAATTGCATTATAAAAGGTTGTCGAATCATTCGACAACCTTCATCATTTTTAACGCACTTCTACCCATCCATTTTTAATTGCAACGACAACCGCCTGCGTACGGTCACTCACATTTAACTTTTGTAATATATTACTTACATGATTTTTTACCGTTTTTTCACTAATAAACAGTGCCTCTCCAATGCCGCGGTTACTTTTTCCATCCGCCAGCAATTGCAACACTTCACACTCACGCCGCGTTAATAAATGGAGAGGCAAGCGAACTTCGCGTTTCGTTTCCTCTCTTTTGCTTCTTCCCGCTGCTAAACGGCGGTATTCTTTAATCAAATTATGAGTCACCTTCGGATGTAAGTATGAACCGCCTTCTGCAACCACTTTGATCGCCTCAATTAACGTATCTGCATCCATTTCTTTAAGCAAATACCCTGACGCTCCTGTCTGTAAAGCGCGCATAACATAATTTTCATCATCATGAATCGAAAGGACAACGACTTTTGTCTCAGGATACGATTCAATTATCTGTTTAGTAGCCTCTACCCCATTCATATGAGGCATATTAATATCCATGATGACAATATCAGGACGATGCTTTTCTACCAGCTCCAGCACTTCATTTCCATCTGTTCCTTCTGCAACAACTTCAAATCCTTCCTCAAACTGTAAAATTCGTTTCACTCCTTCACGAAATAGCTGGTGGTCATCAATAATAATGATACGTGTTTTCACTCCATAGCTCCTCCCTTTCTTTTTTCTCGTTGCCCTACACCTTGAACGGTATATGAATAAACACTGTCGTACCAATGCCAATTTGCGATTGAATTTTCATCTTTCCTTCCAACAATTCGACGCGCTCTTTCATTCCGATGAGTCCAAAGGCATTTTCCTTCTTTACAGTTATATCAAATCCTTTACCGTTATCTTTAATCATTAAAAAGAGCTGGTTATCTCTCATTTCGATTTTCACTTGAATTTCGGTTGCATCTGCATGCTTTAATGCGTTTTGTACCGATTCTTGAACAAGGCGAAACACAGCCACCTCAAATCGGTCAGGCAATCGCATTTCTTGTCCTATATGTATAAACGAAATTTTTGTCTCCTTATTATATTCTTCGACTGTCTGCAAGTATTTTCGAAGGGTAGGAATTAAACCTAAATCGTCAAGAGCCATTGGTCTTAAATCGTAAATAATTCGGCGTACTTCGTAAAGAGCCGAACGAACCATTTTTTTGAAATCACGGATTTCTTGAATGGCTTGTTCGGTACCACGTTCCCGCAAAATGCGTTCGATTAAATCTGATCGCATCATCACATGGGCAAGCATTTGAGCAGGACCGTCGTGAATTTCACGAGACAATCGCTTCCGCTCCTCTTCCTGCGCTTCAATAATTTTTAAGCCAAACTCTTGCTTTTGCTTTGCTCCCTCAATGAACTCTCCAACTTGACGAAAATCGCTATTCAAATAGTTCAGTACAACGGTAATTTGACCAACTAAATGTTCCGCCCGCTCGATTGTTTCTTTGAGTCCAGCCAAGCGACGTTCTAATTCATCGCGACGGATCCGCAACTGTCTCTCCTGCTCACGGATCATCGCCAATTTCATATGCAATTCATGTGCTTTTTCATATGTTTCACGAATTTCTTTCTCTGAATAACGCGTGAAATTGCGATTTACATCGGACAATATCTGGCGAGCAAGCCGAGCATGTATCTCTAATTTATCCGCTTCATGAATAATTTGATTAACTAATGTTTTCGTTTCCGTTAATTCATTCATCAATCGCTCATGTTCTTGACGCGATTGCTCGCCAATTTGAAAAATTTCGTCTTTGCTATGCTGAACAGTGTCAATCATTTTTTCGACAATTTTATCTAATTGTTTGGCATCCAGCTTTTTATGAGAAGACATACAAATCCTCCATACTGATTTGACCGTTCGTACAAACAGATAAATTTTTCTGATTTTTCCTTTCCTAATTTTACGTATCAATTTTTATTTGAAGGAAAAAAGTTGTCGATTTATAATAGAAAAAGCTGCGATTGTTTCTTTCGCCTACCCATTCCTGAACGGTGTACTTACTTTACACTTATTAGTATAACATGTTTTTAGGAGCTGACAGTAAAAAATTTGTTAATTTCCTATTTTGGGTCAAAGAGATGTTTCGTTGCAATCACAGCATTTCCATGTTATAGCGAGGTGTTTTTATTTTGCTACAAAAATATTATACCGTGAAGGGATATGGAGAAAATGAAATGGTTATCGAAAAATCTCGCTTTATTTGTTATGTCAATCGCGCCACAACAGAAGAAGAAGCAATACAATTTATTCAGCATATAAAAAAAAAGCATTGGGATGCTACGCATAACTGTTCCGCTTATATCATCGGCGAACACGACCAAATTCAAAAAGCGAATGACGATGGAGAACCAAGTGGCACAGCTGGTGTTCCGATGCTCGAAGTATTGAAGAAAAAAGGCTTAAAAGATACCGTCGTTGTCGTCACTCGCTATTTCGGCGGTATTAAACTCGGAGCAGGTGGTCTTGTCCGTGCCTACGGCAAATCTGTATCAGAAGGATTGAAGGCAGCAGGCATCGTGGAACGCCGTCTCATGCGCATCATGCATGTCCAAATCGACTACACTTGGCTTGGCAAAGTCGAAAACGAACTGCGCTCATCCATTTACACGATCAAAACAATCCACTATCTCGAAAATGTCGAAATCGAAGTTTTTGTCGAAGAAACAGACAAATCGACATTCATCGACTGGATGACTGAACTAACAAATGGAAGGGCAGAGATGAGCGAAGGAGAGACGGTGTATTTAGAGATAGACATCACCTAATTTCCCAATAACTTAAAATAGAGGAGAGCTAATTATGGTAAATGAAAGAAAATATCGTAAAAAGCAGAAAAAGAAAAAAAAGAGAAGACGCATATTATTTTGGATTTTTGTTCCACTTTTATTATTGTTGCTCGGCTCTTTCGGTTATGCCTCGTTTTTAATGCATAAAGCCGAGTCAGTAATTAATAAATCGTATGAGGAATTTAGAGATACCAAAGCGAAACGACCAGACCCAAAAATGGACAATTTCTCGATTTTGTTCATCGGGATAGATGACAGTCATTCGCGAAATTTTAAAGGCGATACCCGATCAGATGCGCTACTTCTTGCTACATTTAATGCAAAAAACAAATCAGTAAAAATGGTAAGCATCCCGCGCGATTCCTATGTATATATTCCATGCGAAGGAAAGTATGATAAAATTACGCACGCCCATGCTTACGGAGGCGTAAAAGGTACTGTTGAAGCCGTTGAACATCTGTTCAACATAAAAGTTGATTACTACGTCAAAATGAATTTCTATGCATTTATGGATATCGTCGATGCATTAGGCGGTATTGAAGTAGAAGTTCCTTATGATCTTAAGGAAAAAGATTCTGAAGACCATCATAATGCTATCGTTTTGAAAAAAGGTCTTCAAACGTTGAATGGTGAAGAAGCTCTTGCACTCGCAAGAACGCGAAAAAAAGACAATGATATCGAACGCGGTAAACGTCAACAAGAAATTTTAAAAGCCATCCTTAAAAAGGCAAGTAATGTTGGTTCCATTACAAAATACGATGATGTATTAGAAGCAATTGGAAATAATATGAAAACAAACTTAACCTTTGATGAAATAAAATCGCTGATCCGTTATGTTACAGCTGGTACAAAGCTAAACATTAAATCACTTCAACTCAAGGGAACGGATCAAAATGATGGAGTATATTACTACATGTTAGATGAACAGTCTGTGCAGGAAGTATCTCAAGAGTTACAACATCATTTGCAATCGTCCTCCGATTCGAGCGATAGCGGTACAAATACAGATGAAGAAAGTAGTGCTAATATCAATAATGAAGAAGAATAACTCTCTTTATATACCTGTATGAACTTCAAAGATAAAGGAGAAAATACAAAAGGTCATCTTGGCGCAACCCAAGATGACCTTTTCCCTTTAGTTTTGTTTTCCATTGGCGTAACGAATAACACGAACAATTTTTAAAATCGGACGATAGTTCGTATCAACCAATCCGATTTTCTCAGCAATTAATTCCAGAGCAAGAATCACCATAGCCAAGATAATCATGGATACCCATACAGCAGCTTGAGATAAGATAATTGCTACTAATCCAAATAGAGCACTCATTCCATATATAATGAGCACGGTTTGCCGATGGCTATATCCCAATCGGAGCAAACAATGGTGTAAATGCGACTTGTCAGGAGCCGACAAAGGCTGCTTTTTCACGATGCGCCGAATGATGGCAAAGAATGTGTCAGAAATCGGCACACCTAAAATCAATACAGGAACAACAAACGAAATGAACGTAACGTTTTTAAACCCTAAAAGTGCCAGCACAGAAATCATATATCCCAAAAATAAAGCACCTGTATCGCCCATAAAAATTTTAGCAGGATGGAAATTATATAATAAAAATCCTAATGTGCTGCCTAAAATAATAAATCCCATTGAAGAAACAAACCAATCACCCATAATTAAAGCCATTCCGGAAATAGTAATAAGTGCAATGGCAGACACTCCTGCTGCTAAACCATCTAACCCATCAATTAAATTAATTGCATTCGTAATCCCCACAATCCAAATAATGGAGATAGGGATACTTAATATCCCGAAGTGCAGTTGGCCTCCGAACGGCAAATTAATAAAGGTAACCTGAACTCCTGCAATGACAACAACAATAAAAGCGGCAATCAGCTGACCTAAAAATTTTATTTTTGCTGGCAGCTCATAAATATCGTCTAATATCCCCACTACAACAATGATAGCACTGCCGAGCAAAATATACAGTGAATCTTCGTTCCAAGGCCGTAAAATCAAATAACCAATGATAAAACTGGCGTATATCGCTAATCCACCTAAACGTGGCATAATTTTCTGATGTACTTTTCGTTGATTAGGCTTATCTGTTGCCCCTACAGCAAAAGCTAATTTTTTTACAAAAGGAGTAAAAAGAACCGATAAAGCAAAACATATGAACAAAGTAGCACATAAATATAGCATGGGAACCCCTCCCTTAAGTTCTAGGATAACCACTCGTCAGATATCTAAATCACAGCTGTTATTTCCAATTTTAAAAATTCTTTTCCGTCATTTTTAGGGAAACATTGTTAAAGCCCACAGCGTCGATTATAACATATTAACTCTATCACATAAATAGCGAATTTTTCTCAAAACCTATCAATCTCATATATAATGATTCGAATTAAGGCTGCCCATTATGTACATTTTTGATTTTTTCATACCAAACAAGGTTGCCTATTGGGAAAAAGGCAACCTTTTATAATGAAATAAACGAAACAATATAAGAAGAGAAAATGAAGATATAAGAAACAATAAAAAGCCAACCGCTAAATTAACAATATCATAACCGAAATGAAAATATACACGTATCAAAGAGACAACCGCTGTTACGCTGGCAATGTATCCAATTAGCCTTAGCCATACTCCTTTTTTCTCCATTCTTAAGTGCAAACAGCATAAACCAATCCCCACTAAGGCAACAAACTGAAACAATGCACTAATAGTTGTCCCCCAAGCAATCGCAGCAGCTCCATATTTCTGAATAAATAGCTTAATAATACAAATATTCACCCCAAAAACAGCCACAATGCCTGTCACAACTGGAGTTAGAGATTTTTCCATCGCATAAAAAAACCGTGTAACAAAAAGATTCGCCGCATGCGCAAACATCCCGATGACAAATATTTTTAGCATCATCGCTGTCATTTTAGTAGATTGAGAAGTGAATGAGCCGTATTCAAATATAACTTTCACGATTTCTTCAGCATAGAAATAAACAAAAATAGAAACAGGTACAATAAGAACGATTAAAGACTGCAAGCCTTTAAAAAAGATTTGCGAAATCCCATCATAATCCTTTTCTGCTGTTTTTTTCGCTAACAAAGGATAAATTACCGTTGTCACACCGGTCATTAAAATAGTCTGCGGCAATTGAACAAATTTGGAAGCATAGTTTAACGCCGCAACGTATCCATTTTCAAGCTGAGAAGCAAAAATACGCTGAACAAAAAAATAAAATTGTAACGTAGCTCCACCTAATAAAACGGGTAAAGCAATTTTTAACATTCGAAGAGCATATTCCTTTTCGAGCACACCAAGTTGAAAACGAAAGCGAACATGTCCTGCCTTTCGCAAATAAACGATCAAAACAACTATCATGATTATTGAACTAATGATAGCGCCCCAACCATAAGCGTAAACTCCACACAAAGGGTATAAAATAATCGCAATAAGAACAAAAAAACCGTTATTGGCTAGTGTTGCAAGGGCAGCGCTATAAAACTGGTTCTGTACATTTAGAATGCCAGAAAACCATGTGGAAAAAATCAACAAAATAATAGAGGGGGCCATAAGGGAAAATAACTGTGATGTTGTGGCTAACTGTGAACCCTTTAGTCCATAAAAAAATAAACCCACTACTTGTTTAGAAAAAATCATTAATAACATTGTTAATAACGAGGTGAAAATTAACAAATATGTAAACACAGTATTGTGGAATCTCTGTTTATGAATCTCATCGTTTATCTTGCTATAGACACTAATATAGGCAGTGGTAACAGCCCCGCCTAATACTAAATATAAAAAGTTTGGAATCGTATAAGCCAAAATCACACTGTCAGCTAATGAAGAAGTTCCAAACTGATAACCAACTACCGCTTCCCGAATAAATCCTAACAATCGAGACAATATATTAATAATGGTTACAACGCCAATTACTTGAAAAAGACGCTTCTTGTTCATGGCCCCACCTGCTATATCACTAGTTTCATGCCAACGCTGGTGACATCCTATCGTTCTGTTACACATGTTCATTAATAAACGTACGAAGAATGGAGATGATTTTATTTTTGCCACTTACAAACGGCACCGGCTCAAAATGATCAATTTTTTTTAATATATTCCCAAAATCTTCTCCATCATACCAAGCTAAAATATGCCCTGTTTTTTCAAATTGCTGCACAATTTCTAATTGATGGTCATCATTATGTTCACCGTATTTAGTAAGACGAGGAGCAGCAATCATTTTCTTTCCCATTTTTACCCCAGTTGTAATGGAACCCGTTCCTCCATGCGTAATAATGAACGCCGCTTCACGGTATAACCTTTCCATCTCTTCATAGCTTGTAAATGTAATCATTTTCATATACGGTGATTGGTAACGAGTATGTCCTTGTTGAACAATCACTTCGTCTTGAATATTACCATTGATAATCTGTCTTTCCACTTCTTTCAACAATCTCGTAAAAGGTAGCTCATGAGTTCCTAAAACAACTAAAATCAATAGATCGAACCTCCATAAACAGCTTTTGGATAATGCTTTTTCATCGATTCCCATTGAACAATAAATAAATCAGCAATCGGATAGACTAATTTTCCAGAAATTGTTGGGGTTGTCGTCTTTGCAAAACTTTCAATAAAAACGACTTTTTTTCGGAATAATTTCGCAATATAACACATCGGCACAGCTGTATGGGCACCTGTTGTCACAATGACATCTGGTCTTTCACGCAGAAAGTAATAAAAGGACATGATGACATTATAAGAAAACTTAAAAATATATCGAAAGGGATAATTTCGTGCTCCATACATAAGAAATGACATTTTGTATTGCTTGCTTAACTCTTTTGTAATAATTGATCTTTCTGTCACAATATGATAGTCATATTCTAAAAAGAGCGGCTTTAGCTGTAATAATTGGGTCAAATGCCCTCCTAGAGAGGCAATAAATAGCACTTTTTTTTTGTTTTTCTTTCTTTTACTACGCATAGTTCATCCCCTCCGGAGGTGAATAGAGCTGCACCACTTTCTCAATCAAGTATTGCTGATCGTTTTCTTGTGCCCGAATCTCACCTTTTTGTATTAATTGTTTTCCAACCTCAGCATCATTTATAACTCTCTTGATTCCCTCATACAACGATTGTACATTATGAGGCTCAATTAATATTCCTGCGCCGTCTCTCAATAAATACGATAATCCCCCAACATCACTACCTACAACAGGCGTGTGGCAAGACATCGCTTCTAAAGCAACAAGGCCAAATCCTTCAAGATGGGACGGTAAAACAAATACTTCAGCAGCGGACATCCACACAGCCACTTCTGATTGGTTCATCGCATCATATATAAAAACATCTTGTACATTGTTCTCTTCTATTTTCTGTAATAGCTCATGATAAAAAGAAGCATCTTTCTTTGCCCCAATTATATAGAGACACACATTTGGATTTTCTTTTTTCAGTTTAGAAAACGCCTCGATAAGCTCTATTAATCCTTTTTGTCTAATGACATTCCCGACATATAAAATAGGAATCATTTGCTCATTGATTCCGCACTGTTTTCTTGCTAATGCTTTTTCAATTGGTCGGAAAATATTTCGGTTCACTCCCATATTAATGACTGAAATATTTTCCTTTGGAACATCAAAATCTTCATGAATTTGTTCATAAAGCTTTTGACCCACCGCAATGACATGATCCGCCTCGTGCAGAATTGTTTTTGTCCATTGACGAATGCGTCTGCTCTTGTTGGCCATGCGGTCAATATCTCCTCCATGCGCTGTCACGATGAGTCTCACATTCCAAAGCTTTTTATATAAAAGCCCTAACATTCCTGTCGGGAAAACATAATGGGCGTGTACGACATCATACTTTCGACCTTTCACTAGTAAATGAACAAGCGTCTTTAATAGCCAATGTAAATATTTCATAATTACATTCAGCTTGTCCATACTTGGATTCGTTACAGCAATGACATCAACCTCTAGCCCCCGTTCCCGAAGAGCTTCTACTTGGTTTTTTACAAAAATGCCAAACGATTTTGCTTTTTCCGTCGGATACATGTTACTTAATACTAACACTTTTTTAGCGGACATTTCTCTCACCTATTATGCTTAACAGTTCAATTCCCTTTTTAGCTTCTTGATTCATGCGCTCTGCCACATGTTCCATATCTTTTTGAACTTCTGGCCAATGCGCCAGCATTTCCTCAACGATGTGTACAACTGCGTGTTCATTTCTCGCAAGCTGTTCAATGTCGATGTAGCGATGAAGTTGATCAATGGTTGATAAAAAATGACTCACTTTCGGATGATAGCCAATGCCAATCACCGGAGTCTTGGCAACAATCCCTAATATTAATGAGTGCAACCTTGTCCCAATAACAAGATCATGAGATGCACAAAGGGAAATGATTTCATCGGGATATAAATTCTTGTCAATGATGGTTACGCAATCCTTATGCACCATCAAAGAGGCAATGTCTTTTGTAACCTGTACATCTTGAGGATATTTCGTAGAAAAAAAGGTAATGCTGACTCCTTTTTCCTGAATGAGCTGATCTAAATTTTTTGCCATTCCTGAAATGTACTGCGAATATTTTTGTTCATTCGATGTAGGCCAATATTTAGCGCTGTAATAAGGCACAGCGGTTACCGCTACTTTTCGAATTGAATCGGAATGCGTTTTTCCGCTCGGAACCGTTAAAAATAATGCTGGATCTCCGATAACGTCGATGTCCTTTTTTATACCGAGCGACTGAAGCAATTGTTTAGAGCTTTCATCCCTTACCGAAATATGATGAGCCTTTTTTAATAATTGCTTAATAAAAAAGGCTCCTGTTCTTGTCTGGATCGGTCCTGCTCCTACTCCATAAATGATTACTTTACACCCGGCGTAATGCCCTAAAAGACCAAGGGTAGCATACAAAGGGGCATCCCGCTTATATAAATCCATAAGCAGCCCACCGCCACCGATAAGCAATACATCTAGTTTTCTGAGCATAAAATAACTCTCTTTTAATGTCTTAATAATAGAAAAAAGGAGACGTTTTTTTCTATAAAAAAGAGGAACAGCCTGAACCCCATATCTTTGCCCTGTATTTTCAGGATTATTGCTAAAAATCACAATATCTTCCTTAGGTATAGAAAGATCCTCTATTAACTGTTTTAAAATCCCTGTTAAAATTGCTTCATCTCCGTTGTTATTATGACCATAATTCCCAATAATGCCTATCTTCATAAAGAAACACCTTTTTATAAATGGTTGTCGAAAAATGTTGCTTTCCTCAACTTTTACATTATACTATTGTTTCTCTCAAGGTAAAAGCACTTTTATCCATTACATTATAGCAATTTTTTTACATAATGAAAAATGAAGGGATGTTTGCCCTTTTGCTAGGGCGCCCTTCATTTTCCTTACTTATTGTAATATTGCACAATACCGTTATAAATCGATTCAGCAAAAATATTTTGATATTCATCAGAAGTTAACTTTTGAACATCGCTTTTGTTAGTAATAAACCCAAGTTCCACAAGAACACTAGGTACGGTATTATAGCGAATGACATAAAAGTTATTATCTTTAACACCGCGATCCAACATATTGGCATTTTTCACTAATTGCTGTTGGATTTCTTTTGCTAATAAATAACTCTCATATCCATTTGGATTCGTCGATGTATCGTAGTACGTTTCCGAACCATTAGCCGATGCGCTAGCTGAGTTCACATGAATGCTAACAAATAGTTCTGCATAATTGTTCTTAGCAATCTGTACTCGTTCCTCCAAGGTTTTATATGTATCATTGGCCCGCGTCATAATAACTTTGGCGCCTGCTTTTTCTAATTTTTGCTGCAATTTCTTCGCAACAGATAAGACAATGTTTTTCTCATACGCTCCGTTACCGATAGCACCAGAATCTGTTCCGCCGTGGCCTGCATCGACAGTAATAATGCGGCCCTGCAACGGATTTCCGTTAACATTCTTTAATTTAAGATATGACTTATGTACGTACCCGTTGATTTTCCCATACGAGATTTTTGCCCAGTAGCCGTTGATTTCATATACATTCACAACTGCCCCGTAATTGAGTTTCCCAACAATCGAAGCATTGGCATTTCCTGCTGAACGAACATTTAACGATTGAGCAGTGACCTTCCCTGTAGCGATAACTGAACTATTAACAGGAAGACGGAAATCTTCATTCATTGCCCTCGCTAAAAACGCAGAAAATTGATCTCTTGATATATATGATTCAGGCATAAATTTGTTTTGATTTCCATTCGAAATCCCATGATAATATAACTTAGAAATATATGGATAAGCCCAGTAGTTCGAACTAACATCAGTAAATGCAACCTTGCTTGCTGTTGAAGGAGGAGCAGGCAATTGAAATGCAATCGCAATAACTTTGCTCATCTGTGAACGCTTTAATGGATCATCTGGACGGAAAGTGCCGTCTTCGTATCCTTGAAATATTCCCTTTTCGACAGCGCGCTCAATCCATCCCGCCGCCCAATGATCAGAAGGAATATCTTTAAATCGTGCACGGGATATCGGCTGCTCTTTCTCTCCTAATGCTTTCATCAACATTTTTGCCGCTTGAGCCCGTGTAACACGCGCATTTGGGCGAAACTGTAGACCGTTGTTTACTGTATATCCTTGAATAATGGAACGTTGATATAAAAATTCGATTTCACTTTTCGCCCAATGATCAGTAGGCACATCAGAAAAAATCGTTCCATTAGATGAGGAAATGGTAAAAGTGGTAGAGGTTGATCCATCCGCAAAAGGTGGTGATTGGTTAAAATCTCGAATTTCTAACAAACCTTCATCAGAGGACGATAAAGATTGTTTTTCTTCCGCGTAAGCAGCAAGAGAAGATGGAAAAAGAAGAGTTAAAACAACAAGAAATGAACATAACAGTCGCAACAAGACCCTCTCCCTTCTATATTTCGTTACATCCAAAATTCAGACATTTAACTACATTTTTCCACAATCCACTATTTCATTCTATGAAACTATCTACAAAATCGCAACCCTTATTCGACAATTATTGAACCATTGAGCATTATCGTGTCGAAAAATACAATATAAAAAGGCTATCCTAGTGACTTAGGACAGCCCTTAAGAGTTTTTAGAAATGTACTCATATGTTCTCACCATCATTGCTGCAAACTGCGCACGGGTAAGAAATTCATTTGGACGAAAATATTCCTGTTTTGTAATAATGCCCTTACTAGCAAGCTGCTGAACGGCATAATAGGCAAAGTGGCCAGAATCCGAGAGATCTTTAAACGAATAAGGTGTTCCGCTAAAAGAATTCTCGCTAAGTTTTAAAGCTCTTGCTAACATCACCGCCATTTGGGCGCGGGTCACAAAGTTCTCCGGATAAAATTTACCGTTGTTATAACCTTTAATGATTTGTTGATCGTACGCTGAATAGATCGGCAAAGCTCCCCCTAATGTCAAAGGAGTATCGGTAAACGGAGAACGGATTTGTTGAAACGGCCAATGAAACAATCGGTTCATCATCATTACCGCGTGCCGGCGCGTTAAATATTGATTGGGGCGAAATGTGTTGTCGGCAAATCCGTTAATCAATTTTTGACTGTATGCCTGCTGAATTTCCCGATATGCCCAAAACGTTGTCGGAACATCGGAGAAAGAAGCAGGTGAGGTCGATGGGGGATTCATCCATCGCTCATCCGCCGCGACAATTTTCCCTGTTTCGTCTGCACAAACTACTGTCAACTTCTTCTCATTTCTCACCGATGAAATCGTAGATAATGCAACGGACAACCAATCACTGTCTATTTTTCTTTTCAAAATAAACTGATCCTCGATGAAAATGTATATGTCTTTTCCAATTAACCCATTTGATACACCGAGCAGCTGCGGTTGAGATGTATCAACCGGTTGATTGTCTTTAATGGTCAGCCAATCAATAGCTTCACTGAAAGGCAATTGAAAAGCCTTAGCAATTTGAACAACACCGTGACCAGAATATATATCATACCCTTTTTCTCGAATATCTAATGCTGACTGAAACAATCGTTTTCGAATTTGAATGACATCTAGTTCAGGATGAGCTGCTTTCAAAAGAGCAACAGCACTTGTCACAAATGGTGTTGCCATTGAAGTACCGCTCAAAGACTGATAGCTGTCGTTCAAATACGTACTCATAATATTCGCCCCAGGAGCACTTAAATCAATTTTCCATCCATAGTCAGAATAAGGCATCATTTCATTATTTTCATTGATGGCAGCAACAGTAATGACACCCGGATATGAAGCAGGATAGACATCCTGTAACAATGTGCCCCAATTGCCTGCGGCAGCAACTACTGCGACATGATGATGAAGGGCGTTTTGAATAGCACTCTCTAAAACGAGTGTTTTTCCTTTTCCCGCTAAGCTCAAATTAATGACATCCGCTCCAAACGTTACCGCATCATTTACTGCCTGTGCAATTTCAAAATCGCTGCCAGTGCCTTGACCGTCGAGTACTTTGAGAGGAATGACATCAACAGGGGCAAATCCGGTTACCCCTGCGATTCCTTCGCCATTGTTCGGACAAGCGGAAATAATACCCGTCACATGAGTTCCGTGCCCATTTTCATCAATAGCGATTCCTTCCCCATCTACATAATCTTTGCCTAAACTATGGAGAACATTCCCACAAAAATCTTTATGTAAGGAGGCTCCCGTATCAACTACTGCAACTAATACATGGTTTACAGCTGTTATGTTCTTAATCACAGGAATTTGTGTCCATCCGTCTGCTTTAATAACAACTTGCAGTTTTTTGTATACCTTATTTTTGGGAATCAGCACATCTAATTTTGGCAAATATCCTGTGTTCGCAGCTATCCTCTCTCCTTGTTCATCTACTATGTCTAATGTCCATGCTCCTTCAGCATGGTCCAATTCAACCGATAATCGAGACAGTTTCATGCCATCTTCTGATAAAATGAAAACGTTAGAGGCATGTAAAGGTTGTCCTTCATATGTCAATGTTTCATGATTAATGGCGATCTGCTTTCCATATAGGAGGTTTTGGTCGTGAAATTGATCCATTATTGAAGCTACATCAACTTTTTGAATTCCCCATTGTTGCGAAAAAAGAGGGTCATTAAAACGAATAAAGGAAGCTAGTCTTTTTTTATAATTCGGCTCCACTCTCGATACGATAGATGACTGTTTAATGGTTTCAATTTCATCTTTACTAAAAAGAGCTTTTACAACCCAGCCGTCTGCCTGGTCTTCCACTCTTTCTTGATCCTCCACTCTTCCGGTGTAATGTTTGATAAACTGTGAATAGTCCGCTTCGTCATCGAAATAAATTAACCATTCAGAAAGGGATTGCCCATGCGCATCGTTTGGATGAAAAAGAAAAAAACTAACTAGTAAAACGAAAACAATAGGTTGCAATCGTTTCATTGTTTTTTCCCTCTTTTCTTTTACCGCTTTTAAACTCAGTATATCAAAAGTTGCTAATCTATTGATAAAAAAGAGCTGCCTTCTCATAAGAGAGGCAGCTAATAACAATCATTGTCGAACCTCGATTGGTTCTTTTCTATTTTAACAACCAACCATCTCATCGTAACACAAGTAATTTTTAACATGTATCAATCTATTGTCGAAATGCCTGTTTAAAATTGTAAACTATTACGTTAAAATGTTATAAGTGCGTACATACAAAATTTAGCTAATGGAGGAGCCGGACATGTTTCAAGTACGACTATGGCATGGGATACGTCAACCATATACAACCTTTACTCAATTACATGAGTCTGAAGATGTAACTGGATTTTTTGGACGAGTGATCATTCTTGCTGTTTTTAGCGCCTTCCTTTCTGGACTTGGTATATACATGGGACTAGATACTGAAATGTTCACAACCTTGATTGGGAAAGTATCTGATGATCGTATCGAAACGATGAAGCTCATTTTCGCTATAGGCTCTATCGGAAATGGAATAGCTGCACCTATGCTGTCCATGTACATCGCTTCGTTACTGATCTGGCTTATATTAAGGGGAAAAGTAGAGTTTTATAAAATTATTACTATTGAACTCTATGTCATGTTTTTGGATATCATAGAAAAAGTGTTATTCCTTATATTTCGTTTGCTTACTGGTGCCAATGCCTATTCTTCTCCATTCGGACTTGGAGTAATCGCCCAACTTGCTTCTAATCATCCTTTCTTCATCCATTTTATGAATTCAATTACGATCTTTTTTGCTTGGAGTGCGGTCATTCAAATCATTGCGTTGCGGATTTGTTCCTCCCTATCGTCACGAATCGTTTCAGTGATCGTGCTAGCGGTTCATTTATTCATCAATCTTATTTCTTCGCTCATTTTCTTTATGATCCAGCAGTGAAGAAATCAACGCTCTCTGACAAACAAAGGAGGATGTCTCATGTATAAAAAATGGATTCTGTACAACGTCATAGCGATTTGTATCGTATTGATCAGCATAAATACATACCTTTTATATACAAAAGAAGAACCATCACATCGAACGATGATTACGCGCTCGATTGTGCCAGTAAAAAAGAGTAATTTTCAATTATTTTTTCCTACTAAAGGAGTCGTCACAACTCCATATATCGAAAAAGTATTCATCCCTTCTGATCTTGAAACGATTGACAAAATCCTTGTAAGGAGCGGTCAAGAAGTACAAGCAGGAACTCCGTTGCTTGTACAGAAGAGCAATCAAATCAACGAACAAATAGAACAACTTGAACATGAGATGACCTACCTCCAACAACAACTGGAAGACATTGAACAATCTATCCAACATGTTGAAACAGACAATCAAATGGCCGAACAGCAAGAAGGAATTAACACGATGATATTGCAACAGCTACAGTCAGAAAAAAGGGCCATAGAAACGAAAATCAATAATGTATCCAATCAAAAAGTCTATTTAGAAAAACAAAAGGAAAAACAATTAATAAAAAGTCCTATTACCGGCATTGTAGAGAAAGTGGAACTTAAAGGGCAGCATCCTTTTATTTCTATCATCAGCCCTCCTTATCTCATTGAAGGTACACTGTCTGAAATGGATTTGACAAAAATAAAAGAAGGACAACAAGTAAAAATATCTCCATTTGGACAGCATGACCACAAATATATGGGTAATGTTATAGAAATTGGCAAAATACCTATTCATGCGCCATCCCTTGATAGTAAAGAAAGTCGTTATCCGTTTTATGTGCGTCTAGAAAATGATGAACAGTCACTTCCTTACGGTTCACATGTATCTCTTTCTGTCATTTTAAAAGAAAGCAAAAACGCATTATCCATTCCGAAAAAATCGATTGTTCAGAAAGAGAAGAAGCCGATCGTGTATACGATTTCCAAAGGCAAAGTAAAAAAACGCGAAGTAGAGCTTGGTCTTTCCAACGGATTACAACAAGAAGTCATCACTGGATTGCATGACCACGACTGGGTGATTAGTAATCCTCCTTCATCGATAAAGGAAAATATGCTTGTTGCCAAACCTTTAGAACTGAAAAAAATACAACGAGCCGATTTGCGTTATTTGTCGAAAAAAGAGATATTATCACTCATCATAGCGGGCTTTTTTAGGACCAATGTTCATCCAGCAGTAGAAAAAATAGCGGAAAAGTGATATGCTTGCCCTTGTAGTTCTTGTCCGATGCCGCTTGACAAAATATTTTTCCGTACATTCATCGGATAACATAAATGAAGGAACATAAACGTAAAGGAGTGAAAATCGTTGAAAATCGCCGTACTAATTCCATGTTACAACGAAGAAAAAACGATCGGAAAAGTGGTAAGCGATTTTAAGCGTGAATTACCACATGCAGATATTTATGTATATGACAATAATTCCAAAGATCGTACATCGGAAATTGCTGCTGAACATGGGGCCATCGTGCGCAAAGAAACTCGCCAAGGAAAAGGAAATGTCGTTCGTTCCATGTTTCGCGAAATCGAAGCAGATATTTATGTCATGGTAGATGGTGACGATACATACCCAGCTGAGTTTGTTCACCAGCTAATCGAACCGATTCAAAATGGAGAAGCCAATATGGTCATTGGCGACCGATTATCGAATGGAACGTATTTTCAAGAAAACAAGCGACCATTTCATAATTTTGGAAACAACTTGGTTAAAAACTTAATTAATTTTTTATATAAAAGCGACATTAAAGATATCATGACAGGATATCGGGCATTCGATAAATGGTTTGTCAAATCGATGCCAGTCATGAGCCCGGGATTTGAAATTGAAACAGAAATGAGCATTCATGCACTCGATAAAAAATTCCTTATTAAAGAAGTTCCGATTGATTATCGGGATCGGCCGGAAGGTAGTGAGTCTAAGCTCAATACGTTCTCCGATGGCTGGAAAGTGCTAAAAATGATTTTCACCTTGTTTAAAGACTATAAGCCGTTCTTATTCTTTTCGCTTTGGTCAGCATTATTTTTCATTCTTGGATTGGCAGTGGGAATTCCAGTTATCGTTGAATTTATCCAAACAAACTTCATTACCCGTGTCCCATCCGCAATTTTAGCTGTTGGACTTATGATTTTTGCACTGTTATCTTTTGCATGTGGACTGATTTTAGACACAGTGGCATCTGCGCAACGAAAACAATATGAGTTAGAGCTTAACCAAATTTATAAGCAAATGCGGAGGGAAAAAAATGACTACATCTCTTAATCGCTACTTAGGCAGCGTAATAACTGCCTTGCTCAGCGGTGTTGCTGTCATCTTTTTTTTCACGCCGATTCGCGATGCTTCATGGTTAGTAATACTGCTCATTATCGCTTTATTAACTTTTTGTTATAATCAGGTTTTCCAATCAATAAGCATCTTAAAAAATTTTCCTAAATGGAAACGGCATTTAACCATTGGTTTCACACTATTATTTTCATTATTAGCAGTACTTAGCCTAAAAGGTGAACAGCTGTATTTGTTAGATAATTCATTACTGACTCGAGCATATGTGTATATTGGCACATATTTGACAATCTGCTTTATCGTGTTATGGATCATTTTATCTCTGTTAAACATGGAGATGGACAAAATATCTCATTCGATCAGTAAATGGAACATACTCAAATACGCGTTACCTTCTTTAATGATATGGGGATTATATTTATTAGCTTTTTTCCCCGGAACAATGACGGCAGATTCAATATATCAATGGGAACAAGCCCACACCGGACATTTTAATGATTGGCATCCTGTCATGTACACATTATTTATTATGTTAGTAACAACATTATGGGATTCGCCTGCCGCTATCGGTATATCACAAATTATTATCATGTCTCTCACTGTCGGCTACTGCTTATATCAATTTGAAAAAGCCGGAGCTAACAAAACAATCATTTGGGTCGTGTCATTTGCGTTTGCTTTAAGTCCAATTAACGGTATCTACTCTGTAACGATTTGGAAAGATATTTTGTATAGCACATTTCTCTTACTGTTTACTACAATTGTCTTTAATCTTGTCATTACAAATGGAAAATGGATTAAAAACAATAGCCACCTTGCCTTTTTTATCATAGTGGCTTTAGGAGTCGTCTTTTTCCGTCATAATGGCTTTGTCGTTTGTTTAGCCATGCTCATCGTCTTGCTTGTCGCATTCCGCCAAACATGGAAGCAGTGGCTGTTCGCTATTTCTTTTATCATCGCTGCCCATTATGCAGTAACAGGGCCTCTGTTTGACTACCTTAAAGTCGTTCCTTCTGATCCGAACGAAGCATTAAGTATTCCAACGCAACAGCTCGCTCGCGTAATCGCCTATGACGGAAACATCACCGACGAGCAAGCAGATTATTTAAATCAAATTTTACCTTTATCCTTGTGGAAAAAAAATTATAATCCATATGTGACAGATCCCATTAAGTTTTCCAAGCAATATAATCGAAAGGCGATTTTTCCTAACAATCTTTCCAACTACTTGCATACATGGTGGGATATTTGTTTGCAAAATCCAAAATTATCTACACAAGCGTTGCTGAAGCAAACATCTCTCGTTTGGCAAATGAATCAGCCTGCTGATGGCTACACATCAACGTTTGTAACAAACATTTTTTATGGGAACAAATTTGGACTGAAAAACCAAATTATTTTTGATCCGCTGACAATAGCAGTAAAAAAATACTTAACTATCTCTGATACGACATTAAAGCCGTTAATTTGGCGGCCAGCGACATATACATTTT
This sequence comes from Thermaerobacillus caldiproteolyticus, assembly GCF_013761245.1. GTDB lineage: Bacteria > Bacillota > Bacilli > Bacillales > Anoxybacillaceae > Thermaerobacillus > Thermaerobacillus caldiproteolyticus. The sequence goes on along the minus strand of NZ_JACDUT010000003.1, from coordinate 296,169 downwards.
TGATTCTTTTATTTACATTTGTCGCATTTTTGCGGAATGACTGGAAGGCTTGGCTAGTACCACTTATCGTTCTTTTGAATACAGGAACCGTGTTAATTGCTTTACCGGCCCAAGATTTCCGCTATTTGTACTCCAATTCATTAGTGTTCTTTATTGCGTTCTTATTCGCGTTCATTTCCTATAAAAAGAAGGAGATGAGCACATGAATCCGTTTATCCAATCTTTTCAAAAAAATAAAGTAGGAATTCTGTTCATTCTTATTGCCTCCATCAGTACAGCGAGCGGGCAAATGTTTTGGAAATTATCAAACGGGAAATGGAATGTCTATCTATTGCTAGGTTTCGCGTTTTATTTTATTGGCGCTGCACTGATGATTGTTGCTTTTCGCTTCGGAAGTCTATCTGTTTTGCATCCCCTTCTTAGTATGGGGTATGTTTTTGCGCTTTTGCTGGGAGTTGCGTTTCTTAATGAACAAATTACGATGATGCATATAATCGGAACGCTCTTGATCACTGGCGGCGCCATTCTCATTGGAGGTGGTGACCATTAGTTCATTTCTATTGCTTATGCTGATGACCTTATCCGGCGCATTAGGGGGGTATTACTTTAAAAAGGCATCTAGTCAACGCTTGGGATTTCATCTTTCTTTTCTGCTCCCCTTTTTCATTGGCGGCATCCTTTATTTCATCGGCGCTGTGCTTAATATTATAATTTTGAAGCAGCTTCCTTATACTATCGTATTTCCTTTGACATCGATCACTTATATTTGGACACTTGTCTTATCGTATGTTTTGCTGAAGGAAAACATTACAAGAAAAAAAATTGCTGGTGTCCTATTGATTCTCATCGGCTCTATTTTCCTTGTATGGTAAATGACCCCCTCGCTGAACTTATGTCAACGAGGGGGTTATACTTTTACAAAGCGTTTTCTTTTTTTAATAACTCCTTCAAAAATGTAACAAGCTCCTCACGTAAATCTTCGTTTTGAAGGGCGAATTCAACAGTCGTTTTCACAAAGCCTAATTTTTCGCCTACATCATAACGTTTTCCTATAAAGCTATACGCATAAACCGGTTGCACTTCATTTAACTTTTGAATCGCATCGGTAAGCTGAATTTCTCCGCCTGCGCCTACTTCCTGCTTTTCCAAAAATTTAAAAATATCCGGCGTAAACACATAGCGACCCATAATGGCCAAATTAGATGGAGCCGCACCAAGCGGTGGCTTTTCGACAAATCGTTTCACTTGATATAGCTCTCCTGCCTTTTTAAGAGGCTCAATAATTCCGTAACGGTTGGTTTCGTCTTCCGGCACCGGTTGAACACCAATTACGGAGCATCCCGTACGCTCAAACTGCTCGATTAATTGACTTAAACATGGTTTTTCCGCTTGAACAATATCGTCTCCTAATAATACGGCAAACGGTTCGTCACCGATAAATTTTCGAGCACACCATACCGCATGCCCTAACCCTTTTGGCGATTTTTGCCGAATGTAATGAATATCTACTAAATTAGCTGAATGGCGAACTTCCTCTAATAGCTCATATTTCTTTTTTTCTAGTAAAATTTGTTCAAGCTCCGGAGCATTGTCAAAATGATCCTCAATTGCTCTTTTTCCTTTTCCAGTAACAATGATAATATCTTCAATTCCAGAAGCAATCGCTTCTTCTACAATATATTGAATCGTTGGCTTATCAACAATCGGCAACATTTCTTTCGGCATTGCCTTTGTGGCCGGCAGAAACCGGGTCCCTAATCCGGCAGCAGGAATAATCGCCTTTCTCACTCTTTTCATCATAAACTCTCCTTCATGATTTAAGTCACTATTTCATTATATCTTAACAAAAATAAGCGAACAACAAACAGAACATTACCGTCACAATTTTATAACTATTGATATTTTAGGGTCATCGAACTATGTCAATATGTGGGGAAAAATGATATAATTTGTATCGTTATCACCAATATTATATGTAATATTTAGTTAGGAGGTGTAAAACTTGATTACTAAAATCTATGTCGTGACGAAATCCATCGCCCGCAACATGCTGTAATCATTGCGATGGCTAGATTTTAGTAATCAGGATGGAGATGCTTGCCAAAACCAAAAAAATATATGCAATACTTTCTATCTTGTTTTTGCTAGTTTCCTATGTATTCTCTCCTGCTTATGCCGTGAAGGCCTCTGAGAATACCAATGAAACTAGTACCTATGTCCAAATTTCACAAGACACCGCACCGGTAAAAAACGCTGAAACAGCTGAAGTCATCGGAGAATTAACAAAAGGTTTGATATTGAAGGCAGCCAAACTGGAAGGAGACCGCGTGTATTTTCAGTGGGGGAAAGAACTCGCTTACATAGATGCTACCAATACACAAACGGTCGATCCTTCTCAGCCGTTTGAAGCTTATTCATACGATACAAACGATTCAACCATTCCATATATACAAACAAAAGAGAAAACTGCGATTCGATCACAGGCCAATGATATCATCGGATATTTCATAGAAGGAAGTCAATATCCGATTTTCCGTGAGTTAGAAAACTCTTTCGAAATTATCATCGGAAATCAATTGGCTTATATAGAAAAATCCCCTGCCATTACGGTTGTGCAAAACGAGGAGACAAATCCGGCAAGCACAGAGAACAAGCCGAATCCTCAAACCAATGCAACGAATCAGGTTGATTCCACATCAAATCAGCAATCGAATGCCACTGAAGAAAAAAGTGAAGCAACACAAGTAAAAACACAGCCATCGACTACAACTCGTGCATCGATTGCATCCATTGAACAGACAGAAGCTACTACGTTTACTGCAAGTACGAAGTATTTTAAAGTAACAACCGATAAATTAGCAATCTACGATAACAGCACGGGAAACCTTGTTCAAGTTGGTTCCCTTGAAAAAGGACAAGAATTTCCGAGAGTAAAAGATTACGGGAATTGGCATCAAATTCAATTCGGTACGAAGTATGCGTACGTCTGGAAAGGATCAACCGCGCCATCCGATGGAAAAAGTCCTATGAAACTAGGGACTCAACCAAGCGGAACGGCTGTATTTACTGCTACATCGGATTTACCTGTATATGATAACTCTACAGGAACATTAATACATATCGCTACTATCAAGCAGGGACAATCTTATCCTATTGTTCGTGACTATGGAAATTGGTATGAAATTTTAATTTCTGGACGAATTGGTTATGTACACAAAAGTGGAACACGGATTGATTTTAAAAGCAGTGATCGTTATTTCCGTGTCATTACCGACCACTTGGCTGTCTACGATAACAGCACAGGAACCCTTGTTCAAGTCGGTTCTCTCGAAAAAGGACAAGAATTTCCGAGAGTAAAAGATTACGGGAATTGGCATCAAATCAAGTATGGTAAAGGCTACGGATTTGTCTGGAAAGCGTCAACAGAGCCTTCTAACGGTGCAACGATTCGAAATATCAATTCTCTCGCTCCGTCTGGGAAAACATTCACAACCATCACCAATGTCTCGGTATATGACAATTCATCCGGTCAGCTAGTACAGTTTGCAACGATTCAAAAAGGAGTTAGCTATCCAATTTTAAAAGATTATGGAAACTGGTATGTAGTGGATGTAGCAGGACGGACAGGTTATGTCCATAAAAGCGGCGTAAAATTATCATTCACAAGTACAGACCGCTATTTCGAAGTGATTGAAGATCGTGTGCCAATCTATGATAATAGCACGGGAAAATTAGTACCAGTCGCGTACTTAGAAAAAGGGCAAGTGTTCCCTAGACTACGTGACTTTGGAAACTGGCATGAAGTCAAATACGGGCGAAGCGTAGGTTATGTTTGGAAAGAATCAACGAGACCGCCGTTTTCTGTTAACTTAAAAAATGAAAATAATGGAACTTATAAACCGACAGACCGCAACTTCCTAACACTTGTTGATGCACCTGTAGTCGATAACTCCAGTGGCTCATTAATACAATTTGCAACAATTAAAGAAGGACAAAGTTATCCTATCATTAAGCAAGTAGGCAATTGGATTGAAATCGAACTTGCTGGTCGCATCGGATATGTGTATAAGGACAAAGTCCATGTTGGACCAATTATTAGATATACGCAGTATAACCTAAGCTTAGAGGAAATGCTCAATATTCAAATGACAAAGAAACCGCAAACAGATTTATATCGAAATGCTAAATCTTATGTGCATTCTGACTATATTCAAGTTGCAAAATCAAATACATTCCCGACAAAAGGAACCGTTACTGCCACAACATTAAATGTCCGAGAAGGAGCAGGAACGACATATTGGGTAGTGGGAACGTTAAAGCTCGGTGACACCGTGGATGTCGTAGCGAAAGTAGGAGATTGGTATGAAATTAAGTTCGGTCCTTGGAAAAATGCGAAGCCGGAAGATGTACAAGCATACCTTGATCCTAGCCGCTTCAGTCAGGATAGTAAAGAATATTTCCAATTCCTTGTTTTATCAGAGAGCGCGGGTGTCCCATTAAATGATTTAAATAATAAAATTTTAGCGAATAAAGGGATTCTCGCTGGAAAAGGACAAGCTTTTATCGATGCTGGGGCAAAATATCATATTAATGAAATTTACTTGATTTCCCATGCTTTGTTAGAAACAGGAAATGGAACTTCTGCATTAGCTAACGGCGTCTTAGTAGACAAGGTGGACGGAAAACCTGTCGAACCAAAAAAAGTATACAATATGTATGGAATTGGTGCCTACGACAGCTGTCCAGTTAGCTGCGGGGCTGAATATGCCTATAAACAAGGCTGGTTTACTCCGGAGGCTGCCATTATCGGCGGGGCAGGATATATCGCCAGCCAATATATTAATAATCCTACCTATAAGCAAGATACGCTATATAAAATGAGATGGAATCCGGCTAACCCTGGAATACATCAATACGCGACAGACATCGGCTGGGCCGTCAAACAAGTTCGCAACATTAGTCAGCTCTATGATTTATTAGATACTTACACACTGATCTTTGATGTGCCTGTATACAAATAAATAAAACGCTCCAAAGGCATAGCTTTTGGAGCGTTTTATTTTCTATAAAAATATTAAAAGGAAGTTAATTGTTCTACAGGAAACATTTACAGTTCGACAAATTATGTCGATTTTTGTAGAATAAAACCACGGTAAGATTTTGTTTGGTAAGCCAGTTGCGTTCTATCGCAGCTGGCCCTTTTTATACGTATACAACTTCGTTTTCGACAAATTGTGTCGAATTTTTTACATAAAAATATCCTCTCAGATCTAAAATCTGAGAGGACGTTTTCTTTCATTTATAAGCCACTGCTAGCTGTTGGGTTGAAAATTTGGATAGACTGAACTTTTATACCACTTGAATACGGCGTTTCCGTCGTCAGCATAATCAGCTTGCCATTTGACACAAACAAATGATTAATGATGCCGGAAACAGTCCACGTATTCATCACTTCAAATGTTTTACTGTTATACGCGGTTACTTTGCTGTCTTTTCCTGTATAAAATACATTCGCTGCTGGATCAAAGGCAATCGCTGAGAATGGATTGATCGTTGTAACATAGGTCATGTTTGTGCTTTGTAAAGATGTCGCATAAAAAACGGTACCAGCATGGTTAAACAAATACTTCCCATCGCTAGAAATAGTCATATCTGTAGACAGTGGATAGTCACCATGATACGGGGAGTCATAATGACTTGTAAACTTCCCATCGGAAATTGAAAATGCCTCTATATCCCTTGGAGAAGTATCGGTTGTAATCGCATAAATCATTGTTTTGCTTGGATTCATTTCTAAATAACTTGCTTGACGAATCGGTGCAGAGGATACCTCTTGATACGTAGTCCGATCATAGCTTTTTATACTCGTCCATTGTCCAGAACCGGATGAAACATAAATATAGCGATCGTCCGCTACCACATCATACGGATCAAGAGCGATATCAAATATTTTCTTTAATGTAAATGTATTTGTATCTAAAATGGCAATGGCACCTTGTTGATTTTCTTCCCACCAATAGGAACTATGCTTACCTTTTAGCAGCGTAATATACAGTTCATTATTGGCAAAATATAATCGTTCAGCAGGCAGCGGTAACGCAAGCGTTTTTACCTGCTTCGTTTCATAATTGATTTCGACCACGTTTCCAAACGTGTCAAGGCCATAAAGAATTGGAAGGGATGGATGAAATATAGAAGTTACCAAATTTTCATCCAGAGAAAACTTTGTTGTTTCTACCGCTGGTGTAGGCGGATCCGTTTCGTCTCCAGTTTCGCCTCCATCTTCCGGTAGTTCTTCTTCCCCATCATCTATGACCGGCAACTCGTCAATCGGAATTATGGACAATTGATAAAATGGCACCCCGACATATGATGATACTAGATCTTTCACATGATCAGCAGCCAGGGCGAAGTTCAGGCTTCCTGTTTCAAGGCCAAATGAAACAACTCCAACAACATAGCCATACATGTTTAACAACGGTCCTCCGGAATTTCCAAATGTGACAGGCGCCGTAAACTGAATGAAATCGGCTTCCCAGCCATCTTCACTGAAATGCCGAATCCCACTGACGATTCCGGAAGATACGGTATTATAAAGTCCTAACGGGCTTCCAATCGCAATGACATCGTCACCTTCTTCAACCATCGATTTTGAACCGATTCTCAATTGTTTCAGCGGCAACAAGTCATATGGCTTCAAAATGGCAATGTCGTTATCTAAATCATAATCGACGACGCCTTCCAACTCATAAGTATCGCCGTTATATGTTTCAATCTCAAAATAAGCACCGCCATTAATCACATGATAATTCGTAATAATCAGGCCGTTCGTTGTCACAAATCCGCTTCCTTGCGAGATCAGTTCATCATTTTCATCATACACATTAATCATGACAACGCTCTCTTTTTTCGCAATGACTTCTTTTCTTTCTAATGGCTTCAGTACAGGCGGTTTAAAGTCATCGTTTATGTATCTCGCCAAAAATACAGCAAAATGCATGCGCTGAATCGAATCGTTCGGGCGAAAACTGCCATCAGGGTACCCCGTTGTGATTCCGTTAGCCGCTAAAGCGTGGACGTATTCATATATCCAGTCCCCTTGTTTAACATCAGTGAAATTTTTATTCCATTTTCCTTGAAGATTAAAAGCATTAGCGAAAATTTTAGCCATTTGACCACGAGTTAAGTTTCCATACGGATCAAATGAGCCATCACTCTTTCCGCTAACGATTCCAAGTTTTACCGCTGTCGCGACTTCAGGATAACCGTAATCACCTTTCTTTAAATCCGTAAACTGGATGGAAGAAGTTTCTTTCGGCTCAATGCCAAGTGTGCGAAGAATAAGTTGCACCGCCTGCAATCGTTTAACAGGTGCGCTTGGTCGAAACGTTTGATCTTGGTAGCCTTGAATAATGCCCAGCCCCGTTAAATATCCAATCTCTTTTTGATACTGCGTCACGTCGCGAAAGCTCGGCGGATTCCCGGTTGTCGCCAGCGCCTCAACAGCGAGAGAGAAAAACGACAACATGGCCGCAATCATCGCAACGGACATGATGCGGTGAAGACGTATAAAGCTCAAAAAGACTCTCCTTTCTTCACAAAAAGATTATTATAACCAAACTTATTTTAATAGAGTCCTAATGAAAAGTCTTCATTATTTTTTTGGTATTTTTTAACTATCCTATTCCCTGTTTTTTCCGTTTTTTTGCTTGACAATCAATTTATTGAAATATATTCTTTATACTGGATTTTTAAATTTAATTGACTAATATAAGGTGAGAACAATGAAAGTAAAACCTTATCTAACCGTGGCCATAGCTTTTTGTATATCTGTCGCTACTCTAACGGCAAGCCAATTTGCTTTTTCTGCTTCTCCAAAAACAATTGTTGCCACAGATGACCACGCGTTTTTTTACCGGAAAGTCAACGGACAACTTCAGCCTAGTGGGCGGTTAAATCAACAACAATCGTTCTATGCAACAAAAGTGCATCCAAATTGGTATGTAATTCGAATCGGAAGCAATCAATACTACATTTATAAGAAACATGTGAAGGCGGTTCGCGCTTCTTCATCCGGAATCAACAAATCCGTGAAACCAATAAAAACCGTATATCCTCAAACTAATATATGGGTATACAAAAAAACGGATTTCAATACACCGATTGGAGTCATTTATAAAAATACCCCTTTACCAATTAGACAAATAGAAGGTCCTTGGTACAAGGTCGAATTTGCTGGCCATCTTGTCTATGTCAATCAAAAACAAGTCGCTGGATTAGCAACAGAAGTTCCAATTATTGTCTATCATCATATATTGAAAGAAAAGGAAAATCACAAATACAAGAACCAGCCAACAGTTGTAAGCTATGAAGAATTTGTCAAACAAATGAGGCTTCTTCATGATTATGGATATCATACAATTACATTGCATCAGCTTGAACGATTTTTGAAAGGGAAAATCGACTTGCCAGCCAAAAGCATGATGATTCATTTTGATGATGGCTTGAAAACGAACTATGTGTATGCTTATCCTATATTAAAAAAATACGGATTTCATGCGGCTGCATTTTTAATTACAAGTCGAAATAGCCGGCCATTAAAGCCTTTTAATCCTGACGACTATCAATTTCTCAACTGGAAAGAAATCGAGAAAATGGGAGACGTATTTGAGTTTGCTAGCCATACGCATGCCCTGCATAACCGTGGAAAAGATGGAATTGGAAATTTAGTTAAGGAACCAAGAGAAGTAGTTAAAGCTGATCTGTTGCTAAGCCGAAAACTGCTACATGGAACAACGTATTTTACGTATCCATTTGGTCAGTATAAGAAGGAAACGATTGATATTTTAAAAGAAACGGGATTTACAATGGCGTTTACAACAAAAATTGGAACAGTAAAACCCGGAGATGACCCATATCAATTAAAACGCCACGGCATCGATCCTCACACGACATTACAACAATTTAAACAAATTATTGGTGTCGTTGAATAAATAGTAATCTATTTACACCAAGAGCCCTCTCGCTTTGAGAGGGCCCTTTATCGTTTTTGTGAGAAATAAACAATATGAAACATTTACAATTAATTTAGGACAACAGAATCGAAATAAAAGAGAGAAATGGAACTGAAGCCGTTTTACACTCTCATCCTTTAACTAACGCCTTCATTTTATTCCTACTTCCCCATAGCCAACATGGCTCGTCTTACAAAAGCTGCGAATTCGGCTCGCGTCGTCTGTTCATTCGGGCGGAAATAGCCGCTCGCTTTGGTCACTTGATTGGCCTTTAATGTGGCGATATATGGATGCGACCATCGGGATAGAGCTACATCTTGAAAGTTGATGTCTTCCTCTCCGGTTAGCTGATACGCTTTTACTAAAATTTTTGCCATTTGCTCTCGTGTTAATGGCGCGTTCGGATAAAAGCGACCATTCGAACCACTAAAAATTCCTTCGTCAATAACTGTGGCAACGATGTCATATCCGTCTCGCCCTTGTTTTACATCCGCAAGTTTTGGATTCGGCCGATTTTTTGTAGATAATCCAAGTGAACGAACAATCATTGTTGCCGCTTGTAAACGTGTCACTGGGGCATTTGGTTTAAATGTTTGATTCTGCTCTGGTTTAATAACCCCTAAACTGGCTAGCACATCGATATCTTTTTTCGCCCAGTGATTGTTAGGAATATCTTTAAACGGTGCGAAATCAAGGATCGTCGCTTTGCTTCGACTATTTTTGATAGAAATGACTTTTGTCACTCCAGCAATTTTCAGTCCATCTTTACTTTTTCTTCCTGCATGATAATATGCAACTAACTGATAGTTTCCAGTTGGTAAATTTTTGGGTAGTATGAGTTGAAATTTTTCAGGGTAGCTTTTTCCTTTTGGTACTAGGCCAACAACATATTTTTCATAAGATGTTTTCACATTTCCTGAAGGATCGAGCAATTCGACTCTCATTGTGCCGCGTGATACCACGTTCCCTTCATTGTTTGCTGTCATCGTTCCATAGACGACATAATCATTCGCTCGTGGATACGCCTTAACATCAGTTAATGAAACGGTGACACTTCGATCAATCGGATGGGAAGTCGTCAACGGTTGTGATGTCCATTGAATGGCCTCGTCGATTAGCACTTTCAACTCCTCACCGCCTTTTAGCCCTTGCCACGCCTCTCCTTGTATTTCGTTTTTACCAAGCGGATTCGTCATATCCCACTCGTTCGACAAAGAAGTATCGACGCTTATATAGTTTAGAAGTTGAAACCCGAACCAAACCGCCTTTCCGCGTCCATACTCAATGGCATACGCAGCTCCTGTGTTGGCAGGAGTATGCTTCGGCACGTTAGAGTATCCGATTGTCTCATAATATAAAATTGGAGTAACATAACTGTTTGGGTACGGATGAATAACCTCAATCCATTCCGGACCATATTGATGGTAACGACTATTTTTTAGAACGAGCTTTGACGTTCCGAGTCGCTGAAGTGCTTTCTTTACAATCGGGTGATTATTAGTGCTTGCCACTGTGTAATTACCAATCTTTACATCATTAATAAACGCAGACTGAAATAATTCACTGAGATTATCCCACTCCCATATCCATGTTTCTGTATCATAGATGATTGGAGTTAAATCTAAATCGGTTGTTTTATACGGGAAGCGAGCACTGTCGTTTCTCGCCATGGCAAAGGCAAAAATGGCTCCTCCACCGTTTTTTATATATTCTTTTACCGCTTGCCGCTGTTCTTTTGACATCATCACCGTATTGGGAAAGAAAAGTGTATCGTATTTCGCTAACTTAGCAGGGTCTTTTAATTGGGCATCATCGACATATTCCACTTTATACCCAAGACTCTCTAGCAATAACTTTGCTTTAATCCGTTTATTTTTAATGGAAGATCCCAAGGGTTTCTCCGCAATGCTTTTTCCATTATAGGTTCCGCCTTTTCGTTCGATAAACGCGTACTTTTCGCTTAGTTCGGAAACAACGACCCCAACTACTCCCTTCCCCTTCTCCTCTGCTTGCACCTTTGTAATATGAACAAAAGCGAATGAAATGAAAGCGACAAGTACGGTGCTCAAAATCACATTCATTGATTTCAATACAATCCCCTCCCTCATGGTCATCTATTCTTTATATCGGTTGAAGCAGAACATGTTTAAATCAGGAATTTTGTCTATGTAATGGAAATGAAAACTTCCAAGAGCATTGCAAATCGGCATTTTAACATTCCAAAAAAGTTCTTCATTTCAAAAACATGACGAATTTTTATGGAAAGGGACTATCATTCTATAAAAACGCAGAAAGGAGAGCAGCCCATCTTTTACAGGGAAAACTCTCCTTTTTTCGACAAACTTCGAGATGGCCGCAGTGGATCGAGCCTTCGAAAATAGACATGTATGAAAAATGCTTATGCAGAGAATAAAAAGAAACCGATTAGCCATGTTCTGCAAAAGGAAGAGTCTAAACTCGAAGCAGTAAAAAGAAGACTTTCTTCATTTCTCATACGCGTTCATCCAAATTAAAATTTATTACATTAATGTTATATATTTTGTTATTTTAAGCTATTTGGTTTTTGTTTATACTAAATTAGTATTATTTTGCTATGGGGGTTATTCTATGAAAAAATTGATTTCTTTTACTATTGCGGCATCTCTTGCAATCGCCACATTGCCTGCTTCTGCTTTTGCGATTAATTCCAATGATCCTGAGCTCCAAAGCTACCTAAACGAGATCGGCATGACACAAGAAGAACTGGAAGAATATTTGAGCTATGATGGCTATACATTGGAGGATTTTAAAGATGTTGACGATCTTCGCAACGAGCTTGGCGATATATTGACAGAAGAAAATTTAGAACTATTACTTAAAAATTACGGCTTAACAAAAAATGAATTAAAGCAACTTCTTATCGATAACGGTGAACTAGAACCAAACGAAGAAATTACGGAAGCGTTTAAGTTTTATAACGACTTAGAGGAATACCTCGACTTTCTTCTCGAACAATCAGATTCAACACCGATTACCGAAGAAACGCTTTCCGATTTCTTACAAAAGCGCAATATGACGAAAGAACAATTACTCGCACTTCTTAACAGCCATAATGAATCATTAGAAGATTACAGCTCCATTGGCGAATTGGCTGATGCTGTTGATTATTATCAAAGCTTAACTCCTCTTACGGAAGAAACATTGAACGAACTTTTAGACACACTCGGACTTACACGACAACAATTGGAAGAATTGCTTGTGGCAAATAACGATTCTTTAGACAACTATGCGACAGTAGAAGAACTATCAGAAGCCATTGTCAATTATATGCTTCCTGATTTTGAAGAACTTGGTCTAACAGACGCTGAACTTGAAAAATTGTATAATCACTTCCATTCACTTAATATAGAAGATCCACAATTCGCAAGCCGAATAGAAGAACTCGGAAAGCGGCTTGAAGCCATTAGTTCGTATGATTTTGAAGGGGCAAAAGAATTGTCTCCAGCACAAATAGCGGAAATTGCTGATGTGATGCATGATATACTTGATATTTTCCAATTAGACGTGAAATTTTATTTGACGAAAAATGGGGAGAAAAAGCCATTAAGTCTATCCACGCTGTTAACGATGGAGTCAACAAACGGCTATGACCTCTTGATCGAAATTTATAACAAACAAGGCGAACTGCTTGCCGACTTCACGTTGACGGCAGACATGTTCAACGCTGATTTATTTGAAGACGTAGGCGAAGATTTAGAGAACATCGGAAAAGTCGCAAAGATTGAGAAAAACGCAACACCAAAACCGGTAAAAAGAACGGTGAAAGAAGCAAAACTTCCAAAAACAGCTTCTCCATATGCAACAAATATGCTTATGGGCGTTGTATTCATCGCTGCGGGAGCGTTTCTATTCCGAGCGAGAAAAATATTAGGGGCAAAAAAATAAATGCAAAAGCAACGAATCGTTCGCCTTCTTGGCATTGTCTTGATGGCAGTTGGCTTCGCTCTCGTCTTGCTCAACGGCTACAAATATGAAAAAGGGATCAACGCCGCAAAGCCGTTGCCAAAGGAGACAGCAACAAAAGCAACATCTACACCGACAAAGACTGCTGCAGCGATTTATCCGCGCCAACCAAAACTGGGCGAAAATATTGGGGAGCTCATCATTCCGAAGCTGAACGCCAGTCTTCCGATTTATCATGGCACCAATGAAGATGAGTTAGAAAAAGGAGTCGGTCATTACGCTGGAAGCGTCCTACCGGGAGAGCCAGATAACTGCGTCCTTGCCGGACATCGGGACACCGTCTTTCGCAAACTGGGCGAGGTAGGAAAAGGAGACTTGCTGATTGTCAAAACAGTCGCTGGAGAGTTTACCTATAAAGTTCGCAAAGTGCGAATTGTAGATGCCGATGACAGAACCGTGATTGTGCCAAAGCCAAAAGCCACTTTAACGGTATCCACGTGTTATCCATTTCACTACATAGGCGCGGCACCAAAGCGGTATATCCTCATCGCTAACTTAGTGAAGGTGAGGAATTGATATCTGCTTATCCCTTCACTCTCTATGAATTTAACTAAAACCTATTTCATTTCCATCAAAAATCCGGCTACATGCAAAAAGGGGCTGACCCAAAAGTATACATCACTTTTTGGGTTCATCCCCTTTCTTCCTTTTTTTCAATTACAAGAAATATAGTGATTAATTAGCAATTGGCTGTACCGCCAGTTTCAGCTCACAATGACCACCTTGATTTGTACCTTCGTGAGGCTACGAAAACAAAATCGCCGGAACGTCCGATTGCCTTTGAATTAATCGAACATATTTTCAAATCCGTTTCGGGGTGAGTTCCTTTCCACTACCTATCCAAAGACGCTCTTTTTCATATAACGGAACATCCCGAACGAACAATGCAGCAAATTTGATCTCTTCCGCTGTATGATCCCACAGCCTCGTTTCATTGGACAAGGCTTTAAATACTCCAAAAGTTCCATTGCTACCTCCAAGTTCGTCATTCCATCGTATTTTTTAATATTACATTATTTAAGTTTGTTCAGGAATCACTTAAGCAAGTATTATACTCAAAAAAGACGCACCAATTCGACTATGTTGGGCTTCACACAGAATGGCAAAATTCAGCCCTTAGAACTTAAAGAAAGTCAAATGATTTTTTAAGGTCCCGTCGTTTTTCTGAGCAGCAGAAATGAAGAACATTACAAAAAAGAAGTCATAAAATTGCGCCTCAGGGGAATTGGAGAGATGAAACAGCGGTTCTAAACAGGGGAATAATGAAGGAAATATCTATTCAGAGATGTCTATTTCACATCGCCTTTCTTTGGCAAGTCCCGGTTGTTAACCCATTTGCTTGTAATTTAAAACTGAAGCTTACAATACTCTCTTAGCACCGATAAAATTTTTCCTCCAATATGAATTTAACTCTGTGATGGTTACTTTTTTTCCTTGGCGGTACGTATGAAGCATTTGATTATTTCCTATATAGATCCCAACATGTCCAATTTTAGCAATTCCGTTTCTTTTCTTCCTTTTTTTCGTCGTAAAGAACAATAAGTCCCCCTTCTGAATCTGGTGTAAAGGAACCGGGGTACCTACTAAAAATTGTTGCCGGGAGTTTCTAGGAAGAGAAATGCCATTCACACCAAAAACGTACTGTGTAAACGAACTGCAATCAAACATATCTGTTCGATAAGATGGAGCATTAAATACATAAGGTGTTCCTAAATATCGTCGACCTGTCAAAATAATTTGATCCGCCAGCATATGAATCTCCCTCTTTACATAATCGCTATAATCCATAACATTCCGATTTCCTGTCATTTGATTGGACAAGTGTTTCATAAAAAGCACCTATTTTTAAATGGGAATCAAAGGAGATATAATAACTCGGGCGGTGGCAGGTACTAAGTCAAGCATTTGCAGGGAAAAAGAACCCGCATCATTGTATAATAAGCAATGATACGAGTTCTAAAAGTCAAGAATGGATGGATTTTGTATTAATAAAAAGAAAACTTAGTCGTTGGAAATAATGACTTTTAATGCTTTTTCTTTTGCTGCATTGCCAAATACCTCATACGCTTTCCTAATATCTGAAAAGGCAAAGCGATGAGTAATTAATTGTTCCGGCTGCAATTTTTTGGCCTCAACAGTTTTTAATAACATTGGTGTAGAAGTTGTGTTGACAAGACCGGTTGTTAACGTAATGTTACGTATCCATAATTTTTCAATATGAAACTCAACACTTTTTCCATGAACACCTACATTGGCTATATGGCCGCCTGGTTTTATAATTTCTTGGCAAATGTCAAACGTTACAGGAATTCCGACGGCTTCCATCGCGACGTCTACACCTTTCCCGTCGGTCAATTCCATAATTTTTTCAACTGCCTTACCGTCACCGCTATTAACCACTTGAGTTGCACCAAATTTTTTCGCAACTTCTAAACGGTTATCGTCTAAATCAACCATGATGATCTCTGCAGGTGAATAAAATTGGGCGGTTAATAGAGCTGCCATGCCTACGGGGCCAGCTCCGATAATGGCAACGGTTTGTCCCGGCTGAACCTTTCCGTTTAGCACGCCAATTTCAAAACCTGTTGGAAGAATATCACTAAGCATAACGAGAGCCTCTTCATCTACGCCGTCCGGGATTGGGTAAAGACTGTTGTCTGCATACGGAATTCTTACATACTCTGCTTGGGTTCCGTCAATTAAGTGCCCTAATATCCATCCTCCATCTTCACAATGAGCATACAAACCTTTTTTGCAATTTTCGCATCTTCCGCAGGAGGTAATACAAGAAATCAGCACTCTGTCGCCTTTTTTGAAATTTTTCACACCGGAACCAACCTCTTCGATAATCCCTACACCTTCATGGCCTAAAATTCGCCCTTCTTCTACAGTAGGAACATCTCCGGAAAGAATATGTAAATCCGTTCCGCAAATCGTTGTTTTTGTAATTTTAACAATTACATCTGTCTCCTTTTCAATTTTCGGTTTTGGTTTTTCCATTACTTCTTTTTTTCCTGCTCCCAAATATGTAAGAGCTTTCATTTTTGGTTCCTCCTTAGAGAAAAGTTATTATCTTTTCAATTTTCGTTTTACAGAAAATGGACTGCATGTTTCAACATACCAAACATACCATATATCAAGTTTTTGCTTTTTTTCCTTTCTATATACCTTCTTTTCCTTCTTCGCTAAAAAGAGCGAAATCGATTCAATACCTCAATATACATCAATGGCTGTCTCCCCGCCTGTTACTGCGCGTATTCCAACGCTTTTTCATCAAGCATTTTCGTCTGTGCTCGTTTTGCTTAATTTAAGTCTTATCAGGCACGCCCTTCTCATCTTGATAACTGTTTCACGAAAAGATAAGAAGACAAAAGGAATAAGAGCGGTTTCCCCCTGATTCCTTCTACTCTAACTGATTTTATACTGTCTACTTTTAGGATCGCATGCACAGGTATCTATCCCATTGGTTAAACATGTCGGAATTTCAAACTGAATTTATATATGTGAATATGCTGGAAAAAATGATATAATTTGTATTGATAGATTACCAATATAAGGAGGTGTAAAACTTGATTACTAAAATCTATGTCGTGACGAAATCCATCGCCCGCAACATGCTGTAATCATTGCGATGGCTAGATTTTAGTAATCAGGATGGAGATGCTTGCCAAAACCAAAAAAATATATGCAATACTTTCCATCTTGTTTTTGCTAGTTTCCTATGTATTCTCTCCTGCTTATGCCGTGAAGGCCTCTGAGAATACCAATGAAACTAGTACCTATGTCCAAATTTCACAAGACACCGCACCGGTGAAAAACGCTGAAACAGCTGAAGTCATCGGAGAATTAACAAAAGGTTTGATATTGAAGGCAGCCAAACTGGAAGGAGACCGCGTGTATTTTCAGTGGGGAAAAGAACTCGCTTACATAGATGCTACCAATACACAAACGGTCGATCCTTCTCAGCCGTTTGAAGCTTATTCATACGATGCAAACGATTCAACCATTCCATATATACAAACAAAAGAGAAAACAGTGATTCGATCACAGGCCAATGATATCATCGGATATTTCATAGAAGGAAGTCAATATCCGATTTTCCGTGAGTTAGAAAACTCTTTCGAAATTATCATCGGAAATCAATTGGCTTATATAGAAAAATCCCCTGCCATTACGGTTGTGCAAAACGAGGAGACAAATCCGGCAAGCACAGAGAACAAGCTGAATCCTCAAACCAATGCAACGAATCAAGTTGATTCCACATCAAATCAGCAATCGAATGCCACTGAAGCAACACAACCATCGACAACAATCCGTGCATCGATTGCATCCATTAAACAAAAAAAAACTGCTACGTTTACTGCAAGTACGAAGTATTTTAAAGTGACAACCGATAAATTAGCAATCTACGATAACAGCACAGGAAAACTTGTTCAAGTCGGTTCTCTCGAAAAAGGGCAAGAATTTCCAAGAGTAAAAGATTACGGGAATTGGCACCAAATCAAGTATGGTAAAGGCTACGGATTTGTCTGGAAAGCGGCAACAGAGCCTTCTAACGGTGCAACGATTCGAAATATCAATTCTCTCGCCCCGTCTGGGAAAACATTCACCACCATCGCCGATGTTCCGGTATATGATAATTCATCTGGCCGGCTAGTAAAGTTTGCAACGATTCAAAAAGGAGTTAGCTATCCAATCTTAAAAGATTACGGAAACTGGTATGCAGTGGATGTATCAGGACGGACAGGTTATGTTCATAAAAATGGAGTAAAATTACCATTCAAAACTACAGATCGCTATTTTGAAGTGATTGAAGATCGTGTGCCAATCTATGATAATCGTTCAGGAAAATTAGTGCCGATCGCATACTTAGAAAAAGGACAAGTGTTCTCTAGATTGCATGATATCGGGAATTGGCACATGGTGAGATATGGCCAGGAATTGGGTTATGTTTGGAAAGAAGCAACAAGACCGCCACTTCGAATTAATATCAAAAATGAACATAATAACGATCCTTATCCAACAAACCAAACCTTTTTCACATTATCTGATACGCCCGTTTATGATGACTCAAACGGTGCTCCAGTCCAAATTGCGACCATTAAGCCCAAGGTCATCTATTCGATCTTCCGGGAAGAAAGCGACACTTTTGTCATCAACATCGCTGGACGTATCGGGTATGTGTTAAAGGACAACACTCAAATCCGTCCAACTATCCGTTATACGTCATATTACTTACACCTTGAAACAGCACTAACTACCCAAATGTCAACCAATCCGCAAACGGATTTATATCAAAATAACAAATCTTATGTACATTCTAATTATATCCAAGTTCAGCAACCAAATAGATTTCCAACAAAAGGAACTGTCACCGCTAAAACATTAAATGTCCATGAAGGAACAGGAACCACGTATTGGGTAGTAGGAACGCTGAAACAGGGAGACGTTGTCGATGTTGTAGGTAAAGTAGGGAAATGGTATGAAATTAAGTTTGGTCCTTGGAAAAACGCGAAACGGGAAGATGTGCAAGCATACCTTGATCCTGAACGAGTCAGCCGAAGCAGCAAGGAATTCTTCCAATTCCTTGTTTTATCAGAAAATGCAGGTGTCCCAGTAAATGATTTAAATAATAAAATTTTAGCCAATAAAGGGATTCTTGCGGGAAAAGGACAAGCTTTTATCGATGCTGGGGTGAAATATCATATTAATGAGATTTACTTAATTTCTCAAGCCTTATCAGAAACAAGAAATGGAACTTCGGAATTGGCTAATGGTGTATTAGTAGACACGGTGGACGGGAAGCCTGTCGAACCAAAAAAAGTATACAATATGTATGGAATTGGTACTAATAACAACTGTCCAATTCAATGCGGTGCTGAATATGCCTATAAACAAGGCTGGTTTACGCCGGAGGCTGCTATTATCGGCGGGGCGGAATATATCGCTAACCAATATATTAACAACCCTGCCTATAAACAAGACACGCTTTACAAAATGAGATGGAATCCGGCTAACCCTGGAATTCATCAACGTGCGACAGACATCGGCTGGGCATTCAAACAAGCCCGCAACTTGAGTCAGCTATATGATCTGTTGGACCATTATACCTTAACATTTGATGTTCCTTTCTATAGAATACATCTCGACGATTACTGAGAATCGAACACAAATATGATATTTTTGATTATGAACAAACTAATGATGGAAAACAAGAAACGAGCCCGAATGTGATTGTCGATTTCTTCGAAAATCTATCGGGTGCGCCGAGTCATCTTGACAACAGTTCCTTCACTGATGGCGCACCCCAATACATCCTCTATGATTTCTTGTTGTTCGTTCAAATGAACTAGTAGTAATGCAAGTATACCGTCAAGGCTGTCATCATCCCCCACTGCATATGATTCGTCACAAGAAAGAAAACTCCGTTTAGTCAGAATAATGGCAATGAGGGCATGATTTGACTTCTCGTCCTTGTTGTTTCACTTTAGTTACTGTCTACTAGTGATGAACCGTCTCTAAAACAGTGACTCAAACGCCCAACGGTTGAGTCACTGTTGTTTTTCTCACGTAATCGTTCAGCATCTGCAAATATGAAACATTTACTATTCGATAAATGCTGTAGAATAAAAGCACGGGAAGATTTTGCTCGATAAGCCGGTTGCCTTTGATTCCAACTGATCCTTTTTTATCTAACTTGATTTCCGACAAATAATGTCACATTAAACCTTTCAAATATAACATTTGAAAAGTCGCTTCTTTCATTTATAAGTTATCGCTAGTTTTCGATATAAAAATTTAGCTGAACTGAACTTTTACACCACTTGAATAAGAGAGGTTTGTAATCAACGGTAATAACATAGTTCTTACGCTAATTTGGGGAGATGATTTTCTATATAACTACGTGGATATAATAGAATATCATAAAAATAAAGAGGTTCGTAACGATGATTAACCTTTCTCGGTTTCCTCTTGATTCAACTATTGAGTTACTAGATGTGTCTGATTTCGATGATAGTTTACGTTTAACAAAAAGCAACAGAACGTCCTTCTCCCTGCCTGTCATCATGTTTCCTCTCGCCCGCATAGTCGGTATACACGTGTGATTCAAGATCTTCCTATCGCTGATCAGCCTGTTCGACTCCCGCTTATTTCTCGAAAATGGTTTTGTGATGATTCTTCCTGTTCCGTTAAAGTGTTTACAGAGCGTTATGACTGGCTGGTGCCGCATGGCCGCGACTCAATACAGCAGTTCCTCCGCTTCATTTAGCTTTTCTTCATAGCGGCGGAGCCAATGAAGAAGCTCGTCTCTGAGTTCATGGATGGCATCAGATCCGATTCCGGGAATCTCCATCACGAGAGAGGGGAGTTCCCAGGAAAGCGAGGTTCTCGCACGCTGGCAGGCGTCTTCCGCATCGGGGACATGCTCAGCTACCGTTTCCAGCTCTTCCGGATTGACTCAAATCGTCGTCATTGCAGCTTCTCTTATCTTGTGCCAATTTGGGGGATTTTCCTGCTTCGCTATTAAAAAGGATCATCCGTAATGATGGACGTATACGTTACTTCAATGTGTAATATTATTACATTATCTTATTAAAGCGGTTAAACAAATAAAAATCCCAGACGAGTAATTACTCGTTTGGGATGGGCTATAGGAGTATCAATCATCGCCGTACATAAGGTCATCTAACAACTCATTTTGAGCTTGAATTTCTTTAAATCTGTTTAACCTGTTCATTAAATACTTAATAGAAACTTCCTTATCACTCGATATTTCCTCTTCGTAAATTTTTATCTTCACTCCATTATTTGTTAAATCAGTAATGAGTTTCTCAAGTTTGGCGTCATCATCCTCATTTTTGAATAAGTCACATTCAAAAATGGGACTACTATTCTCTATTCTATTTTTTATATCACCAAGACCTAAGTTAGTATATTTTTTTACCATCGCCAAATGCTTTGTTTGAACAGTATTTTTGTCTAGTAATACTAGTATTTTTGACAATTAAATAACCTCCTTTCAATATCAACGATTAAAAATCATTTGGAATTGAATCGTTTATTGGTCTTCTAGGAAGACTATCTCGATAATTACCACCATGCCAACGATACAAGTGTTCTCTAAAAGTAACTGGATAAATAATTTCCCCTTTGTCAGCTATTTGTGGATACTTAGAAGCACTATATGCATGATGACCAATTATAGGCTTTCCATTGTGTTTTGGTATATTTCCATTCAAAATGTCTTTGATTTGTTCTGGCGCCCAATTTATAGTCGGATTACCGTTCATTACCCGAACTTTTTCTTGTTCCCAAAAATTATCTACACCCCTATCCCTTCTTCTTTTAAACCTCTTGCTCCATTCCAATTGTTTCCATTCTTCTCGTGTTATTGTTCTATTTTTGACCTTTTCATTTAATATCTTCATTTTCTTACTACCCATAATCTTATACGGTGTTTCCCTTGGGGTTAAATCCAAATTTTTTGCTCTTTCTGCTATGATATCAGCCTCATTTTTTACTACCCTATCGCCTACAGCATTTCCCTTATCCACCACACCATCCACCGCTTGACTCATCGAAAAGCGCACCGAGTTGGCGGATTCATCCACGATTCCTATCATCTGTCCATTTGACACCGCTCCAACTCCATCGACGGCTAGCCGCGATCCCTGTAGGACAGAGCCAACATTTTCGCGGAAGTTCTCCCATTGCTTTTTGAACGACCGGATTGTTTCGGTGATTGGCCCTTTGATGACTTGGTGATAGATCGTTTGGAAGAACGGTTTGATTTTATTATAATTGAGGACGTTTTTCGTTTGCGAGACCAATTTGGAAACATCCACCGCTGTTTCCGCCGCTTTCGCTCCTTTGATCGCGGCTTTACCGGCGACGCCTGCTCCTTTGACCAGAGGAACAAAAGAAGCCAATAACATTCCTCCCGCAACCAAGCGGTCCCATCCTGAAATCCGTTCTCCAGTCACTGGATCGTATTCTCCGAACAATCGCTGCACATCGTACCAGCCAAGAAGCTCTAAACCGAATTCCTTCATGTTGTCAGCAAGCGTTTGGTCTGCCTGTCTGATTGCCGCTGCCGTCCGATACAACAGTTCCTCCGCTTCATTCAGCTTTTCTTCATATCGCTGGAGCCAATGAAGGAGTTCGTCTGTAAGCTCATGGATGACGGCAGAGCCGATACCGGGAATCTCCATGGCTAGAGAGGGAAGTTCCCAAGAAAGAGAGGTTCGCGCACGCTGGCAGGCATCTTCTGCATAGGGGACATACTTTGCTACCGTTTCCAGCTCTTCCGGCTTGACCCGAATCGTCAGTATTATAGCTCCACTATCTTTCGCTAATTTAGGCGATTTCCTTTCTCATTTCATAAAAAAGAGTACCTGCACAGAGTAAATATGAAAATTGGCTCAATTTCAGAAAACAGACCCAAAATAATTTGAAAAAAATACCCGAAATTAATATGCTAATTTAAATTAGGGTTATATTTGTTAGTAACGGAGAAAGTGGCTTATTAGGCACTGATATCCTCCGCCAAAAAAGAAACCTTGAAAGGCATAAAGCCCATCAAGGCTGAAAATAGAAGTAATCTAACAACTAATATAGATAATGTTTACTGAACATTGATTGATCAAGTTAAGATATATTCTAAATATTTATTCTATGGGTCCCATAAATTGGGTGATTAAATAAATATGTTCAATCAGTTTAATCTTTTTCAAGTTCTCTACTTTTTCTGGTCCACCTAATCCAAGAAGAGGTACGTAGCCAAAACATTCATCAAACTCTGGTTCCCCATATCTCTTAACCGCCTCTGGATAAGGAAACCAATTTAATTCCTCATCTAAAAAGGCCTCATCGTTTAAATCCTCAAAGAAAAAATCAAATCCAGCTGAAATAACATGTACCTCATTTTTTCTAAAGTTCAACAGGTTTAAATATCTCCCCTTTTCCCAAACGATTATATCTCCCATTGATGTAGCGAACAACGGAATGGCTTCTTGATATCGTATATATACGTCTTCTAAAAGATCTTGAAATTTATCAGGATTCACTATTTTTAGATAACCTTGTAAAATACTACCAAAACCATATTGTTCCCAAATGTCAACAACTTCTGAGGAAATTCTTTCTTTATACTTCTCAACTGTTGATATGGAGACTTTCTCTTCTAATTTAAAATGATTAAATATATTTTGTGTATCTCCCATTAATAAGTCACCTCAATATTTAAAAGGGCAACTCTCTTTCTTCTTGAGTCATTATTTTCGCAATATCTCTAATTGGTGGCCACTGACGATTTTTCAATTTTTTAAAGCTGATGGCAATCATAAAATAGGGCATCTTTTTTAACTCCTGTTGTGCGTACGTTATAACTTAAAAAATTATCATGTAGAAGTTTCTTGGGTTATGTATATATTGTACCACAAGCGGTTTATTCGGCATTCCATACACCAAAAAATCCCCCTGAGTAGATAATCCTCAGGGGTAAAATATTTGTTATTTATCATTCATATCTTGCCATATCAATACGCCATTCTCTAAAAAAATTTTACTTGGTTTATTTTGTTTTGATACTTCTAATAAAGTATTTTCGCTTAAAACCCTACCGGACGGATTATTCTCAATGGACAAGATTTTTAAAGCACAAGCAAAGTATTCATCGTAGTCCTCATCTTCTAATTCCAGCCCATTGTCTGTTTCATAAATAGTATCTAATAAACCTTTAATACGCAATCCATCTTTCCACTCTATTATCAGTTTGGTTCCATTGGGATAATGATTTAACACCTTGATAAATTCATCCATTTTTCTTTCTCCCCATTCTATGGTCTTGCAAGAACAATATGTGCACCGTTCTTCGAATAATGGATATTGTCATTTTCAGCTCGTCTGAATTGACTCACTACTTCCGAACATCATCAGCCATCTTTAGGCTTTTGCTTGGTATAGATACGAGGAAGTGATAGGTTCGACACCTACTATTGCAACAATAAAAACCTTGAAAGAATGATATACACCCTTTCAAAGTTTTTCATGTTTAATGAAAATATGTTAGTCCAATTTTATAAAATCTACTTCTGCAGCTTGAACGGTAAGAATTTTCACATCTTCTTCACCTTTCAAAACAAATTTAACCGTTTCATTATTCATTTCACTCGATAAAAGTTCTACTTCTAAAATATCATCGTAATCTACTAGTGTATTTGGAATAGCCTCAAACTTTGATACTCCTTTAAAAACTAATTTATATTTTGCCATCTCGGGTTCTGTATCTCTGTATCTGTATAAAATTTTTGCTTCCAATTACATAATTCGATTACTAACTCTAATTTGTTTTCATTTATAAGATATTTTATATCTTCTACAAAGCTATCATGTAAAACATATAGATTAAGAAATTGTGAAGGCTTCATTTTGTATATCTCCTTTTAAGGTAATATATGAGAAGCTTTCGAACCCTTAGGAACAGGATTACCGTTTTTGTCCAAGTAATAATCACCTTTACCTGTACGATTAGGGTTATAAATATGGTAATGGTCCTTTCCTTCAAACCCTGGAGCACCCGGCTTACCAGGATCAAATCTAACTCTTATTCCTGTACGTGGATCTTCGTACTCTCTTGAGTTTGTATTTTTTCTCATTCCATCTGGAGTTACATCTTTCCAACCATCTTCCAGCAGTTCCTTTGGATTCTTTGGTAAATTATTATAAGTAAATTTACTCGTACCCTATGTAGTAATCTTAAAAGCTATTATAAAAAAAGACCACCTATTAAATTACCTTTCGCTCTGTTATATTCGGCAATTGATAAGCGGTTTTATTCTTCATCATGCCATATATAACGTTCACAAGCCTTCTCATAATACAAACCAGTGCTTGTCCTTTTGTTTTGCCTTCCTTTCGCTTGCGTTGGTAGTATTCATAAAATACAGGATTCCTTGGCTTTTTACTTTCTTTTGCCACTTGTATTTGTTGTATCGCTAATTGATAAAATAACGCATGTAACGTTCGATTGCCTTGTTTGCTTTTGTGGTCTTTTCCTTTTCCTCCAGAGCCAAAATGCACAGGCGCAATTCCCGCATAACGAGCAAGTTTATTGGCATTTGGAAAACACTGAATATCTCCAATCTCGGCAACCAAGGCGGATGCTGTCACTACATCAATCCCCGGCATTGTCTCCAGTTGGTAATCGAGTAATTTCATTAATTTTCTTAGTTCTCCTTCGACCAATGCCATTTCCTGCTTTTTAAAGCGCAAATCTCTCACCATGCTTTGCACGAGGAAATCCCGTGTTTCTTGGTATTGTTTGGTGGTCGTTCTATCTGTTTTCACAAGTTCTAGTATTTCTTTTGCTTTCTTTCTTGAACAAGTGTTGTGGCTAACAGCTTGTAAAAAAGCAGTAAGCTCATCTATCCTTACTTCCTCTAAACACGATGGTGACGGATATCTTTCCCAAAATGCTAATGCTGTTTTTCCGTCTACTTCCGCAAAAAATTTCTTATAGCTGGGGTAATGATGGCTTAATTGTACATGAAGCTGGTTTTTCAGCGCCCCTTGGGCTTTCACAAGGGCGTTTCTTCTTGTGACTAGCTGTTTAATAGACCAATATACATCCTTTGGCTCTGCATCCGGCAAAAAATCTAGTTTGTTTACAAGAACTCTCGCTACACATTCCGCATCCCAGCTATCGCTTTTTTGCATCGTAGGATAACTATTACGTTCGGCATAAGACAAAGCGGGATTCACTTCTTTTACCATTTGCCCATGATCAACTAAAAACGTTGCCAATGCTCGTCCGTATCCACCAACGTCCTCTAAACCGAAGACCAGTGTCATATTCTCAGGTACTAATTGACGAACCTTGATGAAAAAATCCGTAAAAGCCGCGGGCTTATTTTCAAATTGAATCTCTCCTAATCTTTCATGCCAACAGTTGATGATAACCGCCGTATGATGGTGTTTATGTAAATCAATCCCCACGTAAATATGCCGTTGTTTGTGATGCATACATCCTCCCCCAATCCATTGAGTTTGATGATGACTCCCATGGCGGCAACCTTAGTTCGAGCGTTCACCTTCCGGTGCGCATTGGTACATCAGCCTGTCCATGGATGTATCATCTATACGGATATATAAGAAATTTCATGTATTTTTTAAGTGACCGCTTTAAAGAATGGCTTGGTGTTTCCCTTTCGCCTGTATGCTTCCATAGGTATACATCCCTTTATAAAAGTCCTTTCGGTCTAAAATCCGTTTCACTTGTACTTTGGTAAAGGGCTTACCTTGTGTCGTCAAATGCCCTTCCTTGTTTAACACATCAGCAATTCGAGTAAAAGACCATGTAGGATGTTGCTCTCTTAACTCAAACACTCGTTGTACGGCTTTGGCTTTATCCTCGTCGACTCTTAACTCTTTTTCTCCCCTTAACTTCCTATAACCAAAAGTCGCTCTTCCTCCGGCATATCCTCCTTCTTTTGCTTTTTTATGCCGACCTTTCTTTAGTTTTAAAGCAATTTCCAATCGCTGATATTGGTCTAATAACTCCATTAGTCCATTGACCAATATATCACTTGGGTCTTTTTTGTAGATACTGTAATTTGGCTGTTCAATACTTTTAATATCCACCCCATACTTCTGTAACTCTCGATGAATCAACACTCTCACCATGTCAGAGCGCCACAACCGGCTTGTGTTTAACACCACGACATACTTAATTTGGAGAGAAGAAAGGTGGGCTAACATCTCTTGTAAGCCCACCCTGTCCACTTCCAACGCTTCTTCATTAATTTTTGCCCCGCTGATTCCTTCATCTCTAAATATATGTATCAAATTCCAACCATGTTTTTCGCAATACGCTTGTATTTCCTCCTCTTGGTATTTCAAGCTATATCCATCTTTTGCTTGCCCCTGTGTCGAGACTCGTATATACCCGACAACATTCAATGTTACATCCCCCCGTTACGAAAATTACAATTTATGTAACGCTTGTTAACAATGACGAGTATTATACGACCGTCTCTAGTGAAAATACAATACAAAAGTAATTTGCCAGCTTTTTATTGTCACAGTCAGTTAAAAGTTTATACCCTCTTTCTCGCCACGAGAAAGCTTTCTCTCGTGTTTTAAAGCATACTCGAAGGGTATTTGTTAATAGTTTCACCATGCATCACAGCCAAACTCATAGTAGGCGGAACCATTATGAAGTCTGAATTAAAATGTTGGTAAAAACGATATATAAATTTTCTCGTAATTGCACTTTATTATTTGATACATCTGTTAGTTTTAAAATAAAAACCTTGAAAGGCATAAAGCCAATCAAGGTTATACAAATACTTAACATTTAAACAACTCATCGAGATAGATAGTTAGTAGTGAAGATTTTATTCAATCTTGAATATTCTCGTATTTTTTTATCCATTCGGTTGCATCTCCACATGCAATTAGTACATCATGATGGTTAAAACATAATAAATATTCATTGTTCTTATTAGTAACATAGAACTCAACATTAAACATTTCTGACAGTAGTTTTACTAGATTTTCTCCCCCCTCTACTTCATAAGACGATTTTTCATCGGATGGGTTAAACATCAAAATAGCTTGAGAATTTCCAATATATTCAGCAATCCATTTCCAAGCTTCTGGATGTTGTACAGCTATATCGTTATCTAGATGCTCCCACAACGGAAATAATTTAGTACCGTTAGCGTATTTTCTGGAAAGTTGTTGAAATCTTAATTCTGTATCATGTTCTGATATTTTAGTTACATTGATGTTCATAGAAGCAGCAGCAGACATAATCTGTTCCTCAATATTCCACAACATATACATTCCTCCATTTATCTATTTACAGGTACATCGTCTACCAGTATATGCCCACGTATGGCTCCTCCTCCACCTCTTTTCCCCCCAGTTTGATAACCAATGTGCGGAACATCTGGACCATTTTTTGTATGTCCAATATCAATATTGACTTCTGCACCATTTTTAGCTCTCCACTCTACTGGGAATGATTTACCATTAGCGTCTCTTCCCCACTTAGTCACAGTAAATTCTGTTCTCGGTACACCTGTCCTAATAAAAGCTTCATTTAATGCGTCCCTATATGTCTTTCCTGTTCCCCTAAAATCTAAATCAACATCTTCTTTAAATTTATATCCTGTTATTTTACCTAACTCAGTGTTACCTGTACCCTTACCAACCACCTCACCCCTAGTTTTGCCAATCATGTTCATCGTAGTTTCTTTTACTTCTTTCTCGGCTCCGCTCATCCATATACGGGGCTCTGGACCAATTCCCGCCAAGGCCGGCTGCCATTGGACAGATGGAACGCTGGCAAGAAGATCGTTCCATTGCTTCTTAAAATATTGCAGCGTTTTGGTAATCGGCGCCTTCACGACTTGGTGGTATACCACTTGAAAGGCTGGCATGATTTTATCATAGCGGAGAACATATTTCATTTGCGAGACCAATTTGGAAACATCTGCTGCGGTTTCTGCCGCTTTCGCTCCTTTCACCGCCACTTTTCCAGCAATTCCTGCCCCTTTGGCTGGAGGAATAATGGTCAACAATAACATTCCTCCCGCAAGCAGGCGATCTCCTGCCGAAATCCGTTCTCCGGTGATCGGGTCGTATTCTCCAAACAATCGCTGCAAGTCATACCAGCCAAGGAGCTCCAGACCGAATTCTTTCATGTTGTCGGCAAGCGTTTGGTCTGCCTGTCTGATTGCTGCTGCCGTCCGATACAGCAGTTCCTCCGCTTCATTCAGCTTTTCTTCATAACGGTCGAGCCAATGAATCAGCTCGTCTTTGAGCTCATAGATGGCATCAGAACCGATGCCAGTAATCTCTATCACTAAAGAGGAAAGTTCCCAGGAAAGCGAGGTCCGCGCACTCTGGCACGCGTCTTCTGCATCGGGGACATGCTTTGCTACCGTTTCCAGTTCTTCCGGCTGAACTCGAATCGTAGTCATTGTATCTCCTCTATCTTTCGCTGTATTCGGGCAATTTCCCTGCTGATTTCATGAAGAAGCTCATCTGCGGTCGCATAAATATGTGCTTCGATTTGCCGCAAGTCCCCGTATACCAATTCATACGCTTCCCTCGATTCTCCCTGCCAATGCGGAACATACTCGTCATTTGCGCGATAAAATGCACGAGTGCCATGATGAAATTCCTCGATCGCTTCTTCGACCTTCCCCCGATAGGATTGAAGGCAGCGGATCATGGCTACATATGACCGACGCTTTGCTTCTTTTTCGATGGATTCCAATAAGGATGACACCTTCATTCCCTCCCCCATTTATCCAATACTTAAATGGTAACATAAGTAAAATAAGGAGAAATCATGATATATTCCTATTTTCCAAATAAACACCAGGACTTTTTCCTTATTCATCCATTCTTCCATATTAAGCATATAGAATGATTCTTTTGGAATATAATGGTTTTACCGAATAAACTTTTTCATGCGTGGGACGATTATCGTGAAGAAGGGGATCAAAAAGCCGGAAATGAAAGCGCCAGACAGCTACGGCAGAAGCGATGATGAGAATGTTTGCAGGACGAGCGAAGTCAAATGGAAATAGTTGGAATCAACGGGATGATCAGAATCATAATGAATCTGATGGAAAAAGAGGCAATGAAGCCGATACAGCAGATGACAAAAACAGAACAGGAAACCGAAAACAAGGATCATATGAAGCAATAGTTATCGGAGAAGACAGCGAAAGTAACGGGAGTCATTCAAGTCCATCTTCTATATTTAGATACACACGCAAGTTCATCGTGTGGACTTGCTTTGAAATCGTTAGAGGTTGTTAAAAACGGGGAAAAAGAAAGGAGATTAGAGAAAACACTTACAAATAAGAAGCCCTCTTTTGAAGTAAAAAAAGAGGGAAAAAGCTCCCACAAAAACTTGATTCACACTATAACGAAATTCGAATTCAGACACAATTAAACTGCCTATCTCCTGCTGGATTCAGGAAACAGGCAGCATAAACGTTTTTTCTTTGTCTCAAATAAGTGGGGCAGTCCAGCAGCATCTGAAAGTCGCTTCTTTCATTTATAAGTAGTCTCCCATTTGAAATACTCATTTCATTTTCCTTCTGATCCATTGTAGCAGCATAACTTCATGAGTATTGATTTTCGCCTTTATTTCTTATCTTTCCTTTTTTTCATTATATAAATAAAAAAGAAAAGCCCCGCAGAGATTTCTCTCCGCAGAGCTTTTTCACAAGTGTTCATAGACACCTTTTTAATTATTTTGAAACTGTAACAACGCCAGTTTTAACTTTGTTATTGTTAGCATCAACAATAATATCAGTTGTTCCATTTACTACTTTAACAGTAATTGTTTGAGCATACTCAGCAGGTGTTAAGCCATCAGTTAAAGTGATGATAAATTCTTTATCAGTAGGACCTGAATTTGCTTGTGTAACAGCAAATGGAGCTGATTCATCTTCTTTAGTTGAACCTACATATACATCAAAATCTTCTGCAGTTGCAGTAGATACTTGTACAGGTTCATTAAATACAACTTTAATTTTGTCTGGAGCAATTAAAGTTGCTGATGTAACATAAGGTTTCACGTTTTCAACGAAATATTCGCTAGCAGTAAACGTATCCATTAATACGCCATCTTTGCTCTTAACACCGCTAATTGTTACATTACGTAATCCACTAAGAGTATTAGTATCTGCAGCTAACTTAATTTCAACAACATTGTTAGGTAGTAAAGTTGCTGATTCAACTGTTAAACCGTTTACTTGATAGTTAGCTATATTCGTAGCAGTTGCTCCATCTAGTGCTCTGTCAAATTTTACTTGAATTGTGTCGCTATCTACAACTTTAATACCATTGCTAGCTACATAAGGACTAGATTCACCATTATCATATGTTTTATCGATTGCAGGTTTATTAGTATCTGTGTCAGAACCACGGTTAAATGTAATTGTTGTATCTTCTAAAGCATTGCTATTTGCATCAGTGAAGTTAGTTAACGTAACAGTGTAAGTTGCTCCTGTTGAAAGTGCAACAGCTGTACCACTAGTTGGCGTGAATTGTACAGCATTTAAAGCAACTTTATATTGCTTGTTATCTGTTCCGCTAACTGGTGTAAGACCGCTTAAATCGATAGTACCTGTTGTTGTTACATAGTCTTTCACTTGTTTTGCAGCTAATGCATTTACTGTACCTTTAGTAACAGGCTCATCAAATGTTAAATATAAGTATTCAGCGCCATTCTCTTTTTTAACTTCAGAGGATACCAATTTTGGAGCTGTTGTATCAGCTTTGAATTCAACTACTTTTGAGTAAGCATCGTTTTGTTCACCAGATAAGTCACTTACAGCGTTTGCAGCAATGTTAATTGTATGGAGTCCGGCAGTTAAAGCTGCTCCTAATTCAACTGTATATTTAGTTTTGTCAATAGCATCTTGCGTTACTTTAGCTTCGCCTGCTTCTAATAGTGTATTACCATTTGCAGCATAGTCTGTAAATGTTGTTGAACTATCGATTGTAATGTCAGTAGCATCAAATCCTTGTACTTCTTCACTAAATTTAACTTCGAATTTATTTAAACCAAGCACATTTACGGATGTTACAGTTGGTTTAACTCCATCTAATTGACCTTTCGTAAATTTTACTGTAACTGGGTTAGGATTAATTAAGTTATTAACGTAGTCTGCTGCACCAATGACAGTTGCTGTAATTTCTTTACCAGCAGCAACACTAGCATCAATAGCTAAATCTACATAACCTTTTGCAAGGTTTGGAGTAGGTGTAACTGTTGCATCAGAACCATCTGCTAATTTAAATGTCCAGCTACCTGCACTTGATAATGGCTCTGAGAAATAAACACGCACTGTAGATGCATTTAATTTTTCTGTTTTTGTTATTGTAGGTGCAGTAGAATCAGAAGCTGTTAATACTCCCGAAACATATTTTTCAACATACTTGCCATCAGTAGTTTTAACAGTGTTTTCAGGAACATTCACAACATATTTTACTGAGTTTAATGCACCTGAAGTTACTGTAATTGTTAACGTTTTACCGTCCTCACTTAAAGTAGCTAAGGAGTTGTCATCAATTGTTACGTTTCCAGTTCCGTCCACTTTAGTAATAGTTAAAACTCCAGATTTTAAAGTATCGTCAGAATCAATTACTGTTGACTTATCGATAGCTTTGTTAAATTTAACTTGTAATTGTGCAGCGTTAATCGCACTTACCGATTCAACTTGAGGTGCTTTTGCTGCTTCTTGTGCATCCAACGCACGTTTTACGAATGATGCGAATGCTGCACGAGAAACGCTATCTTTTGGTTTATATTCAGTAACGACTGTTACGCCGTTTGCTTCTAATGTTTGGATGTAGTCGCGAGCGTAAGCGTCTGCTTTATCTAAATCTGTAATTTTAGATGTGAAATCAGCAGGTTTTGTTAAATCGAATGCTTCTACAAGCACTTTCGCCATTTGTTGACGAGTGATGTTTTGAGATGGATTTAATTTTCCATCAGTTCCTGTCATTACGCCTGCTGCTTTAACAATTGCAGCTGCTTCTACTAATTCTTGGTCTTTGCTGTCAACTGGAACATCATCGAACGCTTTTTTGTCAGCAGGAACTTGGAATCCTTGCTCTTTTAAAATGCGCGCGAAGATTTTCGCTACTTGACCGCGTGTAACGTTGCTGTAAGGTTTGAATGTACCATCTTCAAAACCTTTGATGTATCCTTTTTCAACTAATGCGCTAATGTCTGCTGCATGCGAATCGCTTGGATCTACGTCGCTGAATGATGCAGCGTTCGCAACCACTGGTCCGATTGCTGTAGCTACTAACGCAGCAGATACAGAACCAGCCAAAAATTTACGGTAAGACTTTGGTTGGTAAGCCATCTGTATTATTTCCTCCCTTTTTATGGTAATTTCTATAAGTATTTAAAACTAAATTTAAGAGATTATTTATTATGTATAGTTTCCCCCTCTTAAATTTAGCTACTAAACAATTACTAGTATAGTTTTTTATAGGCACTTTGTCAATGTATTCCTATGTTGGATGCCATAAAAAGTGCACAAATTTCTCTCTCTAGCTAATATTCTACTAAAAATGCCATGTTATGCAAGCGTTTTTCATAAAAATTCGCTCTTTTTTTTCTGACTTTTTTGTTTCAACAGGATTACTTTATGCTTCTTTGGTCCCCTTCATGCCTAAAAATTTGTTACAAAAATGTAAAGTTCACTAATCTGCAAATATGTTAGACTACCAACAGCGACAAATTTCGGGAAATTTTTATATAGAGAAGGGGATGTGTCGAATATGCGAAGGCAGCTGATGTTGGTGATGCTTATGTGCGGAAGCGTTTTGTGGATGAGCAAATCGCCAGCAAATGCGCAGACAAATTATGTTGCAGTGAATTACGACAAGATTATTCCCGCATCCAAAAAATATGTTGGCGTTCCTTATCAGTGGGGCGGAACGACAGCGAAAGGATTTGATTGCTCCGGTCTCATTTACCACGTATATAGTTCGCTCGGCATCGACGTTCCGAGAACGACGGCAGAGATGTATCGAATGGGAGTAAGCGTAAAAAAAGAAGATTTGCGCGTCGGTGATCTCGTCTTTTTTGATACAGATGGCAACGGGGTCTCCCATGCTGGAATATACATAGGAAATGGAAAGTTTATTCACTCTTCTTCCTCCAAAGGGGTTATCATTTCATCGCTGGACGATCCGTACTATTGGGGGAAAACATATATAGGGGCAAAAAGGGTGCTCGCTTATCGCTTGCAACCGGGGCGATTTCAAGACATTCCTACATCTTTCTGGGCATTTAACGAAATTCGCACACTTTCAGAAGATGAATTAATGATCGGTTATGCTGATAGCTATTTCAAGCCGAACGAGCCGATTACTCGTGCTGAAGTCGCTTCTTATTTAGGAGAATACTTACAGCTTGATCTTTCCGACCGTTCAGCTATTTTCAAAGATGTGTCTTCTGACCATTGGGCAATCGGTGCGATTAATGCGATGCAAAAAAAAGGGTTTCTAACTGGCAGCAACGGAAACTTTCGTCCTGAAGATAACTTAACTCGTGCCCAGCTCGCTGTTATTTTAACAAGAGTATTTCAATTGAAACCACCAGCTACACATCGATCGTTCACCGATGTGCCGCCGACCTTTTGGGCGTACAAAGAGATTCAAGCATTAGCCGCTTCGGGAATCACAACCGGATACGAAGATGGCACGTTCCGTCCAAACGACACCGTTAGCCGGGCACAATTCGCTGTATTCCTCTATCGTTCCATCCATAAGTAACATAAGAAAAGCGGAGGCGAGCAGTTAGCTCCGCAGGGCTAATGTTCTTCGCACGCAGAGGTGCTCGACACCTCAAGGGTGAAGGTTATTTGACCCCGAGGAGCTGCGAGCCGAGCTAGACAATAAGAAAAGCAGAGGACTTAACAAACACTAAAAACTCCGGACAATGAATTGGAACGATTCGATCCTAAAAAAAGAGATGGTCTCATTTGGTGAGACCATCTCTTTTTTATTACTCTTGCTCTTTTCTCTCCAGCGTTCGTTTTAAGAAAAGTGCAAATTGTGAGCGTGTCACGTGCTCATTTGGCCGGAACGTATCGACGACTGTAATTCCGTTGTAAGCGAGTGTATTAATGTCCTTGTAGTTCCAGAAATCCTGCGGCACATCCGCAAATGTTTTCTGTGTTTGCGGCGTATCGTAATACTGTTGATACGCACGAACTAAAATGGAAGCCATTTGCGCGCGCGTTAAATATTCGTTCGGCCGCAAGTTTCCCCCTTGCCCCATTAAACCGTAAGCTTCCGCAATCACCATCTCTTCATATCCTAAATCCCCTGGTTTCATATCTTTTGCTTTTGGTACATATCCGTTCGGAAGCTTCAGACCAAGCTCATTGACCAACATTTTCGCTGCATGGCGGCGAAGAAGCTTGTCATTTGGCCGGAATGTTCCGTCTGTGTATCCGTTAATCACGCCCTTTAGAGAAAGGTACGTAACAGCAGAAGCAACTTCATTGCTAGAGATATCTGTAAAAATTTTCACTTCTCCTTTTACAACATTGGAGGAAGCAACATACCCGTCAATTCCATTTCCTCTAACATGATAATAGACATAGTGGTTATACGGATTAGCTGCTGATTCATAAGGACCTCCGACAATTTCAAGCGGTGTATAATGAGCCGCTTTCAAAATAACCGCACCATCGACCCCGTTACGAATGTTGGAATATGACGCGTCTTTGTTCCATGTATACACTTTATCGCCTGCTTTATAATGTTGGGTGGTCATTGTATTTAATTGCGGCCATGTGTATTGCTTAACAGGAAAATATATAATGTCTGGGTGATTTTCATCGGAATACTCTACTTCAAAGCTTGGAATGCTTTTGACATTGACGAGACTATGATTTCGAATGATATCAAACACTCGCTCTTGATATGGCTTTTTCTCATGCGGTAAATTCGGGTCATTGCGCTTTGACAAACCGTTATACGCCATTACCGCAAAATACCAGTGTTCAATGATGTTGGGATTCTGGTCGTTTATTTTCGGAATGCGCGTTCCGGCCCAGTTCCATTTTTCTTTTAATATTTGCGCGCCAATGTCAATATTATATTTCGTATCGTACATAAGCCGCTCTTTATCAATCTTTTTAGCTTGAAGCTCTTCATCCGTTAATGTGACTTGCATGATGCCAATGCCGCCGTCTTCTGTGACAATAGGATTCCCCATATCATCAAATTGCTTCATTCCCGTTTCAACATACGCCATCGCTTTTAAAATTTCTGCTGGTATGCCGTATTTATTGGCTGCTTCGTACAATAATTGTTTAATTTCCACAGTTGTCAGATTAACAGTGTTTTGCTTCGTTTTACTGCTTTCAATTTTTTGGTTCGTTTCATCAAGAATATCGGCATGGATCACCGCTTGAGGAACAAGCAGAATGGCCAAAACCGCCCATAAACTCGCCACCATGCTTCGCATAAGCTTCCCCCATCCTTTTTACATATATTAATAAAAATTGTAGATTCATAGGCAACAAATCTAACCCAACGTAAAATGTCAGACCCTTCTTTTTTATTGTTCTTTTTTGTCCAGCGTCCGCTTTAAAAATAACGCCAATTGACCACGTGTCACGGTGTCGTTCGGGTGAAACGGGTTGGCGATGGTGATGCTGTTATCGGCGAGAGTGTTAATGGCATCGTACGCCCAAAATGACGGTAAAACATCTATAAATGAGTGGTTCGTTGTCGGTTTTTTATACACATTTGCATACGCACGAACAAGGACAGCCGCCATTTGTGCCCGCGTCATGTATTCATTCGGACGAAGCTTCCCGCCTTGACCGAATAATCCATACGCCTCAGCAATCGCCATGTCCTCGTAGCCAACATCGCCTGCTTTGATGTCGGTTGCTTTCACTTTATAGCCTTCAGGCAGCGTAAGACCAAGTTCTTTGACAAGCATGCGTGCGGCGTGGCGGCGAAGAAGCGTTTCGCTTGGGTGGAAGGTACCGTCCGAATAGCCTGTCACAACTCCCCGTTCATATAAAAGCTGCACTGCTTTCTTCATTTCTTCATCATCGACATCAGGAAAAAGCGGCCGAGTGCTTACGCTTGAAGCGATGTTGCCATAGTTTACTTTTAACGTCGTTGAGCCGCGGTTAAATCCTTTCTGCGCATGTTGAACCGCACGGAATAAGACGCTATCGTTCCAGTCTTTCTGGAATAACCAAGAAACATCATCGCTTAGTTTTGAAGGATCGTACCATTTTTCACTCACACCACTAGAAAATGTATCCAAGTAGACGGAGGCATAACGACCGTTTCCGTCTTGCGCATTCACATACGCGCTTGTTTTCGGACTGTACAAATATAGACGCAAATTGTAATAAGAAGCGTTCAATGAATTCGGTGAGTAGCCTGTCAATAAAAGGGAAAGCGGTGATTGCACCACATAGTCGCTTCCTAACTGATCGTGCCAATAGGCTTCCTCACTCGGCAGTTCAAACGGCGTCGGCAGCGCGGCATTCATTTGCATATGCCCTTTTAGCGCAAGACTGGAACCGAATAATTGCACATAATCTTCGGCTAAAATTTCCGGAAGTGACCATTCATATGCTCCACTTGCACTAACATGGACGGACGGGTAACGGAATAACTCGCGCGCTGCAGCATATTTGGAACGAAGCCAATCGCTCGGCTGCAGTTGTTCCTTATTGATCAAATAGTAATACGTAAAATGATGACCATATTCATGAGCTAGTGTCGTTGCCATTTGCTCTACGGTTGTAAAATCGTTGCCGCCATATAAATGGATGATGCGGTTCGGTAAAAGCGTTAATGTTTTTCCGATTTGGTATTCGGCAAAGTATTGCCCAAGTACATTCTCTCCTGCCGGATAATCAGGAAAAATCATGATTTTCCCAAGAAGGGAAAGCTCAGGGCCATGCTTGTTCGCCAGCAGCTCTGCTTCAAGTGCTTTTAATTGCGCTGTCGTGCGCCATTTCGTGCTGTAGCTTTCAATCGTCACTCCGCTTGCTCCTTTATAGCGGGCGATGAGCGGATAAAAGTCTTCGTAACTGCTTTGAGCCTGCGCCTTGTTTGTGAGGTCGACGACGTGGGCATCAGCCGCTTTTCCACCAAAGAGGAACATCACGAAAAATAGAAAAATGACCGTATATTTACGCATTATGCTCTTCTCCTTATATATTTTCTAATTTCATAGTACCATAGATTCGGAGCAAGACGGAAAAGTGTTTGTTAGAGAGAAAAAAGATGCTTCAAATGCATCTAGCATTTCAAAGCATCTTTATTTCATTATTATTTTACAGGCGAAATCGAAAGCGTATATGGTTGTGCGTTTGGACGGGCAAAAGAGTCTTCGACGACAAAATAATATTTTCCTTTTTTCAATGAAATGGTAGCGACTTCGCTATCACCTTCACCATAATAGTCGAATGTTTGCACGAGCCCGCCTTTTTCGTTATAGATGGAAATCACACCATCCATCGTGCTTGATCCATCTAATTTGACTGTGAATTTTCCGTCTTTCGTCACAGTTAATGTATAGTAGTCTTTGTCGCCATAATCGACGGACGTATTCAAATAGCCCGTTGCTTTGTATGTGCTGCCTTCTTTTTTGAAGCCTAGCGGTTTGGACGGCACATTGTTTTTCACAACAGATGCAGCATCTTCATCTTTTTTGTTCAATGTTTCGATACCAAAGCGGTATGATTGTAGCGACAATCCTCCCCAAGAAAAACCATTGTTGATAAAGAAGTAGCCTGTATCTTTTTTCGCTTTAAACGAACCGTTCACATCATACATCGGGTTCAATTCGTTCGGCCAGAAATCGATCGCCTTTGATGCTTCGTCTTGATCGATATTCATATTGCCGTTCGTATCTTCGACAACTGTGATAATCGGAATTAATGTACCGCGCAAGTCTTCCGGTAAGTTCGCTTCATTTTCCAGTTTGTTTGGCCGCGCAAAGAACGTAAAGATTTCATCGGCTTTTCGGTGTTTATAGTAGTAAATATCAACATCATTTGGTAAAACAAGGTTCCCTGTCGTTACTTTGTTTGGTTGAACGACAGTCGCACGAATCGGCTCGTTATTATCTTCATTCGCATCTTTTGGGGCATCCATCAATTTTTTCGATACAAATGTATATGGATCAGCAACTGGTTGGTAGCGGTCGTTTGCCACGGATAAATAATATTCTTTTCCTTTTTCTAATACCAGCGTTAACGATGATGTCTTTTTGCCGGTAAAGTAATC
The DNA here is from genome assembly GCF_013761245.1 of Thermaerobacillus caldiproteolyticus. GTDB lineage: Bacteria > Bacillota > Bacilli > Bacillales > Anoxybacillaceae > Thermaerobacillus > Thermaerobacillus caldiproteolyticus. The sequence continues at coordinate 257,323 of NZ_JACDUT010000003.1, read as the reverse complement.
GTAGCCGTAATAATCGGCGACTGGAGATAAATCATCTTGTTTTGCATCGTATTCATAAATCGTCGCCCACGGAATCATGTCGTCTGGTGTATCAAATGTAAATTGATAAATGGCTGTTTCATTAACAGAAAGCTTATAAAAATCGAGGTCTTCGCCAAATTGAATATACCCTGATTGCTTACCGCCAATATTGTAAGGAAGGGCTTGTTCTCTAATTTGTTGTACATCCTCTTTTTCAAAATTGCGCCAAGTTCCGTCGTCCTCAACAATAATCGCGTTTCGTTTTTTCGTATTTTGATTTAGCTGTTGTTCCGCTGCTGGCGACGTTTCTTCTGTCGATCCGTTTTCTTCCGGATTTTCGAATGATGGATAGCCGTCTTCATCCGGCGGGCTCGTTACTTGTTCCGCTGTTAAGCGATACGGAATCGCTGAAGCAGGAAGTCCGCTTCCCTCATCACTGCTTGTCGGATAAGAACCGTAATATACAAAATCGCTAACCGGCTCACTAGAAGCTTCAATAATATATTCCGTGTCCGGCTGTGCCTCAAACGTTAACGTTTCACCTTTTCCGCTTCCGTTGTTATTAGCGATTGCGATTGGAGAAGGAGACTCTTGTTCTTTTGCATTCGGATCAGCTTGACGATAAAAGTCTTCAGCAAAATAGACGCTTAGCGATGAATCGATTCCCGGAATAGCGGAAAGATTTAGCTTAATCGTCGTTGGTTCTTTCACCGTCAGCTTGAAATAGTCTTTATCTGCCTCCTTCTCATTTTCTGGAACAAATGTGAACGGAGCAAATTCTGTCTTTTCGCTATCAAATGGAAGCTGTTCAATGGCGACTGGATTGTCTTTTGTTGATGGGTCCGCCGTTAACTCAGCAAACTTTTGCAATGTTAAGGTATATGTTGATTTGCCTTGCAAGCTGTAGTTGCCGTTTGCATCTGTTACGCCGATGACAAGAGTGCCATTTTCTTTCGCTGTATACAATTTTCCTTCCACTTCTCCGGCATGCGTGTCATTGACATTGATTGGCTTGTCCGACTGTTTCTTTCCTTCCGGATAAAAGCGGAAAATCAGTTTGTAGTCGTAATCTTTTGCGCCATCAAGCACCGCTTGAACGCTTTCTCCACCTTGTAAATCGACTTTCATCCAATGAACTTCTTCAGGTGTCTTGAAGCTGCCTGTTTTTGTATATGTCTTTTCCGTTAGCTGTACCGGAAGAGCTTTGGCAAGAATGGTTTCATCGTTCCATGTTTCTTTTTTCGGCAAGTTCTTTAAATTAAATTGAAGCGCAGCAACTGGGTTGACAAGACCATTCGCATATTTTAAATCGTATCCTTTTTCACCTAAATCGGTTGCCGTTCTTTCTAAAATCGCTTCGACTTCATATGGTTTTAAGTTTGGATATTTTGATAAAATAAGCGATGCCACGCCAGCGACAACCGGAGAAGCCATTGACGTTCCGCTTAATTCAGCAAATGAAGCTCCTTTTGTCGGATCATAAACGGTGCTGTATACATCGACTCCCGGCGCAACGATATCGACAGACGGGCCGTAATTCGAGAAATTAGCTAAGTGGTTTTTGCTGTCGGTTGCACCAACGCTAATAACCCCTTCATAGGATGCCGGTATGGAGTACATATCCGTCGCATCATTTCCAGCTGCGGCAACGACTGTGACTCCTGCATCAATCGCTTTTTTCACCGCATCTTCTAAAATCGGCGAATTAAAGTAGCCACCGAGACTCATGTTAATGACTTTCGCCCCTTTTTCAATCGCATATAAAATCCCTTGGGCGATGACATAGTCGCTTGCCCCTGCGCCGCCGTTAAAAACGTCGATCGGCAAAATTTTCACATTCGGATTGATGCCGTGTGCACCGACACCGTTATTGGCCGTTGCCCCGATAATACCGGCAACGTGCGTTCCATGAAGATCTTTGACCCCCGGATTCGCCGGGTTCGCTGCATTATAAGATGGCAACAGTTGTGCTTTTAAGTCCGGGTGTTTCATATCAAGACCTGTGTCGATGACTGCGACGGTTACGCTATGTTTGCCAGCGAGTTGCAGCGCTTTATCAATTTGCAATAAAGAGAGCGGGTACATTTTCTCATTTTTCGGATCATTTGTACCAAGCTTCTTGTATGTAAAACTAGGTGTTACGCTCGTCACCGTTTTTAATTTTGCATAGTTGCGTGCAACTTCTTGCAATGTTTTTCCTTTTTGCAAGGTGACGACATCATAGCCTAACTGCGGGAACGATTTTTTCACGTTCGCACCGAGGCTACGATGAACGCTTGCTGGAATTTTGTCTTTGTACTTGACGATGAGCGTATCTTCGCTGATTTGGTTTTGCGCTTCCTCAAGCTGCTTGTACGCCAGTGGTGCTTTCACAACGTTGTATGGTTGCTTTTTCAACTGCTCAAGCGGCGGCAGCGTCGTCGCTTGGGCAAAGCTAGGCAGGACAAGCGTTGAAGCCAGTCCAAAAGAAAGAGCAGCCTTTTGCCATTTTTTCATGCTCAGTTCCCCCTAATCTTTTTGTAAAAAAATAGATTTCAATAATACTAACGAAAAAAACTAAAAAAAGTTTCATAGTTTTATAAATTTTTCCTGATAGTTACATTATAATCCATTTATGAAAGGAATAAAGAAATATTTCCACGAAGATGAAACAAAAAATGAACAATGCTATACTGTATAGGAGACTATTTGACAAGCTTGGAGGAGACTTGTGAATGTTATCCTACGTAAAGAAGTTATTGAGCAACGATGAACGAAGATTAAAAAACTATTACAAAATTGTTGCTCACATTAATGAACTAGAACAAGAATTAGTGAATCTATCAGATAACGAATTAAAAGAAAAAACATTTTATTTTAAAAAACAGCTTGAAAGCGGAAAAACCATATTTGATATTCAAGCGGAAGCGTTCGCCGTTGTGCGCGAGGCTGCCAAACGCGTGCTTGGCATGCGTCATTTCGATGTACAGCTCATTGGCGGATTAGTATTAACAGAAGGAAATATCGCAGAAATGCCGACAGGAGAAGGGAAAACGCTAGTCGCTTCGCTGCCAAGCTATTTGCGTGCTTTAGAAGGAAAAGGTGTGCACGTGATTACCGTCAATGAATATTTAGCGAAGCGGGACCGGGAGTTAATTGGAAAAATTCATGAGTTTTTAGGATTGACCGTTGGCTTAAATCTTCCGATGATGGAAACGGAAGAAAAGAAGAAAGCCTATCAAGCTGATATTACATACGGCATTGGCAGCGAGTTCGGTTTTGATTATTTGCGCGATAACATGGTCTATGATGTATCGCAACGTGTACAACGGCCATTTCATTATGCCATTATTGACGAAATCGACAGCGTTCTCATTGACGAAGCAAAAACTCCGCTGATTATTGCCGGCAAAACAGGAGTGAGCTCCGAATTAAGTTACTTATGTGCACGCATCGTAAAAACGTTCAAACGAGACGTCGATTACTACTATGATGAGGAAACAAAAACGACAAACTTAACAGAAGAAGGAATCGCGAAAATTGAACGAGGATTCGGCATCGACAACTTGTACGATTTAGAGCATCAGACGCTTTACCATTATGTCATTCAAGCGTTGCGCGCCCATGTGTTGTTTCAGCGCGATGTCGACTATATTGTAAAAGACGGAAAAATTCTATTAATCGATATGTTTACAGGCCGTCCAATGGAAGGTCGCAGTTTAAGCAATGGATTGCATCAGGCAATTGAAGCAAAAGAAGGATTGGAGCTAACAGAAGAAAATAAAACTCAAGCTTCTATTACGATTCAAAACTACTTTCGACTATATCCAATTTTGTCTGGCATGACGGGAACAGCGAAAACAGAGGAAAAAGAGTTTCAGACACTATACGGAATGGACGTTGTGCAAATCCCGACGAACAAACCGGTCATTCGCGTGGATGAGCCCGATCGCGTGTTTTTGACTGTCGAGCAAAAGTATAAAGCTGTCGCTAAAGAAGCAAAGCGAGTTCATGCGACTGGACAGCCTATTTTAATTGGAACGACATCGATTTTACAATCCGAAAAGGTAGCAGAATATTTAAGACAGGAAAATCTCCCTTTTCAATTATTAAACGCAAAAACGATCGAACAAGAAGTTCAACTTATTTCACTGGCAGGACAAAAAGGCCAGATTACGATTGCAACAAACATGGCAGGACGCGGGACAGATATTATGCTGGGAGAAGGGGTCGCAGAACTTGGTGGTTTATTCGTTTTAGGAACGGAACGACATGAATCGCGGCGCATCGATAACCAGCTAAAAGGACGGGCTGGCCGCCAAGGAGATCCGGGACGCTCGCAGTTTTTCATCTCTCTCGAAGATGATATGTTCCGCCGTTTTGCGAACGAAGAAGTGGAAAAGTGGAAAAAGAAAGCGAAAACGGATGAAAATGGTCTTATCTTGAATAAAGATATTCATGAGTTCGTCGACCGCGTACAGCGCATTTGTGAAGGAAGCAACTTCTCGATTCGCGAATATAACTTAAAGCTTGATGATGTGCTAAACGACCAGCGAACGACTATTTACAAATTAAGAAACCAAATTCTCGAAACAGAGAACCCGCTCTCGATTGTAGTAAACATGTTGCGTTCATATATTCCATATGAAATTGATCAAGCTTGCCCGGCAGAGTCAGCTCCTGAGGAATGGGATGTAGAGCATTTAGCTGCGAGGTTAAATGAGATCATCGTCTCTCCTTCCGTGCAAATTGCCAAAAACATAGACGATATAGAAGACGTAAAACAATCTGTGCTCCATTCCCTTGAAAAATATGTCGAGAAGCTGCAAAATTTGATGGATGATGAAAGCGTACAATCTCAATTGAAGCCTTCTCTCCTTTCAACGGTTGACTATCATTGGCTCAATCATCTTGATGCCATGGAACGCTTAAAAGAGGGGATTGGATTGCGTTATTACAGCCAAGAAGATCCGATTCGCCAATTTCAGCGTGAAGGGTTCGAGTTATTTACACACATGTACCGCCAAATCGAAGGCGATGCTTGTCGTAAATTAGCCTATCTCGTTTCCGATAAAATAAAGAAATAATGAAAATTTCACTAAAAAACCGACGGGGGAAAACGATATGTTATCATTCTTTAAAAGAGGACATGCAAAACAAGACGGTTTAGACACCGTAGTCGATTCTAATGAGCTGTTTAGTACAGAATCTGCTCATTCAACCGACGAAGAAATACATCCAGAGCTATCTTTTCATCCAACATGGTCGATCAGCGTGGAAGAGCGATATTACTACCAATTTTTAAACAATGAACAGAAACCGTTAAAAGAAAATCAAGTTTCTCTTTCTGGAATCGAGCTAAAACAAGTAAAACAAGGATACATGGTCACTGCTTTTGTACGAAGCAGCTTACCAAAGCCGATCACCTTTTCTACTATGCCGCTTTTGTTAATCGGACCAAATGGTGAAATCCTTGCACGCAAAGTATTTGATTTATCGGAGCTTGGAGAGATCCCTCCCCGCAGCAGCAGACCATGGAAATTTTTATTTGAACATGATACGTTGCGGACAAGCGAAATTCCTGCCGTGGATTGGAAGCTTGCATTTGAGCTAACATCCCGAAAAACTCATTCACTCGATTTAGCTGAAAGCTGGGAGAAAAGCCTAGCAGATGAAGATAAGCAAAAACTACAGTCTCTCGTTCAATCCATTCAGCCACCAAAACCAGGAGAAGTCAATTTTATGGGGCTGCAAATTCAGCAAACAGAACATGGCGATCTTCATGTAACATTGCTGATTCGTAACGGAAGTGACAAAAACATTGAAATTCAACAATTGCCGCTGCAAGTGGAAGATGCTGCTGGGGATATCGTCGCGCGCGGGGCTTTTACCCTTAATGATTTTGAAGTGAAAGCAAACACAAGCAAGCCTTGGACATTTATTTTCCCAAAATCATTAGTAACAAAAGAAAACCCAGACTTCCGCTCATGGAAAGTGTCTCTGCCGCAAACGCAGGAATCGTGATATTATCGGGCTCTATCAGAGCCCCTTTTTTTATTCCTACAGAAAAAACCGTCCACCATAAGATGGACGGTTTTCCCAGAGGCTACCAACCGAGGTCCCTGTTTTATATTGCTACAGAAGGAAATAATATCTTTCTTACAAGTATATTTTACCATCGGTAGCTTTATATAACAATTATTTTTTTATATGATTGTTTTTCTTCTTTCAATTCCTCCGGATACAATAGCGTAGCCGATCATCAATAAGAAAACTAAATCTAGTAATCCTGTATGAATAGAAATCATAAAAATCGTCGTAATGAAAGCGTATGAAACTGTTTGATAAGACGCTAGTCCTGAGCTTTTCATTTGATTATATAGCATCGATAATATCATACCGTATAAGGCAAAACCAATGATAATCGCCAAATAGCCGCCCTCTACATAAAATTGCCCTAGCAACGTCGGTGTCGTTGTACGTCCAGGACGAGTGATATATTTCCCCTTCTCAATCGTAAGAGAATTAACCATTTTGGTGATTTCCATACGCGGAGATAGCTGTTCTCCCGGTAAAATGGTGGAAAAAATACCCTCATGAAGCTTTCCATGCATATAACCGTGCTTATCTGTATATTCCATTAACTTGCTTAACACAATTCTTCCTGTTACGCTCGCTTCGGTTAGACCGCGAACCCATTTTGGCGTTTCATTAATTTTGCGAATGAGTATTAAATCACGGTCAACTTCCTCTTCACTTCTTTGTACATCTGGACCTTCGTGGCTATTGAACTGTTTCGTCGGATCTTCCGTTACGACACGGAAAAAGCCAAACAACGAAAGAGCGAGTCCCACAACAAATAAAAATGTTAGTAACCACGATAGTTTAATGCGTCTAATCGTGTAATGGAAGACGATTAAACAAGTAAAACATATAATTGCAATCGGTGTGCGATATCCCATCAAGACTAGCAATACAAGGATAATAAAAAGAATAATCAGATATGTCCGCTTGCGCTGTTTTGTTAATGGATGCTCATTCACCACACGTTGACAAATAAGGAAAAGAACCGAAAACCATAAAAATGAACTTAAAAAGTTTAGCTTCGGATCTAGGTGTCTGCGAACCGACTCATCGGTAATACCGATTTGCCCTGTTACTAACATAATAATATAGCTCACAAGGCCAATGAACCCGAGTGCATACAAAAGATAAACGGTTTTTCCTTTCAAAAACTTTAGTCCAAATGAAGGAAACATCCAATTTTTCTTTTGAACAATATGAACCGCTGCTAAATAGGAGACGAGCCCCACTAGCAGAGGCCATAAAATATTTTTATTTGCCTCAAAGTACTCCACTTTTCCAAAATCAAACAAACTAACAGAAAAATAGAGAACTAAGATAAAAGGAAAGAAAAAATAAGGTGAAAACGAATCGATATGATTGTTCCACTTTTGCAAAATCCCCAATCGCTTCATAACTCTCCAGTTTCTCTCGAAGCAGAAACTTTTTTAATCCTCCCTTTCGTCAGAATTTCTTTGAATGATTGTACCCTGAATAACCATAATGCGACAAAATAAATCGCTGCTCCAGAAATGATCATCACCGCTAAATAAGGAATAAGCGAAAGTCGCTCGGCATGTAAATTATACTTAATGAAGAGAAGTACAATCGTCATCACAGCGGCACAGGCTATAATTTTTGCATATTCTTTTCCAATCACAGCAAGACGGAATCCACCGGAAATGTTATACAGCGTCGTAAACGTAATGACTGAATACACAAGACCTACAAGAGATGAAGATAAAGCAAGGCCTGCTGCACCGATGGTATTGGACAAAATCGCATTAAAAATAATATTGACAATAATAGAAAGGATCCCCACTCTTAGCATGTAGTGACCTTTTTCCAATGTATAAAAACCTTTGGCAATCACCGCTTGAATGCTATAGAAAAGGACAGAGCCCATATAAAGCACGGCATATTCGCTCGTTTGCGCCGTTGCACTTGCCGTAAAGGCGCCGCGTTCATAAAAAGCTTGGACGAGTTCTTTCATTAAAACCAGCATTCCTGCCACAGTAGGGGCCAAAAATAAAAACATGTAGATAAGTCCTTTTTCAATCCCTACTTTAAACAATCTCATGTCGTTTTTGGTTTTTGCCTCTGCTAACAAAGGAAATACAATCGTTGCGATGGTAACACCAAAAATCGCTTGCGGAATGTTGACAAGCCGGAATGCATAGTTTAAATCGGAAACAACTCCTTCTCCCAGCCTTGCTGAGAATAACGTATTGACAAATAAGTTGACTTGTCCAACCGCAGTAGTTAGTCCGATTGGTAAAAATACCATATAGAAAGAGGAAACTTCCTTTCGATCTAGTGGTTGACTCCACAATAAAAAGTGACGCGGACGCAAATAAAATAACTTAATCAAAAAAGAAAGGACTGTACCAACGAAATATCCGAAGGGTACTGAATAAATCCCCATTTGGCGGTGGAGCAAAAGCGCTCCACCGATAGTACATAACACGACAATCGTCTGAGAGAATGTAGAAAAAGAAAATTTCTTTTGTGCGTCAAAATATCCTTCATATACGGCATTCACACCAACAATGGCTACCGAAAGAAAATAAATCACCGCTGTCCAAACCGCAATATCCGTTCCATGTTCGTTGAAATTCGGATATAACTGACGAATAAGAAGGGGGGAAAGTATTACCCCAACAATAGTGATCACAGCAGAAATCCAAAACGTCCCTTTGACGATATTCGTTAAATGAGAAAAGCCTTTTCCCAGCCGCTCATACTTATAATAGCTAGGCAAAAAAGCATCTTTCATGCCCGTCAACATAAACAAAATAATCGCATTTGGAATGGTCATAGCGGCAATATAGGCGTCAGTCACATACGAATCGCCGAATAAATTTGCGATTACCATGTCGCGAAGCATGCTGGAAAACTTCAAAAAAAAGGTGGATAGCAAAAACAGGATGCTCGCAATACGTAATTTTGACATACTATCCCTTCTATTCTCTAATCGCTTTAATTAGAAATTTCGGAAGTACAAGCTGCCGCTTCCATCGCCACGGTTCCTTGATTAGACGGTACAACCATTCTAAGCCGAGCTTTTGAAAGAAAAGCGGAGCTCTTTTTAACCTTCCGGAAACAACGTCAAAGGATCCGCCTACTCCTTGGTATACTTTTGGAACCAGAGAATGCATATGCTTCACAATCCAATATTCTTGGGCCGGGCTTCCTAAAGCAACAAATAAAATATCGGCTTGTGATTGGTTAATGGCTTCCTTGACGACATTCTCATCTTTTTCATAACCATGCATAGTACCGACAATTTGAATGCCGGGGAACTTTTCCTCTAGCTTCTGTTTTGCCGCATCCGCCACTCCTGGTTTTGCTCCGTATAAAAAGATTTTTTTCCCATGTGTAGTCGCTTCTTGACACAATCGAAGCATCATATCGATTCCCGTTACACGCGAGCGGATTTTCCCACCTTTTATTATTGAGGCTAAAATGACACCGATCCCATCGGGAATTTGATACGTCGCTTTGTTTAAAAGTTCCCGCAACTGTTCATCTTCTTGCGCTTTCATAATCTTTTCCGGATTAATTGCCACAATGAATGATTTGCGGTTATCATTAATGTCCTCTATTAATTTGGCAACAAGTTGTTCGTACGTATATGTACAAACATCGACGCCTAAAAATGTTTCTTTCATCTTATCACCTAATTTGGAATGGTCATCCTCATCTATTGCTTTGGGAGGTGTTTGCCGTCCCCTAATACATGTACCTCATACCCTTTTTGTTCCCATACATGTCGGTCAATACAATTTTTTGTATCAAAAATGATTTTTGTTCTTACATAAGATTCCACTTGTTCTGGATGTAACGTTTTAAACTCGTTATGGTCTGTTAAAATCACAATCATATCCGCATGAGCCACGGCTTCTTCGATATGCTGTGTTTGACGAGCTAAGCGATTTTCTTGAATGTGCGGGTCATAAGCCGTATAGTCAATTCCGAGTCTCTCAAGGTGATGAATAACTTCTAATGACGGGCTTTCCCGCATATCATCAACATTGCCTTTAAACGCCAGCCCAAACACGGCTACGCGCCCATGTCGAATTCCTTGTTCTTCGAGAATTCGCTGAATTTTTAGCGCCGTATATTCCGGCATGCTATCGTTAGTATGACGAGCTAAGCCAACGATTTTTGCTAGCTCCGGCTGCAATTCCACTAAAAACCAAGGATCGACAGCGATACAATGCCCGCCTACTCCCGGACCAGGAAAATGAATATTTACTCGCGGATGGAAATTTGCTAGGCGAATAGCTTCCCAAACATTGATGCCAATTTTTTCGCTAATTTTCGCTAACTCATTAGCAAAAGCAATATTGACATCTCTGTATGTGTTTTCCATCACCTTGACCATTTCAGCAGTCGTAGCATCAGTTAAATGGATCGTTCCTTTGACAAACGTTTTATACAATTCCGCAGTTAAGCGGCTTGATTCTTCGTTAATTCCACCAACAATTCGATCGTTATTGATCAATTCTTCAAAAATTCTTCCCGGAATCACTCGTTCAGGAGAATGAGACACAAACAGTTCTGTTCCGATTTCCAAGTTCGTTTCTTTCAAAATTGGCAACATGACATCTTCTACTGTGCGCGGTGGTACAGTTGATTCTAAAACAACTAAATTTCCTTTGCGCAAATAAGGGACAATCGACTTTGTCGCCTCACGTACATAATCTAAATTCGCGGTTTTATCTTTATTAATCGGAGAAGGTACGGCAATAATAAAGACATCAGCTTCTTCAGGTGTTGTTGAAACCGTAAATTTACCGCTGTCAATCGCTTGATTCAAACGCTCCTGCAATCCTGTTTCTTCAATGTGTAATTGTTTTTGTCGAATCATGTTAACTGCTTTTTCATTGATATCGACACCATGCACTTGCAACCCATGATTTGCAAACATCACTGCAGTTGGTAGTCCAATATATCCTAATCCGATAACACAAACTTTCTTATTCATACGAAAGATTTCTCCTTTACACAAGTACCGTTTTTTGCACTCAAATTTTATTATAGCAAAAAATACAGATTGGTCATATAATTTCTCTATCTTGTAACAAAATTTAAATAAATGTCATCATAAATTAGAATGTAATGCATACCAATAAACAATTCAAGTAGGAAGTTATAGTTTAAGATGTATCTTTTTGTTTAGTTTCCCGTTTCCTTTCTCCTTCATTCTCCAAAAAAACACCCCGTCCGTTATATGCGGAAACAGGGCAGAGCATATTTGATTATTCATTTATATCGGTAGCATCTCGTCAGCATTTGTCTATTTGATTGCGTTTCCTATAATCAAACGGCTCATATGTGTGATTTTCCCTGCCAGAATGATGCCAGCTTCATATAGCGTTTGTAATGTTTTAGATGGATCAAGTTTTGCCGTATCGATATTCGTCAGTCGCAGTTCTGTATCAAAATAGAAGGTAATCTCTATCTCTATCTCTTTTCAACTAACGAAGCATGAATAATATTTCTACGACCAACAGAAATATACGTAATTGGATATTTCTCCACTTCCTTTAAATCATAACAATTCCTTCCATCAAAAATAATCGGTTCCTTCATCTCGTCTACATAAGTAGAAAGAGGAATATCCTTAATCTCATCCCATTCTGTTACAATAAAAACCACTTCTTGTCCAGCTAAAGCAGATATCGCTGAACGAGCATAGCGAACACTGTCACCGAGTACGCTTTTAGCGTTTTCCATTGCCACTGGATCATATACTGTGACCTCTGCTTGTTCGTTCAACAATTTTTGAATTAATACAAGCGAAGCGGCTTCGCGAATGTCATCGGTATTTGGCTTAAACGCCAAACCAAGCACAGCAACTCTTTTCCCTCTTAATGAAGAAAATATTTCTTTTGCTTTTGTGTATAACAGCAACTGCTGTTTATTATTCACTTTAATGACCGACTCAAGTAAATCAAATTGATAATGAACATTGCCTGCAATTTGCATCAACGCTTTCGTGTCTTTTGGAAAACAAGACCCTCCATAGCCAATTCCGGCTTTTAAAAAATGAGGTCCGATTCGTTTATCTTGCCCGATTCCATAAGCCACATCATCAATGTTGGCGCCTACTTTTTCACAAATATTAGCAATTTCATTGATAAAGCTAATTTTTGTGGCTAAAAAAGCATTCGCCGCATATTTAATCATCTCGGCGCTGCGTATATCTGTTTGAATAATCGGGATGCCAAAAGGTTTATTAATTTCAGCAATTATCGAAGCAGCCCTCTCATCGTTTGCTCCAATCACGATACGATCTCCATGAAACATATCATAGACAGCAGAACCTTCCCGTAGAAACTCTGGATTGGATACAACCGTAATTTCAATTCCCGGTAATTTATGTTCATTGATCAATGCTTGGATTCGATCATTCGTCCCTACTGGAACAGTACTTTTTATCACGACAATAGTATCTTTTTTTACATAATGGCTAATCGCTAACGCCGCTTCTTCAACATAGGTTAAATTAGCCGAACCGTCTTCATTTTCCGGCGTTCCCACCGCAATATAAATCACGTCCGCACTTTCGTAAGCGGTTTTTGCATCTGTTGTAAAAAACAGGCGTTCTTCGGCGATGTTTTTTTTCATTAATTCCTCTAATCCCGGTTCATAGATTGGAACAATGCCTTGGCGCATTTTTTGTACTTTTTGTTCATCAATATCATAACAAGTCACCTTATTCCCGATTTCCGCAAGACAAACTCCGGTCACGAGGCCTACATATCCCGTACCAGCAACAGTGATTTTCACACGTTACACCTCCTATGGCGATTCGAAAAACGTACATGTCCCATATTCAACTCCCGCGACTAATTATATCGCAAAAATAAACACCGAACTCTATTTATCTGTCATTCCATCCAAAAAGATCGTTTCCCTTAACACAGAGATAATTATACCGCTCCCAAACAAAACTATAATTCTTATAAAATAGTTGCTTTTAATAGATTAGCGTGTTTTACTATTACATTCAACTTTCACTTTGCGATAACGCTCCCTTTCGTTTTACCATTTTTCCTTCATCTTATTTATATACCATATTACTCGGGAGAGAAAATGAATCCGAGATTAACAGCGAGAAAGGGAGATGCCAACAATCATAATAAAACATGCCATAAAGTCGATTTATGGCATGTTCACTTATTCTCCCTCTTCATGTTTTGGAGCCGTTCGATGTAGTAATTGGCCTCTGCCTTACAAGAAACATGAATATCTTTTAAATTCAGCTCTTTCGCTAACGTTTCTATTTTGGCTAATTGTTCGTTCGTCGGCGCTTCTGAAAGTACTTTTTCTATCATTTCGTTAATTTTATTTGCCAATTCTTCATGGAACGACGGATCGGACTTAATTTGTTCATCAAGAGAATGAAACCAATTAGAATTTTTCTCGATATAGCTACGCCATTCTTGCATAAATGCAGGTGGATGAAACTTCGTTTCCTCCCATTCAATGTCATTCATATATTTTTCAAACGCACGAGTAATAGAACGAGCAATACTAATTTTTACCCCATGAGGAAGATTTTTTAACATTAACCAGAAAACCTCCATAATTTTCATTTTTATACGGATAAATCCCTAATTAGTAATCCTATCACAAAGTAGCCTGCAACTAAAAATTTTTTATTTCCTGCTCGATCATTTTTTCCACTATAATTCATTTATTACATTCCAAACGAAAAAGTACCCGTACCTTTCGTCAACGCGGTACGGGAATGATTTCTTGTCTAAACATGAAATGGACTTGGTGGCTGTGTTATTCTACCAAAGTGGTAAAGGATTGCTTGAACGATTCGCTCTGATGCTTTTCCATCCCCATAAGGATTGACGGCTTTTGCCATCTGTTCATACGCTGCCTCATTATTAAGCAGCTCAAACGCCAATTCGTAAATTGTCTCTTCATTTGTTCCGGCGAGTTTTAATGTACCTGCTTCGATTCCCTCAGGGCGTTCGGTTGTATCGCGCAATACGAGAACTGGCACCCCAAGCGAAGGAGCTTCCTCTTGAACCCCGCCTGAATCCGTTAAAATAAGAAACGCTCTTGCGGCAAAGTTATGGAAATCTAATACTCCAAGCGGCTCAATTAAATGAATGCGAGGATCATTCCCAAGTATTTCATCAGCTACTTCCCTTACTGCCGGGTTTAAATGAACTGGATAGACAACCTGTACATCATCATGCTCATGAACAATCCTTTTAATAGCACGGAACATGTTCCGCATTGGTTCTCCTAAATTTTCTCGACGATGGGCTGTCAGTAAAATCATACGGCTACCCTGCATTTTTTCTAACACAGGATGTTGATAGTGCTCACTTACTGTGGTTTTTAGCGCGTCAATTGCTGTATTTCCTGTAATAAAAATCGATTCACGTTTTTTATTCTCACAAATAAGGTTCTCGTATGCCTTTTTTGTCGGAGCAAAATGCAGATCAGCAATTACTCCCGTCAATTGCCGGTTCATTTCCTCCGGAAAAGGAGAGTACTTATTCCACGTTCTTAATCCGGCTTCTACATGCCCTACAGCAATTTGATTATAAAAAGCAGCAAGACTAGCAACAAATGTAGTAGTTGTATCCCCATGGACAAGCACTAAATCCGGCTTCACTTCTTTCATTACTCGATCAAGTCCTTCTAAAGCGCGAACAGTAATATCAGCCAATGTTTGGCGCTCTTTCATAATGTTTAAATCATAATGGGGAGAAATATGAAAGATATCTAAAACTTGATCAAGCATTTGCCGATGCTGCGCTGTGACAGTAACAATCGATTCAATATATTCGGGATATTTTTCAAGTTCTAATACAAGCGGTGCCATTTTAATCGCTTCAGGTCTTGTTCCAAAAATGGTCATGACTTTTAGCTTTCTAGACATGATTTCACCTACAATAACTAGTAATGATTTGGCTCGTACATTTTTATCTTGACAATAATTATTCTTGCTCTTTATTCCCTTAAAGCCTGTTCATATTCTAGCATGTGTTCTCTCTTATGAAAAGAGTAAACAAAAGTTGGAAGGTTGTATCCATATTCAAAAATATTTATAATCATTGTTAGATTTACCATTAACCTAAAAAAGGAAGATTATGCATGAGAGCAAAACGTCGAAAAAAGAAAAAATGGTTATGGATAATAACAAGCTTATTGGCATTGTTCCTTTTAGGAGTTGGAGTTTATGGCTATTCAGTTTATCATCATCTAAAGAAAACAGCTGATCGAATGCACGAGCCAATTCATCGCATGACGTCTGAGAAACGAAAACAACCAGTTTCCTTGAAAAAGCAGACCCCTATTTCTATCTTGCTCATCGGTGTCGACGAACGAAAAGGGGATCGCGGTCGTGCCGACTCATTAATTGTACTAACGGTGAATCCAAATAAGAAATCCGTTGAAATGGTGAGCATTCCGCGTGATACAAGAACAGAGATTGTCGGCAAGGGGAAAGAAGATAAAATTAACCATTCCTATGCGTTTGGTGGCGTCGAAATGACGGTGGCGACCGTCGAAAAATTTTTGGACATTCCCATCGATTATTATATTAAAGTCAATATGGAAAGCTTTAAAGACATTGTCGATGCCGTTGGCGGAGTAACCGTAAATAATCCTTTTGCCTTTACGTATGACGGGGTAACGTTTCCAAAAGGAGAAATCAAGTTAGACGGGGAAAAGGCATTAAAGTACTCGCGCATGCGTTACGAGGATCCGCGCGGTGATTTTGGCCGTCAAGACCGGCAAAAGCAAATTATTGAAGCGGTCATTAATAAGGGAGCAAGTTTTTCATCGTTAGCGAACTACGATGAGCTGTTAGCTGCAATCGGGAAAAACATAAAAACGAATTTAACGTTTGAACAAATGAAAGATATTCAAGCGAATTATAAAGAGGCACGGCAGCATATCGAGCAGTTGCACATTAAAGGTAATAGCCAAACAATCAATGGTGTTAGCTACATCATTGTTCCTAAGCAGGAACGTATCACATTATCCAATAAATTACGTGAACATTTAGAAATAAAGGATACCCCTTAAATTTTATCACAAATATTTTCTTATGGGACTGACTGCTGTTTTAGAGTCAGTCCCCTTTTATCACATCATATCTTGCTCTCTTGTGCCAAAAACGACAAGAACTCTGTCGCGGGAAGAATATTTAGGTTTAAGAGCAATTCACTCCGACTCCGCTTTTCTTCACTGTTTAGCTCCGTTCGCAAATCGCTCCGGGTCAAATGACCTTTTCTCTCCAAAGTGCAAGTGCTTCTCAGCGGAAAGAATGTCCATCGAGGGAACCAAGATGGCAACATTCCGCTGTTTGCCCACAAGACATGGGCAGGGGACGTTCGCACTTTCTTATTTGGCTGTTTCCGCGTAAATTGCTGCTATCCGGAACATAGCTGTTAAAACAATGGCTTGGCACGACGTTTACAATGACTCCTATCCTCTCTCAAAGATAACCGTTACTATTTTTCTGTGCGGCCAATCTTGTTGTTTCTCGCCACCCCATAAATTGTCATACCAAGAAACAAAAGAGATAGCAATATAAAAGCAATACTATAACCCATTTGCTTTTCGCTGAATTTGTCATAAGCGAACATGGCCATAACGATTACATTGATAAAAGTAGAAATAGCACCATTGGGTGGATTTTTGTCTCGTCCCTCATTTTCCACACCTTCACTCCATTATTCTAATCACATAATATGCAATTCTTTTAGCAACACTCTTTTTAGAAAATAGCCTTTTATTTTAATAATATCGCTTCGCCCCTAAATAGCGCGCTTTCCAGTAAGAGTTGTTAAGTTGGCTGATCGTGACGCCGGTGGAACTGCCGCTATGGATGAATTGATTGTTGCCGATGTAAATACCAGCATGGGAAGCGCCTGGTCCATCGGTTTGAAAAAAGACAATATCGCCGACCGAAGGAGTAGCAATAGATGTACCCGTATTCCACATCATCGCTACTGTACGCGGTAAGGACAGACCTTGTTTCTTAAACAAATACACAATGAAACCACTGCAATCAAATCCGACTTCTGGCGTTTGGCCGCCCCATACGTAAGGCTTGCCCAATAATTCTGCCGCATCGGCCATTAGCTCCATGACATCCAGCTTCACTGCCGGTGCTTGTCCCATCAATTGTTCATATGTCTCATTATCCACCACGCCAGTTACTTTTAACTTTGCACTCTGTTGAAACTTCTTAACAGCTTCGGCTGTCACTTGGCCGAAATAACCGGTAATCGTCGGATATGTAAAATGACCGAGCTGTTTTAGTTTCGCTTGTACTTGTTCGACTTGTTGTCCAGTAGAGCCAATTGTTAAATAAATAGTCGTTTTTGGTGTTGATGAGCTCGGTTTTGTCTTTTGGTCAACGGCTTCGCGGATCTTCGCCAACGTTGTGCTGTCAGCGACACCTGTTGCTTTTAGCCCGGATTGCTGTTGAAACTTACGCACAGCATCAGACGTAATTGTACCGTAGTAATCCGTAATTTGCGGATATGTAAAATAACCAAGTTGCTTTAAGTTTTGCTGAAGTTTGCTTACTTCAGGCCCCTTTGAGCCAATTCGCAGAGCGGTTTCATTCGACGGCGAAGCAGTTTGACGATTCAATGCATTTTGAATCGCTTGTACGGTCTGCGAATCAGCGACACCTGTTATCGCAAGCCTGCTCGCTTTTTGGAATTTTTTTACCGCATCAGCCGTAATCGTGCCGTAATAACCAGTGATTTGTGGGTATGTAAAATAGCCAAGCTTCTTTAAGTTTTGTTGAAGTACTTTCACGGCATCTCCAGTTGAACCGATTTGCAGCGGACGGCTCGCTTTGCTTTTCGCTTGGTTGGCCGATGTCACACTGCTTTTTAACTTCTCATACGTTTGGTCATCGACAATCCCCGTTGCCGGCAAGTGAACAGATGCTTGGAAATCTTTCACCGCCTTTTCTGTAATCGTTCCAAAATAACCGGTTGCAGTAGGATAAGTAAAAAACCCTTTCGCCTTTAATAGTTGCTGCAATTCTTTCACTTGCGGGTGGCTCATACCGATTTTCCATTCCGCTGCTTTTCCGGTCATCGGCAACATAAACAAGGCCGAGGCAAAAGCAGATGTCATGATGACGTGCTTGGGTTTTAATTGCATCGTTTGTCACTCTCCCTCTTTTTCTTGCTAGCCTAGCGCTCGCTATGTCGAAAAAAGGAATCCAGCCACCGAATTCTTTTTTTCGACATACGGTTTCAAGAAAGATTTCTCATTCTTGTATACTTATGTTTAAGTATACCGAAACTTTCTTTTTCATAGAAAGAGACTTTTGCTATAATTTTATATAAAATTTTGCAGATTAAACTAGAATAAGAGAGTAAGCAATAGCGAGAGGATGAAATCGATTGTTACAAACGAGCTTGTCGAAAGCTGTATTAGATCAAGCGGCACGTCAACTAAAAAAAGAAGTTACACTTTCCAATCAATCAGCAATGAAAAAGGGGCTTAAGCTGTATCGGGAAGGTTTTGTCTATAATGCAGCAATCGTTCAAAATGGCGTCATTCAAGCGAATGTTCTTGATGAGAATGTGTACAAACCGACAATTTATTTCACCCATCTTTCACAAAGTCATTGCCAATGCAGTGATTCGTACGTTTGTCCCCATCTACTCGCCTTGTTTTTTTATTTATATTCACACGTTGGGCAAATCGGAGAGTTAATTCGCGAGTGGAATACAAAGCGAACAGGTAACATATTGCCCTTAACAAAAGCAAGTGAACTCGTAACCCCATCCTCTTCCGTCCGTAATTGGATAAACCAGTTTCAGAAAGCATATCATCTCTTTTTCGCAAAATCGAATAAAGGAGATTATGCATTTATTCACCAGTTGTGCTACCGTTTTTTCCCGTCATTACTGAATGAAGCGCCTATGTTGCTTGTAGAAAAACGACTGTATCATCTTCATGCGGCACTTTTTACATTTTGTCGTCTTCTTGAGGAAGGACAACACTATCAGCACATTTCTTATTATCGCTCGTTTTGGATCGCGAACGTGTCTGAATTTATGGAAACGATTAAAAAGAAATGTGAAGATTTAGCGAAGGTTTCTATTCCTAAGTCATTCGCTCCGCTTCTTGAGGAAAGCCGCGAATACGTTCGTCACATTTTATTTGCTGGCGATGCATTGATGGATGAGCGCATCGCCATTTATCAAATGGTATGGAGCGTTCTTTTTCATAATGAAGAATGGAATCAGCAAGAAAAAGAATGGTTGTTACAGCGGCAAGAAGAGCGCGGTGATATTGTGCTTGAGTGTCAACTCGCTTTGGCACATCTTGCATTTCTTCGCGGCGATGATGAGGAAACTTTTTCTCTCTTGAAAAAACTAAAATTTGTTCCAATTCCTTATGTAATAATATGGATAAAAAACTTGATCCATGGTCAACAATGGGAACGCCTCAAACATTGGTGGGAACTATGCATCACCAGTATGGAGTGGTACTTAGCTGCAACGAATTATTCTGACGGGGCCATTATTACAAGAGAATTGCTTTATTTATACGACCGGTACGCGAAGGCAACCGGGGATGATGAAAACTATGAAATATTATTACAAGTTTTACTTCCTTACAGCGCTTCCGATTATAGTTACTTTTTACTCACAAGCAAGCAATATAAAAAATGGGTTGATTTGCATTTGCTTGCCGATATCGATGTCAACAATATTCACCGTTCGTTTCTAAAAGTTGTTGAAACGTATGATCGTTCCTTATTGTTACCTCTCTATCATCATGCCGTTCACAAAATGATTCAATTGAAAAAACGCGAAAGTTACAAAATGGCGGTTAAGCACTTAAAAAAGCTGCGTACATACTACCGCGCTTTAGGGAAAAAAGAGGTGTGGAACAGATATATCACGAAATTAGTAGAGGAGCACAAACGGCTCCGTGCCTTTCAAGAAGAGATACAGAAAGGAAAGTTGCTTAATGATCAAAAGGTATAAGTTAATGAGCCGCTGGCTTGAGGATGAAAACGCCTTTTTCCTTTATAGCGATGAACCGGTAGAAAAATGGCGAGCGCTGGCGTTTTCGTGGCATGCCGAAAGCTTTTACGGAACGTTTTTGACAACCAAAAAAATCGGTGAACAGCAAGGAGTATGGCTATCTCCTTGGGAAGCTCTGACGTTTTTTTCCTCTTCGTCAGAAAACGAGTTGGCTCGCCTTCAATGGGATGAACCTTCAATGACGTTTCGCCGATGGGCGAAAGCGATCATGGACGATATACGAACCCTTCAATTTATGCCCGATTTTACGGCCTGGAAAGACGGGGGCTTCGGTTGGAAAATGGAAGAAGAAACAGAGCAAAATCCATTTATCAAAACATGGCGTTCTCTCGCAATTCATGATTGGATTCAGCGCGATCAAGAGCTCTATGAAGTGTGGCAAGAAATCACGAATACGTACCCGCTTCTTATAAATAATAGTTCTCATTGGCTCTATTCCGAGGAAGATTGGCTTTATGAAATTGGCTGGAAAAAAGATACGGCACCGTTTACGGTTGCTTTGCGTCTAAGCGAACCAGACGAAGAAAACGATTGGAAGCTAGAGACGTTGCTGATTGCTAAAGATAACAGTGACACTCTCATTTGGAGTGGAGAAGAACATTTGCCGACTGAATGGAAAGAGTATAATCATGCTGTTCAACGAGCACACCGACTTTGGTTGACAGCTGTTCCGTGGCTAAACAATGGATATGGACAGCTGCGAAATTCGCTAAGCGAAGACGAAGCGTGGCGTTTTTTAAAAGAAGCAAGCGAGCAGCTTCTTGCAGCAGGAGCACGTATCTTTTTGCCATCCTGGTGGGAGATGGTCAAACAAGCAACCGTAACGATGAAGGCAAAAGTGAAATCCGCCCCGAAAGCTGGCGAGGCAACGCTCGGATTGCAGACTCTTGTCGATTTTGACTGGCGCATCTCGACAAACGGGGTTGAATTGAGCGAAGAAGAATTTGCCGAACTAGTCGTGCAGAAACGACGGCTTATGCAAATTCGCGGACAATGGATCCAGCTTGATCCCACTTTCATCCGACGCGTGCAGTCGTTGATGGACCAAGCGCGGAAAGAAGGGCTGCCGATTCGTGATGTGTTACAACAAGCATTTTTGCAGCAAGAACATGAGCATGCTGAGAGCGAGGAAGAAAGCACGCCGTTTCAACATATTTCGATTGAGTTAAACCGCAGCTTCCAAACCTTTATTCGCCAACTTACTCATTTAGATGAAATCCCGTCCGTGGCTGTTCCGGCTTCATTCCAAGGCACACTCAGACCGTATCAACAACGCGGTGTCGATTGGCTATTGTTTTTACGGCGTTTCGGACTTGGGGCATGTTTGGCGGACGATATGGGACTTGGAAAAACAGTACAAATGCTTGCGTACTTTTCGTATGTGAAAGAACATGAAACCGTGCACAAACCAGCGTTACTGATCTGTCCTACAAGCGTGCTCGGCAACTGGCAAAAAGAATGCGCGAAATTCGCGCCTTCACTGAAAATTTACACACATCACGGTCCGGATCGCGCCAAGGGAGAAACGTTCTTACAATCAGTTCGTGAGGCAGATATTGTCATGACCTCATACAGCTTGGTGCACTTAGACTTTGCCGAGCTTTCTTCCGTCGATTGGGGAACAATCTGTTTAGATGAGGCACAAAATATTAAAAATGCTCACACAAAACAAGCGCGGGCCATTCGTAAACTGAAAGGCGGGCATAGAATCGCCCTTTCCGGTACGCCGATGGAAAATCGGCTAACCGAGCTTTGGAGCATTTTTGACTTTATCAATCCGGGCTATTTAGGAAGCCTGACGCAATTTCAACGCCGCTTTGTTGCACCGATTGAAAAAGATCGCAGCGAAACGAAAATCGCCATGCTGCAAAAGCTCATTCGCCCGTTTTTATTGCGGCGTACAAAGAACGATGAAGCGATTGCTTTAGATTTGCCAGATAAGCTCGAACAAAAAGAATATTGTCCGCTAACCGCTGAACAAGCTTCTTTATATGAGGAGTTTGTCCAACAAACACTGAAACATATTGAAACAGCAAACCAGCGGGAACGGCGCGGGCTTATTTTGCAAATGTTAAATCGGCTCAAACAGCTATGCGATCATCCAGCTCTTTATTTAAAAGAAAGCAACCCGACAAATGTATTAGAGCGGTCGCATAAGCTTGAAACATTGCTTGAGCTTGTGCAGCAAATTCGCGCAAATGGAGAAAGCTGCTTAATTTTTACGCAATATATTCAAATGGGTGAGATGATTCAACAGCTTCTTTCCTCCCGATTAAAGGAAAGCGTCCTCTTTTTAAACGGCAGCGTGACAAAAATAGAGCGCGACCGCATGATTGAACAATTTCAAGCCGGTCAATTTCACATCTTTATATTGTCATTAAAAGCGGGAGGCACCGGGCTTAATTTAACTGCGGCCAACCATGTGATTCATTTTGACCGCTGGTGGAACCCAGCCGTTGAAAATCAAGCAACTGACCGCGCATATCGTATCGGACAAAAACGGTTTGTCCACGTTCATAAGCTCATTACTGTAGGCACACTGGAAGAAAAAATTGACGAAATGCTGGAGCGAAAACAGGCGCTAAATGAAGAAATTATTCAAAGTGAAGCATGGATTACGGAATTGTCGAATGAAGAATTACGTGAATTGCTTGTTCTCCCAACAATCATTCGCAAAGGAGCATAAAACATGAAGAAACAACCGAAGCGAAAAGCAAAAGAAGCCAAAGTAAAAACACCATGGGAAAAGCTATATGAGCGGATGGCGAAAAAATTAGAGGTTGCAAATCAAAAGCAACATCGTTAAAATATGTTGGGGTTATCTCCGCAATGAGATAGCCCTTTTTATTGTTTTTTCTTTACAGGGGAAACAAAAAGGTAGGATACTCGCTTATTTTCGTAAATATAAAGCGACTGGAGAATGTAGTAGATGAGCTGTTTTTCAATTGTGAGAAGTTCGTTCGTATGTAAGCGGAGATATTTTTGTTGAAGCTGATTCCATTCATAAGACGTAATTTCGAAATGCCGTTTTTTCAAATCAAGCTTGATAACAAACATATAGAGTTGATCAACGGATTTGAAGACAAAATACAGTTGCGCATTCTCTTGGCATTTAATTGTGCGAAACCACATTTCTTCGTCTAAAAAGCGGTCATGTGTTTCCTCGCTTTTTAAAAACCGTAACGAATCAGCAAAGTTCGTCGGAGCAATCGTTTTCAACCGCACCGAAAACGGGTTTTTCATCTCCTTCACAAAGATGCTGTATGTGCCTATTTTGCGCTTCTCCACTTTCCGCTCGCTCACAATTAAATCTGCAAGATAAATATTCACACAAATCCCTCGCTTTTTCATCCAAGTCAATATTTATCCATTTATTGTATATTCTAACAGAATCTTTGTTCGGGAAAAAGCTGTAGAGCACTAGCAAAAGATAGTTTAACGACCTTTTTCGCAACAAATAATAATATGTTCTAAAACAGAACGAACTTCTTCTCCACAATCTCCTATCTTTAATATATTGATTCATTTTTGATAGAGCTGTGGTGAAGAATATGAAAAGATTAGGCGAGCAATTAAAATACTTACGAAAACAGCAAAATTGGACGCAAGAAGAATTGGCCCAACGCCTCAATATATCACGCTCACAAATTAGCAAATGGGAAAACGGAGAGTTGTTACCGGATGTGCAATCGTTAGAAAAGCTAAGCAACCTCTATGGAGTCAGCATAGACTTTTTAATAGGAAGACAAACAAATAAAAAAGAGCTACTACGAGAAGTCAACCGCCTTTATCAAACCGACCGTATCGATGAAACGATGCTTGATATTATCGCTTATTTAAAACAAAATCCCGAAATGGAAAAAGCAATTTATTCACTAGTACAATTACCGACAAAAAAACGCAAACATATCGAAGCCATTATCGCTACACTAGTAAAAGAATTTTCGCGGGCCATTGAATAGCCTCCCCTCATGAGAGAAGAGCAATAGGCATCGTCACCTCACGTGTCTATTTGATAAATAATAAAAAATGCGCCAACGAATGTCTGTTGGCACAATGTAAGAGGGAATATTGAGGCTAGTTTCTCTATATAGGGGGAAAATTAGGAAAGGAAACATAGAGGAAGAATCAATGAGGGAGTTAATTATGAATGTCCGAGCCATTGCTGTGGTTGTCCACCCATAAATCGGACGGATTCAGCAACGACTTCGGTTACATAGACGCGTTGTCCATCTGACTTCTCGTAATTCCTTGTTTGAATTCGACCCATCACTCCAATAATCGAACCTTTCCGACAATAATTGGCTGTGTTTTCGGCGATTTTTCTCCAAAGCGTACAATGGACAAAATCGGTATCAATCACCCCTTCCGCATTGCGAAAATTGCGGCTTACCGCCAATGTGACGTTGGCTACCGCCGAACCATCGGCAGTATAGCGAAGTTCGGGGTCTTTTGTTAAACGCCCGACAAGAACAACGTGGTTGATCATTGTCAGTTGCATCTCTCCCTTCCTACCACCGTCTGCACCTTTATCATAATCAACAAACTATTTTTCGTAAAATTACGATTTTTTAATTTTCCCCATCAATGTTTTCACTATCTATAAGCATTTTTTGACAATAAAAGAGAAAATGTGACATAAAAATTCAATTTTTGTACCTCACTATAAAATTTTTGCCTATTTCCCCTTCACAAAGTGGATATGTTATAATTTTTCGTAAGACAACATTGACGAGGTGATGGGATGAAGACCTTTAAGCTTGTAGGGCTCTCCGTCGTTTACGATGATTTGCATCGAGAAGAGGTTTCGCTCATTGATGGGCTTGTTATTAATAAAGAAGACGGGAAAAATCACTGGTTAATTGAAACATATTTAGATAAAGAATACGAACATTTTTTTTCTGAGCTGCAAAAGGAAAAAGACGAATTCCGTCTCCAAGTCACGATTTCCAATAAAAGCAACGACCCCGCGAACATGATCGCTACCATACGTTCGATCACTTCGCTAAATGAACATATTAGCGTTCTGATGGATGGCCTGTTAATCCGCAATAAAACGGATTTAGCTGAAGTCGTGCTCGCCGGCCTCGTAGAAAAGGGTCTCCAAGGAGAAGCGCTTTTGCGAGAATTTAAGCATCAACTTCATGAACGGCGCGGTGTAAAAGAACCAACAAAAGCTGACTCAACAAAGGGCTGATTCTCTTCTAGCCCTTGATGAGTCAGCTTTTTTATCATGGCTCGTTACAGGTGAATGCTGTTACGTCCGTTTTTTCACGAACTGAGCAATAAGAACATACCGTTGTTTCGCATTCCCGATAAAATCAAACGGATAACAGGTCGTCACCGTTAAAGTGGGACGTGGCTTTTCCACGATGACGGTGCGGTCACTTTCATCGACAATCCGCACCTTTTTGACCCGGTATACAAATTCGCCTGTAGATGTTTTGACAATGAGTTCATCGTGAAGTCCGACTTGCCCTAACTGACGAAAAACGGTATCGCGATGTCCTGACAGCACAACATTATTCGGTTGGCCCGGCAATGCGCTTTTCGGATAATGGCCGACACCTTTTCGTAGCTCTTGTTCGTCCGTCCCATGATAAATCGGTAACGAAATGTGCAGCTTCGGAATGAGCAATGTTCCCATTTGCTCCCCGAGCTTAGGTGGTACAAGCGTTTCTTGTGCCCGGGTAAGCCGTTTGGATGATTGTTTGTCTGCTTCCTTTAATGGTGTAACGGCACGATATCCTTGCCAAAATGAATACCCGTTCCATAACATCACGGCAAGGCCAAGCATCATGAAAACAAACGCGCTATATCGCAACACAGTTTTCCAATGGCGACACGTCTGAGACATTCCCTCTCACTCCATTGCCTTTTCACGTGTTCTCCAATAAACAAAAGCACCCAGCAACATAAGAAGTAACCCAATAAGAGTATTTGTCACATAAGGCGAAGCGGTATTTGGCATTTTCTCTCCTTGCATTTTCTCTTTCATTTTTGCCGCCATTTCTCCGGCATGAACGAAGCTTTCTCCCGCATGAAGAATGTAATCGGACGTTAACATATTCTCTGATAATTGCAGATCGACTAATCGTTCACCTTGATTGTTGTATAGCTCTACAAGCAAATCTCGCCCGCCAAGCGTGTTCATCGCCATCAATTGTCGGGACGATACTTTTTGTTTTTGTCCATGTTTGACTAAATAAAACTTCGGTTGAATCTCGAGCGCCGACAATAAAGTTTCCCAAATGGATATCAATTCTTCTTGCTGCGCGTCTGTTAATTTCGTTGGATCATCGATATGAAGAAACGGTTCAAGGCGCGCATCCACTCCTTCTAATCGCTGAACAAGCGCTCTTTCATCAAGCGACATAATATGTTCAAATAACCGATTCACTTCCTGTTCTGTGAATCCAATGGATGCAAGCATATCATTAATTTCTTGCATTTCTTTGTCATGATGTAAGTAAAAATCAACAGCCGTATCTAAATCTTTAATAAATGTATAGTCTTGAACGGTTTCACCGAACTGTCCAAGCAACGCCTCTAGTTCTTCCTGTGTGAGGTTGTACCGCATAAGCAGTTCATTTAAGTTTTCTTCTGTAATCGGTGTTCCAAGCCGTTCTTTTAGCTTTTCTAATGTTGCAAAATCGTTGATCGTCATGTCGTAGTCGGCCAAGTAATGCTGTAAATCTTCTATCGTCCAGCCGAAACTGCTGACATATTGCTGGAGCTCTTTTTCATTAATTTGGGCAAATGCACGATCATCAACATTTATCGTATTCAAAAATAGGCAGATGACAGCAACGAAAAGAAGTTTTTTCATCGCAATTTCCTCCATTGTCAAAATTCATACAATGGTAGTATTTTCCGACTGTCATGTTCTTATGTATAAAAAATACATCCACTCTCTTTTTACAGAGAGTGGATGTGAGATGAAAAGTATGCTTCATACAATGCACGAACAGCTTCCTTGACAACTTCTTCTTTCACGCCAAACATCATGCTCACTTCGGAAGATCCTTGATTAATCATTTCAATATTAATGTTCGCTTCAGCAAATGCCGCTGTCGCTTTCGCCGCTACCCCGACGGTTCGCTCCATTCCTTCACCGACGACCATAACAAGGGCTAACCCGTGTTCAATGTGGACTTCATCTACTTGAAGCTCGGTTTGAATGCGGTCGAGAATGCGCTTCTCTTTTTCCCCTTCTAATTGGTTCGCTCGCAAAATAACAGACATATTATCAATTCCTGATGGGACATGTTCATAAGAAATCCCTTCGTCTTCTAAAATTTGCAGCAGTTTTCGCCCAAAGCCAATTTCTCTGTTCATTAAATATTTGCTAATGTTAATACTGCAAAAACCGACATCGCTAGCAATACCGGCAACCGGTTCATCGTTATGGTTTCTCTCTGCGACAATCCATGTTCCCGGTGCTGCTGGATTATTTGTATTTTTGACACATACAGGAATCCCAGCCTTATAGACAGGCTCTAACGCTTCATCATGAAACACGGAAAAGCCCGAATACGAGAGTTCCCGCATTTCCCGATATGTCAGTTCTTTCAACTGACGTGGATGATCTACAATGGCCGGGTTCACGCAGTAGATCGAGTCAACATCGGTAAAGTTTTCATAGACGTCTGCTCCTACTCCGGCGGCAACAATCGAACCGGTAATATCCGAACCGCCGCGCGGGAATGTCACGATATGACCGGTTAAGGAATAGCCGAAAAATCCCGGGATTACTAACACCCCATGTCGTTTCCGTAAATCTTTTAGTTTTTCATATGACTCTGGTAAAATTTGCGCATTGCCCGGCTCATCGGTCACGAAAATTCCCGCTTCACGCGGGCTTACATAATGAGCCTCTAATCCTAAACTATAGAGATAAAACGCCATCAATCTAGCATTATGGTCTTCTCCGCTTGCCTTTATGGCATCCATAAGCCGATCAGGGGCGTCTCGGTATGTATCAATTTTTTGTTGCAAATCATCCGCGATGTGCGAAATGAGCGACGAAACAGACAGCTCAAGACCTCTCGCAATCTCTTCATAACGTTTTACGATTGCTTCTAGGACACTGTCATACGGTTCATCATGTATCGCGGCATCCGCTAGCTGAATTAATAAATCTGTGATTTTCACGTCGCCCTTATACCGTTTTCCCGGCGCAGAAACGACAATAATGCGGCGCTCCACATCAGAACATACGATATCAGCCACTTTTCGAAACTGCTCAGCGCTTGCCACAGAGCTTCCCCCGAATTTCGCTACTTTCATGGTCCATAACCCTTTCTCTTGAAAAATCATTTTATATCTTGTTATGATACCACACTTTTATCAAAGAGGAAGCAATTATTTTTTATGAATTCTGACAAATCCCAGCACTGTTACGATCGTCCAAGCCTGCTTCTATTGTTGAGCCACGTTTCCACTACGGACATTGGCGATGCCTTCTTTACATACCCCATACGGAAGCCATGAACAATTCGCACATAAATGCTCTAAATCATCGGGACGAACTTTACGCGCTGTTAATTGCACAAGCTCCGATTTTAAATACACCCCATTTTCTTCAATTCCAAGGTGTTCAATCACTCTTCGATCCATGGATGTCACATGTTCATTCGAATTTGGATCGGCTTGACATGTCGATTCGCCGTGGTGCGGGCATGTAAAACAGGCATCATCAAGCGCCACCACCACTTGAATCGGGAAATCTTTTTCTTCGTTGCGGATATCTTTAACAATCTCCCACATTTTTTCTACAAATGACGGACTGTAGCCCATTCCCCGAAACCCATGTACACACAATAAATGATGTCCCCTTAACCGCAATGGTTTCACTCTTTTTCTCTCCTCTTCCTTTTATACATTTCAAGAAAAACGCAATAAGCAGTTAATTCATAAGAAAAGCCGAAATATTTAGCGATTATTTATTTCCATCTTAACGGATGAGTGTTCATTCCTACAACTGTAAAAAATGGGATAAGAGACTATACATTGTATCTTGCCGTTGACTTATGGCGACTAAAAATGGCATTCTAAATGTAACATGGCATACGAATTCGAGAAAGAAAGGGACTAAACACAATGAAAATCACAAAAGAAGAGGTTGCACAAGTATTATCTGTTTTGCTTGACCAGCTTACTAGCCAGTGGACAAAAGAAAAAGTCCATTCCGACGTCACAGAAGTCATTATGAAAATGCGCGTTCAGGCAGAACATGACGATGAATATCTCCAACTATTGCTAGCAAACATCGCATTTGCAACCGAATCAACCTATGCGCTCCAACAAGTGTTAGACGTGATTTTAACAAAAAAGTCCTTTCCTTCTGCGGCGGCAGTCGAAGCAATGATGAAGGAAGCACAAACGCGCATTCATGAACGACTTGCAGAAATCACCGAGCAATACAATACGCATTTTGCTCAAATCAGCGATGAAACTGAACGTAAACAGCAACTTGAGCGCTCCTATTGCGCCATTCTTGTCGCCAATCGTATTAAAACTGATTTTATTCTTAGTTTTATTCATAAAAGTAACCAAGAGATGATGAAAGGATTTTTCGCCGCGGATCCGCGCGATGTACTTGAAGCATTTCATCACTTAACAGGTGTCTATGCTAGCATGTTGTTAGATGGGCTTGATCTTGAGTATTAACGAGAAAATGGAGATAGTCTGCCTATCCCCAATTTGCGTAATCACAGAAAATGCTCTACGATTCCTTTAAAAAACTCTGACTGCAATTACTTTTTTCATTCTTTCAAGTTCGCTTCTACTTGCACGTTTTTATAGAGCAACATCAAAAATCGATAGCATATATAACCAAAGCGATGAGTATAATAAATTCGCGGGCATAGATTAATAGTTTTATTTTGACAAAAACATCATACCATGTTAATATCAGAATTGTGAGAAATTTTTCACAAAATAACTGTATGCGTTTACAAACAAGCGCATACGAATGAAAACAAAGGGGGAATTGGAATGATTTATGCTCAGCCTGGACAGCCTGGCTCACTTGTCACTTTCAAAAAACGTTATGAAAATTTCATTGGCGGCAAATGGGTCCCACCGGTTGATGGAGAGTATTTCGAAAACATTTCTCCTGTGACGGGGCAGGTTTACTGCGAAGTACCGCGCTCCAAAGCGGCTGACATCGAACTTGCGTTAGACGCAGCTCATGCAGCAAAAGATGCTTGGGGACGCACTTCCGCAGCAGAACGGGCCCGCATTTTAAACAAAATTGCCGATCGCATGGAAGAAAACTTGGAAATGCTAGCAGTCGCAGAAACATGGGAAAACGGGAAACCGGTTCGTGAGACACTAGCTGCTGACATTCCACTCGCGATCGATCATTTCCGCTATTTCGCCGGTTGCATTCGCGCTGAAGAAGGCACTTTAGCAGAAATCGATCATGATACCGTTGCTTACCACTTTAAAGAGCCACTCGGTGTTGTCGGACAAATTATTCCTTGGAACTTCCCGATTTTAATGGCGGCATGGAAACTCGCTCCAGCGTTAGCGGCTGGAAACTGTGTCGTCTTAAAACCTGCAGAACAAACACCAACATCAATCCTTGTTTTAATAGAATTAATTCAAGACCTCGTTCCTCCTGGTGTCATCAATATTGTTAATGGATTTGGCCTCGAAGCCGGAAAACCGCTTGCTTCAAACAGTCGCATCTCTAAAATTGCTTTCACTGGCGAAACAACTACAGGACGATTAATTATGCAATACGCATCTCAAAACATTATTCCAGTTACATTAGAGCTTGGCGGAAAATCACCAAACATTTTCTTCGAAGACGTGGCGGAAAAAGATGATGAATTTTTTGATAAAGCCCTTGAAGGTTTTACAATGTTCGCTTTAAACCAAGGTGAAGTATGTACATGCCCTTCCCGTGCCCTCATTCAAGAATCGATTTACGAAAAATTTATAGAACGGGCGTTAGAGCGTGTGAAACAAATTAAACAAGGCAATCCATTAGATACGGAAACGATGATTGGCGCACAAGCTTCCTCTGAACAATTGGAAAAAATTTTATCTTACATTGATATCGGTAAACAAGAAGGAGCAGAACTACTCATCGGCGGCGAGCGCAATTTCCTCGAAGGAGACTTAAACGGCGGCTATTATGTAAAACCGACAGTATTTAAAGGTCATAATAAAATGCGTATTTTCCAAGAGGAAATTTTCGGGCCAGTCGTCTCTGTCACAACGTTTAAAGACAAAGATGAGGCGTTAGCGATCGCTAATGAAACATTATATGGATTAGGCGCTGGTGTATGGACGCGCGATATTAATACCGCTTACCGTTTCGGTCGCGGCATTCAAGCGGGACGCGTCTGGACAAACTGCTATCATGCGTATCCTGCCCATGCGGCATTCGGCGGTTATAAACTGTCCGGAATCGGCCGCGAAACACATAAAATGATGCTTGAACATTACCAGCAAACGAAGAACTTGCTTGTTAGCTATTCTCCAAAAAAACTCGGCTTCTTTTAATCCATAAATTCACAGGCAGCGAGCGAAAAAGCACGCTGCCTGTTTTATAAAGGGGGAATTGCTTTGAGCGAACAAAAGAAAGTCATTGCGACCGAAGCCGCGTTACAGTTGATAGAAAAATTGAAAGCCAAATACGGGCCGCTAATGTTTCACCAATCCGGCGGTTGTTGTGATGGAAGCTCACCCATGTGCTATCCACAAGGGGATTTAATCATCGGTGACTCCGATGTGCTCCTTGGAGAAATTGGCGGCTGCCCATTTTATATCGCAGCGGCCCAATACGAGTATTGGAAACATACACAACTTATTATTGATGTTGTTCCCGGCCGCGGCGGGATGTTCTCGCTGGAAGGGCCAGAGGGAGTCCGTTTCCTTACCCGGTCAAAAGTATTTGAGTAATCGAAAGGGGTTCACGTTCCGTATGGAAGTGAACCCCTTTTATACTCCCCCGTTTAACTTGCCGCTTTCTCCGCACGCCGTTGATCGGTAAGCTTGATTTTCCGCAATGCAAACACGAACACGAC
The DNA here is from genome assembly GCF_013761245.1 of Thermaerobacillus caldiproteolyticus. Classification (GTDB taxonomy): domain Bacteria; phylum Bacillota; class Bacilli; order Bacillales; family Anoxybacillaceae; genus Thermaerobacillus; species Thermaerobacillus caldiproteolyticus. Next base: position 225,138 of record NZ_JACDUT010000003.1, on the reverse strand, counting down.
ACCGCAGATCACAAACACAAGCCCAACCATAAAGACCGAATGAAGAGAGTCAACGAGCGAATGTTTTAAAATCGGAATAAGCATCTCCTTAAATTGTGGCGGCATTTTTGCTAATGCTTCAGGGCTAAGCAAAGCAGAATATAATCCTTGTGGATCATCGTGAATCATATGAGCAAACTGATTGGCCATTCCTTTTGCTTGTGCTGGGAGCGATTGTAACACCGGCATTAAACGATCCTCTAGTAAATTACTTGATCGATGGTTCATAACTGCCCCTAAAATCGTCATCCCGAACGTTCCGCCAATGGAACGGAAAAATTGGCTTGAAGAAGTGACAACACCGAGTTCAGACTTCGGAAAACTTTCTTGTAGCGCTAACGTAAGAATCGGCATAACTAAACCGACTCCGAGACCTAGAACAATCATGTAGAATGTTGCCGTCCATTTCGTCGTTTCCATATCCATCGTTCCTAATAAACCGAACCCAAGCGCCATAATCAACATGCCGATAATCAATTGCGACTTAACACCTATCTTATAAACGATTCGTCCGCCAATGATGCTGCCAATGATCATCGTAATCATCATCGGTGTCATAATCGTTCCGGATTGCGTCGCACTCACGCCGACGACCCCTTGCATAAATAACGGAACAAACATAATAGCACCAAACATGCCAATACTCATTAAAAAGCCAATGCCGTTTAACACCGTAAACGTTCGATTTTTGAAGAAATGAACTGGTAATATCGGTTCTTCTGCCTTTGATTCAACCCAAGCGAAGAGTGCTAAGAATAAGATAGCGACAGCGAACAAGCTAATGATTTGCCATGACGTCCAAGCGTACTTATCGCCGCCAAACGTAAGGGCTAAAAGCAAGCTGACCACACCAACCACCATGGTGAACATTCCAGCTATATCAAATTTAACAGGGCCTTTCGCCTGATGCTTGCTTAATCCCATCGCAATAAAAATCGTCGCTAAAATTCCAACAGGAAGGTTAATGTAAAATACCCATTTCCAATTTAAATGGTCGACAATCCATCCACCAATTTGTGGACCTAACACAGAAGCAAGACCGTAAAGCCCTCCAAAAACCCCTTGCCACTTGGCGCGCTCTTTTCCGGTAAACAAATCACCGATAATAATCATCGCCATCGGCATCATAATGCCTCCGCCAATGCCTTGCAGACCGCGGTAGATAATGAGCTCCGTCATATTATTCGCCATTCCGCAAAGAGCAGAACCAATCATAAAAATGACTAAGCCGGAAACATAAACGACTTTTCTCCCTAATAAATCTGCCAACTTCCCGGCAATCGGCACAACTGTTGTCGATGTTAACATGTAAGCCGTCGTCAACCATGTCATCAAACTTAATCCGCCCAGCTCGCCAACGATCCGTGGCATAGCTGTTCCAACAATCGTCCCATCTAAAGCGCCAAATAACATGGCAATAATTAATCCGGTAATTAAAATGTTGCGATGTTTAATCATACTTGGTTGCATTTCCAACGCATTTACTTCTGTCATCTTCTCGTCTCCTATCTATCATTTGTGATATACTCATGAACAATCTCTGTTAATGAAGCCAAATCGTTCGATAACGGTTGTATTTTTTGGCTTTCGATATATAACAATATTCCTTTCACGACATATTCCCTTGGAGCTGATTGTTCGTTTGTCAGTTCCGCTTCTAACGTGTCTAAAGCGGAGTGAAGCTGATGGTGAGTTTTTTTGTCCAACGAAATCGATGATAATGTTTCCTTTAGACGCGCAATGTGAGCGACGATTTGTTTTTTTCGTTCACGCCGTTCCCGCTCTTCGATTTCAGTAAAATAACAGATCATTTCTTTTTTTAAAAGCGGCGATTCATGCGGCTCAAAACTATCCACAATCGCATCGAGCCGACGCACAATAAAACGAGCGATTTCCTCGGAACGTAATTGTAACATATTTGGATTGAACAAAATATAAAATATATATTCTCGAATCATTCCGATTAGCATCGTCACTACATCAAACACATAGTGCTCCACTTTTTCACCGTATACTTCTATTAGTCGTTGACAATACCAATTAAATATTCGAACGCGTTGCTTGAATAAATATTGATGAATGTCGTGGCTAATTTTCGGAAGTTGCTCCGCCATCATCATTTGCACAAATTCTTTATGTTTATGCGAATGCATACCCTCAAATTGAAGCGTAATTTGCTTCACTAACATTTCTTTTTCGGACTCATTCTCTTGCTTGACATTCATAAATGCAGAATGCAGCATTTCAAAATGATGCTTCACAATAGAAAGCATTAAATCTTCTTTCGATGAAAAATGATGGTAAAAAGCCCCTTTCGAAATGCCCCACGCCTCGACAATGTCTTGAATCGATGTGGAATGATAGCCTTTTTCTGCAAATAACTTCATTGCCGTTTCGATAAATTGGGTTCTGCGCTCATTCGCCATCCCTTCCATCTCCTATACTGATGAAACTTCCTGAGCAGACAGTTCTATTTTTGTGGATGAACGTTTGTATACCGAGAGCTCCGCACGTGGCTTTGCAATTTCCGCATGCACTCCGCACTTTCGCAATTCCTCAATCAATCGTTCATAATGCTTTTGTTTTGTACGCTTCCCCATTGGCACGCACTCCTATTCATCCGATAAACGGAATTTTATGACCGATTGGTCAAAACTATTATAAACTCACGTTCAATTTTTATCAACATTTTTATAAACAAATTTATGAATGATGTTCAAAAAATATACTGACCAATTAGTCAAAGCGTTTTCATAAAAAACGACCACTTCCGTTACGTGTCATTACGCAACGAATGGTCGTAATTTCGTTTCCTACTGCTTATCAAGCGCCTGTATTGCTAATGCAAGCGCTCCGCAAATGCCAGCGTTATCCCCTAATCCCGGCGAGACGATATACTCATCTATATGCTGCAAAATCGTTTCATGTTGCACATATCCATGGAGAAAGTCGATGACATGGCGGCGAATGTTCGGCAATAACTGTTCCTGCTTCATAACACCACCGCCAATAATAATTTTTTCTGGTGATAGAATGAGGATATAGTTGGCGATGGATTGGGCTAAATAAAACGCTTCCAACTCCCATACTTCGGTGCGGCCTGCTAATTCCGCTCCCTTTTTCCCCCAACGCTTTTCAATAGCGGGACCGGACGCCATTCCTTCTAAACAATCACCATGGAATGGACAGTTCCCAGGAAATGGATCATCTGGGTGGCGACGAATAAGAATATGCCCCATCTCCGGATGCGTCAGGCCGTGTAAAAGCTGATTTTCGACAATCGCACCAACACCAATTCCCGTTCCAACGGTGATATAAATGCAGCTATCTAACCCTTGAGCCGCTCCCCATAAATGTTCACCGAGGGCCGCCGCATTGACATCGGTATCAAATCCGATCGGAACGTTGAGATGCCGTTTCATCTCGCCAACGAAATTAAAATTCGCCCACTTTTGTTTCGGCGTACTTGTAATATAGCCATATGTCGCACTGTTTCGGTTCAAATCAACCGGTCCAAATGAACCGATTCCAAGCGCCGATAAATCATACTGCCGAAAAAAGTCAATGACATGACGCATCGTTTCCTCTGGCGTCGTTGTCGGGAACGTCACCCGTTCACGTACGTTTCCGTTACGGTCGCCAACGGCGCAAACAAATTTCGTGCCGCCTGCTTCAATCGCTCCAAGATACACGTTCTTCGCCCCGCTTCCTTCATTTTCTACGTTCATTATTTTAACATATATTGGTATATTAACCTTTAACCGATCCGGCTAATAAGCCGCGAACGAAGTATTTACCGAGAAAAATATAGACGAGCAACGTCGGCAATGCCGCTAAAAGAGCTCCTGCCATTTGCACGTTCCATTGCACAATTTGGCTTCCCGACAAATTTTGCAATGCCACCATAATCGGCTGCTGGGCGGAAGTCGTAATCGTTACCGCAAATAAAAACTCATTCCATATGTTCGTAAATTGCCAAATGGCCACAACAACAAATCCAGTTAAAGAAAGCGGAATCATAATATAGCGGAAAATGCGTAGAAATCCTGCCCCGTCAATTTTGGCAGATTCAATCATTTCATCAGGAATCGCTGCATAGAAATTGCGAAACATTAACGTCGTAATCGGGATTCCGTACACGACATGCACGAATACAAGACCCGAAATCGTGTTATATAGGCCAATCTCCCGCAAAAATTGAATCAAGGGAATTAAAATACTTTGGTATGGAATAAACATTCCGAACAAAATTAACGTGAAAATCGTGTCTGCCCCTTTAAACCTCCATTTCGACAGAACATAGCCATTTAACGACCCAAGCAACGCCGATAAAAGCGTCGCCGGCACAACTAAATAAAGCGAGTTGAGAAAGTTTGGTGCAAGCTTCGCAAAGGCGGTCGTGTAGCTGCTGAAATCAAACGTCGTCGGAAGCTTCCACATATCCGCTAATGTCACTTCATCCAGCGGTTTTACACTCGTCACAAGCATGACGTATACCGGCATCAGGAAAAATAAACTGGCAATGATACAAATGACATAAAGCACCGCCTGTGACATCGTTCTTTTTTTCATCACGACTCACCCTTTCGACTCGAAATCAAGTACGGAACGATAAAAAGCGCAACAGAAAGAAGCATAATGATCGCAATTGCTGCTCCGTTTGCATAGTAGTTACCGCGGAACGTTGTTTCAAACATATACACCCCAGGTACGTCCGTTACAAAATTCGCGCCCGGTCCTGTCATCGCATAAATGAGATCAAAAATTTTCAATGAAATATGAGCCATAATAATGATGACACTCACCGTGATCGGCCGCAGGAGCGGAATAATAATTTTTCGATAAATTTGAAACTCCGTTGCTCCGTCCATGCGAGCAGCTTCTCTCACTTCATCAGGGATTGCGCGCAGCCCTGCTAAATACATCGCTACCGCAAAACCGGTCATTTGCCATACGGCTGCAATGACAACGGCAATCATCGCGACCGGCACACCGAACTCGATTTTTCCCCAATGGAGACTGGCCAAAATATTCGTATCTGTATACCATTTCGATTCGAATCCGATTTTCTTTAAAAATAAGTTTATGCCTGTTGACGGGTTTAAGAGCCACTGCCAAACAACCCCAGTGACAACAAAAGATAATGCCATCGGGAAAAAGAAAATGTTGCGGAAAATCGATTCGCCGCGCAATTTTTGATCAAGCAAAATCGCTAAAAACTGACCGAGTATAATGACAACACTGATAAACAGGATGGTAAACACAAGAGTATTGCGCAAATCGGCTTGAAAGCGAAAATCGCTGAATAAATACGCATAGTTTTTCAATCCTGCAAACGAAAAATCAGGCACAAGCGAATTCCAGCTGCTTAGCGATACATAACCAGTCCAACCGATAAACCCATATACGAAAATAAATATAAGTACAATGGATGGCAATAAAAATGAAAAAGCAAACCAATGATCAGCTGTCAACTTCCGCTTTTTTCGCGTTGCCGGTACAACTGTAGCTTTCGTTTCCGCCGTTACTTTCACCGTTTCCATAAAATCAATCCCCCTATTGTAAAACGAAAAGGGGAAGAGAATGGCTCCCGTCCCCCCTTTCCGTTTCTTACTTCTTTAACTCTGCTGAAGCAGATACAAGCGTATCAATAAACGATTTGACATCTTTTTGCGTGACGAAAATGTTCACCGCTTGGTTCACTTTTGTGACGAAGCCTTCTGGAGCAGCAGAGCCATGTGCTAAACTTGGCGCGAGTTTTGCCGTTTTAAAGTCTTCAATCGTTGCTTTTCCGTATTCGTCATATTTGGACACGTCTGCATCGATGCGGGCTGGAATGGACCCTTTCAGTGGGTTAAATGCATCTTGTCCCTCAACAGAACCGAGCACCGCTAAGAATTTTTTTACATCATCCGGATTTTTTACACCTTTTGGCAATCCAAATGTATCAGTGATAACCATAAATTGTCCGTCCGTATTCGGCGTTGGAACATAGCCGAAATCTTCATTGACTTTCAATTTTAAGTCATTCACAAAGTATCCTTTTACCCAGTCCCCCATAATGTTCATCGCCGCTTCACCTTTGGCGACTAATTGCGCCGCGTCTTGCCAGTTGCGGGAGCTATGATCTTCATTGATATAATTCAACATTTTCTTAAATGTATTGACAGCCTCTTTTACTTTTGCATCGTCAAAAGACAGTTCTCCTGTCCAGAGCTTTTTATAGTCATCTACCCCTAACGTCCCTAACAGAACAGTTTCAAATATATGCGTAGCTGCCCATGGTTCTTTATCGCCTAATGCAAGCGGTGTAATTCCTTTTGCTTTTAATTTGTCAGCAACTTGGAAAAATTCATCAAATGTTTTTGGTGGCTGAAGACCGTTTTCGTCAAAGATTTTTTTGTTATACCAAAGCACATTGCCGCGATGAATATTCACTGGTACAGAATAAATTTTGCCGTCTTTGCTGACCATGTCGATGAGTGATTTTGGAAATTTATCCATCCATCCTTCTTTTTCGTATAAATCATTGAGCGGCTCCATTTTTCCAGCAGCAACCCAACCTGCATTCAATTCCGCACCGCCATGGACTTGGAATGTCGCAGGAGGATCGTTTCCTTGCATGCGGCTAGCCAGCACGGCTTTTGCATTCGTACCGGCACCACCCGCTACGGCTGCGTTCTCAACCGGAATGTCTGGATATTTTTCTTGGAACAACTTAATGAGCGCTTTTAATCCGTCTTCTTCGCCGGCTCCGGTCCACCAGCTAAAAATCTCTAGCTTTTCTTTTCCTTTTTCTCCTCCGCTTCCGCTTGTATTCTTCGAAGCGGAATCAGAATTACAGCCGGTAAGCGCTAAGCTGAAGGTAAGTGCTAATGACAACCATAACCCCTTTTTCTTCACACCATCTTCCCCCTTCTTCCTGTTTTGAAAACCCTTTCATATACACTGTAGCATGTTTCTTTTTCTCTCGTGCCGCCAACTTCCTTCACTTTTTTGCGATATTCTTCACTTTTTTGCCAAGAAAAGCGGAGGCACACGCCTAACGCCGAAGGAAAATGTTCTTCCGACGAGAAATGCCTGGGAAGGTTATGTTCCACTAGCTGCGCCTGCGATTACTCGGCGCATGTCAACGAAGAAGTTGATTCAAGCACTAGACACGTTGCGAGCCGATCTAATTGTTCAAAATTTATAAAAAACCACATCGCTGTCATCATAGAGCGATGTGGAGCGTCTTTCGATATTCCGTCGGAGATAGTCCCGTTTGTTTTTTGAACACGCGGCTAAAATAGTTTGGATCATTGTATCCGACAAGAAAGCAAACTTCTTTTAAGCTTTTTTTCGGATCGCGCATTTCTTCTTTGGCTCTCTCGATGCGTACTTCAGTTAGGTAATCAATGAACGTCATTCCGAAACGGTCTTTAAACAATTTGCTGAAGTAATAAGGACTTAGCCCGACATGTTCGGCAACCTCCTCTAACGTCAATGGCCGGTCATAATAAGCGGCAATATACTCTTTGGCTTTTCCGAGTTTTCCGTTCGCTTGCTGGTGGCGCCATGCTTGCACATGGTGTACCATTTGCCGAAGCTGCTCAGTCGCCATTCTCTTCAGCTCATGAATAGTGGAACATTGATGAAATGTGTTCGCTCGCTCATAAAGAATCCCAAGGTCAGATAACATTCGCTCCAGCAAAATAAACGTTTCTTCGAGCGATTTCGTCACAGCTTCATATTGGTTCTTTTTTGCAACGATGATGTCGTCCATATACAATTGGAACTGTTGAAGCGCCTGTGCCATATCCCCTTGACGAACGGTATCAAACAACTGTTTTTCTTTCTCTGTTTTATCAAACGCAACCGGAACTAACGCAGCCTGTTTCGGAAGAAAGCCGCTTTTTGCTTTTTGATGGGCTGCATAATACTGCAAGGCAGAGAGCGCTTCATAATAGGAATGGCGCAAGTGGTCCATGTTAAATGCCGGAGTGCCGATTCCAATGTATAACTCTCTTCCTTTATGCTCTTGTTGAAACAGCTGGACAAGGAGATGAGCCAGCTTTTGCGCACGAACTTTTAATTCATTTACATCGTTGTTCGTTTTCGAGAATAGCAATACCGGCACTTGATCATCGATCATTTTTCCTATCACATAATCGATCTTCATCCTTGTCGCGATCACATTATCAAGCCATTCCCTTCCTACTTCTTTTGGCTCATGCGGCGGAAATTTAATGACAATAAATACACCTGCTTCGATGGAAAATGGGAGTAACTTTCTCCATTGTTCGAGCTCGGTTGGTGACACTTCCTCAAGCATAAGCACGGATAGCCATTCCTTTTCCACCAGCTTTTGCAACCGTTGAACCCGCTCTTGCAGCTGCCGGTTTTCCTGCTCTTTTTTTCGCTCTTCCATCATTTCTGCATAGACGCGTTGAAGCGCACCGATCACTTCTTCCTTTCGGCTCGGTTTCAACAAATATTCTTTGACGCCCTGCTGCATGGCTTGTTTCGCATATTCGAATGCATCAAATGCAGACACGATAATAAACTTTATGTTCGGGTGCTGCTTTCGAATGAGACGAACCGCTTCCAGCCCGTCCATCCCCGGCATTTTAATGTCCATGAGCATGACATCAGGCTTATATTCATTTGCCACTTCTACTGCGGCTCGCCCATTCGCTGCTTCAGCGACAACGTCCGCTTGCGGGAGATGCTCACGAATCATTTTTTTCAGTGCTTTCCTCTCCAATGCTTCATCATCTACAACCGCGATTTTCAACGTTACGAACCTCCTCTTTTGTCATCGGAAGTAAAAGGCGAATGGTTGTCCCCATCCCAACCGAGGATTCAATCTCGACTACATTGCGTATGCCATAAAACAGCTGAAGACGGCGAATGACGTTTCGGACTCCGATACCTGTGGAATGACCATGACCTTTTTCACTTTGAAACAATGACTCTCCTTCTCCTTTCGCGAACGAAAGCAATTTTTCCTTCGTTTCTTCGTTCATCCCAACACCGTTATCGCTGACTTCGATGATGACGCGATTGCCTTTTTTCAGCACTTTTAGCATAAGCAGCGCTCCTTCTTCATACGACTCGATTCCGTGAATAAACGCATTTTCAATCAACGGTTGCAACGTAAGCGGTGGAATCGGAAGATCAAGACATGCTTCATCGACCTCTGTAAAAAATTTAATGCGGTCAAAAAAGCGCGTTTGTTGAATAAAGAAGTATTCACGCGCAATATGAACCTCATCGGCTAACGTCACTGTACGCTGTAAATCGCCTAAGTTATACCGTAAAATGAAAGCCACTGCCTCAATGAGTCGCGATGTTTGATTTGCTTCTTCTAAATACGCCATTTTCGCAACGGTGTTTAATGTATTAAATAAAAAATGGGGATTGATTTGACTTTGTAAACTTTTTAACTCCAGTTCTTTGACGAGCCGATCCAACTCGGATTTCTGTTTGATTTCTGCTACTAAATTACGAATATTGCGACGCATTTCGTTAAACGTTTCCGTTAATAGTTTTAATTCGTCATTTGTCGTCATTGCTACATCATCGCCATCAAGTTTGCCGCTCGCAATCTCTCTTGCGGCGCGGGAAAGACGTTCAATCGGCTTCGTAATGCCACCGGAAAACCATAATGCAAGCAGCGCTCCAAGCATTAACGTTGTAACAAATAGACTCATCCCCATGTAGCGGAAATATCGATTTCGCTCCTCAACCTCGTTGTAAAAGCGCTGATACGCAGTCAGTTCCTCGTTCACTAGCGAGAGGGTCGTCTCTTGGATGAACGAAGCGATTTTCATAGCTTCGTGAAGATGAATAGAATACAGCCCTATATTTCCTGCTTGAAAATGATAAACTGTTAGTGCTCCCTCCTCTAGAAAACTTTCCATCATATGTTCATAGTTTTCTACTAAGAGAGAGTTTCGTTGATTGGAAATAAACTCTTCGACTTGCGCCCGATTTTGCTGTAACCAACGGCTTTGCTGCTCATATTCGCGCAAATAACGCGCATCTTTTTCTGCTAAATAAGCGTTTAATTGCTCGACTGCTTCATTCGTGTGCTGTGAGACTTCGTTTAATAATAAAAGTCGGCGTAAACTATAATCGTATTCATTCACAATATCTTCGCTACTTTCATATAAAAAGAACGTTACTCCATTTAATAACAGAATAAAAATCATGAAGTAAATAAATAGTTTCGTACGAATTTTAATCATGCCTCACCTCGTAGTTGCGTGCCGGCCGCAACGGTAGATCTTGTTTACGAATCACCCTTGTTTCCGTATTATTGATCGATGGAACATGATTTCCTTCAATGATATCAACCATCATTTTCACAGCACGATACCCCATTTCATACGGCTCTTGCACAACCGTTGCTTCAATTGTTCCTTTTTCTAAGTAATGAATGGTCTCCGGAAGCGTGTCAAAGCCGATGACATATGTTTCACGCTCACGATGAAACTGTTCGATCACTTTCGCAATCCCGATCGCATCTAACGCGCTCGTACCATAAAATGCGTTCACTTCTGGATGCTCTTTTAAGATTTTATACGCTTTTTCCGCCGCTTGAACACGTGTAATGTCCGATTCTTCGATGGCAATAATGTGGATGCCTTTTTCGTGTTTCGCCGCATCTTGAAACCCTTTCACGCGCAACTGCTGGTGAGATGCTTCAAAACTTCCAGTAATGATCGCGACATTCGCGTTTCCGCCCGTATCTTCCACAAGCGCGCGTCCCGCAATAAATCCGGCATAATAGTTGTCCGTGCCGATGTATGCCGTTCGCCTGCTTGTCGGCGCATCTGTATCAATCGTAATGACGGGAATATTCTTTTCAACAATGCGGTTAATGATGGGCGTAAATTGCTGTTCTGTCAGCCCTTGTGTCATAATGCCGTCCACTTTCGAAGCAGCCGCTTTCTCGAGAATCTTTACGTGCTCTTCAATGTTTGCTTGCCGCGGTCCGATATACTCCAGTCGCACCCCCATCTCCTTCGCCGCTGCTTTTGCCCCTTTTTCTACTAACCGCCAATAATCGTTATCGAGCTCTTCAGGAACGAGAACAAAATGATACGCTTTTTTTCTGTCCGCTATCGCCGGCTTCTCCTCCGGCTGATGATACATATACACTTTCCACGCACAATACACTGTAAAGGAAGCGCTTCCAGCAAATACGCTCATTCCCCCTATATACACGGCCCACTTCCACCATCTTCTCATCGGAAAAGACCTCCTTTCTCCCTCTATCCTCTATTGTAACGAATTTTCAAACAATAACAGAGTTACTTGCTTCATTGTAGCATGGAAAAACCGATCCTACTCATGTCAAAAAGGAAGATCGGCCACTATCATTAGGTGCTTTCGCTAATGAAATTGTATAATGATGATAAGTAAAATCCTATTCATTTTTGAGGTGTCGCTATGTTTACACCTGAACAACTTTCTTCGTTTTCTGACTTAGAATATATGATTTACAACTATGTCACAACGCATGCAGATAAAGTCGTATTGATGAGGATACGAGAATTAGCAGAAGCGACTCATGTTTCACCAACGACCATTCTCCGCTTTTGTAGAAAACTAGGCTGTGACGGTTTTTCCGAATTCAAGACAAAGTTAAAGTTGTATCTTCAAGAAACAAATCATCCATTCATCACAAGTGCACAAGATTCATTATTTGAGTTTTTTGAACGCACGTTGAAAACCGATTACGAGCAGACCATTCAAACAGTCGCTAAGGTTATTGCTGAAGCGGAGCATGTCATTTTTGTCGGGGCAGGCAGCTCCGGGATTTTAGCAGAGTACGGTTCTCGTTATTTTTCAGCTTTTAAAAAATTCTCGCTCCATATTAAAGATCCGTTTTTTCCGATTTACGGTCACTATTTGAGAAAAAGCGTATCCATTGTGCTGTCAGTATCAGGCGAAACCCCCCATACTCTGTCACAGGCCCATCGCCTGAAAGAGGAAGGAAGCATCATCATTAGCATTACCAACCGGAAACATTGCTCGTTAGCCCAAATGTCTGACTACAATATCGCATACTACGTAAACATGGAATTTGTAGAACAGGCGAATATCACCACACAAATTCCGGTTGTATACCTTTTAGAAAGCCTTGCAAAAGAAACATATCGTATTGTGAACCAAAAATAAAAGGGGAAATCCTCCCCTTTTTCTTCACGATCGGTGAATCGCTTCCCCATTTGACGCAATCACTTGTTTATACCAATAAAAACTTTTCTTCTTAATGCGGCGTAAATCTTTTTCTGATTCGTCATCCCGGTTGATATATACAAAACCGTATCGCTTTTGATAGCCGTTCAGCCAGCTGAGAAGATCGGTAAACGACCACGTACAATACCCTAATACTTCGACGCCATCGCTAATCGCCCGCTGAATTTCGTAAATATGACTGCGGAGATACTCGATGCGGTAGTCATCGCTGACAACATCTCCTTCTTCCAGATTATCAAATTCGCCAAGGCCGTTTTCCGTAATGAGAATCGGTAATCCATAGCGATTGGCAATGCGGCGCAGGCCGATATGAAGACCAACCGGGTCAATTTCCCAATCCCAGTTCGTCGCTTCTAAGTTCGGATTGCGAATCGTTTTAAACAATCCCGGAATTCCTGTGTCGGTCGATGTTCCTTTTTTTCCTGTCGTATTCATGACTCCTTCGCCGACACCATCAAGCGGATTTTTTTCGATCGTCATCGTCCGATAATAGTTGACCCCCATGAAATCCGGCTTTGCCGACTGAAGAAGTTCCCAATCCCCGTCGTGAATCGTTGGCGTCAGCCCTTGCTTTTCGAGGTAATTCCATATAACTTTCGGATATGTTCCCCATGCATATACATCCATCCACCAATGATTATGGAACTCTTCCGCATTTTCAAAGGACAACACATTTTCTGGCCGACAATCGTATGGATACATCGGAGAATACGCAAAACTTGGCCCAATTTTCCCATCGGGTACATATTTCCGAAACGATTGAATCACTTTTGCATTGGCCAAATTGGCGATATGGTTCGCCTCATACATTCGTTTCAAATCTTTCACACCCGGCGGATGAACGCCTAAACGATACCCAAGGCCGATAAAAATATTTTGCTCGTTCAAGGTCACCCAATATTTTACGCGATCGCCAAAGCGCTGAAAGAGAGTCACCGCATAGTTGTTGAAATCATTAATGATTTGCCGCGATTCCCATGCACCGTATTCATCCATCAATGCTTGCGGAACGTCCCAATGATACAATGTGATAATCGGTTCAATGCGATACTTCAAAAGCTCGTTAATCAAGTTGTCGTAAAACTGCAACCCTTTTTCATTGATTTCCCCTCTTCCGTTTGGAAAAATGCGGCTCCATGCCACTGAAAAACGATAAGCTTTTAACCCCATTTCAGCCATTAAGGCAACATCTTCTTTATAGCGATGATAATGGTCGACCGCGACATCCCCGTTCGTGCCTTTAAATGTCGTTCCTTCTTTTTTTGCAAACACATCCCAGACCGATAACCCTTTTCCGTCTTCGTTCCAAGCTCCTTCTACTTGATACGCCGCTGAAGCGGACCCCCATAAAAAACTGCTTGGGAACGGACGTAATTGCTTGTGTTCCATAGCGTCCTCCTCCAAATGTTCTGACTAGTTTTCATACTTTAAATAAACGTTTTCGGAGACAAAAAGTAAATACATTTGGAATGTTTAGTAATATGTACAAGCAAGAAAGAATTTGTTTCATTCCGGTAACAGAGTGTTACATAACATACAAAATGACGTTCTTTTCTCTTCCATCCTTCTGTGGAAGAGCACATAGCTAAATGTTCGAATTAAATCTGTAAAAGCATCAGGGCCAACGGAAATTTGCAACGAGCAGCATAGACGTAAGGCTCTTTTGTTGCAACTATACTTTTAGCTTCGGATAAATAATTTCAAAATTAACTGAAAAAGGATTCATTTCATTAGTCTAAGGCATCGGAGCGATAGATAATCGTTTCCCCGTTGGCTATCCAATGTTTGTCCGATTTCCATTTTCGTCGTAACGGTACGTTTCAGATGCAATTTTTTCACCATCCGCCGTACTGACCGAAAAATTTCTTACTCAGTTTCTTTATCAGTTTACGAATTAGGAAAAGTGGAGTATCTTTATCCATAGCTGCTGGTGTACTCGGGCAAAGAAGCAATGACGCACATAGCACGGAGTCTCAAGTTGCGTCCTATCTGGGAGCATTCGACAATGATTCTGTATTGCAGGTGCTTTTTATTAAAACGATTATAAAAGGAGAAAAAACAATGAACTTTACACGAATCCATCATATTGCGATCATTTGCTCGAATTACGAACGGTCTAAGCATTTTTACGTGAACATCCTTGGGCTTAACATCATTCATGAACATTATCGCGCGGAACGAAATTCATACAAATTAGACTTACAAGTAGGAGAACATACGCAAATTGAGCTGTTTTCATTTGAACATCCACCAAAACGGCCAAGTTATCCAGAAGCGTGCGGATTGCGCCACCTTGCTTTTGAAGTGGACGACATCGATGCCACGATCGCTCATTTACAGAAGCACAAGATTGCGGTCGAACCGATTCGTATCGACCCTGTGACGGGAAAACGATTTACATTTTTCCACGATCCGGATGATTTGCCAATTGAGTTGTATGAAAGGTAAAATAAGAGAAGTCGTTTCAAGTTTCTTAAGGAAGCATCGTCCATAAGGAGGAATTCATGATGATCAAATTCGCCACAATCGGAACGAACTGGATTACCCAAGAATTTATTAAAGCGGCAAAAGAAGTGTCAGACTTCATATTAACAGCGGTCTACTCGCGAACAGAGGAGAAAGCAAAAGAATTCGCTGAAAAAGTCGGGGCTTCACTCACATTTACGAGTTTAGAAGAGATGGCGAAAAGCGATGCTATCGATGCAGTTTATATCGCTAGTCCAAACTCATTTCACGCTGAGCAAGCGATTCTGCTTATGAACCACGGCAAACACGTCTTATGCGAAAAGCCAATTGCGTCCAATACGGCAGAATTACAGGCGATGATTGAAGCAGCGAAGCGAAACAATGTCGTCTTGATGGAAGCGATGAAAACGACACTGCTGCCGAATTTTCAAGCGATTCGGGATCATGTACATAAAATTGGAAAAGTCCGCCGCTATTTTGCAAGCTATTGCCAATATTCGTCACGCTATGATGCCTATAAACAAGGCACGATCTTAAATGCCTTTAACCCTGCTTTTTCCAACGGCGCATTAATGGATATTGGCATTTACTGTCTGTATCCGATGGTTGTATTATTCGGAAAACCTCTTAGCATAAAAGCAAACAGTACCATGCTTGAATCCGGTGTTGATGGAGAAGGCAGCATCATTCTTGATTATGGCGACATGGATGCGGTGGTCATGTACTCTAAAATTACGAATTCGTACATTCCTTCGGAAATCCAAGGGGAGAATGGAAGCATTATCATCGACGCCATCCATACACCAACAAAGGTGGAAATTCGCTATCGTGACGGCCGCGTAGAAGATATTACCCAATCACAAACACATCATCCGATGTACTATGAGGCAAAAGAATTCATCGAACTTATTCAAATGGGAAAAAAAGAATCGGAAACGAATTCCCATTACCATTCTCTGACCACGATGGACATCATCGAACAAGCGCGAAAACAGACAGGGATTATCTTCCCGGCAGACAAATAAGACAGGCACTTTGGTTGCTCAGCAGGCTGATCGATGTCTTTCGGTCAGCCTGCTGTTCTTACGTATCCAGCAGCTAGATAGACAATTCAATGGCGGGGTTGGACAGAACGCCTTATTCGTAAGGAAAGATGGACAACCCATAAGGCCAAGGCGGCCCCTGTCGCATCAATTAACACATCCGACGCTAACGCCGTTCGCCCCGGTTCAAACGATTGATGCCACTCATCTGTAGCGGCATACAAAACGGCAAAACTCCATGCACCAATATAGGCAAAACGGTGCGGAACAAGCACCTTCCATACAAGAACTGCCAACACGCCAAACGCTGAAAGATGAGCAAATTTCCGAATGACGAAATTCAATGAAAAACTCGTATCATTCCCTTCCGCTCCAGCAAACGACAAATCTTTTATCATATGGCGAATGATATGTTCCGTATTTTCTCCTGTGAAAAAGGAAAATTCACTAAAACAATAAATGACCGCACACCATAAAACAACTAAGCTCCACCAAAATAATTTGCTTTTCATCTTCATCACCTATCCTCTACCATAATATCTTTCTTTATAGATAGCAACACCTCTTTCCGATATTCATCCAGAAGAAGGCGGTAATGTATATTTAAATATGCTACTCACAGAAAGAATAGTAGATTTCTTCGAGACAGTGTTTCTCTCTTCATCCGCATTCTCCATCAACTTTCCACATGCAGCAGCAGGGAAAGTTGCATCACTTCTCGGACGGTGACAATTGGTGCGAGCCTTCAAAAATTAGAGAAAAATACTTATACAGAAGACAACACCTTCTGTCCTTACATAGACAGAAGGTGGTTTAT
The DNA here is from genome assembly GCF_013761245.1 of Thermaerobacillus caldiproteolyticus. Lineage (GTDB taxonomy): Bacteria > Bacillota > Bacilli > Bacillales > Anoxybacillaceae > Thermaerobacillus > Thermaerobacillus caldiproteolyticus. The sequence goes on along the minus strand of NZ_JACDUT010000003.1, from coordinate 208,521 downwards.
CACATCAATTTCCTTTTACTAACTCCAACGGCACTGGAATAAATTTTTCCACTTTTTCACCTTTTAGTACCTTCAAGGCTGTTTTTACCGCACTTTCTCCAATCAGCTCCGGCTTTTGTGCTACCGTTGCCGCCATTTTTCCGTCTTTTACTGCCTTGACAGCGTCCTCTGTCGCGTCAAAACCGACTACGATCACATCTTTCATCCCACGGGCTTCAAGCGCTTCCAATGCTCCTAAAGCCATTTCGTCGTTATGAGCGAACACCGCCTTAATATCGCTATGGCTTTGCAAAATGTTTTCCATGACAGACAGTCCTTTTGCGCGGTCAAAATCCGCTGCTTGTTTCGCAACTACTTTAATATTGCTCGTCTTATCGATCACTTGATGGAACCCTTCCCCGCGCTCACGTGCCGCAGATGAGCCGGGGATTCCTTCTAATTCCACAACATTTCCACCATCTTTTAGCTTTTCAATTAAAAATTCTCCTGCCATCTTACCTCCAGTGACGTTATCGGAAGCAATATGGGTAACAACTTTGCCACCATCTGCACTGCGGTCTACTGTGATGACTGGGATGTTCGCGTTATTCGCCGATTCGACGGCGGATGTAATTGCGCTTGAATCAGTTGGATTTACTAAAATCAAATCAACACCTTGCTGGATTAAATCTTCTATATCATTAATTTGTTTCGCCGAATCGTTCTGGGCATCTACTACGATTAATTGCACGTTTTCTTCTTTCGCTGCTTTTTCGGCCCCTTCTTTCAATGTGACAAAAAATGGGTTATTTAACGTGGAAATCGATAAGCCAATTTTCATATCACCGTCTTTCTTTGTTCCTTCTTTTTTGTCACCTGTCGTCGTACCATTTTCTAAAGAACAACCAACTAATACCCCTGCTAACAACAGCAACGACATTACCATACTGACCAGTTTCTTCATCAATCTCTCCCTCTCCTTTAATAATAATAATTTTGTCTATCAAACTTCTTTACGGCGATCTAAAATGACCGCAAGAAGAATAACAACACCTTTGATAACCTGTTGATAAAATGAAGATACGTTCAATAAATTCAACCCATTATTCAACACACCAATAATCAGTGCACCAACAAAGGTACCGAAAATCCAGCCGCGTCCGCCCGATAAACTCGTTCCGCCAAGTACAACAGCAGCAATCGCATCTAACTCATAAGCAGTTCCTGCCGTTGGTTGCGCTGAATTCAAACGAGAAGTTAAAATGATTCCCGCTAACGCGGATAATCCGCCCGTTAGTGAATAAATCCAAATTTTTAATCGGTCGACACGAATACCAGATAAACGGCTTGCTTCTTCATTACCGCCAATAGCATATGTATGGCGGCCAAATGTCGTTTTCTTTAAAACAAAGTACAACGCAATATAAACGACGATCATAAACACGACTGGAACTGGAATTCCGAGAAAATAACCTCTCCCCATCATTTGGAACAAAATATCATTAGAAAACCCAGTGATTGGGCGACCGTCTGTATATACTAACGTTGCACCGCGAAACATCGTCATGGTTGCTAGAGTCGCAATAAATGGGGCAACGCGTCCTTTAGTAATAATCGCACCGTTAAGTGCCCCCATGAAGAGTCCGGCAAGTAATCCTACGAGAATCGCGGCCAATCCTCCCATACCGTTGGCCATCATGCCAGCTGTAATCGCACTAGAAAGCGCTAACACCGAACCAACGGATAAATCAATTCCGCCCGTTAAAATGACAAATGTCATTCCGAAGGCAATCAATGCGTTAATTGATACTTGGCGCAGAATATTTAACCAGTTATCCATGGTTAGGAAATTATCACTTAAGATAGATAGCACAATACATAACAATAAAAAGCCGATGAGCGGGCCCAGTTTCTTGATATCAAAACTCCAACCTTTTCCCATTACACGTTCCCTCCTGTCGCCGCGCGCATAATCATTTCTTGGTCAACGTTTTTATTGTCAAAAATGGCACTTACCTTGCCTTCATGAACAACCATAATGCGATCACTCATCCCCAATACTTCTGGGAGCTCCGATGATACCATAATAATGGCCGCGCCTTGCGCAGTGAGTTCATTCATAATCTCGTAAATTTCTTTTTTTGCCCCAACATCAACACCGCGCGTCGGCTCATCTAAAATCAGGATGCGTGGTTCCATTGCTAACCATTTTCCAAAAACTACTTTTTGTTGGTTGCCTCCGCTCAATGCTTTTACCTCTAATTCCGGTGAAGCTGTTTTAATGTTTAATTTCGCTATTAATAAGGAAATTAAATCTCGTTCTTTTGTCTCTTGAATGACACCAGCAACAGCCAATTGTTCCGATTTCGGCAAGGTTAAATTTTCACGCACACTCATATTTAAAATAAGACCTTTTCTCTTTCGATCTTCTGTAATCAAAGCGATACCATGCTCAATGGCTTGTCGCGGGGACTTAATATTGACGAGTCGGTTATCAATATAAATAGCTCCCCCATGCACCTTTCTAACTCCAAAAACCGCTTCCATAATTTCTGTACGCCCTGATCCCATTAACCCAGCAACGCCAAGAATTTCTCCGGCACGTACAGAAAAGGAAACTTCCTCAAATACCCCTTTTTGTGTCAATCCTTCTACTCTCAGCCGTTCTTTACCAATGTTTGTTTTTCGCTTTGGAAAGCGATCACCAATTTGCCTGCCAACCATCATATGAACAATTTCATCAAAGTTCGTTTCTGGTATATGTTTTGTGCCGATAAATTGCCCATCTCTTAGCACCGAAATCCGATCACAAATCGCAAAAATTTCTTCCATTCGATGCGAAATATAGACAATGGCGACTCCTTGCTGTTTTAGCGTGCGAATCACTTCAAACAACGTTTGAATTTCTCGTTCAGTTAAAGCGGCTGTTGGTTCATCCATAATTAAACATTTGGCATTCGTTGATAACGCCCTAGCAATCTCGACAATTTGCTGTTTACCCACTGATAAATTTCCAGCGATTTCATTAGGAGCAATTTGAACCCCAAGCTTCTGCAAATACTTTTCTGCTTGTTTTTCCATGTCCTTACTACGAATAATTCCTGTATAGCCTATTGTTCTCTCGCGCCCTAAAAAAATATTTTCGGCTACTGTCAACGTCGGAATGATATTGAGTTCCTGATGTATCACAGAAATTCCATCTATCTCGGCTTCTTTTGGATGCCGGTAATGGACTTCCCGCCCGTCTACCATGACTGTACCCGCATCCCGTTCATAAATCCCTGTTAATACTTTCATTAATGTCGATTTTCCGGCGCCGTTTTCCCCCATCAATGCATGCACTTCACCGGCACGCACTTCGAAGTCAACACCATCTAATACGACATGCTGTTGGAAAGCCTTCTTAATCCCTTTCATTTCAATGAACGGCCTTGTCATATTTCTCCCCCCCTTTTTTAAAGGTGAAATTTAAGAAAAATTGACACCTGAGTGAAGAATCACATTCGCATAAGGAGTCGCTTCTCCTGTACGGATGATGGCTTTTGCTGATTTTGTCATTTCTTTCAATCGCTCATGAGAAACGAATTGTTCTGGGACGGTCTTCAATCGCTGATGAATTTCTTCATACATCTTGATATTGTTCGTTTTAATTTCTTCTGCAAGTGTAACCGCTTCAATCTCCAACTCTTCTAAAATCGCATCTAATACAGACAGAAACGGCGGGAATCCCTTCACAAGCGATAAATCAATTCGTACAACATCATCGGGAATCGGTAATCCACAATCAGCAATGACAATCGTATCCGTATGTCCTAGAGAAGCTAAAACCGTGTTTAATTCTCGATTTAAAATGCCATGCTTTTTCATTCCAAACATCCTTTCTTTGTTTTTAGAAACTGACGAACTTCGTCTTCTGTCGGCATCCCTGTTTGCGCTCCCAATCTTGTCACAGACAACGCTGCCGCAGCATTACCAAATAAACATGCTTCTTCTAAACGCATCCCTTTACTTAAAGCTACCGCAAGCGCACCATTGAACGTATCCCCTGCTCCTGTCGTATCTACAACAGGAACGCTAAAACCCGGTATTAACGTCGGCTGTCCGTTTTTCATCATCGTTACGCCACGTGCTCCTTCCGTGACAACTAATTTATGAGCAAATTGGCTTACATCCATTCCGCCAAAAATAACGTCGCGCTCATGTTCATTTGGTGTCAGAATATCGACTTGCTCTACTAATTGTTGTGGTAGCGGCTGTGCTGGCGCTGGATTTAGAATGACGCGGACATCGTGCTTTTTCGCTAAACAAGCGGCTTTTTCAACAACGGACAACGGAATTTCCAACTGTAATAAGCAAACATCACTTTGAGCAATAATTTCTTCGCAATGTTCTATATCTTCCGGACAAAGAGCATGATTGGCTCCAGGAACAACAATGATTCGATTATCGCCATCTGATATTGTGATCGAAGCAATTCCCGTTTCTACATATGTAACCGGTTTCACATTATCGATGCAAACACCTTCCTGTTCCAGAGAGTGAAGAAGCTCCTTTCCAAATGTATCCGTACCGACCGCACCAATCATGTGAACCCTCGCTCCTAAACGAGCGGCTGCCACCGCTTGATTCGCCCCTTTTCCTCCAGGAATCAGGTGAAACTGTTCTCCGAGAATCGTTTCACCTTGTGAAGGAACACGGTTTGCTATCGTTACAAGGTCCATATTAATGCTTCCAATGACAGTAACCACTGGCTTTGTCATTTCCTTTCCCCCTTACGCGTCGATTGTCTTTCAATAAGTTCGACAGGCAGCACATAATGAATTTGCTCAAGCGGCTTCCCTTCAATTTTCTTGACTAAAATTCTTGCCGCAATCGCTCCCATTTCATAAATGGGTTGCGAAATCGTCGATAGTTCAGGCGTTGTCATCTCTGTCAGCGGAATGCCATCATAGCCGATAATTGCAACATCTTCCGGCACGCGAAGTCCAAGCTGCTGAACAGCTTTCAGAGCACCAACCGCCATCGCGTCATTTCCGGCAAAAATCCCATCAATATCATATTCTTTCAAAGCTTGTAATACCGCTTCCTTCGCTTGTTTCAGCTGATAGTTTCCAAGAATAACTAGACGTTCGTCCCAAAGACCTAACTCCTTCATTTCATCACGATAACCATTAAAACGTTCTACTGCATTGACAACGTGCGAAGGACCTTGAATATGGGCAATCCTTCGACAGCCGATTTCATATAAATGTCGCGTCGCTAGCCGCGCTCCACCGTAATTATCTGCAATCACAGATGGAAATGAATGGTTTAGTGGTCGATCCAAGACAACAACTGGAACATTGATTTCAGACACTTCATCTAGTTCCAATTGATTGGTTGTTAAAATAATGCCATCAACGTATTTCTGCTTCAATACTTCCATATATTCTTTTTCTTTTTCATTCTTCTCATCAGAATTACACAAGATCACAGTGTAATCATAAATATTCATGACATCTTCAACCGCGCGAACAAGCTCTGGAAAAAAAGGGTTTGAAATGTCCGGAACAATTAATCCGATTGTTTTTGATGTCTTTTTAAAAAGCGTCCGCGCTACTTCATTCGGTTTGTAATTTAATTTTTTAATCGCCTGTCTCACACGTTTTTCCGTTTCTTCATTTACATAACCGTTTTGATTCAACACTCGCGAAACTGTTGCGACAGAAACACCTGCTAACTTAGCAACATCTCGAATCGTTGCCATATTCATTCTCCACCTTATTTCATGTAACCGGTTACATGAAGTATATCAAAAAATATAAAAAATAATCAAGTAAGTTAATCTGCATATTTCTGAGATTAGCACATAAAAACTGTGAATATCGATGTATTAGAAACCAAAAAACTCACCCAAATTGGCAGAAACACAACTGCAATTGGAAATAGAAGCCCAATAAATTTTAGTTAATCTTTCCGTTTGACAAAAAATCTTAACATCGCCTTGTCAAAAACATCATAAAAGACGAAAGATCATGAACTTGCCCCGCATTGACCATGTGGCTACAATTTGTCCTCTAATTATGAACGGGCCAAAGCACTTTTACGTTCATATCCTTGGACTCAACATCATTCCTGAGCATTGCCGCGCGGAGCGAAAATCGTACCAAATTAGGCTTACAAGTGGGGGAACTTGCTATATAAAGCAGATTAACCAATAAAAATAACAGTAGCAAAAAAGCACTTAAACCGCTATTTATTTTATTTCTTATTCAGCTAACAGGTACGTTAATGCAACAAGGGACAAAAAATGAACACTTTCAATTTGAAGGTTTTTAATAATCCTAAAATCAACATCAAACGATAACAGAGCCAAGTATTTATAAAGCTTCCTCATCAATTTTCAACAAACTGCTTACACCTCTTTTCTCAAAAAACTCCATAACATTACAAATTTAATTACAAAATCAAATTTCACATTACATATACATCATGCAAACCAATTATTTTAACCATTCAGTTCATAAACCGTCTTTCTTTTATGCATTTTTCTTAGAGTTTTGGTAAAACTTCATTTTCTCATTCGCTATTTCTCTAAATATATCAGTTGACTACTTCAGTAAATCATGCAATAATCAAAACGTAATGTAACGTTACATTACTAATTTAGTAATCTTTCTTTTCTGATTACAAATTCATTACAAATGCATTCTAAAAAATCAGAAAGGAGAGAGGTAAATGAAGAAAAACTTTCTTAAGAAATTAGCAGCAGGATTTTTAACATCTATTTTGCTCGTTGGAACGATAGGATGTTCAAATGCATCAGATTCTGCAAATTCCAATTCATCTAAAAACGGAAAAGTGGAATTAAAAATCGGAACATGGGCTGGTGCACAAGAACTAAAAGAATTTCAAGCGATCGTAGATAAGCTTAATAAAGAATCGAAGGACTATCATTTAACCATCCAAAGCATCCCTGCTGATTACTACAAAAAAATTCAAACAATGGCAGCTGCGAAACAGGCACCTGATTTATTCTGGTTATCTCAAGAATACATACCAATGTATGCCGAGTTAGGGGTAATCGCTCCACTTGATGACTACATTAAAGGAAATCCTAAAGTAAATCTTAATGACTACTTTGAAGGTCCGTTACAAGTTGGAAAAGTCAATGGAAAACTTTACGGCTTACCTTGGATTAACCAACCTGTGATGCTTTACTATAACAAAACACTCTTTGAAAAATCGGGTGTTGAACTTCCAAAACCAGACTGGACATGGGAAGACTTTGAAAAAGCGGCAAAAGCTTTAACAAAAGATACGAATCACGACGGGAAAGTAGATCAATTTGGAACGGTTATCGATGGCTGGCCACCAATTGCAACATGGGTTTGGACATATGGCGGAGAAATTATTGATAAAAATGGGAAAGTTCGCATCGATGAGCCAGAAGCCATTGAAGGTATTAAAATGTTGAATAAACTCATTAATGTGGACAAGGTAACACCTACTAAAACTCAAGCACAAAATACGGGCGGTCCAGAAATGTTTAAAACAGGAAAGGTCGCCATGTTCTTCGGTGGTGCTGGCGACGATTTCGAAAAACAAGTCGGAAATGCTTTCGAAATCGGCATGACAAAAGTGCCTCATGCCAAAACAGAAGCAACTTTCAGTTGGATTGCCCACACAGTCATGTCGAACAATACAAAGAACAAAAAAGTCGCCGCGGAAGCATTAGTTGACTTGACAAATGCGATTCACGATTGGAAAATACTTCCTCCTACAAAATCAGACTTAGAAAAGGTAGAAAAAATTCGTCCAGATAAAAAATATGCGGTTGATATCATCAAAGAAAGTGCAAAAATGGCACGCGGCTTCAATAACCAGAAGCAGCAAAACGAACTTGATAACGCCATTTGGCAAGAATTATACGAGCCAATTCTTCTAGGCAAAAAATCCCCAGAAAAAGCAGCAAAAGACGCTGCAGAAGCACTTCGCAAAATCTTAGGTCAATAATATCCCCTTACGTAAGAATAAGCTGATGAAAGTCAGCTTATTCTTACTTTACTGAGTTAAAAAGAGGTTGATAAAAATGAAGAAGTTGTTAAAGAAATACGAAGGATTGCTGTTTATATCACCATGGATCCTTGGATTTTTCATCTTTACATTGTTTCCAATATCGTTTGCCTTTTATATCGGATTTACCGATTGGAACTCCTTCACCGCACCGAAATTTATTGGTTTAGACAATTATATCAACCTATTTAAAGATCCCAATTTCCTAAACTCGCTGAAAGTCACCGCTTTATATGCTATATTTGCTATTCCTTTAGGAATCATATCTTCCTTAACCATTGCCGCCATTGTGAATGTGAAAGTAAAAGGAATCTATTTGTTCCGTACAGCCTTATATCTTCCCGCCGTTGTATCTGGCGTATCCATTGCTCTTTTATGGAGATGGATTCTCGATCCTGATTACGGTTTGATTAATTTACTATTATCATACATTGGCATCTCTGGACCGAACTGGCTTGGCGATCCGTCTTGGGTTTTACCTTCCTATGTGATGATGGCCATTTGGGGAGCCGGCGGCGGAATGCTAACATACCTTGCAGGATTACAAGATATCCCCCGCAGTTTATATGAATCAGCGGAAATTGACGGGGCAAATTGGTGGCACAAATTCCGCCATATTACCCTTCCGATGCTGAGCCCAGTAATTTTTTACAATCTCGTCATGGGAATTATCGGCTCATTCCGGAAGTTTAATGATGCTTATATTATTGGCGGTGCTGAAAATCAAGGAAAATTTTATATGGTCTATTTATACGAAAATGCCTTTAATTTTTATAAAATGGGATACGCGACAGCGATGGCATGGGTCCTTTTTGTCATCATCTTGCTTTTAACGTTGCTTGTTTTTAAAACATCACCTTTATGGGTTTATTATGCCGGTGAAATTCAAAGCTCAAAATCAAAAAAGAAAAAGACATTCGAGAAAAACGTATTCAAAGGTTACGAAATCAACCGTTTAAAAGGTGCGGAAATCAATGGTTTAAAAGGTTCAGAAATGAATCGTTTAAAAGGGACGGAAATCAACGGTTAAGGAGGGGAATCCTCTTGACATTTACGTTAACAAACCCACAGCGAAAAAAAATTCAAGCCTTTTTTGTCTATCTGTTTCTGATCATCGCATCTGCGGCAACGGTATTGCCATTACTTTGGATGATCTCCACCTCATTAAAATCCGGAGACATCATCTTTCAAATTCCGCCAAAATGGCTTCCTGATTCTTTCTATTGGGAAAACTATCGCCGTGCCGTCACCGATATTCCATTTTTTCTATATTTAAAAAACACAGTTATCATTACAGGATGTCGAGTATTTGCCGAAGTATTTATTTCTGCCCTTGTTGCTTATGGGTTCGCTCGCTTCGACTTCCCAGGTAAAAATATTTGGTTTATGATTCTTTTATCGACAATCATGCTGCCTGGAGAAATTACGATGATTCCTGTATTTATGATGTTTGAAAAACTTGGATGGATTAACACATTCAAACCTCTCGTCGTCCCTGCCTTTTTCGGTGGGCAAGCCGTGTTTGTGTTTCTGTTGCGTCAATTCTTTTTAACGATACCAAGGGAATTAGAAGAAGCCGCCTTAATCGACGGGGCAACAAGATTCCAAATCTTTTATAAAATCTTTCTCCCATTATCCAAGCCTGCTTTAATCACCATTGGATTATTTTCCTTCCAAGGTTCGTGGAACGACTTACTAGGACCATTAATGTACTTAAATGATTCGAACAAATTTACATTACAATTAGGTCTCGCGATGTTTAACGGAATGACAAAAGTCGAGTGGGGCCCATTAATGGCCGCTTCCATTTTAGTATTATTGCCTACACTTCTCCTTTTCTTCGCGATGCAAAAATACTTTGTTGAGGGAATTTCTCTTACTGGAATTAAAGGTTAATGCGGGATTTAAAGGAGAATTCCTTTAAATCCTCTATACTTATCTTTAAAGGATTGAGGTCGGTTCTGATGCTTCCAACAGCTGATTTACAAGATAATATGTTTTACCGAATCATTCTTTATACTTACTGGTTCATCTTATGTAATGTGTACTTTTTCCTCTTATGTATCCCTGCATCCTTATTTCTGCTCTTTCAGTGGGATTACTCCAATCTATTCACGTGGTTGATCTTATTTCTTGTTACGATTCCAATGGGACCTGCCCTTACTGCATCCTTTAGTGTCATGGGGAAATTAGTGAAAGAAAAACAAGTAGAAATAACGAAAACGTTTTTTAAGAGCTTGAAAGTAAATTTCGTTCAATCCGCTCTCTTCTTTTCAATTCAGTGTATTCTTATTACAATATTAATTGCTGATATCGCATTTTTAAAAAACTATCCAATCGGTCATTATATTCTTCCACTATTATATTCACTTTTAATCATGAATGTATTAGTAGGATTATATGTATATCCTTTGCTCTCTCGTTTTTTCATTACCAATAAATCGGTGTTAAAATTATCAGTATGGTGTTCATTCACGAAATGGAAAACAACATTATTGCTACTTGCTTTGCTTTTATTTACAGGTTTCATCCTTTATTATATTCCTAAGGTATCTGTATACTTCTTAATTGGTCCTTTCTGCTTTGCTGTCATGTTGATTATCAATGACCTATTTCAAGAAATCGAGACCATGTTTCAACCGCATCATTAAACACTTGGTGCTGAGGTCTATTAGAATAGTAGGTGTTGCCATATGAAAAAGAAAGTAACGATGCAAGATATTGCCGATCAATTAAATATATCGAAGAATTCGGTATCGCAAGCCTTAAGAGGAAAAGAAGGCGTGAGCGAAGAAACTCGGGAGCGAATTAAACGTGTGGCTGAGGAAATGGGCTATCAATATCCAGGAGCACGAAAGCAAAAGAAACCAGGAAGGACAGGGAACATCGGATTAATCGCTTCCGATTTTGCATTCTCCTTTAAAAATTTTTTTGGAGAAATTTATTTGAGCATTGAAAAAGAAGTCGTAAAACGGGGCATGAACTTACACATTCAATCGATTAATCGCGATCAAAAAGAAAACCTTATTTTACCTTCGTTCATCGAAAATAAGATGGTGGATGGAATCTTAATTCTTTCGCACATCAGTACCGAATACATTAATAAAGTCATCTCTACCGATATTCCGACTGTGCTTGTTGACTACCATCACCCTAATATTCATGCAGATGCCGTGCTAACCAATAATCGCTTTGGTGCTTATCTTGCGGTACAACATTTAATTGAATTAAATCATCGTGACATCGCTTTTGTCGGCAATGTGAAATATTTGCCTAGCTATGAAGAACGTTATGAAGGATATTTGCTCGCGTTGCGGGAATATGGCATCGAACCAAACGAGGAGTTTATTTTCAAAAATGCGGAAGAAAAAGAAGAAGTCATTCTCCAGTATATTCAGCAATTAGAGCAGCAACCAACTGCTTGGTTTTGCGCTAATGACAGGTTAGGATTTTTAGTCAACTCGGGCTTAAAACAACAAGGCATTCAAGTTCCTGATCAAGCATCCATATGCAGCTACGATAATGGTCAATTATCAAAAATCTCTACGCCGAAAACGACGACGGTTGATATTGATTTGGAACTTTACGGTAGAAGAGCGGTCGAACTGCTTTTCTGGAGAATGGAAAACAAAAACGAACCGTTCCAAGAAATTCTCCTCTCTTCTAAACTCATTAAAAGAGAATCGACCGCCTTGGCGCCAAAACGATCATGAAAATACGCATCGCAAATAACATCAAGGGGCTGTCCCAACACTTTTGGGATTCAGCCCTTTCTTCATTTCATCGGCAAAAAAGAATATCAATGCAATCCTATTTTAGCCTGTTATCAGAAACAAAGACAACAGTAGAAAAGATTGAAGATATTCGAGAAAATTATGATCGCTTAGTTCAAAAAGAAATAAAAAGGAAAACCAGCTATGGGGAGCTGTTTAGAAAACAGCCTGTCGATGGAGTAAGTACTACTAATAAAATCATCCATCGAGGCGTTTACCCGGAGGAATCAATTAAGATAAAACTGTGACAGCTCATCCCCTCCTAATGCCCCCCATCGCCAATGTTACTTTCCGCACTTTTCGCGTACAGGCTACCTATTTTAAGTTGCCCGGAACAGATTTAGAAAGTCTTCCTGAGTTAGATGCTGCGATTGGGGATACAGCTGGACGCAAAATACGCATCTTTCCACCTCCTTTCTTAGTAAGTAAAAAAATTCACTGTCAAGAATTTAAAAACACTTTGTAGCGCAAAATCATCGCATCACCGTTAGTTACTTTGTTTCAGATTGTTGTGCATGAAGTAAGCGCAACACTTGTTTAATTTTTCGTTTTTCATAAGGGCAAGGACGCTTTCCTTTACGTATGCGATACAATGGGCAATGATTCCCTTGACATGCAGGACGAAAAAAGCACGCCTGACAATGTTCATCTTGTTCTTCTCCTGACGTGACCCATAAGGCTAATTTATCGAAATCAACGTCCATTGTTCCATCGGCATGAAGCCGCCCAACATGGTTATATTCCTCCTGAAGGAAACAAGTACATTTATACACTTGACCATCGGCGCCAATGACAAACGAATGTGGCTTTGCCGCATAACAAACCGCCCCAGTAGGCATTAACATCGACTCAATGATCGAACTCATATTTAACCCACGATTTATGCCAAATTCCGTAAACTCCCATATTTTCGTTTCTGCTGTACGATTGTCACATATCGGTAATCCTTCATCGTTTGCTCCCCCCCATTTACCAACAGGGCGACAGAAAATTTGAAAGCGCGAGTCTCCCGCAAAATAACAAGCTAACTCTTCTAAAAAATGCGGAATGTGTGAAAGGTTGTCTTCATCAAAATTAATGCGCAGGTAAATTTCAAACGAATCATTTAATGTTTGTATATCTTTCAAATGGTTAAGTATCGTTTCATACGTAGGTCCTCGATTCGTTAGTGCTCGGCGCGAATCATGCACGTCTTTGCTTCCATCGAGTGTCACCATAAAACGATTCACTTTATATTTCAATAACGTTTGCAGTGTTTCTTTTGATAAATAATAGCCGTTCGTTGACATTTCCGCTTGATAGGTTACGCCGTGCCGATCGGTCCATTCTACTATCGTTTCGCTTAATTCTTCGATGATATCAAGCGCTAATAGAGGCTCTCCACCAAACCAACTGACCGTAAGATGTTCCAATCTAGGAATTTTATTTTCAAAAAAATGTTTTAACCCATTGATGACATCGCGGCTCATGTTTCCGCGCGAAAAATCTTGATAACAGTATGTACAACGAAAATTACATGCTTCTGTAGGAAGTACAATAAGGTGCATCGTATCCGTCCGATGTAACGTTTGATGCAAAAATTGGGCACGCTTTTCCTCGTTCACTTGCTGTGAAACAAGAAACCCGCATTCGGCAAGCGTTTTTTCAATAGGCAGTAAGTCTCGATCAATGCCGCTCCGCTTTAATGCTTGCAACACAGTTTTTTTCTCTTCCTCTGTCACAACACCGATTGCCCCTGTATAACTATTGTAAAGAATGAGTTCACCACGTTCTGTTTGTGAAATCGCATTAAATCGAGATGGAATCCATTTCATACTTCTCATTGCTCCTACACCCTTTTTATAAAATCATATAAAGACATACACCTTTTGGCTGTTACGTAACAAGCACCCTTTTGACCACTATAGCTGTCGCTACTGAATTATTGTAAAGAAATAAACAAGTATGAACCCATCGTGGTCTTGAACGTTATATGAACATTTTTCTAAAAAAAATTGACAATGAACAAACGAAATGGAGCGTGTTTACGCTCCATTTCGTTCCAAAAAGACATCGATCTCGCTTGGCTATCCTTTCAGTGATATCGACACCTCGGTTCATTAATGCATCAAAATAATTAATGTTCAACATATGCGAAACGATGAGGAAACAGCATCTTCCATCAGAGAAAGGCAAGAATACCAAAAACGGAGAGATGAACAATTCCCGAACCACAAAATTCCTCGAAAAAAAAAGACTCCCTATTATTGCTTATAACTTTCGAGGAGTATCTCTTTATTTTTTGCTAATGTAACACTGTTGATAAACTATATACTAAACAAGGCTGCCCCTATACCTTGGGGGCAGCCTCCCGTTTTACTATTCATCTTTGTTATCTTTATCGTTCACATCTTTCTGGTCTTCAATTGGATCTTCTCGGTCTGGGACGTTATCGTTTTCATCATCGCCAGGTCCGTTGTTCGTGTCGTCTCCTGGAGGTACATTCGTGTTGTTGTTGTCATTGAGATTTTTGTCATTGAGATTATTGTTATTGTCGACGTCATCGTTTTGGTTGATATCATCAGCCGGGTTCATATCCGTATCGTTGACGTCTTGATTTTGTGATGGCGGCGGCGGATTTTGGTTGTTATCATTGTCATTGCCCCAATTACAACCAGATGCAAGCATAATCGCGACTAGTGAACCAAATAGCTTCAATAAAAGCCATTTTTTATTCATGTTTCCTTCTCCTTTCCATACATAATAAAGTGACCTATGTAAAAACCGGTCCTTGTTTATGTTGCCCAGAAAGAAGAATTTCATGCAAAAAAACCCCTCTTTCCTTAATTTTGCGGAAAGAGGGCAGACGTCTTCACCTATAATCTCATTATTTGTCTGAAATCCTTGATTTCAGTTTTCTGCTTGAGGAAGCGGAAAGAAAGAGATTCGATCATACATTCATGCCGTTCAAGTTCTTCGTTTCATTCACCGTATCGTTCAACTATATGGTTTATGATTTAATCAAAATAAGCAGCTCAACTATCAATGACATTTTTAAATAGCAGATGAACCGTTTCTTCTAGCCCCTTTTTCTCTTTTTATCAGGAAACGCACACTTTTGACAAAATTCCCCCTTTCCTCGACAGCAATAAAATGTTCCTTGGAAAGGGGGATTTGGTTAGGCGTCTTTCTTTTCTCCAAGAGCAAACATAATTTCTGTTTCGCAGACAAGTTCCCCATCGACGGTAGCGATACCTTTTCCTTTGCCGATCGGACCTTTAGCGCGGATGATTTCAACTTCGAGACGAAGCTGATCACCCGGTTTCACTTGCTTTTTAAATCGGCAATTATCAATGCCTGTGAAAAAGGCAAGACGACCGCGGTTTTCTTCTTTTTTCAACATCGCTACTGCACCAACTTGTGCCAATGCTTCAACGATTAACACACCGGGCATCACCGGATATTCCGGAAAATGACCAACAAAAAATTGTTCATTCGCGCTGACGTTTTTAATACCGACCGCACGCTTTCCTTCTTCGATTTCTAAAATACGGTCGACTAATAAAAATGGATAACGGTGTGGAATAATGTCTTGAATTTGTTGAATATCAAGCATATGTAAGCCTCCTTTGTTTTTGTACCTTTCCAATGGAGTAAATATAAAAGGAAGGTGAGAAAAATGGAAGAACGGTTAATACAGTTCGTGTAAGAAATGCGTGAATTCCGCTCGGAAGTAAGTGAGAGATTCAGTAACCTTGAAAATGCCTTCAACAAGTTAATCACCGATTGAGTAACGCCGAAAACTATTTAAGTCAATCATTGGCTTGATCATATTGAAAAATCGTTTAATAAATGTCAAACAACAGCTTGATAACTGTTGAATTTGATTAAAAGAAATAAAAAATGCATTGAAACATCACACAATGTTGAGGATTGACCCTCCAAATATAAGAAAGGACATCAGAACTGTCACAAACGATACAGACAGATATCGATCTTCTGTTTAGAGAAGTAGAAACTGTTAAGGGACAAACGAATAAAATCGCGCAACGACACTTGCTAAGTAACATTTGTTCAGTCAAACATAGGCCGTTTCTTTACAATAAGCGATGAATAACAGAAAAAAAGAAGGCATGTACCTTCCTATTCCCTGTTATTGACCTTTTCCATCTTTCTCGACAATATCAACAATCCGCTGCCATGTCGACGGTTTGAATACGTCGAACGGTTTGCCATCGCCAATGACGCCGTAGCCAATCATCGCGCCGAGCACAGTGCTTATGATCATGAGAAAAACGACAATAACGAGGCGAAGCCAGATCGGGATTAAGCGGGTACGCTGCCATGTCCAGCGCTGCTTCTTCTGTTCTGTTTGTTTTTCCTCTTGGCGTTCTTCATTCATCCCCACTTCTCCCTCACTACGAGCGAATTCCATTAATTAAGCCGAGCATTTGATCGGAAATTGAAATTGATCGGGCGTTCATTTGATACGAGCGTTGTGTAATCATCATATCAGTTACTTCGGTCGATAACTCAACGTTCGATTGCTCGAGCGCGCCTTGCTCCATACCAATTTGTTGACGTAAATTACCAGTCATATCGACTATTACATCTGCTTCATTGACATTGAGTGCATTTAAGTTCGGAAGAGCGAACAAATTCTCCCCAACGGACTGCAATAATTGCGGACGCAGGATAGTTGTAATACCAAGATCGACTGTTTGAGTGACTCTTCCGTTTGGATCAGTGACAGTCAGCGTTCCTGTGTTAGAAATGGTGATATTTTTAAACCCGTCTTGAATGAAGATGGGTTCATTGTTGCTGTTGAGAACAGGATGACCATCGCTTGTGACAAGCATGAGTTCATTCGGATTGTTAGCCGATGGACTCAAATAAAAAGCGCCGTCCCGAGTATAGCGGATCGCCCTCGTTCCATTGTCCTCTTGGACAAGGACGCGGAAAAATTGTCCTTCTTTTGTCAGAGCGACGTCTAAAGACCGCCCCGTTTGCATAATCGGACCTTGCTTGAGAACGAGATTTGTTTCCGCTAGCTTTGCACCAACACCGAGTCGTACCCCGTCAGGAGTCAAGCGATTTACCTGTTCGCGCGGCAAGTTATTAAACTGCTGCACAAGCAGTTCACCAAAACTTGCTTCACGACGTTTAAATCCGGTGGTATTGCTATTGGCAATATTGTTACTAATCACGTCAAGCTGTTGTTGCAGTTGATTCATTGTATTCGCTGCAGTAATCATTGAACGTAGCACGTAAAATCCCCCTAAGCTCGTCTCCGTTATTTGAGGCGACCGATTTCATTGACAGCCTTGTCCATGCTTTTATCGTACGCTTGTAATATTTTTTGGTTTGCCTCAAAAGCACGGTACGCAGACATCATATCAGTCATAGTGCGAGAAATATCGACGTTCGAGCGTTCGAGAAAACCTTGCTTAATTTGATATGTCGCATTTGGATTGTTAACCGCGCTTGGTAATCTACCATTTTCGCTGCGGAAAAGACCATTTCCTTCTTTCACAACCGTATTGGGATTGGCAGCAAACGCAATATCGAGCCGAGCAATACGATTGTTATTGGCAACAATCGTTCCGTCTGAAGTCACAGTAAAGTCAGCACTTGGCAACTGAATACGCTGTCCATTTTCATCCAATACGTAAAAGCCCTCGTTCGTCGTTAAAAAGCCTTGTGCATCCAATGTAAAGTTACCATTTCTTGTATAGCGAATGTCGCCATTTTCATTTTCGACAACAAAAAAGAGCGCACCTTTTGTTCCTGTTGCCGCATCAACCGGCAGTATGCCGTCAACAAGGGCGAGGTCGGTTGCTTGTCCTGTCTCTTTTATGTCACCCTGCCCAAAATTTGGAATGAGTTCTTGCATATAAACGCCAGTGTTAATGGCTCCAAGCGTTGGTCGCAGTGGAAAAGACCTCGGTTCTTTTGTAGGAATCGTTGTTTGATCTAAACGTGCGAGAAGCATTTCTGGAAACGCCCGCAATGTTGATTGGTCAGCTTTATATCCCGGTGTATTTGCATTGGCCATATTATTCGTTAGCATTTCCACGCGCCGTTGCTCAGAAAGCATGCCAGCGGCAGCTGTATAGAACCCTCGTAACAAGGACCGTCACCCCGCTTGATATTGTACACTTTTTGTCTACTCTCATTATAAGGCAAAAATCGGAAAAATGCGAATAGGTACCATTTCCATACTTACGATGAAGGCATAAGCGAGTGGTAAATTTATCACCACTTATCAGAGAAGCGGTTAATTATAGGCGATAGCCAGCAGCCTCCCTGCACACCCTGTGTCCGCTCTAAGATGATCATTGTGATCGAACTTTGTTTAGCGGTATTTGAAGTTAAATGAGGTGGCGATTAGGTACCCGGTCAATATTGTCGAGCATAATCCCTGTTCCAATGGCAACGCAATCCATTGGGTTTTCCGCCACTAATACCGGAACCTTTAACTCTTCGGACAACAGCTGGTCAATGCCGTGCAACAGTGCACCGCCTCCTGTTAAAATAACACCGCGATCGATAATATCTGCGGACAGCTCAGGTGGTGTACGTTCTAATACGCTTTTAGCAGCTTGTACAATCAGAGCGACCGGTTCACGAAGCGCATTCTCAATTTCTCTAGAACGAACGGTAATCGTTCGCGGCAACCCCGTGACAAGATCGCGGCCACGAATATCAATTTCTTCATCACGTGCGCCTGGGAATACAGTTGCGACTTTAATTTTAATTTCTTCAGCAGTACGTTCACCAATAAGCAGTTTATATTCGCGCTTAATGTAATTCAAAATTTCCATGTCGAACTTGTCCCCAGCCATTTTAATGGAAGAGGCGGTGACAATATCGCCCATGGACAGAACGGCAACATCTGTCGTGCCACCGCCAATATCGACAACCATATTTCCACTCGGCTGAAAAATATCCATGCCCGCACCGATAGCCGCTACTTTTGGTTCTTCTTCTAAGTATACTTTTTTGCCGCCGCTTTTTTCTGCTGCCTCTTTAATCGCTTTTCGTTCAACGGATGTCGTGTTCGTTGGGCAACAAATTAAAATGCGCGGTTTGGCGAAAAAGCCTTTTAAATCCAGTTTGTTCAAAAAATGTTTTAACATCGCTTCGGTGATGTCAAAATCGGCAATGACACCATCTTTTAGTGGCCGAATGGCAACGATATTCCCAGGAGTACGTCCTACCATTCGTCTTGCTTCTTCGCCGACAGCTAATACTTTGTTCGTATTTTTATCAATCGCAACAACGGACGGCTCATTTAAAACAATACCTTTTCCTTTTACATAAATCAGTACGTTCGCTGTACCGAGGTCGATACCAATATCCCTTGCAAACATATATGTTCCTCCTTGCATTCACCCTGACATTACTCCTAATTGATTATTTTACCATATTAAGAATAGGAGTAGGATACTATTTTTTTGGAAAGATGTGACGCAAGGAAGAGATTTTTTATTGAATCGTTTCTTTTTTATATTTTTTCTTTGTTGCTTCACCTCCACGCAAATGACGAATTGATTTATGATAATCAAGAATTTCTTTAACCTCGCTTGCTAGCTCCGGATTAATTTCGGGGAGCCGCTCGGTTAAATCTTTATGAACGGTACTTTTGGAAACGCCAAATTCTTTCGCGATAACGCGAACGGTTTTCCTCGTCTCCACGATATACTTTCCAATCTTGATAGTACGCTCTTTGATGTAATCGTGCACACCACTCGCCCTCCCTAAGTTGGATGTGAGAAGTGTGAAATGAGACTCGCTTCGTTGATGATAAAAAGCTCTTCCACTTGTTCATTTCGAAAGCATCTCGGACTCCATTCTTGCTGTTACAGACGATCCCCACCTCAAACACTCTCGTTGTTGTTAAGTTTGTAACATTTTATTAGACAAATGGTTCATATATGCCAGAAATATCAAGGAGGACAAGAGATTTTCCATAATTTTTTTGTAACAAGATAAAAATGGGAACGACTATAGATAGAAAGGAGTGAATCATGATGGGAAAAGGGCGAATCATTGGATGGTTGGGATTGTTTGCTGGTCTAGCCGCAGTAGGGGTGTTTTTTACTTCAAACAGCATGATGAAATCGGAGGCAAAAGATACTCCCCCGCAAAAGCAACCGCAGCATCATCACGGTGGAATTGTCGCAGGCACATTACAACCATCGCTTGTATATGAAAAGAAAAACAATCGATATGTGTTTACGTTTATGGTGAAAAATCAAACGGAACGCGTGCAAAAAATCACATTTACAAGTGGAAAAAAATATGACTACATTTTGTATCGCGATGGGAAAAAGGTCAAGCAGTTCAGCGAAGGAAAAGCGTTTATCCAAATTTACGAAGAGCGCCCATTAAAACAAGGGGAGGAACTTGTCTTTACGGAAACGTTCGAATCATTACCGAAAGGTCACTATACGCTCGAATGGTGGCTTGCCGACCCAAATTGGCCGAATGCAAAGGCCAAAGTGACGTTTACGGTGGAATAAGAAAAGCTGTGGTCATCGCTTTAACGCTGAAAGCAACGTCTGTCCCCGGCAAAGGTACGTACCGCCTCAAGAATGAAGATTAGTTTTCAACAAACATTGCGGGATAAAAAAGCGGAATGTCTTACTGATTCACATAACATTGCATTATTAAGGTTATGAAAACCTGCCTTGATGTAAAAGGCAGGTTCGTTTTTTCGTTCAACCCTTTATGCTTTTTTCACCAAACTACCAAGCAGCAACCATTCCGTCAGTACGGGCTTCTGTACCTCCAGCCAACACTCCTGTATGCGGATCGCGCCAAATAATTTGTCCGCGTCCGAATGCACCTGAATCGAGGGCGACGTGAATGTCGTGTCCTTTTCGGGCTAAGGCCTGAGCGATGTCGTGAGGAAAGTGATGCTCGACGAGAATCTTTTTCCCTTCTATCCATTGCCATCTTGGTGCATCTAACGCCGCTTGCGGGTTTAAATGAAAGTCGATCGTATTCATCACCACTTGCAAATGCCCTTGCGGCTGCATAAAGCCGCCCATGACACCGAATGGCCCTATCGGTTCCTTTCCTTTTGTAAGAAATCCCGGAATAATCGTATGATACGTTTTCTTTCGCGGTGCTAACCGATTATCGTGTGTCTCATTGAGCGAAAAATTATGTCCGCGGTTTTGCAAAGCGATTCCTGTTCCCGGCACGACTAGACCGGAGCCAAAGCCCATATAGTTGCTTTGAATAAAGGAAACCATATTGCCTTCTCGATCAGCTGTTGCTAAATAAACCGTCCCCCCTTTTGACGGCGTCCCCGGTTCAGGAAATAACGCTTCTTCGCCAATCAGCTTTCGTCTTGACCGGGCAAATTCCTCTGATAATAGCTCATCGACAGAGTGCTTCATGTAACGAGCATCGGTAATGTATGTTTGTCCATCTACAAAAGCCAGTTTCATCGCTTCGATTTGTTGATGGTATGTCTCTATTGTTGGGATATTAGGAATGTCAAATTCCTTCATGATATTCAATGCCATTAACGCAATCAATCCTTGCCCGTTAGGGGGAATCTCCCATACATCGTAACCCCGATAATGAACGGAAATCGGTTTGACCCACTCGACTTCGTATTCGGCTAAATCATCGAAAGATAAAAAACCATGATATTGTTTTGAATACGCAGCAATTTTTTCTGCTAATTCTCCTCGGTAAAAACTTTCGCCCTCTGTTTTTGCGATGGAACGCAATGTATCAGCATGGTCTTTCGAAGCCCAAACTTCCCCGATTTTCGGCGCTCTCCCTCGAGGAGCAAATATTTCAAACCAGCTTGCAAATTCGGGCCCCTTCAGATAAGTTTGAAACTCACGAAACGCGTAGTTCCAGTACTTCCCTAATATCGGTGAAATCGGATAACCATTTTCTGCATATTCAACGGCTGGTTTTAATACTTCCGTTAGCGGCAGTCTTCCAAACCTCTTTGACAAAGCGACCCAAGCCGCCGGGGCTCCCGGAACAGTCACAGGGACCCATCCATGTTTTGGCATTTCATTATATCCCCGTTCTTTTACCGCTTCAATCGATATTGCTTTTGGCGAATAGCCGCTTGCATTCAATCCATGAAGTTCCCCGTTCACCCAAACAAGTGCAAATGCATCGCCGCCAATTCCGTTTGAAGTCGGCTCAACAACTGTCAAACATGCCGCGGTGGCAATCGCCGCATCAATGGCATTGCCGCCTTTTTTTAAAATATCCAGCCCTGCTTGAGCTGCTAACGGTTGCGACGTAGCGACCATTCCATTGGCGGCAAACGTCGTCATCCGTTGTGAAGAATATGGGTAGTGCAAATAATCAAGCTGCAGCATCGTCTCCTCTCCTTTTTCTTCTCATCATCCTACTAAACAACATAGTGATTTTTCCCGTTTATGATTGGACATCGCGTATGGAATACCGACATCCTTTTGGCGGACTCACTAGATGACCTAGTTGCTTTTTCGTTTATATACCATTCCTTATTCGACTCGCGAAATGTTTTTCCTTTTCTATTTTGAGTATGTATGTTATGAAAAAAATCACCTACCCCTTCTTCATTTACGAGAAGGAGTAGGTGATTCTTTTTTGAATTAAAAATTACGCTCTTGCCATTCCAATGGAAGCGTCTGGCGTTTTAGAAGAAGATGGCTCTTGTTCATTTGGTGCTGTTGTTGTATTCTCATCTGTTGATTGATCTTTCGATTGAGTTTCTTCGTCAGATTGTGATTGTTTATCTGTTTGAGATTGTTCATCTGTTGTTTGCTCACTGTTTTGGTCAGTTGCGTTTTGCTCTCCAGCCTTTTGTTCAGTTAAAGCAGTGACCGGTTTATCAAAGTAATCGATTGGGTTTACCGGCTTGCCGTCTTTGCGAATTTCAAAGTGGGCATGAATGCCTGCCTCTTGATTAAATTGGCTTTGTCCCGCTTTGCCGATGACTTGTCCTTGTTTAACGCTATCACCAGATTTAACTTTTAGGTCTGCAAGAGATTGATAAACAGTCGTAACGCCTTTGTCATGCTCAATCTCCACCACATAACCTAAAATCGGGTCCTTTTCTGCCTTTGTCACAGTACCGCTTAAAGAGGCGGTAACATCAAATGTTTTGCCGTCCTTCGTGGCAATGTCGATCCCGCGGTTTGGATGATACGTATTATTATAAAAGACAAGGGCTGCTTCCTGTTCTTCTTTTGATGCGGTGTCATCATAGAATGGTTTTTGAATTTCGACAGTGTTTGGATCAAGGACTGGCATCACAAAATTTTCAACTGCTTCATTAACTGGGACGGCTGGATCATTGTGATGAGATGTTCCCGGAACGTCTTGGCTATATTCATACTCATCTTTTGCCACTTTTCCGTCATTTTTGTTTTGGAACCAAAGTACTCCTGCTAAAATTAACGCAGCACTCGTTAAATAAATGGCTGGAAACACCCAACGCTTTCTGAGCAAACGCTGTAAACTTGGTCTTGTCGGAGAAGTTTGTTTCTTTTCTTCCTCTCTCATTATTCATCACCTCAGCAACCATTTTGAACAGAAAGAGGAAAATATATACATGATCAAACTATTTTTTCATTTATTTTTTGAAAAAAGGGTGATTTTATGCAAAAAAAAGAGGCGGAAATACGCCTCGCTCTACTTTTTCACGGTGAGTTTGTTTAAAAAAGCTGTTGCTGAGGAAATATTCACGCCTTGATAGTAGTACTTTACAATTTGATCATATGTTTTTCCTTCCTTTGCCATAAAATTCGCTCCGTATTGACTCATACCAACACCGTGTCCATATCCTTTTGTTGTAATGACAATTTCATCCCCTTTACGTACCCATGTAAAATCCGTCGACTTTAAATCTAGTTTTTCACGCACTTCTCTTCCCTTGAACCGCTTTCCATTAATTTCAACAACATCCACACGTTTTCCCGGTGTTCGTGAAATGACAACACCGACGGACCCGTCTTTCGGCAAAGTGACTCCTAATTTTTGTTGAAATTCAGCAACCGACATAACTGTTTGGTTGTAAAATTTCGGCGACTGTTTATCCCACGGACTCGCTACACTTTTTAAGTAAGGGAATTCATTTTCCCAATATGCTTCTGAGTTCTCCGTAAAGCCGTTGCTTGTCGAGAAAAACGAAGCTTCAATAGGAACATTATTATACGTCAAAATCTGTCCACGAGTTGCTTCCACCGCTTCGGTGATTTTTTTTATTTTCCAGTCGTAGTCATTTCCCCAAAGCTGTTTTAACTCTTCATTGCTGTAATAGACTTGATGCATGATTGTATCGGTGACATTGGCTCCTTTTGGCAAACTAATTGGTTGATCATTAAGCATTTGTTTGACAATATAGGTTCTTGCTGTTAGTGCTTGCGCCTTAAGTGCCTCCATTTCAAATTCAGCCGGCATTTCCGCTGCGACGACACCGATCACATACTGCTCAAGCGGAATATGCTCAATACGTTTTTCTTTGCTGCGGTACACTGCTACCTCTACAGCCGGTCCCCTTTCTTGCGTTTTAGCTTTGACCGTCTGCACTGCCTGCTGCTTACGAAGCTCTTCAGCTAGTTTCCCGTCCTCTTTGTCGCTAAACGGAATGACTAATAGAGTCGGGATAAGTAATACAACGAAAAATAAAAAAGAAACTAGTACGATGAGTGGTTTTACACGTTTCATAGTCCGAGCCCCCAATATGAATTTTTCAAGCGCAAGCATAAGGACGAAATCATCCTTTTTCCGGCGATCTTGCAGGCGCGGTCATATGTGCTTGCATAAATAAACGGTCGCCATCAGAGTAATGGCTGCCGTTTCGTTATTACATAGTTATGGGCTTGGACAAGTATATATGACAACTTCTTTTAGTGATCTATCAATAGGATGGAAAGAACAAAAAGAACTTCTCTTTGAGTTCGTACTTCCTACTGAATTCTCGCTGCGACCAGCTCTATCACTTCCCAATACTGCTCGCCCACTTTTTCTGCATGTTTGAAACAGCTTCTCACCTCAATTCGCGTATTTCAAATTCTCTTTCTTTTATTAATCTGCCATATAATAAAAGACCGATTCCTGACGCATTCCGTGATATTATGTAGCTAATGCGCTGGGATATGACTTGCTGTTCTTCCGCTAGTAGACTAATTTCTTAGCGTTTCTTCAGTACTTATTCGTTAATATCGTCAGCACATCACTGACTGTTATGCTACTATACATTAATGTCCGTTCTTGTTCTTCTCTTAAACTTTTTCTAATACATTTAACCGAATTTCTACATTGTTCAATCAGCCAAATCTTTCATCTGCACCATAAATAAACCGCTTCAAAGGCTCTTCTATCCATTCAACCTTCTTTCCAACATAAATTGTTTTTTATAACTGTATCACAACTCTTCTTCTCTTGGCGAAAACAAACGGAAAATTAAAAACGACCATTCACTACTGTTTTTTACGTAGTTGACGGTCGTTTTTCTTTGTCTTAGAGGTTGAGATCCTTTACCTTGGCATCCTCGACAGCAATATTGCTTTCTTCATTGATACGCTCGATATCAGCACCAAGAGCAGCTAATTTTTCATGAAAACGAACATAGCCGCGATCAAGATGCTTCAACTCCGTTACACGGGTGTACCCTTCTGCAGCTAATCCTGCTAAAATTAACGCAGCCGCTGCACGCAAATCAGTCGCTGCTACTTCGGCCCCTTGTAGGTTACAAGGTCCGTTAATGATAACAGAGCGCCCTTCAATTTTAATGTCTGCGTTCATACGACGAAATTCTTCGACGTGCATAAAACGGTTTTCAAATACCGTTTCCGTAATCATGCTAGTTCCTTCTGCTTTTAACAATAATGCCATCATTTGTGATTGCATATCAGTTGGAAACCCTGGATGCGGCATCGTTTTGATGTCGACGGCTTTTAATTTTTCTGGGCCGATGACGCGTAAACCGTTCTCTTCCTCAATAATGGTTACACCCATTTCTTCCATTTTCGCAATTAGTGAGCTCAAATGCTCTGGAACAGCACCTTGAACAAGGACGTTTCCTCCTGTAATAGCTGCCGCTACCATGAACGTACCTGCTTCGATGCGATCAGGAATGACAGTATGTGTTGTGCCGCTTAACTTTTCTACCCCTTCAATACGAATTGTTCCTGTTCCGGCACCGCGCACTTTCGCTCCCATTGCGTTTAAAAAGTTGGCCAAATCAACAATTTCTGGCTCTTTAGCACAGTTTTCAATGATAGTTGTTCCTTCTGCCAACACGGCAGCCATCATGATATTTTCTGTTGCTCCCACACTTGGAAAATCTAAGTAAATCTTTGCCCCGCGAAGTTTCCCGTTTACTTCCGCATCAATAAAGCCGTTCCCGACTTTCACGGAAGCGCCCATCGCTTCAAACCCTTTTAAATGTTGGTCAATCGGACGTGAACCAATCGCACAACCGCCTGGCAAGGCCACGCGGGCACGACCATTTCTTGCAAGTAACGGACCCATTACAAGAACAGAAGCACGCATTTTGCGTACATATTCAAACGGGGCTTCTAGCTTTAGCTCTCGTGATGCATCTACAGTGATTTTATTTTCGTCTATCATTACTTCTGCGTTTAAATAACGCAGTACCTCACTGATCGTATACACATCGGAGAGAGCAGGTACATCATGAATGACACTTTTTCCTTCACTCGCTAATAAGGTTGCGGCGATGACAGGCAAAACGGCATTCTTCGCTCCTTCGACTTTTACGGTGCCGCTTAACCGGTTTCCGCCACGGACGATGATTTTTTCCAAGGTATTCCCCTCCGCGTCCAATTTCTCTATATTAATATTCAATCGTAATGATTGGGGTTCCAACTACAACCGTAGTCTTTTGGCCCAATCCTTCCTTTCGTAATGCAAGCTGAATATTCATCGGATGTCTGTTGGTCGGAAGAGCGTTCTCCCACTGCCTAGTATATGCAGATACGGAGACAAATGTCTCTTCCCGCAATGCTTCAATTGGTGTGGCTTGAAATTCATGTAGAAGGTGATAAGCTTGTTTTAACAAAACACCTTTCATCTTATCACTGAATTCCCCTTTTACACAAGAGAAAAATGTAGGCTGTTTCGTAAAGAGTTGAAATGTTGTGTTTTTTACGATTCCGCTCGCTTCTCTTCGAGTTTTTTCGCTCCAATTTAATCCCTTGACCTCATAGAGGATATACGTTTGGGGCTGTTCGTTTGTGACGGTAGTAACAAGTTGAATTTTTTCTTGAATGGAGGAATGTTTATACAACCCTGTTGCTTTACGAATGTCGTGTTCTGTTTCTAACGTCCATCGAAATTGATTATTTTGTTTCTTTAGCTCGTTTAACTTTTTCAAAAAAGCCTGATCATTTTTCACGGTTGGGATATACTCTCTTGTGTAAATGGTCCATTCTTGAATATGCGCACCGTTTTTTTGTAATACATGAGCCATTTTTTCTATTTCTTGCAGCGGCTCTTTCCCTTTAGCCTCGCCGAAGGAGTATTGACACATCACAATAATGGTCAATAAGATTGCCAATATTATCAGTTCTCTTTTTTTCATCTTCATACCGTTTCACTTCCTCTCCTTATTGTTAGTGTTGCCAGATTGGAAGTGAACATACGCGAAAAAACTCGACAAAATCAGAAAAAAGATGAGGGGTTTTTGCGTTTATTTCGGTTCAACATCATCAGCAAAAAAGGCGAGCCAATTTTTTACTCGCCTCCGAATATAAATGGCAACTGCTTCGCCCAAGATAAGTAGTCCAAGAAAAAATTGCCGACTGTTGAACCAATAGCAATCGTCAATAAAATATAGAACAGGCGTGCTTGAAATACACGGTTCGGCTTTAAAATTTTTTCAATATGCACCCCTTGCAGCGTCCACCATGTTAACGCAATAAAAACAAGGTGGGCCATAATGCTTACTAATGCTTGTTGACCAAGGCTTGGCAGCATGATGTATGACACTCCTTTCGACCGATGAAAAAAGAAGGGGGAAGTTTGCCCCTTCTATATATATTGTAACGTTACTGAAGAAAATCGCCAAAATGTTGAAATTGATCTAAAAAGTTATAGGCCAGGCTTGGGATAATCCCAAATAAAATGGTACCAACAGCGCAAACAATAACCACAATGGTTACACCAAGCGGCAACTTGATAGGCTCATGCTCAGCTGTCGCGCGGAAAAAGATTTGGGTAAATAATCCAAAGTAATATACATAGGATACGACTGTTGTGGCAATCATAATAGCAGCGAGTACATAGTGAGCTGGTTCTGTCATGAACGCCCCTAAAAAGATATTTACCTTTCCAATAAAGCCTGCGGTTCCCGGTATACCGGCAAGAGACAGTAAGAAAATGCCCATTGTCATTGCCATGAACGGATTTCGTTTATAAAGCCCCGCAAAATGGCTGATATCTTCTGAACCTGACTGATCTGAAATCACTTGTAAAATCGCAAAGGCACCAAGATTCATGAGCAAATAAGCAACGAAATAAAACCATATTGAGTCCACCATCACCCATGACATCGCTGCAAAGCCGACTAAGACGTAACCGGCATGGGCGATGCTTGAATAGGCGAATAGACGCTTGACATTTCGTTGTTTTAACGCAATCGTATTTCCGATAATCATCGTCGCTCCTGCTAAAAAGGCAATATAATCTTGCATAGATAACAACATTGATGACGGGTCTTTTCCATGCGATGGAGCAGCCGCAAATATTGTAATAAATAGGCGCAAAACAATGACAAATCCAGCTGTTTTGGACACAACGCTTAAAAAAGCCGTAACCGGAGTCGGTGCTCCTTGATACACATCGGGCGCCCACATGTGAAACGGAACAGACGCAAGCTTAAACGACAGTCCAACGAATAAAATGAGAAAAGCAAGCGCAAGCAAATATTGTTGACCACCATCAGTGAGCGTACTTAATTGCACTGCGATCTTTTTTAAGTTCGTCGAACCGGTTAATCCGAATACATAACTCATGCCAAATAACGTCATCGCTGTTGAAATTCCGCCATTAATGACGTATTTCATCGCTGATTCATTCGACAGTCTATATGTTTTCCTTAGCCCCGCCAAGATATAAGAAGACACGGATAAAAGTTCCAAACCTACAAATAACGTTATTAAATCTCCGCTTGATGTCATCATCATCGCGCCGAGTAAGGCTGTTAAAAATAAATAATAAAATTCGCCGCGATACTTTATCCCCTCTTTTGGCTTATAATCAAGCGCCAGCAACAAAACAAGCGCCGCTCCTGCTAATAAAAGGAGCTTAAAGGCTTTTGCAAATGCATCAAGGCGAAACGTATCGTATAAAATGGATGCCGTCTTAGCTGGAAGAAGTCCAATAACAGAAACAAACGCAATCGCAACTCCCACGAACGCAAACCATGCAAGCAGCCGACGATCTTTGCCTCTTGGCATGAATAGGTCGATGAGCGAGAGAATGGTCGCCACACCAAGAATGATGAATTCTGGTGTCATCATTCCCCATTTATACTGAACTAAAGTCTCCCACTTCATTTCTCTCACCCTCCTAACCCGTCTAGCATCGTTTCAATCGTTGCTTGCAATGGATGCGCTAAAATATGTGGGTATACACCAATGAAAATAATAAGCCCTAAAAGCACTAGTACAGGAACGATTTCAATCACTTGAATATCGACAACTTCTCTGTAGTCACGCTTTGCTGTGCCGTACGTAATGTTTAATACCGCACGCAATAAATAAGCAGCTGTCATAATAATGCCGATTGTACCAATAGCAGCAATGATAGGCGCTACTTTAAATAGACCTAAGAACGCGGTGAACTCACTAATAAATCCAGACATTCCTGGCAACCCGAGCGAAGCCATCGCTCCCGCTAGCAAAAATCCAGCTGTTAGCGGCATCGCTTTTGCCGCTCCCCCTAAATTCCCTAGCATGGTCGTATGAGCTCGCTCGTAAAAGATGCTTACAAGCAAGAACAGTAAAGCAGAAATGAATCCGTGTGACACAACTTGGAAAATCGCACCTTGGATTCCGGCTTCATTGAGCGCTCCTAACCCGATTAAGACAATGCCCATATGGGAAATACTTGAGTAGGCAAGTACCATTTTAAAATCATCTTGAGTGAACGCTAAAAATGCTCCATACAGCAAATTCACAACACCTAAAATGGCAATGAATAACGCAAAATGTCGAAATTGCTCGGGAAATAGTCCAAGTCCAAAGCGAATGAGACCGAATGCCCCGATTTTCAATAGCACCCCTGAGTGCAACATAACAATCGATGGTGGCGCTTGAACGTGAACGCGCAACATCCAACGATGAAGCGGTACAATGGGTAATTTTACCCCAAATGCCACCAGTAGCGCGATAAATAAACCATATTGCAAATCATTAGAAATCGGTGCAATCAGTTGTGCCTTTGCAGCCGGATTATGTAGCATCTCTTTCAATAATGAAATGTTCGATGTGCCGGTCCGAGCAAATAAAATTAAAATGACAATTAATAAAATGGCGGAACCAATTCCGTTATAAATTAAGTAGCTATACGCTGCTTTTTCTTTTTCGAAATATCCCCATTTCCCTATTAAGAAAAACATTGGAATTAAAGTAATCTCAAAGAAAATGAAGAACAACAGTAAGTTTCCAGCAGCAAATACGCCGAGCATGCCGATTTCTAAAAGAAGAAACAGCATGAAATACCCTTTCCATTCTTTTTTAATATGAATGGAGGCTACCGCTGCAAGTGTTGCCAAAAGGGCCGTAAGCACGATCATCACAAGGGCGAACCCGTCAACATTCAGCTCGTAGTCAACAGCAAACGTTGATTCTGTGAGAAACGAAAACTTCCCAAAATGAATCCAATTATGTTTTTCCGCTAACCGGTTAAGATCATAACCCCGTAAATATTGGACGAAGGCAAATAACGCTAATATGAGCGAAGGCAATGTTGCCAAAAAACCGAGTAATTTAATTGTCTGCTCTTGCGTCTTTGGTACAAATGCTAACAATATAATGCCAAGCAGCGGGGAGAAAATGATCAGCGAAAGAAAGTACGTTCCATTCATTATAAATACCCCCCTGTGAAAGCAAGAATGACGACAAGAATCGTCAAACCGATCAACGTCACCGCTCCATACATTTGTACTTGCCCGTTTTGCAGTCGTGCACCGAATGCTCCGATCGCTTTTGTTATTGCGGCAATGGCAACTGCAATCCCTTCCACCACAAAGCGATCGATGTATTTGCATAATACACTAATGAATTTCGTCACATAGCCGAACGTCATTGCATAAAACTCATCAATATAATATTTGTTGAAAAGTACATTGTATGTGAGTGGAGCTCTTGAGCTGAGCCAATCTCTTGCTAAAGAACGTCTGCCGTACATAAGCCACGCTAATAAGATCCCAAGCAGTGAGACAACCGTCGCCACAACCATAATCCAACTTGGCGCTTCTTCATGAGCGAATCCCTCATCCGTAAGCCAGTCGCCGAGAAATGTGCCAAACCACGGTGTATTGATGTATCCAGAAAAAATGGCCAAAACAGAAAGCACGATCATCGGAAACGTCATAACGGCCGGTGATTCATGAACCTCTTTCGCCTCGTGACGCCCTTCCCCACTAAAGACAAGGAAGAATAAGCGGAACATGTAAAATGCGGTAAAAAACGCTGCCAAAACGGCAATCCAAAATAATACCGAATGCCCATGCGTCCATGCCGCCACCAAGATCTCATCCTTACTAAAAAATCCCGATAGAAGCGGCACGCCGCTAATCGCTAATGTTCCAATAAGAAATAGAGGCGCTGTCAGCGGCATTTTTCGCCAAAGACCGCCCATTTTCTCAATATCTTGCGTCTGAACCGCATGAATGACACTTCCAGCTGCTAAAAACAGCAAAGCTTTAAAAAACGCATGCGTCGTTAAGTGAAATATACCTGCCACATATCCTCCAGAACCAAGAGCAAGCATCATATAGCCAAGCTGGCTTACCGTAGAATATGCTAAGACGCGTTTAATATCCGTTTGTACCAAACCGATAGAAGCAGCAAAAATTGCGGTAAAACCACCTACTATGGCAACCGTCAACATTGCTGTTTCGCTTGCTTCATAAAGCGGAAAGAGCGCGGCAACAAGGTATACACCGGCTGCGACCATCGTAGCAGCGTGAATAAGTGCCGAAACTGGCGTCGGACCTTCCATCGCATCCGGAAGCCATGTATGAAGCGGAAACTGACCAGATTTACCCACCGCTCCGATAAAGATCAAAATCGCTGATAGCGTAATCATGGTTTGTGAAACGTTTCCTGCTTTGACTGCTGCGAAAATATGATCATATTCAAAGCTACCCGCTTGCCAAAATAATAGAATCATTCCGATCAGCAAGCCGACATCGCCGATGCGCGTCATAATAAACGCTTTTTTCGCTGCCGCTTTTGCTTCCTCTTTGTAAAAGTAAAAACCGATTAATAAGAATGAACCGAGACCGACAAGTTCCCAAAATACATATGTTTGCAACAAGTTTGGTGACATGACTAGACCAAGCATTGCAAACGTAAACAGGCCTAAATAGGCATAAAATACTGAAAACCGATCATCCCCGTGCATATATCCTTTTGAATATATATGTACAAGAAAACTGACAAGCGATACAACGACAAGCATGAGCGCATTCAGTGCATTCACTTCAAAACCAGCTGTGATTTTGATGCTGCCAATGGTGAACCATACTTGTTCTGCTTTATACGTCGGTGCATCAAGCCGTTCCAAAAGCACTGCTACAGCACCGATAAACGAAAGAAACGTCATGATAATGCCGACATAAGCACTGGTTTCTTTCATTCTCTTGCCGACAAGAAGTAAAATCAAAAAGGAAAAGAGCGGAAAAAGCGGTATAAGCCAAGCATTTTCCATCATTGTATCACAATCCCCTTTTTATAAAGAGCGATCTCTTTTAGTATTAGTAAGAGAACACCCCTTTTTCATTTTCGATATACCGAACTCGTTTTTATAAAAATCCCCCATATATATGGATAGCTCCTCTATCTGACCATCTCCATTAATGCTTCATCGAATCGATTTCATCGATACGAACTGTTTTTCGATTGCGGTAGAGCGCTATTAAAATGGCTAGTCCTACCGCTGCTTCAGCTGCGGCCACTGTAATCGTAAATAGTGAAAAGATTTGTCCTGTAATGCTCGGATTTCCCCCGTATTTGCTGAAGGCGACTAAATTAATATTGACTGCATTGAGCATTAACTCAATACAGATGAGCACAATGACTGTATTTCGTTTTGTCAGTGCTCCGTATAACCCGATACAAAATAACACTAAAGCCAGCACAAGATAGGCGGATAACGGAACAGAGCTCGTCATTTTTGCGCCTCCTCATCTTCTTTTTTCGCTAACACAATCGCCCCGACAAGTGCGACTAATAGAATGACCGACGTAATCTCAAATGGAATGATATATTTCGAGTATAAGGCGACTCCGATTTGTTCCGTATTTTTTTCATGAAGGTGTGTGGCCTGCTCGCCAAAATCCAAACGATAGATGCCGATATAGACAGCAATGCCAAACGCGAACACAGCTAACGCCGTTAAGGCTTTTCGCCAAAATCCCCCTGTCGTTGTTTCCTCTTCGTCTTGATGACGCGTTAACATAATTCCAAATAACATGATGATCGTAATCGCTCCGGAATAAATGAGTACTTGGACGGCAGCGACAAATTCTGCCGATAAGAGAACATAAAGACCGGCGATGCTTACAAATGTAAACACAAGCGCAACAACCATATGCACAACTTTCGTTAAATTGAGCATCATAACTCCACCGGCAATGGCGACAAGCGCGAGCCCTAAAAATGCGAGATATTCTCCGCTCACGGTTTATTCTCCTTTCTCACATTCGTATCATTTTCGTCAAGCCACGCTAAGTCTTTAAATAGAGCATCGCGACTATATTCTGCCAACTCAAAGTTATTCGTCATCACAATTGCTTCTGTCGGACAGACCTCTGTGCAAAGGTCACATAAGATGCAAATTTCAAAGTTGATATCATACGTATCAATAATTTTTCCCTTTTTCGTTGGATCAGGGTGTTTTTTTCCTGTCAATTGAATACAGTCCGTCGGGCAAATGTTGGCGCATTGATTACAGACGATACATTTTTCTGGGTAAAACTTTTGAATACCGCGAAATCGCTCAGGAAGTGCAAGTGGCTCGTTCGGGTAATCATAGGTGACTTTTTGCTTCGTTAAATTTTTTAGGGTATACGTTAAACCTTTTGCCAAGCCTATCATGTTATGCTCACCTCATTTCATTAGAAAAATAGACCCTTTATGAGCGCGGTAATAAAAATGTTGGCCAATGCTACTGGAAGTAATACTTTCCAACCAAATTCCATTAACTGATCGGCTCGCAGACGCGGAAATGTAACCCGGAACCAAATTAGCAAAAAAACAACCGCGCTAAATTTTAATGAAAACCAAACAGCACCAGGAATAAAATCAAGGAGCATAACAGGCTGCCAGCCGCCTAAAAACAATATAGTTGTAAGTGCCGCCATTGCGAAGAAATACACGTATTCAGCGAGCATAAAGAATGCCCAACGGAATCCTGAGTACTCGACATGGAATCCAGCGACAAGCTCGGACTCCGCTTCTGGCAAGTCAAACGGTGTTCGGTTTAACTCAGCGACCGAAGCGATGAGAAAGACGAGAAAGCCGATTGGTTGAACAAAAATGTACCAAACGTGCTTTTGAGCTTCAACAATATCGTTTAAATTTAGACTGCCAGCTAACAAAACGACACCAAGCACGGACATAACGAGCGGAATTTCATATGAAATCATTTGTGCTGCTGCCCGCATGCCACCGAGCAGTGCATATTTATTGTTCGATGCCCACGCTCCAGTGACAACGCCTACCGTCGTTAATCCGGAAACAGCAATATAGTATAACAAACCGACGCCGATATCAGCAAACTGAAGCTCATCTGTAAACGGCAATGTTGCTAGCACCATAAACGCCGGCGCAAAAGCGATTACGGGCGCTAAAACAAATAATGGTTTGTCTGCTGCTTTAGGAATCGTATCTTCTTTAAGAAGCAATTTTAAGACGTCAGCTACGGTTTGTAATAATCCCCAGCGACCACCGACTTGATTTGGACCATAACGTCCCTGCATAAATCCCATCACTTTTCGTTCCGCTAAAATCCCGTATGTGACAAAGCCGAGCACAACGAGTAAAAGAGCGGTCCCAAGTCCAAAAAAGATAGCTAAGTTCGTCCAACTTGGAGCAGAATGCAATAATTCCTCCATTATCCATCGACCTCCCCGAGCACAATATCAATCGCCCCTAGAATCGCAATTAAGTTAGCAATATTTTCTCCTTTTAATAATTTTGGGAGTATTTGCAAGTTGTAAAACGATGGTCGACGGAATTTGAGACGATACGGTTCTTTTTTTCCATCGCTGGCAATATAACAGCCGATTTCACCACGTGGAGATTCAATACGGACAAACGCTTCTCCCGGCGGTGCTTTAATAATGCGCGGCACCTTCGCCATAATTTCCCCTTCTTTCGGGAATTGTTCACACGCCTGTTCAATAATTTTTAGCGACTCCTCAATTTCGGCAAGCCGGCACTCATAACGCGCAAAGCAGTCACCGGTATCGCGTACGGGCACATCGAAATCAAAGCGATCATAAATGGAATACGGCTCGTTTTTCCGCAAATCCCACTTCACACCTGTACAGCGAAGGTTAACACCGCTTAACGAATAGTTTATGGCCTCTTCTTTTGTATATTTCCCAACACCGATAACGCGCTGACGGAAAATTTCGTTCCCTGTGACAAGCTCATGGTATCCTGCAAGCTGCTTGCGCATATAAGGAACAAACTCTTTCACCTTTTCAATCCAACCGTCCGGCGCGTCCCATTTGACGCCACCGACACGCATATAGTTAAACGTGAGACGTGCTCCTGACAGTTCATTTAGTAGATTAATAATCATTTCCCGCTCGCGAAACGCATACAAAAACGGACTTACTGCACCAATATCCAATAAGTACGTTCCCCACCAAACAAGGTGGCTGGCGATGCGCCCGAGCTCCATGGCAAGGACGCGCAAATACTCTGCTCGTTCCGGAACTTTGATGCCCATCATCGTTTCGACAGCGTGGCAAATGACATAGTTATTCGTCATCGCTGACAAGTAGTCCATCCGGTCTGTATACGGAATGATCTGCGTATATTGCAAGTTTTCCGCAAGTTTTTCCGTGCCGCGGTGAAGATAACCAATGACAGGTGTAGCCTCTTGAATAATTTCCCCATCGATTTTTAATACGAGGCGAAAAACGCCGTG
Source organism: Thermaerobacillus caldiproteolyticus (assembly GCF_013761245.1). GTDB lineage: Bacteria > Bacillota > Bacilli > Bacillales > Anoxybacillaceae > Thermaerobacillus > Thermaerobacillus caldiproteolyticus. Next base: position 172,345 of record NZ_JACDUT010000003.1, on the reverse strand, counting down.
CGTACTTGGATGCTGCGGCCCTACATTAAGAAGCATTTCTTCCGTTCGAAGCATAAGCTACACCTCCACATCATACGGTTCGTAATCTTTTCGGAGCGGATGACCAATCCAATTTTCTCCTAAAAAAATGCGAATTAAATTTGGGTGTCCTCTAAAGCGAATGCCAAGTAAATCATACGCTTCGCATTCCGGCCAGTTCGCTCCTTGCCAAAGCGGCACAAGCGAATCAATTTCTGGATGGTCTCGATCAAGCTTCACTTTTAGGGCAACTGACTGATGATTTTTGTACGAATACAGGTGAACATACACTTCCATATGCGTTTCAAAATCGGTTCCATGTAACTCCGATAAATAGTCAAACCCAAGCTGTTCATTGTATTTTAAAAACTCTGCGATTTTGTAATATGTATCTTTTTTTGCCACAAGAGTAGGAACATCTTTAGAAAGACGATTAATATAAGCATCTTCTAACACGTCATCGCCGAGATGCTCTTTAATGACTTTCACATATTTATCGAGCAACGGTTGGTTAGGTGATGGCGTTTCCTCCCGTTCTGGCGATTCCGCCCCGCCTGCGTTTGCGGCTTTCGCCTTTGCCGCCGCTGCTGCTTTTGCCTTCGCCGCTGCAATCGCCTTCGCTTTGGCTTTTGCAATTTCATCATCACTTGCAGCTGTACCGCTTCCCTCTTGTTGTTTCGCGAGTGCTTCCGCCTTCGCTTTCGCTTTGGCAGCGGCAATCGCTTTTTGTTTCGCTATGTCATCATCCGTTTCTTCATTTGCCGTTTCTTTTGCTTTTTGTTTCGCAAGAGCGGCGGCTTTTGCTTTCGCTGCTGCGGCCGCTTTTTTCTTTGCGAGATCTAGGTCATCTTCACTTCCCACTGATGACTCGGTTTGTTCTGCTTCTTTTGCCCTCTGTTTCGCCAGCGCCGCGGCTTTTGCCTTTGCTGCTGCCGCGGCTTTTTTCTTTGCCAGTTCTAGGTCGTCTTCTTGTTCGCTGGTCTCTTTTTCAGAATGGGCCGATGTTTCTTCGAGCGTCTGTTCAGTTTGCTCGGCGGCTTTTTTAGCAGCTATGCGTTCACGAGCTAATTGTTTCGCTCGTTCTGCTGCTTCTTTTTTTTGCTGCTGTAAATCTTTTTCATCGCTCATCGACTACAGCACCTTCTTCCCTGTCTTTGCTTCATAACGAATCTTTTCTTTTAACTTATTAATTCCGTAAATCAATGCAGCCGGGTTCGGAGGGCATCCTGGAATATATACATCGACTGGCACAATTTGATCGACACCTTTCACGACCGAGTAGGATTTGATGTATGGCCCTCCCGCTGTTGCACAGGACCCCATCGCAATGACCCATTTCGGTTCTGGCATTTGATCATATAAGCGGCGAACAATCGGGGCCATTTTTTTCGTTACCGTTCCCGATACAATCATAACATCTGATTGACGCGGAGAGGCTCGGAAGAAGGAGCCGAAACGATCTAAATCGTAATGAGAAGAACCAACGCCCATCATTTCAATCGCGCAACAGGCTAACCCAAACGTCAATGGCCATAACGAGTTGCTGCGCGCCCAAGCTTTCAATTGTTCTAATGTTGTCAAAAAGACATTGCGTCGCAGTTCTTCCATTTCTTCTTCCGGTACGTTCAACAATTTTACATCCATTTTAACACCTTCTTTTTCCAAGCATAAACGAGACCAATTACCAACATAAGAACAAAAATGAGCATTTCGACCAGAGCGAATAATCCAAGCCGATCGTAAGCAACTGCCCACGGATATAAAAATACAGTTTCTACATCGAAAATGACGAATAAAAGCGCGAAAATATAGTAGCGAACATTAAATTGAATACGTGAATCATGGAATGGTTCGATTCCGCTTTCGTATGACGTCTGTTTCGCATCACTCGGTACATTCGGTCGTAAAAAACGCCCTGCCGTTAACGCAACAACAGGAAGCAAAATCCCCAAGCATAAAAACACAAAAACGATTAAATAGTTATTTAAGTATACATTGAGCACCCCTATGTCCGCCCCCTTTGCCATCTATTACCTTAAATTTTTTAAAAATATCAAATAATTATGACATGTAATCGATATCATTATAACATTTATATCCAGAAGTGTCGACAGAACGCTATTCCCTTATCTTATAAGGAATATATTGATATTGTTTAACTTTCATGAATAATAAAAGCAGAGACGATCCATTAAATGAGATGAGCAAATGTTCTTGCCTCGGAGAAGTGCTTGTCACTTCAAAACGGGCCGGTTGGCACAGAAGGGCCAGCCGCCGAACTAGACAGTTTTCTTTTCGGACAAATAAAAAAGAACGGGAGAAACCATTCTCTCCCGTTCTTTTGGATTTATTTTGTTCCAGCTACATTTAAACGATTGATTGCCCGTTTTAAAGCAAGCTCTGCACGTTTAAAATCGATGTCGTCTTGTTTGCCTTGCAAACGTTGTTCTGCGCGTTCTTTCGCCGCTCTTGCGCGAACGACATCAATATCTTCTGCTTTTTCTGCTGCTTGTGCTAAAACGGTCACTTTATCTGGACGAACTTCAAGGAATCCGCCACTTACAGCAATCAGCTCTGTTTTCCCATCCTTTTTTAAGCGTAATGCCCCGATTTCCAGTGGAGCTACTAACGGAATGTGCCCCGGTAAAATTCCGAGCTCTCCGCTTTTTGCTTTCGTGCTAACCATTTCGACGTCCGCTTCATATACCGGGCCATCAGGAGTAACGACACTGACTTTGATCGTTTTCATCATAAAATCCTCCTAGGTCCCTAAATTAAACTTCTACGCCCATTTGCTTCGCTCTTTCAACGACCTCTTCAATGCGTCCTACTAAGCGGAAAGCATCTTCAGGAATATGGTCGTATTTACCTTCAAGAATTTCTTTGAAGCCGCGAACTGTTTCTTTAACAGGCACGTAAGAACCAGGTTGACCTGTAAATTGCTCCGCAACGTGGAAGTTTTGTGATAAGAAGAATTGGATACGACGAGCGCGCTGAACGACAAGTTTGTCTTCATCAGAAAGCTCATCCATACCAAGAATCGCAATAATATCTTGCAATTCTTTGTAACGCTGTAATGTTTGTTGTACTTTACGTGCAACTTGGTAATGTTCTTCGCCAACAATTTCTGGTGAAAGCGCACGAGATGTGGATGCAAGCGGGTCTACCGCAGGGTAAATCCCCATCTCCGACAATTTACGCTCTAAGTTAGTTGTTGCATCTAAGTGCGCGAATGTTGTCGCTGGCGCTGGGTCTGTATAGTCGTCCGCTGGTACGTAAATCGCTTGAATAGACGTGATAGAACCAACAGCTGTTGAAGTGATACGCTCTTGTAATTGACCCATTTCTGTCGCAAGCGTTGGTTGGTAACCTACCGCAGATGGCATGCGTCCTAATAGCGCAGAAACCTCAGAACCTGCTTGCGTGAAACGGAAAATGTTGTCGATAAAGAGCAACACGTCTTGTCCTTGTTCGTCACGGAAATATTCCGCCATTGTTAAACCTGTTAATGCCACACGCATACGTGCTCCAGGTGGCTCGTTCATTTGTCCGAACACCATTGCCGTTTTGTTAATAACGCCGGAGTCTTTCATTTCATGGTAAAGGTCGTTACCTTCACGAGTGCGTTCACCGACCCCAGCAAATACAGAGATACCGCCGTGCTCTTGAGCAATATTGTTAATCAATTCTTGGATAAGAACTGTTTTACCTACACCTGCACCACCGAAAAGACCGATTTTTCCACCTTTAATGTATGGCGCAAGCAGGTCTACAACTTTAATTCCTGTTTCTAAAATTTCTACCTGCGTAGAAAGTTGCTCAAATTTTGGTGCTGGCTTATGAATTGGATCGCGGCGTACATCCGCTGGAATGTCGCCATCTAAGTCAATCGGTTCGCCTAATACGTTGAATACGCGCCCAAGCGTTACTTCACCTACTGGAACGGAGATTGGCGCACCTGTATCAATGACTTCCATTCCACGAATGAGACCGTCTGTTGATGCCATAGCAATGGTACGAACCGTGTCATCACCAAGGTGAAGGGCTACTTCTAATGTTAAGTCGATATCGATTTCGTTTTCGTTGCGCGCTTTGTGCTGAATTTTAAGGGCGTTGTAAATCGCAGGAAGATGTCCGTTTTCGAACTTTACGTCTACAACTGGACCCATAACTTGAATAACGCGTCCTTTTGCCATCGTTTTCCCTCCTAACTTGCTACTTGCAAAGCTTTTGGGTCATAAAACGCTGATTGTATGTCTGTTCCAAAAGCTTTTTCCGTGTTGAAGTTCCATTTGTCACATTATTGCAACGCATTCGCTCCTGCCACGATTTCTGTAATTTCTTGTGTAATCGCTGCTTGACGAGCGCGGTTGTATGAAAGGGTAAGCGTGCGAATGAGTTCCTTCGCGTTGTCGGTTGCGTTTTTCATTGCTGTCATGCGCGCGGCATGTTCGCTCGCCTTCGCATCCAATAACGCTCCGTAAATTAAGCTTTCTGCATACTGCGGCAAAAGCACTTCTAAAATCTCTTCTTGTGAAGGTTCAAATTCGTACGATGCTGACTTTTTGGTTGTCGCTAAATCGGTGAGCGGCAATAATTTTTTCTCTGCCACATCTTGCTGGATCGCACTCACAAAATGGTTGTAATACATGTACAGTTCATCAAATGTTCCGTCGGCAAACATATTGACAGTTTGGCTGGCAATCGCTTTAATATCAGCAAATGACGGTTGGTCAGGTAGACCGGTAATATTTAAAACGACGGGAATGTTGCGTTTGTTGAAAAAGCTTAAACCAATGCGTCCAATCGCGATGACAGCATACTCATCAGGCGACTGGTGGCGCTGTTGAATCGTTTGATAAACAGCACGAAGAACGTTACTGTTGTATGCCCCGGCTAGACCGCGATCCGATGTAATGACTAAATATCCTGTCTTTTTCACCGGCCGTTTTATTAGCATCGGATGCGTAGCATTAGAGCTTCCGAGCGCGATGTTGGCAACGACTTCTTGAATTTTTTCCATATACGGAACAAACGATTTCGCATTCATTTCAGCACGGTTTAACTTAGAAGCCGAGACCATCTCCATCGCCTTTGTAATTTGACTCGTTTTCTTTGTCGAGTTAATGCGTGTTTTAATGTCACGTAATGATGCCAAAGGTTTTCACCACCTTTTTAGCGCTGATTCTGTTTTCAAATATGAGGAATAGACAAGGAACAGAAGCATCGCGTCCCTTCTGTTCCGTTGCCATTGTTATTCAGAAACGACAAACGTTTTCTTGAAGTCTTCGATCGCTTTATTGAAATCTTCTTCGTTTGGAAGGTCTTTTGTTGTGCGAATATGCTCAAGCAAGTCTTGACGATTTTGATCGAGCCATTGGAAAAATTCTTTCTCAAAGCGACGAATGTCTTCAACTGGAATATCGTCTAAGAATCCACGCGTTAATGCGTAAATGATTGCCACTTGTTTTTCGACCGGAAGCGGCTGGTGTAAATCCTGTTTTAATACTTCTACCGTACGTGCACCGCGTGCAAGTTTCGCTTGTGTCGCTTTATCAAGGTCGGAACCGAACTGTGCGAACGCTTCAAGCTCACGATAAGCCGCTAAGTCAAGGCGAAGCGTACCAGCTACTTTTTTCATCGCTTTGATTTGCGCTGCACCACCGACGCGAGATACGGAAAGACCTGCATTAATCGCTGGGCGCACGCCAGAGAAGAATAAGTCAGATTGCAAGAAAATTTGTCCGTCTGTGATCGAAATGACGTTCGTTGGAATGTATGCAGAAATGTCGCCAGCTTGTGTCTCAACGAATGGCAATGCCGTTAATGAACCAGCACCTTTGGCATCGCTTAATTTTGCCGCACGCTCTAAGAGGCGAGAGTGCAAGTAGAACACATCCCCTGGATACGCTTCACGGCCTGGTGGACGACGTAATAATAGAGACAGCTCACGATAAGCCGCAGCTTGCTTGGATAAGTCATCGTATACGACAAGCACATGTCGCCCTTTGTACATGAAGTATTCGCCCATGGATACGCCTGCATATGGAGCTAGGAATAAAAGCGGAGCTGGTTGGGATGCAGACGCCGTAACGACGATCGTGTAATCTAATGCTCCGTGTTTACGCAATGTCTCAACAACGTTGCGAACGGTCGATTCTTTTTGTCCGATCGCAACATAAATACAAACCATGTTTTGATCTTTTTGGTTGATGATCGTGTCAATCGCAACAGATGTTTTACCCGTTTGGCGGTCCCCAATGATTAACTCACGCTGACCGCGACCAATTGGCACAAGCGCGTCAATCGCTTTAATCCCTGTTTGCAGCGGTTCGTGAACGGATTTACGGTCCATAACGCCAGGAGCTGGACTTTCGATTGGACGCGTTTCTGTCGTTTCGATTGGTCCTAGCCCGTCCACAGGTTGTCCTAATGGGTTCACAACGCGGCCGATTAATGCTTCTCCTACAGGCACTTCCATGATACGACCTGTACGGCGCACTTCATCGCCTTCTTTAATGTCTGTATATGGTCCTAAGATAACGATACCGACGTTATTTTCTTCAAGGTTGAGTGCCATTCCCATGACACCGTTTGCAAACTCAACAAGCTCCCCCGACATGACATTGTCAAGGCCATGAGCGCGCGCGATACCGTCACCAACTTGGATTACTGTACCTACATCGCTCACTTGAATTTCAGACTGATAATTCTCAATTTGCTTTTTTATCAGCGCGCTAATTTCTTCAGCTCTGATGCTCATGCATTTCACCCCTATCTACAAATCTTTAGCCAATAAGTTGACGCTGTAGTCGTTCTAATTTTCCGCTCACGCTTCCGTCATATATGCGGTTACCGATGCGAAGCTTCACACCGCCGATCAAGCTTGGATCAACGACATTATGGATACGGAGCGCCACTTTCCCGACTTTTTTCGCAAATACATCGGAAAGTGCCTGTTTTTCCTCTTCCCGTAACGGACGAACCGAGTACACAGTCGCCTCCGCTACACCGCGCACCTCGTTGGCAAGGGCAATAAATTCGTTTGCCAGCTGTGGGACGATGTCAATGCGATGGCGGTCAAGCAACAGCAGTAACGTATTTTGCAAAGGTGTTGATACCGACGCGAACGTTTCTTGAATGAGTGCCTTTTTCTTTTCCAGTGATATCTTCGGATGATTTAATACGGATAAAAACGCTTCATTGTCCGCAAACACTTGTCGAACGACGCGAATTTCCTCTTCTAACTGATCAAGGAGCTGCTGTTCTTTGGCGATTTGAAAAAGAGCTAACGCATATCGTTTGGCTACAACTTCTTTATTCATCGCCCTTCTCCTACCTCTTGAATGTACTCACTGATCAGCTTCGCTTGATCTTGCTCGCTCAGTTCTTTTTCAATCACTTTTGAGGCAATCAATACGGATAAAGACGCCACTTGCTCACGCAACGCAGCCACCGCTTGCTCTTTTTCGCGCTCGATTTCTTTTTTCGCCGCTTCTTTTAAGCGCTCCGCTTCCGCACGAGCCGCAGCGATAATTTCCTCTTTTTGCTCTTCGCCAAGCTTGCGTGCATTTTCGATTAATTGCTGTGCTTCTTGACGAGATTTTTTCATTAACTCACGTTGCTCTTCAGCAAGTTTTTTTGCTTCTTGATGATGCTTTTCTGCTTGTTCAATTTCATTAGCAATGTGCTCTTCGCGTTGCTTCATGATGCCCATTAGTGGACCGAACGCGTATTTACGGAGCAATGCTAATAAGATTAAAAAGATGAGTAATTGAAAGATAATATCACCGCTGTTAATGCCTGTATGATGTTCGGCAGCGCCTAACACCAACGTGTTCATGCTTATTAACACCGCTTTCACTCCCTTCAACAGCTGTCCTCTAAAACGCCAACCTTATCGCTTATGCGATGAACGTGAAACCCATCACAAGCTTCTCACATAAGGCGTTCACAGACGATCTTCCATCGTTTTTGAAAAGTACATAAAGGAATGGCGAAGGTGATTGTCTACACGAACTTCGCCATTATAAATGAGTTATTTCATTATCTGTTCATGACGATAAATGAGATAACTACGCCAATAATAGGCAACGCTTCGACTAACGCTACCCCGATGAACATTGTTGTTTGAAGTACAGGACGTAATTCTGGTTGACGAGCAATTCCTTCTACTGTACGACCTACGATAAGACCGTTACCAATACCAGCACCAAGTGCCGCTAAACCTACTGCAATCGCAGCTGCAATTAAATTCATTGTGAATATCCTCCTTCTACCTATTTGCATTTTTATATTCAAATTTTTTATGTTTAATGGTCTTGGCTAACTTTATGGGCCATATAAACCATTGTTAACATCGTGAAGATGAATGCTTGGATACAGCCGACAAAAATACTGAATGCTTGCCATACCATCATCGGGATCGCAGCGCCAATAGCACCGAAAACGCCGCCATTGGTAGCAAGCCCTGCTAGTAACCCCAGCAAAATTTCTCCAGCAAAAATATTACCGTATAGACGCAAGCCTAACGTTAAGGTATTAGCAAATTCCTCAACGATTTTTAAAGGGAATAAAAACTTCATTGGTCTAAAGTAGTCAAGGGTATATGCCTTAAATCCTTTCATCTTAATGCCATAGTAGTGGGTTAACCCAACGACCATGACTGCGAGAGTCAGCGTGATCGTGGCATCCGCCGTCGGAGATTTCCACCAAAGCTCCTCCCCTACGCGAACGGAAAACGGTAGACCAAGCATATTTGCCACGAAAATGTACATGATGAGCGTTACACCTAACGTTAAGAAGCGGCCACCCGTTTGCCAATCCATCGTACTATTAATGATCCCTTTCACAAAATCAAAGACCCATTCCAAGAAGTTTTGCATTCCTCGTGGACGAAGCTGAAGAGATCGCGTTGCGGCAATCGCAATGATGAATACGATCAAACTCGTGACCGTCGTCATTAAAACATTGGATAAGTTAAAAGTAAGCCCTAAAAACTCATAAATAGGTGCCTTGTGTTGCAACCGTTCTTCACCTCTCTTTCATACATGATATCCATTTTTTTGAAATTTTTGCAGAAGGAAATCTATTATAATGACAATATAGGATGTCATTAATCCCAGCACAACAGGAACAATGGAAAAATATTGCGGATACTGGATGGCAATGGCGGCTGCAAGAGCAGCAGCTGCTAGACGGGAGAACGTACCAATTGAGCGAACCTTCTTCCCATGAGCAACCGCTCGTCCGAATTTTTCGATTTTCCGGACTAAACTCCATAACATGAACAGGCTAACAACGGTTCCAAGAATAAGACTTAAAAACAACGTTTTATATTCCGTAAATCCCCACCCTAATGTATAAAGGGACAATAAATAAAATATGTATTTTTGCTGTCTTAGGAACATTTGTTGGAATTTTTCCATGTGGCTACTCCTCTGGGAAGTATTGACGGATTAAACGCATCATAGCGTATACCCCAGTTGCTAGTCCGAGCAGCAGACCAACAATGAGAAAAACGGGTTCGGTATGAAGTTTCTCATCAACCCATCTTCCTCCGAAAATCCCTACCAAAATCGAACCGACTAGCTGAGAAACAATGGCAGACATTAACGCCATTGCTTGAAAAGGGTGGCGTTGTTTAGGACGCATAGACATACATCCCTGTATAAAAATTTTTTTATTTCCACTTTATGAAAACCTTATCATTATATCCCCTGTAAGCATACAATAGGCACCGGTCAATGTCAATGTATTTTCAGTGAAAAAGTCAATAATTAGACGAAATTATTAATAATTTGTGACATTTATTAATTTCTTTTTCACTCTATTAGTGTATAATGATATGTTTACTTTTTTCACTATGTATTTTTTACCTTTCAAAATAAAAAGACGAATCACCTCGGTAAAGCGATCCGTCTTTTAGTATTCCCACTATTTTGTTCCAAACAAACGGTCTCCGGCATCTCCAAGTCCCGGAACGATATAGCCGTGGTCGTTTAGTTTTTCGTCTAAAGCCGCAATGTAAATATCTACATCAGGATGAGCTTGTTTGACGGCTTCTACTCCTTCTGGAGCAGCAATTAAACACATGAATTTAATGTTTTTCGCACCTCGTTTTTTCAAGGAAGTGATAGCTTCCACGGCGGAACCGCCTGTAGCTAACATCGGATCAACAACAATAAAATCGCGTTCTTCAACATCCGTTGGTAGTTTCACATAATATTCTACCGGCTTTAACGTTTCTGGGTCACGATATAAGCCGATATGCCCGACTTTCGCAGCCGGAATCAGCTTTAAGATACCGTCTACCATGCCGATACCCGCACGCAAAATCGGAATAACACCGAGCTTTTTCCCTGCGATCACTTTCGATTTCGCCTTGCTAACAGGTGTTTCAATTTCGACTTCCTCAAGCGGAAGATCGCGCGTAATTTCAAACGCCATTAATGTTGCCACTTCTTCGACCAGTTCGCGAAACTCTTTTGTACCTGTGTGCTTGTCACGGATATATGTAAGTTTATGTTGGATGAGTGGATGATCAAACACATACACTTTTCCCATTGAATATCCTCTCCTCTTTTTGCAGTCTACACTTCCCTCAATTCTACCGAAAAAGCTAGACTGATTCAATAAGAAAAGCGTAAGCGCTCTTAATGTTCTTCGGTCACTAGACGGCCTTTATCACCCCGAGGGATGGTTTGACCCCGGGTTGCTTCAAATCTCACTTTTCAAGGGATGCTTTAAGCAATTGTTCTGCTCAAGAAACGAACCAAGATAGATCGTTTTCTTTTAAACGGTATCTATAAAAAGCACCTAGCATGGTCTTATGCCTATGCTAGGTGCTTGCGTTTAAATGTAAAGTGGGAATTTTTCCGTTAAAGCAGCAACGCGTTTTCTTGCTTCTTCTAATTTTTCTTCGTCTTCGTGATTTTTTAGTGTAAATGCAATGATGCTCGCGATTTCGTCCATTTCTTCAAGGCCGAAGCCTCGGCTTGTAACCGCTGCGGTACCGATGCGAATGCCGCTTGTAACAAACGGGCTTTCTGGATCGTACGGAATCGTATTTTTATTCACCGTAATGCCTACTTCATCGAGCACTTTTTCAGCGGCTTTTCCTGTTAATCCAAACGAACGCAAGTCGATTAATAACAAGTGGTTGTCCGTTCCGCCAGATACAAGAGTAAAGCCTTCTTTGACAAGTGCTTCAGCTAGGCGTTTTGCGTTATTGACAATATTTTGCGCATATGTTTTAAAGCTGTCTTGCAATGCTTCCCCTAGAGCAACCGCTTTTGCAGCGATGACATGCATTAACGGGCCACCTTGAATACCTGGGAAAATCGCCTTATCAATTTGTTTGGCAAATTCTTCTTTGCAAAGAATCATACCGCCGCGCGGACCACGCAACGTTTTATGCGTCGTCGTCGTGACAAAATGTGCATAAGGAACCGGGTTCGGATGAAGACCTGCCGCAACAAGACCTGCGATATGCGCCATGTCCACCATTAAATAAGCGCCCACTTCATCGGCAATTTCGCGGAAACGTTGAAAATCAATAACCCTTGGATACGCACTTGCACCAGCAACAATTAACTTCGGCTTATGTGCACGCGCTTTTTCCAAGACATCATCATAATTAATGAGATGAGTTTCTGGGTCTACACCATATTCAACGAAGTTATATTGAATGCCGCTAAAGTTAACGGGACTGCCGTGAGTTAAATGCCCGCCATGTGATAAATTCATACCAAGCACGGTATCACCGTGTTCAAGAACAGTAAAATAAACGGCCATATTCGCTTGTGCACCGGAATGCGGCTGTACGTTTGCATGCTCGGCACCAAACAATTGCTTCGCCCGTTCACGCGCTAAGTCTTCTACAACATCAACATATTCGCAGCCCCCGTAATAGCGGCGGCCCGGATATCCTTCTGCGTACTTATTTGTTAATACGGAACCTTGTGCTTCCATCACTGCACGGCTAACAAAGTTTTCCGAAGCGATCAGCTCGATTTTACTTTGTTGCCGTTTCAATTCATCTTGAATGGCTTGAAACACTTGCGGATCTTGTTGTGGCAAGTAATTCATCACTAGCTCCCCCTTTTTCGAAATATGACAGTATTCTTTTCTATTTTACCAGCTTTTTATCGGATTGTTCAAAGAAAAAATGAACAAAATTATTATGATTTACATGAATCATTCGGATTTTCCCTCGAATATACAGCTCTTGCGCCGCCGATTAATTTCGGTCTTGTTTTTGCCAATGTGACATGGGCATGTCCGACTTGCTTCAATGACGTGCGTACAGGGACGGCAACATGTTTTAAATGCATGCCGATAAACGTATCACCAATATCAATGCCCGCATCAGCTTTAATAAATTCAACAACGACCGGATCGTTCATATGATTATAAGCGTACTCTGCCATCGCTCCTCCCGCTGAACGTACGGGGATAACCGAAACGATTTCTAAATTTCTCGTCAGAGCCGTTTCTTTCTCGACGACAAGCGCGCGGTTTAAATGTTCGCAACATTGAAAAGCAAGCTGGACACCCGTTTCATCATGCCATCTCTTTAGTTCTGTAAATAACATTTCTGCGACTTCCGTTGTACCGGCTGTACCAATTTTCTCGCCGATGACTTCACTTGTGCTGCAGCCGATGACGAGAATATGCTCTGAAGAAAGAGAGACTTGTTGTTGAAACTCCGCTAAAATCGTTTGCCATTGCTGCTTCCATTGTTGTAAAGGAGAAAGCACCATCGGCATCACTCCCGTTCATAGATGTTCATTTTCATATTGTTGAATTTTATTAACACGATTAGCATGACGACCGCCTTCGAATTCGGTCGTTAGCCATACTTTAGCAATCTCTCGTGCTAAACCTGGTCCGATGACACGCTCTCCCATGGCAAGCACGTTGCTATCGTTATGCTCACGCGTGACTTTGGCGCTATACACGTCATGCACCAGCGCACAACGAATACCTTTCACTTTATTGGCGGCGATGCACATGCCAATACCTGTACCGCAAATTAAAATGCCGCGGTCGACTTCTCCGTTTGCCACTTTTTCAGCAACAGGAATCGCATAATCTGGATAATCAACAGACACACCGCATTCGCAGCCTAAATCAATATATTCAATTCCCATTTCATCCATTAATTTTTTTATTTCCTCGCGAATATTTACCCCACCATGGTCAGATGCAATGGCTACCTTCATGATTTTTTCCTCCTTCGTGATCCTTCGAAAAAAGTCGCCTTTCTTTTCATTTTAGCGATTGAAGGCGACTTTTTCATTATCTTTATCTTTTTTATTATGCACTTTATTCAGACGATCACTACTTCAAAGAAAAACATTCAATCGTGCCTTTTAATTTTTTCGCTTGTTCCGCTAGTTGTTCAGCGAGTTCGTTGACATGATGAATAGCTGCTGTTTGTTCTTGCGTCGCTGCCGTTACCTCAAGAGCTCCTGCCGATGTTTCCTCCGCAATAGCTGCGACTTCCTGTGATTGAATAGACGTTTTTTCAATATGCTTCATCTGTTCTTCCACCAAATCGACAATTTGATGTACAGCATCAGCGACTTCGTGAATGGATTTTGTCATCTCAGTGATCGCGTTGTTCGTATTGGTTCCTTTTGCGGCTTCTTCGTTCGCCGATTTCACTTGTTCGTTAATTTGTGCGACAACATGAATCACTTCTTTTTGAATGTTTTTAATTAAATCGGAAATTCCTTGAACGGCTCTTGCGCTTTCATCTGCTAACTTCCGCACTTCTTCCGCCACTACCGCAAAGCCTTTTCCATGCTCACCAGCGCGCGCTGCTTCAATCGAAGCATTTAATGCTAACAAATTTGTTTGCCCGGCAATATCACCGACAAGAGAAATAATGTTCTCTACTTCTTTCGCATGTCGTTCTAAGCGGTGAACGGCGTGTAAGGAAGCCTGATTATTGTGAGCTAGATGTTGGATGCCGGTCACAAGCGAATGAATGACTTCCTTGCTTCTATGTAAGGTGTCAACCATTTCCGTCGCCAATTGCTCCGATTGTTCAGCCTTTTGCTGCACTTGATTAGCGATGCGCAACACATCGTCGACCGATTCCGCTGTTGTTTGCATCGAAACGGCAGAATCGTTTGCTCCTTTTGAAATTTCCTCAATGGTTCTTGCGATATTTTCCGATCGCTCTACAGCAATGCTTGAAGCGTTTGTAATTTCAACGACTTTTTCATTCGTATGAGAAAAGTTTTCTTCGATATTCCGAACCATCGTTCGCAAATTTCTTAACATTTCATTAAAAGCCAAGCCAAGGGAGCGAATTTCATCATCTGATTTCGCAAGCGGAACGTCTTCGTTAATTTGGCCGTTCGCTGCCTTTATCGCGGCTTCCTCTAATCGCTGTAATGGGCGTATAATAAAGCCTGCTGCCACGTAAGCGAGAACTCCTGACCAAAAAATGCCCAACAGCAACGTGATAATCGTAAACACATGTTCACTAACATAGTCGGAAACAAAATCATATAAAAAATAAATGAAAAATGCACTTGTTGAATACGTAATGACTGCTAATATGGTCGTAAACACAACTAGCTTTAACCGTAAGCTAAACCGATATCCTTTTTTCTCCCTCATCATATCGTTTCCCCCTACTCGTTTTGCTGTAACTTGTGAATCAATTGGTCAATGAGCTGTTCTAGCTCGTCTCTCGTTTGACGATAGGTTTCGACAGAACCGCCGAATGGATCAAGAATATCCTCTTCTTGTCCAGAAACAAATTCTTTTAGGGTAAACGTTTTCTCTTTAGCTTCTGGAAACCTGTCGATGACATGATGTTTATGCCCAACGGTCATCGTGAAAATGTACGTTGCCCAGTTGATATCTTCTTGTTTTAAAAACGAGGAACGGTGTGCCATCTGAACTCCTTTTTCTTCTAATACCGTTTTTGCATGACTTGACGCATCGCTTCCTTCCATCGCAAATATTCCCGCCGACTTCACATCGATGTGCGGCAGCTGCTTGCTCTTTAACAACGCTTCCGCCATAGGGCTTCGGCATGTATTCCCTGTACACACAAATAATACACGGATAGACATAAAGCCCCCCCTTGTAATCGTTGAGGATGTATATAGTACCATTATAATAATGTATATAGTACCATTATAATCGAATTACCGCTGGAAATATAGTACAAAAAGAGACAGCCGTACGGCTGTCTCTTAGAACGGAAATAATAATTTTAAACCAAAAGCCAATAATATACTGCCGCCTAACACCTCACTATATACTCCCAGCCATTGCTGAAAATGGCGACCCAGCATTAATCCTCCCCACGTCAACACTGTGCTGAAAAAACCGAACAATAAAATCGTTAGCAATGTTCGCGTCCCATAAATGCCAAGACTAAGTCCGACAGAAAAGCTATCTAAACTGACGCTCAAAGCAAAAAAAATGAGTCCAATTCCAATCGGAGAAACAAGCGGTTCATTTTCATCTTTAAAAGAGGTGACAATCATTTGTACTCCTAACAAAAGCAACAAAGCGCCGCCAATATAAGAAGCAATGCTGCCAAATTGTTGTGATAAAAAGCGGCCGACAACAATTCCTAACAGCGGCATCATAATATGAAATAATCCAATCGTTGCACCTATGTAAAAAATTTGTTTTAAACGCAACCGAAAAAAGCCCATTCCTAACCCGATAGAAAAGGCATCCATGCCTAATGCAAATGCCATCATACATAACGTAATCAGTTCGCCGATGAACATATCCATTCCGTTCCCTCCCCGGACTCGCCTTATTGCTAACATATGTATGTCCGAAAAGGTTTAGAAGGTTTATTTTTCGTGAATCACTTGATGACCCGCTGCTTTTTTCAGACGGTTCATCACCGCTGCTCCTATTCCATTAGTTGGAAATACCTCACTATAAATGATATCAACATCGGTTTCATCAAACTGTCGCAATGTGTCGTAGAGATGGCTGGCCACCGTATGTAAGTCGCTTCGTGACCCGCACGCGAGCACGACATCCGCTTCATACATATATTGACGCTCTTCGGTCGTCAGCACCCCTACCGTTTTCCCGTTTGCGCGTTGTTCATCGACGAGCTTTTGTAAGAAAAATGGCTGCCCTTCGACAAGGATGAGCGGAGATTTTGGCGCGTAGTGCGTATACTTCATCCCCGGCGATTTTGGCGTTTGTCTTTCATCCGTTAACGCATGATCCACTTCCACACAGCCAATCACCCGTTCAAGCTCTTCTTTTGTTACGCCTCCAGGGCGTAAAATCGTTGGCACTTTTGTCGTACAGTCTAACACGGTTGACTCGACACCAATCCCCGTTTCTCCCGCATCGACAATGCCGGCAATTCTCCCTTTCAAATCATCAAGTACATGAGCTGCACTTGTCGGGCTTGGACGTCCTGATACGTTGGCACTCGGTGCAGCAAGCGGCAACCCGCTTTTTTCGATTAAGGCAAGGGCTACTGGATGAGCGGGCATGCGCACCGCAATCGTTGGCAACCCTGCTGTCACCTTATCGGAAATGGCATCTCCTTTCTTTTTTACAATTAACGTTAACGGTCCCGGCCAGAAATGCTCCATTAATGTATAGGCGACATCAGGAATGTCAGAAGCGATTTCTTCAAGCTGATCGCGATGAGCGATATGAACAATGAGCGGGTTATCACTCGGACGCCCCTTCGCAAAAAAGATTTTTTTCACCGCTTCCGTCTCCTTCGCATTCGCCCCTAATCCATACACCGTTTCGGTGGGGAAAGCTACCACTTCATTCGCTTGCAATAATTTGGCTGCTTGTGAAATTTGGGGATAATCATTCATCTTGTCCACAACTTTGTCCACAACCCAAATTTTTGTTTCCAATGAATTCACCTCGACTATTTCGAAACCACAATCACGAAATATATGAATTTATCAATGATTTAGTAGAAGGTTATATACAAAGTATAAGAAAGAAGGAAAATAAACACAAGCGTTATCCACAAAATGTGAATAAAATAATTATTTTAGTGGATAACTTTGTGGATACATTGTTGTTTTGTCAATGAATTTGTTTCTTTATCCACAGATTATGACGGTATCAATTTTTCTAGTATTTCCTTAAAGAAAAACTTGACCTCTACCTTTTCCTCTTTGTCTTCCTCAACGAAAGGAGAAGGTGGGGAAGTAGTTACACTTGCTTGTTTCACTTCCTGCTTCTGTTTGTCCTCACGAACCGCTTCACTATTGGAAAAGTCCAGAAAACATAGCGGTGGAAATAATACACACCACCAGTTGGCCCCTTTCCCTGCGCCGAGCGTAATTAAAATCGCTTCATACTGTCCGGCTGGATACACATAGTTTCCATAAATTTTTGTTGGAAAATTCACTTTTCCAAATTGAACACGATATGCTTGATTACTTTTTTCTTCCCGTAAAACGTTAGCGACAATGTTCTCAATATCAGGTAAATGGGATTGAATCACCCGCTTTGCTTCGTCAAACGATGTTAAATCAGCGACCCATTGGTTAATTTCTGCATTGACTGCGTCGCGGACTTTGCGTTTTAGCGCTTGATCTTCTGCTGAATCACTATTCGCTAAAATCCGCAAGCGAATCGCTTGGTCGGGAATAGCAACCGACGCATTTGCTCCAGCTTCCGTCTGCTGCCCGTAAACATTCACAAGTACCCCGATAATAAGCAATAGTATATATAAAACAATGACAATATTTCGTTTTTTCATTTGCTTGCACCGTCCTTTCACTACCTTATTGTGGACAACACAAGCAAATTTTAAACTCTATGAATCTAAAAAAACTTCCAGATTAGTTCTGGAAGTTATTGTTTTATTTCAGCATATACCATCCGATCTTTTCCATTCATATCAAAAACGACTTCAACGATCGCTGTATGAAACGTTTCTCGTAACAATTGAGCCACCGCTTCACCTTGCCCAGCGCCGACTTCAAATGCAACTAAAGCACGGGCCTTTAATACAACCGGCAGTTCCTCCATAAAGCGACGGTAAAAATGAAGGCCGTCTTTGCCACCCACAAGTGCCCGAAGCGGTTCATGGTTTTTCACAACTGGGGAAAGAAAGGCAATGTCACTTTCGGGAATATACGGTGGATTGGAAACGACGACATCCACTTTACGTCCTGCCTGAATAAAAGGTTGTAATAAATCTCCGCAGATAAACTCGACTTCTGCACTGAAGCGACGGGCATTCTCTTTAGCTACTTGTAACGATTCGAGCGAAATATCGATTGTACTGACGCGCAATGCTGGATTTTCAAGAGCTAGCGTAATCGCAATCGCGCCGCTTCCCGTTCCAACATCCACGAGATCGATCGTCTCTCTCTCAGGAAACAACCTTTGAATTCTTGTTAAAACTCCTTCGACTAATTCCTCCGTTTCTGGTCGTGGAATGAGGACCTCTTGATTTACGAGAAAGGAGCGGCCGTAAAACTCTTCAAAACCGATTACATATTGCACAGGCACATGTTCATATACATGTCTTTTGAGATCATCGATGAACGCTTGTTTGACACGATCATCGATTTCGTCCCGCAGCCGTGCAAACAATTGCGCCCGCGTTACTTGCAAATGATGTCGCAATAACAATTCAGCGACACGTTCTTCCTTCCCATGTTCTTTTAAAAAAGAAGAAGCCCAATTTAGGACTTCGTAAATTCGATTATGATTCATTGTTTGCTTGCTCCAATTTTTTTGATTGATCGTCTAAAATGAGCGCATCGATGATTTCATCAAGCTTGCCTTCTAATACTTGGTCGAGCTTTTGAATCGTTAATCCAATGCGATGATCGGTCACGCGGTTTTGTGGAAAATTGTACGTGCGAATGCGCTCCGAACGGTCACCTGTTCCGACCGCTTGCTTGCGCGTCTGATCATATTCAGCGCGCGCTTCTTGTTGGTATTTATCGTAAATACGAGCGCGCAAGACTTTCATCGCCTTTTCTTTATTTTTAATTTGTGATTTTTCGTCTTGGCAAGAAACGACAATGCCCGTTGGAATGTGCGTTAACCGTACGGCTGACATCGTCGTGTTTACGCTTTGCCCGCCCGGTCCGCTTGAAGCGAACGTATCAACACGAATATCTTTTTCGTTAATTTCGACTTCGATTTCTTCCATTTCCGGCAAGCAAGCGACGGTCGCTGTCGATGTATGAATGCGCCCGCCAGATTCTGTTTCCGGAACACGTTGAACGCGGTGCGCTCCATTTTCGAATTTTAACTTTGAGTACGCACCTTTACCGTTAATCATAAAAATAATTTCTTTGTAGCCACCTAAGCCGGTCGGGCTTGCTTCAATCACTTCTGTCTTCCATCCTTGTGACTCCGCGTAACGCGTATACATTCGATATAAATCGCCCGCAAATAAAGCAGCTTCCTCGCCGCCAGCCGCTCCGCGAATTTCCATAATAACGTTTTTATCATCATTCGGGTCTTTCGGAAGAAGAAGAACTTTTAATTTATTGACAAGCTCCTCTTCTCGGCTTTCAAGCTCGCCAATTTCTTCCTTCACCATTTCCCGCATTTCAGGGTCAAGTTTTTCTTCCAGCATCGCTTTTGCATCAGCTAGCTGCTGGTGAACCGATTTGTATTCTCGATAGGTTTGCACTGTTTCTTCTAAATCGGACTGCTCTTTTGAGTAGTCGCGCAATTTTTTCGGGTCGTTAATGACTTCTGGGTCCATGAGTAATTGATTTAGTTTTTCATAACGTTCTTCTACTGCTTGAAGACGTTCAAACACGTTATTCACCTCTGCCTTTGTCCATACACAGTCTAATTTATAATTATACTATAGTTTTGCCAAACGGCAAAGTATCAGAAAAATAATCCTCCCTATTAGGAGAAATGTATTTAGCAGTAGAATATATTGTTTCGATTCAAGAGCAAGAGGAGAAAGATTTCCGCACCATTTTAATGCCAAGAAAAAATTGCACAACTACTGTTATAAGATCATTTAGGGAAGTTAAACCTTTCACATAAGACGTGCCAATTTTATGAGGAAAATGCCGATTATTTGTACAAATTTAACAAAATTTTGGCACAAAAAATGAAATAGATACGTATTTTATTTTATTTTAGGTTTGGCACACTTTTTGCATTATTGTTTTGTGAAACCAATGAAACGAATTTGAAAGGGGATTGGGAGAATGAAAGCAGCTGTTGTCAATGACTTTAAACAAAAACTTGAGATTAAAGAAGTAGAGAAACCAAAACTAGAGTATGGAGAGGTGCTTGTAAAAATTGAAGCTTGTGGCGTCTGCCATACCGACTTGCATGCCGCGCATGGGGATTGGCCCGTAAAGCCGAAACTTCCGTTGATTCCTGGACATGAAGGGGTAGGAATTGTTGTGGAAGTGGCCGAAGGAGTCAAATCGATAAAAGTAGGAGATCGTGTTGGCATCCCTTGGCTATATTCTGCTTGTGGTGAATGTGAATATTGCTTAAGCGGACAAGAAACACTTTGTCCACATCAATTAAATGGGGGGTATTCCGTAGACGGCGGATATGCTGAATATTGTAAAGCACCAGCTGACTATGTTGCTAGAATTCCAGAAAATTTAGATCCTGTTGAAGTCGCACCTATTCTTTGTGCAGGGGTGACAACATACAAAGCATTAAAAGTTTCGAATGCAAAACCTGGCGAATGGGTAGCTATTTACGGGATTGGCGGTTTAGGACACATAGCGCTTCAATACGCCAAAGCAATGGGGTTGAATGTGGTTGCTGTTGATATAAGTGATGAAAAAATGGAGCTTGCCAGAAAATTAGGCGCTGACATTACGATTAATGGGTTGAAAGAAGATCCGGTAGAAACAATCCAGGAAAAAGTAGGCGGCGTACAAGCAGCGATTAGCGTCGCGGTAACAAGAAAGGCATTTGAACAAGCTTATCAATCAGTAAAACGTGGCGGAACCTTAGTTGTTGTCGGTTTACCAAATGCTGATTTACCGATTCCGATTTTTAACACAGTCTTAAACGGAGTGACTGTAAAAGGTTCCATCGTAGGTACGAGAAAAGATATGCAAGAAGCTTTAGACTTCGCTGCAAGGGGGAAAGTCCGTCCAATTGTGGAAACGGCTCCATTAGATTCTATTAATGAAGTATTCGAAAAAATGGAAAAGGGGCAAATCAATGGACGGATTGTATTGACAATGAAATAAACAAAATCATTCATTTCACTTTGCAATAAATAGAGAGCGCTTTCATCATCTGCTCCTGTTATTAAAAGCGAAAAATATACTATATTTCCACAAATGAAGGATTGCCACCTCAAATATTTGATAAAATTGAAACTAACCAACAAGAAGGGACTGAATCCCAAAAGTGATTTATACTTTTGGGTCAGCCCCTTTTTCTTTTAATAAATATCTAAGTTTACGGACAGTGATATTTAACCGTTCAGACGCTTCTTTCCTATTCCCTACTGTTTCCTTTAAAGTTTTCATTACAAAAGATCTTCCTATTTGTTTCTCTAAATCTTTGACTAATGACAGCACACGTTCGAGGTCGACTTTCTTGTTCTCTTTCCATAATGAAAGAATATAGCTTGTCCATTCGTTCAGATAACGTTCTAAATCTATGTCATCTCTAGTATTTTTACCAATGGAAAATAATTTCTGTGACGGCAAGGTTCTTTCCGTTTTCAATTTTTCAGGCAAGAAATCAGGAGTGATGATTGTCGTTTCCCCTTCTGCCAATGTCACTGCCCGCTTCACCACATTAAAAAGCTCCCGCACATTTCCCGGCCAATGATATTGTTTCATTTGTAAAATAGTGTCATCCGAAAAAGATAGATGCGAATTCAATTTTTTCAAGAAGTATTCTATAAAAAGCGGCAGATCCTCTATTCGTTCTCTGAGAGGAGGAATCGTTAATTTCACCACGTCTAACCGATACAATAGGTCTTCCCTGAATGTTTTTTCAGCTACCGCTTGGGCAAGGTTGACATGAGAAGCAGCAATGATCCGTGTATTTGTTCTCCGGATCGTCTCGCCTCCTACCCGAATATACTCCCCTGTTTCCAACACCCTCAGCAATTTTACTTGAATAGCAAGAGAGGCTTCGCCAATTTCATCCAAAAACAGTGTCCCTCTGTTGGCTATTTCAAAAATTCCTTTTTTTTCTTTCACAGCCCCTGTAAACGCACCTTTCTCATGGCCAAACAGCTCGCTTTCCAAAAGGGTTTCAGACACTGCACCGCAATTGATTCCGATAAAAGGCTGATCGTAACGCATGCTCGCATGATGGATAAAATGCGCCAACACTTCTTTTCCTGTCCCTGTCTCCCCTTCAATTAGCACATTGACATTTTTTTTCGCAATTTTGTAGGCTAGTTTAATTAAATCATTCATCTCTTTGTTTTTTCCCACAATAAAACCAAGTGTTTCAGCCAGCTTATACATATCATTTTGGGATGATGTTGAACTGTTGTCTAATAACCCTTCTATTAATCTTTCTAATTCATCAATATCGTCAAATGGTTTTTCGATATAATCGCTTGCGCCATATTTAATGGCCTCCACTGCTGTTTTCACCGTGCTATAGCCAGTCATAATAATCGCTTTACAAGATGGCAAGGCTGTTTTTAGTTGTTTTAATAGATCTAAACCATTTGTATCTGGTAATTTTACATCAATCAATGCCAGATCGAATGAGTGTTCTTTGATTAATTTGGCAAAATCTTTTCCATTAAATCCGAGTTTTACGTGATAACCCTTCCCTTCTAATAAATGCAGAAAAAAATTGCCTACTTCCCGTTCATCATCAATCACTAAAATATTTTCCATGATTTCCCCCATCCCCATTTACAGTTATTGCTTTGCCGGAAGTTTTAATATAAACTGGCTTCCCTTTCCAAGTTCGCTCATCACTTCAATCGTCCCACCGTGAGCTTCCGCTATTCCCAAACTTACCGATAATCCAAGTCCAGTCCCCTTTCCTGGCCTCTTTGTTGTAAAAAACGGGTTGAAAATTTCTTGTAAATGTTGGGTGCTTATCCCTTTTCCGTTATCTTTGACAGAAAGAAGAACCCAATGTTTTTCATTTTCTAGGATTGATCTTGTTTCAATCGTTATAACTTTGTTTGGAATATTAGTATCTTCGAGTGCATCTTTTGCATTGATTAAAAGATTTAAAATGATTTGTCCAATTTGTTGAACATTCCCTTCAATGAATTCAATTGAATCATCTAATTTTTTTTGAATCATAATGTTCTGTTTTTTGATTTGGTCTCCTATTAATCCCAACACTTGTTCAACAGCCTCATTTACAGAACAATCCTCAAACATATATTCATCTTGCCGTGAGAAGGTCAATAAATTTTGAATGATGGTTTTGCATCGCTTCCCGCACGAATGGATATCTGACAGAAGCTTATACGAGCGGTCATCTTTTGGAACAGATCTTAACAATAGTTGAGCATTTCCGAGAATAGCAGTTAACGGATTATTCAATTCATGGGCAATTCCCGCTGCCATCTCGCCAATTGCAGCCAGTTTCCCGGATTGCAATAATTGAGCTTCAATCCTGCATTTCTCTGTGATGTCATTGATATAAATAATTGCAGCATACATGTTTTGACTCTCATTAAACACAGGATATGAATGAAGTTCACACACCCTTTGTTGGATGTGAATCTGCCGATGAACAGGTTTTTTGGTTTGAAGATTTTCTATTATGGGACTTTCATTGATGTCCATTGATAACAGTTGATGAACGTTTTCCCTAGCATTTTTCTGCAAATCGAATTGAAAGAATTCTTTCGCCGCATCATTATAGCGTAAAATATTTCCTTGCAGATCAACAACCAATATCATTTCGGAAACGGCCCGAAAAGTCTCCTCCCACTCTTTTTTACTTGTGAGCACCTCATTGTAAAGCCTAGCATTTTCAATACAAACAGCCAATTGATCGCAAAGTTGCTGGAAAAAGGAAAGATCGGCCTCATCATATTGAATGACCTCTTTGCTGCCTATACTTAACACCCCGATGGCTTTTCCCTTGCTAATGAGAGGGATTAACAACACGCTTTGAATTCCCAATACTTCATACACTTTATTTTCAATATAAGAATCTTTTTTTGCCTGTACCTGATAGAAAACCTTTTCGAGTGATTGAACTACCTTCCAATAAAGAGAACGTTCTTTGGACAGAACAAAGCCGATTGGAAAATATAACGAATGAGCCGGATAAACATTGGTTAAAATCAATTTTTCATTTTCATATAAAGATAAGCTGATCCTTTCTAGCGGGAAAATTTCTTTTAATTTATCAAAAATATTTTTTAACATGTCGTCCATTGACATATCGATGTTAAAACTTTTGGTTACATCATTTATAATTTCCAACTGCATATTTTTCTTTTTTAGTTCAACAACCATCTTTTTTAATTCTGTATAATAACTTTTTTTAGAAGATTGAACTCCCGTTAGAAGATTAATCATTTTTTGCCGTTCTTTAATCCCCATCATTACCATGCCTTTCTGAATATTTCTTCAATATCTTCAACCGTTATGTCCCGAGGATTTGTAATCATGCAGGCATCGTGTAAGGCAATCAGGCTCATCTTTCGTATTTCCTCTTTCTCCAAACCAATATCGGACAATCGCTGTGGAGCTCCAATATCCATTGTTAAATTCTTTACGTATTCAATTGCTTTTTTTCCTGCCTCTATGTAAGACATGCCACGAATATCAATACCAAGGAAAAGAGCAATATCGGCAAATTTTTTGGGACTTGCCAGAAGATTATATTCCATTACATATGGAAGCAATATGGAATTCACGTCGCCGTGAAGGATTGGATACTTCCCCCCTACTGCATGTGACATGGCATGTACAGCTCCCAAAATGGCATTGGAAAAAGCAAGGCCGGCTTGCAAACTTGCCATCGCCATATTTGTCTTAGCTTCCTTATTTATTTTTGACGCTACAGAAGGACGTAAATGTTCCGCTACCAAAGAAATGGCATTTTTTGCTTGAACATCGGTTAACGGAGTCGCAGCCAAACTTACATACGCTTCAATTCCATGCGTTAAAACATCTAATCCTGTTGAGGCAGTTAAATGCGCACTTTTTGTTGACAATGTTTCCGGATCTACAATCGCAATATCAGGAATAAGCGATTTTGAAATAATGGTCATCTTTTTTTGTCCTACCGTATCTACAATTACTGAAAATTGCGACACTTCTGAACCCGACCCGGCTGTTGTTGGAATCATTACTTGCGGGGGAAGGGGATTTTTAATTTTATCAATTCCCTCATAGTCATGAATTCTCCCGCCATTCGTTACAAGAATAGCAATCGCTTTTGCCACATCGATAGGGCTTCCCCCGCCAATTCCAATAATCGAATCACATTCATTTTGGATATACATCTCACATCCCTTTTCCACTTCTCTATCTTTTGGGTTAATGGTTACATCATAAAATGTCGTATATTTTAAACCAACTTGTTTGCAGCTTTTAATGACGACATCTAGCCATCCAGCTTCAATGACACCAGGATCACTTACAATGAATACATTTGTAGCCCCAAGTCTAAGACAGCTTTCCCCAACTTGGTGAATAGCTCCATTGCCAAAAATGATCTCCGGCATAACAAATTTATGGATATTCATGTTTCCCTCCAACAGAAGTCGTATCGTAACATTTCAAGCGCTTCACTGCTTCAAGTCTGTAGAAAAATCAAGAATCAAAAGATATGTTAAATGTAAAAACAAAGATAGATCGTTATAATGTCCAAAATATATTCACGTTGATATCTTTATTCCATAGACAAATTGAAAATTCCTTTTTACACAAACAGACAAAGACAAAAACAAAGCAATTCGTATAATAACTGAATAAAATGGCTTCTAGGCCCTTTCTGTAAACATGGTTCTTTCCTTCCGTATGGATTTGACAGCTATTTTTTGTTTAAAAACATTTTACTCATAAATAAAAAGCACCCTATAAAAAGGGCGCACGTATTACTTTATATTGACATGAATATCATAAGTAGGGATCGCTTTTGTGAGCAGTTCATATAGTCGGGTTCGATCTTTTTCTCTTTGTCGTGTTGAAACAGAGTCAGGAGCTTGAACACTCACCCACATATCATTGCCATTTATCCAAACAGAACTGGGCTCATAATTTGTATATTTTTCAATTACCTGAACCGCTTTACGAACATCCGCTTGATTATTTTCGCTGCCTTCCGTTAAGCTGATAAAATTTGGGTTTTGATTCGTTTTCTCCGGATCATCAAAATTGTTATATAAGTAACGATCGTAATCTTTTTGCGCTCGATCATGTGTAATGAGTCTTGTTCCATTTTTATCTTCGCTTTGCTGGTGATATTGTGAGTCATTTGGGTTCATCGTACAGGCTGAAAGTAAAATTCCTAAAAGTAACAGCAGTAAGCTTTTCATTACTTGTCGCCTCCCTGCTGTTAGCTTTTCCAGTAATTTAAAAAATATAGATGGAAGGATTCGCCGCTTATCGTGTCAGATGATTATTCACATTGCGATGTATACGCCCGGTCGGTTTATCAGGCACTTCGTGATGGTGACGGCAACGCGGTTCATACGATTCGCTCGCTCCCACTAAAATCACAGGATCATGGTAAGAAGCGGGAGAGCCGTTAATTAATCGCTGTGTGCGGCTTGCTGGAGAACCACATACTGTACAAACTGCTTGCAGCTTCGTAACCGATTCTGCAAGCGCCATTAATGTCGGTACAGGCCCAAACGGTTCACCGCGAAAATCTTGATCCAACCCAGCTACAATGACACGATATCCTCGATCCGCTAACGTTTGGACCACTTCAACAATCTCCTCTGTAAAGAACTGGACTTCGTCAATGGCGATGACATCGGTTTTTTCAGAAATGTGTTCGAAAATTTCACTAGCTGACGCAACAGGGATGGCGATAATCGATGTACCATTATGCGATACAACGGCTTCTTCGCTATAGCGGTTATCGATCTCTGGCTTAAAGACCTTTACCTCTTGCTTAGCAAACGTAGCGCGACGAACACGACGAATTAACTCTTCCGATTTTCCTGAAAACATGCTGCCACAAATGACTTCGAGCCAGCCTGATTGTTTCATTACATACATAAAACGGCCTCTCCCTTCGTTCTCTTCTATCCCATGTATGTACCTTTGTCATTATTGTTTCATTCATGTTCATGAAAAAAACAGGCAAGTGATCAGACGCCTGCCTGTTTTTCGTGTTTATCAACGGACGTAATTGTAAGCGTACGCGCGAATGAATCGCATCGGCTCCGCTTTTCTTATTTAAGGCCGTATTTTTTGTTGAATTTATCGATACGTCCTGCAGCAGAAGCGAATTTTTGACGTCCTGTATAGAATGGATGGCATTCAGAGCAAATCTCTACGCGCACTTCATCTTTCACAGAACCGCTTTCGAATTCGTTTCCGCAAGCGCATTTTACGATGACTTTTTTGTACTCTGGATGAATTCCTGCTTTCATTATCTTTCATCTCCTTCCGCCCTGAATCATTTCGAAACAGAGTTTATATATGAGTTGTGAGTCATTTCTCACCGTTTGTCAAAACACACATGACAAAATTATACCAAGGGCTGAGGTGTTTTGCAACTGCTTATTCTTTCCGTTTTTCCCCTTTTTACGAAAGTCGTTTTGCCCCTAGTGAATTCACTTCTTTCCATTCTTCATCAAGCAGCTCAAAAAATTCTGCGTTCGTTTTCGTTTGACGAAGTTTATTTAAAAAGCGTTCAACAAAATCAGGCGTATCGGACATCGTTTTTCGAATCGCCCATAGCTTTTCAAGATGTTCTTTCGGAATAAGTAATTCCTCTTTACGCGTACCAGAACGACGGATGTCGATCGCAGGGAAAATGCGGCGTTCCGCTAATGAACGGTCAAGATGCAGCTCCATGTTGCCCGTTCCTTTAAATTCCTCATAAATGACATCATCCATGCGCGATCCTGTATCGACAAGTGCCGTTGCCAAAATGGTTAAGCTGCCACCTTCTTCGATGTTGCGCGCAGCTCCGAAAAATCGCTTCGGACGATGGAATGCAGCTGGGTCAATCCCCCCGGAAAGCGTGCGACCACTTGGCGGAATGACTAAGTTATAAGCGCGCGCAAGACGGGTAATGCTGTCCATTAAAATAACAACATCGCGCTTATGTTCAACAAGGCGCATCGCTCTCTCTAATACAAGCTCTGCCACTTTAATATGATTTTCTGGAACTTCATCGAACGTGGAGCTCACCACATCACCGGCAACGGAACGTTCGATGTCGGTCACTTCCTCAGGACGCTCGTCAATAAGAAGAACAATCAATTCCACTTCAGGATGGTTGGTTGTAATACTATTAGCAATTTCTTTTAATAACATCGTTTTCCCTGCTTTTGGTGGTGCAACAATTAACCCGCGCTGACCGAAGCCGACAGGAGCAATTAAATCGATAATTCTTGTCGATAGCTTGTCAGGCGTTGTTTCTAATTTCATTTGACGATTTGGGTACAGCGGCGTAAGTGCTGGGAAATGAACGCGCTCTTTTGCAATTTCTGGATCTTCTCCATTAACAGCTTCGACATGAAGCAATCCAAAATAACGTTCATTTTCTTTTGGAGGGCGTACTTTTCCGGACACTTTATCGCCATTCCGTAAATCAAAACGACGAATCTGTGACGCAGAAATATAAATGTCTTCAGAACTTGGTGAATAGTTGATTGGGCGTAAAAATCCAAATCCTTCCGATTGAATGATTTCGAGAACGCCTTCCATGAAAAATAATCCATCTTGTTCTGCTCGCGCTTTTAAAATTGCAAAAATAAGCTCTTTTTTTGTTAGTTTACTGTAATAAGAAATTTTATATTGGCGAGCTAGTTCATACAGCTCTTTCAGTTTCATATTTTCTAATACTGAAATTGTTAAGTCCATTTCAACACCACGCTTTTACAATTTTTCATTTCCTCTCCCATGTACGCTTCGAATTGAGTAATGAAATGAATATGGATGGGATGAAAAGAAGATGATGAAGGTTTAAAAAAAGAAGCAGAATAGCAGAGCTTATTTTTATGCACACGCAGCATGACTATTTTACCCTTTTTTCTATTTTTTAATCAATATTTTTTTCATTCATGTAAAAAAATGAGCGAGAGCGATGTTCCGAGATCTCGCGCCTCGCTAATGAGTCCTTTATTTAATAACTAAATTTGGCTTTTTCTTTAAGCTATGGCGTCCATCAATAAAGCGGACCGTTCCAGATTTTGCTCGCATGACGACGGAATGGGTTTCTCCGTAAGAGCCTTTAAACTGGACTCCGCGTAATAATTCCCCATCTGTTACTCCCGTCGCAGCAAAAATCGCATCATCCCCTTTTACCAAGTCTTCCATACGTAGTATTTTATTGACATCAATCCCCATTTTTTTGCATCGTTCAAGCTCTGCATCGTTTTGCGGAAGCAGCTTCCCTTGAATTTCACCGCCTAGACATTTAAGGGCAACGGCTGCTAAAACTCCTTCTGGCGCCCCACCAGAACCGAATAAAATATCCACGCCTGTATGGTCAAACGCCGTATTAATGGCTGCGGCGACATCACCGTCATTGATGAGCTTAATGCGCGCGCCGGCTTCACGTAATTCCGCAATAATCCGCTCATGACGCGGACGGTTTAACACGATCGCCACAACGTCTTCAATATCTTTATTTTTCGCTTTGGCAACCGCTTTCAAGTTGTCAATAATCGGGGCGTTAATATCAATCATGCCCACCGCTTCTGGGCCAACGGCTATTTTATCCATGTACATATCGGGAGCATGAAGCAGATTGCCATGATCCGCTACAGCAACAACCGCTAAGGCGTTCCATCCGCCGGAAGCGACAATATTGGTGCCTTCCAGCGGATCAACGGCTACATCCACGCGCGGCCCATAACCGTTACCGAGTTTTTCACCAATATATAACATTGGCGCTTCATCCATTTCGCCTTCGCCAATGACAACTGTTCCTTTCATTGGAATCGTATCGAATACATCGCGCATCGCCGATGTGGCGGCTTCGTCCGCCTCGTTCTTTTTGCCGCGTCCCATCCAACGGGCCGCGGCAAGGGCGGCCGCTTCTGTCACACGAACAAGCTCCATTGATAAGCTTCTTTCCATCGTAATTTCTCCCTCTCCCCTTCGTTGCCTATGAATTTTGTACTTGCTCAATCTCCTCATCCGTCATTTTTTCCCGCCAAATGGTTGCGCCTAATCCTGTTAACTTTTCGACAAGATGGCTATAACCTCGATCAATATGTTCTAATCCTGTAATCTCTGTAAGACCTTCTGCCATCAACCCGGCAATGACAAGAGCAGCCCCAGCCCGCAAATCGCTTGCTTTCACTTTTGCTCCTTGCAATTGCACAGGACCTGTCACAATCGCAGAACGCCCTTCTACTTTAATATTGGCGTTCATTCTTCGCAGCTCATCAATATGCTTAAAGCGAGCGCTATAAATTGTATCGGTCACCATGCTCGTCCCTTCTGCTTTCGTTAACAAAGCCGTAAACGGTTGTTGCAAGTCGGTTGGAAAACCGGGATACACGAGCGTTTTCACATCTACCGCTTTCAAATGAGAATGACCCATGACTAAAATTTGATCATCGCTTGTTTCCACATGCACGCCCATTTCTCGCAGTTTTGCTGTGAGCGATTCGACATGTTGTGGAATGACATTATCAATAATCACTTCTTTCCCCATCGCTGCACCTGCAATCATAAACGTACCGGCTTCGATACGGTCGGGAATAATGGAGTGACGGCAGCCAGACAATGTTTCTACTCCATCAATGCGGATGACATCCGTCCCCGCACCTTTAATTTTTGCTCCCATATTGGACAGCAAGGTGGCAACATCAATAATTTCCGGCTCTTTTGCCGCATTTTCAATAATGGTGCGCCCTTTTGCACAAACGGCAGCTAACATAATGTTAATCGTTGCCCCGACGCTCACAACGTCTAAGTAAATGCGAGCACCGCGCAATTCGTCGGCGCGCAAATAAATTGCTCCCTGCTCGTTTGTCACTTTGGCTCCTAATGCTTCAAAACCTTTAATATGCTGGTCGATCGGTCGAGGCCCCAAATGACATCCGCCAGGCAAGCCGATGACGGCCTTTTTGAAACGACCTAACATGGCTCCCATTAAGTAGTACGAAGCACGTAATTTTTTCACCTTTCCGTTCGGGAGAGGCATGGATACCATATTTGTCGGATCAATGGTTGCCTGTTTTCCATCAAAATGAAATGTTCCGCCAATTTCTTCAATCAACTGTCCTAAAATCCGAACATCCGAGATATCTGGCAATCCTTCGATGGTGACCGGTGATTGGGCAAGAATCGTGGCAGGGATTAAAGCTACGGCGCTATTTTTTGCTCCGCTGATTTTCACCGTTCCTTGTAAAGGATCGCCACCGATAATTTTTAGTTTTTCCATTATGGTCTCCCTTCTAGCGAAGATGACTGCTATTTGTGCAAGTGTACAAGGAAACAGTTCGCTACTCACCGATTCACTTTACTTTACATTTTAGACAAAAATCCGCTTTTTTATCGTTTGTTCCAGTCTGCCAGAAACTTCTCAATGCCTTGATCCGTTAACGGATGTTGGAATAATTGCATTAATACTTTGTACGGAACAGTCGCAATATGCGCACCTCTTAAAGCCGCTTCCGTCACATGGAGCGGATGACGGATGGAGGCAGCGATAATCTCTGTATCGATTCCGTGAACATCAAAAATAGTAGCGATCGTGGAAATGAGTTCAAGACCGTTATGACCGATATCGTCTAAACGACCAAGAAACGGGGAAACATACGTTGCTCCGGCACGAGCTGCTAAAAGTGCTTGGTTGGCTGTGAAAATCAACGTAACATTCGTTTTAATCCCTTTCTCACTAAACACTTTAACCGCTTTTAACCCCTCTGGTGTCATCGGAACTTTAATCGTGATGTTTGGGGCGATTTTCGCAAGCTCTTCCCCTTCTTGAATCATTCCTTCCGCTTCCGTCGAAATCACCTCAGCGCTTACGGAACCGGATACAATTTTGGTAATCTCACGGAGGCGATCATGAAACGAAACGTTTTCTTTCGCCACAAGGCTTGGGTTCGTCGTGACCCCGGCTAAAACTCCTAATTCATTCGCTTTTTTTATTTCTTCTAGATTCGCCGTATCAATAAAAAATTTCATGATGAAAGTCCCCCTTGGTCTTTTTGTTTAAGAAAAAGGAAAACGCGCTAACTTGACAACGACCCGTTGTTTCCGTTATGCGGTTTTCCTTACTTATGCGAACGTTATTCGCTCGCTTTTCCTGAAGAACCAAACTCACGCATTTTACCGATAACCGTTTCTTTGATCGCGTCACGGCCAGGACCAATGATTTTGCGTGGGTCGTACACTTTCTCGTCTTTGGCTAATACTTCTCGAACAACTTTAGTAAACGCTATTTGGTTTTCAGTATTAACGTTAATTTTCGACGTACCTAAAGAAATTGCACGCTGAATTTGTTCCGTTGGAATACCTGTTCCACCATGTAAAACGAGTGGTACACGCGTTAAATCGCGGATGATTTCCATTTCTTTAAATCCTAATTTTGGCTCTCCTTTATAAGGACCGTGAACAGAGCCTAATGCAGGAGCTAAACAGTCGATACCTGTCCGTTTGACAAGCTCCTCGCATTCTTTCGGATCAGCATAAATAATTCCATCTGCGACTACATCGTCTTCTTGACCGCCGACGGTACCTAACTCCGCTTCAACGGACACGCCGCGCGCATGGGCATACTCGACGACTTGAGACGTAATCTGAACGTTTTCTTCAAACGGATGATGGGAAGCATCAATCATGACAGAGGTAAAACCAGCATCAATCGCTGCTTTACATTTTTCAAAGCTGGAACCATGGTCAAGATGGATTGCGACCGGAACGGTAATGTTCATATCTTCGATTAAGCCTTTTACCATGTTCACAACCGTTTTAAAGCCGCCCATGTAACGAGCTGCTCCCTCAGACACACCAAGAATGACTGGAGATTGTTCTTCTTGTGCCGCGGCTAAAATCGCCTGTGTCCATTCAAGGTTGTTAATGTTAAATTGACCGACGGCATATTTTTCCGCCAATGCTTTGTTGAGCATTTCTTTCATTGATACTAAAGGCATTGTAATGTCCTCCTTTTCTAGCTTCGCCTTTCTGAAAAAATCTGATGCTATGCGTAGCATCGCCGTTTGTTGTTTCATATATGTATGAAAGGCGCAATTCTACTTACGTTATAAGCATACCAACTTCCAAAAAAAACAGCAACATTATGAAGCTTGACGAATCATACAAAATTATGAAATTTGACGAATCATGCAAAAAGTTGACGAACACGGGATCATTCTTATACCGATAAATGTTTTTTTACTGCTTCACGCACCTCATCAATATCAAACGGCTTGGCAAAATGCATAATCGCGCCCAATTCTTTCGTTTCTTGAATCATGTCAAGTTCACCGTAAGCGGTCATAATAATGACTTTGATATCTTGATCAATCTCTTTAATGCGCTTCAATATTTCAATTCCATCCATACCAGGAATTTTCATATCAAGTAATACTAAGTCTGGATGATGCTTCCGAACAATCTCCAATGCCTGTACTCCGTTAGCAGCTTGAAAAGTTTCATATCCTTCCTTTTGAAACACTTCGTTTAACAAAATTCGAATCCCGTATTGATCGTCGACAATTAAAATTTTATTACTCATCCCTTCGCACCTCAATTCTTTGTTTTCGTCAAATGTATTAGTTTCACATTTGTCTACTATTTTCCTGCTGCTTTTTGCTCGATTAATGACAAATTACCGTGCAGCGGCTGTTTTATCATATAATAAAGTATACTTTACTAAATAGAAGAAAGGGGAGTACAATCTTGAAAATCTTTGTAACGCAGTTAACAGGTTATTTGCAAAAAATCGCTGAGAAAGAAGAGATGTCAATCGAAGATGGAGCGCGGTTGCTGGCCCAAGCAATCATCGGGGAAGGGCGCATTTTGCTTCACGGATTCGAAGAAATGGAAGCAGTTGTTGTGGAAGCAACAAAAGGGCAAGAAAAACTGCCAAAAGTGGAACGTTTAATGCAACATGGGCGCATTCGTGACGATATAGATGAGACAGATTGCATTTTGCTTATTACGCGCTTTTCAAACGATGAAAAAGCCATCGAAGTAGCTACACACGTAAAAGAGAAAGGCAGCCAAATAGTAGCGATATCAGCAGTAGTGCATGACGAAGGGGCATCGCTTGCGGATGTGGCCGATGTACATATTGACAGCAAACTCATAAAACCGCTTATTCCAAAAGACGACGGAACACGCTTCGGATTTCCTGCTGTCATTACCGCTTTATTCGCTTACTATTGTCTGTTTTTTACCATTAGTGAAATTCTGGAAGAATATGAAGAGATATAAAAATACAAACAACAGGACTATCTTTTTGCGAAGATAGCCCTGTTGTACACAAATTATTGTTTTAACGACGCTTTGACAAATTCGCGGAACAACGGCTGCGGTCTTGTTGGACGCGACGTAAATTCTGGATGGAATTGCGCCGCGACAAACCACGGATGGTCTTTTAGCTCAATGATTTCGACTAAACGGCCGTCTGGACTTGTACCAGAAAAGACAAAACCGTGTTGTTCCATGACCTGGCGATATTGGTTGTTAAATTCGTAACGATGGCGATGACGTTCATAAATAACTTCGTCTTGATACGCTTCATACGCGAGCGTTCCTTCTAACAATTTGCAAGGATATAGCCCTAAACGAAGCGTTCCGCCTAAATCTTCAACGTCTTTTTGTTCCGGCAATAAATCAATGATTGGGTGCGGTGTGTTCGGATTAATTTCTGCCGAATGAGCGCCCTCTAATCCGACGACATGGCGGGCAAACTCAACAGAAGCGAGCTGCATCCCCAAACAAATTCCAAGGAAAGGAACCTTCTTTTCACGGGCATAGCGAATCGCTTCAATTTTCCCTTCAATGCCACGATCGCCAAAGCCGCCAGGAACAAGAATGCCGTCAACGTCCTTTAATAGCTCTTCTACGTTTTCACGGTTCACATGCTCAGAATTCACCCATTTAATTTCTACGTCCGTATCAAAGACATACCCTGCATGACGAAGCGCCTCAACAACCGAAATGTACGCATCTTGCAGCTCAACATATTTACCAACAAGAGCGATTTTTGTTTTGTTAGAAAGATTGCGCACTTTTTCGACGAGTGCTTTCCATTCTGACATATCCGCTTCTTTACAGTTTAATTTTAAATGCTCACAAACAATTTGATCTAATTTTTGCTCCTGAAGCATTAACGGAACCGCGTATAACGTATCTGCATCACGCGCTTCAATAACGGCTTTCGGGTCAATGTCACAGAACAAAGCGATTTTATCTTTCATATCTTGAGACATCGGCATTTCCGTGCGAACAACGATGACGTTTGGTTGAATGCCGAGGCTGCGAAGTTCTTTGACGCTATGTTGTGTCGGTTTTGTTTTCATTTCTCCAGCCGCTTTAATATATGGAACGAGAGTACAATGAATGTACATGACATTTTCACGGCCAATATCGCTTTTAATTTGACGGATTGCTTCTAAAAACGGCAGCGACTCAATATCACCGACTGTACCACCGATTTCAGTGATAACAACATCAGCATTAGTTTCACGACCAGCGCGAAAAACACGCTCTTTAATTTCATTTGTAATGTGAGGAATGACTTGTACCGTACCGCCTAAATAGTCGCCGCGGCGCTCTTTTTTCAAAACAGTAGAATAAATTTTTCCCGTAGTCACGTTGCTATATTTATTTAGATTAATATCGATAAAACGCTCATAATGGCCTAAATCAAGGTCGGTTTCCGCCCCATCGTCAGTGACAAACACTTCTCCATGCTGATATGGACTCATCGTTCCCGGGTCGACGTTAATATATGGGTCAAACTTTTGAATCGTCACATTGAGCCCGCGATTTTTTAACAAACGTCCTAATGATGCCGCTGTGATTCCTTTTCCTAACGATGAAACAACACCGCCGGTTACAAAAATATATTTTGTCATTTCAAGTTCCCCCTTGCCGAAATATATGTAACACTTAAAGTGTGTACAAAATGCAAAAATAAAAAACGCTCCTCTTACATTCACTAGTAAGGGAGCGATATAATTTTTAAATCATCAATTTTTAAAGAGCCCAAATAAGATTCTACATAGTCTGGTCTATAAAGTCAAGGGGAATCATTCTTCCTCTTCTTCTGGCTCGTCAATGTCAAGATCTTCGTCTAACTCTTCGTCTGCTAAATCAAATTCATCTTCGTCGAGAAGCTCATCGTCAAATGTATCCGCTTCATCCAGATCGAATTCATCATCGTCAAGAAGATCGTCGTCAAGATCGACATCTCCTTCATCTTCATAGTCATCGAGATCATCGTAATCAAGGTCTTCGTCATCTATGATTTCATCGTAATCCTCAAACTCATCCAATACTTTCTTCTTCTTCTTCGGTTTGATGGTTGGTACTGTTTCTTCTTCAATTTGATCATATGGATACTAGGAACGTAGACCCCAACGATTTTCTCCGATACAAATAAACCGGCCGTCAATATTTAAATCTGTATAAAATTGCGCGATGCGCTCTCTTACTTCGTCTTCAGATAAGTGTATTAGCGCAGCAATTTCTTGAACAATCTGTTGAAATGGCAATGCTTCCTTTTTTTCTGTCATCACTAAATAAGCAAGTTCGACAAGTGACATTTCTCGTAATTCTTCTGGAGAGTATTGCTGCAAACTCAAATTTGGCACTCCCTTTCTATGTAATAAACTTTTCGTTACCGGTACAATATTATGAATGCGATTAGAATACATACCATTCATTATAAACAATTTCCCTTCGTTTATGCTAGTTCCTTACTTAAAAAATTGCTATTTTTCCAGTGAAAAAGGGAAATCGACAATCGATTTCCCATGTATCATTACATGTTGCGGCGATATTGGCCGCCGACTTCGTATAAAGCGCGCGTGATTTGTCCGAGACTCGCCACTTTAACTGTTTCCATTAATTCTTCGAAAATATTTCCGCCGCTTATGGCTGTGTGTTTTAACCGCTGTAATGCTTCCTCGACTTTATCTTTATTTCGTTCTTGGAATTTTCGTAAGTTGGTAATTTGCAATTCTTTTTCTTCATAGGAAGCTCGCGCAAGCTGAATATTGTTTAATTCTTCTTCGGACGGAGGATTTGGGTTTAAATATGTGTTCACTCCAATAATCGGAAGCTCTCCGCTATGTTTTTTCATTTCATAGTACATCGATTCGTCTTGGATTTTGCCGCGCTGATATTGCATTTCCATCGCGCCTAGCACGCCGCCGCGGTCATTGAGGCGTTCAAATTCTTTTAATACTGCTTCCTCTACTAAGTCGGTGAGCTCTTCAACAATAAATGAGCCTTGCAATGGATTTTCATTTTTCGTTAAACCGTGCTCTTTTGTAATGATTAATTGAATTGCCATCGCACGACGGACCGACTCTTCGGTCGGTGTCGTGATCGCTTCATCATAGGCATTCGTGTGTAATGAGTTGCAGTTATCATGAATTGCCATGAGAGCTTGTAACGTTGTGCGAATATCGTTAAAGTCAATTTCTTGAGCGTGCAGCGAACGGCCGGATGTTTGAATATGGTATTTTAATTTTTGGCTTCGTTCGTTCGCCCCATATTTTTCGCGCATGACAACAGCCCAAATGCGACGGGCGACTCGACCGATGACAGAATATTCCGGATCCAATCCGTTGCTGAAGAAGAATGAAAGATTTGGTGCAAATTCATCAATCTTCATGCCGCGGCTTAAATAATATTCGACATACGTAAAGCCGTTTGCTAATGTAAAGGCAAGTTGGGTAATTGGATTTGCTCCTGCTTCAGCAATATGGTAGCCGGAGATGGAGACAGAATAATAGTTGCGTACGTTATGTTTAATGAAGTATTCTTGAATGTCCCCCATCATCTTTAACGCGAATTCCGTAGAGAAGATGCACGTATTTTGTCCTTGGTCTTCTTTTAAAATATCCGCTTGTACCGTACCGCGAACCGCTTGTAATGTAAAGGTTTTCACT
Organism: Thermaerobacillus caldiproteolyticus; assembly: GCF_013761245.1. Lineage (GTDB taxonomy): Bacteria > Bacillota > Bacilli > Bacillales > Anoxybacillaceae > Thermaerobacillus > Thermaerobacillus caldiproteolyticus. Next base: position 134,142 of record NZ_JACDUT010000003.1, on the reverse strand, counting down.
TCTTCGTATTCCGCTTCTGTTAGCGGGCGGCCTAGTTCCTCTTCGCGTTTTTCGACTTGCTGATCGATCGCTGTATTCATAAACATTGCTAAAATAATAGGCGCTGGGCCATTAATCGTCATAGAAACAGATGTGGATGGATGGCATAAATCAAATCCTTTATAAAGCTTTTTCATGTCGTCTAACGTACAAACGCTGACGCCGCTCTCGCCGATTTTTCCGAAAATATCCGGACGATAATCAGGATCTTCACCATATAAGGTTACCGAGTCAAAAGCTGTGCTAAGCCGTTTAGCTGGGTCATCTTTACATAAATAGTGGAAGCGGCGATTCGTTCGCTCCGGCGTTCCTTCCCCTGCGAATTGTCGTTTTGGATCTTCGCCTTGTCGCTTAAATGGAAAAACTCCAGCGGTATAAGGGAATGAACCCGGTACGTTTTCTTTATAGACCCACCGTAAAATTTCGCCATAGTCTTTAAACTTCGGCAGCGCCACCTTTGGAATCTCTAATCCAGCCAAGCTTTTTGTCGTTAATTCGGTCACAATTTCTTTACCGCGAATCTTGGTGACAAATTGTTTAGCTGCATATTTAGCTTTCACGTCTTCCCATGAAGCAAGAATCCGTTTTGATTCCGGGGTTAGCTGTTGTTCATAGTGCTGTTTCAATGCTTCGAGAGATGCTAGCACTTCTTCGTTTTGTTCGCGCTCTTTTACTGCCTCGATGGCTCCCTCTACTTGAAACAAGCGGCGAGCGATTTCGACTTGCCGCTCTACGTTTTTATGATAGTTGCGAACCGTTTCGGTAATTTCACGTAAATAGTAACGTCGTTCATTTGGAATAATGACATTGTGCTTTTGGACATCGGTAACTTTCTCAAGAGTAGTCGTCCAATTTGTCCCCGATTTTTTATTAATCAAATCAATCAGAGCAACAAATAGCGTATTCGTTCCCGGATCGTTAAATTGGCTCGCAATTGTGCCGTACACCGGCATTTCCGATAAATCTTTATCGAATAGCTGATGGCTTCGTTGGTATTGTTTTTGCACTTGACGTTTCGCATCTTCCGAGCCTTTGCGCTCAAATTTGTTAATGACAATGAGGTCGGCATAGTCAATCATATCGATTTTTTCAAGCTGCGTCGGCGCACCGAACTCACTTGTCATGACATACATGGAAATGTCACACACTTCTGCAATGGCTGCATCCCCTTGACCGATTCCGCTCGTCTCTATGATGACTAAGTCAAATCCGGACGCCTTGACAACATTAATCGCGTCTTTGATGGCAAGCGACAACTCCGAACGCGAATTTCTCGTCGCCAAGCTGCGCATATAAACACGCGGAGAGTTAATCGAGTTCATGCGAATGCGATCGCCTAACAGCGCACCACCTGTTTTTTGCTTCGTTGGATCAACGGATAGTATCGCTACTTTCTTTTCCGGAATTTCGTTGAGGAAGCGACGGACTAATTCGTCTGTTAACGAGCTTTTTCCAGCTCCTCCCGTACCAGTAATGCCAACGACCGGAACCGGTTTTGTGAGCGCTTTTACTTTCTCAAGGACATTCTCGGCGGTAGCGGCTGCTTCTTTGGAAACGCCAATGCGATTTTCACAAAGGGTAATCAAGCGAGCAATCGCTTGATTATCCCCGTCTGGAAGACGTTCAAGCTCATCGGTAATTTCTTTGACGGTCGGAAAATCGCATTCTTCCATCATGACATTAATCATTCCTTGCAAGCCGAGAACGCGACCGTCTTCCGGTGAAAAAATGCGAGCGATTCCATATTCGTGCAATTCTTTTATTTCCCTAGGAATAATGACACCGCCGCCGCCGCCATAAATGCGGATGTGGGAAGCACCATATTTCTGCAAGAGGTCATACATGTATTTAAAAAATTCAACGTGCCCTCCTTGATAAGAAGAAATAGCGATTCCTTGCACATCTTCTTGAATAGCAGCGTTAACAATTTCTTCGGCCGAACGATTATGACCTAAATGAATCACTTCAGCACCGCTTGCTTGCAAAATGCGGCGCATAATATTAATCGATGCATCATGGCCATCAAACAAACTCGAAGCTGTCACAAAGCGAACATGATGTTTCGGACGGTAAATGTGAACCATTCTCTCTCCCCCTTTTTTTCGTTATGACCGCTTCTCCATAATTCCCCTTAATAATAAATCTGTCTGTAATTCAATGTATTCTTCGAGCGTGTACATTTTCTGCAACGCCCAACGCCGAAACGCCCACATTTGTCCTAAGACAAAAATGTTGTGAGCAAACAGCTGAATTTCTTGCTCTGTTAGCTGAAATACTCCATTGTTCACACATGTTTGTAAAATTTTTTCAAACATCGCAACCATTTGCATTTCTTTGTTTAGCACATACGGCAACGATTCTTTGCTGAGCGACTTTGCTTCTTGATACATGACAAGCACTTCATCTTGCAAGTCATCGATGACTTTGAAATAGCGGGCAATCGCCAATTTGAAACTTTCGATCGTACCGTGATGAGTACCAATGTCTTTTTCCATTCGTTCGTGTACTTCGTCGTAAATACGGTCGCATACTAAATACAGCACGTCTTCTTTTTGGCGAATATACTCGTAAAGCGTTCCAATGCTAAAACCGGATGCCTTCGCGATCTCCCTTGTCGTCGTACGATGAAACCCTTTTTGCTTAAAAAGAGAAATTGCACCTTTAATCATTTGATTGCGTCTTTTTTTCACAAGCCGCTCATCTTTCACTGATGCTAACACTTCGCGCTTTTTCATATTTATCACCTACAAGAATAGCCTGCCGTTTACTTTGTAAGCATTCGTGAAATGACAAGCCGTTGGATTTCTTGGGTTCCTTCGTAAATTTGCGTAATTTTTGCATCGCGCATAAACCGCTCAACCGGATAGTCTTTCGTGTAGCCGTATCCCCCAAAAATTTGGACAGCATCGACTGTAACTTTCATCGCAGTATCGCCTGCGAATAATTTGGCCATCGCTGAAGCTTTTCCATATGGAAGTCCATTCGTCTCCAACCATGCTGCTTGATAGGTTAATAGACGCGCTGCTTCAATCGCGGTAGCCATATCCGCTAATTTAAAGGCAATCCCTTGTTGTTCGGCAATCGGCTTTCCAAATTGAATCCGCCCCTTCGCATATTCAACCGCCGCATCGAGCGCCCCTTGAGCGATACCGACCGCTTGTGCGGCAATGCCATTCCGTCCGCCATCTAATGTCATCATCGCAATTTTAAATCCTTCTCCTTCTTGGCCGAGAAGGTTTTCTTTCGGAATGCGGCAATCTTCAAAAATTAGTTCCGTTGTCGGTGAAGAACGAATGCCTAATTTTTTCTCTTTTTTACCGATGGAAAAGCCCGGCGTACCTTTCTCGATGATGAACGCACTAATACCTTTATGTCTTTTCTCCGGATCTGTGACGGCGAAAACAACGTAAATTTCCGCTTCACCGCCGTTTGTAATCCATACTTTAGAACCGTTCAGTACGTAGTAGTCTCCGTCCAATACCGCTCTTGTTTTCATCGAAGAGACGTCCGAACCTGCACCCGGCTCCGAAAGACCATAAGCACCAAGTTTTTCTCCTGTAGCAAGGGCGCGCAAATATTTTTGCTTTTGTTCCTCCGTTCCGAATTTATAGATTGGCCAGCTTGCCAGAGAAATGTGTGCCGATAACGTGACACCTGTGGAGGCACAAACTTTTGATAGCTCTTCAACAGCAATGACATACGCTAAATAATCGCTGCCGATACCGCCGTATTCTTCCGGCCACGGAATCCCTGTTAAGCCGAGCTCAGCCATTTTATTAAAAATTTCGCGGTCAAACCGCTCCTCTTCATCGCGCTCTGCTGCGGTTGGAGCTACCTCATTTTTAGCAAATTCGCGAACCATCTTTCGGATCATTTCATGTTCTTCGGTTAATTGAAAGTTCATGTCCCCATCCCCCGATCGTTTTTATAATTGCTTGCTAATGACAATGCGTTGAATTTCGCTTGTTCCTTCGTAAATTTCGCAAATTTTCGCATCGCGGAACAGCCGCTCTACCGGATAATCTTTCGTATATCCGTTACCGCCGAAAATTTGCACCGCTTCAATGGCTGCTTCCATCGCCGTTCTTGACGCGAATAATTTCGCCATCGATGCTTCTTTGCCGCAAGGAAGCCCAGTCGCACGTAAAAATGCGGCTCGATAGACAAGCAGTCTGGCTGCTTCTACCGCTGTAGCCATATCGGCAAGCTTAAACGCAACGCCTTGCTGTTCAGCAATCGGCTTTCCGAATTGAATGCGCTCTTTCGCATAAGCGGCCGCATATTCTAGCGCTGCCTCAGCGATGCCAAGCGACTGAGCAGCGATGCCGATGCGTCCAGCGTCGAGATTCGCCATCGCGATTTTAAACCCCTGTCCTTCTTCGCCTAACAAATTTTCAGCTGGCACTTTTGCATCTTCAAACAAAATTTGTACCGTTCTTGACCCGTGTAGCCCCATTTTCTTCTCATCTTTGCCGACAATAAAGCCCGGTGTATCTTTTTCGACAATGAATGCGGAAATGCCGCGGCTCCCCTCTTCATTCGGATTCGTACGTGCAAACACGATATACGTATCCGCCTCGCCGCCGTTGGTGATAAACACTTTTGAGCCGTTTAACATATAGTAGTCACCTTGGCGAATCGCTTTCGTTTTTAAACTTTTCGCATCTGAGCCAGCGCTCGGTTCTGTTAGACAAAACGCTCCTAAATACTCGCCGCTTGCTAATTTCGGTACATACTTTTTCTTTTGTTCCTCTGTTCCGAAATAAAGAATCGGGTTAGTACCGACGGATGTATGCACCGATAAAATGACGCCGACCGTTGCACTCACTTTCGAGATTTCGTGAATCGCAATGATATAAGAAATAAAGTCCATCCCGGCTCCGCCGTATTCTTCTGGAATCGTAATCCCCATTAAACCAAGCTCAGCCATTTTACGTAAAATGTCGCGCGGAAACTCCCCTTGTTCCATTCGCTCGACAAATGGGGCGATTTCGCTTTGTGCGAATTCTTTGACCATTTTTCGCATCATTTCTTGTTCTTCAGTAAAATGTAAGTTCATGTACATCCACCCTCTTTGCTGAATGTTAGCCGATTACTCGTACGTGTAAAATCCCCTTCCTGTTTTGCGACCGAGCCAACCAGCTTTCACATATTTTCTTAACAATGGGCATGGACGGTATTTATCATCACCAAATCCTTCATGCAATGTTTCCATAATGTATAGGCATGTATCTAAACCGATAAAATCAGCAAGCGTCAGCGGCCCCATCGGGTGATTCATCCCCAGCTTCATCACTGCGTCAATCGCTTCTTTCGTAGCTACTCCTTCGTATAGTGCGTAAATCGCCTCATTGATCATCGGCATTAAAATTCGGTTGGATACAAAACCCGGAAAATCGTGCACTTCTACCGGCACTTTGTTCAATTTTCGTGTAATATGTTCAATCGTTTCATACACATCATCGGCTGTCGCTAAGCCGCGAATAATTTCCACAAGTTTCATGACCGGAACGGGGTTCATAAAATGCATGCCGATCACTTTTTCCGGTCGTTTCGTTGCTGCGGCAATCTCCGTAATCGGAAGCGAGGAGGTGTTCGTTGCTAAAATGGTATGCGGAGGAGCAAATTCGTCTAGTTGCGCGAAAAGTTTTGTTTTGACCTCCATATTTTCAACAACTGCTTCAATGACTAAATCCACTTCGCTTGCGTTTTGTAAATCTAAAGAAGTGGTAAGCCGCCCTAACACTTGTTCTTTTTCTTCTTCCGTCATTTTTCCTTTTTCGACTTGACGGGTTACATTTCTCGTTATCGTTGCAAATCCACGATTGATATGATCCTGTGTGAGATCATGCAAAATGACATTATATCCCGCCATGGCACATACTTGTGCAATTCCTGACCCCATTTGTCCTGCACCGACAACCATGATTGTTTTTATATCCATCATTTCATCTCCTATCGCCAAATCTTTTTCGAAAATGGAATGCGCTGCTGTCTTGAAGAGCAACAGCGCTTATACGTATGGACTCATTAATCGACTTGCACCATAATCGCATCGCCCTGGCCGCCGCCGCTGCAAATCGCTGCGATACCAATTCCGCCGCCGCGACGTTTTAATTCATGAATGAGCGTAACGATAATGCGCGCACCGCTCGCGCCAATCGGATGACCTAGCGCAACCGCGCCGCCGTTCACATTCACTTTCTCCGGATCAAGCCCGGCGATTTTGATGCTAGCAAGCGCAACAGCAGAGAATGCTTCATTGATTTCAAACAAAGCAATATCATCCACTGTTTTCCCCGTTTTTCGAAGCAATTCGTTAATAACAAGTCCTGGCGTTTTCGGGAAATCTTTCGCTTCAACAGCAATGGAGGTATGCGCAAGAATGGTAGCAAGCGGCTTTCTTCCTTCACGTTCCGCTCTCTCTTCGCTCATTAAGACAAGCGCGGCTGCTCCGTCGTTTACCCCAGGAGCGTTTCCGGCTGTAATTGTGCCAGTTGGGTCAAACACAGGAGCCAATTTCGCTAACTTATCAAGCGATGTATCTCTGCGCGGAGCTTCATCGTGTTCAATAAGAAGCGGGGCACCCTTGCGCTGCGGAATTTCGACTGTCACAATTTCTTCCGCTAATAACCCAGCTTCGATCGCGGCAATCGCGCGCTGATGGCTACGATACGCCCATGCATCTTGCTCTTCTCGAGAAATCTCTAATTCTTTCGCTGTTTCACTTCCATAAATCCCCATATGAACACCGGTAAAACTGCACGTAAGCCCGTCATGCACCATTAAGTCTTTCACGGTGGAATCGCCCATGCGGAACCCCCAACGCGCCTTCGGTAATACGTACGGGGCATTGCTCATCGACTCCATTCCCCCAGCGACAATGACTTCCCCATCGCCAGCGCGGATAATTTGGTCGCCAAGCGTCACGCTGCGCATGCCTGATGCGCATACTTTATTAATCGTCTCTGTTCTTACTTCCCACGGAATATCGGCATAGCGCGCCGCTTGACGAGACGGAAGTTGGCCTTGCCCACCTTGAAGCACCGTTCCTAAAATCACTTGATCGACTTGTTCGCCGCTTACGTTCGCACGTTTCAATGCCTCTTTTATGGCAATGCCTCCTAATTGCGCGGCTGTAAGCGAACTAAGCGAGCCACCGAATTTCCCAAACGGTGTACGAACCCCACTTAAAATGACCGTTTTTCCCATAGTCCTCTCTCCCCTTCGCTTATATGTGTGAACACAGTCAGCTGACAGAGAAAGCGATTACAAAAAAATGCAGACTGAACGCTCGCTCGATGCTGACGGTCAAGAGAAGGAGCACAAATTAGCACACCTTCTCAATCCATTATACTAACTATTTTAAAAAATGAGAATTATCTATTTATTTTTTATGAAGCGATCTCGTTTTGCTCACCGAATACCGCCTTTTCTAACAACTCAGCAATATCGTAAGTAGCAACTTTGTCTTCAACTTCTTTTGCTTTTGTTCCGTCTGTTAACATCGTTAAACAATATGGGCAACCGGAACTAATGACGGTTGGATTGACCGCAAGTGCTTGCTCGGTACGAGCAACGTTAATACGATTCCCTGTCGTTTCTTCCATCCACATTAAACCGCCGCCGGCTCCACAGCACATTCCTGTTTCGCGGTTGCGCTCCATTTCGACAAGCTTGATTCCTGGAATGGCACGTAAAATGTTGCGCGGCTGCTCATACACTTCGTTGTAACGACCGAGATAACAGGAATCATGGAAGGTTACGATTTCATTGACTTCATATTTTGGAACTAGCCGACCTTCTTCCATCAGCTTCGCTAACAGTTCCGTATGATGATATACTTCCGCTTCAAAACCAAAGTCAGGGTATTCGTTTTTAAATGTGTTATAGGCATGCGGGTCAATCGTGACGATTTTTTTCACGCCCGCTTTTTCAAATTCAGCAATGTTATTAGATACTAATTCTTGGAATAAAAACTCGTTTCCTAAACGGCGCGGCGTATCACCAGAGTTTTTCTCTTTATTCCCTAAAATTGCAAATTTCACGCCCGCTTCATTTAACAATCTTGCAAACGCTAAGGCAATTTTTTGACTGCGGTTGTCAAAGGAACCCATTGAGCCAACCCAGAACAAATATTCAAATTCCTCGTTAGCTTTTTGCATTTCTTTCACTGTTGGAATATGCACATCTTCGCGCAACTGGCGCCAGTTTTCTTTCTCTTTTCGGTTGAGTCCCCACGGGTTGCCTTGACGTTCGATATTCGTCATCGCCCGCTGCGCATCCGGGTTCATTTTTCCCTCTGTCAACACAAGATAGCGACGAAGATCGATAATCTTATCGACATGCTCGTTCATAACCGGACATTGATCTTCACAGTTGCGGCATGTCGTACACGCCCAAATTTCTTCTTCGGTAATGACATCGCCTATCAAGCTTGGCATTTCTAATGTCGCCGCTTGTTCTTGCACCCCTTGTGCCGCAAACGCCAACTGGTTTCCTCGTGTATGTTTAAATGCAAACGTCGGCACCCAAGGCGCTTTTGACGTAACAGCCGCTCCTTTTTCTGTTAAATGATCGCGTAATTTTAAAATTAAATCCATCGGAGAGAGCATTTTTCCTGTCCCGGTAGCCGGGCACATGTTTGTACATCGACCGCACTCTACGCAAGCGTATAGATCGATAAGCTGTGTTTGTTTGAAGTCTTCAATTTTGCCAACACCAAATGATTCTTGTGTCTCATCTTCAAAATCAATTTTTTCAAGCTTTGGTTTAGACAAACGGCTGAAAAAGACGTTGACAGGCCCGGCAATTAAGTGAGCGTGCTTCGATTGCGGCACGTACACTAAGAACGTAAGCAAAATGAACAAATGAACCCACCATGCGACATAGAAAAGAACCGCTGCTCCTGTTTCACCAACCCATTGAAAAGTACTGGCGACCAGTGACGCGACAGGCTCGCTCCATGCCGCTTCCTCACCGTGCCAAATTATGCTCATTCCGTTTCCGAATAAAACGGAAAGCATGAGCCCGCCGATAAAAATGAGCACTAATCCCGCTTTGAAATCGCGTTTTAAACGGACAAGCTTTTCAATATAGCGGCGATAAAACGCCCAAAATACCGCGATTAAAATGAGCAATGTGACAATCTCCTGGAAAAACGTAAACCCCGGATAAAGAAAACCTAACGGGAGATGGGCATCTGGAACGAGACCTTTTATAATAAAGTCAATCGCTCCAAATTGCACAAGAATAAATCCATAGAAAAAGACGACGTGAATAATCCCGCTTTGTTTGTCTTTTAACAGCTTTTTCTGACCAAATACATTGACCCAAATTTTGTGAAAACGTTCTTTTACCTTTTCATCAAACTCGACTTTTTTGCCTAGTTTAATATAGGCAATACGCGTTTTTACCAAGTAAGCAAACAAGTAAATAGCGTAAGCGGTTACAAGTAAAAAAGCAAGAAAATTAATCACTAACAACGCACTCAAGATCCAACTCCCCTTTCCCCTTTGTTGACGAATCCCTAGCAAAAATATTTTCAAGAGATTAAATTTTCAGAATTATACCCTTGCGTTTATTTTACATAATGAATGAGCATTCAGTCAATAATGTTTTTTACAAGTTATCCTGCTATTTTTTTGCAACAAGGGTACATTAATAAGTAACGAAAAAAACAGGAGGAAACGAAATGGTTGTTTTGCTTCTTGTTATTATTATACTAGCGCTCATCATGCTTGATGAAAAGCTCGGAGAAAAAATGTATCAATCGAAAAGAATGCAAACAAAATACCCGCGACGTCACAGCGATTTTTCTTTTTTTATGAGCGGACCCCACTTATTTTCTGATTACTTTCAAACGATTCGTGAAGCAAACCACCATATACATGTGTTGTTTTATATCGTAAAAACAGATGAGATTAGTCAACAATTTTTCGACCTATTAAAACAAAAGGTGCAGGAAGGAGTTGAAGTACGCCTTCTCGTCGATTGGGTCGGAGGCTTTGAATTGCCAAAGAAAATGATTCGTTCTCTTGAAGAAAGCGGAATTCAATTTGCTTATGCTCATAAACCGACGTTTCCTTTTTTCCTTTACAAATTAAACCGACGTAATCATCGAAAAATTACAGTGATTGATGGACGAATTGGATATATCGGTGGATTTAATATTGGCAAAGAATATATTGACCAAGACCCCGACTTCGGAGAATGGCGAGACTACCATTTAAAAATGACCGGCGAAGGAGTCAATGACTTACAAGCCCAATTTTGTCACGATTGGAAAGAAGCAACGAAAGAACAGATTAAGGGTAAGAAATATTTTCCAATCCTTCCGAAAGGAGCAATTTCCCATCAACTCATCGCTACGAACGGTCATTCATTAGAGCAAAAATTTATTCGTTTCATTCACCAAGCAAAACAAGAAATTATAATTGGCACTCCTTACTTTATTCCGGGCCATGACGTCATGAAAGCATTGCTTGAGGCATTACAACGTGGGGTGAGTGTCACCATTCTCGTACCGCTGAAAGCAGATCATCCTTTTGTAAAAGAAGCGGCTTTTCCGTACTTTTACCGCTTGTTAAAAGAGGGAGCGCATATTTATCAGTTTTATCAAGGATTTTATCACGCTAAAATAATGGTCATTGACGGAGAATGCTGCGATATTGGGACCGCCAATTTTGATAAACGAAGCTTTTTCTTAAACAGTGAAATTCATTGTTATATTTATGATCAGAAGTTTGTACAGCAAGTAAAAAACGCCATTCAGCAAGACCTTGCTCGCTCAGAGCGACTTACTCTCGATTTTTGGCGGCACCGTACGATATGGCAACGAGGAAAAGAATCCATTTCGACGTTGATTTCTGGATGGTTATAAAAATAATGTTGAGGGGCCTCCCTCAACATTATTTATTTCCAAAAATAACTAATCCATTGAAATACTTTCATCCCTAAATAGACACCGATAATGCCAGAAATACCTGCTAGCGCAGGCGGAGCTGGAATAGGCAAGCGAAACAACGTAAATAAAAAACCGACGACCATGCCGGTAATCAATGATAAAATAACTTCTTTCATCATGACTTCCTCCATTTTCATTTTTATTGTCATTATGCCCATGAGAAAGAGGGATGACTCAAAAAGTTAGAGGCCATCCCCTTCTTTTCCCACTCGTTATACATAATATGGGACGAAATCTACATTTTTTCTGGGGCAGATACACCAATTAACGCAAGCGCATTTTGCAGCGTGATTTGTACGGCTTTCATTAACGCTAGGCGCGCGCGGCTTTTCTCTTTGTTTTCTGAATCCAATACTTTTTCTGCATTATAGAAGCTATGCAAAGCGGAAGCTAGTTCAAAAATGTAGTTTGTAATGCGATGCGGCATTCGCTTTAATGCTGCCTCTGCTACCGCTTCTGGAAATTCGCCAAGTTTTTTCAATAGATCGATCTCTTTTTCTGATTGAATATGATCAAGCTGCAATTCGCCTTCGTATGATAATTGTTGCTCTTCGCCTTGACGAAGAATGCTGCAGACGCGCGCATGGGCGTACTGTGCATAGTACACAGGATTTTCGTTCGATTGAGAAACGGCTAAATCCATGTCGAAGTCAAGATGCGTATCGCTAGAGCGCATCGCAAAGAAGTAACGTGTCGCGTCAAGTCCCACTTCCTCCATTAAGTCACGCATCGTCACCGCTTTGCCGGTACGTTTGCTCATTTTCACTTTTTCGCCGTTTTGATACAAACTTACCAATTGAATAATTTCCACTTCAAGCACATTAGGATCATAACCAAGCGCTTCAATCGCCGCTTTCATGCGCGGAATGTACCCATGATGGTCCGCACCCCAAATATTAATCAGCTTCGTAAAACCGCGCTGTAATTTATCTTGGTGATAAGCAATATCTGGGAGCAAGTACGTATAAGAACCATCCTGCTTAATAAGGACGCGGTCTTTGTCGTCACCGAATGTCGTCGAACGGAACCATGTCGCGCCATCTTTTTCATAAATATGACCCCGTTCCCGCAATGTCGCTAACGCTTGATCAATTTTTCCGTTTTGATATAAAGACGTTTCTGAATACCAGACATCAAACGTGACGCGGAAATCAGCTAAATCTTTTTTAATCTTGTCCAATTCATAATTTAGCCCATATTCGCGGAAAAACGCTAAACGCTCTTGTTCATCCATATGAACGTAACGGTCGCCATGCTCATCAGCAAGTTTTTTCCCAATTTCAATAATATCGTCGCCATAATATCCGTCTTCCGGCATCTCTTTATCGAGGCCTAGCGCTTGAAAATAGCGGGCTTCCACCGATTTTGCTAAGTTGTAAATTTGGTTGCCGGCGTCGTTAATATAATACTCACGCGTTACATCAAAGCCGGCCTTCTCTAAAATATTACATAATGAATCGCCAATCGCCGCACCACGAGCATGGCCTAAATGCAAATTACCCGTTGGGTTCGCGGACACAAACTCGACTTGTACTTTCTCACCTTGTCCGACATTCGTTTCCCCATAAGAGGCTCCGGCTTCAATAATCGTCGGAATTAAATCCGTTAAATAACGGTTGTTCATGTAAAAGTTAATAAAGCCGGGACCAGCAATGTCGATTTTTTCAATCGATGCCTTCGTTTTATCAAAATGATTGATAATCTCCTCAGCAATCGCACGCGGCGCTTTTTTGGCAATGCGCGCCAGCTGCATCGCCATGTTTGTTGAATAGTCCCCGTGCGCTTTCTCCCTCGGTACTTCCAAAATGACGTTCGGCATTTCCTCTTCGTTCGCAAGCCCTGCTTTTAACACCGAATTTCTAATTTCTTCCTTTATTCGTTCCTTCATTTGTTCGACAATGTTCATGACCTATGCCTCCTTAAATGTCATCGTGATCGTATGACGTCCTACTTGTTCACGTTGCAATTCAAGCATGTAAGATAAAAATAAATGCCCTTTTTTCGTTTTTTCGCTATATCGAAATTCGATATTGTCTGTTTTTGTTTTCATTGTCCAAGTACCGATTGGACTTTCGTAATGCCCAACCGTTTCTTCCTTTTTGCGAAACACATGACGCATATGAATCGCACCGGAACGAAGTATTCTCACTTCCTCATCCGTAATTTTGACAACCGTTTTCACTTTGCCTGCTTCTTGTTCTTCCTCAAAGGTTAAATACACAGCATTTTCTTTTACGTAGTATAAACCATTTGTTTCAAACACAACAGTCTCTTTGCGAAACCCATCTCGAATGTCCGTGACTTGCTTGAGATGAATCGGGATTCCGTTTGTTTTTTCCACGATAAACCCTTCCTTATAAACAAACACATTGTAACTTTATTAAGTATAAAGGAATGCTTTTACAATGTTCAAGAGTCTAGGTGCTACTTCATAAATAAAACCCCGCCTCTGACGAGAGACAGGGTTGTCAGCCATTATTTTCGTTTTTGCACCCAACCAAGAATCATTTCGCGAACGAGTTTGCTTGCGGTATTGGCAGTTTGCTCGGAGTGGTCATACACTGGCGCCACCTCTACTAGGTCGGCTCCAACCACTTTAATATCGGATTTCGCGATTTCATGAATCGCTGCCAATAGCTCTTTTGATGTAATACCACCAGCATCGACCGTTCCGGTTCCTGGCGCATGGGCCGGGTCTAATACATCAATGTCAATTGTCACATACACAGGTCGGCCCGCGAGTTTCGGAAGTACCTCTTTCAACGGCTCTAGCACTTCAAATTTGGCGATATACATACCGTTTTCTTTTGCCCATTCAAATTCTTCTTTCATTCCGGAACGAATGCCGAATGAGAAAACGTTTTTCGGCCCGATCAGTTCTGCGGCTTTGCGAATCGGCGTTGAATGAGAAAGCGGTTCTCCTTCGTACTGCTCGCGCAAGTCCGTATGCGCATCCATATGAATAATTGCTAAATCTGGATACTTTTTATACATCGCCTTAATGACCGGCCAAGAGACGAGATGCTCTCCACCAAGACCAAGCGGGAACTTGTCTGCTGCCAAAATTTTGTCAACAAACTCTTCAATCATATCTAAACTGCGCTGCGCATTTCCGAACGGAAGCGGGATATCGCCAGCATCAAAATATTTTACTTCCCCAAGCTCGCGGTCTAAATACGGACTATACTCTTCTAAACCGATAGACACTTCGCGAATGCGCGTTGGGCCGAATCGAGAACCAGGGCGATAGCTTACCGTCCAATCCATCGGCATTCCGTAAATAACGGCTTCGCTTTCTTCAAAATTCGGATGGCTTTTAATAAATACGTTCCCCGAATAAGCTTCATCAAATCGCATAAATGGTCCCCCTTATTTCACTAAATCGGCAACAAATTTTGGAAGAACGAAGCAAGCTTTATGAAGTTCTTTTGTGTAATATTTTGTATCAATATCATGGAATCGTTCGTCGCTCACTTCAAGCGGATCATATTTTTTCGAGCCGATCGTAAACGTCCACATGCCGCTTGGGTATGTTGGAATGTTGGCAATGTAAAGTCGCGTAATCGGGAAAATTTCTCGAACATCGCGTTGTACGCTGCGAATTAAATCCGCTTTAAACCAAGGATTATCGGTTTGCGCTACGAAAATTCCATCTTCTTTTAATGCTTTCGCAATTCCTGCATAGAAGCCTTTTGTAAATAAATTCACCGCTGGACCTACTGGTTCTGTAGAGTCAACCATAATGACATCATACTCGTTTTCACTTTGAGCAATATGCATAAATCCGTCGTCCACTTTCACTTCAACGCGCGGGTCATCCAATTTTCCGGCAATTTCAGGGAGATATTTTTTCGAATACTCAATAACCTTCCCATCAATTTCTACCAATGTTGCTTTTTTGACGCTTGGATGTTTTAACACTTCACGGATAACGCCACCATCGCCACCGCCAACAACAAGGACATTTTCTGGATTTGGGTGAGTAAATAACGGCACGTGAGCGACCATTTCGTGATACACAAACTCATCTTTTTGCGTTGTCATTACCATGCCATCCAAAATAAGCATGTTTCCAAACTCTTCTGTTTCCACCATATCTAATTTTTGGAATTCTGTTTGTTCTGTATGTAAAGTGCGTCTAATTTTCGCCGTAATTCCAAAATGCTCTGTTTGCTTTTCTGTAAACCATAATTCCACTTTGAACACCCTTTCTTTTATAATTCCATTTCCATTAAATGTAACAACACTTATAATATTTTATCTTTCCCTTGCTAAGAAAAAACCAAACATGAAAAAGTATAGAGCAATCTAGCAAAATTTCAAGTAAAAGTTGCTAGAAAAATGTTTAAAATAGGAAAAATCTTTTCATACTAATACAAATAACATCATGAGGTGATGAACGTTGGAAATCATCCCAAGCAGCCGGTTTCGTGGGACATTGAAATACATTCGTGCGTTCGTATTTATTAGCCTCATCCTAGCAATCTTATTCACTGTTGCCATCGGGGGCTTTATCGCGTTTGCCAAGTTCGAAGGAGCTCCTCCCTTAGCAGTGCCGCAAACAACGATTTTCTATGCTGACGACGGCACAAAAATCGGCGAAAGTGATAACGGACAAAAGCGGTATTGGGTAGGGCTTGATGAGATTTCCCCATATGTAATTGAGGCAACGGTTGCCGTCGAAGATAGGAAATTTTTCGAACATCACGGCTTTGATGTGAAACGAATTGCCGCTGCCCTTATTGCAGATATGAAAGCAATGGCCAAAGTACAAGGAGCAAGCACGATTACACAACAGTATGCGCGAAATTTATTTTTAAGCCACGATAAAACATGGACACGGAAATTGCAAGAGGCATTATATACCATTCGACTTGAAACCAATTATAGCAAAAAGGAAATTTTAGAAGGGTACTTAAATACTATTTACTACGGTCATGGAGCATACGGAATTGAAGCCGCCGCTAATTACTATTTTGGTAAAACTGCCAAGCAACTAACATTAAGCGAAGCCAGCATGCTAGCTGGTATTCCAAAAGGGCCGTTTTACTATTCTCCATTCATTAACGAAAAACGGGCAAAAGAACGACAAAAAGCGGTGCTATTATCGATGGTACAAAGCGGTTACATCAGCAAAAAGGAAGCGGAAAAAGCTTATCAAGCTCCGCTCGTTTATTCGCGTCACCATGAAGTCATTAAAAGGCAAATCGCACCGTATTTCCAAGATGTCGTCAAACATGTACTGCGGACAAAATTAGGTCTTGATGAGCGCACAATTGAGATGGGAGGATTGCGCGTCTATACGTCTCTTGACCCAAAAATGCAGGCCATTGCAGAACAGCAAATTCGTGATACGATTGACCCGAACTCGGCGATTCAAGCCGCCCTTGTCGCGATGGATCCGCACACCGGCGAAGTCAAAGCGCTTATTGGTGGAAGGGATTATGAGAAAAGTCCATTCAATCGCGCCGTACAAGCCGAGCGACAACCGGGTTCTACCTTTAAACCATTTCTTTATTATGCGGCCATTAAACACGGATTTACGCCATCCACACAAATGCGGAGCGAATTAACGACCTTTACATTTGATGATGGAAAATCGACGTATACGCCGCATAACTATAATAACTATTACGCAAATGATACAATTACCCTTGCCCAAGCGATCGCGTTATCGGATAACGTCTTTGCCGTAAAAACGCATTTATTTATTGGGGAAGAGCAGCTCGTTCACACCGCAAAAAAACTAGGAATTACAAGTAAATTAAAAGCCGTTCCGTCACTGGCGTTAGGAACGTCACCAGTCAAAGTGATCGACATGGTGAACGCCTACAGCATCCTTGCCAATAACGGAAAAAAAGTCGAACCTGTGTTTATTAAAAAGGTCGTTAATCACAAAGGCGAAACCATCTACGAATACAAAAAAAATAATGAACAAGTGCTTGATCCCGACGCGGCTTACGTAACGACTCAATTAATGACCGGCATGTTTGACCCGAAACTCAATGATTACACAACTGTAACAGGACAAACGATTTTAAAAGAAATTACCCGCCATTACGCCGGAAAATCAGGAACGACAGAAACCGATAGCTGGATGATCGGATATGCGCCGCAACTTGTCGCAGGGGTGTGGACCGGTTACGATCGAGCGGAAACAATTGACAAAGTCGCTGAAAAGCAATATGCCAAAAAAATTTGGGTACAATTTATGGAAAAAAGCCTCCAAGGAAAACCAGCGAAAACATTTAAGCCAACAAAAGGGGTAGTCGGCGTCTATATCAATCCGGATAATGGAAAATTAGCAACAAAAGCATGTCCGGTCAAACGCCTCACCTACTATATTGCTGGAACAGAACCAACAGAGTATTGTACCGATCATTTGCACAAAAAGAAGAAAAAGAAGACACACAAAGAAGAAGAAAATAAAAACTGGTTTGAAAAATGGTTTAACTGGTTTTAAAGAAGCCCCCCAAGCATTTTGCTTGGGGGGCTTCTTGTCCTAGTTTTATTGTGTTATGCATGTAGGTTTAGTTTACTCTTTTTCCAAAAAAAGCTCAAGCCTTTGCCTAAGTACGTTCACAAAATCGTCACATATATAGAAAAATATTCCTAATCAACTAAACCTAATCCATTTTTTAATTCATCACTCGAACGATTCCACATATTGATATCATGCTGTTTTAAAAAGTCAGCTAACACGCGTTTCGATTTCTCGTCCATATGATCAACAATAATGCGACGCTTTAGCGATTTATCAAGACGATTGACATGCTCCGGCAACATTTTATAACCACGGCGAGTTTCACGGTCAACCGTCATTTCGCACGCCGTCACTCCCGCATAATAAGGTCCTTCTTCTTTCCGGTCAACCGTGACCCACACGAGCCAATACGGTTTTCCATTCGGCACTTCCTCACGGTTCGGTGTAAATTTAATCCCTCTTTCTACCGCACTTCGAGCATGCATTGCCCCCATATCGACAAACGCTTCTCCTGCCTCGACATCAATAATGACCGGCGATACGTTCTCAAGGCTTAACGCTCCTGCTCCAAAACCGCCATGACCATCGGTTGGATCATCTTTAATAATGTTAAATCCAATGTTTTTCTTTTTTTGCTCCATAAAGCCCCCTCCTTACATGCATGTTAAAAAATCAACGCGGAGAAAAACGATTGTAATTGCTGAAGAACAAACGGAATTGCGACATTGAAAATCGGGTGAATTGTATATCGATCAAGCGGTGTGAACACAAGAATAAGAAAAATAAGCGCTCCATAGTTCTCCCATTGAGTCATTTTGGCTCGTATATTGCGAGGAGCTAAATCTTCGATAATTCGGTATCCATCTAAAGGTGGAAACGGAAGTAAATTAAAAATAAATAGTAACACGTTTAAGCCAATAAAAATCTGAAAAAACAAATCAAAACCAGCGGCAAACCAATCTGGTATCATCGTCATCACACCAAACCGGATCATGCTGTACCAGACGAGAATCCCCCCTGCCGCCAGCACAAGATTGCTAAGAGGACCAGCAACCGACACGAGAACCCCAGCAAGACGCGGATTCTTAAAATAATATGGATTCACCGGAACCGGCCTCGCCCATCCAAACCCTGCGATAAAAATTAACAATATCCCTAAAATATCTAAATGGGCAAAAGGCGACAGCGTCAACCTCCCTTGATTTTTTGCCGTCGGATCGCCAAACTTATAAGCAACATACGCATGAGCAAATTCGTGAACAGAAAATGCGATCGCTAACGTCATCAACACATAAGGAATTTCACCGATCGAATATGGCAAAAGATTTTCCACGTTCGTTTTTCTCCTTCTTTCTTTATTTATAATGTTTACTATCAGTATACATGATTCCTCACAAAAAGTGGACCGCGGTTATTACGTTCATGGTATAATAATTAAGTGACAATACATAATATGGAAAAGGAGACAAACGACATGCCTTACGTAACCGTAAAAATGCTTGAAGGACGCACGGAAGAACAGAAAAAAGCGCTTGTTGAAAAAGTAACAGAAGCTGTTGCGGAAACAACAGGAGCACAAAAAGAAAAAATCGTTGTCTTTATTGAAGAAATGTCAAAAAACCATTACGCTATCGCCGGAAAACGTCTGAGTGACGAATAATAACCAACAGTTAAGAAGCTACTAGATAGCTTCTTATTTTTTTATTGCATTCCTCTAAAAAAACGAATATTATAATATATGTTTTATAAAACGTTCGTTTTTTGGAGGTTCAGATGTTTAAGCTGTCAGAACATAAAACAAGCGCAAAAACAGAAATACTCGCTGGTTTAACGACTTTCTTGACAATGGTATATATTGTCGTTGTGAATCCGGTCGTCTTATCGGATGCCGGTGTCCCGTTTGAACAAGTATTTACCGCAACCATTATCGCTACGATTATCGGAACGCTTTGGATAGCGCTATTCGCGAATTATCCGATTGCCATCGCACCAGGAATGGGACTAAATGCCTATTTCGCTTATTCCGTGGTCGGTTCTCACGGAAATATTTCATACGGGGTCGCTTTCTCAGCTGTCTTTGTCGCTGGAATCATCTTTGTCATTTTATCACTAACGCCATTGCGTCGTAAGCTGATTGAAGCGATTCCAGAAAATTTAAAACATGGCATTACGGCAGGAATTGGTTTGTTTATTGCGTTTATCGGCCTTCGCTTAACAGGCATTATTCAAGCTCACCCACAAAACTTAGTGGCGCTGGGTGATTTACACTCTCCATCAGCGATCTTAACATTCATCGGCTTAGCCGTGACGCTCGTTCTCATGTCGCTTGGTGTCAATGGAGCACTCTTTTTTGGCATGGTCGTCACGGGGATTGTTGCGTATTTGACAGGACAACTCAAATTTGATAAAGGATTTGTTTCGATGCCATCTTTGCCGGAAGGACTCATCATGGCGAATCCCCTAACAGCTATCGGTGACGTTGTGCACCATGGATTATATGCCGTTGTCTTTTCTTTTTTGCTTGTCACGATTTTCGATACGACCGGAACAATAATCGGAGTCGCACAACAGGCAGGACTCATGAAAGGAAATACAATGCCACGCGCCCGTGAAGCACTCTTAGCCGACTCCATTGCCACAACTATTGGAGCCATGTTTGGAACAAGCCCAACCTCAGCCTACATCGAGTCTTCTGCTGGAGTTGCAGCCGGAGGGCGCACAGGCTTAACAGCATTGACGGTGGCCATTTTATTTGCTCTTTCTGCCTTTTTTGGGCCGCTTGTCGGTGCAGTATCAGGCATTCCCGCGATTACCGCGCCAGCCTTAATCATTGTTGGCAGCCTGATGATCGGCAACATCGCGCGCATTCAATGGGACCAATTAGATGAGGCATTCCCGGCATTTCTCATTATCTTAAGCATGCCGCTAACATCGAGCATCGCTACCGGAATCGCCTTAGGCTTTATCTCTTACCCACTTTTAAAAATTACGCGCGGAAAATGGCGTGAAGTCCATCCGCTTGTTTATGTATTTGCCGTCCTATTCTTCTATCAACTTGCATTCTTGCCACATTAAAAAAGAAGTCCGTTACATGCGGACTTCTTTTTGCACTTTATGGCGCAACTTGGCGATATACGCATACGCCTGCTCAATCTCTTCTTCCGTATAGCGCTGCTTGCTTTTTAATGAAAATACTTTTTCTTTCACTTCATCTTTACTTAAACTTTCAAAATAAAGAACAGTCGATACTAATTCCAAAAACCGCGAATTTTGCTCGTTCATATCTTGCAGACACTCTTGTAAATGAGGCATATCAATATCGTAGTGGCTTAAAAACTCCTCACCGGCTTCCGTTAATGTGTAACGATATTGAAAATAGCCGCCCTTTTTCTCTTTCACTTCATTCAAAAAGCCTAAATTGCAAAGCTCCTCAATGCGCCATGTCAATTCTTCCGAATACGGACCGTAAAAATGAAAGTCAAACTTCTCGTAAAAAGGGAACTGTAGTTTTTTCGCGATATAAATCATTTTTTGCAATTTCTTTCGACCGACGATTTCCCCTGCCGCCGCAAACGCCTTCATCACTTTTGCATGCTCTGTTAACACTCCCCGTCATCTCCTAACCCTCTAATATTTCAATAATCTTTTTCTTTGCCGCACGCTTCGTTGATAAATCATAAATGAAATCGTCTGGAAAATACAATTTATGATCCGTTCTCCTTTTTCCGGAAATCGCATCGACAATCGCTGATTCCCTCGACAACTCACGAAGCTCTCCATTTGGCATTAATAAATGAATCGGCAGCCTCTCTCCTTCTTCGCCAGGGCGGTAAAAATCATACGGCAAATCCGACGAGGAATCAACGACTAAATAATATTCCGGGTCAATGCCTGCCCTTTTAAACAGCAATGTCAGCTCCATCAACTTTTTCATCTGCTCATTCGTCGGGCTAAATTCGACGTACTTAAATAAATGCCGATGGACAAAACGACGACATAAATCGCTTAAAATCTCATCTTTTTCGTCTTGCCATTGCTGAAAATAAAACAAGATGACCGCTTCATCGAGTTTTAAATAGTCTTGTAAATTCACATTTCCCGTAAAAAGAGAATAAAAGTGGACAGGTTTCGTTTGAAAATCGTATCCTTCTTCATATAAATGTTTGGCACGATGCAAAATTTTCGTCAAGATGACTTCCGCACTGCGCGTCACTGGATGAAAGTATACTTGCCAGTACATTTGATAGCGGCTCATAATATAATCTTCGACCGCATGCATGCCGCTCCGCTTAATGACGACTTGGTCTTCTCGCGGGCGCATGACGCGTAAAATGCGCTCCATATCAAAGTTGCCGTAACTCACGCCTGTGTAATACGCATCACGAAGCAAATAATCCATTCGATCGGCATCAATTTGGCTCGAAATTAAGCTGACAACAAGCTTATTTCGATATGTTTTCGCAATCACTTCGGCGACCTTTTTCGGAAAATCATCACCCAGCCGTTTTAGAACGGCGTTCACTTCCGTATCGCCTAAAATAATCGCCTGTGTGAAATCTTCGTGGTCGAGATGAAACACTTTTTCAAACGAATGAGAAAATGGACCATGACCTAAATCATGCAACAGTGCCGCACATAAACATAACAGCCGCTCACTATGGTCCCAATGCTCCCGACCGACAAATACATCATCAATAATGCGACGAATAATTTCATACACGCCGAGCGAATGGTTAAATCGGCTATGCTCCGCACCATGGAACGTTAAATATGTCGTACCAAGCTGCTTAATGCGGCGCAAGCGCTGAAATTCTTTTGTTCCAATTAAATCCCATATTACTTTGTCACGAACATGTATGTACCGATGAACAGGGTCTTTAAATACTTTTTCTTCACTTAATTGTCCGCCGGGATACGCCATTTTATCCCCTCTTCCATTTCTAACATGAATCTATTATAAGCCGTTTCTATCTACAAAAAAATACTTGATTTTTCTCTTATAGTATTTCCTAAAAATAGAAACAAAAAATCACCTTTCATCAAAAAATGAAGGCGATTTTTTTAGCGCTTGTTTAATTTTTGGGCAATTTTTTCGATTAATTCGTCCTCATTTGCCGCAGAAATCGGGCGGTTATTCACAAAAGCGAACGCTTTTTTTCGACCGGGACCGCAATACGATTGACAACCAATTTGAATCGTAGCGTCTGGATCAAGTTTCTTAAGCCGCGGCAACAGCGTTTTTAAATTGGTGGCTTGGCAATCATCGCATACGCGAAATTCGTTTGCCATCAATGTTCATCCTTTCTATAAGCTCGACATTTTTACACTAACGTGTATTCTACCGTTTCTCTGCCGTTAATGCAAGTTATTCACACTCGCTAGTTAAGACTCTCATAATTTTTCATTCATAAAAACTAAAAGTCGTATAAAATGTCTTTTTTTTGTCTATGCTACTACTAGCAAACAAGGAAAGCGCAGGCGCTCTCTAAGTGCGGCCAGCAAAGGTTCTTCACCCGCACCCCGAGGGACTAGTTTGACACCGAACTGCTTAAAATATCACGTTTCAAGTCATACTTTGCGTTGCGCAACTTTTGCATCAATTCCGATTCAAAAAGCAAACTGGCTGGTCGCTTGCGCTAGACAGTTCTCCTTTAAAATTTATACTTTCCTATCATACAAAAAAGGGAGTTGAGAGTATGAAACAACGACAAGATGCATGGACAGAAGAAGATGATTTATTATTAGCTGAAACAGTATTGCGCCATGTGCGCGAAGGAAGCACACAGCTGAACGCGTTTGAAGAAGTAGGAGATAAGCTTAATCGGACATCCGCTGCCTGCGGATTTCGCTGGAACGCTGTTGTGCGCAGACAATATGAACAAGCGTTACAACTAGCAAAAAAACAGCGGAAGGAACGACAGCGGCTCCTTGGAAAGCATCAGCCGGTTCGCAAAAAATTGCTGTATACTCCTCCGGTTCCTTCATTAGAGGAGTTAGGAGAAATCGTAGAATTACCAACGTCACCGGCTGCTTCTACCGAATCAACAACGATGACGCTTGACCATGTCATCGCCTTTTTGCAGACATTCAAATCCATTCATACTAACCATGAAGCACTGCAAAAAGAAAATGAGCAATTAAAGAAAGAAAAAGCAGAAATTCTTGCGAAAAATGAAGAACTAGAAAAGAAAATTGCTAAACTAGAAGAAGATTCTTCTTCCATGCAAGAGGAATATGAAACATTAATGCGAATTATGAACAGAGCACGAAAAATTGCATTACAAGAAGAAGAAGAGCGACAAACACTGAAGTTTAAAATGGACAAAAACGGAAATTTAGAAAAAATTGCTGAATAATGGCCCGCCTGCCGCCCCTAAAAAACGATCGCAAGGGAAAGGCAGGCGGTGTTTTATAGCATCTTTTCATTTCGCTCGATCATTCGTTGCCAATAATATTCGTACAATGATTGCTCCTCGGCTGTCAACGAAGACGAATAAAGCTTGCCACCTAACGATTGAAGCGTCCGCAACAGTGTAAGCATCATCATTTGAATGGTCAATGGCTCCTGCAACAATTCTGACAACGAAGCCATCGTCTCTGGAACAATGCTTGGATACGTAAATTTCGTTTTCTCTCCTTTTAAACCACGCTCATAAAATTGCTGAATCAGTTCCGCCCGTGCCGAGCCGCTGCCGCTTATACATATATATATTTGCACCGCAACTCCACCTCGCACGCGGCGCTGTGAGATTCCTGCAAACTTTTTCCCACCAATGCTTAAATCGTAACTTCCGGGACAATACGAACCAACAATTTCCTTTGCTTCGATGTTCACATTGTAGGCGGAAAACATATATTTAACCAGTTCCCACATTGCATCATAGCCTTGGTGAATGTCAATCGATTTTGTCGTTTCCGGAAAAATAAGCGAGATATTTAAAACTCCCTCATCAAGAACAACCGCAAGTCCTCCGGAATTGCGAACGATGACGCGGTAGCCTTGCTTTTCTAGAAACGAAATCGCTTCCTGCAAATACGGGAGCTTCGTATCTTGAATCCCCAATACGACCGTATCGTGATGAACCCATGTGCGAACGACCGCATCGGATAACCCTTGTCCCACTGTCGTACAAAGTGTATCATCAATCGCAAACGATTGTTTCGCATCAAACATTGGACCAACATGAGATTGGTCAATAATTCGCCATTTTGGCTGTCGTAATAGTTCATGTATCATGATAAATCTCCTCATTGCCATAATCTCTACGAGAGGATTATATCATACAATTCAAAAGAAAAGGGTTCGACTCCTTAGTCAAACCCTTCCTTTTCCTTATAGAGCCTGCGCTGCAGTAATGAGGGCAAGCTTGTACACGTCTTCAGCATTGCAGCCGCGCGATAAATCGTTCACTGGCTTATTAAGCCCTTGTAAAATCGGTCCAACCGCTTCAAAGTTGCCAAGGCGTTGTGCAATTTTATAACCGATATTTCCTGCTTCTAAACTTGGGAAAACAAACACATTCGCATTGCCTTGAATGACAGAGTCCGGCGCTTTCTTTTTCGCGACAGATGGAACAAAAGCAGCATCAAATTGAAACTCTCCATCAAGCGTTAAATCAGGAGCCATTTCTTTCGCTAAGCGAACCGCTTCGACCACTTTCTCCGTTTCCGGCGATTTAGCCGAACCTTTTGTCGAAAAGCTTAACATCGCCACACGCGGCTCAATGTCAAACATTTTCGCTGTGTTGGCGCTTTCTACAGCAATTTCTGCTAAGTCTTGGCTATCTGGTGCAATATTGATCGCACAATCCGCAAACACATATTTTTCATCACCGCGCACCATAATAAACACACCTGACGTTTTGCGAATGCCCGGTTTTGTTTTAATGATTTGTAATGCCGGTCTTACTGTATCCGCTGTGGAATGAGCCGCCCCGCTCACTAATCCGTGTGCTTTGTCCATATACACAAGCATCGTGCCAAAGTAATTCTCATCTAATAAAATTGTGCGTGCCTCTTCTTTTGATACTTTACCTTTACGGCGTTCTACAAACGCGTCCACAAGCTCGTCCATTGCCTCATATTGTTCTGGATCCACGATTTCAACGTTTGGAAGCGTTACGCCGATTTCTGCTGCCTTTTTCTCCACCGCTTCTTTATTGCCAATCACAATCGGATTCAATACATTTTCATTAGCCAAACGGCTCACTGCCGTTAAAATACGTTCATCTAATCCTTCTGGAAAAACAATTTTTAGCTGTTTTCCAACCACTTTTTCCTTCAAGGCAGAAAATAGATCACTCACAAAAGCTCCTCCTCAATATATTAAAATCATCCATTTACTAGGATACTCTTATTATGGGGAAACGCAACCAAGTTAAGCCCTTACAAAAAATAGTCTTTTTATTAAAATAATTCAGTCACATTGTTGATTTTGTGACTTTCGAGCGTTTATTGGACAAACTATGTTATAGTAAAACTATAAAATACTTAGCATAGGAGTGAAAGTAATGAGCGAAGCAGCACAAACGCTCGAAGGTTGGTATTGCCTTCATGATTTTCGTTCGATTGATTGGACCGCGTGGAAAACACTTACAAGCGATGAACGTCAAGCCGCAATCCATGAGTTTTTATCATTAATAGAAAAGTGGCAAGAGACAGAAGATAAAAAAGAAGGAAGCCATGCTATCTACACCATTGTTGGCCAAAAAGCAGATATCATGTTCATGATTTTACGTCCGACGATGGAGGAACTAAACGAGATCGAAACAGCTCTCAATAAAACAAAATTGGCCGAATACCTTGTGCCAACGTATTCATATGTATCTATCGTTGAATTAAGCAACTACTTGCCTTCTGATGGCAGTGATCCGTACGAAAACCCAGAAGTGCGCCGCCGTCTCTTCCCAATTTTGCCGAAAACAAAACATATTTGCTTCTATCCAATGGACAAACGCCGTCAAGGAAATGATAACTGGTATATGCTCCCAATGGAAGAGCGCCGCAACCTAATGCGCGCTCACGGTATGACAGGACGCAAATACGCTGGCAAAGTCGTACAAATCATTACAGGTTCAGTCGGTTTTGATGATTATGAGTGGGGCGTCACCTTATTCTCTGATGACGCATTACAATTTAAGAAACTCGTCTATGAAATGCGGTTTGATGAGGTAAGCGCTCGTTACGGGGAATTCGGCTCTTTCTTTGTGGGCAATCGTTTATCAACAGAGCAAGTATCATCGTTTTTACACGTATAAATGAAAAGTGGGGATGTCTTAAGGTAGACATCCCCATAATTTTTTTTGGACAATGCTCTTTTTCTTGTCATATGACGCTGTTCTTCTCCATAAATATAAATCAGAAATTCGTTCATAAAAATTTGTTTTTCGTGTCACCCATTTTCCGCTTTTACAATAGCCTATTATTGTCGAGAAAAAGACGGGATGAGGTGACACAAAATGGCTGTTGTTGCTTGCAACGACGAGGATGTGAAATTATTAGCGAGACTGATGCGGGCAGAAGCAGAAGGCGATGGAAGATTAGGCATGTTGATGGTAGGGAACGTCGGAGTTAACCGTGTCATTGCGAACTGCCTCGATTTTCAAGGGTTGCGATCGATTCGCCAAATGGTATTCCAAAGTCCCGGCGGCTTTGAAGCTATTCAAAAGGGATATTTTTACCAACGTGCCAGAGACATCGACATTGGATTAGCCCGCCAAGTGATTCGCGGCTGGCGCTATCATCCCGCTACGAACTCACTGTGGTTTTTTAAACCGGCGGGAGATTGCCCGGCACAATGGTTTAACCAATGGAACGCCGGTCGTTATAAATCCCATTGCTTTTACGCGCCATCGCAGAACGAATGTCCAAGAGTTTATTAAATTTTTGATTTAGGAGGTTCCCGTATGACAACAAATCCGTATGAACCAACTTTGAACGTGTCTGAAGACGAACGCCAACAATCTTACCAATACTATCCATATGGTTATACGTATCCGCAAACATACTATCCGACTGCCTATCCATATTATCAACAACCTTTACCGTACCAACAACCAACAACCCCGCCGGCAACCGGTTTTGGGCTACAACCTCCATCCTTTGCAGCACAAACACCAACGACCGCAAGCCAACCAGCGATACCCGGCATGTTGCCAATTGAAGAATCGTACATTGAAAACATTTTGCGCTTGAATAAAGGAAAAATGGCCACGGTTTATATGACGTTCGAAAACAACCGTGAATGGAACGCAAAAGTATTTCGCGGCACCATCGAAGCAGCCGGACGCGACCATTTAATTTTAAGCGATCCGCAAACGGGTATGCGCTACTTATTGCCAATGATTTATCTCGATTACATTACATTTGATGAAGAAATTAACTACCAATATCCATTCGCTGGAGGGACAGCGGGACTTAGCACGTATGCTCCTCGTTAAGAAAAGCGACAAGGCACCTGCCTATGACGATGAGGAAACAAGCTCTATTGAGGAGATCTCATTCGACTCTTTTTACTGAATGCCGAACATCGTGTCTTCCCCCGCAGCGTGGGACGGAGCGACTCGAGCTGATGATGCCTAAGCTAGAAATTTTATATTTTCGTATCAATAAAAAAACAGGGTTGCCGTATCGCAACCCTATTTTCTTTACAAATATTTTACAGCGGCATATCCGATCAGCAGCCAAGCAATTAAAAAGGCGACGCCTCCAAACGGAGTAATGGCCCCCAGCGGCTTGATCTGCGTGACGCTCAATACATACAGACTTCCAGAGAACAAAATAATCCCGGCAAGCATCATCCAACCCGCAACTGTTAATTGACCAACGTTCGGCCATTTTGCCAATAAAAACGCGACGACAAATAATCCGACCGTATGGAACATTTGATAATGTACACCTGTTTTCCATATTTCCAAATAACGGTCAGGAATCTTTCCTTCAAGCCCGTGCGCCCCAAACGCACCAAGCGCCACAGCTAAAAACGCGTTGATGGCCCCAAGCAATACAAATGCTTTCATCTACTTTCGTCCCCTCGCTTATAAATTCTACCATTATCATAACGCATTCGCGTCCAAAAGAAAAACCCTTCTGCTTAAGAAGGGCGACATTATCGTTGTTTTAAGTATACTTCCAATACTTGCTTAATTGGCTCAGCCGAATCTTCATCTGTTTTAATGTCGTAATGGTCTCCATTGGCACGAGCAGTCACTTCTGAAAATCCTTGATTACGCAAAAAGTCTTCTAAATCAACAATATCTTCGCTTTAATTCAGCAATGTTTTATAACCGACAAAATCGCCGTTAACATATACTTCGCAACGATCATAGGCTAATTTTATCGGGTGATCCTCTTCGAAAAAACCAAAACTAGAAAAAAATCAAAACGTTCTTGCATATCGTCACCTCCACTTATTGAGCGTTATTCCCTCATCATCATAGATTATCGGAGGTGAACGTCTCCAATTTCTAGAAATCGAACAAAGATGGTCCGTTTGCGTCATCACCGATATCGATTCGTTCTTTTTTTATTTCCGATGAAGTCAACTCTGTGAAAGAAGGAGAAGAAGGAACAGAAATAGAAGTTTCGACTTGACTATCCCCTTCTAAAATGAGATCGCAAAGAATACGAACAGCAGCAATATGTTCGCGAAGATGTTGTACATTGTCCGTTGCATGTGCCTTTTGCACCTCTTTGGTCATTTTCGTTAAAATCGCCGTTACCGATATATCCAAAACGTTTTCACTCCCATCTTTCTTTTTCCGCTGATTCAATGGTATCCTATAGACAGTGACATTTCAAATTGAAAGCGTTTTATTGGAGGGGATACGATGAAAAAAACGTGGTGGAAAGAAGCGGTTGTGTATCAAGTATATTGGCGCAGTTTTTATGATTCAGACGGCGATGGCTACGGCGACTTGCAAGGATTAATCGAAAAACTCGATTATATCAAACATCTGGGCATCGATGTCATCTGGCTCAATCCATGTTATGAATCGCCGGATAAAGATAACGGCTACGACATTTCCAATTACTATACAATCATGGACAAAGCCGGAACGATGAAAGCGTGGGAAACGCTTCTTGACGAAGTACATAAACGCGACATGAAGCTCATTATGGATCTTGTCGTCAATCATACATCCAACAAGCATCCTTGGTTTTTAGAGTCGCGTTCATCAAAAGACAACCCGAAACGCGACTGGTACATTTGGCGCGACAAACCAAACAACTGGCGTTCGTATTTTACCCCATCAGCGTGGGAATACGATGAAACGACAGAACAATATTATTTTCACTCGTTCGCCGTCGAACAACCTGATTTGAATTGGAAAAATCCTGAGGTGCGCGAAGAAATTTATAAAATGATGCGATTTTGGCTTGATAAAGGAATTGACGGATTTCGCTTAGACGCGATCGCGTTACTAGCAAAACCAGAAGGATTCCCGGACGCCGCTAACCCGAATGATATCCGCTATTTAACCAACAACCCTGGCCTTCACGACTATTTGCGCGAAATGAACGAACGAGTATTCAAACATTACGACATTTTTACCGTCGGTGAAGTCGCATTCGCGTCGCCAGAAGAAGGGCTAAAATATGTCGCCGAAGACCGCCATGAACTGCATACACTATTCCATTTTGAAGTATGTGACGAAATGCCAAGCTGGGAACCGCTCCGCTTTAAACAAATTCAAAAACGTTGGTATGAAGCATTATGGGGAAAAGGCTGGAACTCGCAATTTTTAAACAATCATGACCATACACGACAGGTGACGCGCTACGGCAATGACAAAGAGTACCGCCTCGAATCCGCTAAGTTGCTCGGAACAATGCTGCATACATTACCGGGAACGCCATATATTTATCAAGGGGAAGAAATCGGCATGACCGGTGTTCGTTTTTCGTCGATTGACGACTATAACGATATCGCCATGAAAAATAAATACGAAGAAGAAGTCGCGAAAGGACGTGATCCACAAGAAGTGCTCGAAAGCTTGCAGCCATTGAGTCGCGACAACTCACGGACACCGATGCAATGGGACGACAGCCGACACGCTGGGTTTACAACAGGCACACCGTGGATCAAAGTTAATCCAAACTATAAGGATATTAACGTCAAGCAAGCGCTCGAAGATCCAAATTCCGTCTACCATTATTACAGAAAACTCATTCAATTACGAAAAGAGAATCCGGTCATGGTATACGGAACTTTCCGCGATTATACGGAAACAGAGCCGTATATTTATGCTTACACACGCGAACTCGATAGCGAACGCTGGCTCATCGTCTTAAATCATTGTGACCACGCCAATGACTATGAACTTCCTGCACCGCTAGCATCTTACAAACGTGAATTATTGCTCGGCAATTACGAAGATATACAAGAACATGGTGCGGTGTTACACATGCGCCCGCACGAAGCCCGCATTTACAAACTAGTATAACGATGAGACAAGGCTGGCTACTTCACTAGGACAGCCTTGTCCATACATATATGCTTAACTTTTATGTAGCAAACACCGCTTCAGCTTTCCTCATATATTTTCAATTTGCCAATCAATCGGACCGCGACCGACTTTTGTTAGAAATTCATTCGTTTTCGAAAACGGCCGGCTTCCGAAAAAACCGCGTGCCGCGGAAAACGGGCTTGGATGAGGCGCTTCGATAATGTAGTGATGCTTATTTGTAATCAGCTCTTTTTTCGCTTGCGCATGCCGCCCCCATAATATAAATACAACTGGCTCCTGCTTTTCATTGACAAGCTCAATGACACGATCAGTGAAAAATTCCCATCCTTTTCCTTTATGGGAATTTGCCTCGCCTCGTCGCACGGTTAACACCGTATTTAACAATAACACGCCCTGCTTTGCCCATTTAACTAAATAACCGTTATTCGGAATATAGCAACCTACATCATCATGCAGCTCTTTAAAAATATTGAGCAGCGACGGCGGCAAAGGAACACCCGGTTTGACGGAAAAGCTTAAGCCGTGCGCCTGATTTGGACCGTGATACGGGTCTTGCCCTAAAATAACGACTTTCACTTGTTCATATGGCGTATAATGAAGCGCATTAAAGATGTCATACATATCAGGATAAATTGTTCTTGTTCGATATTCTTCTTTTAAAAATTCTCTTAATTTTAAATAATACGGCTTCTGAAACTCCTCTTCTAATAAAGGTGCCCAATCATTTTTTAAAATAGCCATATACAAAACCCCTATTTTGTAGATTGACATTCATCATTAATGTACCACAAGAACACCTCCTATAAACAAATAAAACGGTGCAGAAAAAACACTTTCTGCACCGTTTCTTATTAAAATTGAATTTTCTCTTCTAAGAAGTTTTTCAATTCTGCGATTGGGACGCGCGTCTGTTCCATCGTGTCGCGATCGCGCACCGTGACCATGCCGTCTTCTTCAGAATCAAAGTCATACGTAATACAAAATGGAGTGCCGATTTCATCTTGACGGCGATAGCGTTTGCCGATCGAACCGGACTCATCATAATCAACCATAAAATGTTTCGCTAAATCCTCAAAAATTTTGCGCGCTCCGTCCGAGAGCTTTTTCGATAACGGGAACACAGCTGCTTTATAAGGCGCAAGCGCTGGATGTAAGCGCATGACCGTACGCGTCGTACCATCCTCGAGCTGCTCTTCCTCGTACGAATCAATCATGAACGCAAGCGTGACGCGGTCTGCCCCAAGCGACGGCTCAATGCAGTAAGGAATGTAACGTTCATTCGTTTCTTGGTCAATATAATGGAAATCCTCTCCTGAATGCTCCATATGTTGTTTTAAATCATAGTCCGTACGAGAGGCAATGCCCCATAGCTCTCCCCATCCAAACGGGAATTTATACTCGATATCTGTTGTCGCGTTGCTGTAGTGCGACAATTCTTCTTTCGAGTGGTCACGAAGACGGATGCTGTCGCGTTTCATTCCTAAGGTCAACAGCCATTGTTCACAAAATTGTTTCCAGTAATCAAACCATTTTAACTCCTCACCAGGTTTGCAGAAAAACTCCAACTCCATTTGTTCGAATTCACGCGTACGGAACGTAAAGTTACCCGGCGTAATTTCATTGCGGAAGCTTTTGCCAATTTGTGCAATACCGAATGGGAGCTTCTTCCGCATTGTACGTTGGACGTTTTTGAAGTTGACAAAAATTCCTTGTGCCGTTTCCGGGCGAAGATAAATTTCATTTGCACTTGATTCCGTTACGCCTTGGAACGTTTTAAACATTAAATTAAATTGACGAATATTCGTGAAATCTTGACTGCCGCATTCCGGACAAACTATGTTGTGCTCTTTAATGAGCTGTTCCATTTTTTCAAACGGAAGGCCGTCAACAATCATTTCAATGCCTTTCGCTTCTAACGCGTTTTCAATTAATTTGTCGGCGCGATGACGAGCCTTACAGCTTTTACAGTCGATCATCGGGTCATTGAAATTCCCTAAGTGACCAGACGCCTCCCACGTTTTCGGATTCATTAAAATCGCCGCGTCTAAACCAACATTATAAGGAGATTCTTGAACGAATTTTTTCCACCAAGCCCGCTTAATGTTATTTTTTAATTCCGTCCCTAACGGACCGTAATCCCATGTGTTCGCTAAACCACCATAAATTTCCGACCCCGGAAAAATAAAGCCCCGATGCTTCGCATGAGCAACGATTTGCTCCATTGTCACTGTCATCATGTTTCCTCCTCACTCATTTTTTTGAAAAACAAAAACGCTCTCGCCACTAGGCCTTGCGCCTAGGGACGAGAGCGTAACTCCCGCGGTTCCACCCTAGTTGATGTGAAAAAACACTTTTTCACATCCACTTTTCCATGAAAAGCAACTCCGGACTGCCGTTTCATTGACCGTCTTCACCAGGCTTCCACCATCCCCGGCTCGCTGCTAGAAGAGAGGGATCAACTACTATCCATCCATCATCGTCACAGTATATTCGTGTTTTGCTATTTATAATAGCAAAACAGAAAAACACTCGTCAATGCCAACAGTAACTTTCTTACAAAAAAACTGTGTTAAAGTATCTGTTGATTTTTGGTGTCCACGACTGAGCAAAAGTAGCTTGGCAGGTACATCTATTTACCTGCTATTGTACTTTGATTGGTCGAAAGTCACGCGAATGCGCGGCAGGTAAGCGGGAATCTTGACCTTCGGACAGTTAAAAAAGATGGCAAATCACCAAATGTTGTTCAGCGCCCCCTGCAAAAACAACGATCTATTGCTTCGCTAACGAACATAATCGAGAAATCACTGGTTTTCCGTCCCAGATGATTTGGCTTCCCGCTTTTCGCTTCGCCACTTCCGGCTCTTGAAGAAGCAACCAAAAGTTTTTCGTCGGCAATGGCCCAAGCCCGTGTTTTTCACTTAATCGGTTCAAATACATTTGCCGCTTGTCGCTCATTTGTCGCGACAAATGATCCCCCTCCTGCGAAAAAGCATACAATACGCTCGCCGCAGCGACTCGCTTGATGCGAAACGTCTCTGACACGCGCAAAAAAAAGTCCCAATCCCAGTAATTGTGCACATGAGGATCAAAATAGCCAAGCGATACATGAATGTCTTTTCGATACAAACTCCCAGATGGAACATACGTCGAAAATTTTCGCATCGCTGCTTTATCATACTCGTATGCAAATAAAAACCGATCCGTCGGTACGCGCTGCCCGTTGTCGACTTTGTAATGAAAAATTTCTACGTCAGAGTAAACAAAGTCTACATCCGTAATTTCCGACACCATTCGTTCCATATGACAAGGCAACAATAAATCGTCATCATCGCAAAGCATGACGAGCTCGCCTTTTGCTGCCTTCACCCCAATATTTCTTGCCTCGACATGTCCGATATTCTTTTCCAAGTGGATGACATTCACTTGTAATTCAGGATACAACGCCACAACCTGTTCAACACGCGCACCGCCATCATTGACAATCACCACTTCAAAATGGCGATATATTTGCCTGCTTAGCGATTCCAGCAACTCCGCAAGCGGATATGACCGATTGTATGTAGGAACGACAACGGAAACAAACGGATTCAAGTCAACATCACCGCCTCTATCCCATCAATTTTCTTTGCCCAAATGTCCGCATCATCTTAGAAAATCCCTCTTCTACAGCTCCTGATGCAAGCATAACGCCAACAACAATAAAGAAAAAGCCGAACCACTGTACAACATGAATGGTTTCTCCTAAAAATAAAGAAGAGGCAACTAGCGAAAAAAATGGTGATAAGTTAATAAAGATGGCTGATTCGGCTGCACCAAGACTGTGGATCGCTCGATTATATATCATTTGGCCTAATCCGGTCGCCAATATCGCCGAGGCTAAAAAAATGAACCAAGTTGTTATTTTCCCTTCTTTTAATCGCAATAAACCGTCCGGCTCGATAAACAAGCTCGCTAAAAATAAAACCACCGACCCAAACAACAGCATCCATCCTGTCAACAATCTCGCATCAATGGTTGCCGCTAATTTTTTAATGAAAATAAAGCTGACTGCCTGTGCCAATACCGCCAGGAAAATAAGCATGTCTCCTAGAGAAACAGCGCCGATTTTCGCAGAGCTATGAGTGACGATAAAAATCACCCCTGCAAAGCCAAAGATAATACCGATAAATTTGGCGGCCCGAAACCGGTCACGCAAAAAAATGAGGGCCAACAGCGCCGTCAACAATGGAGACATCCCTAAAATAATTCCGGCATTAGAAGCAGTTGTTTTTGTTAATCCAGTCGCTAAACAATAATGATGGGCAACGACATTCAATAGCCCTGTCACAAACATCATTAACATTTCTTTAGCGGTCACTTTTCTCCATTGTCCCGCAATGCCCAAAACTAAAAATACCGTAAGAGAAGCGATAAAAATACGAAATGCCGTAATCGTAATCGGTGCAAACGTATAAACCAGTATCTTCACGGCGACAACGTTTGCCCCCCAAAATACCATTACCATAACTAAAGAGAAATACGTAGATAATTTAGACATACGATACAACCTCTTTCACAAAAATAAAAGAGAAGAAGCAATAATACTAAAATTATAGCTCCTTCCCTTATTTGTCAATCAATTATACCAATTCCTGATGTTTCGTTTCTTTTCCTAACGCCCATACAGCAAACGCTCCGATAAAGATGGCGATACAGAAAATCGCAAAAATTGTGGTCATCGCTGTTTTTTGCGCGACGAGATAGCCGACAAGCAGCGGACCAAGAATACCGCCGATTCTCCCAAACGAAGCGGCCATGCCTGCCCCTGTGCCGCGAATAGATGTTGGATATTGTTCCGGGGTATAAGCGTACAATGCGCCCCATGCACCAAGGTTAAAAAACGACAGCAAAACGCCGGATATCATTAATAACGCGAGCGACTCTGCATTTCCAAAAAAGTACGCGCTTACTGCTGTGCCGATTAAATACACCACAAGAACAAATTTTCGACCAGCCCGTTCAATGAGCCATGCCGCGCTAAAATAACCTGGTAATTGCGCAAGCGTCATAATCAACACATACTCGAAACTTTTAATTAAGCTAAACCCTTTCATCACCATGACACTCGGCAGCCATAAAAACATTCCATAGTACGAGAACACGACACAAAACCAAAGCACCCAAAGCATAAGCGTTTCTTTTCGATACGGCGACGACCATACTTTCACGATATTGTTCCATACCGTCTCCTCTTTTTTCACGCTCATAAATCTCGGCGAATCAGGCAAGTTCCAACGTAAGTAAAGCGCATACAACGCCGGAAGCGCCGCTAATATTAGTGCCATCTGCCAGCCGTATTTCGGAATCACAAAATACGAAATAAGTGCCGCTAGTAACCAGCCGCCAGCCCAGAAACTTTCCAACAAAACAACTACCTTGCCGCGCTCCTTTGCCGGCACGCTTTCTGACACAAGTGTAGACGCTACCGGCAATTCGCCGCCTAGCCCCATTCCGACCAAAAATCGCAAAATGAGAAACACCGTTAATGTCGTCGTAAATGCTGATAATCCGCTGCCAACAGAGAACAACAAAAGCGTAACAATAAAAACATTTTTTCTTCCAATTCGGTCCGCCAGAAGTCCAAACAACAGTGCCCCTACTGCCATACCAATCGAATTGACACTGCCAATCCATCCCATTTGTTCAACCGTCAAATTCCAATCTTTTTGTAATGCCGCTATAATAAACGACAACATTCCTACATCCATCGCATCGAACAACCAGCCAAGCCCAGCAATGCCTAATAGCCTTCGGTGCGAAACTTCCTGTTGACTCATGACAACTCCTCCTTTTACAGATGTAAAGACGCTACCTTACATCATTATATTGGCTGCTCTCTGATTATTCAAATAAAAAACAAAGGAGTCTTGACCCCTTTGTTTTATTTTGAAAATACCTCTTGAATTGTATACTCTAATAACTCTTTCATCGTCTCAAACGCCAAAGGTACGTTTAACCGCTCTGTCCATTGATGCGCATCACGCCCAACCGGTCCGACATTCAACACAGGCACATTCAATTTCTTAAGAGCTTCAAGCGGCAAGTCATATCCGCGCTTCCACATCGGCATATTTGCCGTGAGCGCTTGCAAGGAAGAGAATGGTTGCTGCAAGCCGACATAGCTTAGATCAGAAATCCCACCGAAATAATGCTGTTGAACAATTTTTACCCCATGTTTTTTGGAAGCGTGCTGTTGCAAACGCTCAACCACATGTTTCACAAGCGGATCATCACTCGAGTTGACAGCTGGGTAATACGGAGGCGCATAAAATAACACGATCATCGGTGCTAAGTCCTTACAAAGAATCGCTAATCGATCAACGAATTGAATGGTCCGCTCCCGTTCGTCTTTCTTCTTTTTGTTCGTCAATATCGTCTGTTCTAACTGTTCGACTGCCTCAAGTCCGACCATTTCGACCGCCCTATGTCTTAACTCCGCAAATGTCAACACGTTCACAGAAAGCGCCCTCGATGTCGACTTTTCCAGTTGCGCAAAGCGAGTAGCTTGATGGTGATACCGTTCCTCTATCCTCCTTGCTGTGCGTTTCGCGAGTTCGACTAAAGCCCCCGTCATTTCATCCATTGATTTTTGCTGCAAAAACAAATTAAATAACGTAACAGCACGGTGCGGAATTTGAACAGAGTAGTCCTCTTTTAAATCCATTTGAAGCAAGTTTGTCGGCGGCGGGCTGATTTCCTCACCAAACACCTCGCAGAAATCGGTGTTTAACTCAAATTCATTTGTAATTTGCGAAGCCATAAAGTTTGCATTTAGCCCCGCGAGCGGTTCTCCGACATGGGTTTCCTTTCCGTAACAATAAAAGCCTGGCAGCACTTTGCCGATGGAGCCGGTATAGATGTAATTCGTTTGATCTCCCGGATAACGCGTAAACATCGGTTCGGAGTTCAACACTAATTTATACGCCAAACCATATTTCT
The DNA here is from genome assembly GCF_013761245.1 of Thermaerobacillus caldiproteolyticus. Classification (GTDB taxonomy): domain Bacteria; phylum Bacillota; class Bacilli; order Bacillales; family Anoxybacillaceae; genus Thermaerobacillus; species Thermaerobacillus caldiproteolyticus. Next base: position 96,206 of record NZ_JACDUT010000003.1, on the reverse strand, counting down.
CCGCCATTTCCAATAACGCCGGCACTGCCGCTCTCATTCCCATCGAGTTCACTTCTTCATCAGGCACGGTCAAAAGCAACAAATTGCCGCTAAATTTACCTGCACATGCCTGTTCAATAAGCGACATATGAAGCGCAAGTCCACTCTTCATATCCATGACACCGCGGCCAAATATCCATTCCCCTTCCTGCAAATCCGCTTGTACTTCTGATGGAAGACGCTCTTGATGTTTATAAAAAAGCTTGGTTAACTCCTCTGGAGAGAACGCCACATCCTTCCACGCCCCGTAATCTTGCACATCAACAACGTCAAAATGACTCACGAGAATAATGGTATCGCGAATATATTCGTTCCTTTTTACAAGCGCTGTTACAAAATAACGACCATCACCGGTCGAATGTAATTGAACTAGCTCATTATTTTCCCGGAAATAATCAAGCTCACTTAATTGCGCCGCCACATATTGCGCAAGTAACACCTCTGCCTTCGACCCGCTTATACTTGGGTATTTCACTAATTTGCCAAGCAGTTGTTTCAATTGTTGCGTCGTTTGCCATTTCATCCGCTTCCCCTCTTTTCACACTTTTCATAATATCCTTACTATTTATTGTAACTATGATCATCTACAAATTGAAGCAAGAAAAAACAGTAATAATAGTAAGGCTCTCACATTTTTTGTTACAATTAAAAAAGCAAATGATCGATTGTTTATTTCCACAAACGCCATTTAGGAAGTGAGGAGAACGATGTGACGTATCAGGATGACCCGTTCAAAGCGAATTTTGATAGCCTTGAAGAGTTTGCCGATCGAATTAGTGATTTATTACAATGCCCGATTACAATCGAAGATGCCAATCATAGACTCATTGCCTACAGCGCGCACGATGACTATACTGATCCGGCACGCACCGCCACGATCATTAGCCGCCGCGTCCCAGAAAAAGTAATTAATAGCCTATGGAAAAAAGGGGTCATCCCCGCATTATTAAGCAGCATGGAGCCTGTTCGTGTCGAAACGATTTCGGAAGTTGGCCTCGGCAACCGCGTTGCGGTATCCATTTGGAAAAATAATGAAGTCATCGGGTTTATTTGGGCGTTAGAGGCAGACCGAACGTTGTCAAAAGACGATATGGAATTGTTGAAAAAAGCGGCCAAAGCAGCGAAAAATAAAGTATTGCAGCTGTATATGCGCAAAAATAAAAGAGAAGAGCGGGTGCAAGAATTTTTTTGGAAGCTATTGACCGGTCATATTACCGCCAATGAAGAAATTAAGGAAAATTTTGCGATGATGCAAATTCCAACTGCTCCGCTATTTTCCGTACTCATCTTTCGTTTCGCCAGCGATATCACAAACGACATTGAAAAACAAATTTCGTACATTTTACAAACGACACAGCAAATTCACGTGCTCCTTTACACAGTCGACCGTCACGATTTTATTTTACTGGCCGCTCCTAAATCGACCTTACAGCCATTGCATGAACTCAATCAATTTATCATATCGTTTGGGACGAAGATGAAAGAGCGCTTTCACGTCAACAGTATCAAAAGCAGCTTTGGTGGTATTTACGAAACGTATGAACATATCGAAAAAAGCTATAAAGAAGCGCTAACCGTATTAGCGATAAAAGAAAAATTTCCGGAACAAACTTCCACCATTTATAGTTATCAACAATTAGGCATTTACCAATTTTTTGACTTACTTTTAGAGAAAAAACGCCAAGGTGAATTTATCAATTCCTCTCTCTTGAAATTACAAGCGTATGACGAAAAGCATCATACGAATCTCGTGGAAACATTTGAAGTCTTTTTTGACCACGACAGCAACGTGAACGAAACAGCAAAAGCGTTGAATATTCACGCTAATACCCTTTCTTATCGTCTCAAACGCATCGCAGAAATTGGGGAAATCAACTTACACGATATCAATCAAAAAGTAAAACTTTACATTGATATTAAACTTGCTAAATACGAAGCGCTGCATTAATTTTGTGGAAATCCACAAAATGAGGCCGCTTCTTTTTTTCTTCTAAACAAAGAAAAAACGCGTGAAACCGTTTATACTGCAAGTAAGGACATATACAAGGGAGGAACTCAACCAATGATTATTGGTGTACCAAAGGAAATCAAAAATAACGAAAATCGTGTAGCGATCACTCCTGCAGGCGTAATGTCTTTCGTTCATGCAGGTCATCAAGTTATTATTGAAAAAGATGCCGGTGTTGGAAGCGGTTTCACAAATGAAGATTACACAAGCGCTGGAGCGCAAATCATCGACAACGCCGCAGACGTATGGGCACAAGCAGATATGGTCATGAAAGTAAAAGAGCCATTACCAAGCGAATACGACTATTTCCGTCCGGGATTAATTTTATTCACTTACTTACACCTTGCGGCGGAACCAGAGTTGACTCGCGCGTTAAAAGAGAAAGGCGTCATTGCCATCGCTTATGAAACAGTACAAGTCGGCCGCACTCTTCCACTTCTTACGCCAATGAGCGAAGTAGCGGGAAGAATGGCAGCACAAATCGGTGCACAATTCCTTGAAAAACCAAAAGGCGGAAAAGGCATTCTCCTCGGCGGTGTTCCAGGAGTAAGCCGCGGAAAAGTAACAATTATCGGCGGCGGTGTCGTTGGAACAAACGCAGCGAAAGTCGCAATCGGTTTAGGGGCAGATGTAACGATCATCGACTTGAGTGCTGACCGTCTTCGTGAATTAGACGATATTTTCGGTAACCAAATTACGACATTAATGTCTAACCCAATGAACATCGCTCAAGCGGTAGCAGAGTCTGATCTTGTCATCGGCGCTGTCTTAATCCCAGGAGCAAAAGCACCAAAACTTGTAACAGAAGATATGGTCAAAGCAATGAAACCAGGTTCTGTCATCGTTGACGTCGCTATCGACCAAGGCGGAATCGTCGAAACAAGCGATCATGTCACGACTCACGACAACCCAACTTACGTCAAACATGGCGTCGTTCACTATGCTGTGGCGAACATGCCTGGAGCTGTACCAAGAACATCGACAATCGCGTTAACAAACGTAACGATTCCATATGCGCTACAAATCGCTAACAAAGGCGTTCATCAAGCAATCGCTGACAATCCGGCATTAAAACTCGGCGCAAACGTGGTCAACGGCGAAATCACATACGAAGCCGTCGCTCGCGATCTCGGCTACGAATACGTTCCAGTCGAACAGGCGTTAGAAAAACAGTTGACTACTCATTAATCCTGTCGCGCTGGTGCTGCGTACTCTCGCAGTGCCAGCTTTTTTATATTGGTAAAATGGTAAAGTCGTGTAAAATAGTGAATAGGACTTATTACTGATATAATTAGGGGGAATCCATGATGACCATGTACAAAGCATTAACGATCGCCGGCTCTGACAGCAGCGGTGGCGCAGGAATTCAGGCAGATTTAAAAACGTTTCAAGAACGCGGCGTATACGGAATGACCGCATTAACGACAATTGTCGCGATGGACCCGCATAACAACTGGTTCCATCAAGTGTTTCCAATTGATCTGGCAACCATTGAAGCGCAACTTGAAACGATTATTGTCGGCGTTGGCGTCCATGCGATGAAAACAGGCATGCTTCCAACGACCGATATTATCGAACTAGCCGCAAAAACAATCGAAAAGCATAACTTGACGAATGTCGTTGTCGATCCTGTCATGGTATGTAAAGGAGCGGATGAGGCTCTACACCCAGAAAATACGGTGTGCTATCGCGAAGTGCTCGTACCGAAAGCCACTGTTGTGACACCAAACTTATTTGAAGCTGCACAATTGAGCGGACAAGCACCGATTCGAAGCATCGACGAAATGAAAGAAGCGGCAGCGAAAATTCATGAACTTGGCGCCAAATATGTCCTTGTCAAAGGCGGCAGTAAAATCCCTCATGAAAAAGCTGTCGACGTCTTATATGATGGCGAAACTTTTGAGCTGCTTGAATCTGACCGCATTGATACAACATACACTCACGGTGCAGGCTGTACGTACTCCGCTGCGATTACAGCGGAACTTGCAAAAGGGAAACCTGTCAAAGAAGCGATCGCTACAGCCAAAGCGTTCATTACTGAAGCGATCCGCCATTCATTCCCGCTCAACCAATACGTCGGGCCAACGAACCATGCCGCTTACCGTTTGTATAAGGAACAATAAGGCAGAATGATACATTCTGCCTTATTGTTTTTGATTGAAAATGATTTTATTTATGAGAGGAATTTTTTAACTGAAAGCGAAAATCCTAAAAAGATAGAATTTTTCAGACTATCTCCAATAGTAGTGCAGTAATGATTATTATTTTTCCGTTTCATTCTCTGGTAAAAACGCAAAAAGAGAGAAATCAATCCTTAACGGGAATTGAGCCTTTAGAGAAAAACGCTCCCGTTAATCATGCTGGAGCTAATTTTTTAACGGCACAATGACCGGCGCCGATTTTGCCGCTGTAAAACTTTGATATCCATTATTTTTCTAAACAATAACAAACCAAAAACGCGACGAATAGTTAATTTTATGATAATATACGTTCTACATAAATAACTTGAAAAAGGAAGTGTGAAACCATTGCGTGTGTCAGCCGTTCAATATCACCTTCATACGATTCATTCTTACCAAGAGTTTGTTGACCAAGTTACCCATTACGTGAAAACAGCACAAGAGTTCGAGACCGAATTTGTCCTTTTTCCTGAATTTATAACAACTCAATTGTTATCCATTCCAACGAAAAAGAACCAAGCACCGACAATCGACGACTTGCCGAATTATACGGAACCATATTACGAGCTATTTACCTCGCTAGCGAAGCAAACCGGCATGTACCTCATCGGTGGAACGCATGTCATTCGCAAAGATGGAAAACTGTACAACGTCGCTCATTTGTTTACACCTGACGGACTCATTCACCAACAAGCAAAGCTGCATATTACGCCAACAGAAGTTAAAGAATGGGGAATTACGCCAGGGGAAAGCATCAATGTGTTTGAAACAGAAAAAGGAACAATCGCTTTACTCACATGTTATGATATTGAATTTCCTGAAGTAGTCAGAATCGTACGTGCCAAAGGAGCTGACGTCATCTTCTGCCCATCTTGTACCGACGATCGCCATGGCTTCCATCGCGTACGGTATTGCTGTCATGCCCGTGCCGTCGAAAATCAAGTGTATGTTGTCACGACAGGTACCGTCGGTTCGCTACCAACTGTTGATTTTATGCGCGCCAACTTCGGTCAAGCCGCAGTCATTACTCCGAACGACATCCCATTTCCGCCACGCGGCATTTTAGTCGAAGGAGAAATCAACGACGACATGATCGTCACAGCCGACTTAGACTTGTCCCTCTTATATAAAGTGAGGGAAAAAGGCTCTGTTACGACATGGCGCGACCGCCGTACCGACTTGTATCCGGATTGGAAATAAAAGATTGTAGAATAACATCCTAATTTATTTATATAAATTCCAGCTTGTCGACTTTGCCGGCAAGCTGGAAGGAATAACATTTATTCCTCTTTTCATACATCTAAATAAATAAATAAATAATAACCATTGTATGAAGGTATATAAGGGTTGTTATATTAATAAATTTAATACTCTTAAGATATTTCGATTAAGAAAACAATGGGAACACTAGTAAAGGATGAAAAAGAGGTCTCTCTAGACATATTTCTATTCAATCAACATTTGATGATGAATGATTAAGACTAAATAGATGGTTTATACAATAGAAATGTGGAAAACGAATGACTTTAGTGGCATGCTTTAAACCTCTAATCAGGCCAGCAGCCAAACGCTCATCTCAGAAGCTCCTGTCACGGCAAACCCTAAAGTCCTTCTCCCGAGCATATAACTCCGAAAGATTCGACATACACTTATATGTCCAATAATCAATAAACAACATCCCCATCATATAAATAGCCACAGAAACAAATACCAAGAGATTCTCCTCACCCTTTGTTGTCTTGTTATTTTTCAAAATTGACATCATAACGAAAGAATATTATTTATGCAATAGTAATTATATTTTTCCAACTATTATAAAACATGATGCTTAATAGGCAATAACATTAAACGCCAATTAATTTAATATAATTAATAACCTTCTGCCTCAATTACGTTATTTTATAAAAATGTATTATTTGTTATTTTTTGAATGTTCTATACATATATAAATAATAGCTATAAATAAATATATAATAGAGGATTTATATGCATATATCAATTATTCCAAAATATTCAAATAATTATTTTTATAAATACTATTGCATAAAATAAAAAATACTGATAGTATGTAATCGTCCATGAACAAAGGGTATAACAAAGGGGGATTATAATGATAAAAAAAGGTGTCATTGTTGCTGTTTTTTTCTCTTTATTTATGGCATTAGCTGGATGCGGAAAATCAGCGGAACCAACTTCCTCAGCAGGGGATGCGAAGAAAAAAGTTATTGTTGGAACAGATGCTTCATTCGCTCCGTTTGAGTATATGGATAAAGGAAAAATCGTTGGTTTTGACGTTGATTTATTAGATGCAGTCATGAAAGAAGCTGGATTAGACTACGACTTAAAAAATATCGGCTGGGATCCTTTATTCGCAGCAGTGCAGCAAGGGAAAGAAGTAAATTTAGCAATTTCCGGTATTACAATCAACGATGATCGAAAACAAACGTATGATTTCTCCGTTCCTTACTTTGAATCTACTCATATGATTCTTGTGAAAGAAGACAGCCCTATCAAAAACGCGCTTGATTTAAAAGGAAAAGTCGTTGGCGTGCAAAACGGAACAACCGGACAAGCTGCTGTTGAAAAATTGCTTGGTAAAGAAAATAAAAATATTAAAAAATTCGAAAATACGGTTGTCGCCATTATGGACCTTTTAAACGGGGGCGTAGAAGCAGTTGTCACAGACAACGCGGTAGCGAACGAATATGTAAAAAACAATCCTGATAAAAAATTAAAAACCATTGAAGACCCAACGAACTTTGAATCTGAATTTTATGGACTCATGTTCCCAAAAGGAAGCGAATTAAAACCGAAAATTGACGAAGCAATTAAAAAAGTGATCGACAGTGGCAAATACGCAGAAATTTACAAGAAATGGTTTGGTCATGAACCAAACGTAGATAACTTAACCAAACAGCAATAACATACATGTGAAAAATTGCGTAACTATCAATCGCTAGTTACGCAATTTTTATAAGAAAGGTGAGGAGAATGGACTTTCGTTTTGACATTATAAAAGAATACGCCCCATTTTTCCTGCAAGGCGTTTTATTAACGATCGGTTTATCTATCATTGCCATTATTGCGGGCTCTATTCTCGGACTTGCGATCGGGCTTGGCAAAATGTCAACAAAGCGGTTCGTCCGCCTGCCGCTTGAATGGTATATTAACTTTTTCCGAGGAACCCCTCTATTGGTACAAATGTTACTCGTTCACCTCGGGTTAATGCCTCTTCTATTTAGCCAACCGAGTGCAACTGTTTCACTGGCTGTATCTTTATCATTAAACTCTGCCGCTTATGTTGCGGAAATTTTCCGCGCAGGAATTCAATCGATTGATAAAGGGCAAATGGAAGCGGCCCGTTCGCTTGGAATGACCCACACTCAAGCAATGCGCTATGTCATTTTACCACAAGCGTTAAAGCGAATGATTCCGCCATTTACAAACGAATTTATCGTATTAATTAAAGATTCTTCTCTCGGTGCGGTCATTGCTGCTCCCGAGCTTATGTATTGGGGAAAAGCGGCACAAGGACAATATTATCGCGTTTGGGAACCGTATTTAACAGTCGCATTCATTTATTTACTTCTTACCCTTTCCCTCAGTAAACTACTACACTATTTGGAAAGGAAGTATTCGAACCAATGATTAAAGTTACGAATTTAAAAAAATCATTCGGCGATTTGCAAGTGTTAAAAGGAATTGATGCCCATATTCAGGAACGAGAAATGGTTGTTATTATCGGACCATCCGGCTCAGGGAAATCAACATTTTTGCGCTGCTTAAACCTTCTTGAAGATTTCGATGATGGAGACATTATTATCAATGGATTTCATTTAAAAGACAAAAATACCGACATTAATAAAGTACGTGAAGAAGTAGGAATGGTATTTCAGCGCTTTAACTTATTTCCACACATGACTGTACTTGATAACATTACATTAGCTCCCGTAAAAGTACGAAAGTGGCCGATCGAAAAAGCAAAAGAAAAAGCCATGGAGCTGCTAAAAAAGGTTGGTCTTCAAGATAAAGCCAACATCTACCCTGACTCGCTATCCGGCGGACAAGCACAACGTGTCGCCATCGCCCGAGCACTGGCAATGGAGCCGAAAGTGATGTTATTTGACGAACCGACTTCGGCCTTGGACCCAGAAATGGTCGGCGAAGTGTTAGCCGTCATGAAACAACTGGCGAACGAAGGAATGACAATGGTCGTTGTAACACATGAAATGGGCTTTGCTCGCGAAGTCGGTGACCGTGTCATTTTTATGGACGGCGGCTACATCGTTGAAGAAGGGACACCAAGTGAAATTTTCGACAATCCAAAACACGAACGGACAAAATCGTTTCTGTCAAAAGTATTGTAATAAAAAGTAAAAGCCCTTTTTATAGAAAAGGGCTTTTTCACTCTTAATTTGTTAATCTGTAAGTGACAGATGACGACAACTGTTTCAATTCCTCTCCTAAAAACTTCGCCACTTCAAGCATACCGAACTTCCCGGCACGTGCTTCGGCTTCCGAGTTATAGTTCGTATTGGTGTTCACGTCATAAGTAAAAATGTCACCGTTTCGATCGCGAATAAACTCAATGCCAGCAATATGAATATCATTCGCGCGCAAAAACTGCTCATATTTTTCAATGATCGGGTCTGAAAAATCGTCGATAATTTCAAATTTTGGACGAGCCGCTGTTTCTCCAACCGGACAAAATAAATCGCCAATTTGGCACGCATCGGCTGGGCAAAGTTCAAACCCTTCTGATGTATCTACTCTTACGGCATAGACAAATTTCCCGCCGACAAACTCACAGCGAGTAATAAACGGCTCAGGAGCTTGGATGTATTCCTGAACGAGCGTAATTCCATCAACAGAATCTTCAAATGCAGTGCTTTCTACATATTGTTGTAACGCCTCAACCGAGTGGAACAATTGCACCCCAAGTCCTTTTCCAGCACGGTTGTGCTTTGTAATAAATGAAGCAGAACCAAGTTGTTTTGCTGCTTCAATAATTTGTTTCTTGCCAACAGCGGCAATCGTCTTCGGCGTTCGAATCCCATGAACATTCAACGCCATATATTGATTTACTTTACTTACCTCTAACCGCAACGCCCGGCTTCCGTTCAGCACTCTGCGCCCATGTCGTTCAAGCCAAGAAAGCACAGCTTCCGTCAGTTCAGGTGCAAAACGGTGATCCCGCGTATGCGAAGAAGCGCTCATTCGGCTATAAAATACTCCCTCTGGCGGTATAACTGATAAATCAACAATTCCTTCATCTAAAAACCATTCTTCATAAGGCAAATCTAATTCTTCCAATCGTCTCGTTAAATGAATTGTCCATTCGCGGTTTTCATGGATAATATAAATCTTACTCATCTTATTTTCCTCCTTTGATTGCCGATAATTGTCTCCGTTCCTCTACTAAAGGCATCACTTGCTTTGCGAACCGCTCCATCTCCTCTAGCTGCGGAGAGAATTGTAAAAGCAATAAATCAACTCCCGCTTCTTCATAAGCTAAAATGCGCTCGGCAATTTGTTCTGGCGTTCCGACGAAATTCGGGCGCAACCCGCGGTTAGATACAGAGTAATCTTGTAGTTTCACTTGCAATTCAAGCTGCGATTTGCTGACAAAATCGTTGTATCCCGCATAACCGCTTGATTGTTTCACATCAGTAATGCGCTCTAATTCGGCGAGAGCCTCCTCTTCGCTGTCGCGGCAAATGACGAATGCAGCCATTCCAAATGACCGGAACGGCGCTTTTCCTGCATCCGCACGTCTCTTTTTCATATCGGCAATCTTTTTTGCAATTTCCTCCACTGTCCCTCCATGCATAACATATGCGTCACAATGCTCAACAATCGCCTGCTTGCCTCGCTCACTTTCACCGCCGGCATACAAAATGGGATATGGTTTTTGAACCGGCTTTGGCGCCAAATGAGCATTTTGCACCTCATAAAATTTCCCGCGGAAATGGAATACCTCTTCTGTCCACATCCCTTTTAACACTTGAACAAACTCTTCTGTACGATCATAACGCTCATCATGCGCCGTAAAAATGCCCCCATATTGGCGTGCTTCTTCTTCCCACCAAGCAGACACAACGTTTAGCGTAAATCGTCCATTGCTAATATGATCAATATTCGCAGCCATTTTCGCCGTCACTGCCGGATTATGAAATCCCGGTCGTACTGCTGTCATAATTTCAATTTTTTCCGTTACCGCTGCTAATGCCGCAGCCGTTGACCATGCTTCGAGTGAATCATGTTCAGGACCTTTAATATCATTTAAGTATAACTCGGCAATCAACGTCGTACTATAACCCCATGTTTCCGCTGCTTGAATGACTTTTTTCGCATATTCAAATGTCGCTGGCATTTGCTCATTTTCGACGTTTCGCAACCATCCGCCGAAAATAGGCATCCAAAAACCGTATCTCATTTTACTCTCCCCCTCTACTACTCTATAAAAATAAAAACTTCTTCGATAAGAAGAAGTTTGTTCATCGCTTCATCTTATCTTTCAGAACAAACGGTTCTGCTGGAATTAGCACCTTTCTGACCAATGTCAGCGGTTGCTGGGCTTCATAGGGCCATTCCCTCTGCCTCTCTTGATAAGACTTTCCCTATTAAATTACAGTAATCCTACCACAAAACTATGTTTTGAGTCAATATATTTAAAGCTGGCTTTCCTAAAATGGAAAACCAGCTTTATTATTACACTACAAACCACATTACCCAAATTGAACCAATCACAATAACAATCGCGATAAAAAAGGCATATGCCATGTTAATCGTTTGGATTTTCCCGCTATCACTTTCTGTCATATGCATAAACATAAACAACTGCAAACTCGCTTGCAACATTGCCAGTATCACAATAATGCCAATAATCAATTTCGTCGCTAATCCCGATGACAATACGACCCATAATGCCGCGAACGTTAACACAAGGGATAAAACGAATCCAATAACATGTTTCCAAGGAAATGTTTCATGGTGATCGTTCGTTGCCATCTTATATCACCATCCCTGTCAAGTAAACTAGCGTAAAGATGAAAATCCATACAACGTCAAGGAAATGCCAATACAAACTAACAATGAACACTTTTCGCGCTGTTCGCGGCGTAAAACCACGTTGGAGAAGTTGAATAATAATTAAAATCATCCAACCAATTCCAAGACTCACGTGCGCCCCGTGCGTACCGACAAGCACGAAAAAGCTCGAAAGAAATGCGCTCGTCTGAATCGTCGCGCCTTCATGGACGTAATCAATAAACTCTCTAATTTCAAACGTAATAAACCCTGCTCCTAAAAGAAGGGTGATAATCAGCCACGTCAGCAATCCTTTTAAACGGTTGCGGCGCATTTCATGAATTGCAAGCCCACAAGTGAAGCTGCTCGTTAACAGAAGAAGAGTTTCAATCATTACTTCTTTTACTTTAAACAGCTCCATAGCTGTTGGACCGTGGCCTGTGCGTTGAAATAATACGAGATAAGTGGCAAACAGGGTCGCAAAGAGCGCGACCTCTGCGCCAAGGAAAATCCAGAATCCTAAAATATTCAGGCGGCTTTCCTCTGTCCGATATTCTAACGGCATTTTTTCATCATAATGATGAGCAACTTCTGCCATTGTTACGCCCCCTTCCGTGCCAAACGCTCGGTGCGTTTAATCTCATCCACACTAATGTAGTAACCATCATCATCATCAAACGAGCGAAGAATTAAACCAAGTATAATAAATATCGTCGCAATAATCGCCATTGTATACCATTCAAACACAAGGCCGAATCCCGCAAAGAAAAAGGCAATCGAAATGAGGAACGGTCGACCAGAATTGCTTGGCATATGAATCGGTTTCAATTTCTCTTCGTCGATTTCTAGACCTTTTCCTGTTTTTTTCATGACCCAATATGCATCTAAATCAGTGACTTCTGGAATAATCGCAAAGTTATAATGTGCAACTGGTGAAGATGTCGCCCATTCGAGCGTACGACCATCCCATGGGTCCCCTGTCATGTCGCGCTCGCCGTAACGCGCGCTGTAATAAATGTTATAGCATAACACAATAAAGCCAATGCCCATTAAAGCGGCGCCCACTGTCGCGACAACGTTAAGCGGAGTCCAACCAAGTCCCGCAGAATAGGTATACATGCGTCGCGTCATTCCCATTAATCCTAAGAAATACATTGGGAAGAAGCAGATATTAAAGCCGATCATAAATAGCCAGAACGTCCATTTTCCTAAACGCTCGTTTAAAATATGACCGAACATTTTCGGATACCAGTAATGAAGTCCGGCAAAACAAGCGAACACCGTACCTGCAATTAATACATAATGGAAATGGGCAATTAAGAAATAACTGTTATGATATTGATAATCCGCCGCCGCCATCGCCAGCATCACCCCAGTAACTCCACCGATGACGAAGTTCGGAATAAACGCCAATGACCAAAGCATGGCTGTTGTAAAGCGAATTTTCCCTTTCCGAAGCGTAAATAGCCAGTTGAAAATTTTTACGCCTGTCGGAATCGCAATCGCCATCGTTGTAATCGAGAAGAACGAGTTCACCGCAGCTCCTGCGCCCATCGTAAAGAAGTGGTGCACCCATACAAGAAAGCTTAAAAAGGCGATTCCTACAATCGAAAATACCATTGCTTTATAACCAAACAGACGTTTGCGCGCAAACGTACTAACAACTTCAGAGAAAATCCCGAATGCTGGTAAAACGACGATATATACTTCAGGGTGACCCCAAATCCAGAACAAGTTCGCCCAAAGCATTGACATACCGCCATTTGCCATTGTAAAGAATTGCGTATCAAATAAACGGTCAAATGTCATAAGTGCTAACGCAACCGTGAACACCGGGAACGCAAAAATGATAATGACACATGTAATTAAAATCGTCCATGTAAACATTGGCATGCGCATTAACGTCATTCCTGGCGCACGCATTTTTAAAATGGTGACTAAGAAGTTAATCCCTGTCATTAATGTACCAATACCGGAAATTTGCAAGGCAACCGCGTAATAGTTGTTCCCTACCCCCGGACTAAACTCTTTGCTGGCAAGCGGGAAGTAAGATGTCCATCCGGCATCCGGAGAACCACCAATAACGAATGCAATATTGAACAACATCGCACCAACGAAAAATAACCAGAAACTTAACGCATTTAAATAAGGATAAGCAACATCTCGTGCACCAATTTGTAGCGGCACGACAATATTCATTAACCCAATAATAAACGGCATCGCCATGAATATAATCATGATCGTACCATGGGTTGTGAAAATTTCGTTATAATGCTGAGAATCGAGAAATTTCATATTTGGCACTGTTAGTTGCGCGCGCATTAATAACGCATCGACACCGCCGCGGAATAACATCAATACCGCGGAAATAATATACATAACACCAATCTTTTTATGATCAACAGTTGTTAACCATTCATTCCAAAGCCATTTCCATTTTTTAAAATACGTAAGCACGAAAACAATTCCAATCGCTGTCAGTACAATCGAGACATCAGCGGCATAAATAAGCGGCTCGCCTGTTACGAAAAATTCGCTCCACTTCATGCGCACATTCCTCCTTCCACACGCTGCTTATAATGGATAGCAATCGACTGAAAACCATTAATGCCTATGACCATGATGTTCTTTCTCTTTTTCATGGCCCATACTCATATGATGACTATTTTGTTTCGCATACGTCTTCTTCAAGGCTCATACTCATATGATCATGACTATTTTGTTCCGCATGATCAATCCATTCAAGATGAGTATTGGAAAACGTCATTCGACCGACAAGTCCAGGCTTTAAAATATTCGCATATTTTCCCTTATTTAACTTTGGTGCCGTCCGTTGTACCTCTTTTACCCATTTTTCAAAGTCATCTTTTGTTTGTGCAACGACTTCAAATTCCATATGCGTAAAGCCTTTACCAGAGAAGTTCGCACTTCGCCCCATATACGAGCCAGGATGATCAGCTTGAAGAATCAACTCTGTTTCCATGCTATCCATCGCATACTTTTGTCCACCTAGCTCCGGTACCCAAAATGAGTTCATTGGACCGACCGATGTTAACTTAAATTTTACTGGAACATCTTCTGGAATATTGACATAGTTCACTGTTTCGATGTTTTGTTCTGGGTAACTAAAAATCCATTTCCAGTTTGCCGCCGTCACATGGATTGTTAGCGGCTTTACATCCTTTTGAGTTGGCTTTTCAAGCGCAAACGTTGTTTTCACCGTTGGAATCGCCAGCGCCGTAACAATTAAAATCGGAATAGCCGTCCACACGATTTCCAATAACGTGTTTCCTTCCTCTTCAGGCGGCTCATAATCAGCATTTTCTGGCTTTTCGCGATAACGGATAAGAACAATCGTAAATAACACAAAAACAACAATAATAATGAAAGCCATAAAACCACACGACCAAACAATTAACTCATATTGACTTTTGGCAACAGGACCTTTTGGATGTAAAACAACCATGTTTTCGCTGCATCCACTTAGAAACAATAGTAACGATAATGGAAGCAATGAAAACCATTTCCACACCTTATTTTTCACTTGCTGCATAGGTGCGCTTCCTCCTTCATGCTCATTTACGAAGTAACATTAACACACGAATCCAAACCATTATTATATTTTCTAACATATCAAAAGTAAAAATGTTTGGAATCAGATTGAGAAAAAGTTCACAATTCGGAAAAACATTTGTCACAATATGTTCACGAATTGTTCATGAAATGTTCATTTGTATGTATAAAACATACAATCATACCAAGAAACAACTCAAATAAAAAAATTGACCTTCTCATCGCAACATGAGAAGATCAATAGGATCGTCCAAGACGTTCTTCCATCATTTTTCGAATGCGCGGCTGAAGCGTTTGCCACATCCATTTTTCATAAAGCTCTTTTTTCTCAGCGAATGTTAAATAATACGTTTCACCTGCTTGCTTGCGCGCCCGCTCGGTGACATCGTACAACGTAAGAGCCGCCGCAACCGATATATTAAAACTTTGCACAAAGCCGTACATCGGAATGATAAAGGTTCCATCCGACAAATGAACCGCCTCTTCCGAAACACCGCGGTGCTCATTCCCAAATAAGAGTGCGGTAGGTCGCGACAGATCGATGTCGTGAAGCGGAACCGTTCCTTCTCCTAGATAACTCGCTAACACTTGATATCCATTCGCTTGCAACTCCTTAATAGCAGTCACAATATCCCGCTTTTGATGAAGCGTCAGCCACTTGTCGGCATGTCGCGTCACAAACGGATTCGGCTGAAACGGCGCCTGCCCTGTGACGACATACACATCTTGCAATCCAAACGCCTCCGCCGTGCGCAATACCGCTGCTTGATTGTGCGGATCATCTACCGCCTCTGTTAACACGGTAATATAACGAGTGCGTTGATTCAACACATCATACATCCGTTTCAAACGCTCTGGAACAATCATTTCCCAAATTGGGCGATTTTCTTCCGTTAATAGTCCTTCGTGCTGCAACTGTTCAATGAACGTTTTTGCCTCTTGTTCGTTCATTGCAACCTCCTTCGTTCCATCATATTTGCCTAGAGCGAATTCCATTGTACAAAATTTCAGGAGGGTGGGCAAATGACTCACTTCTGGTGATATCCAAGCAAAAAAGAGAGAACTTCCTTCTTTTCTTTGGAGTCCTTCAATCATTACATCCAATCCCTCTCACGTACGTTGCTCGTCGACAAGTACATCTTTTCTGAGGACGAACATGAGGGTTTCAACGGTTTGAATAACGTAGCCGAGATGGGGCGATTTGTGCAGCACTTGGAAAGCATTTTGCTCAACGACCAAAGTCCGTGATGCCCTTGAATGAATTCAAAAATTGCTCGGCAACAACGGCGTAAATACGACGCATTCAAGAAGACCCTATACTTCTTGCTTTAATGTTTCAATCCTAATCACTCAGCAAAACCGTACTATTTTTCATAGTCAATAGCAATTACCAAATGCATAACCAATGCTTCCCTGCTTTACACAGAAATGATGTCATCCTATGCATGCTGCCATATATTTTTTATTAGCAAATGTAAAAATTATTGTAATATGGTCTCAATTGAAAAAATTTACCTAACTAAATTTATTTACAAACATATTTATTTTGTATATATTAAAATTAAGTTTTTGGAATGTAAGCGCTTTACAAATATATCAAAATGATTTATTTATTTTCTAAAATTAAAATAGTCTTGATGGGAGGAAACCATATGCCAAACTCTACTCCTGGCAAAGAACTACATCGAGGATTAGAAGAAAGACATATTACTCTTATGTCCCTCGGTGCAGCGATTGGAGTTGGATTATTTCTTGGCTCTGCGTCTGCTATTAAACTAGCAGGGCCAGCGATTTTAATAGCATATGCAGTTGGCGGTCTTATCATGTTCTTTATTATGCGTGCTTTAGGTGAAATGGCAATCGAAAATCCCGTTGCTGGCTCATTTAGCCGCTATGCGCGGGATTATTTAGGCCCTCTTGCTGGTTATTTAACTGGTTGGAATTATTGGTTTTTATGGGTTGTTACTTGTATGGCGGAAATTACAGCGGTTGGGGTTTACATGCAATATTGGTTCCCGGATACTCCGCAATGGATTTGGGCATTAGCAGCTCTCGTCATCATGACAACGGTGAATTTTCTTGCTGTAAAAGCATATGGAGAGTTAGAATTCTGGTTCGCACTTATTAAAATTGTCACGATTGTGTTTATGATTTTGGTTGGTCTTGGTATGATCATCTTTGGTTTTGGCAACGGAGGTGTAGCGACCGGAATCAGCAATCTTTGGAAACATGGCGGCTTTTTCGCACATGGAATCACCGGTGTGTTAATGTCTCTACAAATGGTGATGTTTGCTTATTTAGGGATTGAAATGATTGGTGTTACAGCTGGAGAGGTAAAAAACCCGAAAAAATCGTTGACTCGTGCCATTGACTCAGTATTTTGGCGCATTTTGATTTTCTATGTCGGTGCCTTGTTCGTTATTATGTCTATTTATCCTTGGAATGAAATTGGACAAAAGGGAAGCCCGTTTGTATTAACATTTGAAAAAATCGGCATACCATCCGCTGCGGGAATTATTAACTTCGTTGTCTTAACCGCCGCTTTGTCTTCCTGCAATAGCGGAATTTTCAGTACGGGTCGCATGTTATTTAACTTGGCCCAGCAAGGTGAAGCGCCACAACGATGCTCCCAATTAACCAAAGGCGGCATACCTGGTATAGCTGTATTAATTTCCGCAGCAGCATTATTAATCGGCGTTTGCTTAAACTACATTGTTCCTGACGAAGTATTCGCATGGGTGACTAGCATTGCTACATTTGGAGCAGTATGGACGTGGGCGATCATTTTGTTGTCACAACTTCGCTTCCGTAAGCGCTTAAGTGCTGAAAAACAAAAACAACTAACATATAAAATGCCGCTCTTCCCTTACAGCTCCTATATAGCACTTGCGTTTTTAATCGGCGTCATCGGCCTCATGGCATACTTTCCTGATACAAGAATCGCACTCATTGTCGGACCAGCTTGGTATGCCATTTTAATCGCCTTCTACTATGGCAAAGGATTGCATAAAAAAAATAAAACTAGCGCTTCCGAACAAAAACAAGTGAGCTAACGAAACAAACCATCCCCCTTTCACTACACGTCAAAGGGGGATGTTATTTTACTAGTGAATGTTTAAAGGCATAAATGACCGCTTGCGTCCGATCTTGTACTCCAAGTTTGCTTAATATATTGCTCACATGGACTTTGACTGTTTTTAACGCTATAAATAGTTCATCAGCAATCTCTTGGTTCGTTTTTCCTTGTGCCATTAAAAGCAAAATCTCCATTTCCCGGTTCGTTAACTCTTCATGGGGAAGGCGCGTCTGTTTTTGGCGCATTTTTACCATCATTTTGTTCGTGACTTCTGGCTCTAATACAGATTGTCCATAAAAGGTGGCGCGAATAGCGTCAGCGATTTCGTGCGCTTTCGATGTTTTTAACATATAACTTGTCGCACCCGCTTCGAGTGCTGGATACACTTTTTCATCGTCAAGAAAGCTTGTGACAATGATAATTTTTGCTTCGGGCCATTGTGCGATAATCTGCTTTGTAGCCTCAATCCCATCCATCTCCGGCATCACTAAATCCATTAAAATAATATCAGGGCGCAACTGTAAAGCTAGTTCCACCGCTTTTTTTCCGTTATCCGCTTCTCCAACGACTTCAATGTCTTGTTGCGAAGATAAAAATGCTGAAACACCGATTCGCACCATTTCATGATCATCCGCAAATAATACTCGAATCATTCTATGTCACCCCCTACTACTGGCACTCTCACTTCTAATCGCGTTCCTTGATTCGGCACGCTCACAATTTGTAACGTGCCGCCGATTTCCACGGCCCGTTCATGCATGTTTTGTAAGCCGTACGACCCTGTTTTCGTTTCTTCGACGTTAAAACCAATTCCATCATCGGATACGCGCAAAATGACAAGATTGTCCCTCTGAATTAACAGTACTTCCAATGTCGTTGCTTTCGCATGACGAAGTGTATTGGATACCGATTCTTGCAAAATACGAAATAGATGGTCTTCCACTCCTTTATCCAGTGGGATCGGTTCCACTTTCCATTGTATTTTCATTGGAACTTTTTGTTGTAATTCCATTAAAAGCTCTTGAATGCCTTCTTGGAGCGACTTTCCTTTTAATGCAACCGGACGAAGGTGAAGTAAAAGGGCCCGCATTTCGAGTTGTGATTGATGAATCATTTCCTCTACTAATTGGAATTGCTTGGCTTCTCTCTCATTTGAAAACGTCTTTGCCTCATTTATCGCCGAGATGAGCATAGAAGCAGCAAACAATTGCTGGCTAACTGAATCATGAAGCTCTCGCGCTAATCGGTGACGCTCTTGCGAGACAAGCTCTTGAATGCGTTTTTCCTGATCTTCCGCTTTTTCATTGGCAAGTCGTTGAGACAATTTGACCTGTTCCGCCATATGCTTTTGAATCTTTTCAATGCGCATCATCATTGCCTCTAACTCTTTTAACCGTAGCGTCTCCTTCCTTTCAATTGGCTGTCCTTGTTCAAGCTGACGCAATGCATCGGTTAACGCCCGCCATTGTTTTTGCCAAAAAAGACCGGAAACGATACCAAACGTCGCTCCAATGATGAGACTCATCCCAAACAAAAAAACGATAAACGGGACATCCATCATTTCTCGTTCCCATAATAAAGACCAGTGCGGCAATGGATATGTCATAAAAACAGCCGCTATCGCGACAATACACAAAAGAAGCGAAAAGCCCATTCCTATCAAAATCTGTCTCTTCAACATATTCATATACGTTTCACCTCTAAAGCTCCCGCGATCATCGAGGTGAGGATTTTGACTTTTCGCTCTGCCTTATCATACCCCGCTGTTTGGAAATGCAGTGTCTCGTTGAATAACTTTGTCTCACTGCGTTGAAACACAGAAAGTGAACCAATGATAACAGAATGATGAATACTAACTTCTACTTCATAAGGTACGAGAATTTGGATATTTCCAATTAAATGCCGAATGACAACAACAGCTTCTCCTTTAGGGAGAACAGTATAACTTAAATCAATGATCGTATCACCAATCCCCACTTGAATGTCGATATCATTCCATTCATATACATGTTCTGGCGTTTTTTGACTACCAAAAAAAGTATTTTGCAACAACGGTGTTCGCTGGAAAAGAGCTTCTTCTGTTTGGCTGCTTTGTTCTTGAATAATCGGTTGAATCCGTATAGGAGTTCGCTTTGATTGGGCAAACTGAATAACTATATATACAAAAAACAGAAACAAAAACAATCGAAACGTTACCATATGAAATAAGCAAATCACAAAACTAATGAGTCCAAACCAAAAAAGGGCGGTTCCCGACATCTTTGGCATCCGTTTTCGCCCTATATACATACATCCAACCGTTATCATCAGGAAGAAAATAGCTCCTCCATGAAACAATAGCAATTCGGCTAGAAAGAGTGTAATGGCGATGAGGATCGCCCAGCTAACCCAATCTGTTCTTTGATTACGAAGCATAACATTTCCTCCCTCCTCCGATTGGATGATTTTTTCCTCTAGAAGAAAAAAGGCGCAAAGATCTACGCCCTTTTAGAATACCACGTTTTCATTATAAATTTGAATCGGTTCCTTGTTTTTTCAATTCTCTCTCTAATTGAGCAATGCGTGCATCAATGGTGCTTGAATAATAATCAGCTTTCACTTTCTGCTCGAGACGTTCAAGATATTGTTCAATTTCAATGAATCGAGAATACGGTTTTCCGTAGTGCTCTGCTTCTAATACTCGGTTCATTCGATGATGAGCACGTGCGGCATTCTCCCGTCCCATAAGCTCCATTCGTCTAATTTGCATATCCTTTAACTTATGTTTCATTTCTTCATATTTTCGCTCTAATTCTTCAAGCTGATGAATCGTCTGCTGAAGCGACTCCTTTAGGTGCAATGCGCGTTCTTCATATTTAGCTTGCTCATGAGCGACAAATTGATACAATTCACTTTCTCCTGCCTGTGAAGCAATTTGCGCTTGATTTTTTCGCTTTTCTGCGAGCTCTTTTGCATGATGATACTCACGCGTCAATTCTTCTTTTAATAAGTAATGGCGTTCCAGAAGATGACGCGTCTTTTCTACTTCTCGTTCACATTGCCGCAAATATTCATTTAATAACGCAATGGGATTTTGCTGTTCTTTTTTGTCAAGCATCTCATGTAAATCAGCCATAATGACATTTTTAATACGAGTAAATAAATGAGTCATATCCGTTTTCCTCCCTTTTAATAGTTCCGTTTTAACTCTGCCCATTGTTTTTCAAAATTGATAAATGGATCATCCACTGGTTCCATGATTGGTTTATGTTTATTCCACTTTTTGTACACGATATACAACACATAGGCTGCAGCGACACCAATGATAGCCGGTACGTTGGAAGCAGCAGCGGAAAGCGCAATGAGCCCAAGCACCGCCCAAAATACTTTTTTTACGACTGTTTTCGCTTGCACGAATTTTTTAAAGGCATAATACATAATCACGAGGCTAATCGCTAAACCGACGATGGAGCCAAGATTAGCGACAAGCACGATCGCAGCCACTCCGCCTGCAACCAGTAAGGCGCACTTTTTCATCTCTTTTTCCTCCTTTCTTATTTCCAATATTACCAACGAAATGAGCCTTCTATAATGAGCCTGAGCTTTATTTTTCTCTAAGACTTGAGACGTAATAGAAAAAGCAGAGGAGTGTATGTATTGAAAAATAAAATCATAGTAACTATCTAGGGATTATCCTTTTTATTTATTTGCTCAATATTTCACAAATCATTCAATAATACGTTCTTCCACTCTTAAGCAAATATAGTATTCTATATTCAGAAGCTGTTATATAAAATTTCACGGCTCTGTTATAGTCTTATGGGAGGGGATATTATGAAACAAACTGTCGTGAAAGAAATTTCATTAGAACCATGGAGAGGATTTAAAGGAATAAAATGGAAGAAGGGGATTGATGTTCGCGATTTCATTTTAAGCAACGTTACTGTTTACTATGGGGATGAATCTTTTCTCGAAGGGCCTACTGAAGCTACGAAAAAATTATGGGAACAAGTGATGGAGTTATCGAAACAAGAGCGCGAAAAAGGCGGCGTTCTTGATATGGATACCGAAATCGTTTCAACGATTACTTCCCATGATCCTGGTTATTTAAACAAAGACCTAGAAAAAATTGTTGGATTTCAAACGGACAAACCGTTTAAACGCTCACTAATGCCATTTGGCGGTATCCGCATGGCAGAGCAATCATGTGAAGCATACGGCTATAAAGTAAGCGATGAAATTAAAAAGATTTTCACTGAATATCGCAAAACACATAACCAAGGTGTATTTGACGCATATACCGATGAAATGAGAGCGGCACGCAAAGCCGGCATTATTACAGGTCTTCCTGATGCATATGGACGCGGCCGCATTATCGGCGACTATCGCCGCGTTGCTTTATACGGTGTTGACCGATTAATTGAAGAAAAACAAAAAGATTTGAAAAATACAGGCGCACGAACAATGACAGAAGACATCATTCGCCTTCGCGAAGAAATTTCCGAACAAATTCGTGCCTTAAAAGAATTAAAACAAATGGCACTCAGCTACGGTTACGACATTTCTCAACCAGCACGCAATGCACATGAAGCATTTCAATGGCTCTATTTTGCTTACTTAGCAGCGATTAAAGAACAAAACGGCGCTGCAATGAGTTTAGGACGCGTTTCCACTTTCTTAGATATTTATATCGAACGCGACTTACAAGAAGGCCTGCTTACAGAAAAAGAAGCCCAAGAACTCGTTGACCATTTCGTTATGAAATTGCGTCTTGTTAAATTTGCAAGAACACCTGATTATAATGAATTGTTTAGCGGCGACCCAACGTGGGTAACAGAGTCCATTGGCGGTATAGCGATTGATGGTCGTCCGTTAGTCACGAAAAACTCATTCCGCTTCCTTCATACATTAGATAACTTAGGCCCTGCGCCAGAACCAAACTTAACGGTGCTTTGGTCAAAACAATTGCCAGAAAAATTCAAAGAATATTGCGCAAAAATGTCAATTAAAACAAGCTCGATTCAATACGAAAATGACGACTTAATGCGCCCTGAATTTGGCGATGATTACGGAATTGCTTGCTGCGTATCGGCGATGAGAATCGGTAAACAAATGCAATTTTTCGGTGCGCGTGCAAACCTTGCGAAAGCGTTATTATACGCGATTAACGGCGGTGTCGATGAAAAATTAAAAATCCAAATCGGGCCAGAATTTGCGCCAATTACATCTGAATATTTAGATTATGATGAAGTTATGCGCAAGTTTGACCATGTTTTAGAATGGCTCGCTGAGCTTTATATTAATACGTTAAATATTATTCATTATATGCATGACAAATATTGCTACGAACGCATTGAAATGGCGCTCCATGATACGAATATTTTACGAACAATGGCAACAGGTATCGCTGGTTTATCCGTTGTTGCGGACTCGTTAAGCGCCATTAAATACGCAAAAGTAAAAACGATTCGCGATGAGAATGGTCTTGCTGTCGACTTTGAAATTGAAGGCGACTTCCCGAAATACGGAAATAACGATGATCGTGTCGATCAAATCGCAGTCGATTTAGTTGAGCGTTTTATGACGAAATTGAAAAAACATAAAACATATCGCGATTCGAAACATACAACGTCTATTTTAACGATCACCTCAAACGTAGTATATGGTAAGAAAACGGGGAATACCCCTGATGGCCGCCGCGCTGGTGAGCCATTTGCTCCAGGAGCGAACCCGTTACATGGCCGCGACACAAAAGGGGCGTTAGCTTCCTTAAGCTCTGTTGCTAAATTGCCATACGAATATGCGTTAGACGGAATTTCGAATACGTTCTCGATCGTACCAAAAGCGTTAGGAAAAGATGAACAAACTCGAGTTCGTAACCTTGTTGCGATTTTAGACGGTTATGCAGAAAAAGGTGGTCACCATCTCAACATTAACGTCTTTAACCGCGAGACATTATTAGATGCAATGGAACATCCGGAAAAATATCCGCAATTGACGATTCGTGTTTCCGGATATGCAGTTAACTTCATTAAATTAACACGTGAACAACAAATTGATGTCATTAACCGTACATTCCACGAAAGTATGTAAGAAAAAAATCCCCCCTCACGGCGTACTCTCTTCGTGAGGGGGGAGCTTCTATAAGGAAGGGGAGCATCATCCGATGAAAGGGTTTATTCACTCGATTGAATCATGTGGTACCGTAGACGGTCCTGGTCTTCGCTACGTCGTGTTTACACAAGGGTGTGTGTTACGTTGCCAATATTGTCATAATGCCGATACGTGGGAAATTGGCAAAGGAAAAGAAATGACGGTAGAGGAAATTATCACAGATTTAAAAACATATCTCCCGTTTATCGAAGCTTCAGGCGGTGGGATTACTGTCAGCGGTGGCGAACCGCTCTTACAAATGGATTTTTTAATTGAGCTATTTAAAGAGTGCAAAAAAATCGGTATTCATACAACCATTGACTCATCTGGAGGCTGTTACACAACAGAAAATGCATTTCAACAGAAACTGAACGAATTGCTTTTGTATACCGACTTAATTTTACTCGATTTAAAACATATTGATGAAAAAAAACACCGCAAATTAACCGGGAAAACGAATCAACATATTTTGCAATTCGCGCAATTGTTATCCGAGAAAAACGTTCCTATCTGGATTCGTCACGTTCTTGTTCCAACGGTTACAGATGATCCAGAGGACTTACACCGTCTCGCCGCATTTATTCGCACACTCAACAACGTAGAGAAAATCGAAATCCTTCCTTATCATAAATTGGGGGTATACAAATGGAAGACCCTTGGACTTGCTTACCCTCTTGAGGGTATTGAACCTCCTTCGGAAGAAAGCATTCAAATGGCACAACAAATCTTACATGGAAATGAACCTTCCGTGCCTCTTACGTAACGTAAGAGGTCTTTTCATTGTAATTCTACTTCATGCATCAGCCGATTGGCGGGAAAGTTGACAAAAAAAAGAAAAAATCCCTGCTTAGCCGCCATAGACATATTCACCTGCAGAAGTGTTTGTGAATCAAAGTATCCATGAGTAATTTTCTACTCCCAATCTATTGATGAAATAATAGGACTCGCAGTTATTTGCACAGAAAACTCACATGGCGGTCGTTCCTCTCGCCACCATCTAATGAAAAATGCGATATTGTAATTACAATAATTTAGCTTCTATTTTTCATAAAAAAAGCTTATGAATAAGGGACCCGCTCCCTTGATTCATAAGCCTTTCTCAGAGGAGAAGCTGAGGGATCTATTACACTCCTTTAAACGCTTGGCGATAAATTTCTACTAAATCGCTGACA
The DNA here is from genome assembly GCF_013761245.1 of Thermaerobacillus caldiproteolyticus. GTDB lineage: Bacteria > Bacillota > Bacilli > Bacillales > Anoxybacillaceae > Thermaerobacillus > Thermaerobacillus caldiproteolyticus. The sequence continues at coordinate 70,997 of NZ_JACDUT010000003.1, read as the reverse complement.
AGCGGGAGCTTCGGATTAGCGGTTGTACATTGATCTTCAAAGGCAAGCTCTGCTAATTTTTCGACTTTGCTTTCAAATTCTTGTTTGCTGACACCACATGCTTCAATGCTCATTGGAATCTCTAGTTCTCTTGCTAGCTTAATAATCGCTTGAACGAGGCTTTCTACCCCTTCTTCGGTTGTCCGAGCTGGCAAGCCTAACATTCTTGCAATTTCTGCATAACGTTGATCTGCAACGAAATATTCGTATTTAGGGAATGCTACGAATTTTTTCGGTTTTGTTGCATTATAGCGAATGACGTGCGGCATTAAAATGGTGTTAGCCCGTCCGTGAGCGATATGGAATTCCGCACCAAGTTTATGAGCTAAACTATGATTAATGCCTAAGAACGCATTCGCGAATGCCATACCCGCAATCGTTGATGCATTATGCATTTTTTCACGGGCAACTTCGTCATTTCCGTTTTTATAAGCTCTTGGTAAATATTCAAAAACAAGTTGGATCGCCTTCATTGCAAGACCGTCTGTATAGTCGTTTGCCATATTAGATACATATGCTTCGATCGCATGAGTTAGTACGTCCATCCCTGTATCGGCTGTTACATGTTTTGGCAATGTCATGACAAATTGCGGGTCGACAATCGCCACATCTGGTGTTAATTCATAGTCTGCCAATGGATATTTAATGTTATTTTCTTTATCGGTAATAACCGAAAATGATGTAACTTCTGAACCCGTTCCTGATGTTGTTGGAATTGCCACAAATTGCGCTTTTTGGCCTAGCTTTGGATATTTAAAAACACGTTTCCGAATATCTAAGAATTTTTGTTTCAATCCATTGAAGTCTGTTTCTGGATGTTCATAGAACAGCCACATCGCTTTCGCTGCGTCCATCGCTGAACCGCCGCCGAGCGCAATAATCACATCTGGCTCGAAGCTTCTCATCATATCGGCACCTTTCATCACCGTCGTGATGGATGGGTCGGGCTCTACTTCCGAGAAAATTTCGCAATGAACGTAATCTGGGCGTTTTCGTAAATAATATAACACTTTATCTACGTATCCCAGTTTCACCATACCTGGGTCTGTAACAATAAACGCTTTTGAGATATTCGGCATTTTCGCCAAATATTGCGTAGCATTTTTCTCAAAATAAATTTTTGGTGGTACTTTAAACCATTGCATATTGACAGTCCTTTTCGCCATTTTCTTAATATTAATGAGGTGAATCGTTCCTACGTTCGTTGATACAGAGTTTCCGCCAAATGTACCACAGCCGAGTGTTAGCGATGGAATATATGCATTATAAATATCACCAATCGCTCCTTGTGAAGATGGAGCATTGACAATAATTCGGCCTGCTTTCATTCTCTTGCCAAATTCTGTGATTACATCTTCATTATCAGAATGAATCACAGCTGAGTGACCTAATCCCCCAAACTCTAGCATTTCTTCACAACGCTTAAAACCTTCTTCTGTGCTATTTACTTTATAACAAGCTAACACAGGGCTTAGCTTCTCGCGAGAAAGTGGATACTGCGGACCGACTCCTTTTAATTCGGCAACAAGAATTTTCGTGTCTTTCGGTACGTCGACACCAGCCATTTTTGCAATTTCATATGCCGGTTTCCCAACGATATCAGGATTGACAGCACACGTATTTTCATTGATCACGAGTTTTTCTACTTTTTTCTTTTCTTCTTCATTTAAGAAATAACAATGGTTTTCGATCATTTCTTTTTTGACTTTGTCGTAAATCACTTTATCAATGATTACAGCTTGCTCAGAAGCACAAATCATGCCATTATCAAATGTTTTTGATAAAATTAAATCGTTGACCGCTCGTTTCACATTCGCCGTTTTTTCAATATAACAAGGGACGTTACCAGGACCAACACCTAAAGCTGGTTTTCCTGAGCTATAAGCAGCCCTCACCATACCTGCACCACCAGTTGCTAAAATGAGAGAAACACCTGGATGATGCATGAGTTGTTGTGTTGCTTCTAATGAAGGTGTTTCGATCCATTGGATACAGTGTTCTGGAGCGCCTGCCTTAATCGCTGCTTCACGTAAAACCCTTGCTGCTTCACTACTGCATTTTTGCGCAGATGGATGGAAAGCAAAAATGATTGGGTTACGTGTTTTAATCGAAATAAGTGCTTTAAACATCGTCGTTGATGTCGGGTTTGTTACTGGTGTTACCCCTGCAATTACACCAACCGGTTCTGCAATTTCCACAATTCCTTCATGCGGATTTTCACGAATAATACCGACCGTTTTATCGTACTTAATATTGTGGTATATATATTCGGTTGCGAAAATATTTTTAATGATTTTATCTTCATATACACCACGTTTTGTTTCTTCGACTGCAAGTTTTGCTAATGACATATGCTGATCGAGTCCAGCCAACGCCATTTCTTTAACGATTTTATCAATCGTTTCTTGGTCGTAATCTCTAAATCTTTCTAGTGCCTTTTGAGCATTCGCGACAAGCTGGTCGATCATTTTGGTCACTTCACTTTTTTTGTCTAACACTTTTTCTTCAACAGCCATGTTGACGACCTCCTATTAATTTGTGAAGAATTTCACAAACAAAAAGAAAAATTTTAGATGAGAATCATCTCATCCAGCACACTTTCATTATAAACGGTCGACTGGGATTTCGGTTTGTCAAATTTGTGAAATATTGAACAATCTTTTTTTGTAAAAAACGAGCTATCGTCCAAGATAGCTCGTTACTGCTACTCGCAAACAGGATTGCGAGGAATTTTAGTAAATGAAATATCATGATACATTCGTGTATTTCTTTTAATAATAACGACGTAATTAACTGTCCATATATAAGAAGGGATGTCATTCCCCTCTTCAAACATCATCGCTTCAAACGAGTCGCCAATCGTTTCTTCAAAGCTCTCCAGTGTATAAGTTGCTACATCAGTTGAAAAATCTCTCCACTCGCAAACAATCATGTTCTCACTCCTAATGTTACCATGTTTGCTCTTATTGTAATACGTTTTTTCAAACAGTTGTTTGTTATATATTGAACAAATTGTGAATCCTACTGTTATTGTACAATATAAAGAAAAATCATTTCTTCGTTATATAAGCTTGCCTTGGGTGATTTGGCTGATTAGGATATTTTAATTGTATTTTCCCTTCGTCTAACAACTTCGCTAAATAGTTGTTTCGCAAACCATCAGGCGTTCTTGCTAACAATGTGGCTAATTCTTTTAACATTAACGGTTTTTTGGCACAAAGCTGTAAAATGATTTGTTCCATTACACTTGGATGAAGACGTTTTTTCTTTCGTGCTAACTCCGCTATATTCCATAATTCTTCATGAATCTGTCCAGACTCAACGAACGAAGCCATCTCAGAAGATCGATCGTTTTTGTTATTTACGGAGTTAGACGGATTATTTATGAAGTTAGAATCTTTATTTACGGAGTCCATCATATCACTTATGAAATCTGGATCTTTATTTACGGACTTAACGTCATTATTCACGGAGTCGACACCTTTGTTTACGGAGTTTTTATGGTTATTAACGGAGTGTCGATTTTTGTTTACGGAGTATAAATCCTTATTTACGGAGTTTACTACTTGCTCAAACATCGGTTCATTCATATCGTCATTTTCATGCTGTTGCATATCATCAACATGAACTGTTTCATATGATGCAGCCGTTTCATCTGGAAAAAGATACTTCGATGATTGGATCGTTAATGTTAAAATCGTGCGCTCTGGATTTGTATGTTGCAAAAACTCCGGCTGCTTCCATTGATGTTGTTTCCACGTAATTTCAATATGCTTTAACCCCGAACCAGCCCGTTTACAAAGTCCAATTAAAATAAACATTTTAAATAGATTCGGATTGCGGAGATTGCTCATTCCACCCGAAAAAGCGTGATCAATTGGAATCCGAAATAATCCTGGGTTTGAAAATCGAAAGACATCCTGCTCTTTTTCAATGACAATGCCACCTTCGCCCGAGTAATCAGCGTGAACTAATGCATTGATGAGCGCTTCATGCAAAGCAGGGGACAATGTAGAATCTACGTTGGTGAAGTGTGCCATCACTTTAAAATAAAAATCATACACATTTCCTGACCATGTTCCATCTTGAGACGTAAATCGCTTTGTCCAAACACTGGTTACTATATCGCTCGAACTTTCCCGATACTCCAAAAAATATTGCGGTAAAACTTCTGTAATAATCCGCTCTTCGCTAAACATTAATAAACCTGCCAATGTGACTCCTTCTTTACTGCTGTTCCGCAGTTTTCCCCATGCGCCAATTTTGTATAAAAATTCTTTTGTCTCGAGTCCATTCCATGGATGATTTGGCTTTACAGCTGCAAATTTTTCACGGTAACTTTTTACAGATTCAAAATTTAATTCATTTAATCCGTAATGTTCCAGAATGAGACTATCGTGCAGTACGGATGAATGGTCATCTGAATGTATTGTATATTTATTCACTTCCAATCTCCCTCTTAAATTATTTTATAAAAATATTTCTGTTTACACCGCTTTCCTATAATTCTTATTTTATCATCTTTCCTCTTTAGTGAGTGTGATTACCAAAAAAAGAAAAAGACAGATTCTATTGTACACCTATCATTTTACATATTCATTTATTTCCAAAAGATTTTAAATGGTGTTTTTCGCTTCTTCCCATCTCGAGTAAAGAAGGACTAAGGCGAACTCAAACCAACGAACAGCCGTTAACAGCCGCACTTCTTACTAGATTTCTTTCTATCGTCACTTCACACATGTTGTTCATCCGATTTCCGCTCTAATCTGTTTAAGACGTTTTTCTGTCACAATTTCTATATTAATATAATTTAAAAGTATGAAGGTCTCCATGTTCCCTCTACTCTCATTGCTGCTCATTCCCTTACCAACCGTTTTAACTGTCTCATTTCTTTCTAATCAGAAAAACAGGGATAATTTTTTTATTTTAAGGAAATTTATGTATATAAGGAAAATCATCATAAGGAGGAATATCCAATGAATTCTCTTCCTACATCGCTTGAACCGTATTGGCGGACGTCCGTTTCTATTCCGTCGTTTTCAAAGCTAACAGATGATATTAACGTCGATGTTGCCATTATCGGCGGAGGTATTTCCGGAATTACGACTGCTTATTTGCTTGTGAACGAGGGCTTAAAAGTCGCGCTTATCGAAGCTGATCGTCTTGTAAATGGAACAACCGGACATACAACCGCGAAAATTACAGCGCAGCACGACCTCATCTATGACGAATTGATTAATCATCTCGGTGTAGAAAAAGCAAAACTGTACTACGAAGCTTGCATGGACGCTCTACAGTTTATCAAAAGTACTGTGAAAGAAAAGGGTATAGATTGCGACTTTGTGGAACAAGAGGCATACATATACACAAATTCTTCGTCATCGCTCAATAAGCTTATCAATGAATGGAAAGCATACGAAAAACTTGGCATTGACGGAGCATTTATCGAAACGATTCCGCTTTCCATTCCGGTCAAAGCCGCTGTCATGATGAAAAACCAAGCTCAATTTCATCCGCTAAAATACTTACTAAAACTCGTTGATGTCATTGTCCAAAACGGTGGAAAGATTTACGAGCAGACTCCCGCTGCAGATATAGAACAAGGAGAAACATTAACCGTTGTCACTCGAGATAAAAAGCGGATCACGTGCGAACATGTGGTCATTTGCTCTCATTTTCCGTTTTACGATGGCGGTTTTTATTTTTCAAGAATGTATGCAGAACGGTCGTATGTGCTAGCCGTACAGATTGCTGAAGAGTATCCTGGTGGCATGTATTTAAGCGCCGATAACCCGAAACGCTCGATTCGTTATGCCACAATGGGCGACGAAAAACTGATCTTGATCGGGGGAGAAAATCATAAAACGGGACAAGGTGTTCCCACAATTCAACATTATGAGGCGCTTCAATCGTTTGCCTCGCAGTTGTTTACAGTGTCAGCCTTTCCTTACCGCTGGTCGGCGCAAGATTTAACGACATTAGACAAAGTTCCATATATCGGAAACATGACAGCGAATACGCCAAATATTTATGTCGCGACAGGGTACCGCAAATGGGGAATGACAAACGGAACCGTCGCTGGATTGTTGCTGAAAGATTTAATTATGGGACGGGACAACCGCTATCGCGACCTATACACACCATCAAGATTTTATGCTGATCCTAGCATAAAACACTTTATCACACAAAACCTTGATGTCGCCAAACACCTTGTTGAAGGAAAAGTCGAAGTCGCAATTCGAACACCAGAGGACTTGGCGAACGGGGAAGGGGCCGTTGTTGTCGTCAACGGCAGACGAGCAGGAGCCTATAAAGACGAGAACGGGACATTGTCCATTGTTGACACGACATGTACCCATATGGGGTGCGAACTAGAGTGGAATAGCGGCGACCGCACATGGGACTGTCCTTGTCACGGGTCTCGTTTCTCCGTCCACGGTGACGTCATCGAAGGACCGGCCCAACAGCCACTAATAAAAATCAATGATGACAAACCTTGACAAAGAGCTGCCAATGAGGCGGCTCTTTCCTTATTTCCTTCCGAAAAACTGATTAACATACTTTTTACCGGAACTTCCGGTACATATTTGTTCTATTTTCCCTATCAAATCGCGTTAATATGTCTGTGAAAGGGCTTACAACCAGAAAGGGGGAAAATTATGAAACTCTTAGCGATTACTTCTTGTCCCAACGGAATTGCACATACGTATATGGCTGCTGAGAAACTAGCGAAAGCCGCTGAAAAAATGGGACATGAGATGAAAGTAGAAACACAAGGCTCCATTGGTGTCGAGAACGAATTAACCGTAGAAGACATTCAAACAGCAGACGGAATTATTATTGCCGCAGATAAACAAGTGGACAAAAGCCGTTTTTATGGAAAACGAGTGTTAGAAGCGTCCGTAACCGACGGCATTCGCAAACCGGAAGAACTCATTGCTAAATTCGAACGTAATGAAGTCCCTATATATGGAAAATCGGAGCCTGATAAGCTGAAAACGATCGAAGAAGTCAAAGAAGAAAGAACACAAAAACAGAATCCAATTTACCGCAATTTGATGAACGGAGTCTCTTATATGATTCCATTTGTCGTCATCGGTGGATTGTTAATCGCTCTTTCTCTCGCTATTGGTGGGGAACCAACAGAAAAAGGTCTCGTCATTCCGAAAGGCTCCGTTTGGAATCACATTCTTAACGTCGGGACAGCTAGTTTTACATTCATGGTCCCAATTTTAGCTGGGTTTATTGCTATGAGTATCGCTGATCGCCCTGGACTTGCCCCGGGTATGATTGGCGGTTATATTGCCGCAAACGGAAGTTTTTACGGCAGTGAAGCAGGAGCTGGATTTATCGGAGGAATTATTGCTGGATTTTTAGCTGGTTACATTGCAAAATGGATTAAAAGCATCCGTGTTCCTAAAGTGATTCAACCGATTATGCCTATACTCGTCATTCCATTATGTTCTTCCATCTTAGTGGCAGCAATTTTTATCTTCATTCTTGGACAACCGATTGCTGGAATGATGGAAGGACTTACATCATGGCTAAACAGCATGCAAGGTGCAAGTAAAATCGTATTAGCGATAATTCTCGGAGCGATGATCTCATTCGATATGGGTGGTCCTGTCAACAAAGTCGCCTTCTTATTCGGTTCAGCAATGATCGCAGAAGGAAATGCTCATATTATGGGGGCGATCGCTGCCGCCATTTGTATCCCGCCGCTTGGACTAGGATTAGCGACTTTATTAAACAAAACAAAATTTACCGCAGAAGAACGGGAAGCCGGAAAAGCGGCGCTGGCAATGGGGCTAGTCGGTATTACAGAAGGAGCAATTCCGTTTGCCGCACGAGACCCACTCCGCGTCATTCCAAGCATTATGATCGGCTCAATGGTAGGGGCGGTAATCGCCATGCTAAGCGGAGTAACAGACCATGTCCCACATGGGGGTCCAATTGTCGCCGTATTCCAAGCTGTTGATAACGTCCCAATGTTTTTTGTATCGATCATCATTGGAATGATTGTTACAGCTTTAGTAGTGAATGTGATTAAAAAGCCGGTTGAATCTGCAGAGTAACATTATATTTGTATAAGAATCTTTGCAACCAGCAACGATTCTGCCTTTTTTGTCCAATGCAAAAGAAAGAGGTGACAGTGATGCTTTCTCGCCATAAACAACTATTAAAACATTTGTTAACTACCAATGCCTATACATCTGTCACTTCATTGGCGAATGAATTGGTATGTTCTGAAAAGACGATCCGAAATGATTTAAAAGCGCTTGATGAATTTCTATTACAAAAATATCCCCATATCGTGATTGAACGAAAACCAAGTATAGGGGTCATCGTGAAAGGGGACGAAAAGGAAAAACAGAAACTTTTTCGCGACCTTTCGCTTTTGGATGAAAAAGACGTATCTCAAGACTATCGAAAGCTCCAATTGATCAAAGCGCTACTGACAGCAGATAAACCAGTAACAATGCAGCAACTAGCAAATCAATTTTATGTCAGTAAATCGGCAATTAGCTACGATTTAGAAGAAATAGAAGATTGGTTACAATCTTTTGGACTTACATTAATTCGTAAACCACACCTAGGTTTAAAAGTAGAAGGAACAGAAAAAGCGTGGCGCTCCGCCTTATCACAGCTCGTAGAGTTGCTCGTTGACCATTCCTACTACATTCTCGATGCAAAACAGCTAAAAATGATTGAAGATGTTTTACAACCATATGAATTAGCTCTCATTGAAAAAGAAATTCGTCAAATGGACGAATCTCTTGATTTTCGGCTAACCGATCAATCAGTTGTCAGTCTAACTGTGCACATTGCAATCGCGGTCAAGCGAATTAAAAAAGGGCATAGTATTCGCATGGACAAAAGCCAATTACAAGAGCTACAGACAAAAACAGAATACCTGCTCGCGGAACAGCTTGCGAAACGGATTGAACAATGGTTAGCCGTTAAAATCCCGAAAGAAGAAATTGGATACATTACCCTTCATTTTCTAGGCGCAAGAGTACGGTATGACCAAATCCACATAAAAGAAGGGATTGAGCATTTATTAAAAAAAGTAGACAGAGAATCGTTAGAAATCGTCAGAGAACTAATTAAGGAAATCTCATTACACACCAACGAACGATTGTGCGACGATAAAGAATTATTAGTAGGACTCACTATTCATTTTCATTCGACACTAAACAGATTGAGAAACGGTTTATCGGTGAAAAATCCGATGCTTAAAGAAATCAAACGAATGTATTGCTATCCATTCGAACTCGTTCTATCTTTGATCACTAAGGTTGAACAAAAAGCAAACGTTATCATTCCGGAAGACGAAGTAGCTTACATTGTCCTACATGTTCAAGCTGCCCTGGAACGGCTGCAACACAAAAAAGAAAAAACGCGAGTGGTCATTGTTTGTGCTACCGGTTCCGGGACATCACAATTGATTGAAGCAAAAATTTCCGCTTCATTTCCAGAGCTAGAGATTGTCGAAGTAACTTCGATTGCCAAACTGAACGAAGTCATCGCAGCAAAAGAACCCGACTTGTTACTTAGTACCGTTCCGCTAGACTATACGCCTGTTCCTGTTATGACTGTGAGTCCGCTATTGCCAAAACACGAACTGGAAATGCTCAAACAATTTATTTATCGCGTTTCTCATTTCGCAGAAGAAACGCATCGTTACGAAACATTACAACAATTCATCGATCCAAACTTAATTTTTCTTGATGTCTCTTTCACAGACCGATTAGAAATCATTGAATATGTGGCGAACGAGCTTTACAAACACGGCTATGTAGAAGAACCATACGGAGAAAGTGCAAAAGAGCGAGAAACACTCTCTTCCACGTATATTGGCGGGGGGATCGCGATTCCGCATGGGCAAGTGCAATGGATTAATCAATCTGTTATAGCAATTGCTCGACTATCCTCCGCTATTGATTGGGATGGAGAAAAAGTGAAATTCGTTTTTATGATCGCTCATAACTTTCACGATAACGAAACAATAAAGAAATTGTTTCAAGAATTATCCGATTTATCAGAAGACGAAGAGACGCTAAAACAATTAGCCCTTTCTACAACCATTGACGAATTTTACGAATCAGTAAACAAAAAAACAAGGGGGCTCGTTTAGCTCTCGAAGCCAAACGTTCTTCTCCTGCAGAAACACTTGTCACCGTGAAAACACGAGTTTAACAAAAAAACTCTGGACTCTGAAGCAAAACAAATTTTCTTTACACATTTAGAAGGAGTGAGAAACATGAATTTAACAGAACTTGTAACAACCAATTTAATCCAATTACAACTAGAAGGAAAAACAAAAGACGAAATCATGGAAGAAATGGCCGAAATGATTGATCGCAGCGGAGCTTTACACGATAAAGAGAAATATAAACAGTCATTGTACAAACGAGAAATGGAAGGAAGCACAGGCATCGGCTTCGGAATTGCGATTCCCCATGGCAAAAGCGATGCTGTGAAAAAAACATGTGTGGCCTTCGGAGTGAAAAAAAGCGGAGTTGACTGGGATAGCCTAGACGGCGAAAAAGCCCAACTTATTTTCATGATTGCTGTACCAGAAAAACATGCAGGAGATGAGCATTTAAAAATTCTCCAACTTCTATCTCGTAAATTAATGGATGACGAATTTCGTGAACACCTTTTACATGCCACAACGAAAGAAGAAGTGATGCAATTGTTTGATCAAGTATAAAATCGGAGAAATTTTTTGTATAATCAAAATATATAAATTATATATATCATAAAAAGGTGTGAAAACACATGCAAATAGAGCCGATTTTTTTCACTCCCATTTTCCAAGAAAGAATCTGGGGAGGAACAAAGTTAGCGCAACAGTTTGGCTACGACATTCCTTCCGAGCGGACAGGGGAATGTTGGGCAGTATCCGCTCATCCGAACGGACAAACATTTGTCAAAAATGGACCATTTGAAGGGATGCCGCTCGGACAGCTATGGGACGAGCACCGTGACTTGTTCGGTCATTTCCCTTCCGAGCACTTTCCGTTGCTTACGAAAATTTTAGATGCCAATGCCGATTTATCCGTTCAAGTTCATCCAGATGATACATATGCACGCGAACACGAAAACGGCGAACTAGGAAAAACAGAATGCTGGTATATTATCGACTGCAAAAAAGACGCAGAGCTCGTGTATGGCCACAATGCCAAAACGAAAACAGAACTAAAAGAAATGATGGACAACGGACAATGGGACAAGCTGCTTCGCAAAGTGAAAATCAAACCTGGGGACTTTTTCTATGTCCCAAGCGGAACGATTCATGCCCTTTGCGAAGGAACCCTTGTGTTAGAAACGCAACAAAGTTCGGATACGACGTATCGTGTATACGATTACGACCGCGTCGACGAAAAAGGAAACAAGCGGGAACTCCATTTAGAAAAGGCGCTGGACGTTATTACCGTCCCACATACCGATGCATACTCCCAGCCACACGTCGTCAAATACGATGGTACAACGATTACGACGTTTATTGAAAGCGACTATTTCACCGTGCAAAAATGGAATATCGAGGGAACAGCCACATTCAAGCAAAGCAAACCTTTTCTCATCGTCAGCGTTCTTCACGGAGAAGGAGAGCTGATTTCAGAAGGCCAATCGTATTCGTTAACGAAAGGAGACCATTTCATTCTTCCTTACCAATTTGGATATTTTTCGATCAAAGGAACATTAGAAATTATTTCCTCATCACCATCGCAACACCCATAACAAAGAAGCTGTCTCGTTTCGTGAGGCAGCTTCTTTGGCATTTACGAAGATATTGATCGGTTTTCATTCACTGCTACCTCATGTGATGACCGATATTCTTTTTCTAAAAACTCTATTGTTCACTTACAATAAAGTTGTTTAATTTTAATACTCTAAACACGCATAACACCATTCGATTCCGAACGGTGTTCAAAAAATAGTTATTTCATTTTAGATAACTTGAATTGTTTTAAGAAGCAGTAACAAAAAAAGTTGTTTCACAAATTTTCTGTTATTCAACTATCGCTCCCGATTGTTGAAGTTTGCTTCAGAATGTATCGGTCCTTATGGAAGTATGAAAAGCTTTGAAAGCAACCAGCTAGGAGTTATCCGGAGGCATTTGGTCCACTGAAACGGAATAAGACGGTACAACGTGTGCAGCTGCTGCACTTGCGCTCCGGCTTATGTCAAGTTACTCAACCTTTAATCTGTAACGGCATGAACCTCTTTCTTCTCCATATCCCGCTGAATTCGACTATCGCCGACAAAAGAAGCGGTCAGGACGCCGAGGGCGATAATGCCCAATCCGACAATGAAGACGAAGCTGAAGGAATCAGTCCAAGCGTGCTTCACGTAACCGACGATCTGTCTGGTCAGCTTCTCCGGCACTTCAGCACGTCCGGAGCAATCATCATACCGAACAGACTGTCGGTGTTCTCCGCAAGCTTTGCCAATACCGGGTGGACAGCCTGGTTGGAAGCGACATCCGAATCTGAGAGCACCTGCTACATATTGTCACTGATGCTGTGGTTCATTACCACGTTAAACAGCGTGACTCCGATGGTGCCCCCGATGGATCGGAAGAAGGCAGCGGCCGAGGTTACGGTACCGAGCTGGCTTTTCGGGAAGGCTTCCTGAACCACAATAGCCAAGGTTGGCATGACGAGACCCATGCCGCTTCCGAGAATGATCATATAAAGGTAAGTAATAAACGAGAAAGTGTCCACCCCCATGGTGCTCATCAGATAAAATCCCAGCGAAGTGATCAGCATCCCCGTAACAAGCACATTCTGGTACCGGGTGCGCAGAAGGATCTGGGAATCGATTATGCTTGCAGCGATCAAGGAGATCATCATAGGGGGGCGTCAGCCAGCTTTCGTCAGCGATACGCCCAAGATGGCCTGTATGAACATCGGAACGAACATAATTGCGCCGAACATGCCCAAACCCAGCACGTTCGAAACAGCGAATACGCGGTTTTGAAACAGCTTGAGATCGAGAATCGGTTCTTTGACCCAACGTCCCCCCAACCGAACAGAATGAACAAAACAGTGGATGCACCGAAAATACTGTAGCTGGCAGCAGAATCCCATGCAAATTTTTCTCCGCTGAAAGTCAGCCTAAATAGCAGCAGAACCAGTGCCGGAACGAATACGGCAATACCCAAGTAGTCGATGGGAGCATCGGTGGTGCCTGCCGCTTTTTCCCTCTTCAATCCAACAAAAATCAGAATGCCTGACAACAAGCCAAAAGGTACGTTAATTAAGAAAATCCAGTGCCAGCTGACGTGATCCACAAGGAAGCCACCGATAAACGGTCTAACGATGGAACTTAGGGCAAACAAGCCTCCGAATGCGCCCTGCCATTTGACCCGTTTCCCCTCCGAGAAGATATCCCCTATGATCGTCTGGGACAAAGACATGATCATGCTGCCTCCCAGGCCTTGCAGGCCGCGGTATAGTACCAGTTGCTCCATGGTGGTGGCAGTAGCGTACAGCCCCGAGCCCAATACGAAGATCAGAATACCCAATAAGTATAAAATCCTTCTGTCAAACATGTCGGACAGCTTACCGGCGATCGGTACCACCGTGGTAGATGTAATAAGATAAGCCGTCGTTGCCCATGAGAAAATCGAAAATCCGTTCAACTCGCCGACGATAATCGGCATGGCAGTTCCCACGGCGGTTTGCTCCAGAGCACTGAAAAACATCCCGAGTATAAGTCCCAGAAGGACTAGCTTTCTTTTGACTCCTAATTGCTCTTTCTACTTTAATCCCTCCGTTTAAGTTTCTGATAGAATGGTCAGTTAATTTTGGATTATTCAATTTAATAATGCAAAACCCCCTTTCTATTTTTAATTACAGTGATAATTTAAGACTCTAGGCCAGTCCCTTGTTAACTCTGGATCAGAAGTAAACTCCCTGGCTCAACGTTGCGCAAAAAGGGGCTCGGTTCGCCTACACTGTAAAGCTGCAAGTGATGCATAGCCCGGGTGCAGGCGGTGTAGAACAATCTGCGCAGACTCTCATCGCCATATACTTGCGCCGATGCGTTATAAATGATGACGGCGTCAAATTCGATGCCCTTGGCCAAATACGCCGGTATGACGACAACACCTTGTTCATATTCGGTAGATCCGCTCTTCACGAGCTTAATTTCTTCGACGTCGCTCAGTGCTTCGTATGCGGCGGTGCTTTCCGCAGCAGATTTGCATATAATCGCGATCGTATTATACCCCCGGTTCCGCAAGTCCTTGATTTTGGAAGCAATGCAGCGGTGCAGTTCGGCATGATTGGAAACTCTCGTCAGCACAGGCCTATCGCCGTCGCGCTCAAAAGCGATAATCCGTTCGCCGCCAGGCACGAGTCCGCGCGTAAATTCGACGATCTGTCTTGTGGATCTGTAGCTGCGGGTCAAGGTTATCACATCGGTTTCGTCCGGTCCGTATAAGCTGGTAAGTGTGTGGAAATCGACCGTTTCACTGGCATGGGCAAAGATCGCCTGGTTAAAGTCGCCGAGCACGGTCATCCTTGCCGAGGGAAACAAACATTTCAAATACTCGAATTGAAACGGAGAATAATCTTGCGCTTCGTCTACAAGCACGTGTTTGATCGAGATGTTCCTCTGAAAGCCTTGAATCAGATCTTTCAAGAATAAAAACGGAGTTGTATCTTCGTAAAACAGTTTGCCTTCGTCTAGCATTTTCACCGTCAATCGGCAAATATCCTCCCACTCCTCGGGTGTTTCCCCCTCCATCCACAGTTTGATCCGTGTTGGATCGGCGAAAAGTTGCTTGTATATTCCCTTAAAGTCGATGAAACGAAGCGCCCGGATCCGTTTGTGCAACGGCTTCATTTTTTTGCGGACGATCAATTCGCCAAGCGCTTCGGTCTCGATCTCATAATTGTCTAACGATTCTCCTTTAAAGCGGCGTTTTTTCCGTAAATGGGTGTAAGCCTTATGGTAATCCTCGTTGCTAAGCAGCTCGATTTCTTCCCGCACCCATGGCTTGGTCCGCTCAAGTTTCTCGGCTGCATCGATTTGCTTGTTTAGCCAATCCACCAACTTTTCAAGTCTGTTGTGAAAGCGGAGCGAGGTGTCGCTGCTGTAAAACCTTTCCGCGATTTGTTTGGCGGTGACGATCGGTTTTCCTCTAAATAGAATATCTTTGAATAGCATGCTGGAGGATTCCAGAGATTTCCAATATGTTTTGATCGACTCGAAAAAACGGGTTGATGCCTTGAATCGGATGCTCGCAGTCCTAGTCCGGTATGAAGGGTCATCCGCTGCAGTCAACACATATTCCAATTGCTCGTAAGGACCCTCTACTTGAAATTCGTTGCTCAGCCGATAATCCAAGTATTCCTGGAATGTGACCTGTTGCATATTCTCTTCGCCGAGTTCGGGCAACACATTGGATACGTAGCTGTTAAACATCGAATTAGGTGAAAATAAAATGATTTGATCGGCTTTCAGCCGATCCCGATACTTGTAGAGCAAGTAAGCGATCCGCTGCAGGGCGGCCGATGTCTTGCCGCTGCCAGCAGGGCCTTGCACAATGAGCAGCCGCCCGCGATCGTGCCGGATGATCCGGTTTTGTTCCCGTTGAATGGTGGCCACGATGTTGTGCATATGTTTGTCTGTGACTCTGCCAAGCACCTGTTGTAAAATCTCGTCTCCAATGGTGAGACTGGTATCGAACATCGATTTGATAACACCGCCGCGGATGATATATTGCCACTTTTTCTCCAGCATGCCACGGATTACGCCTCCGGGCGTAGCATATTCGGCCGGACCGGGCGGGTAATCGTAGTAGATACTCGAGACCGGCGCCCGCCAGTCGTAGATAAGGATGTTCTCTCCGCTTGTATCCGTGAGCGTGGAGATGCCGATATAGATTCGTTCAGCAGCGGAAGTTCCTTCTTCAGTGAAATCGATTCGGCCGAAATAAGGCACCTCCTGCATGCGGCGCAGCGCAGACAACCTCTTGAAGGCTTGTCTGTGGGTGCTTTGGCTGACAGACAGGTTCTGAGCCTGTTGTCTCAAGCTGATGATCGTCTCAAGAAAATCGTCGAAAGTATCTATATTAACCTTGACGTCATCCCAAAAGTGTTTGCGGATATCAATCACTTCTTTCCGACGCCGCAAGGTTTCGTCTTCCAGCATGCCGATTTGCTCCGCAATTGTCTCCATTATGCTGTCCAATCGTTCTTGCTCCTGCCGAAGTTCTGTCATTTCAATCACTCCTTTAAAAAAATGAAAAATGGGGGTTGACTGAAGGGGATTTATGATGTATAATTATAATGGGATATTATATTATAATTAAAAAATAAAATGTGTTTCTATACTAATTTATCATAGTTTCTCTATTTTATCAATGTATTTAACACTACCGCCGCTATGATGGATCGTACTTGTTGCAATTTTAAAGGTAGAAAAACCCTATTTAACAAGACAAATGACTCACAAAAAATGATATCCAAATATACGATCATTTAAAGTAAGGTTAGATAAATCTTATTGAGAAATCCTTCAGAGAACATATCAAGCATAATACAGTTATTCACGAGTTTCATTTCATCTAGAGCCTCATTCTGTAACTTTATTACCATTTTCATTAACTCTCCACCTTTTGTATTTTTTATCTGTCATGTTCGAGTATATTAAGTGTATATCCCCTTTCATTAAAGATCTTCTCCATTTCTTTTAAGTCTTTATTTTTAAAAGGATTTGCCGATATCTTGTAAGCTTATTAACAAAATTTTTTAAGGCTTTTTTCTAGTTCTTTCATTCCTGCCAAATATCCAAATTAACTACCAAGTGTTATTCAATTAAATGGCCCTTTAATGGAATAATGTAGCTGGAGTTTTAAACAACATTTTTGTAAATTAAACAACTTTATTTGTAATTAAACAACTTTATTATCACTTACTTATCATCTATGTCAGTAATACCTGCTTTCACTGGATCAAATACAGGAATCTTTCCCGGCTTTTTTCTTCTCCTCTTAATCTTTTATAATACTTTCAAAGCCGGATTTCTTAAAAAAGGGATCGCAATCATATTCAGCCATGCTATGCAATATCTCTAAGCATTCAAGTAAGTTTTGCTGTTTTGACGCTACCATCGAAAACAAACAACCACGAGTATCACATATTGAAACTAAGACGAAATGGAATGAAGCTAAGCGAGCGATTCGCTTGACATAGCCAAAAAATAATGGCCACTGCAATAATCACTAACCCGATTCCTATGATCGTTGGATTGATCCCAAACGCATTTTTAATTCCTGCCGCAATACTGTTGGCTTGTACTCCCGGAAGAAGCATACCAGTGGCCGATACGGTCCCAACAGCAAATCATACCGCATACCATTTGATTTTCAATATAATGGGCAGGACCTCCACAGAATTGGCCATCTTGCTTAATTTTGTATACTTGTGCAAGAGCTGCTTCGACAAACGCCAACACCGCTCCTAAAAAGGCGATGAGTCACATCCAAAACACGGCTGTTGCCACTCCAGCGATGTTGCCGGTCCCGCCCCGTCCCGATAAAGCGAGCGATAACGCTTGAAACAAAGAAATTCCCTCTTCAGAGTTACACCCGTCAAACATTTGCTTCATCATATCTTTCAAATGCCTGACTTGTAAAAAGCGGGTCATTAACAAATAAAAAAGGCCTCTCCTTCCGAGAAGCCTTTTATCTCATCCCCATTCCGATTTTGCACATTGCTGCAATTTGACGAGCTGTTTTTGTAAGATAAGGTTCAGCGTTTTCCAATGCTTTCGTAAGTGGAATAATTCCCGGCACCATGCTATAAAGGGCATCGATTCCGTGCTGTAACACAATATCGCTATCGTCTGATAATGAACCGGCAATACCAATAACGGGAATA
This sequence comes from Thermaerobacillus caldiproteolyticus, assembly GCF_013761245.1. Lineage (GTDB taxonomy): Bacteria > Bacillota > Bacilli > Bacillales > Anoxybacillaceae > Thermaerobacillus > Thermaerobacillus caldiproteolyticus. The sequence continues at coordinate 53,055 of NZ_JACDUT010000003.1, read as the reverse complement.
CCGTATTGTTTCGCCACTTTTGCCACACCGACGGGCGTTTTCCCATAAATGGTCTGACTATCAATACGCCCTTCCCCTGTAATGACGAGCGAAGCACCTTTTACACGTTCATGAAATTGAACAGCCGCAAGAACAATCTCTACTCCCCGTTTTAACTCCGCGTTAAGAAACGCAAGTAATCCGGCACCAAGCCCACCTGCTGCACCTGCGCCGGGAACATGGCGAACTTGTTTTCCTAACGTCTGTTCAATCATATCGGCATAGTGGCTTAAATTTTCATCAAGCTGTCGAACCATTTCCGGCGTTGCCCCTTTTTGTGGTCCAAATACTGCTGATGCTCCTTGTGGTCCCGTTAATGGGTTGTCGACATCACAAGCAACGTCAATTTTTACTTTTTTGAGCCTCGAATCGAGCTGTGAAAGGTCAATCGTGACAAGCTGCGATAAGTTTCCACCGCCGGGAGCAATCTCTTGTCCAGCCCGGTTCAGAAGCCGGCCGCCCAGCGCTTGGATCATTCCTGCCCCGCCATCATTTGTCGCACTTCCGCCGATTCCAATGATAATATGCTCCACGCCCATATCCAGAGTTGCTCGAATTAATTCCCCTGTTCCCCTCGTTGTCGTGAGAAGCGGGTTTCGCTTTTCGTTCGGAACAAGATGTAACCCTGAAGCAGCTGCCATTTCGATTACCGCAGTTTTCCCTCCACCAAGCACGCCAAGAAAGGCATTCACTGGCTCTCCTAACGGTCCTGTAACCCGTTTTTCGATGACCGTACCTCCCGTCGCGTCAACCAATGACTGAACCGTCCCTTCTCCTCCATCAGCCATCGGTATTTTCACATACTCCGCTTCTGGAAATACATCCCGAAATCCCTTTTCTATCGCATTTGCTACTTGTGACGCAGACAAACTTTCTTTGAACGAATCAGGCGCAATGACAATTTTCATCGTTCCATCTCCATTTCTCTATGATCCAAAAAACTGAAATACTCCAAAAATTAATGTCGATATAACAGTTAACGTCATCCCTACAAGCGATTCATATGGAATGAGTTTGAGACGTTCTTTGATTTCCATATGAACACTCCCAGCTGTAGCATGGAAAAAGCTTCCGTGAGGCAAATGATCCAACACCGTAGCACCAGCATGAACCATTGCTGCTCCGGCTAGCGCGGAAACATCTAAACCAATGATCGTTGCTCCAAACACGCTGCTGGCAACCGCCGTTCCTGCTGTTGTTGAAGCGGTAGCCCCGGACATGAAGATACCTGAAATTGGCGCTAATAAATACGCCGGCAATCCCGAATGAGCTAATCCGCTAATGATCACATTTTTCAGCGATGAGTTCGCAATAACCCCTGCTAACGTTCCCGTTCCTAACAACATAATGGCGACGCCGGACATTTTCGATAAGCCAGAAACAGCATAGTCATTGATATTCTTTGCTTGTTTCATCGCAATCGCACCCACAATTCCACCGACAGGAAGTGCAATCATCGGATCGATGGCAATATCAAATGCCGGACGCAATGCCAACAGTACAATCGTTACAATTGGAGCTACGATCGCAGCTAAAAATGTTGGCAATTCCTTATGTTCATTGCCTGTAGCTTTCCTCGTATTCGCAACTGGTGCTCCTTTATGAACGAGTTGCTTCGCTAGAAAATAGATTACAACAATTCCGAAAAGAGCCGGGATAATCCCAGCTGCCATCAACGAGGTTAATGAGACATGGAATGCGTCCGAGGCAGCGATTGTATTCGGATTAGGCGACATGATGTTCCCTGCTTTCCCTCCACCAATCATCGCCAAAAGAATCGCTGATTTCGATAATTTTGTCCGGCTGGCAATCGCTAACGCAATTGGTGCAACTGTAATGACCGCGACATCAATAAACACTCCGACCGCTGTTAAAATCATCGTTGCGACAGCCAATGCAAGTAGCGCTCGTGTTTCTCCGAGCTTCCGTACAATCGTTTCTGCAATCGACGCAGCTGCTCCAGAGTCAATCAGTACCCCCGCTAGCACCCCTGCAGCTAAAATGCGCAGCACAGCAGGGATCATTTCTTTGGCTCCTTCCATCATGATATTGACAGTATTTGTTACATCTATCCCACCTACGATTCCACCAATGAAAGCACCTGCAATCATCCCGTAAGCAGGTGAAACTCTTCGTAAAATGAGTATGATCGCAATAACTAATGCGACGATCGCTCCTAAAGCGCTTACTTGAATATCCACGATCCAAGCCCCCCCTTTGCTTATTTTTATCGTAAGCGCTATCCATAATAATTTCATTGTGAAACAAAACGAATTTATGAAGCGATCGTTCCACTATTTATTGTGCAAATGCACAAATTACTAACGAAGCTGATGAACAATAAGCGCTGTATATAGCTGAAGCAAATCCTTGATATTGTGAGGGTCTTTTCCAGTGATTTTCTGAATTTTTTCGAACCGATAACGCAGCGTATTGCGATGAACAAATAGTTTGCTGGCCGTCTTATTCAGTTCTCCCTTTTCTTGAATATAAACATGTAACGTCTCCTGCAATTCACCGGTTTCATCGTGTTCAAGAAGCTGCTCATAAAATTCAAACGCGCTTCCCGCAAGAGGTAACTGCCCCATTTCCGATAATAAAATTTCAAACTCAACCTCTTTATAATGATATACGTAACGTTCTGGATCCATTTTCCTCCCCACCGTTACGGCTTGTTTGGCCAGTTCATATGATTGTTTAATCGCTGGGATTTTTGAACAGCACGGACCAATCCCTGCTTTTCCGTTCGTCACTTTTTGTAAAATTCTTTCCATTTTACCGATGATGTCACCAATATCTCTTTCTTCATTGACAATAGATTTAAGCACAACGATTTCCGAGGAGTATGTGAAGGCAGCCAAATCCTCTGTTGCTAATTCATATGTAAGCGTTCGAAGCAACTGTTGGTTCACATACTGAATCTGTTCATGAGGGATTTCCACCACGATGACGAGCCGAGGAAGGGACAGATTGACACCAAACGTCTTCGCCCGCTCAAGGAATGATGATTCATCTACATAGTCGTCATAAATAAGTTGATTGACTAGATCTTCTTTTAACCGCTGCTTCCATTGAACTTGTTCTAAAAAGAATGATTGTTGCAATACCATCTCAGCAGCCATTTTTACTAGTTCCGCGTATTCCCGAATATCATTTGGATCACCTGTAATTCCAATAACGCCTACTGTTTCCCCTAAAAAATGAATCGGCAAGTTTACTCCCATTTTGACACCTTTCAACTGATTCACACTTTGCTCATCAATTTCAATCGTCCGGTTTTCCTTTAATGCTAATAAGGCTCCATCGTGAGTATGGCCGATCCTACTTCGATCTCCAGAACCAATAATTACGCCATTACGATCCATCACATTAATATTTTTTCCTAAAATTTTCATCGTGCGATCAACGATTTTTTGAGCTAATTTTGGGGTAAACCATTGCAACTTCATTCCCTCCCTCATTTTCATTTATGCTGAAAGCTACTATGCTACCAAAACATTAAATGAATCCTAACTATCCTCTTACGGAAAATCGCACTCATCATATGGAAATATATATTTTTTGTTCGTTTTATCATTGTTCTCATTATATACTGAAAATTTTCACATTAATTACATCCTCTTAATAGTCCCTTAAAAATTTTATTTTATCATGATGATTGTAAAAACAAGTCAAAGGAGTGTCAAAAATGAGCCAAAAAAAGCATCGGATCATAGGATTAACGTTAGGTGTGGCGCTAACTGTTTCTGGAGCTGTCACAACATTTGCTTTTTTCAACAATGACACGCCGAATCAATCTTCTCCTATTCAGGGAAAAGCCAAAAATGTAATTGTGTTTGTCGGGGACGGAATGGGAGCAGCCCATCGTGACGCCATTCGGCTGGCGGCCAAAGGACTTAATGGAAAGTTGGAAATGGATGACATGCCTTATGCCGGAATCGTCCATACAAATTCAGCGGATCCAAAATCGTTTGTCACCGATTCAGCCGCCGCCGCTACTGCGATTGCTACAGGAGTAAAATCGTATAATGGGGCCATCGGTGTCGATCTGAACGGAAAACCTGTTAAAACCGTCTTAGAACAAGCGAAAGAGGCGGGAAAAGCAACGGGGATCGTCACAACGAGTCAAGTAACCGATGCTACTCCTGCCGCGTTTGCATCTCATGTGGCAAACCGCTCATCACAAAGTGATATTGCCAAACAATATCTCGAAAACAGTAAAGTCGATGTGATTTTAGGGGGTGGGGAAGATTATTGGTATCCAACTGAAAATCCGGGAAAATACCCTGACCATCCCGCTGAAGATCCAACAGAAGCGAGCAAAGGAACAAACGGCAACCTCGTCGACAAAGCCAAACAATTAGGCTATACGTATGTCAGCAATGCTGATGAATTGAAACGGGCAAAATCTAACAAACTCCTTGGCTTGTTTGCCAATGAAGAAATGTTTCAGCAACGTCCAGAAGGAGAAGGAGACATCTACGACCCGGTGGTATCACTGCCTGACATGACCAAAAAAGCGATCGACATTTTGTCCAAAAACAAAAAAGGATTTTTCCTTCTAGTTGAAGAGGAAGCGATCGATGAAATGAGCCATGAAAACAATGCCGCCTTAACTATTAAAGCCGGTCAACAATTTGACCAAGCGGTAGCTGTAGGGAAAGCCTATGCGAAGCAACATCCTGATACACTTGTCATCGTCCTAGCTGACCATGATTGTGGTGGACTTACGGTTGAAACCGTGAACGACTCTGATGAATCCGGTGATGGAAAAACAACCTCATCTGAGGACGGTCCATTTCCTATCGCCCATTCCGATCAGAACTTTGTCCTAGATTGGACAACATCCGGCCATACAGGTACTGATGTGCCTTTAACAGCCATGGGCCCAGGAGCTGAGAAATTAACAGGAATCTATGAAAATACACATATACACGATGTCATCCTTCGAGCGATGCGTATCAAATGACAGGATCGTAACAGATCATTGTCATCGCTAACGAACACCATGCTTATCATTGGTGGATGCAAAGCGCATCTCCCTCTTTATTTTTAACTAGATTTAATACAAAGTAATGCTTCATACAAACGCTTAAATGTTGAATACTAATTAAAACAGAGGCTTGTCAATCTACAACAAGCCTCTGTTTCATATTTAATTACTCACTTCAAACTTTTGTTTTCTCACTATTTGTGGTACGGTTCACCGCGTTTTACTAAGTAGTACCGTCGGTAGTTGAACAAAAAAGATATCTGTTTAATATCTCTTCGATTTGATTCGGCCTCTATTATAATATCTCTAACCAGTTCCTTCTTCTGTTCGTTTATCGCTTTCAACAATTCTCTCCATTCCTCCCCTAGTCATTCGTCTATTCGTTACATCTTCAGGTTATAAGAGAAAATACTTTTCTTCGCCGCTACGCGAAAATGATATATTCCTGCCTCTCTAATTAAAAATCGGACTTTTAATAGATACCGTCTGACATACACATGTCAAAGTCATCATAAAATCCAATATGAATACTCACTGTATGATCTAAGAAAAAGGAGCGTGTTTCATGGATAATCGAACCCGAAATCAACCTGCGTATGGAAATGTGCCGCAGCCTATAAGAGATGATGGTGCTGGTGCGACCGATTTCGGTCCGCGGGACGTCATGCGAGACCTTGAAAACCCCGATATGCTCGTTCCGCCGGCCACCGACGCCGGAACGATCCCCAACTTGAAATTCTCTTTCTCCGACACCAATATGCAGTTAAATCACGGCGGCTGGTCACGGGAAGTGACGGTTAGACAGCTTCCGGTCGCGACAACACTTGCGGGTGTGAACATGCGCCTGACGCCGGGCGGTGTACGTGAGTTGCATTGGCACAAGCAAGCGGAATGGGCCTTCATGATTTTGGGCCGGGCACGCATCACCGCGATCGACCAGAACGGGCGGAACTTTATAGCCGATGTCGGCAAGGGAGATCTGTGGTACTTTCCCCCTGGCATTCCACACTCGATTCAAGGGTTGGAGGAAGGCTGCGAGTTTCTGCTCGTCTTCGACGACGGCAACTTCTCCGACCTCGACACCTTCTCCATCTCCGATTGGTTCGCGCGCACACCTAAAGACGTGCTGGCGGCAAATTTCGGCGTACCGGAAAGCGCCTTTGCCCACATCCCGACGAAACAGCGATACATTTTCCAATCAAAGGTGCCCGGTTCGCTGGAAAGTCAAAAGGTACCGGATCCTTACGGTACTGTTCCAAAGAACTTCACACATCGGCTGCTTGCACAGGAACCGATCATAACTCCGGGCGGGACGGTGCGCATAGTCGATTCCACTAACTTTCCCATTTCGACTACAGTTGCGGCGGCGTTGGTAGAAGTCAAGCCAGGTGGAATGAGGGAAATGCATTGGCACCCGAATAATGACGAGTGGCAGTATTACCTCACGGGTACGGCGCGTATGACGGTGTTTGCAGCGAATGGCAAGGCCCGAACTTTCAATTTTCGGGCTGGTGATGTAGGATACGTACCGTTCGCCTTCGGGCACTATATCCAAAACACCGGTGACCAAAGTCTGTGGTTTTTGGAGATATTCAAGAGTGACCGTTTCGCCGACGTGTCGCTGAACCAGTGGATGGCGCTGACTCCTCGGGAGCTGGTAGAGAGCAACTTGCATGTAGGACCAGAACTGATGAACGCGCTGCGGAAGGAAAAATGGCCGGTCGTCAAATACGCTGGTATCCAACGTCAAGTAGAAAAACACCTAAACAGCTGATAATTACTTTGTGCTCTCGCTCGGTCTATTTACTGTTTCCTAAAAACATGTCATTACTTATGGTAAAAGTATATATTTCTATTAAAATATTAGACCACTTCATTTGATGGAGGTGGTCTTCGTTACGTTAAATTACGTTCAAAAACGATTTACTTGTATTTTTCTAATTCTGCTCTTAAATCTCTGATTAATATATCTATCTCAACAATAGATGTATCTTTATTAGGAAATTATAAAAGCCTTAATTTTGTCCTCTTTCATTCCTTCAAGCTACTCTTCTATAAACTCATATAAATCAATACTCTCTGATAAAAACGCTTTTCATTTAATTCATCTATACAATCATTTACTTTTATATTCCATATAAATGTTACAAAAAGAGATGATCATAAATGATTGTAAATACCAGTAAATTTGATAACAAAGAGTCAGGAGCCCTTTCAACTGGATGTTAAGGATAAGTTTAAAACCGTGACTTTTTTGGTCACGGTTTCTACTCTTTTACTATTTCTATCAGTTTTTTAGTTCAGCAGGATTAAACCCTTTTACCGCTTGATCTGCTACGACAGTTACAGGCACTACTATAAACCCAAACTTTTCCACTTCCTTGTTGCACTCATTGCAGCCCTGTACAGAATAGACGATTACTTGTTTGTTCATTGGGTTAGCGCCTCCTTGGTAGACTCCCGGGTGATCTTCCAGTGGGAAGCATTCCAGCGTACTTTTCCATCCTCCAAAAGAAAAATTTGCGGAGATTCATGCTTAATTCCAAATTCCTCTGCAATTTGTTGGAAACAGGGCGATCTTCAATCATCAGGACTACAGCAGCAGGAGTGTCCGTTTCCTTCACGAATGCTTGAAATTCCTCATAGGCTTTAGCACTGATCGGACAACTGGTGCTGTGTTTAAAAAACAGTTATTGGCCCGGTTGTTGAACAAATTGATGCAAGTCTTCTATAGTATGGAGTTGTTTGATGGACATGATTTTTTACCCGCCTTAATTATTTAGACCTCTTTTAGCGTGTGCAGAAAAGCCTCAATTTTGTCACGGTCAAACACATGAAAAGCTCGATCCTCCCACACGATAAGTAGACAAAAGGAGTGGAGCCTTAGGTACCACTCCTTTTGTCTTGATTTTGATTACGCAACCAGGAACGGCCATTTATGTTAAGATTCCCACTCATCGATTCGATATTATGCAAAAAACTCATTTACTTATGATATGGCTGAGCAAGAAAATTGTAGAGAAACAGAAGGATACTAATTTTAAGGGTAATATTAAATTATTTATATACTCTTTGATTTTTGTTCTAATAGAATAGAATTATTCCCCTTTTTTAATTTTTGTTACAGGAGAAGGTAATTCGTATGATCATCCAGTTCATTCGTCTACGGTAATGTAAGGTGCAGACCATTTTTTAACCCCATCCGATTTTTTAAATGGTATGGGTTTATTTGGCTGCGCCTTTTTTCATTCACCGACTACGAATGAATTGGGGTGTTTTTTATGTCCAAAAGCAGTAAAAAGATGATAAATGCCAAACTTATGTAAGAATTTGAAGGAATTTGATCTTCGGGACATTGAACATGTGCATTATAGTGTAACTTTGGATCATACACTTATCGAACACTTGGTTCAGATGCCCCCTTATCTTGGAGAGCAACAGAGGAACGTCTACAAAAGATTCTAAAAATGGATTCAGCTGAAATAACCATTGATTTAACCATTTTGTTTGGAAAAAAACAAAAATGAATGATTTTCGAATAATAGTTGAACAACGGAAAGACAGCCTAAAGTTTCATGTATTAGGCTGTCTTTGTTTATCCTCTCTTGGTATATTCCATGCCTCTAATCTGTCAATAAAAGAGCTATGGATCACAATCACCATCTTATGCTTTAATCCACTATTTATATACGATCTAAATGAGGCTTAGTTTTAGCTTTGGATCTTTCTAAAGATTTTTATATGGATTAAATTATAAAATGTTATATCTTTCACCGTTCTCTGCAATGTGCCATCCGTATACAACCGATACACATATAAACTATGGAAGACTATATGATTTGTTAAAAGTTCTGCAAGTAGTAGTAAGGTTCCGTAATTTTTCGGTAAAAGCTTATTTTATAACTGGGATATCGTGCACTGATCAGTACAAGATATCCAATTTATGCCCGGCGCATATATACACGGACGGTGATAGGCGCAAAGATCGCCACGATGGCCGCAGCCCCGATGAGAGAGACGGCGAAATCCCAGCCAATAGTTCCATCATTGATCAGATCACGGACAGCAGTAATAATATGCGAGATCGGATTGATCTTCGCAAACCATTGGAGCCAATCGGGCATCGTCTTGACTGGCACAAAAGCATTCGAAAGAAACGTAAGCGGAAACAGCACAAGCATCGAGATTCCTTGTACGCTTGAAGCCGTACGCGCAATCACGCCAAAAAAGGCGAAGATCCAGCTGATTGCCCAAGAACACACAATCACGAAAACCGCGGCGATGACGACGTAACCCAGTCCTCCTTCTGGACGATAGCCCATGATATACCCCATAACAAAGGTGAGCACTGTCGCAATGGTATATCGGATGGTGTCTGCCAACAGAGCTCCCGCCAACGGAGCAATGCGTGCAATAGGCAGCGACTTAAAGCGGTCGAACACGCCCTTATCCATATCCTCGCGCAGTTGGACTCCGGTAACAATGGATGTCCCGATGACAGTCTGCACGAGGATGCCAGGAATGATGATCGGCAAATAGTTATGTACATTTCCCGAGATGGCTCCGCCAAAGATGTAGGTAAACATCAAGGTGAAGATAATTGGCTGAAGCGTGACATCGAATAATTGCTCGGGTGTGCGCCGAATCTTCAGCAAACCTCGGTAGGCCATCGTCAACGAGTTGCGCACCGCCTGGCCAAAGCTTGTGTTGTTTTTTAATTGGCGATTAACAGCTAGCTGCTTAGAAGTGCTTTTCATACTCTTACCTCCCCCATTTCATCGGATGTCTCTGATGTGTCCTCCTTCGCACTATGGCCAGTAATGGTTAAAAAGACCTCGTCAAGAGTCGGCTTCTGAACACTCAATTCAGCCAAGTGGATTCCTGCCTCGCGAAGAGCGATAAGCAGATCAGTAACTCGATCGGCGTCCGCCATCGGTGCAGTAATCTTCCCCGTTTCCAGCGACACATTTGACCGGACCTTGAGCACCCGTTCAACGGTCTGGCGGGCATTTTCGATATCTTTTGTATTTTGGATTTTCAATTGTAGCGACGAACTGCCAACTGACGCTTTCAGCTCATCCGCTGTTCCCTCGGCAACGACCCGGCCGCGATCAATCACCGCGATTCGATCAGCTAGTTCGTCAGCCTCCTGTAAATACTGGGTTGTTAACAGTACGGTTGAGCCCTGCTTTACCAATCGCCGGATGGTATCCCACATTCGATTGCGCGTGCGCGGATCCAGTCCTGTAGTCGGCTCGTCTAAGAAGATGAGCGGCGGCTGTGCAATAAGACTTGCTGCTAGATCCAGCCGACGCCGCATGCCGCCGGAGAAATTTTTCAGCGGGCGCTTCGCCGCTTCTGTCAAACCAAATTCCTCCAACAACTCCGCAGCTTTGCGCCGTGCCTCTGTGCGGCTCAGCCCTAGCAGCCGAGAAAAGATGACTAGATTCTCGATCGCGCTGAGTGACTCGTCAACCGATGCATACTGACCAGTCACACCAATCAACTGACGCACGATCTGCGGCTCCTTCACCACATCGTAACCAAAGATGTATGCCGAACCTGCGTCCGGTCGCAATAAGGTCGCTAGCATTCTGACTGTAGTGGTCTTGCCTGCCCCGTTCGGCCCAAGCACGCCGTAGATCGTACCAGCGCGCACATTCAAATTTACGCCATCAACCGCACGTTTGTCGCCAAAAGTTTTAACAAGTCCGTGCGCTTCAATAGCCCAATCGCCATTGTTTGGCACTGTTCGGTATATATGTCCCATTTCAATTCCTCCTCTACAACTGAGTACATGGTGATGGTAACACCTCTTTATGAACTGAATATGAACAATGAATGACCATGATTGACATCATTCAAATGCTAGGAGTCTGTCCGGCGAAAGCAAAAATGTGAATATTTTTAAGCCATTTGCAAGTTGTCTTTATTTTCTTGATAACCCCCAAATCAATATTCCACCATCTTCTCACGCATAATAAGCTTCAATAAGCAGTCCCTTTTTGTCTACATTACCCCATTATTTTATTGTTTTTTATCTATAGCGCGCGCTTAGGGATACCTTTTATAAAATTTTTAAAGCAAAAATATATTTTCAATGATATAGAATTGGTACATCAAATGAATGCATTTTGTTAAAAATGAATCATCTTTGATCTATAAAGAAACTTATTATGCATAAATGAATTTATAGGTTGTCAAGTCATTTTATTGATACTTATGAAAACGTCTGGGAATATGAACTCTATGTCAAAAATGAAGATACTATTGATTATCGTATTCATAATGGAAGGGGTGGTAGATAATAAACTTTCGTGGACTGAACTCACTGATACAGGTGTTTCTTTAAACAATTATATTTTCATCTCTGGTTAAAAATTTGCTTTGAGTATAAACAGGAAACCCTTATTGGTTTCCTGCTTCTTCTTTTAAAAGGATCTATGAAACGCACGTATGTTGAGTGTGAAATCACTTTTTCCAATGAATAAACACACCAATAATTATAACCAAAAACCTCATTTACTTATGGTACGGTTCACCTCTATTAATCCGAAACGCCCGATAAATTTGTTCAAGGAGAATGAGGCGCATGAGCTGATGGGGGAACGTCATCTTGGAAAATGATAAGGCTTCATCGGCACGTTGCATGACTTTTTTGCTTAAACCGAGCGAACCACCAATGATAAAGGCGATTTTGCTTTTGCCATAGGTGGCGAGCTTGTCCAAGCTTTCTGCCAATTCCTCAGACGATTTCATCTTTCCTTCAATAGCTAAAGCAATCACATACGTATCATCCGAAATCTTCGCTAAAATGCGTTCGCCTTCTCTTTCTTTGACTTGTTCCATTTCCTGATTGCTTAAATTCTCCGGCGCTTTTTCATCTGGCACTTCAATCATTTCGATTTTTGCATAGCCTGACAGCCGTTTTATGTATTCCTCGATTCCTTGTTTTAAATATTTTTCTTTTAGCTTACCAACAGAAATAACGGTAATATTCACAGTTCATCCCCACTTTACAAACAAACTATCCACAAGATTTATCCACATATACACAACACATATCCACATATAGTGTAAAAACATTAGTTCCCCACTATATATACAGCCTTCTTTGGACAAAAATCGCATGTTTTAGATTGGTTATCCACAGTCATATGTGCAATTTCCGGCGCTTGCTCCATTTTATCCACATACATATCAATTGCTAAGTCAATATGATCTTCACAACAGGCAAACATAACATGTCCCTCCTTATCCACTTGTGGAAAAAAGAAAACAGGAGCGTGATTTTCGCTCCTTGTTGATAACTTATTCATAAACCATTCTCGTTACATCATCTAAAAGGATTCTTTCGTTAATTTCATAGTGACTGTTCGTTTCTCTCCATCACGATAGAATGTAACGGTCATTTTATCACCAATTGATTTTTTTGTATACAAGTATTTTCTCAATTCAAGGACATTGCGAATCTTTTTACCATCTAACGCAACGATGACATCAAATTGTTTTAATCCCGCTTGTGCCGCTGGAGACATTGGCACAACTTGAATAACCGCAACCCCTTCTGTCACATCTTTTGGCAAGTGCAATGTTGCTTGTAAATGATAAGATGAGATATCACTTAATGAACGGAGCTCTACTCCCATATAAGGACGACGTACTTGACCATACTTTTCTAAATCGGAAATAATCGGTAGAGCCGAATTAATCGGAATCGCAAAGCCAATTCCTTCTACTGCTTCTTGAGCAATTTTCATCGAGTTAATACCGATGACTTGACCTTCAATATTAACAAGAGCGCCACCACTATTTCCTGGGTTGATCGCTGCGTCTGTCTGTAATACTTCGGCATTCCAGTCTGGTAACCCATCTTGGTCTAAATCAACCTCAACTGTCCGATTCGTTCCTGAGATAATTCCTTGTGTAACAGAACCAGCAAATTGAAGTCCAAGCGGGTTTCCAATCGCAATGACTGGTTCCCCTGGCTTAACCGTGTCAGAATTTCCGAATTCCGCTACTTTTTTCACATGCTTTGCATCAATTTCAAGCACTGCTAAATCGGTTAACAGATCGCTTCCTAATAACTTTGCAGGCACCCTTGTTCCATCTTTTAGGCTTACTTCTAATTGACTTGCATTTTCAACAACGTGATGATTCGTAACAATGAATGCTTTACCATTTGCTTTTTTATAAATAACACCGGAACCTGTTCCCGCTTCTTCGTCGCCTTGCGACCAAAAGTTGGCCTCTTGAATGTTGACGACACCAACAACGGCATCCGATACTTTATCAATCGCTTTTGTCACTTGGGACGAAACATTGACAGCCACATTTTGCTGTACAGCCGGCTGCTTTGTCGTTCCTGCTTCCTCTTTTCCCGCCTGTTCACTCTCTTTTGGCGTAATATCATAAGGAAGCACATTCCATTTTGAAAGTGCTGGAATTGAAATCATTATTAATAGTGCACCTAAAATGGCACCGACTAGCGCTGATAAAAACCAACCACCGCGATTTCCTTTTTGCTTTTGTCGATATTGTTCATAATGATCATCGTAATACCCCATACTCACCAATCCTTTCGACAAAGAGGGTTCGGTAAAAGGTAGTGTGTGTATCTATCCCCCATTATACTTCGTGACGATGGAAAAAATCCATTGTAAACACATTAACTTATCTTTCCCAAAATGTTGGCTACACATACACGAGGTCTGTTGGAATTTTCGGATCAGTGTCATATAAATGAAATTGCTCTCCAACGGCGAATCCCTTGCTGGTTAATGTCTGTCCGACTGTCATTCGCGCTAATTCCTTCATATTGTTATCTTGACTTAAGTGTGCTAAATAGATCCGTTTTGTCCGATCGCCAATGACATCGGCTAGAGCAAGGGCCGCATCTTCGTTAGATACATGACCTACATCACTTAAAATGCGGCGCTTAATATTCCAAGGATAATGCCCCATTCGTAACATATCTACATCATGATTGCTTTCAAACACGAACACATCCGCATTGTTAATAATTCCTTTCATGCGGTCGCTTACGTATCCAGTGTCTGTGATCAAGACAAGCTTTTTGCCGCCGCAGTGAAACACATAAAACATCGGCTCTGCAGCGTCATGGGACACGCCAAATGATTCAACATCCAAACTTCCAAACGAACGCACAGTTCCTAATGGAAATACGAATTTTTGCTCGGTCGGAATGTCACCAATCAAACCTTCCATCGCTTTCCACGTTTTTTCATTTGCATAAATGGGAAGCTTGTATTTCCTCGCGATAACACCGAGTCCTTTAATATGATCGCTATGTTCATGGGTCACTAAAATGGCCGTCACCTGCTGCAGCTTACGATCAATTTGTTGAAACAACTGTTCCATCTGCTTGCCACTCAATCCTGCATCGACAAGCAATCGATGTTCATCTGTTTCGATGTAAAAAGCATTTCCGGTACTTCCACTTGCTAGGACGCTAAACTGCATATTCATTTTTCTCACTCCAACATTTTCCCTTCATCGCTAATAATCTGTCCTTCAAACGCATTAATAAAATAATCTTCTTTTCCGTTCACTACAATATGCCATGTTGGTGTTAACACTTGTGAAGCCGTAAATTGAACAAGCGCATAGTAACCAAGTTCAATGGACGTAACATGGTCTCCCGGTTTCAAATAGTCTTTTTTATATAACGTTTCAATGGCTTTAATGGCTGGAATGATTTCTTGCTTTTTCTCATATTTCTCTAAATCATCTAATAGAGTTTGTTCATAGGAAACAACTTCATTTTTTTCATTTAGATGAAGCAACAACATGCTACTTACATTTTTATAAATAACTTTGCCATTATACTTTTGAAAACAAATAATGGTATTCGATTTTTCATCAAACGCCCAAAACGTATAATCTTTACCATTAAGAATATGGCGCTGTAAGAACTCGCTCAAACGATACGGATCTCTAAAATTAGAAAGAGATATAGGATGAATAAACGTTGCCTGCAAAATCGTTTGATTGCTTACAGTGACTTTTTGATTGAATAATTTGCTAATTTCCTGACGGGTAAACGTTTTACTCTTTCCGCTTACATATGTCGCTTTTGTAATTTCTTTGGGCAGCTCCACGTAGGTAATGCCATTTGCTTCTAACTGCTCCTCAATCGTTGTTTCTAAAATGACATCTAATTGACTGTTGCTTCGTTTTTCCATAAACTGATAACCCAAAAAGAAATCGAGGATAAGGAACGTAATAATAAAAATCGTTTTTGTTTTACTCCAATCCATTCACGTTCCCTCCTCTTTCTTTGTTTAACTCTTCCATCGGAACTTCCCGCCATGTTCCTCCATACAAATAAAACCAAGCCGGTTTCAAAATAATAACCTTTTCCCTCTCCGGATCTTTCACAAGCTCATATCCTACTGTAATCCAATTCACTAATTCTTTTTTGAATCCTTTTATTTTCTGTAGCTTTTCAATCACTTCATGACCAGATAACAGTTTCATAGGCACACTTACACGGTCTGGAATTTCCAGACGAAATAACGGACGCTGGTACTTAATCGGTTCATTATCGCCCCACGTTTGAACAATTTCAGACATTCCATAATCGTTAAACACAGGATAGTTATTCATACTCAAACGAAAAATAACTTTCCGTTCTTCATGATCCCATTCAGCAAAGTGGTACATGTCCGTCCAACCGCCATGCTCGTTGACAAAATCAATGCTTCGTTGGATCAAATTGCTATCTTCCTCACTCGTCCTGTTCATTGTATTTTGGGCAGCAGGATTGACATATAACAACAACCGCTGTAAAAAGTCCACATCCATCAGCCGTGAACCATCTGTATATTCTTCGCCAAACGTGAGCAAATCTTTTTTCACAAAGCTCGGATCGCTAAATAACGCTTCCTTAAACTTATCAGGATCAAGTTCATCTGTGTAATATTGTAACCGACTCAGCGTAACTTCTTTTTCAGGAAGGAAGATGGACTTTGTCTCACTGATGTTGTAAGCAAAATAGCGTGGATACTTGTCTGCTTTTTCATCATATAAACGTTCGATTTCCGCGAATGAAACATTGCTGGCTACAGCTTTATATACTCTTCGATTGTTCGTTGAAACAAAGTAAACAGAAATATCTTCTTGTTTCTCAACAGGGATGATGATTCGGTCAAAGCTAACTCTTTTAATTCCTTTATCTTCAATTTGAAAAATTGCACGATAAATATCAATCGGAATATCATCTGGATAAACGATTTCAATTTTCCCTCTTCCATGTAAAAACGATAAGAAATTCCCCTTCGGAATGGTCGTTGAAATATTTTCGAAATCATCGAATGTCCATTTTTTCATTTCTTTTAATAACGCGTTGATTTCTTCTTCTTCAATCATTCCATAGTGGGCATTATTTTTATGGATGAATATTTGTGAAGGCTGAACAATCATCGCCGTATCGACTTGCGTATTGCTGACTGATATGTGCTGGATATACTCATCATTTTGCATTACATCATATTTGGGGTGGTATGTCCATAGTCCCCATGTCAACACAATGCTTGTCAACACTAAAAAAGTTAATATAATCGTTTTAATTGTTTCATACTTCATACCAGTCATCCTCTTGAATCCGTTCAAACGGTAAAGTAAAGAAAATCGTTGTGCCCTTATGCTCCTTACTTTCTGCCCAAATTTTCCCTCCATGGGCAACGACCACTTCTTTAGCGATCGCCAATCCCAGCCCTGTGCCGCCAAGTTTACGTGACCGTGCTTTATCGACACGATAAAATCGGTCAAATACTTTTGCTAAATCTGCTTTCGGGATACCAACTCCTTCATCACTGACGCTAACTAAAATTTCATCGCTCAGCTCTTTGACGCGAAACGTAATGTTACCGCCTCGAGGAGAATATTTTAACGCGTTGGAAATAATGTTATCGAGCACTTGGGTGATTTTATCTTCATCGATTTCAATAAAAATCGCTTCATCAGGAATTTTCCGCACAAACGTAATATTTTCATTTTTCGTTAATTCGAAACGGTCAATTACCTTATGAAAATATCGTGAAAAATTCACCCATGACTTATTCAGCTTATAGTCCTTGCTGTCGAGTTTGGAGAGCTGAAGTAAATCATTGACTAATCGAATCATTCGCTCCGTTTCCATCTGCGTGACTTCAATAAACCGTGGGGCAATCTCTTCATCCCTCCAAGCTCCTTCTGCTAACGCTTCTAAATAACTTTTCATTGTTGTTAAAGGCGTCCGCAGCTCATGAGAAACATTGGCGACGAACTCTCGCCGTTCTTGGTCGATTTTTTCTTGCTCCGTAATATCATGCAGCACAACGATTAATCCGTTGACAAATCCAGTTTCTTTTTGAATAACGGATAAAGAAGCACGCAAGATATATAATTCGTCATCCGTACTAAAGTCTAAAATTAACGAATCGGGCTCTTCTAGTAACGTCTCAAATGTGTATTGGTCGCCGAGGCCTAATACATCAATAATTGAGCTTGAAAGAACTGTTTCACGTGAAACATTCAAAATATTCAATGCGGCATCGTTAATTAAAATAATTCTCCCGCGGCGGTCAGTCGCAATCACTCCATCGGTCATATGCGTTAACACGGAGGCTAACTTTCGGCGCTCTCCTTCCGTTGTTGCTTGGGCTTCCTGTAATTTTTTTGTCAAATTGTTAAATGTCATGGCCAATTGGCCAATCTCATCATAACCATACACCTTTACTTTTCGAGAAAAGTTCCCTTTCGACATCGCAAGGGCTTGCTTTCGCATATCCGAAATTGGGCGGGTAATCGTCCGCGATAGAAAGATGCCCAATATTGCAGTAATAGCTAGCGCGATCCCTGTTCCTGTCGCTAGAATCATATTAATTTGTCTCATTTGTGAAAATACATTTTCCATCGAAGCGATGACATAAATAACACCTTTAATTTCGCCGCCCGGCTTAATCGGTGTCGAGGAAATGTACATGCGATGCCCTGTTTTTCGATCAATGAACATTCGATCAACCATTTCTCCTGTAACGAGTGCTCGTTTCACAAAAATCTCTGTTGTCCTTTTGCCAACGATGTTTTGCATATAAGGGTTCGATGTGCCAAGCACCTTACTTTTATCATCAATAATCCGTACTTCGGAAATGTCTTGGGAGACAAAATCATGTAGAAGGGAGCGAATATCTTCCTCTAACGTCGGGCTTTTCGAATCTCTCTCTTTACTCATTGCCTGTTCCACGTTATAGGCAAGCAGCGTCACTCGCTCATTTAGAGAGTTTTTAAAGTTTTGCACAAGCTCTGTCTCTAGCTTTCTCACAAAATATACGCCAATGATTTGCATCGCAACAAGAATGAGAAGCACGTAAATCAAAACAAATTTAAAATGAATCGAACGAAATGGACCTACTTTTTTCATTGGTTTCCTTTACTCCTGTTCTGGGTTGCGCAAATAATAACCGACTCCTCGCCGCGTGACAATCCATGCTGGATGAGACGGATTATCCTCAATTTTTTCTCGTAAGCGGCGCACGGTTACATCGACGGTACGAACATCTCCGTAATAATCATATCCCCACACGGTTTGCAATAAATGCTCCCTTGTCATTACTTGCCCAATATGTTTAGCAAGGTAATGAAGCAATTCAAATTCCCGATGTGTCAATTCGATCGTTTCTCCTCGTTTTGACACAATATACGCATCAGGACGAATAACAAGTGAACCAACAGTGATCTCGTTCATGTCATTGTTCTCTTCCGACGTATTAGCACTTTGAGAATGGCGACGTAAATTCGCTCTCACGCGTGCTAATAATTCCCTTGTACTAAACGGTTTTGTTACATAGTCATCCGCCCCTAATTCCAATCCAAGTACTTTATCAATCTCTGAATCTTTCGCCGTTAACATAATAATCGGCATATCATACTTTTTCCGCACTTCGCGGCATACTTCCATCCCATCTTTTTGTGGGAGCATAATATCTAATAAAATCAGATCGGGCGTCACTTCTTCTACTTTTTGAAGTGCCTCGACTCCGTCATATGCGCAAACTACTTCATATCCTTCTTTTTGTAAATTAAATTGCAAAATATCTGCAATCGGTTTTTCATCGTCAACAACAAGAATTCGTTTTTCCATCATTGTTCACATCCTTTCTTTATCGATGGAATCGAAAAATACGTATACTATTAATTTATCACGTTATACGATTGAATTCACTTATTACCCATTGCCAATTCAAAAAGAAAAGCATAGACACATTGTATCTATGCTTGTATAAGAAGATTATGCATATACGCTACGGACAACATTCGTTTGCGAGCGGTCCGGACCAACGGAGAAAATCGATAACGGGATACCTGTTAATTGCGAAATTCGTTCGATATAATGACGGGCATTGGCTGGCAGCTCATCGAGGCTTTTAACTCCTGTAATATCCTCCGTCCAACCCGGAAGCTCTTCGTATACAGGCTCACATTCCGCTAATACTTTCAAGCTTGCTGGGAATTCTTCAATAATTTGTCCCTTATAGCGATAGGCCACACAAATTTTTAACGTTTCAATCCCTGTTAACACGTCAATGGAGTTTAACGATAAATCAGTAATGCCGCTCACACGGCGAGCATGGCGAACAACAACGCTATCGAACCAACCAACGCGGCGCGGACGCCCTGTTGTCGTACCATATTCACGCCCTACTTCACGAATGCGGTCGCCAATTTCATCGTGCAGTTCCGTCGGAAATGGTCCATCGCCAACACGGGTTGTATACGCCTTAGCTACGCCAACGACATGTTTAATTTTCGTTGGTCCTACACCTGAACCGATAGTGACACCGCCAGCAACCGGATTGGATGAAGTGACGAACGGATACGTCCCTTGGTCAATATCTAACATAACACCTTGTGCACCTTCAAATAATACGCGGCGTCCTT
Organism: Thermaerobacillus caldiproteolyticus; assembly: GCF_013761245.1. GTDB lineage: Bacteria > Bacillota > Bacilli > Bacillales > Anoxybacillaceae > Thermaerobacillus > Thermaerobacillus caldiproteolyticus. The sequence goes on along the minus strand of NZ_JACDUT010000003.1, from coordinate 33,080 downwards.
CGTCGAGAGCGTTGTTTAAAACAACCGATGTATCGCAGACGTATTGAGCAATTTGTTGTCCATACTCATAATATTCATCTAAAATGTCCTCTAGTTGAAACCCTTCAACGCCATATACTTTTTCAAAAAGAACGTTTTTCTCCTGCAAATTGCGGGCTAACTTTTCTTCAAACACTTCGCGATCGAGCAAATCAGCGATACGAATGCCGACGCGAGCCGCTTTGTCCATATACGCTGGACCAATTCCTTTTTTCGTCGTGCCGATTTTATTTGCTCCTTTTCGCTCTTCTTCCACTTCATCAAGTTTCAGATGGTATGGCAAAATGACATGCGCGCGATTGCTAATTCGTAAGTTATCTGTTGAAATGCCGTGATTATGTAAATATTGTAATTCCGCAACAAGCGCTTTCGGATCAACAACCATTCCATTTCCGATCACACATATTTTATCTTTATAAAAAATTCCAGATGGAATCAGATGTAGTTTGTATTTCTCTCCGTTAAAAACAATCGTATGTCCTGCGTTGTTCCCACCTTGATATCTTGCAATGACTTCTGCATTTTCAGATAAGAAATCAGTAATTTTTCCTTTCCCTTCATCGCCCCACTGCGTGCCGACAACGACGACCGAAGACATGGCGAGCACCTCCACTTTTCTCGATATAAACATAGTAAGTGTAGCAGTTTTACGAATGAAAGTCAATAAAACACGAACATTTATCAATTATTTTTATTATTTCATTCGTATTCAACCTATAAGAAAAGCGCAGGTGACCCAAATTCTCCTAAAAACTGCCGACACCCTGTGGACCAACGGCGAAATGCCGCCATTCTAGTTTCTGCGATGGACAAATGTTCTTTGCCCGCTAGAAGCTAGAAGCTCTTGCACTTCGAAAGCGGAGTTTATTTAACCCCTGAACTGCTTAAAGCATCTCTTTTCTAATCATGCTTCTCGCAAGTTTTACATGGATACCTATTCAAGAAACAAATGAGTTGAGCACTGAAACTAGACACTTTTCGTTTCCCATTTATAAAAAAGAGGACGCTCCTTATCAAAATAGCGACCCCTTTGTTAACATTATGCTCCTGGCGGAATATGGGCATCGTCAAAGCGACGCTCCAGATTCACAAATTTGTTATACTCTTTAATAAATGCTAATTGCACCGTACCAACCGGGCCATTCCGTTGTTTCGCAATAATAATTTCTATAATGTTTTTGTTCTCTGATTCTTTATCATAATAATCATCGCGATATAAAAATGCCACAATGTCAGCGTCTTGTTCAATACTTCCTGATTCACGAATGTCGGACATCATCGGCCGCTTGTCTTGGCGTTGTTCTACGCTGCGTGAAAGCTGTGATAAAGCGATGACAGGCACTTCCAATTCACGAGCTAACGCCTTTAATGAACGCGAAATTTCCGATACTTCCTGTTGCCGATTTTCTCGATTTCTTCCACTACCTTGAATGAGCTGTAAATAATCAATTAATACCATTCCCAGTCCGCTTTCTTGTTTCAGGCGGCGACATTTTGCCCGAATATCGCTGACTCGAATACTAGGCGTATCGTCAATATAAATGCCAGCATTCGATAAACTCCCCATCGCCATCGTTAATTTTCCCCAATCTTCCGGTGTTAGTTTACCAGTCCGCAAGTTTTGCGCATTAATATTTCCTTCTGCGCATAACATCCGCATAACTAATTGTTGGGCGCTCATCTCTAAACTAAAAATGGCGACATTTTCGTTTGTTTTCGTAGCAACATTTTGCGCGATATTCAATGCAAACGCCGTTTTCCCTACGGAAGGACGAGCAGCGACGATAATAAGATCGCTTCGTTGAAATCCAGCCGTCATTCGATCAAGCTCTGTAAAACCGGTCGGAATCCCTGTAATTTCTCCTTTCCGATTATGAAGCATTTCAATATTATCATAGGCCTGCACAAGCACATCTTTAATGTTTTGGAACGTACCGGAATGCTTCCGTTGCGATACTTCCATAATTTTCTTTTCTGCTTCATTCAATAAAACATCAACTTCGTCTTCTCGTGTATAGCCATCTTGAGCAATCGATGTGGCAGTGCGGATTAGGCGGCGCAGAATCGACTTTTCTTCAACAATGCGAGCATAATACTCGACATTCGCTGCGGTCGGAACCGCATCAGCAAGCTCGCTTAAATATGAGACGCCGCCTACTTCTTCCAATATTTGCGCATCTGCTAATTCTGCTGTTACTGTAACTAAATCAACCGGCTCTCCTTTATCGGCTACCTTTAGCATCGCATGGAAAATCTTTTGGTGGGAAGCACGGTAAAAATCTTCAGGAATTAAAATTTCCGAAGCTAATGTTAAAGCGGAAGGGTCAAGGAACACAGCGCCTAACACCGCTTGTTCGGCCTCAATGCTTTGCGGAGGAATGCGCTCAGCAAATACATCGTTCATCTCTTTTCACCACCTTTTTCTGTTTTTCGATCCAATTGAAACACAATAACCATAAGAAAAATGTGATTATATGGGAAGGAATGACTTCCTCATAAAATCACATTTTTATGCGTTCACTTTTGTTCACTTACATGCACTTTTAACGTTGCAGTTACTTCTGGATGAAGTTTTACCGGTACGTTTGTATACCCTAATGCGCGAATTGCATCATCTAACTCGATTTTACGCTTATCGACTTTAATTTGATATTGGCTTTGAAGCGCTTCGGCTATTTGTTTGCTTGTGACTGAACCGAATAAGCGGCCTCCTTCACCAGCTTTTGCAAATATTTGTACCGTTAATTGTTCCAATTGTTCCTTTAGTTGCTTTGCTTTTTCAAGTTCTTCCTCTGCTTGGCGTTTTTCTTTATTTTTCTGTGCCTCAAGCGCTTTTAAATTAGCTGGTGTTGCCTCAATGGCAAGACCTTGTTTGAAAAGAAAGTTTTGCGCATATCCATCAGCTACGTTTTTAATTTCACCTTTTTTTCCTTTTCCTTTTACGTCTTTTAGAAAGATAACTTTCATCACTTTTTACCCCCTTCTAAGTATTCATCAATGGCTGTTCGTAAACGCTGTTCTGCTTCTTCAATGGTCACATCAGATAATTGCACGGCAGCGTTTGTCAAATGCCCACCGCCACCTAAACTTTCCATAATTACTTGAACGTTAATATCTCCTAATGAGCGAGCACTAATGCCAATCTTATGATCAATCCGCTTTGAAATCACAAATGAAGCGACAACCCCGCTTAGTGATAATAACGTATCCGCTGCTTGAGCAATGAGAACTTGATCATACATTTCATTTGGATCGCCTTTAGCGATCGCAATTCCTCTTGCGTCAATTGACGCATTTTCAATCATTTTTGCCCGCTTCACATAGTTTGTTATATTCTCTTTCAATAATTTTTGTACTAAAACGGTATCTGCTCCTTGTGCGCGTAAGTAGGAAGCAGCATCAAACGTGCGCGAGCCGGTGCGCAACGTAAAACTTTTCGTATCGACAACAATCCCAGCAAGCAATGCTGTTGCTTCTAACATCGTTAACCTCGTACGTTTCGGTTGGTATTCTAACAATTCCGTAACGAGTTCCGAAGTAGAAGAGGCGTAAGGTTCCATATAGACAAGAATCGGATCATCGATAAATTCCTCACCACGGCGATGGTGATCAATAACAACAATATGATCTGTTCGGAATAATAATTTTTCTTCCACGACTAATGACGGGCGATGGGTATCTACCACAATTAACAACGTATCGTCTGTGACAAGCTCAAGCCCCTGCTCCGGTTTAATAAATCGTGCCCAAAGCTCTGGATGTTTTTTTATTTCCTCAATCAGGCGGTGGGCACCGGCATCAATGCGCGTCGTATCAATAACAATAAACCCTTCTTTTTGGTTAAGCTGAGCCACTTTTAAAATACCTATTGCTGCTCCCAGAGCATCCATATCCGGGTATTTATGGCCCATAATGAGCACTTTATCGCTTTCGACAATCAATTCCTTTAACGCATGGGAAATGACACGTGCCCGTACCCGTGTACGTTTCTCCATCGGGTTTGTTTTTCCACCATAAAATTTTACTTTTCCATTGGCTTGTTTAATCGCGACTTGGTCGCCGCCACGACCTAATGCTAAATCTAAACTCGACTGCGCCAGAGCCCCTAGTTCAGGTAATGAAGAGGCACCCGCACCGATTCCGATACTTAATGTAAGCTGAATATTATTCTTCATTGTCTGCTCACGAACCTCATCTAAAATCGAAAACTTGCTTTTTTCAAGCTGTTGTAATATCTGTTCATTTAATACGGCAATAAAACGATCCGATGAGGTTCTTTTTAAAAAGAGACCGTAATCGTGTGCCCATTTGTTTAGGATGGAAGTCACATGGCTGTTCATTTGGCTTTTTGCCTGGTCGTCCATCCCTTGAGTAACTTCATCATAGTTATCAAGAAAAATAATTCCTAATACAATTCGTTCGGCTTCATACTGCTTTTCGATTTCCACTTGTTCAGTTATATCAAAAAAGTAAAGAAGCCTTTCTTCCCTTCTTACGATCACTTTAAACTTTCGATCACGAATATCGACCATTTCCTCATCAACGTCTTGTTTCATCAGTGAAACGAGTTGATCTGCGATATCATACAATGACTGCCCTACAAGCGTCTCCATTCCAAAGCAAGAAGCTAAAAAGGAGTTCGCCCATTCAATCGTATAATCATCATTGATAAGCATAATTCCAATGGGCATCTCCATCAATGCTTCCTCTCCTACCTTCCTTACTCGGTAAGAGAGCGTAGAAATATACTCCTCTACCTCTTCCTGTAATTCCCGCTGTGAGCGCATAACATAATAAAGCACAAAGCCGAGGAGCAAAAAGCCAGCTATCCCTAAAATCCATTGAAAATAAAATATGATAGCAACCAAAATAAACGTTAAAACGATTAACGAATACAAGGGATAGCGATATGCTTTCTTTTCATAAAAATGAGACATTCATGTCAGCTCCTACATCATAAATAATCCGAACACATCCATTACAAGATGCGTTTCCGTAATTCAAATCCTAAATCAATTATACCTAATATCGCAATAAGATAAAGTAGAAAAGGGAGAAATAAACAAAGCACCGTTCCCCCGACGATCATCCCTTTTGGAATGTTCTTTCGGTCGCCAACATAATAAAGAAAAGAAAGGCCTTGAACGACAAACAACAACTGCAGCAAATAGTATAAATTTAGAACAACAATGTAGACAAATGTTCCTTTTTCCAATGGGAGAAACGTCACTATTAAAATCAGTAAATAATACCATAATAAGCTTTTCGGTAAACTGAAATTGCGAAACGGTGGCCAAGTCCCCACAGAAAGTTTTAATCGTTTTAAAATTGGAACAGAAACAATCATTGTCACATAGGCTAGCAGAAACGCACCTAGTACAAATAACGTAGGAGTTACATATTTGATAAGTTCCAATCCTTGTTCAAAACGTTCTTGCAATTCCTTTGGCGGTTGCTGCCCCATTCCGCGCATCATTTGTATGGCTGTGTGGAAAGATTCATTTAGCAATGAAAGCGCTTGTTTAATAATATCCATTTCAAAAAATTGAATGGAAATGATGTAGTCGATCACCATATTGAATAAAAATGCCATCGTTCCTGCCACTAAAACAACATAACGATTTTTCTGTTTTGCCAGTAGCGCACCTATGACGATGCCAGCTGTCCCAAACATAAGAACGCCGGGAAGGGAAAGTAGTGAACCAACAACCGAGGAAACAACAAGCGATGCAACAAGCAATAGCAACGCTTGTTGATAACCGTGCTTGATGGTAAAAATAATAAACGGAATCGATAAAAATAATGTTGTCACCGCTCCTAATAATGGTACATACAATGAAACTAAAAATAAAACAGTAAACAGAGCCAGCTGGATGGCAGCCTCCGTTAACGCATATGTATTTCTCAACTTTTCGCCCTCCTTACCTCACTATATTACCCTAATTCACAGAAATGATAAAACCATCACACAGCATAAAAAAAGCAGTAAGGTTTCCCCCTTACTGCTTCTTCTTTTTATTCACCTGCTACATATGGCAATAATGCCATTTGACGAGCGCGCTTAATCGCAACAGTTAACTTACGTTGATATTTTGCACTTGTACCAGTCACACGACGAGGTAAAATTTTACCGCGCTCAGAGATGAATTTTTTGAGTGTATCAACGTCTTTGTAGTCGATATGAGTAATTCCGTTCGCTGTGAAGTAGCACACTTTACGACGTTTTGCACGTCCACCTTTACGTCCTGCCATTATTGATCCTCCTTCCTCATCCTGATTTCATATATTCATTAAAACGGTAAGTCGTCATCGGAAATATCAATAGGTTGTCCATCATTGGCAAATGGATCTTCATCGATGCGACTAAAGCCATGATCGTTTGTGTTACGCGGGTTCTGATTTTGTCCAAATGGAAATGGCTCTCCATAGTAGCCACCTGCTGTTGCACCACGTTGCTCCATGCTACCTTTAGGTTCAAGAAATTGAACGCTATCAGCAACCACTTCAGTCACGTACACACGTTTTCCATCTTGGCCCTCATAACTTCTCGTTTGTAAGCGACCGTCCACTCCAGCTAAACTTCCTTTTTTCAAGAAGTTGGCTACATTTTCCGCGGGACGACGCCAGACGACACAGTTAATAAAATCCGCTTCACGCTCACCTTGTTGGTTCGTAAACGGACGATTGACAGCAAGCGTAAACGTGGCAACAGCTACTCCATTTGGAGTATAGCGTAATTCTGGGTCTCTTGTAAGTCTCCCTACAAGAATTACGCGGTTAATCATCAGAACCACTCCTTAATACTTAATAACGGAAATTATTCTTCCTCTTTCACAACGATGTGACGAATAATGTCTTCGCTGATTTTCGCTAAACGGTCGAACTCTTGTACCGCTTTTGGTTCAGACACTACGTTCACAATCATGTAGTAACCGTCGCGGAAATCTTTGATTTCATATGCTAGGCGACGTTTACCCCATTCTTTGACGTTTGCAATTTCCGCACCGTTTTCTGTTAAAATAGTATTGAAGCGCTCTACAACTGCTTTTCTCGCTTCATCATCTAAATTTGGGCGGATAATATACATGATTTCGTATTTTCTTTTCATGCTAGTCACCTCCTTTTGGTCTAAACGGCCCTATAAAAGGGCAAGGAGCAATAAAATATTACTCACATTTTTTGATTATATCACGGTTAAAAAATAGAAGCAATATTAAACATTAAAGCGGAAATAGATAATATCGCCATCTTGTACTTCGTAGTCTTTTCCTTCCAATCGCACTTTTCCTGCTTCGCGTGCCGCTGCCATCGACCCTGCTGCGACTAAATCATCATAGGAAACCGTTTCAGCACGAATAAATCCACGCTCAAAATCAGAATGGATGATTCCGGCGCATTGCGGTGCCTTCATTCCTTTTCGGAACGTCCACGCCCGCACTTCTTGTTCCCCAGCAGTAAAGAACGTCGCAAGCCCTAATAAACTATACGCAGCGCGAATAAGTTGATCTAACCCCGATTGCTCAATGCCGAGCTCCTGTAAAAATAATTCTTTTTCTTCGTCATCCAATTGAGCGATTTCTTCTTCCACTTTCGCACAAACAACAATGACCTCCGCATGGTCATTTCTCGCGAATTCACGCACTTGTTGTACGAATGGATTATCGTCCGGATTCGCTACATCTTCTTCGCCCACATTGGCAACATATAACATCGGTTTAATCGTCAGTAAATGAAGCTGTTTTACGACTTTCATTTCTTCTTCTGTAAACGATAAGGTGCGCGCCGCTTTTCCTGCTTCAAATGTTTCTTTCAATCGAGCAAGAATCTCATATTCAAACATGGCATCTTTATCTTTTTGCTTGGCCATTTTTCCAACGCGATCAATGCGCTTATCTACCGTTTCAAGATCGGCTAAAATGAGCTCTAAGTTAATCGTTTCAATATCGGCAAGCGGATCGACTTTTCCAGCAACATGGGTAATGTTTTCATCGGCAAAACAACGAACGACTTGGCAAATCGCATCAACTTGGCGAATGTGAGATAAAAACTTATTTCCTAATCCTTCGCCTTTGCTTGCACCTTTCACAATTCCAGCGATATCGGTAAATTCAAACACGGTTGGTACCGTTCTTTTTGGCTTGACTAACCCCGTTAATGTTTTCAACCGTTCATCAGGTACTTCGACAATTCCAACGTTCGGTTCAATCGTACAGAAAGGATAGTTAGCGGATTCTGCGCCCGCTTTTGTAATAGCATTAAATAGCGTCGATTTTCCGACGTTTGGTAAACCAACAATTCCTGCTGTTAATCCCATTTTTTCCACTCCTCTTAACCGTCAACATCTTTCCTCATTATAGATAGTTGAAAAGAAAATGACAAGCGCATTCATGCGCTGTCACTGTGATTCGCTGATTTTTTCAATATTGACTAAACAATCGTATAACGTACTCCCTTGACCGTTGTCTGACTCACGATCAGATGTCAGGACATTCACGCTACCGCCAAATTTTTGCCATTGTCCTTCGTCAACATTAATTGTTTTCGGATGCGCCTTGATAAGAATTTTCACTTTTCCAATAAGTTCGCCGCGATCGTTAAACACTCTTGCCATATCTCCTTCGGCTAACCCTTTTTCTTCGGCAATATCTTTTGACACTTCAATTTTCACAGACTGCATCGGCTCAATTAAATGATAATGTTGCGAATGATTGGAGCGAAGCGGATGAATCGTTAATAACTGATACGGATACTTTTCCGCTAATGTCGGGTTGGCAAATGCCGATTCTGCTGGATACATAATCTGCAATGTTCCGTTCATGCCTTTTTGTTCCGCTAAGGCTGAGGTAAATTCATATTTTCCGCTCGGTGTTTGAAATTGATAGTCACTCCATGGTACCGGTTGGACGGGAAGAAGCATATGCTTTTCTTTTTTTAATCTCTCTAACGTAATTCCGTACCGTTCTAATGATCGTAACCCCATTTTCAAAAACTCTTCCCTTGTAAAAGCAAAGTCGTCACCAAATCCGAGACGGTTCGCTAATTGTGTCCAAATCCAAAGATCGGATTTCGCTTCACCCGGCGGTTCGACAAGCGCTGGACCGTAATTGACATACGCATGATACATCGAGGAATAATAAATATCTTCTTCTTCAAACACCGTTGTCGTTGGTAAAACGTAATCGGCTAATTCCGCTGTGTCCGTCATAAATTGATCAAATACAACAACCGTTTCTACTGACTGGAACGCTTTTTTCACAAGATGAGTATTCGGCACTTGCGTAAGCGGATTTCCGCATGTAACAATAATCATTTTAATTTCCGGGTTTTTTGCCTGTAAAATTCCTTCCGCCTGCTTCATCATCGTAAACGTACGAGAGGCAGTTTTTCGCTCCGGTAATGTCAATGCTTTGATGTTAAAACTTTGACTGACTTGGAGATTGCCAAAATTAGCACCGCCTCCAGGAATGCCGATATTTCCGCTGATTGCAACGAGCGCATCAATCAATCGAATCGTATTTCCGCCATTGGCATAACGCTGCATTCCCAGCCCTAAATATGTCATCGTTGGGCGGTTGCCATATATGACAGCTAATTCGGTCATGACACTGCGATCCACTTCGGTAATTCGTTCAATCTCATCAATGGTAATACTTTCTAGCAGCGTTACCACATCGTCAAACCCGACTGTATGTTGTTCAATAAATGCGCGATCTTCAAGGCCAAGGCGTAATATCTCTTTCATAATTCCTATAGCCAAAAAACCGTCCATTCCCGGTTTGACAGACACATATAAGTCAGCCATTTGCGCTGTTTGATGAAAGAGAGGATCAATCACAATGACTTTTGTTCCGCGTTTTTTGACTGCTAGGAGATGTTGAAATAAATGCATGTTCGTCCGTGCAACGTTTCGTCCCCATACGACGACTTGTTTGCTGTTATAAATATCTTCCGGGGCATGGCTATACGAGCTGCCGAAATCCCACGTTTGTGCCTCAATTCCGGCCCCCCAACAAAGACTTCCCGCTAATTCCGTCACGCCTCCATAACAATGGAAGAAGCGTTGATCTAAATTTTTTAACAACCCGTTATTCGCATAATCGTGGCTATGAAGCACAGCCGTTGTTCCGTATATGTTCTTGATCTCTTTCATCTTTTCAGCAATTTCATCTAATGCTTGCTCCCAAGAAATGCGCACAAACTGGCCATTTACTTTTTTAAGAGGGTGAAGCAGACGCTCTTTGGAATTCGTGCGCGCTTCTAACATACGACCGCGCCCGCAAATTTTCCCTTGCGTAATCGGATGAGTTTCGTCGCCTTCAACCTTCATTACTTTCCCATCTTTTACTGTTACTTTGAGTCCGCATGTATCCCAGCAATTTAACGGGCAAGATGAAATGTGTATCTCTTCCATTCCCCACTTCTCTCCCTTTCTTACAGAAATAGCATGAGGGAACTACTCCTCATGCCTCACTAATACTTTTTTTAGTTTTCTTACGAACTCTTTTCTAGGAATTAAAACACTATGTGCACAACCTTCACATTTAATACGAATGTCCGCTCCCATACGAATAATTTTCCAGCGATTTGTTCCGCAAGGATGTGGCTTTTTCATCTCAACAATATCATGTAACCCAAACTCTTTTTCCATTTGCTCACCCCTATCACTGTTTTATTTAGGCATTTTCTTTCGCATTTTTCGGCATCGATTCTCCTTCGTCTTGACGATTATACAGGACGAGTCGTGGAAATGGGATTTCAATACCATGTTCATCTAATCGAAGTTTAATTTCCTTGCGCAATGCGCGCGCAACAAACCAATGACGCATCGGCCTTGTTTCACACGTAACGCGCATAACAATTTCTGAATTTGCAAAGTTTTGAATGCCTAATAGTTCAGGAGGAGCTACCATATCTTCATACTTCTCCGGCAACTCGGAAAGTAGCTCGCGAATGACCTGTTCCGCTTTTTCAATGTCTTCTTCGTAGGCGATACTAACATCCACAACAGCAACGCTATTGTTTAGAGAGAAGTTGGTGACTTGGTTAATGCTCCCATTTGGCAAAATATGAACTTCACCTGTCCAACTTTTAATTTTTGTGACCCTTAATCCAATCGCCTCTACATACCCTTCAAAGTTGCCGATTCGGACATAGTCGCCAACAGAAAATTGGTCCTCAAAAATAATAAAAAACCCTGTAATGACATCCTTTACCAAACTTTGTGCACCAAAACCAACAGCGAGTCCGACAATTCCCGCTCCGGCAAGAATTGCTTTTACTTCAACGCCGAACGTATCTAGCACCATAATCAAAGCAATGAAATACAGCACATACGTAATGACGTTGTCTAACAACCTTAACAACGTTGCTTCTCTTCGTTCTGAAATGCGAATGGGCGCTTTTTGTCGTACTTTAAAAATATTATGAACAGCTACTTTTAAAATTTTTGAAAAGATGGAACATAACAATATAATGGTAATAATTTTTACAGTTCCTATACCTATATTGGTCCACAACTCTTCATTGGTAAAAAAAGAAGCTATTCCCTCATAAAACTTTTCAATTTTGCTCACTTTGATTGACACCTCTTACGATTGTATATCCCCTGCTGTAATCAATTATTTATTGTATCAAGATTTTCAACAGATTTGTAGTAATAACTCTAACAAGAAACGAGAAAGGAAATGTATATAATGTGCTTTTTTTCCGTATACTGTTAATACTTAATCGGAGCTAGGAGTGAACATTTATGAATATACCGTCTATTTCTTTTCACTCAAAAGACGGAAATAAACGAATTTTTCATGATGAACAAGGCGCCTCTACTTTAGTTGCCATACAGCTCATTTCCTTACTTCCTTCTCCGCTGTCCCAGCCGATCGCTATTGTCTGTATCGGAACCGATCGTTCTACCGGAGATTCACTTGGACCACTTGTTGGCACGATGTTAAAGGAAAAAAATGTTTCTCATTTCCATGTGTACGGTACATTGGAAGAGCCTATTCATGCGATGAACTTAGAGGAAAAAATTTCTGCCATTCGTTCGATTCATGAGAACGTATTTATCATTGCTGTTGACGCGTGTTTAGGCCGATTAAAAAGTGTTGGCGCTATTACAATTGCAGAAGGACCCGTCAAACCGGGAGCCGGGGTCAATAAACAACTCCCGCCCGTGGGTGATCTCCATATTACCGGAGTCGTGAATGTGAGCGGCTTTATGGAGTTTTTTGTATTGCAAAATACTCGTCTTCATTTAGTGATGAATATGGCTAGAACGATTGCCAATGGCATTTATGAAGTAGACAAACAACTAAAGCGGAAAGATTATTTATCTCACTTTATGATGAACCAAGACTACTATCCACGATTTTAACCTACTTTCCCCTGTTTCCGCTTAGAGGCGGAGGACTTACCAACGTAAAAACAACAATCCCCTCTTTGTTACTGGAACAAGAGGGGATTGTTTATTTATAAAAAGAAATACGCAAGCGATACAAGCAAGGCCGTGACAAGAATACTAGGAAGTAAATTGGCGACACGAATGCTCGTGATGCCTAATATATTTAACCCAATTGCAATAATTAAAATACCACCAGTTGCGGTGGATTCAGAAATAAACGACTCTAGCAATCCTTTTGGAACCCACCGCTCAATCTGCGTAGCTAGTAAGGCAATCGCTCCTTCATACAACATAACAGGAATGGCAGAAAAAATAACCCCGACACCAAGGGTTGTCGTCAAAATTATACTTGTGAAGCCGTCAATGATCGATTTAGTATATAAAACGCGATGGTCACCGCGCAAACCGCTATCTAACGCACCGACAATGGCCATCGCCCCGATCACAAACAAGAGCGTGGCGGTGACAAATCCTTTAGCGATATTTCCTTGTTGATGCGCCCCTACTTTTTTCTCCAGCCAATCGCCTAAGCGATTTAATTTTTCATCAAGTCTCCATATTTCACCTAACACTCCACCAAGAACAAGACTACAAATGACAATTAAAAACTGCTCGCCTTTTAATCCCATTTGAATTCCAAGCAATGTCACCGCCAGGCCAATTCCACTCATCACCGTCGATTTTACTTGCTCAGGAATACGATGAAATAGCTTTCCTAGCAATGAGCCAAACGTAATGCAAATCCCATTGACGACTGTTCCCAGCAGTACCAACTTTATTGTCCTCCTACCACAATCAGTATGTACGACGTAAAAAAATAAACCATCAAAAATAGATGGATCTCTTTATTCATCAAGTTGCACATTCAATAACTCTAGTATTCTTTCTAAATCTTCAGTAGAAAAAAATTCAATTTCAATTTTTCCTTTTTTGCGATTTTGTTTAATTGTTACATTTGTCCCAAGTTTTTCTCTTAATAATGATTCGCTTTGTTTCACAAATACGCTTTTTTCTACTTTTTTTCTTTTCGATGTTTCACGTGAAACATTTTGATTGGTTTCTTGAACGAGCTTTTCAAGCTGGCGAACATTTAACTGTTCGCGAATGACTTTATCGACAATCGCTTTCATTTTATCTTTATTCTTTAATCCTACTAATGCTCGTCCATGCCCCATTGATAAAACGCCATCGGTTATGAGCTGCTGAATGTCTGTTGGTAGTGAAAGTAACCGGAGATGGTTGGCGATATGAGGACGGCTTTTTCCAACGCGGTTGGCTACTTCTTCTTGCGTTAGTTTGAGCTTCTGTATCAATGTTTGATACGCCGTTGCTTCTTCAATCGGGGTTAAATCTTCACGCTGTAAATTTTCTAGTAGCGCAAACTCCATCATTTGCTGTTCAGTTAAGTCACGAACGACAACAGGAACCGTTTTTAAATTCGCTTCTTTCGCGGCACGATATCGTCGCTCTCCAACGACAATTTCATACCCTTTAATGCTTTTTCGTACAATAAGCGGTTGCAAAATCCCATGTTGTAAAATCGACTGCTTTAACTCTTCAATCGCTTTCAGCCGAAATGTTTTGCGCGGTTGATAAGGATTGGGACGTAATTCTTTAATGTTGATTTCTTGAATCGAGTCCCCCTCCTTCACTTCTAAATTGGCAAATAACGCATTAATCCCTTTTCCAAGACCTTTAGCCACGCTCTAGCACCTCCTTTGCCAACTCTAAATATACTTCCGCTCCTCGCGATTTTACATCGTAAAGAATAATCGGTTTTCCATGGCTTGGAGCTTCACTTAAACGAACGTTTCTCGGAATGATCGTCTCATACACTTTTTCACGAAAATATTTTTTAACCTCTTGAATGACTTGGATACCTAAATTGGTTCGGGCGTCTAACATCGTCAAGACGACGCCTTCGAGTCTTAAATTGCCATTTAAATGCTTTTGTACAAGGCGAATCGTATTTAATAGTTGGCTTAATCCTTCAAGTGCATAATATTCGCATTGTACAGGAATTAACACGGAATCCGCTGCGGTTAACGCATTGAGCGTCAATAATCCTAGTGAAGGAGGACAATCAATGATGATGAAATCGTACTGCCCTTTCAAAGGATCAAGCGCGTTTTTCAAGCGAATCTCTCGTGAGATGACAGACACAAGCTCAATTTCTGCTCCAGCTAGTTGAATGGTGGCCGGAATCATATATAAATTTTCAATATTTGTCGGTCTTATGGCATCTTTCGCTTTCATATTTTCAACAAGAACATTGTAAATACATTCATCGACATCCCCTTTTTCAATTCCAATGCCACTTGTCGCATTGCCTTGTGGATCAATATCAACAAGCAATACTTTTTTTCCTATATGTGCTAGACAAGCGGCTAAATTGACTGCTGTTGTCGTCTTTCCCACTCCGCCTTTTTGATTTGCAATCGCAATCACTTTGCCCACGATGACACCTACCCTTATCTCTTACTCATATCCTCTATTTTATCACGAAACGAAAGAGATGGACGCGTTTTCTGCTTTTAATTTCAAATCAATGAAAAAACCTCATCAAATAAAGTTTGATGAGGTGAAACAGAACTATTTATTTTTTCGGAATACGAATGGTAATTTGATAATAGTCCTCAAACTCTTCTTCCTCGGAATCAATCGCCACTCCACTATCGGCGACCATTGTCAGCGATTGGCGAATCGTGTTTACAGCAATTCTCATATCTTTGCTAAATGCTTTCCGTTTTGGCTTTGGCTTTGGATTGGCAGCTTCGAGCAGTTTCAAAACACGGTCTTCTGTTTGTTTGACATTTAATTGTTTCTCAATAATTTCTTTTAAAAGCTTTAATTGCTTTTCTTTATCTTTTAACACAATTAAAGCTCGCGCATGGCGTTCGGTAATGGTTCTTTGTAACAATGCTTCTTGAATCTCTTTAGGCAACTTTAATAGCCGCAATTTATTCGCAATGGTGGATTGCCCTTTTCCTAAACGCTGAGCTAGAGCTTCTTGCGTTAAGTTATGTAGCTCTAATAATTTCGCATACGCCATAGCTTCTTCAATCGGCGTTAACTCTTCGCGTTGTAAGTTTTCAATTAAAGCAACAGAAGCGGTTTCTTTATCATTTAAGTTTTTGATGATAGCTGGAATTTCTGTCCACCCAAGTTTTTGGACAGCGCGCCAACGCCGCTCTCCTGCGATGATTTCGAACTTCCCATCCTCGCATTCACGAACAACAATTGGCTGAATAATGCCATGTGTGCGAATCGTTAAAGCAAGTTCTTCAATTTTTTCTTCGTCAAAAATCGTGCGCGGCTGAAAACGATTAGGCACAATTTGTGATACCGGAATTTTTTTGACTTCTTCACTTTCTGTTTTTTCTATGATTTCTTCTTGTTCCTTTTCCCCGAAATGAAAGAAGCGCGAGAAAGGATGTTTCATTCCCCTACACCACCTTTAAAAACTCTCCCCTAAATTGTAAGAAAACTATTCAATCGGAAGCTTGTTTGGTATTCCCGGTTTCCGAGGATATTTGTTTGGTGTTTTTCGCTTTTTGTTAATAAAGATAATCGTACGCTCACTTTGCTCAATCGGCAACGCAAACTGCTCAATTGCAGTAATTTCCCCACCTAGTACTTGAATAGCTGTTTTGCCCTGTTCTAATTCTTCTTGAGCGGCTGCTGCTTTCATTGCAATAAACGTCCCATCTAACTTTACTAATGGAAGACAAAGCTCGCTCAGCACCGACATTCGTGCAACCGCACGAGCGATCACGACATCGAACGATTCGCGGATTCCCTCTTTTCTTCCGAACGTTTCCGCACGATCATGATAAAACGCTACGTCTTCTAACCCAAGTTCAGCCGCTAAATGATGTAAAAATGTGATGCGCTTTTGCAAAGAATCGACAATTGATAGCTTCAAATGTGGAAAGCAAATTTTTAATGGAACGCTTGGAAAGCCAGCCCCTGCTCCAACATCACAAATCGACGTCACCTGAGAAAAATCATAGTAAAATGCCGGAGAAAGAGAGTCAAAGAAGTGTTTTAAATAGACGCTAGGCTTGTCCGTAATCGCCGTTAAATTCATTTTTTTGTTCCATTCTATCAATAGCTCATAATACTGCTCAAATTGCTGTAATGCTCGAGGAGAAAGGGAAATTCCATTCTCCTCAAGCATCGCTTGAAACTGTTTTGTATCCATACGCCAATCCTTTCACTATATATTTATTATTCATTCGACACTCGCGCAATTCTTCCTTGTTCTAAATACACTAATAATATCGAAATATCGGCAGGATTTACTCCAGAAATGCGCGAAGCTTGGGCTACCGACAGCGGACGCACTTGCTTTAATTTTTGGCGAGCCTCTGTCGCAAGACCATGAATTGCGTCGTAATCAATATCTTCTGGAATTTTTTTGTTTTCCATTTTCTTTAATCGCTCGACTTGTTGTAGCGATTTTTCAATATATCCTTCATACTTAATTTGAATTTCAACTTGCTCTACAACTTCGGCTGGAATTTCTTCGTCAGCTGGTGCAAGCATTCGAATATGTTCATACGTCATCTCTGGGCGTTTTAATAAATCAGCAGCACGAATTCCATCTTTTAACTCGCTTCCCCCAGCGTTGCGAATGACTTCTTGCACTTCAGCAGTCGGTTTAATAATATGCGCAGCAAGACGCTTTTTCTCTTTTTCAATGGCTGCTTTTTTCGCCAAAAATTTTTGATAGCGCTCTTCGGAAATGAGACCGATTTTGTATCCGATTTCTGTAAGACGTAAATCGGCATTGTCATGTCGAAGCAACAGACGATATTCGGCGCGGGACGTTAACAATCGGTATGGTTCATTCGTTCCTTTCGTAACAAGATCATCGATCAACACACCGATATAAGCATCGGAGCGACTTAAAATGAGTTCGTCTTTTCCTAATGCTTTTCTTGCTGCGTTAATACCGGCGATAATTCCTTGTCCTGCCGCCTCTTCATAACCGGAAGTGCCGTTAATTTGTCCGGCTGTATATAAGTTTTTGACAAGTTTTGTTTCGAGAGTTGGCCATAGTTGGGTTGGAACGATTGCATCATACTCAATCGCATATCCTGCTCTCATTAGTTGAGCTTTTTCAAGTCCCGGAATCGTCGCCAATATTTGTCGCTGAATATGTTCCGGCAAGCTCGTTGATAATCCTTGTACATACACTTCTTCCGTATTTCGACCTTCCGGCTCTAAAAAGATTTGATGACGCGGTTTATCATGAAAACGAACGATTTTGTCTTCAATAGATGGGCAATAACGCGGCCCCGTACCTTTAATCATTCCCGAATACATAGGTGATAAGTGCAAATTCTCATCAATAATGCGATGTGTTTCTTCAGTCGTATACGTAAGCCAGCATGGAAGCTGGTCCGTAATATATTCGGTCGTTTCATACGAGAACGCCCGTGGAACATCATCCCCCGGTTGAATTTCTGTTTTGCTGTAGTCAATGGAATGACTATTGACACGAGGCGGTGTTCCTGTTTTGAAACGGACTAGTTCAAATCCAAGTTCTTCTAAATGCTCCGATAACTTAATAGACGGCTGTTGATTGTTCGGACCGCTTGAATATTTAATGTCTCCAATAATAATTTCACCGCGTAAAAACGTACCTGTCGTAATGACGACTGTTTTCGCATAATAATGAGCTCCTGTATGAGTGATAACGCCTTTGCATACGCCATCTTCGACAATTAAGCGCTCCACTTTCCCTTGGAGTAATGTAAGGTTTTCTTGATTTTCGAGCGTCTTTTTCATTTCATGCTGATACAAAAATTTATCCGCTTGAGCCCGCAGCGCCCTTACAGCTGGCCCTTTTCCCGTGTTGAGCATTCTCATTTGAATGTAAGTTTTATCAATATTTTTGGCCATTTCGCCACCTAACGCATCAATTTCCCGGACGACAATCCCCTTTGCCGGACCACCGATGGACGGGTTGCAAGGCATAAATGCAATCATATCAAGATTTAAAGTAATCATTAATGTTTTTGCTCCGATACGTGCTGCCGCTAATCCTGCTTCACATCCGGCATGACCAGCGCCAACGACAATCACATCATAGGAACCACCATGATATTCCATTGAAACGATCCTCCTTTTCTAACCGCTTATTTTCCTAAACAAAATTGTGAAAACAGCTGATCAATTAAGCTTTCGTGGACAGTATCACCGATAATTTCCCCTAGCAATTCCCATGCTCTTGTTAAATCAATTTGCACAAGATCTATCGGCACCCCTGCTTCAATCCCCGAAATTGCATCTTCGATCGCCTTTTTCGCTTGATGCAGCAAAGCAATATGGCGAGAATTCGAAACGTATGTTAAATCATTCGCTTCTACTCTCCCAGTGAAAAATAATGCGGCAATCGCCTCTTCTAAATCTTCAATACCTTTTTCTTTTAGCAGAGATGTCGTAACAATCGGGCGTCCATTCGCTAGCTCCTTGACACGTTCCATATTGATTTTTTGCGGCAAATCAGTTTTATTGACAATGACAATGACATCCATATCCTTTACGATTTCAAAAAGCTGTTCATCCTCTTTTGTCAACTCTTCGTTGAAATTTAAAACGAGTAAAATTAAATCTGCCTCTTTTAATACTTGGCGCGAACGTTCAACACCGATACGTTCGACAATATCCTCCGTTTCCCGAATACCCGCTGTATCAATTAATTTTAACGGAACACCGCGGACGTTCACATATTCTTCGATCACGTCCCTCGTTGTTCCCGGAATATCGGTAACAATCGCTTTATTTTCATGAACAAGACTATTTAAAAGCGACGACTTTCCAACATTGGGACGACCAATAATAACCGTCGCTAGCCCTTCGCGTAAAATTTTCCCTTGTTGTGCGGTCTGCAATAGACGCTCAATTTGTCCGCGAACATATTGTGCTTTTTCCATGAGAAGTTGATGTGTCATCTCTTCAACATCATCGTACTCCGGATAATCAATGTTGACTTCTACATGAGCAAGCGTTTCTAAAATCGTCTGCCGCAGTTCGCGAATCATTTTTGATAGTCGTCCTTCCATTTGCTGTAACGCCACATTCATTGCCCGATCCGTTTTGGCACGAATTAAATCAATGACCGCTTCTGCTTGGGACAAATCGATTCGCCCGTTTAAAAACGCGCGCTTTGTAAATTCTCCTGGCTCGGCCAACCGCGCTCCGTTGGTAAGGGTAAGCTGCAAAACGCGATTGACAGACACCAATCCACCGTGGCAATTAATTTCTACAACGTCTTCTCTCGTAAACGTTTTTGGCGCACGCATCACCGTTACCATTACTTCTTCGACCGTCTGACCATTCGCAGGGTCAATAATATGTCCATAATGAATTGTATGGGATGGGACATCTTTGAGTTTCTTTCCACCCACTCCTTTAAAAATCCGATCAGCAATGGAGATTGCTTCCTCTCCACTTAACCGAACGATCGCGATCGCTCCCTCTCCCATAGGTGTAGAAATTGCCGCAATCGTATCAAACTCCATCTTTTTCTCACCTCTCTTTAGCCAAAACGTGATATCTATATTGTAAACAAAAGAATATGCGTCAATAACAAACCTATCCACAACTTTCTAAGTAATCATTTCAATTTTAACTTATCCACATGTGAATAACAACATAAAGCAACGATTTATCTACAACCTAGTAACGCCGATTACATTTCATTTCTTCGAAAGAATTGATTTTCCATTTTTGTCTTGTTTTTCTATTATAATATTAACCAAAATGTTAGAAGCCGCATCGTCTTCATAAACGAACAGAAAAAAGAGGCCGTCCCATGTGCTATGAGATAGCCCCTTTTTCTTTTCACATCTTAATATAGCACAGCCATATATCGAAAGCCGTAAGCGTCATTTCACGGGAGCTACAACTATATATCGATGTGGTTCTGTTCCGACAGAAAACGTTGTCACTTTTCTATTATCGGAAAGCACTGCGTGAATAATTTTTCGTTCATAAGCTGGAAGCGGCTCTAGTTTCACTTCTTGTCCTGTTTTTATCGCTTTTTCCGCTAACTTATGCGCCAGTTGAACGAGCGCTTCCTTTCGTCTTTCCCGATAATTTTCGGCATCAACAATAATAGGAACATAATGTTCGGCATAACGATTGACAACAAGCTGAGTTAATAACTGTAAAGAATTTAAGGTTTGACCATGCTTTCCAATCAACAAACCTATCTTTTCTCCAGATATTATCAATCGAATCTCTTTTTCGCTTTCTATTCTCTCTACTGACGCTTCAACACCCATTTTTTGAATAATATTTTTCAAAAATGTTTCTGCCTCTTCAATCGGATTTACCAAAACCTTTACCTTCACAACAGCCGGCTTATTAAACAGTCCTAAAAAGCCTTTTTTCCCCTCATCTAGCACGGTCACTTCTGCGCGATCTTTCGAAATCCCTAACTGATTTAACGCTAACTGAACGGCCTCGTCAACAGTGGCAGCGGTCGCGGTTACTTCTTTCACTTTTTCTTTCCTCCTGAATGAGTAGACTTTAAATCAGGACCTTTAATAAAATATGTCTGAACGATCGAGAAAATATTTCCGACTACCCAATAAAGCGATAAAGCGGCAGGAAAATTAATTCCAACAATGATAATCATGATTGGCATCATCCAAAGCATCATCGCCATTTGTGGATTTTGTTGTTCCGTTCCTGCCATCATCATTTTTTGTTGAATAAATGTAGCAACCCCAGCTACGACTGGCAAGATAAAATACGGGTCTTTGTCCCCTAGGTCAAACCATAAAAAATTATGGTTCGCAATTTCTCTTGTTCGCATAATGGCATGGTAAAAACCAATTAAAATCGGGGTTTGGATTAAAATCGGGAAGCAGCCAGCTAATGGATTTACACCATGCTTCTGAAACAACAACATCGTCTCTTGCTGTAATTTTTGTTGTGTTTGCATATCTTTCGAGCTGTACTTTTCCCTTAACTTTTGCAATTCCGGCTGCAATGCCTGCATCGCTTTCGCATTTCTCGTCTGCTGAATCATCAATGGTAAAATGAGTAAACGAATCAAAATCGTTACAATGATAATAGATAATCCATAATTAGAATCGAACAGTTTTGCCACGTACGTGATAAGCCATGAGAGCGGATAAACGATATAGTGATTCCAAAATCCCTTGCTCTCCGGCGTAATTGGCTGATTAACTTGCGAACATCCTGATATAAGTGCTAGCAAGGCAACTAGCGCGATCATTAACCAAATTCGCCTTTTCACCATTTTTTCCTCCTAACATATTCCAAAATGAATCCGTTATTTTCCCATATGTAATTTTATCATCATTCAATAGAAAATGGTTGTTTAAATATTTTGTTTTAATGCCCCTATCTTTCTCAATACGTGAAGCAAACTTTTTTTCACTTCCGCATAGTTCATTTCAGATGTAGGCATTCTGGCGATGATTACATAATCCTTTCCTTCTGTAATCTGGTCTTTCATTTCTAAGAAGAATTGTCTTATATATCTCTTTATTCGATTTCTTACGACCGCTTTTCCCAACTTTTTGCTGACTGACAATCCAATGCGAAAATAAGGTTGATCAGGCCGATCAAGCATATAAACAACGAATTGTCGGTTTGCCATCGATACTCCGTGCTCAAATACTTGTTGAAACTCCTCATTTTTCTTTATCCGATATTTCTTTTTCATCCCAAGGCGTAACACTCCACATTCTTCTTAGAATTAAGCACTTAGAAAAAAGACCACTGAAGTTTCAGTGGCCTATGCAGATAATACTTTTCTTCCTTTACGGCGACGGCGCGCAAGAACTTTGCGTCCATTCTTTGTGCTCATACGTGCACGGAACCCGTGAACTTTGCTGCGCTTCCGCTTATTAGGTTGATATGTCCGTTTCATTATATGACACCTCCCTGAGGAATAACTGTTACAGGCAGTCTTTCTAATTATAGTGAACAATCTAGCAAAATGTCAACCGTTCCAGGAGTGTCTTTATGCCGGTATAACTGTGGATAATTTTCAAGACCCGTTTTTACATATTCACAGCATTTATCGACATGTTTTTCACATGTTTTTCACTATGTGGATAATTGTTTTTCACACATTATGGCTATTGTGGATAATTTTAAAAAGCCATTGCAACATACCGATTTATCTGTTATTATATTGTTGTTTTTACTCTGGATAATTGTGTGCACAAACTACTTTATCCACAGAATGTGAATAAAATGTGGATATATTTTTAAACATATGTATAAAAGTTTATCCACACCTCGTGGATTTTGTCGAAATGTCTCTTTTTTTCCTTATTATATGTTATTTCCACAAATGAATTTTTATAAACATTCATTCAAGTGTATAAATGTTATACAAAACTTAAACATCCTCTTAAAAGGAGGGCCAATGGGTGGAAAATATCACTGATTTATGGAATAAGGCGCTCGCGGAAATTGAAAAAAAAATTAGCAAACCTAGCTTTGAGACATGGTTAAAATCAACAAAAGCGCATTCATTAAAGGGCGACACGCTTGTCATTATCGCGCCAAACGAATTTGCTAGAGACTGGCTAGATTCCCGTTATGCGCACTTAATTTCCGAAACTATCTATGACATTACCGGGGAAGAATTAAACATTAAGTTTATCATCCCACACAATCAAAACGAGGAAGATTTACACGTACAATCTACTTCTAAAAAGCAGCGGAAAGCCGAAGAAGAACAAACAGACTTCCCGCAAAACATGCTCAATCCGAAGTACACGTTCGACACGTTTGTCATTGGATCAGGAAATCGGTTTGCCCATGCTGCTTCTTTAGCGGTGGCCGAAGCACCAGCAAAAGCTTATAACCCTCTTTTTATCTATGGCGGTGTCGGATTAGGAAAAACTCATTTAATGCATGCCATCGGTCATTATGTTATCGAGCATAATCCGTCTGCGAAAGTTGTCTATTTATCTTCTGAAAAATTTACAAACGAGTTTATCAACGCCATTCGCGACAATCGTGCAGATGATTTCCGCAATAAATATCGCAATGTTGATGTCCTATTAATCGATGATATTCAATTTTTAGCTGGAAAAGAACAAACACAAGAAGAATTTTTCCATACATTCAACACGCTACATGAGGAAAGCAAACAAATCGTCATTTCAAGCGACAGACCTCCAAAGGAAATTCCAACCCTTGAAGATCGCCTCCGCTCACGCTTTGAATGGGGACTCATTACAGACATCACTCCCCCTGATTTAGAGACGAGAATTGCAATCCTTCGTAAAAAAGCGAAAGCGGAAGGGTTTGACATCCCAAATGAGGTCATGCTATATATCGCCAATCAAATTGACTCCAATATTCGTGAACTAGAAGGAGCCCTTATTCGTGTTGTTGCTTATTCCTCATTGATTAACAAAGAGATTAATGCCGATTTAGCTGCCGAAGCATTAAAAGATATTATTCCAAGCGCCAAGCCAAAAGTCATTACGATTCAAGATATTCAACGGGTGGTCGGACAACACTTTAATATCAAACTAGAGGACTTTAAAGCGAAAAAGAGAACGAAATCCGTAGCTTTCCCTCGACAAATTGCGATGTACCTTTCGCGGGAGCTTACGGATTACTCTCTGCCGAAAATTGGCGAAGAGTTTGGAGGACGTGACCATACAACCGTCATTCACGCCCATGAAAAAATCTCGACGTTGTTGCAAACGGATGTCCAACTTCAAAAACATATAAAAGAAATCCAAGAAAAATTAAAGCAGTAATCGCGAATAATGTGAATAACAAAGAATAGATTACACACAGTCTATCCACATGTGGACAGGCTGTGTTTCATTTGTTTTTCTCACTTGTCCACATATCAACAAGCACTATTACTATTACTACTATCTCTTTTATTATTATAAAAAAATATATTTCCTAACTTCAGGAGGGTCTCAATTATGAAAATCGTCATTGAGCGAGACGCGTTAGTCCAAAGCGTGCAAGACGTGATGAAAGCTGTTTCTTCACGAACAACGATTCCTATTTTGACCGGGATAAAAATTGTAGCTACTCAACAAGGAGTGACGTTAACGGGAAGTGATTCCGATATTTCAATTGAGTCATTTATCCCAGCAGAAGAGGAAGAAAAAATTATTGTTGACGTGGTACAACCTGGAAGCGTTGTTTTGCAAGCTCGTTTCTTTTCAGAAATTGTAAAAAAATTGCCGCAACCTACCGTAGAAATCGAGGTGCAATCTCAATTTCTTACTTTTATTCGTTCCGGAAAGGCAGAGTTTAGTTTAAACGGGCTCGATCCCGAAGAATATCCACGTCTCCCGCAAATCGAGGAAGAAAACGTTTTTAAACTACCAACAGATTTACTAAAAAATATGATTCGTCAAACGGTGTTTGCAGTTTCCACCTCAGAAACTAGACCAATCTTAACAGGTGTAAACTGGCGGGTTGAAAATGGAGAGTTAATCTGTACTGCAACAGATAGTCACCGACTAGCGTTACGAAAAGCAAAAATTGAGACGGAGAGCGAACAGTCCTATAATGTGGTCATCCCTGGAAAAAGCTTAAATGAGTTAAGCAAAATTTTAGACGACAGTAACGAATTGGTGGACATTGTCATTACGGCAAATCAAGTTCTTTTTAAAACCAAACATTTATTATTTTTCTCACGACTTCTTGATGGCAATTATCCAGATACATCACGTCTTATCCCTACAGACAGCAAAACAGATGTGGTTGTTAATACAAAAGAATTTTTGCAGGTAATTGACCGCGCTTCTTTATTAGCGAGAGAGGGGAGAAACAACGTCGTCAAATTAACTACATTACAAGACGGAATGATTGAAATTTCTTCGATCTCTCCTGAAATCGGAAAAGTGACGGAAGAGATTCAAAGTGAATCAATTGAAGGAGAGGAATTAAAAATTTCATTTAGTGCAAAATATATGATAGATGCGTTAAAAGCATTAGATGGTACAGAGATCAAGATTAGTTTTACTGGAGCAATGCGTCCATTTTTACTTCGACCATTGCACGATGATTCGATGCTTCAACTTATTTTACCAGTACGCACGTATTAGTTTGAAAACAGGCTGCTAGGGGAAGCAATTCTAGCAGCTTTCTTTTCTATCGACCAGTTTTTTAGTAAAATAAAAAAATGGACAGTTTTTCGGAAAGTGAGCGGTGAATCTATGACAAAAAGTGTCGAAATTACAACAGAAATAATTACTCTTGGTCAATTTTTAAAGCTTATTCAAGCCATTGAGACAGGCGGTATGGCAAAATGGTTTTTGCAGACAAATGAAGTGACCGTTAACGGAGAAAGAGAAGATCGCCGCGGTCGAAAATTAAAGAACGGAGACATAGTAAACATTGCTGGATTTGGTACGTTTGTTGTAACGACAGTAGAGTAGGTGAAGTCCCTTTGTTTTTAACACATTTATCATTGAAAAATTACCGAAACTACAAACAAGAAGACATTGAGTTCACTAACAATATCAATGTGATTTTAGGAGAAAACGCTCAAGGGAAAACGAATATGATGGAGGCCATTTATGTCTTGGCAATGGCGAAGTCCCATCGTACAACAAACGACAAAGAGTTGATTCGCTGGGACGAGGAATATGCTAAAATAGAAGGGAGAGCCATAAAGCGAAATGGTCCTCTGTCATTAGAATTAATTATTTCGAAAAAAGGGAAAAAGGCAAAAAGCAACCATATTGAACAACAAAAATTAAGTCAATATATCGGCCAAATCAATGTCGTTATGTTTGCCCCCGAAGATTTACATTTAGTAAAAGGGAGTCCACAAGTAAGACGACGGTTTATCGATATGGAAATTGGACAAGTTTCCCCTGTTTACATGCACGATTTAAGCCAATACCAAAAAATACTGCAACAGCGAAACCATTATTTGAAATTGCTACAGACAAAACAGCAGCACGACGAAACGGTACTAGATATATTAACGCAACAGCTCATTGAACTAGCAGCAAAAATCACATTAAAGCGGCACGAATTTTTACAGCTGTTACAAAAGTGGGCGGAGCCAATTCATTACGAAATTAGTCGGGGACTGGAAAAGCTGCAAATCAAATATCATCCTTCTGTTAATGTATCAGAAAAGATGGAATTGTCGAGAATAATAGAAGCATATAGTGAGAAGTTTGTTACAATCAAGGAGAAAGAAATTGATCGGGGAATGACGCTCGCTGGTCCGCACCGAGACGATATATCATTTGACGTAAACGAAAAAGATGTGCAAACGTTCGGTTCCCAAGGTCAGCAGCGGACGACAGCTTTATCTATTAAGTTAGCCGAAATTGAATTAATTTTTTCAGAAATCGGCGACTACCCCATCCTTTTACTTGATGATGTACTTTCCGAGCTTGATGATTTTCGACAAACTCATCTACTCGATGCAATTCGTCAAAAGGTTCAAACGTTTGTTACAACAACAAGCATTGATGGAATTGAGCATGATGTAATCAAAGAAGCAACGATTTATAAAGTGAGTTCTGGTCATATTTCTAATCGTTAAGCTTCTTGACTGTTTCTTAAAGGAAAGCGTAGGTGATGAACATGACGATGGAGCAAAAAGTCGAACATACGTATGATGCAAGCCAAATTCAAGTGCTAGAAGGGCTCGAAGCTGTTCGTAAACGGCCGGGAATGTATATCGGGTCAACTGGCTCAAAAGGCTTACATCATTTAGTATGGGAGATTGTTGATAATAGTATTGACGAAGCATTAGCTGGATATTGTACAGAAATCCATGTAACTATTGAGAAAGATAACAGCATTACGGTCGTTGATAACGGTCGCGGTATTCCGGTTGGGATTCAAGAAAAGATGGGGCGGCCAGCCGTCGAAGTCATCATGACCGTCCTTCATGCAGGTGGAAAATTTGGTGGCGGCGGTTATAAAGTATCGGGAGGGCTTCACGGTGTCGGTGCCTCTGTCGTGAATGCATTGTCGCAAGAATTAGAAGTATTTGTTTATCGGGAAGGGAAAATCCATTATCAGAAATATAAAAGAGGTGTTCCTTGCGCCGATTTACAAGTCATTGGCGAAACGGATCGAACAGGTACTACCGTCCATTTCAAACCTGATCCAGAAATTTTTACCGAAACAACAGAGTATGACTATGAGACACTAGCCAATCGTTTACGCGAACTTGCGTTTTTAAACCGCGGTATTAAAATCACGTTGGAGGATAAGCGAGTTGAAAACCGCAAAAACGAATATCATTACGAAGGCGGAATTAAATCGTATGTTCAACATTTAAATCGGACGCGAGAAGTGCTTCATGAAGAGCCGATTTATATTTCTGGTGAGCGGGATGGCATTTATGTCGAAATCGCCCTTCAATATAATGACAGTTACAGCAGCAATATCTACTCTTTCGCGAATAATATTCATACGTATGAGGGCGGAACACACGAATCCGGTTTTAAAACGGCATTAACGCGCATTATCAACGATTATGCGCGCAAATATCATATTTTTAAAGAAAATGATGCGAATTTAACTGGTGAAGATGTTCGTGAAGGGTTAACAGCCATTATTTCTGTCAAACACCCATCTCCTCAATTCGAAGGACAAACAAAAACAAAGCTCGGAAATAGTGATGCAAGAGCGGTAACGGATTCGATTTTCTCGGAACAGTTTGAAACGTTTTTACTCGAAAATCCAACCGTTGCAAAAAAAATCGTGGAAAAAGGCATGATGGCTGCCCGTGCCCGTCTAGCTGCGAAAAAAGCACGGGAACTCACAAGAAGAAAGAGCGCTCTTGAAATTTCTAATTTACCGGGAAAATTAGCGGATTGCTCTTCAAAAGATCCTTCTATCAGTGAATTGTATGTTGTCGAAGGAGATTCGGCAGGCGGGTCTGCAAAACAAGGAAGAGACCGTCATTTCCAAGCAATTTTACCGTTGCGCGGGAAAATTATTAACGTAGAAAAAGCACGGTTAGATAAAATTTTATCAAACAACGAAGTTCGTGCTATTATTACCGCTTTAGGTACAGGAATCGGAGAAGATTTTGATATCACAAAAGCGCGCTATCACAAAATCATTATCATGACCGATGCTGATGTTGACGGGGCACATATTCGGACATTGTTATTGACATTTTTTTACCGTTATATGCGTGAAATCATTGAGCGCGGGTACGTATATATCGCCCAGCCTCCTCTTTACAAAATCCAACAAGGAAAACGAGTCGAATATGCCTATAATGACCGTCAATTAGAAAAAATTCTTGCTGAATTGCCGGAAAATCCGAAACCAACGATTCAGCGTTACAAAGGTCTCGGGGAAATGAACCCAGAACAATTATGGGAAACCACGATGAACCCGGAAACACGGACATTGCTTCAAGTAAGTTTACAAGATGCGATTGAAGCAGATGAAACGTTTGAAATTTTAATGGGAGATAAAGTCGAGCCGCGAAGACAGTTTATTGAAGAAAACGCAAGATATGTGAAGAATTTGGATATTTAAGGATAGATGTTCATATCTATCCTTCTTGCTTATGTATTGGAGAGTGCTAACCAACCACCCTCCCCCCATTCTCGAAATAAATAAACAAGGGAGGTTTTATAAAATGTCAGAACAATACCATTCACGAATTCGAGAAGTGAATATTAGTCAAGAAATGCGCTCGTCATTCCTTGATTATGCGATGAGCGTCATTGTATCGCGTGCCTTACCTGATGTGCGCGATGGGTTGAAACCTGTTCACCGCCGTATTTTGTACGCGATGCACGATCTCGGTATGACAGCGGACAAGCCTTATAAAAAGTCAGCGCGCATTGTCGGTGAAGTCATCGGGAAATACCATCCGCACGGTGACGCTGCTGTATATGATACAATGGTTCGAATGGCACAAGATTTTAACTATCGTTATATGCTTGTCGATGGACACGGGAACTTCGGATCGATTGACGGTGACGCGGCAGCTGCGATGCGCTATACGGAAGCGAGAATGTCTAAAATCGCTATGGAGCTGTTGCGCGACATTAACAAAGACACGATTGATTATCAAGATAACTACGATGGTTCGGAAAAAGAACCAGCCGTTTTGCCATCACGATTTCCAAACTTGCTTGTGAACGGTTCGTCAGGTATCGCTGTCGGAATGGCGACGAATATTCCGCCACACCAACTTGGAGAAGTGATCGATGCGATTTTGGCTTTGAGCAAAGATCCCGACATGACTGTTGCTGAGTTGATGGAGTTTATACCAGGTCCAGATTTTCCAACGGCTGGACAAATCATCGGACGAAGTGGGATTCGGAAAGCATATGAAACAGGGCGCGGCTCCATTACTTTGCGCGCCAAAGTGGAGATCGAGCAAAAGGCAAACGGAAAAGAGACGATTATTGTCCGTGAACTTCCTTATCAAGTCAACAAAGCGAAATTGATTGAACGGATTGCTGAACTTGTCCGAGAAAAGAAAATTGATGGCATTACCGACTTGCGCGACGAATCTGACCGTAGCGGCATGAGAATCGTCATTGAAGTTCGCAAAGACGCGAATGCCAAAGTGATCTTAAATAATCTATACAAACAAACGGCGCTGCAAACAAGCTTTGGCATTAATATGCTTGCGCTTGTCGATGGTGAGCCAAAAGTTTTAAATTTAAAACAATGCTTGAACTATTACTTAGATCACCAAAAAATCGTTATTCGGCGCCGTACGGCATATGAATTGAAAAAAGCAGAAGCGCGCGCGCATATTTTAGAGGGGTTGCGCATTGCCCTTGACCATCTAGATGAAGTGATCAACTTAATCCGCAATTCTCAAACGACTGAAATCGCAAAAGAAGGGCTTATGCAACAATTTTCACTTACTGAAAGACAAGCTCAAGCGATTTTAGATATGCGTCTGCAACGGCTAACAGGATTAGAACGGGAGAAGATCGAGCAAGAATATCAAGATTTAGTTCGTCTCATTGCCGAATTAAAAGCGATTTTAGCTGATGAAGAAAAAGTGCTACAAATTATTCGCGATGAATTAACGGAGATTAAAGAGAGATTTAATGATGAACGGAGAACAGAAATCGTAAGCGGAGGCATAGAGGAATTTGATGATGAAGATTTAATCCCGCGCGAGAACATTGTCGTCACCCTAACACATAAGGGATATATTAAACGTTTACCTGTATCCACTTATAAAAGTCAAAAACGCGGTGGCAGAGGCATTCAAGGGATGAATACAAGCGAAGATGATTTTGTTGAACATCTTCTCATCACCTCTACTCATAATACAATTTTATTTTTCACAAATAAGGGAAAAGTATACCGTGCAAAAGGGTATGAAATTCCTGAATTTGGGCGAACGGCAAAAGGAATCCCGATCATTAACTTACTAGAAATTGATAAAGATGAATGGATTAATACCATTATTACAATTGATGAATTTGACGACAATTCCTTCTTGTTCTTTACAACAAAAGAGGGAATTGCAAAACGTTCTCCTTTATCTTCTTTTGCGCATATCCGTAACAATGGTTTAATTGCTATTAGTTTGCGCGAGGGAGATGAGTTAATTTCCGTAAAGCTGACTGACGGCTCTAAACATATTGTTGTTGGTACAAAAAATGGAATGCTTATTCGTTTCCCGGAGGATGACGTACGCACAATGGGACGAAGCGCGACAGGAGTCAAAGCAATTACCCTTGAAGACGATGATGAAGTCGTTGGAATGGAAATTTTAGAAGAGAATTGTGATGTTTTAGTGGTAACAAAGAATGGTTACGGCAAGCGTACTCCAGCTTCAGAATATCGCATCCAAAGCCGTGGTGGAAAAGGATTAAAAACATGTAATATTACTGAGAAAAATGGAACTGTTGTTGCCGTCAAAACGGTAACTGGTGAAGAAGACCTTATGCTTATTACAACAAGTGGGATTTTAATTCGTATTGCTGTAAGCGACATTTCGCGAATGGGAAGAAATACGCAAGGTGTTAAGCTCATTCGTTTATCGGGCGACAATGAGCATGAATACGTGGCTACAGTCGCTAAAGTCCCGAAAGAAGAAAAAGAAAATGAGGAAGATGAAGAAAGTTAAGCAGACTTGCTGACTCCAAGGCTCTTGGAGTCAGCTTTTTTCTTACACACTTTAAAAAGTCTCTCCCCTCTATTGTTTAAATACAAATTAGTCATAATGAACTACAACTATAGTACCTTTTAATGGTAGTATAGGAAATAAGAAAGTGTAGCTTTGACATGGGGGTGGAGAACGATGATACGCGTAAAAATCAATCAATTACAAGAAGGATGCATCCTAGCTGAAGAGATAATAGGCAAGACAAAAAAAACGATTGTGCCAAAAAATACAGTATTAAATGCGAATTTGTTACAAGTTCTAGAAAAATTTTTAATTGAAGACGTATATGTCGAGTCTGTGTTAGCGAACGGCGATATATTTAAACCCAACGAAATCATTGAACAACGTCATCATAGTAGTAATGAAAAGAAAGAAGAGATCGTACCACTTTACTTAAAAGCTGTTCAGCAATATAAAAAAGTATTTCAAACTTGGCAATCAGGCTCTCCTGTCGATATCGGAAAAATAAGAGCCATTATCATTCCATTGTTAGATAAATTAATTGACAATAGAAGTGAGCTACTGACATTATATCGTTATACAACAAAAGAAGAATACTTGTATCATCATGCCATTAGTGTTGGGGTATTGTCAGGTTTTTTAGCGAAACACTTACATTATAGCAAGGGAGATTGTTATCAAATTGCCCTTGCAGGAATTTTATGCGACTGTGGAATGGCGAAAATCAGCGAAAAAATCCTTATGAAAAAATCAGCTCTTACTGCTGAGGAATATAAAGAGATAAAGCAGCATACCGTTTTTGGTTACAAAATGATACAAAAAATTCCGTCGCTGAAAGAAGGAGTAAAACTGGCTGTTTTACAACATCATGAAAGAAATGATGGAACTGGTTATCCGTTTGGTATTCATGAAAAACAGATTCATCCATATAGTAAAATCATAGCTGTCGCTGATATTTATCATGCGATGATTTCTGAACGTCTTTACCGAAGAAAACAATCTCCTTTCAAAGCTCTCGAGCAAATTCAAATAGACAATTTTGGAAAGGTAAGCATGGAAGCTGCTCAAATATTGCTCGACAGTCTTACAACATTTAATGTTGGAACAAAAGTAAAATTATCGAACGGTGAAATAGCAGAAATTATCTTTATCCAACGAAAGGAACCGACGCGTCCAATTGTCAAAACGATAAATACAAATGAGTTTATATCATTAAGCGAACAGAGAAATATGTATATTGAGGAAGTCATTTACGATCATTAAGACAATGATTGAAAAAAATCATTGTCTTTTTAAAAAATATCCTTGCAAAATCGAAAAAAGATAGATAAAATAAAGCATGTCTGAAACGATATAAAGCAATAGTTTCTTAAAAAAATATGTTGACATTGAATTTTTAATTTGCTATTATTTAATAGCTGCTTAATTAATGAAGTTCCTTGAAAACTGAACAAAACGCAAGCGTCCACGTCAATTTGCTAGGTTGTTTAACTTTCTATGGAGAGTTTGATCCTGGCTCAGGACGAACGCTGGCGGCGTGCCTAATACATGCAA
>NZ_JACDUT010000002.1 GCF_013761245.1 Thermaerobacillus caldiproteolyticus | reverse complement strand
TAGGTTTTTCGTATTTTCCCCATAGAAAAATCCCCTCCATAGTAGACAGATTAATTGGCTTTCTTTTTTCTGTCTACTATAAGGGGATCATATCACGATCGGGGTGGCGTTTTTATTTTGCATTGGAGTGGTGAATAAAATGGACTTTCTTACTGGGGTATTAGTAGGTTGGGGATGTGCGATGATGGAGCTTGTAATTTATATATGTATGACAAAAATGTATAAAAGAACGGATTAATTTAAGTAAAAAGTAGCAGGAAAATGTCTCCTTTTGTCGAAGTAAGTAGGGCGAAAGGGGGCGTGACAAGTGAGTATTAAAATCAAAATGGATGGGTTTGATGACTTACAGAAGTTTTTTAAAAATCTTGAAAAGAAAGCAAAAGATGCGAGTGGAAAGGTAAGTTTTCCAGAGTTATTTAACCCGGATTTTATGACTGCATTTACCAAATTCAAAAGTATCGATGAATTTTTTGAAAAGAGCCCTTTCGATATTAAGAGTAAGGAAGATTTTAGGAATCTTAATGAATCTGAATTAGATAACTATGTTAAAGAGAACACTCGCTTTTCTTCTTGGAAAGAAATGATGAATGAAGCTGGTAAAAGATATATGGCGAAAAAGTTAGGTTTATAATTTGATTACCATTGGCACTCGGATAACCGAGTGCTTTTTTATTTGTGAGGTGTAAAGACAATGCCTAACGTTAAGTGCGATCACTGCGCGAATGAATTTGAAATCAATTACCAAACAAGAACTATAGAACGTGATATTCAGTTGGCTTATTTTATTTGTCCTAACTGTAAACAGGAATATCATTCGTTCTACACTAATGCAAAGATTAGAGCAAGGCAGGACAAGATAAATGAGTTATGGACTAAAGCGAGAACAACTCCGAATCAGATAAAGGTAAAACAAATCATTCGTCGCATAGATGGATTAGTCGAGCAGAACAAACAAGAAATGAATCGATTACGGGAACAATATGAAGCATCCAATTAGGGTGCTTTTTTATTTGGGGAGAACAAGAATAAAAAAAGGAGTGGGGTCTATGAAGAAAAATGAAATGAATGAACGTACGTTAGGAGCGCTTGAGAAAACAGTTTTTGCGTGCATAAGGGACATAGCAGAGCAGGAAATTCCCAAACTAGAAGGTGAAATATATCGTTTAAAAGAAACGTTGAGACACAAAGAAAATGAATTACAAGAGAAAAGGCTTGTGGTAAAAGAAGCGTGTGAGAAATATAACTTCAAATTAATTGAAGTATCTTTTGAAGAAGGTGGACCTGGTTATCGCTTAGAAGTAGGTCCACAGGAGGCGTGTAAGAATGAAAGATAAATTACTCGTAATTGAATTAGATGAGTACGGAAGTGTGCCACGTGTGTTTTATAAAGGTGAGGAAATCAAAGGTAAGGTCAGAGTATTGTTTGACTGGCATACGAAAGACGACAAACATTTTGGACTGCCTAATATTGAAATTGAGTATGGAGATTATGAAAATGGTTCACCGGTTTGTAAGGCAATTAAGCTAAGCAATCCATTTAAAGAATCTGAACGAGCCACGATTAATTATATCTGCGGCTTTGATCTATCACAAGCAAAGGACTTCACATGTTTAGGGATTCCATCAGGTTGTGGCCGGAGAACGCTTATTCAAAGATTCAAAACAAAGCTGAAGCATTTGTTTAAGCTGAATTCAAATGATTCCATATGGTGTAGAAGACGATGAATCAACAGCAATATTACGACAAATACAAACGCAATAGAGAAGCAAAGAAATTCTACAACAGTTCAGCCTAGCGTAAGTGTAGGGAGTATGTACTAAAACGGGATAACTATCTATGTCAGCGTTGCTTGAGGAAAGGAATCATTCAGGCAGCTGATGTTGTTCACCATAAAGAGCATCTCCAAGACAATCCGACGAAAGCATTGGATCCGGAAAACTTGGAGAGCTTGTGTAATGCTTGTCACAATGAGGAGCATCCAGAGAAGGGACAGAAGGCAGCAGGTAAAAAGGAGAAGCAAATAAGCAATAAAATCAGGGTGATACATTCAAAGCCGAACAATCCAGAAGTTTATTGAGATATCCCCCCTACCCCAAAAAGTGGGGACAAAGGGGCTCCAGACCGGCCGCGGCCCTTCGTTTCGAGCGCGGCCAAACTCCATATGCGAGGGGGGTACAAAACAGGGAGGGAGGCGGTGAGATGAGCATGAAGACCATTAAACCAAAGAAGATCATCAAGAATAAAGAGGCAAAGAAGCTGTTTCAAATTCTCATTCAAGAACTGGAGAAGGAGAACAATCTCAACGACCGGACACTCATGATCGTGGACAATATGGTTCTTCTGGAGCAACTGAAGCAGGAGCATATGGAGGATATCAAGCAACGCGGCGTTATGGAGCTCTTCAAAAACGGTTCACAGGAGATGTTTCGGGAAAACAAGTCGGTTGACAAGATCCTGAAGATCGTTGAACAGCAACGGAAGCTCCAAGCCGAGCTGAAATTGACGCCAGCCTCCGAGAAGAAGGTAACGGAGGTGGTGGAAGTGGATGATTTTGAAAAATTCTAATGTCATATTGACGAAGCCATCAGATAAGCTGCTAACCACTTGGTACGCTGAACAAGTGGTGAAAGGGAAGATTATTGCAAGTAAAAAAGTAAAGTTAGCTTGCAAACGGCATCTGAATGATTTAAAACGACAAGGCACGAAAGAATTCCCTTGGATATTTGACGAAGAAAAAGGTCATCGCCCGATTAAATTCATTGAAACATTTTGTCGTCCATCAAAAGGAATTTTTCAAAGCCTGGTCGCACAAGCATGGCAGCATTTTATTATTGGTTCCTTGTACGGTTGGGTCCACAAAGATACGGGTCTTCGTCGTTTTAAAGAAGGTCTTGTGTTTGTTGGGAGAAAAAACGGAAAATCAACGATGGTATCCGGATTAGCGAATTACGGGTGTTCGAAAGATGGAGAAAAAGGAGCAGACGTCTATCTTCTGGCTAACAGCATGAAACAAGCAAGAGTAATTTTCGAAGAATGCCAGAAAATGATTTGGTCGTCTCATTTATTGTCCAAACATTTCCGAGTGCTTCGAGATGCTATTCACTATGATAAGACTTTTTCTAAGATCGAACCGCAGGCATCCGATAGCGAGAAACTAGACGGTTTGAATGCTCACCTTGCTATTTTTGATGAAATTCATGAGTGCAAAGACTATAAATTGATCAACGTGATAAAAAACTCAACCGGAGCACGTAAACAACCGTTAATACTCTATATCACTACGGCTGGTTATCAACTCGACGGACCGTTAGTTGATTATTACAGCAAAGCAACAGATGTACTCGAGGGCGTCATTGAAGATGAACGCTCTTTTTATTTTATTGCAGAGGTTGATGAAGGCGATGATATTGAAGATCCGAAAAATTGGATTAAAGCGAATCCGAATATTGGAGTTACTCTCGACTTGGATACGCTTATCGAAGAGTGGAATACTCGAAAGCATATCCCAGCTGAACGTAATGATTTTATTACGAAACGACTAAATATTTTTGTACGTTCAGATGAACAGTCGTTTGTTGACTATGAAATCATCAAAAAGAACGACGGGATAATAGACATTAATGCTTTAGAAGGTCGTTCATGTGTAGGAGGATTTGACCTTTCACAAACAGAGGATTTCACAAGCTCTTGTTTAGAGTTTCCTCTTGATGACGGGCGGGTTTTTGTACTTTCTCACTCGTTCATTCCGGAGAAAAAGGTAAAACTCAATAATGAAAAGCTTCCTTTTCGAGAATGGGAGAAACAAGGATTGCTTACCATCTGTCCGGGTGATTATGTCGATTATAAACATGTGTTTGATTGGTTTGTAAAGCAATCGGAGCGATTTAATATCAACCTTATCACATTTGACCCTGCCAATGCGTTTCGGTTAGTAGAAGATCTAAAAAACTATGGATTTCTAACACAAGTTGTTCGTCAAGGAGCCATTACTTTAAGCCCAGCGATGAAAGATATTAAGGAATTGTTACTAGACGGAAAGGTTATTTACAACCAAAATCGTCTATTCCGTTGGTATCTAAATAACGTGAAGCTTATACAAGACCGGAATGGAAACTGGCTGCCGACGAAACAGAACCGTTACCGTAAAATAGATGGATTTATTGCGTTTCTAAATGCTCACACAGAAGTCATGAAGAGAATGACTGCGCCTAAAGGAGATGGAAATATCAGTGTTCTATCGCTAAGTGACTTGCTCAAATAAAACAGGAAAGGTGGTGATAAATTGAAATGGTACAGCCGATTAAAATTTGCAGTTAAGTCAGCCGTAACAGCATGGAAAAATTACACATCTTCATCTGACTTTTCTCGTTGGTTTGGCCGTACATTTTGGGGTATCGATAATTCAACTTTGGCTACCAATGAGACGATTTTCAGTGTAATTACCCGGTTGTCGAACAGTCTGGCTGCATTGCCGTTAAAGCTGTATAAAAATTACGATTTAGCCACCAACCAGGCAGCGGATGTTCTGATCAACTCGCCCAATCCGAATATGACATCGTTTGAATTTATTCGGCTATTAGAAACCATAAGGAATCAAACCGGAAACTCTTATGCCCTAATTGAACGTGATATCCGTGGACAGGTAGCGCGAATTACACCATTAGACCCGGCCTATGTGGAACCTGTCATCGAAACGGAAAGCGGCGAATTATGGTATCAAGTGGTTGGAAACAACGGTACGTACTACTTTCATAACCTTGATATGCTACATTTCAAGCATATTGTCGGGGCTGGCGGACTAAAAGGGATTAATCCATTGAAAGTGTTGACAAACACAACCGATTTTGACAAAGCGGTTCGTGAGTTCAGCTTGAAGGAGATGCAAGGGGCTCCTCATTCGTTTATTTTAAAGTATCAGGCTAATGTGGATACCGAAAAACGAAAACAAATAATTGAAGATTTTAAGCGTTTTTATCAGGATAATGGCGGGATTTTGTTTCAAGAACCGGGTGTAGAAATCGATCCGATTGAAAGAAAGTTTATTGCAGCTGATATTTTTACGTCAGAGCGAATTACCCGTTCCCGGGTAGCAAATGTGTTTAACGTTCCAGTTCACATGCTGAATGACAGTGAAGGACAAAGCTACTCCAGCATGGAACAGATGATGAGAGAGTTTGTTCAGCTTACATTAATGCCCATTGTCCGCCAATATGAGCAAGAATTTAATAGAAAATTGCTTACACCAGCCGAAAGACAGGCTGGTTTTTACTTTAAATTCAACGTAAATGCCTTGTTACGAGGTGATACAGCTGCACAATCCGATTACTACACCAAGGCGATTCGTTCTGGTTGGATGAAACCAAACGAGGTGCGACAGCTTGAGGATTTACCGCCAGAACCAGAAGGTGACAAATTATGGATTAGTGGTGATTTGTATCCGATGAGTATGGATCCAAGGCAAAGAAAATCTTCTTCATCATCGAAAGGAGGTGTGGGAGGTGGGCAAGATTGATTGTTTTGATTTGACGAAAGTTAAAGGAGCGCTCGATGATAACCCTGAATCTGATATATTCATCATTTCAGGAAATTTAAAAAGCGCGAAGCTTTACGAGGAACGTATTAGAGAACATGTGAAGACGAAAAGGCGTATTAGAACAATATCTAACAGCGTATATAGCATGGATGGTTTAAATTTTATTGATTCAATCGTTTTTCTATGTGGTTATTGGTGGCAAAATAAGAATGCAATCACTTTTATAAAACATTTTAGTAAGCTTCCAAGACTAGTAATTCCAATAACTAATATACCGTCAATGAAAGGTGGTGATGAATAAAATGGGAACGGTACAAAAAAATAAATACTGGGAAATAAAGATGTCTGCTGATAGTGATAATTCAGCGGACATTTTTATTTATGGTAATATTGTTAGCTATCAATGGGATGAAACAGATACTTCTGCTGCTAGCTTCAAAAAAGAATTAGATGCAGTGGGTGACGTTGATACCATTAATCTTTATATTAACTCGCCTGGAGGCAGCGTATTTGAAGGGATTGCCATCCATAACATGTTAAAAAGACATAAAGCAAAAATAAATGTCTACGTGGATGCTTTGGCTGCGTCTATCGCAAGTGTCATCGCTATGGCTGGTGACACTATTTATATGTACAAAAATTCAATGCTTATGATCCATAATCCATGGACTTTTACATGGGGAAATGCTGCTGAATTGAGGAAAGTAGCCGATGATTTGGATAGAATCGGCCAATCCGTCAAGCAAACATACCTGCAAAAAGCGGGCGACAAGCTGAATGACGAGAAGCTTCAAGAGATGCTTGATGCTGAAACGTGGCTTTCAGCTGACGAGGCATATGAATATGGTTTGTGCGACGTCGTTCTCGAAGCGAGCCAGGCGGTCGCGTCGATCAGCGATGAATGGTTCAACAGGTACAAAAACGTACCAAAACAGCTGAAAAATCAGGAAAAAAACCAACAAAAAACGGTCATGTCAGCCGAAGAAATGGCAAAAAGACGGCAAATTGCGGAAGAATCAAAGGCAAATTTAGCTTATATCAACACTATTTTAGGAGGAATGATGAGATGAAAACACTTTACGAATTGAAACAAAATCTGGCTACGATTGGCCAACAGCTTCAAAAGGTTGAAAATCAGTTAGCAGAAAAAGCGATTGATCCGAATGCCACAATGGAAGAAATTCAAGCGTTGCAAAAGTCTCGTGACGATTTAAGTCTCGTGACGATTTAAAAATGCGTTTCGATGTCATTAAACAGCAACATGACGCATTAGAAGCAGAGCAAAAAGCAAAATTTGAAGCGAAAAATGATCTAAATTCCGCAGACGATCCAAAAGAACGTATCATTAAAGCAAAAGCTGAATTGATTCGTGCTACGATGCAGGGAAAACCAGTTCCTGCTGATGTTCTCGCAGCTCTTGGTGATCGTAACTCTACCGGCGGTGAAAAATTCTTGCCAAAAACTCTTTCTACAGAAATCTTAACAGAACCATTTGTGAAAAATCCGTTGCGTGAACTTTCAACTGTAACGCAGATTACGAACCTGGAAATTCCGAAATTAGATTTTTCTTTAGATGATGACAACTTCATTAATGATACTGAAACAGCAAAAGAATTAGAACAAACAGGCGATGTTGTCACATTCGGACGCTATAAATTCAAGGTTTTTGCTGGAATTTCGGAGACTGTTATCCATGGTTCTGATGCAAATCTTGTGACGTATGTAGAGCGTGCGCTTCAATCCGGTGTGGCTGCGAAAGAGAAAAAAGTCGCGTTTGCGACAACTCCGAAAGCTGGAGAAGAGCACATGTCTTTCTATGCTTCCGGCATCAAGGAAATAACTGGAGAAAATTTATACAAGGCTATTAAGAACGCAATTGCCGATTTACATGAAGACTATCGTGAAAATGCCAAAATTGTGATGCGCTATCAAGACTATTCTGATATTATCGAAACTCTTGCTAATGGAAATGCAACGCTGTATACGGCACAACCGGAACAAATTTTAGGAAAACCAGTGGTATTCTGTGATTCTGCCGTTTATCCAATCGTTGGTGATTTTTCTTATTCTCACTTCAACTATGATTTAACGGCGCTATATGAACGCGATAAAGATGTAAAAACGGGTATCGAACAATTCGTGGTAACAGCTTGGTTTGATCATCAAATCAAGCTAAAATCGGCTTTCCGAATCGCGAAAGTGGCGCCTCAAGCTTAATAGATTGAGGGGGAAACAATGTCAAACCTTTCGTTAATGGAGTTTGTGAAGCAATATGCGCGTATTGATGAGAGTGAGGACGAATCGTACCTCACTCTTCTTATTGACGCTGCTAAAGTTGAATTGCAGAGTTCTGGCGTACCAGAAATAGAAGAGGGAAATTCTCTTTATCCTCTCTATCAGAAAGCAGTAGCTATCCAAGTTCTATTGGATTACGACAAGTACGACAAGTCTATGAATATCGATGCATTAAAACGATCATTAACAACAATTATTCTCAAATTAAAAGCCTACGGAGGTGATACATCATGAAACAGTACCCGGTCATAAATGATTTTATCGATAAGTTTACAAAAGAGTATTATCCGAAAGGTTCGATGTATTTCACGAATGATGCAGAGCGCGCAGAAGAATTGCAGCAAAAAGGATTTCTTGGCGATGAGATAAAACAGACTACAACTAAAAAAGGTAAGGGTAAGAATGTCGATGACGGTCGGGAAACTGAATAAACGCATCACTTTCCAAAGAAAAACCAAGGTTCAAGACAACGAAGGCAACTGGGTTGAAGGATATGAGGATGCATTCACGGTGTGGGGAGCGATTGAAGGGGTCAGCAGCATGAGAAATCCAGAAGTTACGATCGCAGGAGCTCTTGGCATCCGAGCCCCTAGGAAGATCACCATTCGAGAAAATAAGCAGTTGAGGCATGATATGCGAGCTATATGCGATGGCCGTATTTTTAACGTCCTGGACTTTAATTATGCGAAAAATTCAAAGTCATACATTGAAATAATATGCGATGAGGTTGGTATCAATGGCTAACTTTGAATTTGATGGAATAGATGAATTGGAGCAGTTTTTTGAGAAACTTGCTGGTGACATAGACAAGGTGGATAACCAAGCTTTGAAAGTGGGCGGAGAAATCATCGCTAAGTATCAGCGTGAGAACGTCAATCGTAGCGGCAAGGACCAACCTCATATCCAAGACAATATCACCGTTTCCAGACCAAAAGAAACCGATGAAGGAAAATTTGTAGAAGTTGGACCTAATAAAAAGGTTGATTGGAGAGCGAAATTTTTGGAATACGGTACGTCCAAAATGCCTCCGTATCCCTTCATAGAGAAGGGCGCTGATGAAGGTGAAGCAGAGGCTTTGGATGCAATGGAAAAGGTGTATATGGATATGATTGATAAGGCTTAAAGGGGGTATCCCCATGAGTTTTGACGCAAAATCAGAATTATTAGCGGGTCTAAAGGCGAATCAAGCCTTAGTTTCACTTTGCACAGGAGGATTCCACAATCGAAAAGCGAAAGATGTCAACGCTTTTCCAAGGATCGTGTATACAGAAATCAATAATGCTGACGATTCGTTTGCAGATAACCAAGCAATCACGTCAGAAGTACGATTTCAGATCAGTATTTTTACAAACGAATCAACCGTCTCAAAAGAAACGCCGATTGCAAAAGAAGTCGATAAGGTGATGAAGTCTTTAGGGTATTCGAGATACAGTTCAGTCGATCTGTATGAAGAAGATGTAAGTGTGTACCATAAAGCGATGCGATACCAAAAAATTTTTAGATAGGAGTGTTGAACATGGGTAAAATCATTAGCGGTCTTGATATGTTTCATATCACTGAATTAATCAGAGATGATTCGACTGGGGTTCAATATGCGACTCCGGAAGCCGTACCAGGTGCGGTGAGTATCAAAGTAGATCCAAAGACTGAAAGTGAAACTGTGTATGCCGACAACAGTGCTTACGCGGTATTAAATACTATCGGGGATATCGATGTGGAGATGGAAGCAACAGATCTTCCACTTGACATTCTGCAGAAGCTCTTTGGTCATACAGTCGAGAACGGTGTTCAGTTCGCCAGCATTCATGATGAAACGATGGAGTTAGCTCTTGGGTTCCGAGCGAAAGTATCAACCGGTGGATATCGCTATTACTGGCTTTTAAAAGGAAAACCAGAGCTACTACCGATTGAGGGTAAAACGGAAGAAGGAAAACCGGCTCCACAAACGGCAAAATTGAAGTTGAAATTTATGTCTTTGCAATACAATGGGCGCTGGAAAGCACAAGCAGAAGATGGAACCGAATTCACGCAAGGTAATAAATGGTTTGATCAAGTGGTGTATGAAGGCGCTGTATTAAATCAAGGAGCGTAAGAGGGAGATGTTTTCATCTCTCTCTTTTTTAATTTTTAAATTCGAAGGAGGATGAAACAAATGAAATCATTATCCATCACTTTAAAGCTAGACGGAAAAGACAAACGTTTTGTAACGCCAGCCTTTATCTCCGGGAAACTGTTTAGACAAGCATCTGAAATTGCAGAAGAAATTGAATCCGCCGATAACAAAAAATTTGATCTCGACAAATACCTTCAATTTGTTTGCGATGTTTTCGGCAATAAATTTGATGTAAATCAGCTGGAAGAAGGTCTGGATGCGAGAATGATCATTAAAACAATCTTTGCGGTCGTGAACTATGTCATTGGCAACATTGAACAAGCTAGTGCGCTGTTAGTACAAGATGAAGAAAGTAAAGAAGTAAAAAACTAACTTTGCGTGAAGCCGTTCTCGACATGTATAACGCATTGTTGGAGATCGGCTTCACACAAAATCAAATCGATAACATGGATATTGTCTATCATTTGCAACTTTTAGCGCGCAGAAAACAGGAAGTGAAAAAAGATGAAGTGGTTTACATCGATCAAGTGCTTGGCTAGGGGAGGTGAGACGGGATGGCAAAAGACATACGAGTGAGGCTGTATTCGAACTCTAAAGAATTCAACAGCGAGATGAACGCTCTCGCCAAGCAGATGAGAATAGTGAAATCCGAATTTGAGGCAACTCGGACGAGTGTGGGAGTTTGGGGTGATGCTCTCAAACAGTCGGAAGCTAAAATTCAGTATTTAACGAAACAAATTGAACTCCAAAAGCAAAAAGTCGATCAGTTAAAAAAGGCATACGAAGACGCAGCTACAAAAAAAGGACAGGACGCCACTGAAACTCAAAATTTAGCAAGACGGTTAAACTATGCTACCGCCGAGCTAAACAAAATGCAAAACGAACTAACGCAGACCAATCAAAAGCTCAATCAGTTCAAAGAAAA
This sequence comes from Thermaerobacillus caldiproteolyticus, assembly GCF_013761245.1. GTDB lineage: Bacteria > Bacillota > Bacilli > Bacillales > Anoxybacillaceae > Thermaerobacillus > Thermaerobacillus caldiproteolyticus. The sequence continues at coordinate 357,059 of NZ_JACDUT010000002.1, read as the reverse complement.
CCAGAGCATCAACCAGTTCGAGAACGACATAAAATCCCTGTCTTTAGCTATGCAGAAGGTTGATGCAGAGTTTAAAGTGGCGTCCAGTGCTGCTGAAAATTTCGGAAACGAATTGAAGCAAGCTGGGTTGCAAATTCAGTCTCTCAATCAAAAGATTGAGTTGCAACAACAAGTAGTGAGCCGGCTGGAAGATGAATATAGAAGAGTTGCACAAGCCAAAGGACAAGACGCCAATGAAACAAAGCAACTGGCTATTCGATTAGATGAGGCGAAAGCTGAGCTGAATGCTCTACAGAATGAGCTCACGCAGACTACTCAAAAACTCAACCAGATGGAAAAGGAAGTGGCCAAACAACGCACTGTTTGGGGAAAATTCACTTCTAACATGGATACCATTGGCAACAAAATGCAACATATTGGCGGTTCTGTTGCTATTACTGCTGGCGCCGGCTTTGCAACCTTGTCGTATGCCATGAAAGATGCTGTTTCTGTTGGAATGGAATTTGGCAAGCAGGTGAGCCGAGTAGGGGCGGTCAGTGATGCTACTGCGGAACAGATTCAGCAGTTGAAGGACCAAGCTTTAGATCTTGGGGCCAAAACAACCAAATCAGCTACCGAAGTGGCACAAGCTCAAGAACAATTAGCAGTATCTGGTTTCAAAGTCAATGAAATCATCGCTGCCATGCCTGGTGTAATTGCTACAGCCGAGGCAAGCGGCGAAGATATGGCCACTGTTTCTGAAATTATGGCCGCCGCCATTCGTGGATTTGGTCTAGAAGCTTCCAAGTCAGCTCATATTGCTGATGTGTTTGCGATGGCCGCAAATCGTTCGAATGCATCCATTTTAGACATGGGTTATTCCTTTAAATATGCTGCGCCTATTGCGAAACGGTTAGGAATGTCTGTCGAAGAATTGGCCGCAGCAACCGCGGTTATGCGAGATCGTGGGATGGCAGCTGAACAGATTGGCACCACGCTTCGCATGGGCTTAACAAGATTAATTGCCCCAACTAAAGAAGGCAGTGAGGTCATGCAAAAATTGGGCATCAACATAAAAGATGCTCACGGCAACATGCTGTCTTTAGACCGAGTAATTAGGGTACTAAGGGATTCTACAAAAAAACTCACTCAAGAACAGAAAATGAATGCTTTCCAAACCATATTTGGTACGGAAGCAATGACGGGATTCTTAAACTTGGTTGATGCAGGGCCACAACAAATCGCAGAGTTAACACAAGCCTTACGGGAATCTGACGGGGCCTCACAAAAAGCGGCAAGCGCGATAAAAGATAACTTAGCTGGTGCTGTAGAAAATATGAATGGTGCTCTTGAAACGGCTAAAATCAAATTGACAGATGCCCTCACACCAGCACTTGAAGGGGCAGCTAACTCTGTTACCCGACTTCTCGAAAAATGGAACTCTCTTGATTCCGATACCCAACAGATTATCGCGAAAACAGGGGCACTCAGTGTGGCCATTATGGGAGTTGTTGGAGTCGTTGGAACCTTGACTGCAGCTGTTGGGGCACTGATGGCGTTTTCCGGTCCAATCGGTCTTGCTATTGTAGGCGTGACAGCTGCGCTTGGAACTTTAGGGCTTGGACTTTTTGCTGCACATGAAAAGACGGAACAGTTGCGGAAGAAACAAGAAGAGGCCGAAAGACAGGCTATTCGTTATGGAGAGGGCTTGAGCGCCGGAACAAAAAAAGCTGTTCAAAGCTACACCGATCTATACGAGGGCGCAAAGCTCAAAATGATTGAACTGCAAACGATGTCCGGCGAGAAAGCGAGAGCAACTTCAAAAGAGGTTGTTGACGCATTCTCAAAAATGGCGGATCAAGTCATTGCGGCTCTGCAAACGCAAAAAGAAAAACTCGTTAATGCGGTCAATGATGTTTACGGAATCGCTGGCGATGCAGGGAAAAAGAAAGCACAGGAAATGACGAATGAGATCATTAAAAGTTTTGATAAAGACATCGCTGCATACAAAAAGGCACTAGACACCCTAAAAGAGGCTCACGAGAAATACAATAATGATCTTTCCAAAATGCCAGCTGAATTTGCGGCGAAATATCAGGAAGCGCTCAAAGTGATGGAGGGCGGAGCCAGAGAATTCGCACAGTCACAAAACGAGCTCCAAGCAATTCAAAAATCTATCATAGATAAGCAAGGAAAGATTCTTTTTGATGAGGCAGAAGGTTATGTAAAACGTATCAATGAAACTTATAAGAAATCTGTTGAAGCAGCTAACAAGTGGTATTCCGAGAAACAAAAGGTCTTTGAACAAGCTTTGGCACAAGGAAGAATATCACAGCAACAATACGATCAGCTGATGCTTGGAGTAGAGTCCCGTACAAATGAGATGTTAGCAAAAGCGGCTCAAGAACGTGAACAGGCGTTGGCCAGCCTTGCTTCTCATCTTGATCAGCGCGGCAAGATCATCGACATTGCAACCGGGAAAATCTTCGAACGGCAAAAGAAATTTTTAACGGACATGAACGGTTTTATCGTTCAAGTAGAAGAGTCAGATAAAGAATATATCGAACGTTGGAAAGCTCATACTGAAGAAGTTCTCAAGAAGATGTCCGATTTCTCCGAAAAAACCAAAGGACAGTACCAAAAAGATTTACAAGCCTTTTTAGAGGCAATGGGCGTGCAGAAAGAACAAGCCCAAAAGACAGCTTCTGAAATAGTCAACAAAACGTTGGCAGAAATGAAAAAAGGCAACAAAGAAGCAGAAAAAGCAGGTAAAGATAAAGGAGAATCACACAAAAAAGGCGTAGAAAGCACAGTTGCCGACAATAAAAAATCTGGTGAGAAAGTTTCAAAGGGCACTGATGAAGGTTTATCGAAAAACAAACCAGATGCGCAGAAACACGGTAAGGATAAGGGCGACAATCACAAGAAAGGAGTAGAAAGCACAGCTGGTGCAAATAAAGTTGCAGGAGCAAATGTATCTAAATCGACTGATGAAGGATTGGCACAAGGCAAAGGCGATGCTCAAAAACATGGTACAGATAAAGGAACAAAACATGGACAAGGCTTGAAATCAACAGAAGGTAGTAATAGATCTATTGCAAAAACCTTAAGCTCACTTGTTTCAAGCATACTGGGAAGTACGACAGACGGCGGTGGCGGAAAGAAAGCAGGATCGACTTTTGCAAGTGGTTTGTCTTCACAAAGGGGAAATGCTCAATCCGCCGGTAGCAGTGTGTCAAGTGCAGCGGAAAAGGGGCTCAAGAGCCATGATGGAAGAGATGCTGGTGAGGGATTTGTCTCCGGATTTATAAATGCGATCTTATCAAAAAATGGAAGTGTCTGGAGTGCAGCATGGAATCTCGGTAAAGCTGCGCTTTCTGCGTTGAAAAAAGCCATCGATTCGCATTCGCCATCAAAAGAAACTGAGAAAGAAGGAAAGAACTATACGGATGGTTTTGCAATTGGAATCACAAAGAATACTAAAACGGCTACAAGCGCTGCGAAAAAGATGGCGGATACAGTAAAAAAAGAGTTCAATGAGTCTTTTGAAAAAGCGCAGACGAATTTCAAACTCGGAAAAATCAGTTCTTCTCAGTACATTACAGAGCTTCGAAGAATCCAGAAGGAATACGCTAAGTTTCCAGAGCAAGTAAGGAAAGTACAGTTGGAGATTAAGAAAGTCCAAGATCAGCGAGCAAAGGAACAAGCGGCTATCACTAAAAAACAATTCGAGGATGCTAAGGATAAGCGCGATCTCGGTCTGCTGTCTCTAGATCAGGAATTGAAGATGTGGCAAGCTCTTGCGAAAAAGTACAAAGAAGGATCTAAAGAGCGGATTGAAATAGAAAAAGAGATTGTCCGTGTGAAAAATGAACTTCTCAAGCAACAATTTGAGAAAGAAAAGGCTTATGTTGAGAAGCGAAAATACTACAACGACCTTTCTCTCAAAGAAGAGCTTGCACTCTATGAAAACTACATTCAAAAATACAAAAAAGGCTCTGAGGAACGAGAATATTATGAACGGGAAATTTACCGTGTAAAAAAAGAGATTCACGACAAATTGACGGCGCTAAACAATGAATACGCTCAAAAGGTCAAAGAAATTAACGAGCGATTGTATCAAGATGAAATAAAAGCCAAGGAAGAATATGAGCGGAAAGTAAAAGAAATCAACGACCGTCTTGCAGAAGAAGAGCGAAAACTGACAGAGGAATACACGAAAGCAATTGAAGACCGCACGAAATCCCTGTATAGCTTTGCAGGGCTTTTTGATGAATTTAAACGAAAAATCGGCGTGAGCGGCCAAGGATTGCTCAAAAATCTCTCCAATCAAGTCAATGCGTTCAAAGATTGGCAATCCAATATTTCTGTTCTTGCAGCGCGCGGGATTGATGAAGGACTTCTTCAAGAGCTCCGGGATATGGGTCCGAGAGCTGTCGACGAAATTTCAGCATTGAATTCTCTTTCTGATGAAGAATTGCAACAATACGTTCAGTTATGGCGTGAGAAAAATGCGTTGGCAAAAGCGCAAGCGGTCAACGAACTCGAGGGAATGCGCCAACAGACACAGTTGAAGATTCAACAGTTACGCTATACTGCAAGTATTGAGCTTGAGCAAGTGAAGATTGAATACACAAACAAAATTGCTGAGCTACGCGCACAGGCGAATGCCGAGTTGGAGCAACACAAAAATGAGTGGATAACGAAAGTGAAGGAAATCACGGAAGGAACCAAAACCGAACTCAACCTCATGGTAGCAAGCATGGCTGAAATCGGAAAAAATTTGATGCAAGGCTTGATTCAGGGTTTGAACTCTATGATTGGACCTCTACAGCAAAAGGCAAAGGAAATCGCCAATATCGTCGAAAGTACGATGAAAACCACGCTCAAAATTAAGTCGCCTTCACAAAGAATGAAAGACGAAGTAGGGCGTTGGATTCCTGCTGGTATCATAGAAGGTATGGAAGAAAATATTGGAAGCGTCATGGCAACTGCAAAGCAATTGGCGCTTGCTGCTATACCGGATGTTTCGTCTATTTCGGACGGACTCGCGGACAGAATAAACAAAATGGCATTCACTATAAGTAGTGCGGCCAATGAAATACGGATGAACAGCGATGTGTTGGTTGTAAAAAATCAAATTGAATCGCCGAATTTAGAAAATAAATTAGATAGACTTTTATTACTTTTGGAAAAATCATTGCTAAATATAAACGCCCAAAGACCTTCTGTTAATCAATATTTAACGATTAACAGTCCGAAACCATTATCACCTTCGGAAACAGCAAGAAAACATCTTCAAGTAAGCCGTCAGTTAGCGATGGAATTGGGGTGGTGACATGCAATGTATCATTTTCACAAATGCTAGAGGGCAATCAGTGGAGCTGAAAAATTCAGCTCCTTTTATTTTACAATCCATTGACGGGTTGGGTGATGTGGACGCTGATATTCAAATGCAGAAGGCTCCGTTTCAAGATGGAAGCACATATATTGATTCAGTTTTGCAAGAGCGAGCCATTTCAATAGAAATCGCCATTCTTACAAGGGATACCACGACATTGCTGCAACAGCGTCAATACCTCGCTTCTGTATTCAACCCGAAACTTGGTCCTGGAAAGCTTCGTTACGAAGATAATGGAATTGTTCGTGAAATCGAAGCTATTCCGGATAACGTTCCAGCTTTTCCAAGCGGAAAAGAAAATCGCTTGCCAAAACTTCAAAAAGCGCTGGTGAATCTTCTTTGCCCTGAACCGTTTTGGCTCGATGAATTTAGTACGAGTGAAAAAATGTCGTATATCCTGGGAGGGTTGTCTTTTCCGTTGCGACTCGGAACCAAGTTTGCTCAACGTGGGTTTAAAAAGATTCTGCACAACAAAGGAGATGTTTCAACGCCTGTCACGATTGAGTTCTATGGTCCTGCAACCAATCCGGTTGTATGGAACCGAACAACAGGGGAGTTTGTGCGTGTAAGCCGTTCTCTAGGGGAACAGGATAAACTTGTTATTTCTACGGAATTTGGAAACAAAAGTGTTGTCATTGAAAACGCTGATGGCACGACAACAAACGTGTTTAACTGGATTGACTTGGAGAGCACATTTTGGCAACTCGTTCCTGGCGAGAACCTTATCGAATACCTTATCGAATACGGTTCGGACAGTGATGCCACAAAATCACGAGTCATCGTTTCGTATAGAAATAGATATTTAAGCGTATAGGGGTGATACAATGCCTGAAAAAAGCTGTTTTTTCGATTCGACAGCTGAAGATCCGCGTGAATACACAGCGGATGAATTTGCGGAGTATTTCAGACGAGTGTTGACAGACGGTATTTTCAATGGTGGTACAAACTTGCAAGTCACAGCCGATGGCACAAATATGAATGTCAACATTGCTGATGGTTATGCTTGGATTCAAGGGTACATGTATAAAGTTTATGGCGGTCATACGCTCACACTTGATACAGCCGATCCGACGTACGACTGTATTGACCGCGTTGTGCTACGTCTTGATAAAAGCTTAGAAAAACGTTCTATTGAAGCGGTTGTATTGAAGGGAACACCAAGCGCAACACCGACACCGCCTGCACTCACGAGAAACGACAACGTATACGAACTCTCGCTTGCACAAGTGAGAGTCATCGCAGGGAAATCGTTCATCGAAGGTTTCCAAGTGACTGATGAACGACTCGATACAAACGTGTGCGGTCTTGTGAATTCACTTATTCAAGCTGACACAACGGAGATATTCAACCAATTCCAAGCATGGTACAACTCAAAAACTGCCGAGTTCCAACGAGAATGGGAAGATTGGTTTGCGAATGTTCAAAATAGTGGTTTTGAAACTCCTTCTGGAGCTCAACAAAAAGCGAATCAAGCAGAAGCAAACGCAAAAGCATATACGGATAGCGCGCCTGAACCTATGCAACGTAATTTAAGCATTTTTAACGTATACAAAAGCGGAAAAGATAGCAACGGCATTTTTACCATTGTTGAATACAAACGAGCCGATGGGACGCTGTTTGCTCGTTCTGAACTCAGTAGTGGCACAAGTCCGCAATATACAACGCGGACAATTACTTATTATGACACCGACGGTACAACAGTGTTGAAAACAGATACATTCATACTTACTTATGACGCAGACGGTGAGTTAATCAGTGAGGTGAAGCAATAATGCCGTTGATTGATATTAGGGCGCATGGCGGGGGATTTGGGGGCGGTAAATATCGAAAAAATTCTTATATTAGATATACGAATTTAGATGGGGTGGTATCCCCAATTGTTTCTACTATTGTTACTCTCTCATCTATCACTTCTGCTGCATGGATAAAAGCGAATGATGGGTATTTATATGGTATAGATATGACAAACCGACGTGTAATAAAAGTTGATCCAAATACAGGAACAGTTGTATCAATGACAAATTTCAACAGATCAATATATCAAGTTATGTGTTTAGCAGATAAAAGCGGTTGGGCGATAATTAATAGTACAGGTTATAGAATGTTTGTTTTAAATTTAGACGGAACGATACGATGGGAACAAACAGAAAGTATCGGAGGAACTATAATTTCCACATTAAGCCAAAAACAAAACGGAGATATTATTTATACAAAAGATAACCAATTGAGGATTTATGATGCTAATACCGGAGCGGAGAAAAAGCGGTTTGCTTTTCCTGTATCGGTTGATTTAAATAATACATTTTGGGGAATAACGCCGGATGAAAATTGGTTTATGGCAGGAAATAATGCACAGGCAGGAAGATTTTATTTATTTAATCTTAATGATGGATTAACATGGAAGTTGATTTACCTTAACCCGAATATAGGGCAAGCAAGCACGTTTTTCGGTAACGGTGTTAAAAATGTCAGAGTTGGCAATATTCAATATTTTTCCTATGGTTGGGATGCTAACTATTTAGTAGCTTACGACCTTACTCAAATACAAAACGCTGCGCATAACTCTACTGTCAATGCTTTATATAAATTTTATTGTGGTGGACAATATGTAAATGGTTCTGAGTATATTCCAAAAGAAAATGCTATTGTAACAAACGTCAGTGGTGCATTAACCGCAGTAAAACCTGACTTATCTGGAACGTTATTTACACTGGGGGATTTTGGGGGTTCGGTTCGATTCACCGAAGGTCAAAATTATTGTTTAAATGGATATAACATTGTTGTACCGATGATTGGTTTTCTAAAAAGGTCAAATATCTATTTTAAAATAAAAGGATAAGGGGTGTTTAACATGTTAAAGTTCATTTATAAAGAAGTTAATCCACAAAAATATGAAGTCGGAGCAATATTTTTTGAGTTTGACGAAAATGAGCCGTTAAAAGAAAACGAAATGATAACTAACAAAACGGAACAAGATTTACCCGTTTCAGAATACAGAGTCGGAAAAATGTCGAAGATGTATTACAATCCAACTAACGATGAGTTTTTTATTGAATACGTTGACAGACCACTAACGCCGGAAGAAAAACTGCAACTAATGGAACAGGAAAACCAAGAACTAAAAAATCGAATTGAATTAATGCAACAAGCATTAGACGATTTACTATTGGGAGGAATGTGATATGGCTGCTTACCTTGCACAACGAATTATTGATGGAGCGTACACATATGATTACGTAATCCAGCGTCGTCCTGATCTAAAAGAAGGGATTGACGTTTATTTAATTTCTAAGGATCGCGGAGATTTGATTACCAAGTAGTATATTTAAGGAGATTAGAAAAAGTGTTAAATTTTTAAAATATTATCCGATACTAATAATATAGAAGGGAGATGTTTAAAATTAAATTAGACGTATTGAAAATTGATTCGGGGATAATGACTGATGTTATACAAATATCTGTAGGAATAGCTATAATCTCAATCATTTATAGATTCGTTAAAGAACCTGAAGAATTTATCTTTGATGAAACCATATTGAATGCATTCAAATTTGTTTTTTATGGATTTTTAGCAACTTATATTTATTTAGTGTTAAAAAATAACAATTTCCCAAAGGTTGATGTTATAACTTTTTTAACATTTCTATTAGCATGTTTTGAAGCAACTCATAATTTCATAATATCTATAGGAAAGTGGATTGCTGTTTTTTTAAAATTACTATTCAGAGGGGAATTATGATGATTAACTTTTAAAATTCATGCAGATTTTGTTGTTTTTATGTTGCATTAATTTAATTTTAGGATAAATAAAGGGCTATATTTTCTTAATTGTGACAACTTGTTGTAGACGTTGTCCTTTTATTATGCGAAGTAGGATGATACTGCGACAAAATAGATATGCCATTTCAAAGTGTCTAGCTGCTCAAAGCAGGGATTGATACTTTGAAAGATGACATAATATTTTCAAAAAATATGGGAGTTGTTGATGATGGAGAACGAGTATAGGATAACTTTTAGACTTGATTCGATCATCAATTTTGATGAACCTTTTTCTATCGAGGATATTAATTTTTTTTATTCAGATAACGTACTATATGCTCAAACAACAGTGCAATCTGAGAACATGATGGCTGCGCAACATTTAGCATGGGGAAAAGTAATAAATGTTTGTTCAGGCATGGCTTATATTTTTCAGTATCCGCTTAATTTTTATATTGATAAAGTTGAAGAATTAGCACCAGACGGCACTATCAATTTTTCAATGTCTTCAATTGAAGCGAGTCTATACGTACGTAAAAGGATATCCCGATCTAATATCGACGATATAATGAAAATTACAAAACTTATGGAACAAAACGAAAATGTGAAAAAAGTTATGCTTCTAGCCAATCGTCCGGATTTTAAAACGTGGAGAGTATTGTCTAATATCTATGAAATAATTATTAAAGGTGATCAAAAAGGTAAACTTAACGGTTGGATTTCACAACATGAGCTTGACTTATTCAAACATACATCTAACCATCCGGAGGCAAGCGGTCTGGAGGCTAGACATGGTTACTTGAAGAGCCAACCTCCAGAGAATCCAATGAAACTGGATGAAGCAATTACTTTAATTAATAAATTAATTGATAAGTGGCTAAATTATTTATGGGAAAAGTACAACGAAAAGGGTTAAGGCGAATTAGAATTCGCCTTAACCCTTTTTTGGAGGTGACCCATGAAACCAATCCGGATTTTAGCGCCTCAACTTGATTTATTGTCTGAAATTTACAACTATGAATCGTTGCTATTCACAAGGCGATGGCACGAAGTCGGGGAATTTGAGCTGCGTATTAACCGGCACAAAAGACATACGGAGCTCCTGCAACGCGGCAATCTCATCATGCTCGGTGCAAGCAGGAACAAGGTTGGTATCATTCGGCATCGTGAAATCGAACTTGATGAGAACGGCAAGAAAACAGAAAACTGGCTGATAAAAGGCATTGCTCTGAAAGGAGTCACGGCGCAACGGCTTGTTGTTCCCCCTGCCAACGACAGTCACGACCGAACAAATGGTCCGGCTGAAACGGTCATGAAGCATTACGTGAACAATCACATCGTCAATCCGGTTGATGTGAAACGGAAAATTGACATGATTGTTCTTGCTTCTGATCAGCAGCGTGGCTCGACAATCAGTTGGGAATCGCGTTTCAAAAAACTTGATGAAGAACTGACCGAAATATCTAAAGTTAGCGGGCTTGGATGGGATGTTATTCTCGACTTTCAGCAGAAAAAATGGATATTCGATGTATTTGAAGGGCGGAATCTCACGGTCAATCAGACAGAGAATCCGCCTGTTATTTTTAGTCCGCAATTCGAGAGTCTGAAACAATTGAGTTTTGTTGAATCTGACTATAACTACAAGAACTATGGCTATATCGCAGGACAAGGGGAAGGAGAAGAAAGACGTGTAGTTGAAGTCGGAGAAGCCGAAGGACTTTTTCGAATTAAAACCTTCATTGATGCTAGAGATATAGCGGAGGAAGACGAAAATCAGCAAGCACTCCCAGAATCAGAGATCATCGCAAAGTTGCAACAGAGAGGACAACAAAAGTTAGCGGGGTTCGCCCAGGAATTCTTTCTTGAAGGTCAGATTCTTACCAACTCACCATTCGAGTACGAAAAAGACTATGACCTGGGCGATATAGTGACCATTCAAAATCGAGAGTGGGGCGTAACACGTGATGCTCGTATAACCGAGATAAAAGAAATTTATGAGCCTGGCGGCTTTCAAATCGAGGCGACATTCGGTGAAAGCCGGCCAACGTTGGTGAAAAAATTGAAACAAGAATTGGCTCAAATTAGTGGGGAAGTACGGAAATGAAAGGTGTGATTCGATGGAACAACGTGTCGCAAAACTGGAATCTGATGTGACAATGCTCCGTGATGACATGATCGACGTCAAAACCCGTCTAGCGGTCGCGGAAGCAAATATCAAAGATATGCGCGATGACATTCGAGCAATCAAGGACGATACAAAATGGCTACGACGAACAATCACGAACGCAATTATTGTGTCAGTGGTTGGGGGAATCGTAGCCATTGTTTTTGCAGCATTGAAAGGAGGTGTATAAGATGGATAAAGCAAGTACTATTCGTTTTGTTTTTCTTATCGTTGCTGTTATCAACGCTGTGTTAAATATGCTTGGTTATCAAACAATCCCTGATGATTTGGTCAATGATGTTGTTGCTGTTGTTTCTGGAATTTATGCGCTGTACATGGGCTGGAAAAATAACTATTTGAGCAAAAAGGGACGCAAACAAAAAGAAGTGTTGGAGAAACACGGATTATCTTGATAGGAGGGGATTCACAGTGACAAAAATTGTTCTTGATGCTGGACATGGTGGAACAGATAGTGGGGCTGTAGGGAATGGTTTGCGTGAAAAAGATTTGACATTGAATATCGTCAAAAAAATTGGTGACATGCTCAAAGACTACGAGGGTGTAGAGATCATCTACACACGGACGGATGATCGTTTCATTGAGCTTTCGGAGCGTGCGGCCATCGCAAACAGGGCGGGCGCTGATTTCTTCCTATCCGTTCACATCAACGCTGGCGGCGGAACAGGATTTGAATCATACATCTACAACGGAAACGTCAGTTCAGCAACAATCGCATATCAAAATGTGATTCACGCCGAGATCGTGAAAGCGATCAATGTGACTGACCGTGGCAAAAAACGCGCCAACTATGCGGTGTTGCGTGAAACGAAGATGCCAGCGATTCTCATAGAAAACCTGTTCATCGACAACGCCAACGACGCTGCCAAACTGAAATCAGAGCAGTTCCTGCAACAAATCGCATATGGCCACGTGCAAGGTATTGTCAAAGCCTTCGGCTTAAAGAAAAAAGTAAACTCAACACCATCACAGCCACAACAAAAAGTGTCTGACGGAAAATTATATCGCGTGCAAGTCGGGGCATTCAGCGACAGAAAAAACGCAGAACGGCTTGCGGAGGAATTGAAGAAAAAAGGATATCCAGCAATCATAGTATAATCCCTGCCAAGTGGCAGGGTTTTTTATTTTGTATAAAAATCGTACATTTGTTCCTATTTTTATATCCTGCAATCGGGAAAATTTTAAAATATGTTGAATTTTTTTGGTTAAAATTATAAAAATTTGCATAATGAAGTCGATAAATAATATGGGAGTTTATTCCATTTTATTTCTTAAAAAAGAAGGAGGAGTAAAAGATGAAAAAATTTATACTGGCATTCTTTACTTTATGTTTGAGCTTGGTAGTTGTTAATACTACTGAAGCAGCAACTCCAATTGAAGAAAACTCTTCTATTTTTATTGAAAATCTCAAAAAAGAACATCCTGATTGGGTAATAAATCCTGTAACCCAAGAAGAAGTCTCTGAAATTCGTAAAGAGATGGCTACAACAAATTCAATAACAGGATCTGCGCCACCGGTTACAGCATTATATATTGATCAAGTAGGATGGGATCTTGAAACTACAACGCCACAAATCCAATATATTAATAATGAATTAACCTCTGCACCTGTTAGAGGAATCACTGGAGTTGGAGTTGTAGAAATAGGGTATGGGCATTATTTCCAATGGTTAGGTGCAGAACAAATAACTTATAACGATCCAACTTATCTTATAGAAACATCAACTATTGATTTTGAAGGTGATACTATTGTAGATGGTTTTTACCATGTTGTATATTTTGATTCTGATGTGAAAATCCCTAGTGGTTCTTCTGTTGAATATCGTTGTCAATCTACTTCAATGAATTATCCTTGGAATACTATGAATGCTTTTATTAACATTCCACATCAATAAAATAGAAAAGGAGTGAGAATAATGTTGAGTGGATTAAACCAAGAACAGATTGCAAATTTTAATTCTAATCGTCAACTTTGGATGCTTCGATCTCTTTATGGATATAAAGGACATGTATTAGAGGAAAAAAATAATATTGTTACTTTAGATGGTAAAGATTTTAGAAATATGATGGAAAATGCAACTGAACCCATTAATCCAGATAATGTGATACACATGTCAGCAGAAGAAGAACGTCGACTTCGCAGTAACGGAAACAGTGAACTTCTTATTCAAGCATTAAAAAGAGCTGGTGAATTAGGAATACTAGATCCAAATGGGCATCAAAAATCACCTGTTGTACAACGAATTAATCGAAACATAAATCAAAGTTTAGGATATAAAGCTTACGGATTATAATCAAGAAAAACTGGAAAAGGCGTTCATTTAGTAATGCATGAACGCCTTCTTTTTTTATTGGTTTTTTCAATAATCAGGGGTTGTATCTTACCTATCGAGGAGGTGATACCATGTTCAAAATCGTCGGCTGACTGCGCTGTCCCATTTGTTCAGAGGTGGTTCGACCAGACGAGAAGGTCTTCCTTGACATTATCAACACCATCATCCATCAGAAGTGCTACTATCAATCCCCACGTAGACTCCCGATCAAAGACAAAGGCCCATTCCAGAAAATGCTCCTGAAATATCCATTCTTCAACGAGGATGAGGAAGATGATTCCATATGAAAAGCCCTTCTCATCGAGAGGGGCTTGTTTATTTTATTGCATAGTTTTTTGCAAAATGAATAAAAAATCATGTGACAGCTTACGTAAACCAAAGACAAAAATGTTCCACGTTAGTAAAAAGTATTAAATGGAAATTTAATGTCAAAAATGGAGGTGGTATTGTTTCAAAAGTAACACTTGTTGTAAAAAAGGGGTTGTTAATTGATGAAGTATACGAAAGTAATGAGGTATCAAATTATCAAACCCTTAAACGCAGAATGGGATGAATTGGGAATGGTTCTCCGTGACATCCAGAAAGAAACTCGCGCGGCATTAAACAAGACGATTCAATTGTGTTGGGAATATCAAGGATTTAGTGCGGATTATAAGCAGATACACGGTCAGTATCCTAAACCAAAAGATGTTTTAAGATACACAAGTATGCACGGATACGCTTATAAACATTTAAAGAATGAATTTAGCAAAATCGCAAGTGCAAACCTTGCGCAAACTATCAAACGAGCGGTAGATAAATGGAATAGTGACTTAAAAGAAATTCTGCGTGGTGACCGCTCCATCCCTAACTTCAGAAAAGATTGTCCAATTGATATCGTTAAGCAATCGACGAAAATACAAAAATGTAATGATGGATACGTATTAAGCCTCGGTTTAATTAATAGAGAGTATAAAAATGAATTGGGACGGAAAAACGGAGTATTTGATGTACTTATAAAAGCAAACGATAAAACCCAGCAAACCATATTAGAACGAATTATAAATGGCGATTATACATATACGGCATCTCAAATAATCAATCATAAAAATAAGTGGTTTATTAACCTCACCTATCAATTTGAAGCTAAAGAAGCAGCCTTGGATCCCAATAATGTCATGGGAGTTGATCTAGGAATTGTCTATCCTGTTTATATAGCATTTAATAATAGTCTTCACCGTTATCATATTAAAGGGGGGGAAATAGAACGATTCAGACGGCAAGTAGAAAAAAGGAAGAGGGAATTGTTAAATCAAGGCAAATATTGTGGAGACGGGCGTAAAGGGCATGGTTATGCTACAAGAACAAAATCAATTGAATTAATTAGCGATAAAATCGCGAGATTTCGTGACACTTGCAATCATAAATATTCCAGGTTTATTGTAGATATGGCGCTTAAACATAAGTGTGGGATAATTCAAATGGAAGATTTGACTGGAATTAGCAAGGAAAGTACATTTTTGAAAAATTGGACATATTACGATCTTCAGCAGAAAATCGAATATAAGGCACGAGAAGCAGGAATACAAGTTATAAAAATTGAACCCCAATATACATCTCAACGTTGTAGTAAATGTGGCTATATTGATAAAGAGAATCGGCAAGAACAAGCTACATTTAAGTGCATCGAATGCGGTTTTAAGACAAATGCTGACTATAATGCAGCAAGGAATATCGCAATACCGAACATTGACAAGATAATAAGGAAAACGTTAAAAATGCAATAAAAAATCCCTTGGGGCGATTCAGCGTCCTTAAGTCGAGAAGTGCCGTAATAAGCATCTAAAAATGCCCAACGGTAACACTCGATAAGGTAGTCCTGCTAGGCAGGCTGAAACCCTAGCCACAAAATCCGGCTAGGCATCATACAGAAAATTGTTGTCGAACTATAATCGTGCAAAAATCCCAAGGGATCGACGACATTTAAAATGTTGATAGCTAAGGGATTTACGGTTATTTCTAAAAAAGAAAATCTCTTGAGAGAGATAAGTGAAATGTTGCTTTATCAATATCTTTTGGGGTTTCTGAAGAAACTATGTATGATGTGAAGCTAACCACATGAAAAAAGGAAACCATGAGGCATACGTTTCTGAAGAAACTATGTATGATGTGAAGGATTAAATTTAATCTAAATTAAAAAGGGGTTTTATTCGTGTTTCTGAAGAAACTATGTATGATGTGAAGCACACTATCCGGTGTATAACATTGATTCTGGAACGGTTTCTGAAGAAACTATGTATGATGTGAAGGCATACGAAACGCAGTATGACGCAGCAATTTTGCAGGTTTCTGAAGAAACTATGTATGATGTGAAGTACGTGTCGCGGCCGCAAAAAATCCAAGAATATCACGTTTCTGAAGAAACTATGTGTGATGTGAAGTTTGTTCGATGGAAAGTACGAAGATGGGAAAGTAGTTTCAAAAAACCCTTCTCGTATGAGAAGGGGGATTGAGGGATATTGTATGCCGACAATCTTGCCGACATTCTGCCGACCAAATTTTTTGTTCATGTAATTTTTTTATGGTTCATAATGACTTTAGAATGTTGTAAAATCGACCATTTTGAAATGAACTAATTCCCGATTTCACCTACTCCCCCACCTTGACAGGGTGAATGTCGCTGGTTCGAGTCCAGTCGGAATTATCATACGAAACCCGAACGTGAAATGAAGAGTTCGGGTTTTTTATTTTGGTTCAGTATGGAAGCAGCAGCTATTATATGTTTTTGGTTCAATGAGAGGGGATTGTCAACTTTTCAAGCATTTTTTGATAATTGTTCTCCTCTTTGAGCTAGCGGTGCTTTGGGGTTCAGAGATACGATTTTGGGTGAACGCACAGTGAATAATTTTGCTTTTTTCGCATTGTTAAAGGTTAATGATAGTTGAATTTTTTTTATCATAAAAAATCTCCCGGTAAGAGAAAAGGAATTTCTATACTGATGTCAGCGGTGGCTGCTGTATTGTCCGTTTCATTGACTGTTGTTAATGGTTGAGTGTCCGAAGGATTTGTATCTCATTGGTTGTGTTTGTTCCTTAAACGTTGGAAGTAGTACTCGATTGAATTGAGCTGTCTCCGCTGGCATAGTGTTAATGGTTCCTAGGGAAAACGCCACTATATGGCGTGATAAATGATTTTGTTCTTTTTTATGCATATTCTCTCCAATTGGTTGCATTGAGCTTCGCTAGTATGTAATCGAGGAACAGTTACTCATTTTTGTCTGAAAACAAAAAACTTTTTCTGAAAAATGAGAGAGGAATAGAGAAAGAAGGAGAGAAATGAATTTGAAGGACTATAAAAAGCGGGAGGGATATTGTATGTCACAGATTCGATTATTGACAGAACAGGATTATGAACAAAGTCTTCGTCTATCACAGTATGCATTTCAATACGAACTAACGGAAGAACAAAAAGAGATAAGAAAGCAGCGAATGGATGAAGAAGACATATGGGGAGATTTCGAAAATGGACAGCTGACTGCCAAGCTTCATGTGCTGCCTTTGCATGTTGTCATTCATAAACAATCGTTTTTAATGGGGGGGATTGCGGGAGTGGCAACATGGCCGGAGTATCGAAGAGAAGGAAAAGTAGCTGAGCTGTTGAAGGTCGCATTAGAAGAAATGCGGAAGAAACAGCAAACGATTTCATTTCTTCATCCGTTTCAAATTTCATTTTATCGCCGCTTCGGTTGGGAGCTTTTTGCGTTATACAAAAAATTAACAATAGAACAAAAAGATTTGCGATTTTTGCCGATGGCTCATGGGCGCATGGAGCGAGTAGAAAAAGAAGCGCTGTTTCAGACGATTCATCCAATCTATGAGGAGTTTTCGCATCGTTATAACGGAATGTTGCAGCGGACGATGAGATGGTGGGAGCAGAAAATATTGACAAAAGATACGCATGCGGTCGTTTATGTCAATCAAAACAATGAACGTAGAGGCTATATGTTGTATCAAATGAAAAACCGTCATATGGACGTGCAAGAGATGGTAGCGCTTGATTCGGAAGCAAAAAGAGCGCTATGGAATTTTATTTGCCAGCATGATTCGATGGCAGATAAAGTCACTATCATAACAGCGGCGGACGATCCGCTTCCGTATTTACTGCATAATCCGCGCATTACGCAAGAAATTGTTCCTTATTTTATGGCAAGGATTGTTGATATGGAGAAGCTTTTACAACAATATCCATTCAAAAGGATACAAGAGCCGCTGTTTTTCTATATTTACGATGAATATGCACCATGGAATACGGGATTTTACCAGCTTAGCAATGAAGGAGTAAAAGTATTTCGCAAAGAGCAAGGGAAAGAGGCATGTGTGCATCCGCCGAAACGTGGTCTTCAACTCGATATTAACACGGCAGCCGCGCTGTTGTTAGGATATGAGCGTCCGCTCGCGTTTTACGAAATGGGGAAATTAGGAGGAAGGAAAGAAGACGTAGAGAAACTCGAAGCGATCCTTCCATACCGGACGTCGTTTTTTATGGACTTTTTTTGATAAGAAAAGCCTCACTCTTCTCGGAGAATGAGGCTTTCCCCATTTAATTTGTTAGTTCCTTAATTCCTGTATTCGCTTTCACGAGAATTTCATCAAATTTCTTGCTGTCGGCGTTTTTCGAAGATAGCAATGTGCCGACAATCGCCGCGATAAATCCTAGTGGAATCGATACGATTCCTGGATTGGCCAATTTAAAGATAGGATCACCGACGAGAATCGCCGCTCCTGGTTGTGGGGACCAAACGTTTGGACTAAGGGCGACGAGCAATAATGAACTGAATAATCCAACAAGCATTCCGGTTACGGCTCCCGTTGTATTAAAGCGGCGCCAGAAAATGGTCAACAGGATGATTGGCAAGTTGGCGCTAGCAGCGACAGCAAACGCTAACGAAACAAGGAAAGCAACGTTCATTTTTTGCGCAAATAGCGCTAAAAGGATCGAGAGTACAGCGACACCGACAGAAGCCCAGCGTGCCGCTACCATTTGTTCTTTTTCTGTCGCTTCGCCGCGGCGAATAATATGGCTGTAGAAATCGTGAGCAAACGCTGATGCAGCGGATAATACAAGGCCGGCCACAACTGCTAAAATCGTTGCAAATGCCACAGCAGATACAAAGGCAAACAAGAAATCGCCACCGAGCGCTTCCGCTAATAACGGAGCCGCCATATTTCCTGCTGGGTTTGCTGCGACAATTTTATCATAACCGACAAATGCAGCAGCACCAAATCCCAAGAAAATCGTCATGACATAAAATAATCCAATAATCCATGTCGCATGGACAACGGACTTTCGAGCTGTTGGCGCGTCTTTTACGGTGAAAAAGCGAATTAAAATATGGGGAAGCCCTGCTGTTCCTAAGATGAGAGCTAAGTTCAATGAAATGGTATCAAGTGGGTCCTTAAACTTGTTGCCTGGGTTAAGAAATGATTCTCCAAGTGGGGTAGCTGTTTTGACTTCGCTGAACATTTTGATGAAGCTGAAATCGAATTTAGCCAAGACCATAATGGAAATGATGAACGTGCCTATCATGAGCAACACAGCTTTAATGATTTGCACCCAGCTTGTCGCGGTCATACCGCCGAATACGACATAAATGGTCATGAGCGTACCGACAATCAAAACGGAGTAAATATAATCAAGCCCCAATAATAGCTTAATCAGTCCGCCCGCCCCGACGAGTTGGGCGATCATGTAAAAAATAGAAATTGCAATCGTGTTCAGCGCTGCTACTCCGCGAACTTTTTTATCATCGAAGCGAGCAGCAATCATATCAGCCATAGTATATTTTCCAAGATTGCGCAAAGGTTCCGCAACAATATATAGAACGACTAAATAGGCAACGAGAAATCCAATACTGTAGAAAAAGCCGTCAAATCCAGCGAGAGCAATCATTCCGGCAATACCTAAAAATGAAGCTGCTGACATATAATCACCGGCGATGGCGAGGCCGTTTTGCCATCCGGTTAAGCTGCTGTCAGCTGTGTAAAATTCGCTTGTCGTTTTTGTCCGTTTGGAAGCGAAGTAAGTAATGACAAGAGTTAACGCTACGATGATTAAAAATAAGAAAAAGGCTAAACCGTGCATTATCCCTTGCCTCCTTCCTTTATTTCCCGTTTAATTTGTTCAACCATTTCATCGAAATGGGCGGCACGTCTTGAATACAGAACACACAGTGTCCATGTCATAATAAATTGTGCAAAGGCGAAAATCCAAGCCCAGCTAATTGAACCAATTGCTGGGTTGTTTAATGCTTTCGAATAGGATGTTAAGATCGGCAAGGCAAAGTAAAAGGCTAAAAAGAATAAGGATAATGGCAAAATAAACTGTTTCTTTGTGCGCATTAAACGTTGAAACGATGGCGATTGGACGATCTGGCTGTAATCGATAGAAGAGTGCTGTTGTAGTGAAGAATGTTCCTGTATGGCCATAAAAAATCCTCCTTGTTTGTTTTGAATCGGAAGAAAACAAACGATCCTCCTTTCATCATGTTCATAAATTTGTCACAATTTCATTATATATTTATCAGAAAAATTTGTAAATTAAAACTTAAATAAAAATATAACCGCTTTCAAAATAGTGGTAGCTTATTTGTAAAACAAAAAGAGAATATTAAGAAGTAGTAAAGTCCAGCAGCAGAAAGTGGTTGAATTTTGTTATTTTTTGCGTTAAAGTATAAAATCGCGAAAGTATTTTTTGCTTTTTTTCTTATTTTCTAACTTTACAAAAATTATTGAATGATGTAGAATTTCTATGTACAATCCAACAAATTTCAACAATTTTCAACAAATTCTAACGAGAAACGACAAGGGGAGACAACGTATGAATTTATTCAGAAAAAAATCCATTGATGTGCTGCTCAAAGAAGCGGGGGGGAAAGGAGCATCGTTAAAAAAAGAATTAGGTGCATTTGATTTAACGATGCTTGGAATTGGGGCCATTATCGGTACAGGTATTTTCGTACTAACAGGAGTTGCAGCTTCGGAACATGCTGGTCCAGCTCTCGTTCTTTCTTTCATTCTTTCCGGTCTCGCTTGCGTGTTCGCGGCTCTATGTTATGCTGAGTTTGCGTCAACAGTACCTGTATCAGGAAGCGCTTACACATACAGCTATGCAGCATTTGGAGAGTTAATTGCTTGGATTCTCGGATGGGATTTAATCCTTGAATATGGGATTGCTTCGTCTGCCGTCGCAGCAGGGTGGTCCGGTTATTTCCAAGGTCTGCTTGCTGGCTTCGGTATCGAACTTCCAAAGGCATTGACAAACGCTTACGATCCAGCAAAAGGAACATTTATCGATGTTCCGGCAATTTTCATTGTTTTGCTTATTACGTTCTTATTAACGCGTGGCGTTAAAAAGTCTGCACGCTTTAATGCGATTATGGTAATTATTAAAGTAGCGGTTGTATTTCTCTTTTTAGCTGTAGGGGTATGGTATGTAAAACCAGATAACTGGACTCCATTTATGCCATATGGTTTCTCAGGGGTAGCAGCTGGTGCAGCAACAGTATTTTTTGCTTACATTGGCTTTGATGCTGTTTCCACAGCGGCGGAGGAAGTTCGTAACCCGCAACGGAACATGCCAATCGGCATTATCGCTTCCTTAGTTGTTTGTACGTTGCTATATATTGCTGTTTCGCTCGTATTAACAGGAATTGTTCCTTATAATCAACTCGGTGTGAAAAACCCAGTTGCTTTTGCGTTAAACTATATTCATCAAGATTGGGTCGCTGGTTTTATCTCATTAGGAGCGATTGCTGGTATTACCACAGTATTGCTTGTGATGATGTATGGACAAACTCGCTTGTTCTATGCGATTAGCCGCGATGGCTTATTACCAAAGTTATTTTCAAAGGTAAATCCTGTGCGACAAGTTCCGTATGTGAATACATGGGTAACAGGCGTATTAGTCGCTTTCTTTGCTGGAGTTGTTCCTTTAAGTAAATTGGCTGAATTAACGAATATCGGAACACTATTCGCGTTTATTACTGTTTCGATCGGTGTGCTCATTTTACGGAAAACACAACCAGACTTAAAACGTGCATTTAAAGTACCAATGGTTCCACTCATTCCGTTATTAGCAGTTGCTTTTTGTGGCTATTTAGTTTTACAGCTGCCAGTGATGACATGGATTGGCTTTGTCTCATGGCTGCTCGTTGGACTTGTTATTTACTTTATCTATGGTCGCAAGCATAGCACATTAAACAATGAACAAAGTTTAAACGAAAAGGTAAGCTAAACGTGACAAAATATGCTGTAACAAATTTCTACACGAAGACCTTTGCACCATTGCAAAGGTCTTTTTTCTTATATTGGAAATCAAAAGATGTAACAAATTTCCGATTGAATGACAGACAAAAGTTCGATAAGATGTACGAATGATATTCAAAGGGAGAGGTATCTTTCGTCTCTTTCACAAATGAGGTGAAGTACATGCTCAGTATATTATTTCCATTAAAAATAAAAAAAGAGAAAACGATTGAACAAACAGTCGCTGAAATTCAGCGTGGAAATAAAACACTGCATAATCAATTAATTGATCAATATAAACCATTTATTGCAAAAACAGTTTCAAGTGTATGTAAACGATTTATTGGGGAGGGGGATGATGAATTAAGCATTGGGTTAATCGCTTTTAATGAAGCAATTGAGAAATACGCGTCTCACAAAGGGGGATCTTTCATTGCTTTTGCAGAACTGTTAATTAAACGACGTACCATTGATTATATTCGGAAAGAAGCAAAAGCAAGAAACATTATTATACATAAAGAGGAGGAAGAGGAATTAGCACAAACGTATTTAGACACGAAATTATCGATGGATGAGTTTTACAGGCAAATTGAGCAAGAGCAACGCCGTGAAGAAATCATCCATTATCAGAAAGTGCTAAAGGAATTTGGGCTCAGCTTTCAAGAGTTAGTCGAACAGTCACCGAAGCATAAAGATGCCCGTTTGAATGCTATGAAAGTCGCAAAGTTGTTAGTGGACAATGAAGAATTATGTGAAATGTTATTTAAGAAAAAACAATTGCCCATTAAACAATTGCAGACAAAGGCAGAAGTAAGCCGAAAAACCATTGAGAGAAATAGAAAATATATTATTGCAGTTGCCATTATTTTAGCGGGGGACTACGTCTATTTAAAAGATTATATAAAAGGGGTGCTTCTATCGTGAAAAAAGGGATTGTATTAGAAGTGGATGATGATTTTGTTACGCTATTGACCCCTGAAGGAGAGTTTGTTCAAGTAAAAAATGAACACGACTGCGAAATTGGAGAAGAAATTGAAGGAACGGTGATGGGGAAACCCATTGTTCGCCATCATTCGCTTCGATATGTAATTCTAAGTCTTGTGGCTGCATGTGTGCTTATTTTTGCTACATTGTTTCATCTTCCTTCAAATGAAGTGTATGCTTATATGTCCATTGATATTAATCCGAGCGTTGAAATTGGGGTCAATGAGCAGTTACAAGTGCTCAAAATACAAGCGTATAATCGGGAAGGAAAAGATATCGTGTCTCGTCTTTCCGATTGGAATAAAAAGAAATTTGTTGACGTTACCAGGGAAATTATTGAATTAAGCATGAAGAGAGGCTATTTACAAAAAGGGGGACAAGTGTTAATTGCCACCGTTGAAAAAGAACATCATCGTAATTCTTCACATGAACTATCAACAGAATTAACGAAAATTCAGCGGTCGTATCAACAAAAAAATATTGTGGTAAAAACTACAACAAGCACGATGGGGGTACGAAAGGAAGCTATAAAAAAAGGGATAACAACAGGAAAATTTTTGCAGATAGAAAAGAAAAAAGAAAAAAATGAAGGAGAGACAAAACAAAAAAGCGATACTCCTTTATTACAAAAATCTAAGCCCAATGCTCCTACAGAATCAAATCATAAAAAAGAAGAAAAGCAATTAAAAAAAGAATTGGAAAACCATTCTGAAAAACAGCTGACACCAAAACAATCGTTACACAAAAAGATAGAGGAAAAGGGATATTTATTAAAACAAGAAGAACGCTCATTTCAACCAGAGAAAAAAGAAAAAGTAATAAAACTAAGGGCAGAAAAACAGCAAAAGGAAGTGCGTCAAAAAGAAGAATATCGAAAGGAAGGACGCCAAAAGGAAGTATTTCAAAGAGAAGAATATCGAAAGGAAGGACACCAAAAGGGAGTATTTCAAAGAGAAGAATATCGAAAGGAAGGACGTCAAAAGGGAGTACGTCAAAAAGAAGAGCATCGAACGGAACAATGGCGATGAACACCTTTTTGTCCACTATTATAGAAGGAGCTTTTTGCTATAATTAAGAGTCAGGATGGTGGATTAAGTGAAATTATTAAGTAGCTTAAACGAGCAATGAATTTTAAATTTTTTTGCGCATGCGTATATGGAAATGACGGCTTATTGCTCTGCGGAAAGCTTGAATGGATTAGCTGATTTTTTCCGTTTCCAAGCGGAAGAAGAACACTTTCATGCGATGAAATTTTATCATTTTGTTATGCGTTAAGGGAGCGAGCATTATTGCATGACTTGACTCTCGAAACAACAACTTTGTTTCTTTGGTAGATTGTGTTGAAAAGCATTTATTGAAGAAAAAGAAGTGACAAAACGCATGTATCGGATATTATGTGGACGAACGTGAATATGCTGGGATCAATTTTTTTAAATTGCTTATTGTGGGATAAGACGAGGAAGGGGAAATATTTGGAATCCTCATTCAAAAGTTGAAATGAATTGAAAATGGCAGTCATACTCTATTTTATGCTTGATAGTAAATTGTGAAAAGAACGTTTACTCCGGATAGAAAATATACCATCACAATGAATGAAGAAAGAGGCTGTCCGAAAAAGGTGAAGCAGCCTCTGTAGATAAAGTTTTTATGAAAAAATTTAACGTCAAAAAGGCGTTGCTTTATACATACATTTGCGCGTAATCATTCTTTATGCAAAAAAGTGTTTTAAATGCAGCCATATTATTCAGTTTTTGAATGAGCAGAACCAGCAAATTGGCTTTGGGCTTGCGCAACCAAGCGCTTTGTAATCTCGCCGCCGACGGAACCATTGGAGCGAGAAGCGGTATTTGCCCCTAATTGTACACCAAACTCTTGAGCGATTTCATATTTTATTTGATCAAGGGCTTGTTCAATCCCTGGTACAAGCAATTTGTTACTTGTTCTTGCCATGTTTTATTCCTCCTTGTTTCATGATATGTCTTGCATCATTAGTATGAGAGAAAAAAAGCATTTGTATGATGGGAATTGAAGAAGGAGTTGTAAATTTATAGAAAGAAGATTGGCGAAAAATGATTGAAATCGTTTACATTTTCGGTTATAATCCAATCAAGAGAGCAATCCGAAACGTTTTGGAGGAAGAGCTGTGACAACGATTAAAGATATTGCTAAAGCTGCTGGAGTTTCGATTACAACAGTTTCAAGAGCATTGAATGGGTATTCTGATGTAAATGAAAAAACGAGACAAAAAATCATCGATATTGCTAAACAATTGAATTATAGTCCGAACACTCTTGCTCGCGGGCTTGTCATGAATAAATCCAAAACGATTGGCTTGCTTGTTTCTGGGTTGACTCGGGAAAGCGCTAAAGACAATTTTACGTTTGAAGTACTGGCAGGAGTTAACCAATATGTCGGTGAAGTGGATTATGACATGGTTTTATTCAGCACAACTTCCACGAAGCAGCGGGAAAAAACGTATACACAATTATGCCGTGAACGACGAGTGGATGGTGCAATTTTACAAGGAATTCGAGTCGATGATCCGTATTTGCAAGAAGTAGTTGAGAGCGATATTCCGTGTGTCCTCATCGACATCCCAATTGAATCAGAGACAGTAGGATATGTCACAACCGATAATGTTCTTGGGGCAAAAAAAGCTGTCCGACATTTAGTGGAGTTAGGCCACAAGTGTATTGCTATGATCAATGGCTATGAATATGCCTTTGTTAGTGAACAAAGGCTGAAAGGATTCAAAGAGGCGTTATTCGAAGCCGATTTACCGTTTTATGAGCATTGGGTGGCAAACGGTGCGTTTAAAGAAGAACAAGCGGAACAAGAAGCAATACGATTGTTGACAGAATATCCGGACATTACGGCATTTTTCTGTGCGAGCGATTTGATGGCATTAGGAGTTATGAAAGCGGTAAAACAGCTCGGCAAGCGAGTGCCAGACGATGTGGCCGTTATCGGATATGATGATATTATTCTTGCTTCTTATGCGACTCCAACGTTATCGACAATCGCCCAAAATAAATTTGCGATGGGCTATGAAGCGGCGAAATTGCTCATTCAAATGTTAGAAGGAAAGGCACAATCTCATGTTAGAATTTTGGAAACAGAATTAAAAATGCGCGAATCGACAGTTAAAAACCACAAATAGTGTGGTTTTTAACTGGCCAGCGATTCAAAACGTTTTGGAAGAGTTTTATCAAAAATCGAAAACGTTTTGGAGTAAAATTTCTCAAAATCCAAAACGTTTCGGTAACAGGAGGGTTTTAATGGGCTATCGTGTGATTAAAGAAAATGACGTATTTTTGCTGACAGATGAAAAAGGCAATATTCCGAAACATCATCCGTACGGGTTAGGATTGTATACAAAAGATACACGCTTTTTAAGTGAATTTGCGTTACGAATTAATGGGAAAGAGCCGATTTTATTATCTTCCGATGCCGCGGAAAATTATGTAGCGACGATTTTACTAACGAATCCACCGATTGAAAAAAATGGAGAAATTGTTTTATGGAGAGAATCGGTAGAGATCGAAAGAAAGCGCTTTATTTATGACGAGGTTCTTTATGAAACGATTAAGTTGAAAAATTATTTTCCAAAAAGTGTGGAATTCGAACTAAGTGTTCATGTTGATGCTGATTTTGCTGATATGTTCATTGTTCGGGGATTTCAGACAGGAAACGTAGGAATGCGGGTAGGTCAAACGATCGAAGGAAATGCATTAACATTTCATTATGAAGGAGCGGATGGGATCAAGCGAGCGACAAAAATTATTTGGGACCGCCAAGCAAAATCAGTGTCTGAAAAAGGAGAAATCGCCTTTTCCTTTTCTCTCGGCCATGCGGAAGAGCAAGCGGTCACACTCATGATTCACCCCCAAATTGGAAATGAAGCGGAAAGAGAAATGATGATGGATTGTGACGCGGCACTGGATCAGCTCAAATCTTCTTATATGGATTGGGAGAAACAGATTACAAAGATAACGACAGATTATGAGCCGCTCCAACGTCTTGTTGACCGGGGCATTAATGATTTGCGTGTGTTGTTGACTGATTTAGGATACGGTCAATTTCCGGTGGCTGGTCTTCCTTGGTTTGGAGTTCCATTCGGACGCGATAGCTTAATCGCGGCGTTACAAATGCTTCCGTTTAACCCGAAAGTTGCTAAAGGAACATTAGTCACCATGGCGCAATATCAGGGAAAACGTCTTGACCATTGGCGAGATGAACAGCCGGGAAAAATTATGCATGAATTGCGTTTTGGGGAGTTAGCGAATACGAACCAAATTCCGTTTACGCCGTATTACGGAACGATTGATGCAACACCGTTATTCCTTGTGTTGTTAACGGAATACGTGAAGTGGACGGGTGATAATGGCATCGTCTGTCAATTAAGAGAGCATATTGACGCAGCGCTTGAGTGGATCGATCAATATGGCGACCGTGATGGTGATGGATTTGTTGAGTATCATCAAGAATCAAGCAAGGGCATTGCGAATCAAGGATGGAAAGATTCCGGTGACTCGATTGTTCACCGCAATGGAGAGTATGCGAAATCGCCGATTGCGCTTGTAGAAGTACAAGGATATGTGTATCAAGCGAAGATGGGGCTGGCCGATATTTTTGAGCAGATGAACGAGCCGGAGCGAGCAGCAGAACTTCGACATCAAGCGAAAGAGTTAAAAGAAAAGTTTGATAAGGCATTTTGGATGGAAGATGTCCAGTTTTATGCGATTGCTTTAGATGGAGAGAAACAACAAGTGGGTACGATTACATCGAATCCGGGGCATGTCTTATTTGCTGATATGCTTGATAAAGATCGATGCAACGCTGTCATTGACATGTTACTGTCAGCAAAAATGTTTTCTGGATACGGTATTCGGACGATGGCTGAGGGAGAAGCCGGATACAATCCGATGAGCTACCATGATGGCAGTGTTTGGCCACATGATAATAGCCTCATTTTACTCGGGCTTAGTAAAGTAGGAAAACAGGATGCAGCACTTGTTGTGATGAATGGATTGATTGAAGCAGCAGCACATTTTGAATACAATCGCCTTCCAGAGCTATTCTGTGGATATGGCCGTTCGGCAGGTAAACCTGTCAAATATCCGGTTGCTTGCTCACCGCAAGCATGGGCAGCCGGAACGCCGCTTGTATTCATTCAAACGCTGTTAGGGCTATTTCCGAATAGTTTACGAAAAGAAATTCGCCTTTCACCAATATTGCTTGACTCGATGAAATTTTTAAAAGTCGAGAATATGGCGATTGGTGAAGGCCGGTTGTCGCTGACGGTGATTCGCCAAGGAGAAGATATGAAAGTAGAAATCCACGAAAACACGACAGGGTACGATGTGATCGTTTCCTAACAGGGGATAGGTTTTTCCCCTGTCTATATAAAATAACTAAGAAGGGAGTAGCGAGAAATGAAAAGAAAAAAGTGGCTAACAATGGTTGGAATTACGTCTGTATTAATGGGAAGCATGCTAGCGGGATGTGGGGGTGGAGATGAAAAGACGGCAGGTGAAGACACAAGTGGGGGAAAAGACGAAAAGATCGAAGTGACGCTTGCCGGTTGGGGTGGAAATCCAAGTGAACAAAAGCTATTGCAACAAACGCTAGATGAATTTGAAGCGAAACATCCCGATATTAAAGTCAAACTTGAAGTCATTTCGGAACAGTATATGGATGTCATTAAAACGCGCTTAATCGGCGGCGAAGGTCCAGACGTTTTTTATCTTGATGCATTTGAAGCTCCTGCTTTAATTGAAACGGGAGTACTAGAGCCGCTTGATAAATATGTCACCGATGATTTTGACATTAACGATTTCGAAAAGCCGTTACTCGATGCGTTTAAAGGAAAAGACGGAAAGATTTACGGCTTTCCGAAAGACTATTCGACATTAGCGTTATTTTACAACAAAAAAATGTTCCAAGAAGCGGGTGTCGATGTGCCGAAAACATGGGATGAGCTTCGCGAAGCAGCGAAGAAATTAACAAAAGGGACAAAAGTATACGGGCTTGGTGTTGCTCCTGAATTAGCGCGCCTATACTATATCGCCGAGTCAAAGGGAGGCAAAGTCGTAACCGATAATAAAGCGAGCTTTGCCGATCCAAAAGTGGTCGAAGCACTTCAACCGATTGTGGATATGCATTTGAAAGATAAATCAGCGGCTCAACCAAGTGAAGCAGGAGCCGGCTGGGGCGGCGAGATGTTCGGGCAAGGAAAAGCGGCAATGGTCATTGAAGGAAACTGGGCGATTCCATTTTTACAAGATACGTTCCCGAATTTAGAATATGGAACTGCAGAAATTCCAACGATTAACGGCAAAAAAGCGACAATGGCTTACACTGTTGCTTATGTGATGAACAAAGATTCAAAGAAAAAGAAAGCCGCATGGGAATTAATCTCATACTTAACGGGTAAAGAAGGAATGAAGACATGGACAAGTAAAGGATACGCACTACCGACAAGGAAGTCTGTTGCTGCAGAGTTAGGGTATGATAAAGATCCATTGCGTGGTCCGCTTGTTGCTGGTGCTTCTTATGCAACCGTATGGCAGAATGGAACGAACTTACCAATTATCATGAACAACTTTAATAACCAATTTGTAAGTGCTTTCTTAGGAGAACGTCCTTTAGATGAAGCGTTAAAAGAAGCACAAGAAACAGCGAATAAAGAAATTGAAAGCAAGTAATGTAATGTTCTGGTAGAAGGATTCCTTCTATCAGAGCGAAGCAATTGGGCTGTTCCCTTCTTTCTAGTAATGGCTATGTCCTTGCTAGAAAGAGGGGAATAGCTTAGTGAATTCTCTTTGGCAAAGGGAGAGGAATGAGATGAAACGAGCATTTTCGAAGAAAGAGTGGCGCGAAGCAGGTGCTGGCTATTTATTACTTTCACCAACGTTGTTTGTTTTGCTTTTGTTTATCATCGGTCCGATTGTATTTGCCATTTTTCTCGCATTTCATAAAGTACAATTGCTTGGGACAACAACATTTCAATTTGTAGGAATCGACAATTTCCAAAGAATGCTGGAGGATACACGGGCAAAAATTGCATTATGGAATACGGTGAAATACGTCATCATCGTTGTACCGTGTCAAACGATGTTAGCGCTCGTGTTAGCAGCGACGTTAAATGCAGGACTAAAAGGACAAAAATTTTTCCGGATTGTTTATTTTTTACCGACGCTCACTTCTTCAACGGTGTTAACGCTCATTTTTATGTGGATGTATAACCAAAACGGATTGATTAACCATTTTTTAAAAGCGATCGGTTTGCCGACGTATAACTGGTTAGGCGATCCAGACATAGCGCTTAACGCGATTATGGTCATGAACATTTGGTCAACAGCCCCGTTCTTTATGGTCATTTATTTAGCGGCATTGCAAGAGGTGCCTGATTCGCTTTATGAGGCAGCCGAACTTGATGGAGCGAATGCGTTACAAAAGTTTTGGTACGTAACAGTGCCATATTTACGGCCGGTCACATCGTTTGTTGTGATTATGGGATTGATTGGCACGTTCCAATTATTTGATCAGTCGTATATTTTCTCCTCTGGTTCGGGTGGGCCAAACAATTCGACATTAACGGTCGTTCTTCTCATTTACCAATATGCGTTTAAAACGTTAGGAACAATGGGATATGCAGCGGCACTGGCGTTTGCTTTAGCAATTATCATTTTAGTGGCGACGTTATTGCAACGGAAATTTTCAAAAGAAGAGTCTCTCTATTAAGGGGGGAAATGCAATGAAAAAGAAAGCTGGGATTGGAAAGGTTTTTCTGTATGTCATTCTTGTTGTCTACGCGGTGATTACGCTGATTCCGTTTTTATGGGCGCTGTCTTCTTCGTTTAAAACACTTGAAGAAATTGTTAGCGGAACGATTCATTTTATTCCAAAACACTTTACACTGGACAATTATAAACAAATTTTTATTGAGCAAAAAATGTTCCCGCGTTGGTTGTTCAATAGTGTTATCATTGCGGTAACTGTTACTTTGTTAAACTTATTGTTTAATTCGATGGCTGGCTATGCGTTAGCACGGTTGCAATTTCCCGGAAAGAAACCGTTGTTTATCATCATCTTGGCGGTATTAATGATTCCGGTACAAGTCACAATGATTCCGAACTATTTAATTTTAAAACAGCTTGGCTGGTTGAATTCTTATCAAGGGATGATTGTGCCGACGATGATCAATGCGACGTTTATTTTTATGATGCGGCAGTTTTTTATTAATTTTCCAAAAGAGCTAGAAGAAGCGGCAGCATTAGATGGGCTTAGCCGGCTCGGTATTTTTTTCCGGATTGTTTTGCCGCTCGCTCGTCCAGCATTAGCTGCACAAGCAATTTTTGTATTTATGGGTTCATGGAATGATTTTATGCGCCCGCTCATTATTCTTTCTGACCCGCAGCTCTTTACATTGCCGCTTGGCTTAAATAGCTTTAAAGGGCAATACATTAGCTACTGGAATTACATTATGGCGGCTTCAATGGTGTTTACATTGCCAGTATTAGTCATTTATGCGTTTTTCAATCGTTATTTTATTAAAGGAATTTCGTTTACAGGTAGTAAATGATGGAAAAACCTTGCCTTTTCCTAGGCGAGGTTTTTTGTGTTTCGAATGTAAAAGAGGAAAACGGAGATGATAAAAATGTGAAAAGATGAATAATAAACGATAAGGCAGGAATGGTAAATGGAATGGACAGAGAAGATGTCACAACAGATGAGCAGGGAACGAAAGGGGAATAACATTTCAGGCAAAGGATGGACCATTGCTTCCCTGGCCTCAATTCCGTTAGTCATGACGCTTGGAAACTCAATGCTGATTCCTGTATTGCCAACAATTGAAAAACAATTGCAGATTACTTCATTTCAGTCGAGTTTGCTCATTACTGTTTATTCTATTGTTGCGATTCTGTTAATTCCGATTGCTGGATATTTCAGTGATCGAATCGGACGAAAAAAGGTGATCATCCCTAGCTTATTCATTGCGGCAGCCGGGGGGATTATTTCCGGATGGGCATCATGGAAGATGAGTGAACCATATGGAATGATTCTCGTTGGGCGCATGCTGCAAGGGATAGGAGCAGCAGGAGCGTTCCCGATCGTATTACCGCTTGTCGGTGATTTGTTCAAAAAAGACAGTGAAGCCAGCAGTTGTTTAGGGACGATTGAAACCGCGAATACATTTGGAAAAGTGGCAAGTCCAATAGTAGGATCTGTGCTAGCTGGGATCATTTGGTTTTTGCTGTTTTTTGCATTTCCGTTGTTTTGCGCGATTTCAATTGTGATGATGATTTTTTTTGTGAAGTCTCCAACTAAAATGGAACAACCGCCGCCATTTCGCGAGTTTTTGCGCAATGTAAAAGCGATTTTTTATCGGGAAGGACGCTGGCTTTATGCCGTTTTTTTCATCGGGGGAGCTTTTATGTTCGTTTTATTCGGGGAGCTCTTTTTTTTATCGAGCATGCTAGAAGATGATTACGGGATTGATGGACTAAAAAAAGGATGGATATTAGCTATTCCGCTTGGCGCTCTTTGTGTGGCTTCCTTTATAACAGGAAAGAAAATAGGAAAAAATAAACGACTTATGAAATGGCTCATCGTTATTGGCGGAGTCATTGCTGCAGCGACGATTGCATTCGCATTTATGTTTCGGCAGCTTTGGTGGATGATAGCTCTTTTTTTTGTATCAGGTGTCGGCATTGGAATCGTGCTTCCTTGTTTAGATGCTTTGATTACGGAGGGAATTGAGAAAAAGGAGCGGGGGACGGTAACGTCGTTTTATAGTTCGATGCGGTTTATTGGTGTTGCAGCAGGACCGCCTGTTGCAGCACTGTTAATGAAACAAGCGACGAATACGATGTTTTATGGTTTTGCTGGATTATGCGTGCTGTCTAGCATCATCACATTGATGGCGATCAAACCTGAAAAAGAAGGAAGGGAAATAGGATGAAAGCTGTTACGTTTCAAGGCATAAAAGATGTGCAAGTGAAACAGATGCCAGCTCCATCGATTTTAAAGCCAGATGATATCATTGTGAAAATTACGAGCACCGCTATTTGCGGTTCTGACCTTCATCTTATTCATGGAATGATTCCAAATATGCCGCACGATTTTATTATCGGACATGAACCGATGGGAATCGTCGAGGAAGTTGGACCGAATGTGACGAAAGTGAAAAAATGCGACCGCGTCATTATTCCGTTTACGATCGCATGCGGCCGATGTTGGTATTGTCAGAACCATTTAGAAAGTCAATGTGATGCTTCGAATCCGAACGGGGAAACGGGGGCATATTTCGGTTATTCGGAAACATTCGGCGGCTATCCCGGAGGACAGGCGGAGTATTTGCGTGTGCCGTTCGCTAATTTTGCTCCGTTTGTTATTCCGGAAGATTGCGAATTGGAAGATGAGAAATTGCTATTTTTATCTGATATTATTCCGACGGCATTTTGGGGAGTTGATGAGGCAGGGGTAAAAGATGGCGATACAGTCGTGGTGTTAGGTTGCGGTCCGGTTGGATTGTTAACGCAAAAATTTGCTTGGATGAAAGGGGCAAAGCGGGTCATTGCTGTTGATTATATAGACTATCGATTGGAGCATGCACGAAAAACGAATCGAGTTGAAACGCTTGATTTTACACAATATGAAAATGTCGGAGAATATATAAAGGAAATTACTGGAGGCGGTGCAGATGTGGTAATTGACTGCGTCGGGTTAGACGGAAAAATGACCCCTCTTGAGATGCTTGGTTCAGCGTTAAAATTACAAGGTGGAGCGATGGGAGCCATTGTCATTGCGTCACAAGCCGTAAGAAAAGGCGGAACGATTCAGCTGGTCGGCGTATACGGTTCGCGATACAATCAATTTCCACTGGGGGATTTATTTGCTCGCAACATTACGGTAAAAATGGGACAGGCTCCAGTCATTCATTATATACCAACATTGTACGAATGGATTGTTGAAGGAAAGTTCGACCCGACCGATATCATCAGCCATCGCCTTCCATTAGACGAAGCAAAACATGCTTATGAAATTTTTGATGAAAAGAAAGATGGATGCATTAAAGTGGTCTTAAAGCCATAAGAAAAAGGGATACCTCTTTATGAGGATATCCCTTTAATCTTGTCCGTAGCTTGTATCGATGCTCGGATGCATAAATGGAGCGGCTTGTGGTCGCCTTTTGGCTTCAAGTAGCTCGCGATTTTCCTCGGTGTTCCAACCGATGTCATTCGTTGGATGCACCCACTCGTTGCCAGACATAATGCTAGGATCGGTTTCATCGCTCCATTGATTGAGCGGTGAGTTTGGTGAATTGTATTTGCTGTCGCCAATCACAACCCCGTATTTGTTAATAAACGGCGGCTGCATTTTAATGCCCGTTCCTTTGAAGGAGGGAGCATGAATTTGATGCGGCTGGGTCTCATCGAGAATCGGTGATTCAATTTCTTTTTCGTTGCGCAATGTGATCACCTCATTCGTAGTGTGACCGGATACGTCATCGGTTATGAATAAAAATGACGTCTTTTACGGAAAGTAATAAAAACGAAAAGGGGGATATCCGTGAAAAGTGACTCATTTCCTGTAGCGAATCTCCAAGAACAAGCTCTAAGAAAAGTACGAGAGCTAGAAAAGACGTTGCGAGAAGAAACAGGGGAAGAAATTGTCCTCATTGCGTATAAGCACAAAGCAGGTCTAAAAAAGTGAAACAAATAGGAAGGAGATAAAGTATGAAACGAAAAGTCGGATTTGATGCGGCGAAAAACAATAACAAAACGCCGAAAGAAAGTTTGCCTGATACGGAATTCGCGGCACAATATGCAGGTGAAGAAGATATGAGTCGCAGGGCGAACCGCAACTCGAAAAAAGGGCGGCAAGGAGAATGACAACCGATAAAACGAATCATCGTGAGACAGGACGCAACCGTAACGAAACTCGTGAGGAATTTGCGTTTGAGTTTGGAGATTTCAATGCCCATCAAATGATCCAGTTAATAGAAGAGACAAAACGGAAGAAAAAGAAAAAGTAGGGATGCCCCTACTTTTTTGTTGTTGCTTGAAACGCCGATAACGAAGCGGAAAAGATGATTGTTTGTAACTGAATAGGATCAAAATAAGCAATCATGACGGTTGGAATATGGCGAATTTCTTTTGTTTCGGCATAATGCTGTACATCAAGCGGAACAATTTCCATGACGGTATGTTTAAACAAATCTTTCTCGTTTAGTTGGAGTGAGACGAATTTTTCTCCTAACAATGCCGGTTCTTCTAACAGTTGGCGATAAAGGTTGGTGCGCAGCTCTTTATCTGTTTTTTCTTCCCACCATGGTTTGCGCGGTTTATGCTTTTGGTTGCGCAAATAGTCATATTTCATTAACGCTTCTACTGTCGGCAGTTCCTTTATATTTTTTGCCTGTAAAAATTCATGCAGGCGGCGGAATAAGTCTTCGAGTTGATGACCGATGCGCGCCCAGCCGCGTTCGTCCCAGTATGTGCCGAATTGCTGGAAGAAATCAAATGGTGTCGGAAATACATGGCTCACTAAATATTCAATTGTTTCATCCATACGGTGGGCGTTCCAATATTTTTCTAATACATCTTCCACTTGTTTGATGCGGATGATGTCATCGAAGGAAAGAACATTATTTTGCAACACTTCGTATGGAGCATGATCCATAAAAACATATCCGTGATCTGCGGCGCGAAGACGAAGACCGGTGCCGCGCAGCATTTTTAAAAAGCCAAGCTGCAATTCTTCCGGGCGAAGGGCAAATACGTCGTTAAATGTTTTGCGAAATGATGTGTAGTCTTCTTCTGGAAGCCCTGCGATTAAATCAAGGTGCTGGGCGATTTTTCCTCCTTCTTTTACCATTGTTACTGTACGAGTTAATTTTTCGAAATTTTGCTTGCGCATGACGAGCTTGTTTACTTCATCGTTTGTCGATTGAACGCCGATTTCAAAACGAAACAGTCCCGGAGGAGCTTCTTTATTTAAAAATTCAATGACTTCAGGGCGCATAATATCCGCTGTGATCTCAAACTGAAATACTGTTCCCGGAACGTGTTCTTCAATGAGAAATTGAAACATGTCCATCGCATAGCTGCGGCTAATGTTAAACGTTCGGTCGACGAACTTGATCGTTCGCGCCCCATGTTTCATTAAATAACGAATGTCGTCTTTCACTTTTTCACGGTCGAAATAGCGGACGCCGACTTCAATGGACGACAAACAAAATTGACAACTAAATGGACAGCCGCGGCTTGTCTCTACATACGTAATGCGTTTGGATAAATGAGGAATGTCTTCTGGAAAACGAAACGGTGATGGCATGTTTGCCAAATTGATTTTGTTTCGCTGTGGATTAATAATGATATTTCCATCTTGACGAAACGCCAACCCGTGGACAGCGGTGAAATCTTGCTCTCCATGCATTTGAAATAAAAATTGTTTGAACGTCTCTTCCCCTTCGCCAATGACAATAAAATCAAACTCGGGTACCTTTTCAAGCCACTCGCGCACATCATACGACACTTCAGGGCCGCCGACCACAATGGTAATGTCGGGGGCAATTTTTTTGAGCATTTTAATCACTTTAATTGTTTCTTCAATATTCCAAATATAGCAACTAAAACCAATGATATCAGGTTTTCGTTGGTAAAGATCGGTGACAATGTTCATGGCAGGGTCTTTAATGGTATATTCGACAATTTGGACATCAAATTCCGGTTGAGCGTATGCTTTTAAATAACGAATCGCTAAGTTGGTATGAATATACTTTGCATTTAGTGTAGTACAAATAATGTTCATACGTACAAACTCCTTCATCAGAGCATTTAAAAACAACATTTTAATATAACACATTTTAGACAAAAGAGAAATAAAAAAAACATTGTCGAATTGTGGGGATTTTTATTCCAAAAGGTGTAGAAGGAGTAAATGTTTTGATGAAGAATATATAATGATTGATAGTTGTTGGAGAAGGAGGGAAGATAGATGGCGAATAACAGCCTTTCTCCCCGTGAAGAACAAGACTTGATGATTAATGTAAAATCATTAGAGGAAGAAAACAGACGTTTAAAAGAACAATTAAATGGATACTCCATTATTTTTGAACGGTCACTGGATGCGATTGTGATTTTTAATAAAAATGGTGAGTTTGTTGAAGTAAATGAGGCAGCTTGTCAGCTCTTTGAAATGGAGAAGGAGGAGCTTCTTGGGAAACAGTTTCATATGTTCCTTGACTTAGTCCCTCCTGATATTTTGTTATTTCAGCAATCGATGTTACATAAATTCGGCTCATTTAGTGATGAGCTGCTTTTGAAGTTGAAGAATGGAAAAATCAAGCACATTGAGTTTTCAATGAAAAAGGATGCCTTTAACGAGTTTGATTTAGTGATTATGCGTGACATTTCCGCTCGCAAAGCATTAGAGCGAGAGCGGATTATTAATGAGTTTCTCTTTAAAG
The DNA here is from genome assembly GCF_013761245.1 of Thermaerobacillus caldiproteolyticus. Classification (GTDB taxonomy): domain Bacteria; phylum Bacillota; class Bacilli; order Bacillales; family Anoxybacillaceae; genus Thermaerobacillus; species Thermaerobacillus caldiproteolyticus. The sequence goes on along the minus strand of NZ_JACDUT010000002.1, from coordinate 319,660 downwards.
ATGTATTTAACCGCGCTGTGGATGGGATTGTGATTTTTGATGAATTCGGGCGGTTTATTGATGTAAACCCTGCTTTTTGCATAAGCTTAAATTTAGAAAAAGCGAAATTATTGAGTTTGTCGTTTCAGCAATTTATCGCGAAAGAGTGTACGGATGATTTTGTCAAACTTCTGGTTGAATTGAAAGAAAAGGGAACAGCGAAAGGGGAACTGTCGTTAGTTCGCTTCGACGGCACAGTGAAAATGTTTGAACTAACGACAACGTCGAACGTCTACAGTGGTTTTTACATGGCGATTATGCGCGATGTCACAGAAAAGAAAAATATGGAAATTAAGCTTCAAAAAAGCGAGGAACGGTTTCGTGCGATTTTTGAACAAGCTCATGAAGCGATTCTCATCTGGAACAATCACGGTCATATTTTAAATGCGAATCCAGCAGCAAGCCGAACGTTTGAACTTCCACTTAATCTGCTTGTTCGGAAAAACTTGCTTGATTTTGTCGACTATAGTGACAAAAAAGTACGCCATGTGTTTGAACAGTTCCAAAAAACGGGAGAAATTCGTGATGAATTGACGTTCCATATGCCGAACGGGGAAGATAAGCAACTTGAGTTTACGATGAAACAAGGTGTTATTGACGGTTATCATTTAACCATTTTCCGGAACGTAACTGAACGGAGAAAAATCGAAAAAGAATTACGGGAGAGCGAGCAAAAGTTTCGCAGTATTTTTGACCATGCCATGAACGGTATATTGTTATGGGGGGAAGGATATCGAATTTTGGATGTCAATCCGATAGCTTGCGAAATTTTTCAGGCACCGAAAGATCAACTGCTTTATCAATCGGTGATTCAGTTTATACCAGAAAAAGAACGGAAAAACTTTTATAAGCTCGTCAGCCAATGTGAGCGTTCAGGAGAGGCATATGCGGAAATGAACTTTCCAAGCGGGGAAGAGGAGCAAAAAATTATTGAATTTTCACTGAAAAAAGAAATTATCCCCGGTGTTGGAATGATGACACTTCGAGATATTACGGAGCGAAAAGAGATGGAATTGCAGCTGCGGAAATCCGATACTCTCAACGTCGTCGGCGAGCTTGCGGCAGGAATTGCTCATGAGATTCGCAATCCGATGACTGCGTTAAAAGGCTTTATTCAGTTGTTGCAAGGAAGCATTAAGGAAGACTACTCCATGTACTTCAATGTCATCATGTCTGAACTGAAACGAATTGAATCCATTATTACTGAATTCCTTGTCCTCGCTAAGCCGCAAGCGATTCAATATCAACAAAATGATGTTTGCAAAATTATGAGAGACACCATTGATTTAATTAGCGCTCAAGCCATGATGCATAATGTACAAATTATCGCGGAATTCGAAGAAAATATCCCATTCATTTATTGTGAACCAAACCAGCTCAAACAAGTGTTCATTAATATATTGAAAAATGCTATTGAAGTAATGCCAAAAGGCGGGGATATTAACGTTAATATTCAAAAAACGGCTGGAAATCAAATTTGCATTTCAATTAGGGATCAGGGCTGTGGAATTCCACAAGACAAGATTAAAAAACTCGGTGAACCTTTCTATACGACAAAAGAACGTGGTACTGGACTCGGTTTGATGGTAAGCTATAAAATTATTGAGGAGCATCAAGGGAAAATTGATGTGGAAAGTCAAGTCGGCGTCGGAACTACATTTCATATTACATTGCCGATCGAACGAATCGAGAAAGAGGATGAAGATGAAGCGGGAGTACAATGTGTATAGATCGAGAGAACTAGGTCTTATTTACGTTATATCAGACGGAGAAGCGATCGTCAATGTCGAGCTATTTGAAGATGAATGGAAAAAGCTATGTCGCCAATACGAAATGGTCAAAAGCGATTCCTTATTGCTTCAAGAGGCGCTGGGGCAGCTGGATGAATATTTTCATGGAAAAAGAAAAACGTTCCAGTTGCCTGTTAAATGGAAAGGGACACCTTTTCAAGAGCAAGTATGGCAAGCGCTTTGTGATATTCCATATGGCACAACCGTAAGCTATAGCGATATTGCTGAAAAAATTGGTCGTCCGAAAGCAGTAAGGGCGGTAGGCCAAGCGAATCGTGCTAATGAGCTTGCGATTATAGTTCCGTGCCATCGTGTCATCGGAAAAGACCGTTCGTTAACTGGATATGCAGGAAACCGAACGGACGTGAAGGAAAGGCTGCTGTTGCTCGAAGAGCGATATCGGGCGATAGAAGGGAATAAAAAAACTAGAAGCGATCATCGCTTCTAGTTTTTCTGCTCAATGATAAGAAGTATAATAAATTTGAACCGCTGCATAGCTTCAGCGCCTTGTTCTCTTGCGTCAAATAGCTGCATTGGCTTCGAGAGAAAATCAAGGCGCTTCCGCTTTTCTTAGTCGTGCAATGTAACAATCACATGCAGCGTTCCTTTTTCCGCGATCGTAACAGGAACGAGAATTGCTTTTTGAAACCCTTTCATGCTCGCTTCTCCAATCAGTAATGTCGGCGGGGTGATATCCATCGTCATTTCTCGCTTTGACGCATATGTCACTAAATGTCCAGCAATCATATTGCCAAGCTCACATGTAAACGATTCAAGCATATCGCCCTCTAACGTCATGCCGTACATAAGCTCGCTAATTTGTGCGAAAAGGTTGCTCGTTCCGCCGATAACTAGCTGTCCCTGAATTTGTCCCGTCATTCCAATGAGAACGGATAAGGAAGATTGAATCGAATGAGTGTTGTATAATGTCGGTTTTTGAATTTCGACCCCCGTTGGAATGACTGTTTTAATTGATTCGATTGCACTGTTTAAGATGTGAGTTATCGTTGTTGTTGTTGCTGTCATATTTTTCCCCCGTTCGTCAACTATGGCCACTAGTAGTTCTATCATACCATAAATTGTAGGTCGAACGGATGGGGAAATATTCCTATTTCTTTTGCATATGGGACAACGCTAAGGCGCCGACTAAAATCACTCCTTTGACAATGTCTTGGGCATAGTATGGAACATTCATCATTGTGAGTCCATTGAGGAGCACACCGATTAAAATGGAGCCGAACAGCGTGCCGATTACGTTCGGTTTTCCTGCACCAAATACGGAAAAGCCGATATAGGCAGCAGCAACTCCATCCATTAAAAACGAAGCCCCTGCAGACACTTGTCCTGTCCCGATACGGGAAGCAAGGACAATACCGCCAAGCGCAGCGAAAAAACCGCTAATTACATAGGCATATGTTCGATAACGATTCACTGGAATCCCGGCAAGCCGAGCCGCCTCACGATTTTCTCCCGTCATATAAAACAATCGACCTGGTTTTGTGTATGTTAAAAACAAATGAGATACGATGACGATCAACAGCATGAGCAAAACGGAAAAAGGGATGCCGAACACTTCCCCTTGACCGATAAATAAAAAGGAAGGAATAAATTTTCCCGGTGCGGTTCCGCCGTCAGGAAGCGGCATATCGTTGTAAATCGAAAATCCTTTTGTATATGTTAGCTGCACGCCGTTAATCGCATACATGGTCGCTAATGTCGCCAATAAATCGGGCAGCCTGAGTTTGACAATGAGCAACGAATTAAGGAGACCAACGACAATTCCTAATAAAATCGGTACAAGAAGAGTGACGAAAATTTCTTGGCGGTATAAAACCAGTGCTGCTGCGCTGGAGATGGTTGCTAGGCTAACGGTAGAGCCGACTGATAAATCAAATCCATCGACAATGAGAGAAAAAGTAATGCCGATTGCCACAAGCGTCACGATGGAAATGGAACGCAAAATATCGCTAAAATTGTCGTACGTAAAAAAACGATCAAGCGTAATGCCGAAGTAGGCGATAACGACGAGAATCGCGAGCAATGTTCCGTGTTTGTATAAAAAATCAAGAGGAGATAACGTTTGTTTCTTCTTTATTGATGAAAGGACTGGTTGTTCCATGGAAATCACCTCCGCTGCTGTAGTAAATGAGCTGTTCGTATGTTACCTCTTTGGCTAAAAAGCGTTTGACAAGTTGACCGTCGACCATCACGTAAATCGTATCGGCAATGTCAAGCAGTTCTTGAAATTCGCTTGTTAAATATAAAATCGCTTTTCCTTTGTCGGCAAGGGAGCGGATGATCGAAAATACTTCCGCTTTGGCGTTGACGTCAATTCCTTTTGTGGGCTCATCAAAAATAAATACATCGCTATTCGTTTGCAGCCATTTGCCGATGACGACTTTTTGTTGATTGCCGCCGCTTAACTGTTTAACAAGCGCATGAGGGGAAGATGGGCGGATGTGTAACGTTTCGATTAGTTGCTGAGCTACCTCAGCTTCTTTTCGTTTGATCACCCATTGCCCTTTTGTCAGCGATGATAATAAGCGTACAGTTAGATTGGTACGGACGGTTTCACTCATAAAAAGCCCTTGTTTTCGCCGTTCTTCTGGAATAAAACAGATGCCGGCTTCAATTGCTTCTTTGGGAGAGGAGAACGTATACCGTTTTCCGCGAATGAACCATTCGCCCGTCGTTTTTGTATGGGCAAATAAACTTTCTGCCAATTCGGTTTTTCCAGCACCGACCAACCCGGCGATGCCGACGATTTCTCCTTGGCGAATTTGTAAGTTAACAGTCGTATTTGTTTTTGGAATGAGTAAGTGTTTCACTTCAAAGATGACTTGATCGCTGTAGGTACGCGTTTCTTTTTTTCTTGTTTCATAAGAGCGCCCGACCATATGGCGAATCATGTCTTCGATGGAAAGCTGTGAAACGTCACCGCGATGGACGACCGTTCCGTCGCGCAAAATTGTAACTCGGTCACAAATCTCTTTTACTTCTTTTAGTTTGTGAGAAATATAAATAAACGACACTCCTTGAGACTTTAATTGTTTCATAATGTCAAAGAGGCGTTTCGTTTCTGTTTCGCTTAATGGGGCGGTCGGCTCGTCCAAAATAATGTAGCGAGCCGAAGAAGAAAGCACTTTTGCTAATAAAATGAGTTGTTTTTCGTGTAACGTACATTCATGAATAAGCTTATTTAGCGGAATAGATAAACCGACTTGGCGCAATAATTCTTCAGAACGCTGTTTTTGTTGTTTCCAAGAAAGAAACGGTCGCCGCTTTGTCTCAACGATGTCGTCAGCGGCAATATTTTCATACACGGTAAGCGAAGGAAAAAGGGCAGTGTCGACTTCCTGAACGACTAACCCGATTCCCGCTTTTTTTGCGTCGGAAGGGGAAGAAAATTGATACTCTATTCCGTCAATGGTAATAGTCCCCTCGTTAGGAGACAGATCGCCAGCGAGAATTTTCATTAATGTGCTTTTGCCAGCTCCGTTCATTCCTAAAAGGGCGTGAACTTCCCCTTTCTGTACATGGAAATTCACGCCATTCAATACGTTCACATCGCCGAATGATTTATAAATATTTTCCATGAAGAGACCATTCATTTGTTTTTCACCTGTTCTTCTAACGTTTTCATCCAAGGAGAGACGGCGACATTAGACTGTCCCCAGCCAGTAATGTAATTATGAAGATCGTTCATCGAGATTTGTTTGTTTGGTAAGTCAGATTTTTTGACTAAGTGTGGCTCAAGGGAATAAATATTTGGCGTTTTTTCACCGGCGATTTTTTGGTAAGCAAATCGAACTTGCACGCGCCCAACTTCCGCTGGATCAGTCGCAGTTGTTGCGACCCATGGGCTACTTGATTGCTGGATCATTTGTAAATCTTCATCGCTTAAGTCGATGCCGTACACTTTAATTTCGTTGCGGCCTGCTTGTTGAATTGCGCGCGTTGCCCCTTTTGCAAATTCATCCCATGTCGCAAAGACGGCATCAATATCGCCTTTATTTGGATATTTTTTTAAAATTGCTTCCATTTGCGTTTGTGTATCTAATGCCGTATTAGAGCTTGCTGTGCCGAATTTGGCGACTTCTTTAATGTTCGGATACCGTTTTTTGAACGCATCGTAAATGACGTGGCGTCGCTCCATTGGGGTAAATCCGCCGACCCAAATAGTGACGATTTGTCCTTCTCCATTTAAGTCTTCGGCTAATGTTTTTAACGTTTTCCATGCTAAGCTGTAATCATCTTGGTCGATGACGGTGACGCCTGGTACGTTTAAATCGTTATCGAACGCCACGACAGGAATTCCTTTAGCGACTGCTTTTTCCACCGGGCCTTGCAACGCATCGGCACGCCCATGGTCTAACAAAATTGCATCGACATTTTGTGTAATTGCCGTTTCCACATATGAAGCCATTTTCGTTAAATCATTGTCAGCGTTGTAGATTTGCACTTCACCGCCGAATTTTTGCACTTGTTCTTTCACTCCGGCAATGTACTGGGAAGAAAATGTACCGATAGACATTTGCATAATGGCCGCGATTTTTATCGGCTTTTTGAGTTTGGCAGGAATGTCTGCCTGTTCTGTTGCTGTCGTTGTTGTCTCTGTTTTTTTGGATGTTTCTTGTTGTTTGGCTGGCTCGCTGCTTACGGCATCCTGTTCGTTTGTGCAGCCGCTGAGCATGATGCCAAATAACAAGGCAGCAATAAAAAATATTTTAAATCGTTTCACTTGTTTCGCCCCCCTCGAACAATGCTGGTAATGCTGCTTCATAGTTGCCGCTAATAATCCCTTTTTCGGTAATAATCGCAGTAATAAGTTCGTGAGGGGTTACGTCAAAAGCTGGATTGTAGACGTTCACCCCTTCAGGAGCAATGCGTGTACCGGCGATATGTGTGACTTCCTCTGGATTTCGTTCTTCAATCGGAATGTCCTTTCCCGTTTTAGTTGCTAAATCGATCGTTGATAACGGTGCAGCAACGTAAAACGGAATACCGAATGATTTCGCTAATAACGCAAGGCCAAATGTACCGATTTTATTGGCGGTATCTCCGTTTGCGGCAATTCGGTCCGCACCGACGATGATTGCCGTAATGTTTTTGGCGTGAATCGTTTGCGCTGCCATATTATCTGTAATGAGTGTAACGTCAATGCCGGCTTGCATGAGCTCCCATGTTGTGAGTCTCGCTCCTTGCAGAACAGGGCGTGTTTCTGAGGCAAACACGTGAAGGTGAATGCCTTTTTCTTTTGCCAGATAAAATGGAGCGAGTGCCGTACCGTAGCGGGCGGTAGCGATGGAACCGGCATTGCAAATTGTTAGGATGCGGTCGCCATCTTGAAAGAGAGATAGTGCATGCTCCCCGATGCGGCGGCATACGTCTTCATCCTCTACTTGGATGCGAATTGCCTCGTGAATGAGCGTTGTTTTCGCTTCGTTAACAGAAGTAGCGTTTTCAATGCTTGATACAAGGCGATTTAGTGCCCAAAACAAGTTAACGGCCGTTGGGCGCGAGCTTGCTAAATAGTCGCGGTCTTTTTGAAGCTGCTGCTTAAATTCGTCTATCGAACTTGCCTTGTAACGTTGAGCGGCGAGGGCGAGCCCGTAGGCAGCCGTAATACCGATCGCGGGCGCTCCACGAACTTTCAGCGTTGCAATTGCATCCCATATATCGCTAATTTCTTTTAATTCCAAATATTCTGTCTCTGAAGGTAATTTTTGTTGATTTAAAATAGTGATATGCGTATCGTTCCATTCAACCGAACGTGGAATGATGAATCGTTCAGTCATATGTTTCTTCCTTTCGTTTAGTTAGTCGGTGCCAATGGTGCCTGCAAGAAAAGAGAACGAATTTCTTGAATATCATTCAGCGAATTGCGCTGTAAAATAAGGCTTCGTCCAAGACGAAGGGCGTGGCGTTTTGCACGGATGCGTTCCTCTTTGTCCTCAATGCCGTCAAGATCTGCGACGTGTGCTAAACCAATTGTACGGCGAATCACTTCGCATCCGGCAAATCCAATCGCATCGACAAACGTGCTGTGCAAAACGTCTTGCAACAACCTAGGCGTTTTTGCGTACGGCTCAACATTGTGTTGCTCCCAAAGGTCGGAAAAGACGTTTGCAAATACTTCCCACGTTTTTTCAACATGGGCGAATAAAGGCTCTTGTTCTTGTTCTGGGCGGGACAACGCATTTAATAGTAAATTGGCGAAAAATTGACCAAGATCGAAACCGAAAGGACCGTAAAAGGCGAATTCCGGATCAATCACTTTTGTCTCCTCGTCGCTGGCGAAAATGCTTCCGGTATGTAAATCGCCGTGAATGAGGGCATCTCCTTCTGTTAAAAACTTTCGCTTTAATTTCGCCACTTCAAGATGGAGTTCATCATTGTTCCAAAGCTCTTTTACATCTTCGCGAAGCTCGTCTTCAAAATTGTTCGTTTCATGGTCAAAGAACGGATCGGTAAAGACAAGGTCTTCGGTAATTTTGCATAGTTCAGGGTTGACAAAGCTTTGGGCAAGTTGTTTTTTCTCTTGTTGATTCATACCAAAGTCAGACGTATAAAACAATGTTTTTGCCACATATTCACCGATATGTTGCGAAAGAAGTGGATACGTTTTTCCTTCAATGAGACCTTTGCGAGCGATTTGCAAATGGGATAAATCTTCCATGACGGTGATAGCCAGAGATTCGTCGGAATAGTACACTTTCGGAACGTATTCTGGAACATAGCTGGCAAATGTGCGCAATGCGTTGCTTTCAATGGCGGCACGCTTTAACGTAAGAGGCCAGCTTTCGCCGACTACTTTTGCATATGGCAATGCTTGTTTAATAATAATTCCTTTTCCTGTTTGTTGGTTAACGATATGGAAAACAAGATTTAAGTTTCCATCGCCGATTTCTCGGCATACTAACGGTGCCCCTTCTGGGAATAGGCGCAAGCGAACTGCAAGAGCAATCGCGGCACTTTCTGTTAAAGGTTCGTAAACGGATTGTTTTGAAACTGCCATACATGAACGCCTCCTTTGTAAAATAAAAAGCCTCTTTCGCATATCGAAAGAGGCTTGAAGATACTTCTTCGCACCTCTTATCTTTCAGAAAGAATGACTCTTTCTGTTGGACTTAGCACCGTGCCTTACGGAAGTTACTTCCGGCGCTTAAATGCGCCCTATCTCACGATAGTATTACGGTCGGTTGCTGGGCTTCATTGGGCCAATTCCCTCAGCCAACTCTTGATAAGAGTGTTTATCAGTAAGTATATTCGATTTTGTTCAAATTTTCATTATTGTTGCAATTTGTTGATTGTTTTGCGTTTGATTCGAATCATACATCGTAATTGGCGATGTTGTCAATACTTTTTTGGAAAATTTTTTTCACTCGTAATGTAGTGCTCTGGACGACGATCGCTAAAAATCGGAATTTGTTTGCGTACTTGTTTGACTTTTTGCAAGTCGATTTCGGCGGTGAGTGGACAAGGTTCTTCTTTTGCTTCTGCCAGTATTTCTCCCCACGGATCGACGATGAGAGAATGTCCGGCGAACGTATTATTCGGGTCGTGACCGGCACGATTGCAGGCGATAACGTAACATTGGTTTTCGATGGCACGAGCTTGAAGTAGCGTGCGCCAATGATGAAGGCGGGGTAAAGGCCATTCTGCAACGACAAATAATATTTCTGCTCCTTGTACAGTATGAACGCGAATCCATTCCGGAAAGCGAATGTCATAACAAATAACGCCAGCACATAACGTGTTTTCAAGAGTAAACAATCCCGGTGCTTCTCCAGATTGCAAGTAAAGGTGTTCGTCCATAAGTTGGAAAAGATGAAGTTTACTATATTCGCCTACGATGTCGCCGTTTCGATTGGCGATGTACATCGTATTCGTAATTCCGTCTTTTGTTTTTTTGGCGATGGAACCAGCTACAATGTTGATGTGATGCAAACGTGCAAGCTCGCTAATGAACGCTTTTGTGTGCGCCCCGTCTTCATCAGCAATTTCATCAAGGCGCGTTAAATCATATCCGGTCGTCCATAATTCTGGAAGAACGATGATGTCAGGGCGTTGGGCAGAGAGCTTTTCTACTTCGGTTTGAACACGCTGTTGATTTTCAGCTGGATCGCCAAAGGCAATGTTAAGCTGGAGACAAGAGATTTTTAATGTCATGATCGTTCACCTCAAAAATTTTAACTTTACATTTTGATTTTTACGATATATGATGTTTGACTAGAATTTCAAGAAATTTTTGAGTAGGTGTAAGCGATGAAACATTTTGTACAATCAGAACTATTACAGAGCCTTCCGAAGCAGTTTTTTGCTTCGCTCGTTGACAAAGTGGGAAACGTCATTGCACAAGGGCATGATGTCATTAATCTCGGCCAAGGAAATCCTGACCAACCGACGCCGTCCCATATTGTTGAGGCGCTGCAAAAGGCAGTGGCTAATCCGCGTTATCATAAATATTCGCCGTTTCGCGGTTACTCGTTTTTCAAAGAGGCGGTCGCTGCCTTTTATGAACGCGAATATGGGGTGAAGCTTGACCCGGAAAAAGAAGTCGCTATTTTATTTGGGGGAAAAGCAGGGCTTGTGGAGATTCCACAATGTTTATTAAATCCGGGGGATGTCGTTCTCGTTCCAGATCCGGGGTATCCGGATTATTGGTCGGGTGTCGCTTTAGCGCGAGCAGAAATGGCAATGATGCCGCTTCGCGCGCAAAACAAGTTTTTGCCGGATTACGGTGAGCTGTCGAAAGACGTAGTGGAAAAGGCAAAGTTAATGTTTTTAAACTATCCAAACAATCCGACCGGTGCGGTGGCGACAAAAGAGTTTTTTGAGGAAACGGCTTTGTTTGCGGCGAAACACGATATTTGCGTCGTACACGATTTTGCTTATGGAGCGATCGGATTTGACGGGAAAAAACCGATCAGTTTTCTTCAGGCGAAAGGGGCCAAAGACGTCGGTATTGAAATTTATACGTTCTCGAAAACGTATAATATGGCTGGTTGGCGCGTTGGATTTGCCGTTGGGAATGAAAGTGTGATTGAAGCGATTAACTTGTTGCAAGATCATTTATACGTCAGCTTGTTTGGTGCGATTCAAGAGGCGGCAGCAACCGCGCTTCTTTCTTCACAAGATTGCGTAAAAGAGCTTGTTTCGTTATACGAATCGCGACGGAACACACTTGTAAAGGCGCTTCAACAAATCGGATGGGATGTCACAGCACCAGCTGGTTCGTTTTTTGCGTGGTTACCTGTACCGAACGGCTGGACATCGGAGCGATTTGCTGATTTCCTGCTTGAAAAAGCTCATGTCGTTGTTGCCCCAGGAATCGGATTTGGGGAACATGGAGAAGGGTATGTACGCGTCGGTCTATTGACGAGTGAAGAGCGCTTAGAAGAAGCTGCACAACGCGTTGCCAAGCTTGGTCTTTTCCATGCCGTAAAAAAATGATTGACATAGTTGAAAATCCCTGTCATAATTCAAATTAAATTTACTACCGCGAAAATTTCGAAAAGTGAATACATGATTCAAGCATTCTTATCAAGAGTAGGTGGAGGGACGAGCCCAATGAAGCCCGGCAACCGACTTAACAGTTGTTAAGCACGGTGCTAATTCTTGCAGCGATATGCTGAGAGATAAGAAGAGTCTGAACATCTAGCCTCTTCTTATGAAGAGGTTTTTTTATTGATGCTTAGAAAGAGGGACAGATGATGAGTCAAGTAATTGCCACATATCTCATTCATGATGAGAAAGATTTAGAGAAAAAAGCAGAAGGGATTGCTCTTGGCCTCACCGTTGGTTCTTGGACCGATTTGCCGCTGTTAGAGCAAGAACAATTACGAAAACATAAAGGGGTTGTCGTCAGCGTCACACAGATAGAAGAAAGTGAGCGGGTGAATGAGTATCTCGGCAAACGCGTGAAGCGAGGGCTTGTCCGTATTGCTTATCCAAGCGTCAATTTCAGTGCTGATTTGCCGGCGATATTGACAACGGTGTTTGGCAAGCTATCGCTCGATGGAGAAGTGAAGCTAATCGATATGACATTTTCCGATGAATTGAAAAAGCAGTTTCCTGGTCCATGCTTTGGAATTGACGGGATTCGCGAAAAAGTTGGCGTGTATGATCGCCCGCTTCTCATGAGCATTTTTAAAGGCGTTATCGGGCGCGATTTGCATTATTTGTCGGAACAGTTAAAACAACAGGCACTCGGTGGAGTTGATCTTGTCAAAGATGACGAAATTTTGTTTGAAAATGACTTAACTCCGTTTGAAAAGCGAATCGCTGCCGGAAAAACGGTGTTAAACGATATATACGAAAAAACGGGAAAGAAAATATTGTACGCTGTCAATTTAACAGGGAAAACGTTCGAGTTGAAAGAAAAAGCGAAGCGGGCAGTGGAGCTAGATGCCGATGTGCTTCTTTTTAACGTGTTCGCTTATGGATTAGATGTATTGCAAGGTTTGCGTGAAGATGAGGACATTTCAATTCCAATTATGGCGCATCCGGCAATCAGCGGCGCGCTAACACCATCGGAATTTTATGGAATTAAGAGCCCGCTATTGCTTGGGAAATTGCTTCGTCTTGCTGGAGCAGATTTTGCGCTTTTCCCATCACCGTATGGAAGCGTTGCCCTTGATAGAGGAGAAGCGCTTGGCATTGCTGCTGAGTTAACGAAGGAAGATGAGCAATTGAAACGAGCGTTCCCGGTTCCATCAGCGGGGATTCATCCGAGACTAGTACCGCTTTTAATTCGCGATTTCGGCATCGACAGTGTTATTAATGCAGGCGGCGGGGTACATGGTCACCCGGATGGAGCAGAAGGCGGAGGAAAAGCGTTCTGCGCAGCCATTGATGCGGTGTTAGCAGGAAGACCGCTTCAAGATGCCGCTAAAGATAGTGAGGCACTGCAAAAGGCAATTGCTTTATGGGGTGCTCACGAGGTGACAGTATGAAAAAGCCAATCCTTTTTTGCGATTTCGACGGAACGATTACAAATAGCGACAATATCGTCGCGATTATGAAACAGTTTGCCCCGCCAGAATGGGAAACGCTAAAAGACGATGTACTAGCACAGCGCCTGACCGTTCAAGAAGGTGTCGGAAAAATGTTTTCCCTTCTTCCTTCGAGATTGAAGGAAGAGATTACGGACTTTATTTTGCAAACGGCACGTATCCGTGACGGCTTTCGTGAATTTGTCGCTTTTACAAAACAACACGGCATTCCTCTGTATGTCGTGAGCGGTGGCATCGATTTTTTCGTCTATCCGCTTCTTGACGGGCTTATCGAAAAAGAATTCATTTTCTGCAACGGTTCCGATTTTAGCGGGGAAACGATTCAAATTGTTTGGCCATATTCGTGTGATGAGCATTGTCATAACGGTTGTGGCTGTTGCAAACCATCGCTGTTACGGAAGCTATCAAAACCTGATGCATTCAATATCGTCATCGGCGATTCCATTACCGATTTGGCAGCGGCAAAATTAGCCGATCATGTCATTGCTCGCGATTTCTTACTGGAAAAATGCAATGAACTTAGTATTTCCCATACACCATTTACAACGTTTTTTGATGTGATTGATGTTCTTGAGAAGATGGAGGTGAGAGTATGAGTTCTCTTGTGAAAAAATGGAGGGAGCTTGCTGATGTGAAGGCGGAGTTAGCAGCCCGCGATTGGTTCTTTGCGACAAGCGGTAACTTATCGATCAAAGTAACCGATGACCCGCTCACCTTTCTTGTTACCGCGAGCGGAAAAGATAAACGAAAGCAAACTGATGAAGATTTTCTTCTTGTGGATGCGCTCGGTAATCCAGCGGAAGAAACGCATTTGAAACCATCAGCGGAAACGCTTTTGCATGTGGAAATTTACAAAAAAACAAACGCAGGCTGCAGCCTCCATGTCCACACGATCGATAATAACGTCATTTCCGAATTATACGGTGACAACAGGGAAGTCGTGTTTACCGGACAAGAAATTATTAAGGCGTTCGGTCTTTGGGAAGAAGATGCTGTTATTCGCATTCCGATTATTAACAATTACGCCCATATTCCGACGCTGGCGAAAGAGTTCGCCCAACATGTTAACGATGACGCAGGTGCGGTTCTCATTCGTAATCACGGCATTACTGTATGGGGGCGAAATGCGTTTGAAGCAAAAAAGTTTTTAGAAGCGTGCGAGTTTTTATTTAGCTATCACATCAAGCTACTGTTGCTAAAGGGAGCAAAGGCGTTCGCCTAAAATCCCTTTTTTATAAAAAAAATTTTTAGGAGGAAGAGAAGATGGCAACGATTCGTTTTCATGAAACAAATGAAAGAATTATCACTGAAGAAGAAGTAGTCAAATTTTTAGAGGAGCAAGGGGTTATTTACGAAAAATGGGATATCAACAAACTCCCAGAACATTTACGCGAAAAATATTTACTTACGGATGAAGAAAAAAATGAAATTTTAGAGACATTTAAAGACGAAATTGCAGATATTTCTGCACGCCGCGGCTATAAAGCGCAAGACGTTATTTCCTTATCCGAAAATACACCGAACCTAGATCAATTGCTCGAAAACTTTAAGCGCGAACATCATCATACAGATGATGAGGTGCGCTTTATCGTCAGCGGCCACGGCGTATTTGCGATTCAAGGAAAAGACGGAAAATTTTTTGATGTCGAATTAAATCCTGGCGATTTAATTTCCGTTCCAGAAAATACACGCCACTATTTTACATTGCAAGAAGATCGCCGCGTAGTCGCGATTCGCATTTTTGTCACAACAGAAGGATGGGTGCCGATTTACGAAAAAGAAGGAATCAACGCGTAACAACCATCCCTCTTCCCCTTAATCGGAAGAGGGGGGATGTAATGGTTTCGCAGTAAAAAGAATGACCCCAGCAATGACAATCATACTTCCGATAAATTGCAAAGGATACATCGATTCTTGCAGTAATATAGGCAAGAATCGATGTAAAAATAAGAACATTCCCGATTTTGTAATGCCAATATGTTGAATCTGATATTCCAAAACATCATTGCCAACACGGTAGCACCTACGCTGGAATATAGAAAGGCAAGCCAAAAAGAGAACGAAGATTCGTGAACGGTGAAAGTGGAAACGGGAAACGGCGCGAGTATCGCTGCGCCGAAGATGCCCGGCCATAACGTTGCCTTGAATGCAGAAACAAACTGCATTGCTTGTTTCGCAAACAACGAATAAAGCCCCTATACCGCAACGGTCCTAGCATAAATACATCTCCGATATTCAATTGAAAATGAGAGAGTGTTTGTCAATTACCATGACGATCATAACGTCGACAAACGAAATGAACATCGCGATTTTTTGCTTTAGCGTCAATGTTTCCTTGCCGATAAAATAAGAAACCACCGCAATTGAAACGGGATTTAATGTGGACAAAAGCCCGACATTATCGGCAGACGTATATTCAAGCGCCTTAAACATCAAGAGATTAAATAACATAACACCGGTAAGTTCCATCCATATAAGCGGAAAAAGCACTTGTTTTGGAAACAACAACTGTTTTTCTTTCCACCAAACGAGCGGAATGAGGCAGGAGACAGCTACAAACCAACGCATTTCCGGCAAAACGAACGATGTCGTATGACCGACAAGAAATTTACCGGCGACAAAATTCCCGTCCCATAACAAACTGGTGATTAGTAATAGAATGTAATACTTTCCTTCCTGCTGCTTTGTCATCCTTTTTATCCTACTCTATCATCTCTCTACATGAATCCTACTCTTTTTCATCTCATGGGAAAAGTGATCAGCCGAGTGCAGGGTCAGCGATACCGAATAATCGATTTCGCTTTCCCGGTAGCTGCTGAGCATAAAGAAGCATGAGTGGAGAAACCAATGTTTCTTGAAATCCTAGCTGGCATAGTGCCCTCATAAAATCGCTTTGTCTACTAGGGACATCGATTCTCACAGGTATAGCCGATTGACAGAGAAATGCTTGAATGAGCTGAAGAGCAATATCGGTATGATCCGCCATTAACGGTCCGATGTGAAGAAAGTTACCAACGGGAAAGGCGATCCCAAAACCACAAATCGATTTTTCGGCATTTCTTGCTATAAAACCGATGCTTCTCTTTTTCATTAAATGATGAAGTAGCTCGCTTCTGTTTGCACCGAACACCATTTTATCGAAGTGAATGATTTCCGTAATATGCTTTTTTTCTCGCAATTGTTCGATTTCCACTTGTTTACATTCAATCGGCTCGTAAACAAAGTGAGTATGAGTGAATCGATGAATGAATTCCACCGTTTGGAATCCAAGTGATTGATATAAAGGAACCCCGGCTGATGTAGCGACAAGCGAGACAGGAACGCCGACGCGTTCTACTTCATATAAACATCGTTTCATAATGCTTCTTCCAAGACCTTGTCCTTGGTAATTTGCATGAACAATAACGGAGCCAATTGATGCGATAGTCGTTCCATATTGAAAGAGGGCCGCACTGGAAATCCATTCGTTATGGAGGCGATGGCCAAACATTGTTCCAAGTGACAAATATATATGAAGGCGTTCAGTAGTAAAGTTCCAACCAACGCTTTCAGCTAGTTTCTGTAATGAGGGCATGGAGCTTACATCGATTTTTTCTATTTTTCCCAGCAACGTTCTTCCCTCCTTCAAATGTCTTAATGAAAAGCAATCCGCTTGTTTCCATCTCCATAGCTTCTTTATAAACAAATAAACAACACGTTCCAGATGCAAAGGCAAGGCCGTATGGAACAAGCTGTTGAAGCGCCGATATTAAACAAAAAACGAGAAGCAATGTTACAATTTCGATCGCACCGGTGAGTGTGGCGATGATAGGCGAAAATATTTTGATGGATTAAAAAGAACTGCTAAAAACGCTTCAAGTGCATTTTGAAATTCAATTGCTATTTCCTGTGTCTGAAACTTCGAAGCATAGCTGATGCCAACAGACACCCCTTCATGAATATTGTGCAATATAATGGACGCAATAATGAGTGACGCTTTTTCATTAAACTGAATGATTTTTCGTATGTTCTAAATTCATATGGACAATCGTTGTTTCGGGCGAAGTTCATGTTAGCCCCCCTAAATATAACCCCATTGCTAAAGCAGGGTATCCTTCTGTTCCTAGCGCCTCAGGAATGAGAGAGACCATCATAATTCCCGCTGAAAGACTAATAAACTATCGCGCCAACGCTGGGGAATGGATTAGGCTAAAAATAACATCGGGACGGCTCCCAATCCTGTCGATAAAGCAGAAAGAATGTTGCTGGTTAGTACTTATTCCATCTAATACCCCTTTATGCGCTTTTGACATTATATGTCTCAAAAAGTATGATAAACTCCCAAATCATCGAACCTGCCTATTTATAGTATATAATAATAGATAAAATAAAAAAATTGCGAATGATTTGAACGTTGAAGGAATTCATTGACAAAAATCGTATTTTTCGCTACAATGGCTTCGAATTCGAAGATTAAAGGGTTTGATTATAGATGGAGAGAAAAGAAGAGATTGCGCAATCGTTAAAGCTGTTTATTGTCTTATCAAGGGCGTATCGAGCCGTTAGTGATCAAGTTCATAAGTCCATTCAAGAGTTCGGTGTCAATCCAACCGAATTTGCGGTTCTGGAGTTGCTTTACCATAAAGGCGATCAGCCGTTACAGCAAATTGGTGAGAAAATTTTGCTCGCCAGCGGCAGTATTACGTATGTCGTCGATAAATTAGAGCAAAAAGGATTTATTGTCCGAAAAGCGTGTGAAAAAGACCGCCGTGTCACCTACGCTTCTATTACCGAAAAAGGAAAGACATTTATTGAGAATGTATTTCCACAACATGAACAAACGATTCATGAAACACTTGCCGGATTGACATCGGAAGAAAAAGAACAGGCAATTTCGCTATTAAAAAAATTGGGATATGGCGTAAAACGTTAAGAAAAGTGGAAGCGCCGTAATCTGCTCTCGAAGCCAAATGTTCTTGGCTTACAGAAGAGCTTGTCATCTCCCAAGACCGTTGGTTTATGACAAGAGAGCTAAGCGCTGGTGCTGGGCAACGCTTCAACGTTGATACTTTCTTAACTTATAAAAAATAAGTGGCTGTTGTGATACAGCCACTTATTTTTTTCAAAAACGGATAAGCTATAAGGGAAAAGGAGGGGATAGTCATGATGATTCCTGTAGGAGTATCGAATCGCCACATCCATTTGTCCAAAGAACATTTGGCGCAGTTGTTCGGTGAAGGAGCAGAGTTGACAGTGTTAAAGCCATTGTCACAGCCAGGGCAATTCGCCGCCAAAGAAACGGTTACAGTGGAAGGACCAAAAGGAAAAATTGAAAATGTCCGCGTATTAGGGCCGGCACGTTCGATGACTCAGCTTGAGATTTCCAAAACCGACAGTTTCAAGCTAGGGGTACAAGCGCCGATTCGTTTATCCGGAGATATCGAAGGAACACCGGGCATTACAATTCATGGTCCGAACGGAACGATTACCGTCGACAAAGGGGTGATTATTGCGAAACGTCATATTCATATGACGCCAAGCGATGCAGAAACGTTCGGGGTGAAAGATAAGCAGGTTGTGAAGGTCAAAACACAAGGAGAACGCGCCCTAATTTTTGATGAAGTTATTATCCGAGTGAGCGAACAGTTTGCATTAGATATGCATATTGACACCGATGAAGCGAATGCGGCCGGATTAAAAACCGGGGATTATGTAGAACTGATCGTATAGAAAAGAGGGGCCTGTGAACTGAAGCCCCTCTTTCTTTACGCAGACATTTTTTGTTGTGTTTTCGTTGACTGTACCGCTTTTTTCACTTGCGGATAGAAGATAATGCCGCTTGCCAGCAAGGCAACGCCAAGCATGAATGTTTTTAAATCCGCTGTTCCTGCAATGATCACCCATACGGAATAAACGGTGGCCAGCGCAGCGATGATGCCATCAACAATGCGAGTGCGGCGAGCTCGTTCATACGTTTCTCCTGTTAATGTGAGTTTTAATTGAAAGACAGAGGCGATAAAATAAGGAACGAGATACGCTAATGTCGCAATGTAAATGACAAAATCAAACGCCGCTGACATCGAATGGGAAATCGTCGAGAAAATAAAAATTTGCGCCAATCCATTTGAAAGAATTAATGAAAAACTTGGCATTCCTTTTTTATTTTCTTTTAAAAATGCTGGAATAAACAAGCCTTGTTTTGCGGCTTGGTACGGTACTTCTGCACTTAATAGCACCCAACCAAGCGTAGAACCTAACAAACTAATCAATCCAAGTCCGGCAAGAATGTATCCGCCGCTCGGTCCTAAAATCGTTCCAATGGCATCGACAAGCGGTTTTTCCGATTGAATCAACTCTTTTTGCGGCAATAAGCCCATGACCAGCACGCTAATTCCGATATAAATTGCAAGGGCGATGAAAAGACCAAGAATCGTTGCCCGCTTAACGTCGGATTGTTTTTGTGCTCGTGACGCAAAAACAATCGCTGATTCGACGCCAATAAACGCCCATAATGTAGCAACAGCGGCATTATTGACTTGGCTTAAAAGGCCAATAGAATGTCCGGCTTCATCATAACGGGGAGCGACAAATGAACCGATGTTGCTTTTTTCAAACGCGAATAAGCTAATGACAATAAATAAGAAGAACCCAAGCACTTTTGCCGCGGTAGCGATAAAGTTTAATTTTCCTGCGCCTTCAATTCCGCGTAAAATAATAACGTGCATGCCCCACAATAAAGTCGTGCAAACGATAAATGTTAACAAGTTTCCGAGTTTTACATCAAGAGAACCGATGGTAAACAATGATTGCTTGCTTGTTAAAATCGGGAAAAAGGTCGATAAATAACTAGCGAATGTCGTAATAATTGCGACGTTGCCGGCGAAGTTACCAATCCAATATCCCCATGAAGACATGAATCCTGATAAAATGGAAGCATTTGAGCCCTTTGGAAACAACTCTTTTGCATAAATTTGCGGCCCGCCGTTTAATTCGGGTTTGCGAATTGCTAAGTTGCCAAAGACGAGAGCAGTCATTAATACACCGCCGCCAGTTAATAGCCACGCGCAAATGACTCCGAGAGGGCTCGCTGCTTCCGCTAATGAGCGCGGGAGCATAAAAATTCCCGAGCCGACCATATTTCCAACGACGAGCGCTGTTAATACCCAAAGCCCTAATTTATGTTGCTGCAATGTTGTAAACTCCCTTCTGTTGCTGCACAGATCTTTTTAACCAAAAAAAATACACCCTTAAGTTTTCAACGGGTGCATGAAACATCCGCATCCAACTTAATGTTGATAGCTCTCCATCGTTTGCTTGAAACGATGACAGTCCTGCTTCTGTTCGAATGCAGGTCCAGCTTGCAGCGCCAGAGCTCACAATGAATCCTTTCGTTTGAATTCATTGAATCTCTGCGTCTTGTTCAAGCTATTTTTATTCATTGCAACTTCTATCTCATCTAAGTTGATAAAAAGAAAAAATATTCATTTAACGACATTATTATACATTCTGCGACAAATTTCGTCAATCATCTTCTTCGTTGGAAAAACAGGAATTTTGCTCTCCAAGATTGAATAAAAATTAGGATTAGGAAATTTTTAAGAAAAGGAAGGGATTCATTTGAAGTTTTCGGAGTTTCAGTATAAACGACCGGACATGGGAGAAATAAAAGCAGCGTTTCAAGAGGCGTTACAAACGTTTCAAGAAGCAACAACGATAGAAGGACAGCATGAAGCGATGAAGCAGATCAATGCGATTCGCAACGAGTTCAGCACGATGGCGAACATTTGTTATATTCGTCATACAATTGATACAAATGACGAGTTTTATAAACAAGAACAAGACTTTTTCGATGAAGTTGAACCGTTGATGAAAGGACTTGTGAACGATTATTATAAAGCGCTTGTCGCTTCTCCGTTTCGGGCGCAGTTGGAGGAAAAATGGGGGAAGCAGCTGTTTGCTTTGGCGGAGACGGAACTAAAAACGTTTTCTCCAGACATTTTAGAAGATTTGCAGCTCGAAAATAAATTAACGAGCGAATATACAAAGTTTGTTGCCTCGTCGAAAATTTTCTTTGAAGGGGAAGAACGGACGTTAGCGCAGCTTCAGCCGTTTGTTGAATCGCCAAACCGTGATATGCGCAGACGGGCAAGCGAAGCGAGATTTGCTTTTTTCAAAGAACATGAGGAAAAATTTGACGAGATTTATGACCAGCTTGTCAAAGTGCGTACAAACATCGCGAAAAAGCTCGGATTCAAAAACTTTGTCGAACTCGGTTATGCCCGCTTAGGGCGGACGGATTACAACGCGGAGATGGTCGCAAAATTCCGAGAGCAGGTAAAAGAGTTTATCGTTCCAATTACGGTGAAGCTCTACGAACGTCAACGTGAACGTATCGGAGTCGATCGGTTGAAGTATTATGATGAAGCGTTTGCGTTTCCAACAGGAAATCCGACTCCAAAAGGGGATGCCAACTGGATTATTGAAAACGGAAAAAAAATGTATCAAGAGCTGTCGCCGGAAACGGATGAATTTTTCCGATTTATGGTGGACAATGAGCTGATGGATCTTGTCGCGAAAAAAGGAAAAGCAAGCGGCGGATATTGTACATATATCGAAAATTACAAAGCGCCGTTTATTTTCTCGAACTTTACGGGCACATCCGGGGACATCGATGTGCTAACCCATGAAGCAGGCCATGCGTTCCAAGTATACGAAAGCCGTCATTATGAAATTCCGGAATATAACTGGCCGACGTTAGAGGCTTGTGAAATTCATTCGATGAGTATGGAATTTTTTACATGGCCATGGATGGAATTATTTTTTAAAGAAGATACAGAAAAATATAAGTTTGACCATCTAAGCTCCGCATTGCTGTTTTTACCGTATGGCGTTGCTGTTGATGAATTTCAACATTTTGTCTATGAGAATCCGAATGCGACGCCGGCGGAACGTAAGCAAGCGTGGCGCGAAATTGAGAAGAAATATATGCCGATAAGGGACTATGATGGAAACGAGTATTTAGAACGCGGCGGCTTTTGGCAGCGGCAAGGACACATTTACACAACGGCGTTTTATTATATTGATTATACGTTAGCACAAATTTGTGCCTTCCAATTTTGGAAACGTTCGCGTGAAAATTATGAAGAAGCGTGGAACGATTACGTAAAATTATGCCGAGAAGGTGGAAGCAAGCCGTTTACTGAACTTGTCAGCGTCGCTAACCTCATTTCCCCGTTTGAGGATGGCTGCGTTCAATCGGTAGTCGGTGAGATCGAACGGTGGCTTAATAGCGTTGATGACAAACAGCTTTAACAACAGAAAAGGAAGAAATCAACGAAGGATTTCTTCCTTTTTTTGTTGAATGAAATAATTTTAGTTTTTAAAGAAGGGAGAACAGCGATATGTATCATATTCGTGTCCGCGCTTGTGCTTTAATTATTGAAAATGACGCTGTACTTCTTGTTGAGTTTCAAGACGAAAACGGATTACATTACAATCTTCCAGCAGGTGGCGTAGAACGGGGGGAGTCATTGATTGAGGCGGTAAAACGGGAGGCATTAGAGGAGGCAGGCGTAGAAGTAGAGGTCGGTTCGATTGCATTTGTACATGAGATAGCTCCTCACCTGCAAAAGAATATTTCTGTGACATCGCCACATCAAGTAAGCATCGTATTTGAATGTAAACGGATTAACGATTCCATCCAACCTTGTCCGACTTCACCGGACGAAAATCAAACAGGGGTAAAATGGATTCCCCTTTCTCATCTCTCCCGGATTACTTTGTATCCGAATATTTCGCAACATATTATTGAGTACGCGAACCATCGCCGCTCATTCAACTTAATCGAGGAACATACATTATCGTACGAATGAGGTGGGAAATGATGAACATTCGAAAAGCAACGATCAATGATGCGAACGGAATTGCGACCGTGCATGTGGAAAGCTGGAAAACAACGTATCAGGGAATTGTTCCATCATCTTATTTAGCACAATTGCGCGTTAGTGAAAGAGAACAGAATTGGCGAAGAGGATTACAGCAACAGAAGCATCATATTTTTGTTGCTGAAGAAGACGGAAAGGTATGCGGGTTTATTTCCGGGGGCAGCAATCGGGCTACAAAAGGAAAGGAAGCTGATTACGAAGGCGAAATTTATGCAATTTATTTGCTGAAAGAGGCGCAAGGAAAAGGGTATGGAACGAAACTGCTCGAAGCTTTAGTGCGTGATTTTCGTAGTGACGGGATTTGTTCCATGGTCGTGTGGGTGCTTGCCGATAATCCATCGCGGCAGTTTTATGAGCGTTTAGGGGGAAAGAAAATCGCTGAAGAAGTCATAAATATCGGTGGCAAAGAGTTAAACGAATGGTGCTATGGATGGAGAAGTATTGAATGTTTAGCGTAGTAACGGATGGCTGCCTGAATTATGATGGCGGCCAAAAAAATTTAATAATGAGTGATTACTCACTTTACAAAATATTTTTTTCGTATAAAATAGAAGTGAGTAATCACTCACGAAAGGAAGGGTATGCTATGTCAGAAAAGCCGTGTATTTGTATGAAACATGTATCTAAAAGTTTTGGTAAAAAGAAAGTAATTGAAGATGTATCTCTTGAGGTATACAGCGGGGAAATTTTTGGGATGCTCGGACCTTCGGGAGCAGGAAAAACGACGATTGTCAAAATGATCGCTGGAATTGATGAAGCTACCAATGGAACGATTGATGTATTAGATACAAAAATGCCTAGCCTTCATGTCATGAAACGAATTGGTTTTATGGCACAGTCTGATGCCTTATACGGTGAGTTAACAGCGTTAGAAAATTTACAGTTTTTCGCTTCGATTTATGGATTAAAAGGGAAAAAGCAAAAGCAGCGTATTGATGAAGTCATGGAGCTTGTCAATTTAACAGACCATATTAAGAAGACTGTCAATCAGTATTCAGGTGGGATGAAGCGGCGCTTGTCACTTGCTGTTTCCTTGTTACATGAACCGGAAGTATTAATCTTAGACGAGCCGACGGTCGGAATTGACCCTTTGCTTCGCCAAGCCATTTGGGATGAGCTTGAGCGAATTCGACAAAACGGGACAACGATTGTCGTGACGACTCACGTCATGGATGAAGCCGAGAAATGCCAGCGTTTGGCGATGATTCGTGACGGTCGTCTCATCGCTGTAGGCAGCCCAGAAGAGCTAAAGAAAAGAACAAATTCGCAAACAATCGAACAGGCATTTTTGCATTTTGGAGGTGCACGACAATGAGAGTTCGCGCGATCGTCATTCGAATCATTCGCCAGTTTTTCCGTGACAAACGAACGCTTGGATTAATGATTGTGGCGCCGATGTTTGTGTTGTTTTTAATGAATCTTGTGTTTAATGGAGAGGAATATAAACCAACAATTGCTGTTGATAAAAATGTTCCAGAAGTTGTTGTTGAAAAATTAGCGAAATCCGATGCTGACCTCAAAGAGCTTACGAAAACGACAGCTCGCAAACAGCTAGAAAAGCAACAAATTGATGCATTTATGGAAATGGATGAAGGAACTCCGAAAATTACGTTAGAAGGAAGCGATCCAACTGTTAATAAAGCGGTACTTATGGCTGTACAAAAAGCGTTTCAAGAATTAGCTCCACAAACACAATCGTTGCAATTGAAAACAACGTACTTACACGGTTCGGAGGATATGGCATTATTTGATAATTTCGGACCTGTGTTAATTGGCTTTTTCGTTTTCTTTTTCGTTTTCTTAATCGCCGGTGTTTCTTTCCTTCGTGAACGTACAGGGGGAACGCTGGAACGCTTGTTGGCGACGCCGTTAAAACGTTGGGAGATTGTTGTTGGCTATGTCATCGGATTTGGGATTTTTACAACGTTTCAGGCGAGCTTAATTTCTTGGTTTGCTATTGATATTCTTGATATGATGATGGAAGGTTCTTTCTTCTACGTGTTATTGATTACATTCTTATTGGCAATGACCGCTTTAACATTAGGAACGTTACTGTCTGCCTTTGCGAATAATGAGCTACAAATGATTCAATTTATTCCGTTAGTTGTTATACCGCAAGTTTTCTTTTCCGGCTTGTTTAATTTAGATACAATGGCAGAGTGGCTTCGTTCATTAAGCATTGTCATGCCGTTAACATACGGAGCGGATGCGCTTCGGGAAATTATGATCCGCGGCAGCGGTTGGCAGGAAATTGCCCAAGACGTATATGTTTTACTTGGCTTTTCCGTTTTGTTTATGGTATTAAATGTGATAGCATTGAAAAAATATCGAAAACTGTAAGGAGCAAATATGGATGAATGAGCAACAATGGCTTGAAGAGCTATTGAAAGTAAATGGAGAAGACGTAAAACTAAGCGAGAAACAAGTGAAAATTTTAGAAGCGGCGATTGAAATGTTCGCTGAAAAAGGCTATGCCGCCACTTCAACAAGCGAAATCGCCAAGAAGGCAGGTGTGGCGGAAGGGACGATTTTTCGTCACTATAAAACAAAAAAGGATTTACTCTTGGCGATTGTCACTCCAACGCTGTTTAAATCCGTCGCCCCATTTTTAGCGAAAGAGTTTGTCAAAGAAGTGTTCGAAAACCAGTATCAAAGCTATGAAGATTTCATTCGTACTCTTTTGAAAAACCGTTATGAATTTGTAAAAAAATACATCCCAGCGATCCGGGTGTTTTGGCAGGAAATCGCGTTTCATGCGGAAATTAAGGAGCAATTTCAGCGTATTTTTACGGTGCACGTATATGAAAAATTTAAGCGGATCGTGGAACATTTTCAAGCGAAAGGAGAAATTGCCGCGATTCCTATTGATTCGGTCATCCGCATGACGATTACGGCGATTGCGGGATTTTTGATGACGCGGTTTATCGTGTTGCCGGATTACGAATGGGATGACGAAGCAGAAATGGAACGGACGGTTCAAGTTTTGATGCACGGTCTTGCGAAAAAATAAAAAGAAACGCCTAATCCGATTTATACGGATTAGGCGTTTTGTTTATTCAATGCCTTAGCAACAATATTGCCATCTTCGACACTGATTTGGATAGCGTGAACATTGGCCGTTTCGTCAAGAAGGACATCAGCGATTTGGTCTTCGACGTGCTCTTGGATCACGCGGCGGAGCGGGCGAGCGCCGAACGCTGGATGGTAGCCTAACTCCGCTAATTTTTCTTTCGCTTCTTGCGAAACATGAATGTCGATGTGTTGTTCTTTTAATGTTTTTTTCAATTCATCGAGCATGAGATCGACAATTTGTAACATATGCTCTTTTTCGAGCGGTTTAAACTCGATAATTGCGTCAAAGCGGTTTAAGAATTCTGGTTTGAAATAAGCATTTAACGACTCAAGAACGCTTGTGTGCGTTGACCCTTGCTTTTCGAATCCGACCGTAATTTTTTTATCGGTAGCACCGGCGTTACTTGTTGCGATAATAACGGTATCTTTAAAGCTTACGGTACGGCCTTGGCTGTCAGTGAGACGTCCATCTTCTAAAATTTGTAGGAAAATATGCTGCACATCTGGGTGCGCTTTTTCGATTTCATCGAGCAAAATGATGCTGTAAGGATTTCGGCGTACTTTTTCAGTAAGCTGACCGGCTTCCTCATGACCGACATAGCCAGGCGGTGAACCGATTAATTTAGAAACGGAATGTTTCTCCATATATTCGCTCATATCTAAACGAATCATCGCATCTTTTGAGCCGAACAATTCTTCCGCCAATGTTTTTGATAATTCTGTTTTGCCAACTCCAGTTGGTCCGACGAATAAGAACGAACCAATTGGACGATTTTTCGCTTTTAATCCTGCGCGGCTACGGCGGATTGCTTTGGCAACTTTTTTCACTGCTTCTGCTTGGCCGATCACTTTTTTCGCTAAATTTTCTTCTAATTGCTTCATTTTCGTTTTTTCATCGGCTTGCAGCTTGCCGACAGGAATGCCGGTTTTTTCTTCGATGATTTGTTGAATATCGCTAACGTCAACGATTGGTGTTTCTTGCACATGACCGTTTTGCAATTGCTTTTCCAATTTGAGTTCTTCATCGTGTAATTTTGCTGCCAATTCGTAGTTTTCTTCTTTTACTGCTTTTTCTTTTTCTTTCGCTAGTTGGGCGAGCCGCTCTTGAATTTGCTTTTCATCCGTTGGGGCAACGCGTAAGTTCGCTTTTGAACCGGCCTCGTCTAACAAGTCGATTGCTTTGTCTGGCAAGAAGCGGTCTTGGATATAGCGATGCGATAATGTGACGCATGCTTCAATCGCTTCATCTGTATATTTGACATGATGGAATTGTTCGTATTTCGCTTGAATGCCTTTTAAAATAGCAATCGCTTGCTCGACTGTCGGTTCATGGACGATGACTGGCTGGAAGCGGCGTTCAAGTGCAGCATCTTTTTCAATTTGGCGGTATTCTTTCAACGTTGTCGCACCAACGACCTGCAATTCACCGCGTGCTAGAGCAGGTTTTAAAATGTTACCTGCGTCCATAGAACCTTCTGCAGACCCTGCACCCACAAGCAAGTGAATTTCGTCGATGAAGAGAATAATATTTTTGCGACGTTGCAATTCGGCGATCAATTGCTTCATTCGTTCTTCAAATTGTCCACGAATGCCAGTGTTAGCGACAAGTGAAGCCACATCTAACAAATACACTTCTTTATCAAGAAGCTTCGCCGGAACTTGTCCCTCGGCAATTTTTAAGGCAAGACCTTCAACGATCGCTGTTTTACCGACGCCTGGTTCCCCGATTAATACAGGGTTGTTTTTGTTGCGGCGGTTTAAAATTTCAATGACGCGTTCAATTTCTTTGTCGCGACCAATGACAGGATCAATAAGTCCAGCTTTGGCGAGCTGTGTTAAGTTGCGACCAAATTTATCTAAAAAGCCACCTTTGCCATTTCGATTTTGATGTTGGGATACGTTCGGTTGTTGAACGTCCATCTCATGAGAGAGTGTGAATCCATTCATGAATAAGTCTTCAAATGGAAAAGATGGAAAACTTCCGAATCCAAAGTTCGAAGGAATCGTCATTTTTTGTTGTTCATAACAAGTATGGCAAAGATGCAATTGTTTTTTCTCATGATTGAATTGAATATTCAAAAAGACTGTTGCTTCGTTTTGTTGGCATACTTGACAAAGCATGAGGCATAACCTCCTTTTTTAACAGTTTGACTTTGATTATCTTTGACCTTTCTGATTTTATTATACTTTGACCTTTTTTGACGTTCAAGTCTTTTTTTAAAATTTTTTGTTTGATTCGTGAAATGTTTTTGAAAAAAATGTGAACAATGGCATATGAGAGTACGCAAATATGATATAGTGAACAAGGAAAAAGGAAGCAAGGGGAGAAGAGAAAATGAAGAGAAAATTTCTGTTTTTAGCTTTTATGACGATGGTCGCTTTTGTTTTGCTTGCTGCTTGCAACCAAGAAAAACAAGAAGAGAATCAGCCGGCGGTTCTAAATGTAAAAATTAAAACCGATGATCATATTGAATTAAATAAGGAAACGGAAATTGCTTGCCTTGTTACATATGGAAATGAAAAGGTTACCGACGCTGATGAAGTAAAGTTTGAAATTTGGAAACAAGGTAACAACCAACATGAGATGTTAAAGGCAAAACACGAAGGAAATGGAAAATATGTCGTCAAAAAAACATTTACAGAACCGGGGACATATTCGGTTATTGCTCATGTAACGGCACGCAATATGCATAACATGCCGAAAACAGATATCGCTGTTGGACAAGCATCGAACATGCCAGCTGAACAAAACCACGATCATGATGGAGAAGAACACCATGATCATCATTCAGACGTCACCATCATGCTTCATGAACAACAATATCATGTGAATGAAGCGACGGAATTAACGGCGCACATTACGCATGACGGCCAGCCGCTGACTAACGCTACTGTTCGCTTTGAAGTATGGAAGGAAAATAGCGAAAAACACGAATTTATTGATGCTCATGAACAAGCCAAAGGCGAGTATAAAGCAACGACGACGTTCAAAGACAAAGGAGTTTATTTTGTTAAAGTGCATGTAGAAACCAATGAATTGCATGATCATCAAGTGGAACAAATCACTGTTCAATAAGAAAAGGGATGCCCGCAATTAGGGCATCCTTTTTCTTATTCCTTTCGTCTTTCTTTGTCTGTTTTTACATATATATGGAACATACATAGGACAAGAAGGACGAGGTGACGAGGTTGGTAGGAAAATGGTCAGGGGCTTGGCAAATTGCGGCTGTATATGTTGGAACAGTTGTTGGCGCCGGGTTCGCGACGGGAAAAGAGATTGTAGAATTCTTTACACAATACGGTGAATTTGGAACGGTCGGCATTGTAGTTAGTGGCGGACTGTTTACGTGGATGGGAACACGAATGATGATGATGGCCCGGCGGATCGGAGCAGTTTCTTATAAAGAATTGAACGATTATGTATTCGGAAGAGCAATGAGTCCGCTTATGACCATATTAATGACATTGATGGTGATTGGAGTGACATCGGTCATGGTGGCAGGGGCAGGAGCAGTGTTTGAAGAACAGCTTGGTCTGCCCAAACAAGTGGGGATGTTTGTTACGTTATTATTAGCGTTTATTGTAATGCTTTACGATATAAAGGGGCTATTTAGTGTCAATGTTTTCATTGTTCCGATGATGGTATTATTTAGTTTTGTAGTTCTAGGAAAAATGTTGCTCAGTGAAAAGTGGTGCGGGACCGGTACGGTCATGCCGGATTATTCATTAAAAGCGTTTCTTTCTCCGTTTTCTTATGCGGCTTTTAATTTAGCAATGGCGCAAACCGTTCTTGTTCCGTTGTCACAAGAGGCAGCCGATGAACAAACGGTGAAACGAGGAGCGACGCTCGGCGGCATCTTATTAACGATGATTTTATTAAGCAGCCATTTCGTTTTATTATCATTCCCTCATTTGCTGCGCTACGATATTCCGATGGCGGAAGTGATTCATACGTTTTTCTCGTTGCTGTATTGGCTGTATATTGTCGTTATTTATGGTGAGATTTTCACGTCGATTATCGGCGGAATTTTTGGCTTGCAGCGGCAATTTCGCTCGATGTTCCGCGTTTCTAATGTTCTTTTTCTTTTTGTACTGTTTCTCATTTTCTATGTGATTAGTTCATTTCAATACAGTTTCTTATTATCGTTGTTATATCCGCTCTTTGGATATATGAGTTTTCTGATGATGATTTTATTGGTCTTCCGCAAACTTCCTAAATAATGAGAGGGGCATTTGTCATCATTTCATATGACAAATGCCGGTATCCATTTACGTTTTATAAAAGCGGTTGACAATTTGTTCGAGTTGCTGAACAGAAGCGGAAAGCAACTCGGCTTCTTTGGCAAGCTCATGAATCCCGTGAATTTGTTGCTCTAATCCTGCCGTGGTCTCATGGACCATGTTCGTAAAGTCATTAGCGATCGTATTCACCTCTTCGATGAACTGCTGTAAGGAATGTCCATTGTTTTTAATCGTGTCGACGTCATTGCGATTGCGCAGTAAAAGTTCTCTCATTTCTGAAAACATATGGTGAAATGATTTCATTGTTTTGCTCGTTTTCCATAAAGATTGCATCGTTTCATTGACGTTGTGCCCATTTTGCTGCACTGCTTGTACCGCATTATTCAGCACATTTGTCATCGTTTGCAGCGACGATAAAATTTGTGCAGCAAAAGCATTCGTGTCTTCAGCTAATTTTCTCACTTCAGCAGCAACAATCGCAAATCCTTTTCCTGATTCGCCTGCTCTGGAAGCTTCAATCGAAGCGTTTAACGCCAGCAAATTCGTTTGTTTAGCGATCGCGGTAATGGCGGAAATCATTTCGCCAACGCGATGGGCTTCTTCAGCGACAGAATGAATCAAAGCAGTCGTCTTGTTCATATCTTGTTGCATAATGTCCATTTGCTGTTTCGTCGCTTCGATGAGACGATTTCCCTCGTTCACAGATGTCATCGCTTCTTGTGCCTGTACAACGACACTTTCAAAGCCAGTTTGCATTTCGAGTACACCTTGCACCATGTCCGTCACTAACAAGTTTGCCTGTTCCACGGATGACGTTTGCTGTTTGGCACCTTCGCGAAATGTTTCCATAGCAGCGGCGATTTCATCGAAAGATTCAGAAATTCGTTTTGTTTCCAACTGCTGTTGTCGGCTCACTTGTTGAACTGTTTTTGTCGCTTTTGCTAACTCTGCTACAATTGTACGGATTCCTAAGATCATTTTGTTTAATTCATAAGCAATTTGATGAAATTCGTTACGTTTACGAGCGGTCTGCACCTCCGCATGCAGGTTTCCAGAAGAAACCGAGCGGGTGACTCTATACCAATGCCGCAGTTCGTTGGCGATCGTTTGGTAAAAAAGCGCACTGATGACGAGACTGAATAAAATAGTAAGGATACATACCAATAAAGGAGACAAAGAAAAAAAACATGTAATAAGAAAACTAACGACGGCTGGTACAGTGGAAAGAACAAGAAAACGAAGCTGTAAATACGGTTGGTGAATCAATCTTCCCATTCGTAAATTAAAGCGCTTTCCATCTTTGTCAGTGAATAGCGGACAACTGGCGTCAACGAGCATTTCTCCCGTATCCCGCATATATGCCTGCAAAAGTGGTTTCGTTGTTTTTGCCGCATTTTGCCCGACCTCATCGGAAAACACTCTTCCTTCTCGCAATCGGTTCGTATGAATGATAGCATAACCTGTTTCGTCTACAATGAGGAAATATTCATCTTGTTGTAGCTGTTCATCAAGAAACGCCCGAAGTTGTTCCATTTGGGCATCGATCGGCTTGGTTCCATCCATGCGTCGTTTAAGATGTTCCGCCACTTCGACGACTTTTTGCCGCGCTTGTTGAGCTTGTCTTTTTTTTAGTAATAATTGTTCCATCGCCTTCCCTCCTATTTTTTCTATTTCTGCTTCTTTCAATATATACTGAATATTTTGATATATCAACGTAAAAAATGGGCATGGTGCATAAAATGAGACAATGATTGGAAAACTACCCGTTAAATGAGCGAACGAGGGGATAGGCATGTCCATTTTTTCCTTTTTCAAAAAAAACAAATCAAAAGAAAAGACAAAAACATTGCCACAGCTATTGAACGAATTGAAACAATCAAGCGACTTTGCGAACATTCAGTTTGAAACAAGGGGGAACCATATTTCGATTTATTATTTTGACTCATTAATCGACCCGAAGTTGCTGCAGCAAAATGTTCTTTGCCATCTACAAAACGATGTGCCGGGACGTTCTTCCCTTTCCCTTGATGATTTGCCACAAATTCTTCCTGTTCAACGCATTGAAGTAACAGATAATGTCGAAACGATCGAGACGAAATTGTTAAAAGGCTTTGCGATGCTTCAGTTGAACGAAAACAAGCGCCGTTGTGTTCTCATTAATTTAGCGAGTGAAAATTTAGGATTACGGCCAAACAATGATTCCGAAAACGAATTTAGCGTTGTTGGTCCGAAAGTCGGCTTTGTGGAGAATATCGGGACCAATCTTCATTTAATAAGAAGGCAGCTCGTTACTCCGAACTTAATTTTTCGTGAAATGACTATCGGTTCCATGTCAAAAACAAAAGTGGTGGTCGCTTATATTGACGGGATTACAAACGAGCAAACGGTTCAAACGGTTGTTCAACGATTAAATGATATCGAATTCGATATTGTTTTTGACAACTCATTACTGGATCAAATGATTTCAGATAACTCATCTTCTCCATTTCCGCTGTTTGTCTCAACGGAGCGGATTGACCGGGTTGTTTATGCATTGGTTGAAGGACAAGTTGCCATTTTTGCTGATGGTTCTCCGTATGTCATTACCGGTCCATCGACATTGTTTCATTTTTTTACATCGCCGGAAGATTACTATTTACCTTGGATTCTCGGTTCTTTCTTTAGACTTATTCGCATTTTTGGAGTCATGTTTTCGACTCTCGCCTCTCCCATTTATGTAGCAGTGCTAACATACCATTATGAAATGATTCCGAAAGATTTGCTTGGTCCTATTATCTTTTCCCGTTCGAATGTTCCGTTTCCGCCGATTTTAGAAGTGTTATTTTTAGAAATTACAATTGAACTGCTCCGGGAAGCCGGGGCACGTCTTCCAACAAAAGTAGCGCAAACTCTCGGGATTGTTGGCGGTATTGTCATTGGTCAAGCCTCAGTTGAGGCAGCGTTAACAAGTAATGTATTGCTGATTATTGTTGCGTTAGCGGCTCTTGCTTCATTTACGACACCAATTTTTAAAATGTCAAATACGATTCGCTTTATTCGCTTTCCGATTATTTTCTTTGCCACATTTTGGGGCGGTGTTGGGATTGTATTTGCTATTTGTCTGCTTCTGATCCATTTAGGAAGGTTACAATCGTTCGGCAGCCCTTACTTAGTGCCGTTTTATCCATTGCGCCGGAAGGATTTTGTAGATAGTCTTGTTCGTTCATCGTATAGCGGGACAGTGAGGCGTCCGAGTTACTTACGTCCCCGTACATTTTGGCGCTATGATCCGAAAAAAGCCAAGCAGAAAAAAGACATTGATGAGTAAGGGGAGACAAATTGATGAAACGAATCGCTTTCATTCTTTTGATTATGCTCGCTCTTACAGGGTGTAAAAATTATCGCGTTGTTGACGAAGTGCAAATTATCCAAGCGATGGGCTATGACGTTAAAAACGGGAACTATATCGGAACAGCGATCTATCCAACATTTAAGCAAGGGCCGATGACAAAGCCTAATATTTTAACGACGTCATCCTCTACGACATATGATTTAATTCCGCGACTTTCGTCTAAGTCGGCTTTGCCAATTGAGGAAGGGCAGCTGCGTCTTGTGCTGTTCGGCGAAGAATTTGCGAAAGGAGGGATTACGGAAGTTGTTCATAGCTTAGCGCGCAATAATAAAATAGGGAGCCGTTTGCAGTTAGCAGTGGCGAAAGGGGATGCGGAAGAACTGTTGCGGATTACAGCAAAGAAAACATTGAGCGATACTCTCTATCTGTCTAACCTTGTCGAACAAAACATTCGTGCAATGAACTTACCAAAGATGAACTTACATCTTTTTTTGTATAACTATTTTGGCAAGGGACGAGACCCTTTCTTACCGTACTTTGAGAAAAAGGGAGATTTCGTAAAACTAGAAGGGATTGCTTTATTCAAAGATGGACGATTTGTAGGGAAGGTAAATTTACGCGATTCGTTTCTAGTCAAAGTGCTGTTAAACGAAACGAAAAACGGAATGTATCAATTACGGGTAGCGGATTATCGTAAAAAAGAAGAAAGCCGTGTTTTGTTGCAAAATTTATTTGCCCGATCTCGTTACGAATGGAAGAAAAGAGGGGAACGGCCTGTTTTAACGATTTCTATTCATATTCAAGCAGCGGTGAAAGATTATCCATCGTGGTTGGATATGCCACAAAAAAATACATTGAAAATGGTTCGAGAAAAAATGGAAAAAGATATCGAAACGAGTGTAAAGAATTTAATGGAGTATTTCAAAGAAAAGGAAGTCGACCCGCTCGGAATTGGTGATTTTGTTCGCAGCCAGACGAGAAACTGGAACGAAGAAGAGTTTTACAGAGAATATAAGGAGATTGATATTCGTCCGCATGTGAAAGTTGATATTATTCAAACGGGAATTGGAGAGTAGATGCTTAAAAAGCGGACGAAGCGAGGAGGAGATTTTTCATGAACGAGCAAGGGAATGAGCGATTTTTGATTTCACCGTTTCTCGTTTTTTTTATCATCCACTGTTCTCAGGTAGGGGTTGGTGTCCTTAGCTTTCAACGAGCAGTAATGAAAGAAGCAGGCCATGACTCATGGATGAGTGTCATTGTTGCTAGTTGTGTTGTCCATGTGCTTATATGGATAGTGTATAAAATTTTTCAGTCCGCTCCAAATGCGGAGGACATTGTTTCCCTTCATGCCCAATACCTTGGAAAATGGTTGGGGAATCTTCTTAGCGTTTTGTTATTGATATACTTTTTTTTGCTCGCACTTACTGTATTGCGCACGTATATTGAAATCATTCAAGTATGGATGTTTTCGCTTATAGGAGCATGGCAATTTAGTCTTATTTTTTTATTGCTCACGTATTATACAGTATTGGGTGGCTTTCGGGTTGTCGTCGGTTTATGTTTTTGGGGAGTCGTTATTCCACTTTGGGTCATTTTACCAATGCTGTTTTTTCCACTTGAATATGCACATTATCGCAATTTATTACCAATCTTTGATCATTCATTGATCGATATTTTCCGTGGGGCGAAAGCGATGACGGTTCAATATCTTGGGTTTGAAATGCTACTTATGTATTATTCATTTCTCAAACATCCTGAACAGTCCCATAAGTGGGCACAATGGGGGAACGCATTTACCACTCTCATTTATTTAATCGTCATTTTTATTTCGCTTGTGTTTTATAATGAAGAACAAGTACAGCATATTATATGGCCGACGTTAACATTGGCAAAAATTCCAGAAGTTCCATTTATCGAACGGATGGAGTATATTGTCCTTTCTATTTATGTCCTTGTGATTTTTCCGATTATTTGTTTAGCGGTCTGGTCTGTTTCGCGTGGCGCGAAGCGAATATTTTCTATTAAACAGCGCAAATCTGTACCTATTATTTTAAGCTTATTATTTGTCGTTTCTCTGTTCATCGTTCAGCGAGAGAATATTGAGAAATTAAACATGTTGACATCGAAAATAGGCTTTTATGTCGTCATCGTGTATATTCCTGTTTTGTATATTTATATATCGATTGCGAAACGGTTCAAAAAAACTGTTCAACAGTAAGAAGAATGTGGTATAGTATTGAAGGAAAAACTGAAAGAAGAAATCCGCACATGATCATTGTGCGGGAGAGGTTCTAGAACAACCCTCTATAAAAAACTAGGGAAAGCTATATCCTTAGGGGGTATAGCGTTTTTGTTTTAGAATGCTCGTTCTTCTTTAGTCAATGAGAAAGGAGAGCGAATGGCGATGAAGAATGAGAAAGCCGTTGTTGTGTTCAGCGGTGGTCAAGATAGTACGACATGTTTATTTTGGGCATTAAAACATTTTTCTGAAGTGGAAGCGGTGACGTTTAACTATAATCAGCGCCATAAGCTCGAAATCGAAGTCGCGTCTTCGATTGCGAAAGAGCTTGGCGTACGTCATACAGTTCTTGATATGTCGCTATTAAATCAATTAGCACCGAACGCGTTAACGCGAACCGATATAGCGATTGAGCAGAAAGAAGGACAGTTACCGTCGACGTTTGTCGATGGACGAAATTTGTTGTTTTTATCGTTTGCGGCTGTGCTCGCGAAACAAAAAGGGGCGCGTCATCTTGTTACAGGCGTGTGTGAAACGGATTTTAGTGGATACCCAGATTGCCGTGACATTTTTATTAAGTCATTAAATGTAACATTAAATTTAGCGATGGACTATCAATTTGTCATTCATACGCCGTTAATGTGGCTCAATAAGGCGGAAACATGGAAGCTCGCTGATGAGCTAGGCGCGTTTGAATTTGTGAGAACGAAAACATTAACGTGCTATAACGGCATTATTGCCGATGGCTGCGGCGAATGTCCAGCATGTATATTGCGCAAACGCGGCTTAGAACAATATTTGTCCGAAAAGGAAGGGGCGGATGTGTAATGATTCATCAAATTTACCCACAAGTATCTCACGATTTTCAATATGAACTTAATAAGGATATGCAAATTGCTGCTGCGCACTTTATTCCGCATGAGGCGGCAGGAAAATGTGCGCAAATGCATGGTCATACGTATTTTGTAAATATTACTGTGGCTGGAAATGAATTGGATGATTCGGGTTTCTTAGTGAATTTCCAACAATTAAAGAAAATTGTGCATGGAAAATTCGACCATACGTTAATGAATGATCATAAAGATATGTTTAATAATGAAAATGCGAACGATTTTCCAACTACTGAAGTGGTGGCGAGAAAAATTGCTGAAATCGTTCAAGCCCATCTTGATACATTACCAAATCGACCAACGTGTGTACAAGTATTTGTGCGTGAGTCACCAACTAGTTATGTTGTGTATCGCCCGAAAGCGGGGAAACAATAATGGCAAGCAAAATCCCTGTTCTTGAAATTTTCGGTCCGACGATTCAGGGAGAAGGGATGGTCATTGGGCAAAAAACGATGTTTGTTCGCACGGCGGGCTGCGATTATTCATGCCGCTGGTGTGACTCTGCCTTTACATGGGACGGCTCAGCGAAAGACGAAATCAAACAAATGACAGCAGAAGAAATTTGGGAGCGTCTCCTTGAACTTGGCGGCGACCGTTTTAGTCACGTGACTATTTCCGGCGGCAATCCTGCATTAATTAAAGCGCTGGATGAGTTGATTTTGTTATTAAAGGACAACGGCATTCGCGTCGCGTTAGAAACGCAAGGAAGCCGTTGGCAAGATTGGTTTTATCATATCGACGATTTAACGATTTCGCCCAAACCTCCAAGCTCAGGGATGACGACCAATTTTGCTGTTCTTGATGAAATCATAGAAAAGTTAATGAAGAGCGGCTGCATTGACCATGTCAGTTTAAAGGTCGTCGTCTTTGATGATGGAGATTTTGAATATGCAAAAATGGTACATCAGCGTTATCCGTATATCTCATTTTATTTACAAGTTGGCAATGATGAAGTGACGGAATGTGACAACGCGACATTACGAACAAAGCTGCTTGACAAACTAGAGTGGTTGATTGAAAAAACGGTGGAAACGAAAGAAATGAATGACGCGCGCGTGTTGCCGCAATTGCATGCGTTAGTTTGGGGCAATAAGCGCGGCGTTTAAATAATTATAGTAACAGAAAGGAGAAGAAATATGGCAGGAAGAAAAGACGAAGAACTACAAGGAATTACGTTACTAGGCAATCAAGGAACAAAATATTTATTTGAGTACAGTCCAGAAGTTTTAGAAGTATTTGATAACAAACATCCTGATCGGGATTATTTCGTGAAGTTCAATTGTCCGGAGTTTACAAGCTTGTGTCAATAAGGGCACACTTCAGTGGTGACACTGTCGATTAAACCTCGTGAATTCAGGGAAAGGGAGCTATGGGACTACAAGGTATGTAATAACCCAATGTTTCTTCCAATAGTTTCCCCAACCCTGAGCCAAGCCTCAAATTTCCGTTTGAGGAAGGTGCAGAGACTATCGAAATCACTCCAACATGAAGCGAGTAAGAGTAGTGTTGGAGGAAGAGAGTAGAGTACATCGTTATGATGGAAGCGCGAGGGTTCTTATTCAATATCGCAGTTGAATAAGAATATGATATAGTCCACCTGTTTTTCCAAACAGATGCCAAAAACCGGACAACCGGACTTCGCGACGATTTATATTAGCTATATTCCTGATAAAAAATGCGTCGAAAGCAAATCGTTAAAACTGTATTTATTCAGTTTTCGAAATCACGGCGATTTCCACGAAGATTGCGTTAATATCATTATGAACGATTTAATTAAAGTTATGGAGCCTCGTTACATCGAAGTATGGGGGAAATTTACACCGCGCGGCGGCATTTCGATCGACCCTTACTGCAACTGGGGGCGTCCAGGAACGAAATACGAAAAAATGGCGGAATACCGTTTAATGAATCATGATTTATATCCAGAAAAAGTTGATAATCGTTAAGCGACGTCTCCCCACTTGTTGGGGAGATTTGTTTGATATGGTCGAAGAGTTTTTTTACAAAACTTATATAATTGTTTTTTTATTTGGGGGGGTTGGTCTTGGAAGGAAGGACGGCTCTGTTAATTGGAGCAAGTGGGCTCGTCGGAAGCGAGCTGCTGACATTGCTGCTTGAATCCGACATATACAGATATGTCACCATTTTCGTGCGCCGGGAATTGCCGATAAAGCACCGAAAGCTTCAGCAAGTCGTGGTCGATTTTAATGAGTTAGAATCGTACGAACACTATTTTCACGTTGATGATGTATTTAGTTGTCTTGGCACGACGATGAAGAAAGCCAAAACGAAGCAGCAATTTATTAAAGTGGATTATGAATATACAATGCGTGCTGCGGCACTAGCAGAAAAATGTGACGTCAAAAGCTTTTTAATGGTTTCTTCGCTTGGGGCTAACCCGCGCTCTCCGTTTTTTTATAACCGTGTAAAAGGAGAAACAGAAGAAGCATTAAAACGGTTGACTATTAAGTCATTACACATCTTTCGTCCTTCGTTGCTTCTTGGGAAACGCCAAGAGTTTCGTCTGGCGGAAAAACTAGCAGAATGGCTTCTTTCTCTCCTTCCATTTTCGTTTATTGGAAAATGGCGGAAATATAAGCCGGTTGAAGCGAAAAAGGTCGCTTTAGCGATGTTTTACGCTGCTACGTCTTGTCAAAAAGGGATTTATATATATGAATCCGATCACATTTCTCATATTTCGTAAAAAGGAGGCTGTCCCATCTGAAGGAACAGCCTCCTTTTTATTTCTATTATTTAATAATTTTATAATTTTTATGGTTGACGACGGTTCGTTCCTGTAAATCCAACTCCTTATAGTTTTCCATGTACGTTAAATCAACGATGACAGAGTTTTCATTCACTTTTTCGACAATGCCGCGTAATCCGTTTTTAAACTCAATAATATTACCGACTTCTGCTTTTTTCATTTACATTCTCCTTTTTATCGTATTTGTTATAGTTTGCCTTATTTTCTTGTTTAAGTAAAGACCTTTTGTTCCTAATTTTTTTGAAAAAATAAAAGGGCGAATGAAAGCGCCCTTTCGTTCATTACATATGCATTTATTTAGCGAATACATGATTGCCGATGACAACAGTTACTGGCTTAGAGCGCAGCCAATTGCTTTTCGCCGTTTTTGGATTGTAGAAAAACAATGAACCATTTCCTAAACCGCGAAAAGCAAGTGCTTCTTCAACGGCACGATATGATTCACGATCTGCCGGTTCATTAATGGCACCATTTTGAACCGGAGTAAAGGCATAGTGGCCGCCAGAGCGCTCATAAATAACTTCGCGAATTGTATCTGGAAAATCAGGGTGATCAACCCGATTTAATACTACTGTTGCGACAGCTACTTTCCCCGCAAACGGTTCTCCTTTTGCTTCAGCATGCACGAGCCGAGCTAATAAATCTTTCTCGCTTGGAGAAATAGTGGAGGGGATGACTAGTTTTTCACCAGGGAATATAAAACTATCCCGTTTTTTGTTTTGTTTCTTCAATTCTATTACAGACACTCCATAATGTTTGGAGATGGTCCAAAGCGATTCCCCGCGTTTGACTTCATGGATTGTCGATGCGCTGGCCTCTTTTGCAAAGAAAAATGCTGCAAAACAAGCTGAGGTAAGGGCAAGTTTTTTGAGCTTTTTCATAAAATTCCCTCCTTGTTCGTCGTTCGTTACTAGACTAACAAGGATTTTTGATCCTATCATTAGCTAAATGTTGGAAATCTTTGTTTTCCGTTGATATAACTAGTTTTATAGGCTTTCTGGAAATTTTTTCGGAAGTGCTCAGTCAATATGAAATAACCGATTCCATTGTGGAATCGGTTAAGCGAGTTATTAGCTTCGAGGTTGCTTTGTATAGTGATAAAGAATATCGCCGCCGCGTTGGGCAATGCCGCGGAAATGTTTGAAGTCGCTGCGTTTGACAAGGGCAGCCCGGAACACAAGGAAGTCTTCTTTTTTTACCAATAGTTCAGAAATTTTTCCGTCGCGGAGTTCATCGAGTAGTTTTGTTGCTGTTGTCTCGTCCATATTGCTCACCTCAACGATGAACATTTATTCGTTTATATTGTAGCGCACTCGGAATGGTTTGACTATTGCTTTTGTTAGGATAAACACCCATTTTTTATACGGGCAAACACCCTTTGCTTGTTTCATC
Source organism: Thermaerobacillus caldiproteolyticus (assembly GCF_013761245.1). GTDB lineage: Bacteria > Bacillota > Bacilli > Bacillales > Anoxybacillaceae > Thermaerobacillus > Thermaerobacillus caldiproteolyticus. The sequence goes on along the minus strand of NZ_JACDUT010000002.1, from coordinate 278,954 downwards.
ATACAATATGGTGGGTATGTGTCATAGACCATGCTTGATTAATAATAAAGAAGGGGAGAGGAATATGAATCATTGGGATCCATATATGTATAACGATTATTCCTATGATGGGGAATATGATGTAGATGAAACGTTTGATGATGAGTTGATACGGAATGAAAACAATGCACCGGCTATGCCTAATGTACCGGCTATGCCTAATGTACCGGCTATGCCTAATGTACCGGCTATGCCTAATGTACCGGCTATGCCTGTAGCTCCTGTTTCTTATTCATTACCACAGACATGTGGCTGCCCACCATCGATATGGTGTGGTGTGCCATGGACTACTGGTGTTGCTGATGTCGATAGTCCGGATATGGCATTATCGATGCCAAGCACGCCATTTTCTGCAGGAGGCACGATGATACCGATGACGGGAGCACCTACTTTCACAACAACACCAGCTCCATATGGCTATACACCTTATTACGGTACACCTGTCTCACCATACGGCTCTTTTTCTCCATCACCATATACTCCGTACCGATAAAAGGTGATAAAAGATCGCAATCATTGTTGCGATCTTTTCTCTTTTTAAATGAGGAAAAAATGTTGACGTTTGATATAGGAAAAGATGGAAACAGAAAGGTGCTTTTCTATCGTTCCAATAATTGCAGGAATGGAAAGTTAGAAATTTATAGTAATATCCAGACTTATTCCTGCTTGGTCAATACCACGTGCTTGTGTTGTCATCGATCAAGATGGTTGGAAAAACCGTTATTTTGTTGGTAAGATGGATTACGAAACCGATACGTTTACGTCGCTTCATCATAGTCCTTTAGACTAGGGACTTCATTTTTACGTACCACAAAACGTTTCAAGATGAAAATGGATGTCTTCTTTTATAGTTGGAATGGATATGTGGAAAACGAAAATGCCGTCACAAGCGAACGGCTAGTCAGGAGCGATGACGCTTCCAAGTGACTTACGATTTTTCAAGACGAAATGTTTCTTGTGAAGCTGATAGCTGAGCTGAAGCAACTTCGTGAACAGTACATGTACCTAGTGAACGAAACGTTGACGGAAACCAGCCCTAATCTTCTTGCGAACGTGAAAGGAATGAGTTCAGAAAATCTCGCTCAATTCGCCGTAGGTAGAGAAGCAGAAAATGTTTCGGCTAAAGTACGAGCATCAGAAGAAAATGATGAAGAGACCGTGATTTTGTTTGGAGGTCGAAAGAAACGCTTTCTATTGATTTGACAAATTTTGGATAAGAGTTAACAGGAATTTGCCAAGTGGCGGCGAAAATAAAGAAATGACGTGGTAACTCTACATATGTTGATCGATCATTCTTCGCTAGAGATTTTTGACATCGATGGAGAAAGCGTGTTTACGGATTGCCATTATCCATGTCTATCCAGTCAAGATGTTGAATTTTTTGTGCAGGCGGAAAAGATGCGCATTACACCGTTAGATGCATGGCGATTGAAAGCGATTCGGTAAGTTTTTATTACGAAAAAGGGTGGTGACAATATGAGTGTTGCGCGAAAAGTTGTCGTCGTCACTGGCGGAGCTAATGGGATTGGCAAAACGATTGCGACGATGTTTGCTGAAAAAGGGGCGAATGTCGTCATTGCTGATATTGCCGAAGAGAAAGGGGAGCAGCTTGCTGCATCGATTCGCGAAAAAGGTTTGGAAGCTCGGTTTATCAAGGCGGATGTTCGTCAAGTACATGATATTGAACGGCTAATGAAAATGACCTTTGAAACGTATGGGTTTTTGCATTATCTCATTAACAATGCAGGGGTTTCACGCTGGAAATCACCGTATGAGCTGACCGTTGAAGAGTGGGATGATGTGTTAAATACGAATTTGCGCAGCGTATTTTTCTGTTCGCGCGAAGCAGCGCGATATATACGAAAAAATGAAACAGGCGGAGCGATTGTGAATATCGCTTCGACGAGGGCATTGATGTCTGAGCCGCATTCAGAAGCGTATGCCGCCTCTAAAGGAGGAATTTTATCGTTAACGCATGCACTAGCAGTATCATTTGCTGATGATCGCATTCGTGTCAATGCGATTAGCCCCGGTTGGATTGAGACGGGAGATTATGATCAGTTAAGAGCGATTGATCATGAGCAGCATCCGGCGCGCCGTGTTGGTAAACCGGACGATATCGCGCGTGCTTGCCTGTATTTATGCGATGATAACAACGATTTTATTACAGGAACCAATCTTGTTATCGACGGCGGAATGACACGAAAAATGATTTATATAGAATAAAAGAAAGGGCTACCCAACATGAAAAGGGCAGCCTTCTATGTTTTACTGAGAAGGAGGACGATTAATGGCTTCAATCAAAGCATCAACGAGACTAATATCATTTGTTATGATAAATGCTGGAAGTAACGCAAGGACGACAAGCACAGTCATGTAAGAGAGAAGTGCGTTTTTAAAGAAATTCGTAATTTTCATTTCTCTCACGTCCTTTTTGCTTTTTTCTATTGTCACATTTTTGTCACAAAACGTCAATATGATATTTTGAAAATTCTCTATACTATGTGGAGAAACGACTTTAATTTGAATATTTAGTAAGAATTTGATAGAATAGTATAAAAAAATAATGCCGTTTTTTTGTTATATAAGAAGAGGTGGCAGCATGAAAATCCGGAAAGCAAACATTGTTGATGAACGGACAACAACGAATGTATATATTTATGAAAACAAAAAAGAAGAATATATTGTTATTGCCATTCCTGACCTCGAATGGTCGTTTCTTATATGCTACGAAGAGGAAACAGATACGTTGAAGGAGAGACTATTTTCGTCGTTAACTAAAGTGTTGACAAAAGAACATGTTGAACCATTGGTCAATAAACTCTTGTATTGGGTTCGCGAAATGTAAATCATGTTGTTGTACCGCGGTAGAGAAGATAGGGGGCGGTGGGGCTCTTGGAGCTTCGCCGCTTTTATAATAGGATGATTTTTGTATGTTAGGAGTTCGATGATGAGGTGTTGACAAAACGAAAAGCGGTGTTTTTTTACTTACTATTTAGTATATGCTGGGTTTTGTTCACAGATATAGTGATTCATTTTCTGCACGTTGGCCGCTATATGCTGCTTATGATCGGTATAGGAAAAGCCGGTATATTTATTATTCTCTCAGGAATTTTCCTCTATCAAATGTTAAACAAAAGCGAACAACTGCGGAAAACAACGGAAGATGAACAGCAGCTATCAACATTAATTAATTCAATGCCGGATTTCGTTTGTTTTAAGGATAGTAAGGGATGTTGGCTTCGCGTCAACGATTTTGGGAGAAAACTTTATCATCTGGAACATGTTGATTATCGAGGAAAAACGGATCGAGAACTCGGCGAAATTGTTCCGTTTTTTAAGGAAACATTTGAACATTGTATTCAGTCTGATGAAGAGGCTTGGAAAAGTGGGACACTAACTCGGAGCGAAGAGTCATTTCCGACGCCAAATGGCGAAACGAAGACGTTTGATGTGATTAAAGTACCACTTTTTTATGAAAATGGCGAGCGAAAAGGGCTGCTCATAATTGGACGCGATATTACACAACAAAAGTTAGCGGAAACGTTATTGCTGAAAAAAGAAAAGTTATCGGTGTTAGGGGAACTTGCGGCAGGAATTGCTCATGAGATACGCAATCCACTTACTTCTATTAAAGGGTTTATGCAAATGATGAAGGAAACAAAAGAAATAAAAGATCTGTATATTGATATTATGTTAAACGAATTGGAGCGAATTAATCAAATTGTCAGCGAGTTATTAGTGTTAGCGAAACCACAAAGTAATGATTACCGGCCGCTTTTGTTGAACGATGTCATTCACTATGTCGTGAATTTAATTAGCCATGAAGCGACTTTAAATAATGTAGATATCTCTGTCGAAAATGCAGCACCTCATGCGTGTATTTACGGAGATAAAAATCAGCTTATTCAAGTGTTTATCAATATTATAAAAAACTCAATTGAGGCAATGCCAAAAGGCGGAACGATTCGCTTATATGTACGGGAAGAGGGAGAAAACATCAAAATAACGATTTCTGATACAGGAATTGGAATCGGAAAAGAGCGTTTAGAAAAAATTGGTGAACCTTTTTTTACATTAAAGGAAAAAGGGATGGGGCTTGGATTAACAACAAGCACGAAAATTATGCAGGAGCATAAAGGAACATTAGAAATCGACAGTGAAGTCGGAAATGGGACAAATGTTCATTTATCGCTGCCGAAATATAAACAGTAACTGCTGCACAATAGAGAGATGGCTTGTTCAGCCGCACTGGGCAGTTTTCCCTTAAAACTTTATACTTTCTCTAAAAAAGGGATGCCTTTTAGGCTATCCCTTTTTTACGTTTATTTTTCGATCCATGTCGTAATCGTTTCAAGCGGAAGCCGTGTGGAACGATGTGCAGGCGCAATGCTTTTTCCAACCGTAATTAACATAACAGGAACATAGCGTTTGGAAATATTGAATTCGCTCATAAATTGTTCTGCGTTAAAGCCGCCGATTGCGCATGTTGCCCATCCTTTTGCAGTAGCAGCAAGCATGAGTTGCATTGCAGCAAGAGAAGCGTTGCTAAACGCAGCATCGCGTGCATACTGCTTGTTTTCATATGCGGATTTAATTTGTCCAGCGAGTATTTCCTTAACTTCTTTTGTCATATGCCCTTCGTTTACTAATGGATCGTAGACAGCATCTGTATTTTCATTTGCTTCTAAATCCCCTAATACAGCAATAACAGCAGAAGAATCAACGATTTGCTGCTGGTTATAAGCGATAGGAAGTAAGCGCTGTTGGGCTTCCTTTCCACGGATGACAACAAAATGCCAATGTTGTAAGTTCCACGCGGATGGAGCTTTGCATGCCGTTTTGATGATATCGCTTAACTCCTCTTTACTAATCGTTACAGTCGGATCATATTTGCGTATGGATTGGCGTTCGTCTACGACTGTAAAAAAGTCTTTTGCAGTTTCCATTGAAGTTGCCATATTTCTTCCCCCATTTCCTTTTATCAGTTTAGAAAAGTAACTAACTAATATTTTGTAATTATAGCAAGCGATATCATCATAAAGTTATCCTTCCTATTTGTCAACTATTTTAACGATGTGTTTTACAGGAATGGATACCTTCTTTTTCTGATGACAGTATTTGTTGATATTGGTACGGCGAACAATCAGAGGATTTTAACAGAATTTATGCAAACAAAACATATTAAAAATATTGTTTTTTTGCCGAAAAAATAAGTAAGGGGATTAACAACTAGTATTTTGTTGCATAAAGGAATGAATAAAAATGAGACAAAGTGAATTAATAAAAGAGCTGGTCTTCGATGAACAGTTGTTGTTCACGATTATGAACCAGCTGTTTGATGTTGTTTTTTTAATGAAAGTAGAAGAGGGGCCGCGGTTTCGTTATGTTCGTGTAAGCTCCGATGCTCTTCATTTAGCTAGCCTTGTTGAGGAAGATATGGGAAAGTGCATTGAAGAGATTTATCCAAGAGAGATCGCCGCTCATTTAAATAGACAATATCGAAAAGCCGTTGAGACGAAGGCGATTGTGACCTATCGGGATCAAATGAATGTCAAAGACTCACTCCGAATTGCCGAGTCGACCATTGTACCGATTGTAAAAGAAGATGGAACGATTCCTTACCTGATTTGTTTTACGAGGGATATTACGGAAAAAATCGAACAGGAAGAGCAATTGGAAGAAATTCATCAGTTATTTCATTCCTTTCTCGCTCACTCCCATGATGCGCTAATTGTCTTTGATTTAGCGGGACGAATTTTGCTTGTGAATCGAGAAGTAGAACGGCTGTTAGGTTGGCATGAAGAGGAAATGCTTTCGAAAGACATATTGACGTTTTTGCCGGAGTACCGTACAAGATTGCAACGAAGTTTAATGAAGCTTGGTCGGGGAGAGAGTTTGACATCGATTCGATTATCACTGATGCGTAAAGACGGCACGAGAGCATACGTATCAGCGAATATTACGCCAGTTTTCAATAAAGACGGAAAAATCGTAGCAGGCCTGTCGATGCTTAGGGATTTAACTGACTTAATTCAAGTGCAGGAACAGTTAAGACACAGTGAAGAATTATATCGAAAAGTCATTGAATTTTTGCCAGACCCAGTTATTATTCAAATAGACGGAGCGATTCGTTATATGAATCCGTCTGGCTTGGAAATGATGAAAGCCGCTTGTCTGCATCACGTACAAGGGAGGAAGTTGAGCGATTTTCTTGAAAAAGGAGACAAAGAGTCGGAAGAATGGATACTTACATCATTGAATGGAGAGAAAAAAGAAGTACAGGTAAAAGAAACGTCCATTCATTATTATGGTCAAAATGCTCAATTTCTTATTATGCGTGATCTTTCCGAACAAAAAAATAAAGAGAAAGAAATCGAATTTATGGCACAGTATGATTCGCTTACAGGGCTTGCCAATCGCAATTATTTGAAAGAAAAGTTGAATGAGTTTATGCTTCATCATACAGGGGTTGTGGTTTTATTAATCGATATTAACCGCTTTAAATTTATTAATGATTTTCTTGGACACTCCAACGGAGATGAGCTTTTAAAAGAAGTAGCACAGCGGCTAAAAAAGATGGAATCGCAACACGTGTTTTTAGCGAGAATTGGCGATGATGAATTTGCAGTTGTATCCGTGTATGAGCAGCAAAAGGAAGTCGATACGCTGCTTCGTGAGCTCGATCGTTTGTTGCATGAACCTTATTTTATTGCCGGGGAAAAGCTAAATATTACAGTGAATATTGGGGTTAGTCATGCATGCGATGCGAACCTCTCGGTGGAGACGTTGCTCAGCAATGCGGATAAAGCGGTTTACTACGCAAAAATGAATGGAGTCAGTCACGTTGTTGAATATCAATCAAAGCTTCATGATATCTTTGCTAAAAAAATCCGACTGGAAAATGATTTACAAGTGGCATTAGAGAACCATGAGTTCTCTCTTTATTACCAACCAAAGGTGAATATACGATTAGGAACCGTTAATGTAGAAGCTTTGATAAGGTGGAAACATCCGCAATTAGGGATGATTAGTCCGGCAGAGTTTATTCCGATTGCGGAGGAAACGAATGTAATTGACAAAATCGGAACATGGGTATTGCAACAGGCGTGTCACGATTTAAGAGGATTACAAAAAATGGGCTTCACCTCACTGAAAATGGCGGTGAATTTATCGGCAAGGCAATTTATGGATGAACATTTGGAAACGATGGTTAGTGACATTTTTGCGGAAGCGAACGTATCCCCTTCATCGTTTGTCTTCGAAATTACTGAAACAACGGTGATGAAAGAGCCGTACGAAGTTATTCGGATTTTACAAAAACTAAAACAGAAAGGGATTACGATTGCCATTGATGATTTTGGCGTTAGTTATTCGTCGCTTAATTATTTAAATCGCTTTCCGATTGATGCTGTCAAAATTGATCGTTCCTTTATTCGGGATTTAGACGAAAATCATAAAGGAGCGGAGATTGTGGAAGCGATCATTTCGCTGGCACATCGATTGAATTTAGAGGTCACAGCTGAAGGAGTAGAGACAGAAGAACAAGTTCGTTTTTTACTGGAAAAAGGATGCGATGAGATGCAAGGCTATTACTTTAGCCAGCCTGTTCCGCTTGAACAGCTGCCGAGCGTGCTTAACGATTTACAATCATTGATAGCAAAATGGAAATAACCCTTTTTACTCCGAATGGTTCTATTTATCCAACCTGTCGCGTATGAGTATAAAAAAAGAATACGGGACGGGGGAATGAGGAAATGAACAGTTATGCAGGTGATATGGACGAGATTCAAAAGCGAACAGAAGAGTTGCTTACACTGTTGGTAAAGGATGGAGTCGCTTACGAGGAGCAGTATTTAAAACAGGCAGTGGAGCAGCTGGCAAGGGTCGTTTACGATTTAACAGTTGTTGTATTAAACGAACATATCGACCGTGAGACAACGCTTCAAGCAACAAAAACAAAAATGAAAATTACTTGTAATCTATTAGAAAACGGCTAAACCTATCATAAGTGGTTTAGCCGTTTATTTTTCGGGCTAGGAAAATATAATTTTTCAAATACTGTCTAGCTTCAGCTTCCAGCCAGTTTACTTGCTTGGATAAACCTCCATGTAAAACTTGCGTAAAGTATGACGTGATAACGTGATGTGTTAAGCAGATCGGGGGCAAAATAACCATCACATCAAAGACAGGCGCTTCTGGCAGACAAAGAACATTTGCTCATCGTGGGAGCGGGAAATGGCAATACCCCAGAACATGGGACGTTCTTAGATGGGAATGGGGAGATTGCGCTTTTCTTATGTTAAAAATGAAACCTTTTGCGCACGCTAAACGTAATCATTAACGATGCAAAGAAGAAAAAAGGAGAGTGAGCAATGTTAATTTTACAGCTAGCAGCGATTTTATTTGCGTCAAAACTTGCGGGGGATATTAGTGTTCGTCTCGGACAGCCGTCTGTACTCGGAAAATTGCTGATCGGAATCGTTCTTGGTCCTACCGTATTAGGAGTGGTCGATAACACAGAGATTCTGAAGGAAATTAGCCAAATTGGCGTGATTTTATTAATGTTTATCGCTGGCTTGGAAACGGATATGGATCAGTTTAAAAAAACAGGAAAAGCCTCCACATTTGTTGGGGTGTTAGGTATTGTCGTTCCTTTATCACTAGGATATATAGCGGGACTTGTTATAGGATTATCGACGGCACAAGCGGTGTTTCTCGGGCTTTTACTGTCGGCCACAAGCGTCAGCATTTCTGTACAAGCGCTAAAAGAAATGGGGCAGCTGAAATCGAAAGAAGGTTCTGCGATTTTAGGAGCGGCTGTGATTGATGATATTCTTGTCATTATTGCCTTGGCGTTTTTAATGAGTATGACGGGAGGGGATGTTAACCTTGGTGCCGTTATTATCAAGAAAGTTATCTTCTTTGTAATTGCGATTTTATTAGCATGGAAAGCGATTCCGATCGTCTTGCGTCTGTTTGCCCCGTTACGGGTGACGGAGACGGTCATTTCGGCAGCGCTCATTATTTGCTTTGCGTTTGCGTATTTTGCGGAAGCAACAGGGGTGGCTGCGATTATTGGAGCCTACATCGCTGGATTGGGAATCAGTTTTACTAGTTTCAAGCATGAAGTTTTTGAAAAAGTGGAAACAATTGGTTACTCTATTTTTGTTCCAGTCTTTTTTACGTCCATCGGGGTAGCGGTTGAGTTTTCTGGAGTGGGTCAGCATCTTTGGCTCATGATTAGCTTAAGCATCCTTGCCATTTTAACGAAATTAATCGGTGCCGCGTTGGGGGCGAAACTGGCTGGGTTTGCATGGAGAAGTTCACTGGCTGTCGGTGCAGGGATGGTTTCCCGCGGAGAGGTCGCCTTAATTATTGCGGGGATTGGCTTAGAGACTAAGTTATTAACGGCAGATTTATTTGCGATTCTTGTTGTCGTTGTACTTGTCACGACGATTGTCACTCCTCCGCTAATGAAAGCGATTTTTAAGGAAAATGCGACGGCCCAGCAAGCGGCTTGACCAATGACACGAGGCCGGCCGATAACGCCGGCCTCGCTTTTATATTATTATGAACGGTTTGTCTTCGCTTGTTTTGCTGTGTCAACGCTATCTTTTGCCATTTCTGCTTCCGTTTTTGAAACGGCTGGATTAGCTGTTTTTGACTGACTTTATGTTGGCGTCCTTTCTTTGCCACTCTTTTTCCCTCCTTATTATGGATAATGGTGGCTATGTTAAACAGTATGTCTTTATAATCGCATTTAATTCGCAAAAGTGTTTCGTTGGAATTTGATGTCGTGCTTTTTCAATATAGACAACTTTGGCGTGAGGAGCATAGGTCGTAAATAACGCTTCGTAAGGGTGCATATAGTAATCACAGGCGCCGTATATAAGAAGAAGCGGCATTGTTAATTGCGATAAACGGTTTGTACAGCAATATGTGAGCCCCTCTTTATACATAGCGAGCAGATCATTTTTGTTCGCTAACTTGACATATTGTGCAATCGCTTTTTTCTCGGCAGTGTTTTTTCCGTGCGACTGCCCTAATACTTTCGCAAGGAAAGAGACGGCACGGCCTTTTACAATGTAAATGCCTAATAAAAATTCTGCATGTAACCATATTGTCGATACTTCGGAAAATCCACCGATTAAGATAAGCTGTTCGACATGATGAGGGTAGCGCAAGGCAAATTCTAAGGCGGTGGAGCCTCCGTTTGAATAACTGCAAACAACTGCTCGTTCAAGTTCAAGTGTATCAAACAATCGCTTTATATCTTCCGCAAGCAAAGGAATAGAAATAGGGCAGTTGGAGGGACTGCTTTTTCCATTTCCGCGCATATCATACGTAATCACACGAAAATCGCTTGATAACGCTCGTTGATTGGCAAAAACCATGCTTCCCATTCCCGGAGGATGAATGAATAGAAGTGGTTTACCGTTCCCTTCTTCTTCATAATAAAGCTGAATGACGTCATCTATAGTGATGTATGGCATTTTTCTTGTCCTCCATTCTGGATAGTCCTTTGATTAGTATGGATTGACAGAACGGAAAATATCATTACTTTGTGATAGGAACGGGTTTTCACGTTAGTGTAACAGGCAGCTGGGAGAGAGAAGGATAGGGAGGATGTCTCATTTGTACATATATGGAGAACCGTAATATTCGGTTGTGTTCAAGTCAGGATATTCGGATGTAAAATGAACAAGAATCGGGCTAAAGTCTAAGGAAGGATATGCTTGAAACAAAGGATGGTCGCCATAGCGAATGGCCTCAAGTGCAAGCGGTAATTCTTTATCAAAAATACTTTTTCGCCATTGGTTTATGTCTTTTCCCATACTTTGATTTCCAATGTACACATAGACGAACAAAATAAGCGTCTGTTTTACCTGCTTCCATTCAGCTAGTACTTCATCACGTGCCGGTCCGATATGTTGAACGAAAAACGTTCGCCCGATATGTAAATATAGATTTCCTGTCATATCGGAATGAGTAAGCGTATATTTTCTACCCGTTGTAGGAGTGATAGCATCGGTTTGTTCCATTCGCTGCACATGTAATTTTTGCGGTTGTAACTTTTTCATGATCATATCCCCTCCTTTTTCAACAATGTATGCATAGAGATGAAAAAAGACTCCTTTTTCGTTTGGAGTCTTATTTTTGCGTGAGGTTTGGCTGATTGATTTCGGTAAGAATGATTTGTACTGCTTCACTCACAGAGTCAACAATATATCGCGCCTCTTTTTTTACGTCCGGATGAGCGTGAGACATCACAAAGCTGTAAGGGGTAAGGCGGAACATCGGTATATCGTTAAACGCATCGCCAAAGCAAGCCGTTTCTTCAGGCTGAACATCTAAGTGATTCATTAGCGAACGAAGCGCGTTTCCTTTGCTGATGTTTTTCGGCATGATATCAAGACAGCGCGGTTCTGAAATAAACGTATCGACTACATCGCCAAATCGTTCCATTATTTGTTGCTGAAACGATGTAATGACTTCATTTTCTGCTAAGACGGTAATTTTGGAAGGAAGGATGTCAGCACCGATGGTCCCACTCATATTTGGAACTTCACATAGTCCGTAAAATAACCGCTTTTGCAATTCACTCACATGTTCATTCATTTCTTCAATAAAATTTGTATTTTCGTTACAAACGAGGACAATGGCTTCTAATTGTTTTGCTTCTTTATAAATTTGGCGCGCAATGTCCGGTTCGAATGCTGCGGAATGGAGAGAAACGTCTGTTTTCGTATAAATATAAGCACCGTTTTGACTGACGCGATGTGCTTTTTGTTCGATTTCTTTTAACACTTCTAAAATTTCAATATCCATCCGTCCGGATGCAACGGCGAAATCGATTCCATTCTCAATGGCTAATTGAATGGCGCGCTTATCTTCTTCCTTAATTTTTTTATCAAATCCGAGCAATGTCCCATCTAAGTCGCTAACAATTAACTTAATCAATGGTACTCCCGCCTTTCAATTGGTTTCGTCGCGCCTGTGACGTGTTCTATATTATAGCGGACGATAGAAGTGAAAACAATTTTTTCGCTCTTTGTCACTTAAATGACATCTTTTCATAAAACGTCAATTTTTTGACGTTGACGATTTCTGTTTCGTTGCGTAAGATGATAGTATTGTAAACGTTTAATTTAAAGGAGATGGGCTTTGTGGGGAAGTCCTTTCGGGTGGAAAAAGTGTTAAATAATAACGTTCTTATCGCTTCGCATCCGGAATATGATGAAGTGGTGCTGCTTGGAAAAGGGATTGGATTCGGAAAGAAAAAAGGAGACTATATTGAGCAAAGCGCGGTCGAAAAATGGTTTATTTTAAAAAATGAGCGGGAGCAAGAGCAATATAAAAAATTGCTTCCGGAGCTCGATGAGGAATTTATCGGGGTCATGAATGAAGTAATGCAACATATTAAAGGCCGCGTCCATGTACCATTGAATGAGCATATCCACGTCGCTCTTACGGATCATATTTCGTTTACGCTGAAGCGGATTGAACAAGGGCTCGATTTAAAAAATCCGTTTTTAGTGGAAACGAAAAGCCTCTACCCTCTTGAATATGAGATTGCACAAGAAGTAGTCGACATGATTAATCGAAAGCTAGGGGTAAAGTTGCCGGAAGGGGAGGCAGGATTTATCGCGTTGCACATTCATAGCGGCATTTCAAAACAAAGCCTTTCTGAGGTGAACCAGCATTCTCAATTGATTGCAAAGCTAATCGAGATTGTAGAAGAGCAGCTCGGCATCGTCATTGATCGGGAAAGTATCCATTATTTGCGGTTTATTCGTCATTTGCGTTATGCGATTGAGCGCATTAAAAAAGGGGAAAGAGTCGAAGAACCAAAAAAATTGTCGAAAATCTTGAAAGAAGCATATCCACTATGCTATAATCTTGCATGGAAGTTGATTAAAGTGATGCAACAAACGTTACAGTTGCCGGTGGACGATGCAGAAGCCGTCTATTTGACAATGCATTTGCAAAGGCTTGCAGAAAAGGAAAAAAACGAATAATGTTGTCTATCTTTACGTGTTACTGATTCGATCAGGCATGAGTAAAGGAGACAAGATGGGACAAGCAAGGGGAAAGGTTAGTTTCTTTTCCGTTGTAAGCGTTCTATTTTGTTCTTCTTTGCTTATGCCTTTTGTTTTTCCTTATTTCTGGTTGCGTAATTGTTGCTTCATTTGTTTTTTTGCAAATGTTTACATTTGTCGGACGTCTGACCGATCAAGAAATTATTTGTCCACCGTACATGAACAAGACGTTTGTGGCAAAACTTATACAGAGAAGGAGGTTAGTTATGATGAAAAAGATGTTTGGTACATTGCAAAAGGTCGGTAAAGCGCTTATGTTGCCTGTTGCGATTTTACCGGCAGCGGGAATTTTGCTCGCGTTTGGTAACGCTTTACAGAACCCGGCGTTAACCGACAAAATTCCTGCGTTAAAAGCAGACTGGATTGTTCTCGTTGCAAAAGTAATGGAGCAGTCTGGAAGTGTAGTATTCTCTAATCTTTCTTTACTTTTTGCCGTCGGGGTAGCGATTGGTTTAGCAGGCGGCGACGGTGTTGCTGGTCTTGCCGCAATTATCGGTTATTTAGTCATGAACATTACTATGAGTGTCATTTTAGGTGTCACTCCGGACATGATTGGTAAAGACCCAGCATTTGCTAATGTGTTAGGGATTCCGACATTACAAACTGGGGTATTCGGCGGTATTATCGTTGGTATTTTAGCAGCTTATATGTATAATAAGTATTTCAATATCGAACTTCCGCAATACTTAGGATTCTTTGCTGGGAAACGTTTTGTCCCAATTATCACAGCAGTGTCTGCCCTTGTTCTGGGAATTGTCATGACATGGATATGGCCACCTGTCCAACATGGATTAAATGCATTTTCACATAACATGATTGACGCAAACAAAACATTAGCGGCGTTTATTTTCGGTGTCATTGAACGTGCGTTAATTCCATTTGGTTTGCATCATATTTTCTATGCACCATTCTGGTTCGAATTTGGAGAGTATGTCAACAAAGCTGGTCAAGTTGTTCATGGTGACCAAAAAATCTTTTTCGAGCAATTAAAAGACGGTGTTCCATTGACAGCGGGAACATTTATGACGGGTAAATTCCCATTCATGATGTTCGGTCTTCCAGCAGCGGCGCTTGCGATTTATCACGAAGCGCGTCCGGAAAACAAAAAAGTTGTTGCTGGTATTATGGGTTCAGCAGCATTAACGTCTTTCTTAACAGGGATTACAGAGCCAATTGAGTTCTCATTCTTATTCGTTGCACCAGCGTTATTTGCGATTCATACAATTTTTGCCGGATTATCGTTCATGATTATGCACATTTTAAATGTGAAAATCGGTATGACATTCTCCGGCGGGGTTATTGACTTCTTGTTATTTGGTGTGTTACCAAACCGTACAGCATGGTGGCTTGTCATTCCAGTTGGATTAGTGTTTGCTGTTATTTATTACTTCGGATTCCGCTTTGCGATCCGGAAATGGGATTTAGCAACGCCTGGACGTGAAAAAGCAACAGAGGAAGCACCAACTGTAGCGGCTGATGCAGGCGATCTTCCATATGAAGTATTATCGGCGCTTGGCGGAAAAGAAAATATCGCTCATTTAGATGCGTGCATTACTCGTTTACGTGTTTCCGTCAACGATATTAAACAAGTTGATAAAGACCGCTTAAAAGCGTTGGGAGCTGCCGGCGTTCTTGAAGTTGGAAACAACGTGCAAGCTATTTTTGGTCCGAAGTCAGATATTTTAAAAGGACAAATTAAAGACATCATGGAAGGACGAGCTCCATCACGTGTCACAGAGGAGCCGAAACCATCAACTTCTCAAGCAGCAGCAGGAACGGAAGCGATTGCCGCGCCGTTAACAGGTGAAGTACTTCCGCTTTCTGAAGTGCCAGACCAAGTGTTTTCACAAAAAATGATGGGTGACGGTTTTGCGATTTTACCGACAGAAGGAACAGTCGTTTCTCCTGTTGATGGAAAAATCGTCAACGTGTTCCCAACCAAACATGCGATTGGTATTGAATCCACAAGCGGCCGGGAAATTTTAATTCACTTCGGTATTGACACCGTGAAGTTAAACGGTGAAGGTTTTGAAGCGCTTGTGGCTCAAGGCGATGAAGTGAAAAAAGGACAGCCGATATTAAAAGTCGATTTAGACTATGTGAAAAACAATGCACCTTCTATCATCACTCCAATTATTTTCACGAACTTGTCAGCAGATGAAATCGTGAAGGTTGAAAAACAAGGGAATGTGACAAAAGGTGAAGACAACGTCGTGACGATCGACAAATAATGATTTGCACATAGAGAAACAAAAAAGTTTCTCTATGTGCTTCCTTTGGATTGAATATCAGCCTACTGTTTGTTATGATGACAAGGGAAAAAAATTAATGAAAAGGAGATTGAAGAAAATGGCTGAGAAAGTATTTAAAGTAACTTCAGAATCTGGAATTCATGCTCGTCCTGCGACATTGCTTGTCCAAACAGCAAGCAAATTTAACAGCGACATTAATTTAGAATATAATGGAAAAACAGTGAACTTAAAATCTATTATGGGTGTTATGTCTTTAGGTATTCCGCAAGGTGCTCAAATCAAAATCGTAGCGGAAGGAGCAGATGCAGCAGAGGCAATGGCAGCATTAACGGAAACTTTAGCAAAAGAAGGTCTTGCACAATAATGTCGAAAACAATTCAAGGAATTGCTGCATCAAGCGGTATTGCCATCGCAAAGGCATACCGCTTAGAAACCCCTAATTTAGTCGTCGAGAAAAAAACGGTGGCCGATCCTCAAGCGGAAGTGGCTCGTTTTGAATCGGCGGTTGCAAAGGCAAAAGATGAGCTGGAGCTCATTAAAAATCACGCATTGCAACAATTAGGGGAAGACAAAGCTGCGATTTTTGCTGCGCACCTTCTTGTATTAAGTGATCCAGAGCTGTTAAATCCGGTAAAAGAAAAAATTCAAACTGAGCAAGTGAACGCGGAATATGCACTGAACGAAACGGCGACGATGTTCATCTCGATGTTTGAGGCGATGGACAATGAATATATGAAAGAGCGCGCCGCCGATATTCGCGATGTGACGAAGCGTGTGCTTGCTCATTTACTTGGTGTCACGATTTCCAATCCAAGCTTAATTTCTGAAGAAGTCATCGTTATTGCGGAAGATTTGACTCCTTCTGATACGGCTCAGTTAAATCGTGAATATGTAAAAGGATTTGCAACTGATATCGGCGGACGGACATCTCATTCCGCGATTATGGCGCGTTCGATGGAAATTCCAGCTGTTGTTGGAACAAAGGCGGTCACATCGGAAATTAAAAATGGAGATACGGTCATTATTGACGGATTAGATGGACAAGTTATTATCAATCCATCTGAGGATGTGATGGCACAGTATGAAGAAAAACGCGCTCGTTTCGAAGCGCAAAAAGCAGAATGGGCCAAGCTTGTCAACGAAAAAACAGTGACAAGCGATGGGTATCACGTTGAATTAGCAGCCAATATCGGAACACCAGATGATGTAAAAGGCGTGTTAGAAAACGGAGCAGAAGGTATCGGTTTATATCGAACGGAATTTCTGTATATGGGTCGTTCCGAGTTGCCAACAGAAGAGGAACAATTCGAGGCATATAAAACAGTATTAGAACGAATGGAAGGAAAACCTGTCGTTGTACGCACGCTTGATATTGGCGGGGACAAAGAGCTTCCGTATTTAGATCTTCCAAAAGAGATGAATCCATTTTTAGGATTCCGGGCGATTCGCCTTTGCTTAGAAATGCAAGATATGTTCCGCACGCAACTTCGTGCCTTGTTGCGCGCGAGCGTGTACGGTAACTTAAAGATCATGTTCCCGATGATTGCGACGCTTGATGAATTCCGTCAAGCTAAAGCGATTCTTTTAGAAGAAAAAGAAAAGCTTCAACAAGAAGGCGTACAAGTCGCTGACGACATTGAAGTCGGCATGATGGTTGAAATTCCAGCTGCTGCTGTATTAGCCGACCAATTTGCTAAAGAAGTAGATTTCTTTAGCATTGGTACAAACGACTTAATTCAATATACGATGGCAGCTGACCGAATGAATGAGCGTGTCTCCTACCTTTACCAGCCGTACAACCCAGCAATTTTACGCCTCATTAGCAATGTCATTGATGCGGCTCATAAAGAAGGAAAATGGGCAGGAATGTGCGGAGAAATGGCTGGAGACGCAGTAGCCATTCCGATTTTGCTTGGATTAGGATTGGACGAGTTTAGCATGAGCGCTACATCAATTTTACGTGCTCGTTCACAAATGAAGAAGCTGTCGAAAGAGGAAGCAGCGCGCTTCAAGCAAACACTTCTATCAATGAGCACAGCGGAAGAGGTCGTGGCGTTTGTGAAACAAACATTTCATATTGAATAAAAATGAGCGGTGGAAATGACCACCGCTCATTTTTTTAGACAAAAATTGGCGCATTTATTTCATATCCAAATTGCTGTCTAATAGTCGGGGAATTTTAGTTGCAATCGCCCGCTGAGAGGAAGAGACACAAATATCCAAGACATGCAATGTGTTTCCATCGGGGGGATAATCGCGAATGTATCCTCTATCAGTTATTTCTTCTTATGTATGGGCCGGTAGGAAGGACAAGCAGTCCTGTCATCGAACCTACCATCTCCCTTCCACTTCCACACATGGTGTTCTTTAGGAAACAAACAAATATGGATTTATCGACCGCTCTTCATTCCGCCATAATTCTGTGGAAACGAAGGAGGAAAACTTTCTTGTTGGATGCGAATAAGCTCTGGAGAATCGTCTTTTGTATAATAATGACAAATGACTGCTTTTTGTGGAACATTTCCGTTAAATACCATAAAGTTATTTTCGATACACGGCAGCATCTCATAAAAATGGATATGAATTCTAATCATATAGGTGCGCATTCATGAATGGCAGCAAAAACTCACCCCCATAGTGCTAACAACTTATCTTGTTCTTTCTATATATGCATCAATAAGCGATTCAATTTGATGTTCATCTGGTTTTTTTCCGTTAAAAGAAAAGGAAAGTTCGTCAATCAATGTTCCTTTTTGATATACAAGAATCTCTCCTTTTTGCTGAATCACGCTATACTCAATGTCAAAAATATAACCGTCTCGTTCAACAGCTCCCATTTTCTCACCACCCTTGTCTGAAAAAAATTAATTTGTTCTGTTTCCGCCACTAGATCTTTTATGACAAACCATTTATCGTCGAGACGGAAGGTAATTCAGCGATGGCATGCGGTTTTGAAAGCGAAATCAATGCATGTATGTTAATAGTGTTTCTGGGTTATAGGAATGTCATACAAATTTTTCATTGATAAGAACATAATCCTATGGACGATAGTCCTAGTGAATTTTATAATAATTAATGGTAAGATTCGACAAAAAATGATGAATTGTATAAAAGGGGAGAATGAAAACAGTGTTCAGAACATTGCGAACCAAACTTATTATCTTGATGGCACTACTGATGATTGCTTCCTTAACCATTACACAAATCGTTGGGGTCGTGGAAACGAAACAAATGATTCGAAAAGATGTCGAAGGCCGTGCCCAGTCTATCGTGGAGCAACTAGTTGGGGATATTCAGAATAGTTTTCACAGCGAAGAGAATAGCTTAAAACAATTTAGCCAATCATCTATTATGAGGCAAATGGCGAAAGACCATAAAAATTGGTCGACTGTGGATAGTGAATTTAATACATTTTTAAAAATACATAAAAATACCCAGCTTATTTATATTGGGACAGCAGATAAAAAAATGTATACAACGCCAAACGCAGACTTACCAGCTGATTTCGATCCGACTTCTCGTCCTTGGTATAAAATAGCAGCGGAACATCCGGATGAGGTCGTTTGGACAGATCCATATATCGATAAAGTAACAGGAAAATATGTTGTTACGCTTGCGAAAGCAGTAACAGAAGGCTCTCAAGTCATTGGCGTGCTCGGCATTGATATGTCGTTAGATGCCGTAACTAAGATTGTCAACGATATTGACGTAGGCTATCACGGTTATCCAGTTTTATTCGACCAAAATGGCATTGCCATCGTTCATCCTCAGTACAAAGGGAAAGATATGTCGAATAATGCAGCTCTGAAGTACATGTTTCAAAGAGAAAGCGGCTTATATGAATATACACTCAACAATGAAAAACGAATGATGTATTTTATCACCATTCCAGATCTAGGTTGGAAAGTTGGAGCCGTTTATAAGGAAAAGGATTTGTTTGCTGTCAGCAATTCGATTGCTTCAAAAATGCTCATTATTACGATTATTGCGGTACTCATTGGCATCATCGTGATTTACTTGCTTGCTCGCTCGATTGCCAAACCAATTGTTTATTTACAAGGACAACTTGAAAAAGTAGCGCAAGGTGATTTGACGGTTCAGGTTGAAACAAAATCCAAAGATGAAATCGGTCAGCTCGCGAACCATTTTAATCATATGGTTCATGAAATGCGTACTCTGATTCATCAAGTCAATGAATCAATTGATGAATTAGCGGCATCCGCCGATCATTTAAGCGCTGTTTCCGAAGAAACGATGACGACAAGCGAGCAAGTCGCAGGCGCAATTAATGACATTGCAAAAGGAACAACGGAGCAAGCGAGCGATTTAGATACGATAAATGAACGAACCACGATGTTGTCAACGCAAATCGAAACAGTAGCACAATCCACATCCGATATGCAAACGTTGTCGAATAACACGAAAGACGCAAGTTATAACGGTTTAGAGAAGTTGAACGAATTGCAATTAAAATCCAATGAAGCAAAAGAAGAGTTACAAGCCGTTGAAAAAGTCATGGATGACTTAGTAGAAAAGATGAAGCAAATCGATGAAGTCATTCAAACGATTACTGCCATTTCAGGACAAACCAATTTGCTTGCATTAAACGCAAGCATCGAAGCGGCAAGAGCAGGAGAGCATGGAAAAGGATTTGCGGTTGTGGCGGAAGAAGTGCGTAAGCTTGCCGAACAATCTGCTCACGCAACAGAACTAATCCGGCAAACGATCACTACCATTCAACAACAAGCTGACTTAGCGATGAAAGCGGTCGAACGCTCAAAAGATATGCATGCGGAGCAGCAAAAAGCCGTCCATACAACAGGAGATTCATTTATGACCATTGCGACGATGATGGAGGAATTAACGACGGCGATCGCGAACATTACAGCCGAAGTGAAAAGCATGAATGACAGTAAAGATCATGTAGTCGAAGCAATGCAAAATATTTCAGCGATTGCCCAACAATCCGCGGCGGCGGCTGAGGAAGTGGCAGCTTCTGCTGATGACCAGCTTCGAGCATTGAGCACAGTTACTGAATCAGCTGAAAAACTGAGCGAAATGAGCCGACAACTACAAAAAATAGTAGAAAAATTTAAATTGTAACAAACGTCAGCACCCGAATTCTTCGTAATGGAGAAGAGGGTGCATTTTTTTATCGAATGAAAGAATATAAATGATGCCGGATGTGGATAAAACGATCATGCCTCCTCATTTTGACGGACAGCGTGAAAAAGTCATTAATGGCACGCTTGCAATAGGCAGCGATACAGCTGAAGTGAGAGTCGAACCTATAGAGCGAAAACATTCATTTGAAGCGGAAACAGTGAAAGTGAATCTGCAAATGGAACAGTTTTGCTCAATGAAGGAAGGGACAGAAAGGTGATTCGTCAACACGGATCGCCTTTTCATAATCAAATTCTTATCATTTGAAGAAGGAAAGAGGAGGCGTATGCCGAAATGTTATAATAATAGTAAAAACAACAGGGAGTGTGAAGGCATGGAATTGCAATTAGCAGGAAAAACGGCCCTTGTCGTTGCTTCCAGTCAGGGGCTTGGCAAAGCGATTGCCCGTCAGCTTGTACTAGAAGGTGCCAATGTCATGATTACAAGCCGAGATGAAGAAAGATTAAAAGAGGTAGAAAAAGAATTACGTGCCTTACATAAAGGAAATGTCGCTTACGTTCAAGCTGATGTAACAAACGTGGAAGATATTCAACGCCTTGTGAAAAAGACGGTCGAAACCTATGGAACGATTGAATTGCTAGTGAACAATGCCGGCGGTCCCCCGGCGGGAACGTTTGAAACGATCAGCGATGAAGATTGGTATAAATCATTTGAACTCAATTTATTAAGCTATATTCGCATCATTCGCGAGGCGCTTCCGTATTTAAAGAAACAGGGAGGAAAAATTGTCAATATCGCTTCTTCATCGATTAAAGAGCCGATTCCCGGATTGCTTTTATCCAACACATTCCGCACTGGCATCGTCGGTTTAACGAAAACATTGGCAACCGAGTTTGCTCCATACAACATTTTAATTAATACGGTCGCTCCTGGACGAATTGCCACCGAGCGAGTGGCGTTTTTAGACAAGATAAATGCCGACAAGCTTGGTATCTCGAAGGAAGAAATGGAAACACGCATGAAAAACATGATTCCTCTTGGGCGTTACGGTACACCAGAGGAATTCGCCAATGTCGTGACGTTCCTTCTTTCCGAAGCGAATTCATATATGACAGGTCAGTCTTTCATTGTTGACGGTGGCATGGTGAAATCGATTTAACGCCCCCCTGTCTTTAAGTGACGTCGAGAGAGGCATTCGTGTTGCGGTGCTACTTTCTTACAAAGGTGAATACAAATGAACTATGCACCTTTGTAGAGAAAGGAGTCAGACGTTTTGAAAAACAAAATCGTAGCGGGGCTTTTAGCGATTTTATTAGGCGGGCTTGGCATTCATAAATTTTATTTAGGAAAGCTTGGGCAAGGCATTCTATATCTATTATTTTCGTGGACCGGAATTCCGAGTATTATCGGATTCATTGAAGGAATCCTCTATTTAGTTAAATCTGACGAAAAATTTAATCAGAAATACAACTATCATCTAGAAGATTAGGGCTTTGGGCAACCAAGGCTCTTTCTTGTGTGATACAATAAAAGGAAATACTCAGGTTCATAAGGAGGACAACCATGAAAACAATTGGTTTCATTGGCCTTGGTGTGATGGGGAAAAGCATGGCGCGCAACTTATTAAAAGCGGGTTACCCACTGATTGTGTATACGCGCACGAAAGAAAAGGCCGAAGATTTATTGAGTGAAGGAGCTGGTTGGAGAGATACGGTCGCTGCGCTAGCGAAAGAAGCGGATATTGTCATTACGATGGTCGGCTATCCTCGTGATGTAGAGGAAGTTTATTTTGGTGAGAACGGCTTAATTGCGAATACAAGAGAAGGTACATATCTGATTGATATGACAACTTCTACTCCTTCGCTGGCTGAAAAAATCTATAAAGCAGCGAAAGAACGAAACGTATTTGCGTTAGATGCTCCTGTTTCCGGCGGGGATATTGGAGCGAAAGAAGGGCGCTTGACGATTATGGTCGGCGGCGACGAAGAGGCGTTTCGCGAATGCAAACCGATTTTTGAAGTGCTAGGTACGAACATTGTTCTTCAAGGAAAAGCGGGGGCTGGGCAGCATACGAAAATGTGCAACCAAATTGCGATTGCGACGAATATGATCGGTGTTTGTGAAGCGCTGGCTTATGCCAAACGATCCGGCCTTGATCCGTGGAAAGTGCTTGAAAGTATTTCTCAAGGAGCAGCCGGAAGCTGGTCGTTGAGCAACTTAGCGCCACGAATGATCTCCGGAAATTTCGCACCGGGATTTTACGTCAAACATTTTATTAAAGATATGAAAATCGCCTTAGACGAAGCGGAAAAAATGAATTTGCATCTGCCGGGGCTTGCCCTAGCCAAAGCGATGTATGAAGAATTGGCTGCAGAGGGTGAAGAAAATAGCGGCACGCATGCATTATATAAAAAGTATGTCAATAAATAAGTTATGCTGGAAAGACATCTTAACGGAGAAGATGTCTTTCTTTTTTAGTTATTTATCAAAAAATATTGAATATTTATATAAATGGGTCTATAGTAAAAGTAACGTTACATACTAACCGGTCAGTATAAGGGGGATATAGATGGACTTTATGTATTCGCAGAAAGTGAAGGAACTGTTAAAAAAATTAAGCGTTTTCATGGAACAGTACATTTATCCAAATGAAAAAGTCTATGAGCAGCAATTAAATGCGCTGGAAACACGTTGGTCAGCTGTCCCGCCGATTATTGAAGAATTAAAGGAAAAAGCAAAAAAAGAAGGCTTATGGAATTTGTTTTTACCTGACAGCGAATATGGAGCGGGTTTGACAAATTTTGGATATGCGCCGCTTTGTGAAATGATGGGGCGCTCTCTGATCGCCCCTGAGGTGTTTAACTGCAGCGCTCCCGATACGGGAAATATGGAAGTGCTTGTTCGTTACGGCACGGAGGAGCAAAAACAAAGGTGGTTGTTGCCGTTATTAAACGGCGAAATCCGTTCATGTTTCTCAATGACGGAGCCTGATGTGGCGTCAAGTGATGCGACAAACATTCAAGCGAGCATCATCCGTGATGGTAATGAATATGTCATTACCGGACGGAAATGGTGGTCATCCGGTGCAGGTGATCCGCGCTGCAAAATCGCCATCGTGATGGGAAAAACGAATCCAAACGCGCCAAAACATGAACAACAATCAATGATTCTTGTGCCGCTTGATACGCCGGGCGTGAAAATAGAACGAATGCTTTCGGTGTTCGGCTATGATCACGCGCCACACGGTCATGCAGAAATTACGTACGATCATGTGCGCGTCCCGAAAGAAAATATCATTTGGGAGGAAGGAAAAGGGTTCGCGATTGCGCAAGGGCGTCTAGGACCTGGGAGAATCCACCACTGCATGCGTTTGATTGGTGCGGCAGAACGGGCGCTTGAGCTCATGTGCGAGCGCGTGCAAAAACGCGTCGCTTTCGGAAAAGCTCTTGCCGAACAAGGGGTCATTCAAGATTGGATTGCCGAATCGCGCATCGAAATTGAGCAAGCGCGCTTACTGACATTAAAAGCAGCTTATATGATGGATACTGTTGGAAATAAGGCGGCGAGAACGGAAATTGCAATGATTAAAGTCGTCGCTCCGAATGTGGCACTAAAAGTTATCGACAGGGCAATTCAAGCGTTTGGCGCTGCCGGGGTGAGCGAGGATTTCCCGCTTGCGTCACATTGGGCAAACGCGAGAACGCTGCGGCTGGCTGACGGACCTGATGAAGTGCACAAAGCACAAATTGCAAAACTAGAACTGCGAAAATATCAATGAAGGGAGAGGATCGTTGATGCATGTTCTTGAATTGTTTAAATTAACTGGAAAAACAGCGATCGTCACAGGCGGCGGGCGCGGTCTTGGCGAACAAATTGCAATTGGACTAGCGGAGGCAGGAGCGAATGTCGTTGTTTGTTCACGAAAGGTTGAAGCGTGTGAAGAAGTAAAAGAAAAACTAGAACAATTAGGAGTTCGCTCTCTTGCTTTAAAATGCGATGTCACGAATCCGGATGATGTCGAAGCGGTCGTTCAAACAACAGTGCGTGAATTTGGACAAATCGATATTTTAGTGAATAACAGCGGAGCGACGTGGGGAGCAACAGTGGAGGAGATGCCGCTTGAGGCATGGAAAAAAGTCATTAATGTGAATGTAACTGGAACATTTTTGATGAGCCAGGCTGTTGGGAAAGTAATGATGAAACAGCGCTGCGGAAAAATCATTAACATTGCTTCCGTGGCCGGTCTTGGCGGAACGAATCCAGCCGTTATGAATACGATTGCCTATAACACAAGCAAAGGTGCAGTCATTACGTTTACAAAAGATTTAGCGGTCAAATGGGGGGAATACGGTATTTACGTCAATGCGATTGCTCCTGGATTTTTCCCGACGAAGATGTCAAAGGTAGTGATTGAACGCGGGAGCGAGCAAATTTTAGCAAATACGCCGCTGAAACGATTTGGAAGCGAAAATGATTTGAAGGGAGCGGTGTTGTTTTTGGCGTCAAGCGCTTCCGATTTTGTGACGGGGTCTTTACTTGTTGTTGACGGCGGCACACACGCCTACTGTTAAAGGAGTAAGAAAAAAGCTTCAATTCAAGATATTGTCGATGTTTTGGAGATTATAAAAGGGACGCTTTACTACTATATTTAAGAGTAAAGAAGAATTGGTGACAGACATTCATCTTCGCTATATTGAAGGATTGCTAGAGAAACCAAAACAAATTATCCAAGACCAAACGAAAACAGCGGAAGAAAAATTGTTCGAAATCGTGTATATGCTCATTCATAGCATCAAGAAACAGGAAAGACAAGCGTGTATTTTCTTTCGCGATAAGCAAGAGGTTTTTACAGGATATTGTGAAAAACGCGACCAATTTCGCTACGAACTGCAAGCGTTCATTGAACAAAGAATACAAATGGGAGAGTTTCGCAGCGATTTACGTGCTGCCGATTTTAGGAGCAGTAAATTGGAGATAGAGATATCAATGCTTTCATCCCAACGGCGAACTGAGTGACAAAGAAGTTGCGAAACAATCTTTAGAAGGAATGAAAAACAGTGAACAAAGCAGCTACTTGGTAAGAAGCGGTACCAAGTAGCTTGTTTTCAACATGCTAACTATCCAGGAAAAAGAAGGAGGATTTTATATGACGATTCAAACGATTGCTGTCATCGGAGCTGGTTCGATGGGGCATCAAATCGCAATGTTATGTGCGTTAGGCGGTTATGCGACGAAGCTACAAGATATTCATGAGCATGCGTTAACGAAGGCGAAAGCGACGCTTGAAGACATTATGAACAAATGGGTGAATAAAGGCAAAATCACTGAAGAGAAAAAGGAGGCGGCTTTCTCGCGATTATCATTCACAACCAGTTTAGAAGAGGCAGTAAAAGAGGCCGATTTTGTCATTGAAGCGGTCGTTGAAAAATTAGATGTCAAACGAGAAGTATTTGCGCAATTGGATCGGTTCGCCCCCGCCCATGCCATTTTAGCGACAAACAGTTCAACCATTGTCAATTCGCTCATTGCCGATGTGACGAATCGAACTGATAAAGTGATTAACATGCATTTCTTTTTTCCGCCGCTTGTGATGGATTGCATTGAAGTAGTGATGAGTGAGCAAACGTCAGATGAAACAGCGCACATTACAATGGACGTATGCAAACAAATCAACCGCACAGGCGTATTGTTGCGCAGAGAAATTTCCGGTTTTGTTGCCAATCGCATTTTAGGAGCGCTTCAGCGAGAAGCGGTTGCACTGTATGAGAAGGGTATTGCTGATTTTAAAGATATTGATTTGATTTGCAAAAAAGCATTGAACCATCCGATCGGACCATTTGAATTAATGGATTTATCAGGAATTGATGTCGTGTATTATGTCATGCAGCAGCGGTATGCAGAAACGGGAGATCCGGAAGATAGACCGTTTGCTTGTATTGAAGAAAAAGTAAAACAAGGGCATCTTGGTCGGAAAACAGGAAGAGGATGGTATGTATATGAAAAACAGCCGCTCAACCGTTCGTAATGGAAGGAGAGAAAATCATATGGCGTCTATTATCCCAGTTCGTAAAGGGGAAGAGTTGAACGTAGAGAAGTTGATGCGCTTTTTACAAATGGCGCTTCCTGATTTTCCGGACGGAACGCTTCGTATTCAACAATTTTCAGCTGGACATTCGAATTTAACGTATTTGCTGTCAAATGGTGAATGGGAAGCCGTGTTGCGGCGGCCGCCGCTCGGCCCGGTGGCTCCGAAAGCACACGATATGAAACGGGAGTTTGAATGGTTAAAAGAGATTCATCCGCTTTTTCCGCTTGCGCCGAAACCGCTTTTGTTTTGTGGTGATGAGTCCGTTATTGGAAGTCCGTTTTTTCTCATGGAGCGGCGAAAAGGTATTGTCTTAGATACGGAGTTTCCGTCCCATATCAATCCGACACAAGAAATATGTCGGAATATTTCAGAAACAATGATTGATACGCTTGTTGAACTGCATCGGTTAGATTATAAAAAGACCCGTTTAGCAGAGATGGTGAAACCGGCTGGATTTATGGAGCGGCAAGTACACGGCTGGATTCAGCGGTATGAACGGGCGAAAACGGACGAGTTGAAGGAAGTGGATGCATTAATGAAATGGCTCATTCAACATATTCCGGCAACGAGCGAAGCAACCGTGATCCACTATGACTATAAATTAAATAACGCCTTATTTGCAGAAGATGATGTGACAAACATTGTCGGATTGTTCGATTGGGAGATGACGACGGTGGGCGACCCGCTTGCAGATGTAGCGGTAGCGATGAGCTACTGGATTCAAGATGACGATCCACCGTTTTTAAAAAATGGATTAGGAAAACCGCCTGTTACTGTTTTTCGGGGATTTTATACACGCGATGAGTTTATTCAAACATACGCTGAAAAAAGTGGACGCGATGTGTCGCATATTCATTTTTATTTAACGTTTGCTTATTTTAAACTAGCGGTCATTTGTCAGCAAATTTATTACCGATTCCGACGTGGACAAACAAACGATGAACGCTTCCGCCACTTCGGCCAATTTGTGCAATCGCTCATCCAATACGCTTGGCAGCTTTCGCTTCGTTGAGGTGAATGTATGGCAAAAGTTCATCTCTTATTCCGAAAAGAAGATATTGACGAAACGGCATTAGCGAATCATAAAATCGCCGTCGTGTTTGATATTTTACTAGCGACATCGACGATTACGGCGGCTCTTTCGTTTGGGGCAAAAACAGTCATTCCTGCTGTGAGCGGCTTGGAAGCAAAAGAGCATGCGCGCTTGCTTCCAAACGATAGCTACGAACTTGTCGGAGAGTATGAAGGAAGGACGATTGGTGGTTTTCATTCCCCGGCTCCGCTCTCCTTAAAAGACATTAGTGAAGGAAAGACGATTGTGTTATCAACAACCAATGGAACGGTCGCCATTCGTAAAGCGATGGCAGCGTCTCACCTTTACGTTGGAAGTCTATTAAACGGCCAAGCGCTTGCCCGACATATTTGTCGCCATCACGAAACAGAAACGATTGTTGCAATATGTGCCGGTTCTTCAGGCAGATTTTGCTTAGAAGATTTTTACGGAGCAGGATATTTCATTGCTTGTTTGCTGATGAACGGCATTTCTCTCAATGATTTATCTGACTCGGCAGCGGCGGCATTTCTTTTTTATCAGCAATACAGAACAGTAAGCAGCGGAAGAACGATTTTAAAATCAGCGGGTGTCGGACGATGGCTAATGGCGCATGGACTTGAGTCGGACATCGATTATATTAGCGAACAAGGAACGACGTCCGTCATTCCGCTTTTTCAAAAAACGAAATGGGGAGGAGAGATTACCGATGTGACGAGGCGGTCATTTTCTTTATGAAGGCAACGGCGCAAACGATATTTTTACGCCGGAAAAATTGATATAAGAACATCGCATGACATCGGAAACAGCAATACAGTTTGTGACAAAAGGGGTAGAACTGTATTTATTCGATATCGAACAATGCAACGTATTGAACCTCGGCTTTGTGGAAGTATGTGCTTGAATTGGAGCTTCGTTATACGAATGAACGGAGGCAATTCGTGCTGCCCATCGCAGAATCTACGATGACGAAAAAGTGTCGGACATGGCCGAGCGCATTTTTTCTGCGGAATCGCTGTAATGTCGAAACAATTGTTGGAAGATAAATACGCAAGCGAATGCGTGATTTGTATTCGGCTCCGAAACGTTGGATGCGGTTGTCGACGAGGAACTGCAATTACGTTGTGACGCTGGGATTTATTCAAGAATAGCGCATTGAACGGATGTACCAAGATTTGCGTATTCATCATTAACCGTCTACGGATTCCTATATTTTCTTTTGAAAGATCACGAAAGGAGAAATTGTGATCGAGCCAATGATTTATCGAGCTGTTTAACAGTTACAGATGCCGTTACTTATGTGGTAAGAACCGTTAGTACGTGAGCGGAGAGCGGTGCGTACGATGCAGAATGTGCTGCTTGCCTGTTTTGCATCGCTTATGAAGCATACGAAAAATGATATATTGGGACAGCAAGAAGTGATCATGAAATTAGCTGACATCGTCACTTATTTACATGCCGCTGAATAGGCGTGAAATAGAGAAAACGAAAGAAGGAATGGCTAGCCGCCGCATATATTTATATTGACCGAGGTATTAGCTAGTGTAGAAAAACATAGCAAATGGCCCATCGTCAACATGACAAAGGAGCCGAAGTCACGGTTATCATTTTATCCGAATGGCTTAATGAGCTGGGCGGCAGACAAGCGATTGAGCGAAATCGCTGTATTTCTGATCATCTCTCAATGTGGCCAGTCTTTTTTCGTTCATAATGATACTGGAAGGAGAGTTACAATGAAAGCGATCCAATTTATGCAATACGGCGGACCGGAAGTATTGCAAGTCGTGGAGATAGAAACTCCAAAACCATCGGGGCGAAATGTATTAATTGAAGTGAAAGCGATCGGCGTCAATTATGCGGATACGGCGCGACGCGAGGGAAAATATGTCATCCCGACGCCTCTCCCGTTTGTTCCTGGCGCTGAAGTCGCTGGGATTGTACGTGAAGTCGGAGAGGACGTCACATCCGTTCAAGTCGGACAGCGTGTTGTCACATTGCTCGGTTCCGATGATGCAACAGGATATGCTGAGTATACGCTTGCAGATGAACGAGGAGTAATTCCGATTCCGGAGGGGATGGATTTTCATACCGCTGTTGCTCTTCCGCTTCAAGGATTGAGCGCTTACCATATTTTAAAGACGATGGGACGCTTGGAAGCAGGGGAGACGGTGTTGATTCATGCCGCTGCGGGAGGAGTCGGAACGATCGCTGTCCAGCTTGCGAAATTGTTCGGTGCCGAGAAAGTCGTCGCTACTGCAAGCACAGAGGAAAAACTGGAAATCGCGAAACGTCTCGGCGCTGATGTTCTTATTAACTATACGAAAGAAGGATGGAGCGAAGGTGTTCTTGCCCATACAAATGGACAAGGAGTCGACGTTGCTCTTGAGATGGCAGGGGGCGACATTTTCCATCAAACATTAGCTTGTTTAGCGCCGTTTGGTCGTCTTGTCGTTTACGGAGTCGCAAGCGGACAGTTTACGAAGATGACTCCTTCTGTTTTGATGGGAAAAAATTTATCAGTCATTGGTTTCTTTTTACCGCAAATCATGAGAAAATCCAAATTATATCAACAAAGTTTACAGGAATTATTGACATATGTACAAACAGGGGCATTGCAGTTGACGATTGGCGGCGTGTATCCGCTTGACCAAGCAGCCGATGTACACCGTTTATTACAATCGCGACAAACATACGGAAAACTCATTCTCGTTCCATAATGAAGAAAGCGCAAGCGCTGCGGATAGCTCTCGAAGCCCAAATGTTCTTTGTCTGTAAAAGCGCTTGCCATTTCAAAGACGAAGGTTATTTCACGCATGAGAGTTAGACTGTTCTCTTTTAATATTTTTATATTTTCTTATTATCCGAACAAAGGTGAGAAGCCAGCATATAGCTAGTTCTCACCTCTTTTGTTGATTGCGACTAAGCTTGCTTTTGCTTTTCGTATATGTACCGCTCAAGTCGATCTAATCCTTCTTTTAACGTTTCGAACGAATAGGCGTATGAAAGGCGGACGTACCCTTCTCCATATTGGGAAAAAGCACTGCCGGGAACGACGGCGACACCTGCTTGGTTGACTAAATCAAGAGCGAAATCAAATGACGGTTGACCAAATGAAGCTATCGATGGAAATAAATAAAATGCCCCGGTCGGTTTTTCAACATGAAGCCCCATATTGACAAGCCGATCATAGGTGTATTCCATTCGTTCTTTATATTGCTTCCGCATTTCTTCTGCATCGTCTTTTCCAGCCGTTAAGGCGGTGAATGCAGCTTTCTGTGAGATCGAAGACGTACACGACACGCTATATTGATGCACTTTCAACATGTGTTTCATTAAAAACGAAGGAGCAAACACAAACCCGATACGCCATCCTGTCATCGAATGCGATTTGCTCAGTCCGTTAATGACAATCGTCTGATTGCGAAGCCATTTAGCGATGGAATAATGACGTCCCGAGTAAACGAGCTCGCTATAGATTTCGTCTGATAAAATCCAAATTGGTCGATCTTTCAGTAAGTGAGCGAATTCAAGAAGTTCCTGTTCCGATAGTGTTGCTCCCGTTGGATTTGATGGATATGGTAGCACGATGCAGCGAGTTCGCTCATTGATATAAGGAGCAACGAGGTCCGCAGAGAGACGAAATCCATTGCCGCGCGTGTCAACATACACCGGTTTTGCACCGCACATGCGAATAAGCGGCTCATATCCTGGATACACCGGCCCCGGTAAAATTACTTCTACTCCTTCTTCTAAAATCGTGCGAAACGCGATATCGAGCGCTTGGCTTGCTCCTACAGTGACAATGACTTCCTCTTCACTATAGTCCAAGCTATATTTCTCGCGGACAAAATCGCAAGCCGCTTGGCGCAGCTCGAGAAATCCAGCGTTATGGGTATATGTCGTGAAATTGTTGGAAATCGCTTCTATCCCTGCTTCTTTCACATGTTCCGGGGTAGGGAAATCTGGTTGGCCAATCGTTAAAGAAATAAGATTAGGGTGGTGAGACACCATATTAAAAAATTTGCGTATTCCAGATATTTCAATGTCTTTGACACGTGAGTGAATGAGATGTTCCACGAATTATTCATCCTTCCATGATGGTATCTTTACAATATTTTATCACGGTTCGCCCAATTGTCACGAAAATATAAAAGGTGAGCCTACTTCTTCTTTTGTATGAAGAAAGTGGCTCACCTAATCTGTTGTCCATTGGCTATATTGCTCCGAGGCTTCGCATTCTATCATTCGTCGTTAACTCCTCATTTATGCTCCGTATTTTTTTAACAATTCATTATATTGTGCTGACAGTTCTAAAAAGAGCTGCTTATTTCGTGTGACGAGCGCTTCATCGATTTTTTCCATTAGTTTGCATTTTTGATAATGGAAAATCGCTTGTTCGAGAATCTTCTCCGCAAGCGAACCATAATGATTTTTTTCATCCGTTTTCCCAAAAATCATAATGCCTTCGTGAGGATATTGTTTTTCGTACATGTGTGATTCCCCCTTATTCGGAAACGAAAGGTTCCCTTTTTTATATTATCGTCGTTTTTAGAGAAAATGTAAAGAAAATTTTGATAAGTTCAAACGTAGTAATTTTTTCAAAAAAGACATATTGTTACTTATTTTATTTGGGGATGTAACACATTTCGGTTATGATATGTAAAGAGAGTGAATTTGTTAAAAGGGGATTTGTATGATACGAACATGTGTGGTGACAAAAGATTTTAACGTCATTTATGATGTACCTCTTCAGTCTGTAAAAAGCCCAGATGTTTCTTGGTACTGGGTCGATTTTCATGAGCCAACGGATGAAGAGGTAAAGTTGCTAGCTGATTTTTTTCATTTTCATCCGCTGGCCATTGAAGACTGTTTAGAATACGTACAGCGTCCAAAACTCGATTTTTATGACCGCTATTTATTTGTCGTCTTGCATGCGATCGAGCAAAAGACGTTGGAAGCAGAAGAGGTCGATTTATTTGTCGGGCAAAATTTTATTGTCTCGTTTCATAAGCAAACGATAAGAGGGATTAATCAAGTATGGACGCGTTTAAAAACGGAGGAAGATTTTAAAATCGGACCTCTTCATATCATGTATCATATTTTAGATAAGCTTGTTGACGATTATTTTCCACCGATTTACCATATTGAAGATGTATTAAATGAGCTAGAGGAAAACACGAAAAATGAGACGATTCAAGAAATCATTGAGAAAGTATTCGACATTCGCGGTGATTTATCGAAACTACGAAGAACCATTGTTCCAATGCGCGATTTATTATATCGGATTATTTATTCTGAACGATTGCAACGAATGAGAGAACGACAGCTTTATTTTCATGATATTTATGACCATCTCCTTAAGCTTGTCGAAATGATTGAAGCGAATCGGGAAATTACGTCTGATATTCGCGATAGTTATTTATCATTAAACTCGAATCGAATGAATACGATTATGATGACGCTAACAGTCATTACAACGATTTTCATGCCGCTGACATTCATTGTCGGGATTTATGGAATGAATTTTGATTACATGCCTGAATTACATTGGAAATACGGGTATTTTGCTGTACTTGGAGTTATGGCGTTCATTGCGACTGCGATGTATTTTTGGTTTAAACGAAACGGTTGGTTTCGCTTTCATAAAGGCAATGATTGAAAAGATCGCTAAAAGATTGTACTTCTGATTACGGAATAAAGAGAGTATAAATAAGGAAAAAGCAAATTGAGGAGAAGATATGATGAAACGAATTGCGGTCATTGGACAATCGGGGGAAATTCCTAGTGAAGTAAGAAAAATTGCCGAAGAAGTAGGGGCAGAAATTGCGAGACGAAACGCCGTTTTGTTAACGGGCGGCGGAAGCGGTGTCATGGAAGCGGCTTCTAAAGGAGCGAAAGAAGCAGGGGGGCTCGTCATTGGTATTTTGGCAGGAGATTCTACCGATGTTGCCAACGACTATTTAGATGTGCCGATTACAACCGGACTCCATTTTGATTTTCGGAGCCTTGTTCTTGTCCATTCGTCTGATGCGTTGATTATGATTCGCGGCGGCAACGGGACACTCGGAGAATTGTCAGCTGCATATATGAATAAAAAGCCCGTTGTCATCATTGAAACAACTGGTGGATGGGCGACAAAAATGAAAGAAGTCGCTTATGAAGGCGGCTATTTAGACGAGCGCCGCACTGTTGAAATCGCGTTTTGCGATTCGGCGAAAGTTGCTGTGGAACTAGCATTCAAGCGAATAGAAGAGCCGCTAAACGAAGAGAGAAACACCGGTCGAATCGGTGATTAACAGTAGCCAAGAGGGCAGCCCTGAAAAAGAAAGGGCTGCCCTCTTTTCACATTTTTCCGAGAAGGTCTCCAATCTACACTCTGTTTAGAGGCAGGGCGTTATAGCTCAAACGGAGACTTTCGATTTTTATGAGTGCTTTTCTTTCGCTTGAGCAGAGAATTGGTCTGTTAAGCGCGCCGGCCCCATCATGAATATAAGGATAATCGAAATGACGACTGGGATGATGGCCCATGTGAACATCGTCGCGATCGAGTCGGCTAATGCATGGGTGATCTTTTGCAAAGCTTCAGGTGGGATATGGGCACGCGCTTCTTTAGAAAGAAGCACGCGTGTATCGCCAGACGGATTGAATTGTTTCATCATCGGCAGCGCTTTTTTTAACTTATCCATCAATAGATGGTTTTGAATCGTGCCATAAACCGTCACACCTAGCGTCATCCCAATCGAACGAAAGAATGTGTTTGTTGAGTTGGCAGTACCACGCTGGCGCATATCAATGCCATGAACAGCGGCCATGCTTAACAATGGGAAGGAGAACCCAACACCAATTCCCGTAATTACCATATAGACAGTCACTAGCGAGCGCGCTGTATCAGCGGATAGTGTGCTTAACAAATAAATGCCGATGAACAATAAAAAACCTGAGATAATCATTAAATTGCGATAAGAAGTTTTTACTGCAAATCGCCCGCCGATTTGACTACCGACGACAGAACCAAGCATCATCGGTGTTAAAATTAACCCAGAGTTTGTTGCAGAACCGCCATATACTCCTTGGACAAAAATGGGAATAAAAATCGTTCCAAGAATGAAGGTTGCTCCATACAAAAAACCAATTCCTTGCGCAGTAGAAAACAAGCGTTTTTTAAATAAATGAAATGGAATGATCGGTTCTTCTGCTTTTGTTTCTACCCATAAAAACAGAGCGAGCAGTACAACGAACCCGCTGAATAATCCAATAATTGTTGCCGAATTCCATGCGTATTCTTTGCCGCCGAACTCAAGGGCGAACATAAGGCAAAGAACAGAGGAGACAAGCAAAATTGCTCCCCACCAGTCAATTTTTTGTTCGCGGTGTTCAAGCGATTCAAAATAAAACTTCACGACAAAAAGAAGTGATAAAAGTCCGAGTGGGACGTTGACATAAAATATCCAGCGCCAGTCAATATAGTCGGTAATGTAAGCGCCTAAAAGCGGTCCGAATACGCTAGAAATCCCGAAAACAGCACCGAATAATCCAGACATTTTGCCGCGCTGTTCCGGTGGAAAAGTATCAAACATAATCGTAAAAGCTATCGGCATTAATGCGCCGCTACCAAGCCCTTGAATGGCCCGGAAAATACTTAACTGCACCATATTTTGCGCAAGCCCGCAAAGAATCGAGCCGACTAAAAATAACGTCAAACCGGAGACATAAAACAGTTTCCGGCCATACATATCGGAAAGCTTCCCGAAAATTGGCATACCGGCGACGCTCGCGATCATATAGGCAGATGTCACCCAAATAAATTGATCAAGGCCGCCGAGCTCAGAAACAATCGTTCCCATCGCCGTAGCGACGATTGTATTGTCCATGGAGGCCATTAAAATGCCGAGCAACAAGCCCGCGACAACAAAGCCACGTTTACTTTCTTTTTCCCCTATTTTCATCTGTTTCCCTCTTTTCATTCATTATCATTGATAAATTTATTATAATCAACTGTTTTAAAGTGACAAGAAAAAAATGGGCTAGTCGTTTGGACAGCGTCATACAATAGAATGACAGACTTTTCATTAAAGGAGGGTCGCATATGTACCGCCTTGATCCGTATGGTGCATTTCCATCGTATGTACCGGGATTTACGGAAATGCTAATCGATTATTATACCCGTCAACAAGCGGAGCGAAATCAGCAACTCGAAGACATTTGGCGAATGATTCGTCCGGCGTTGCAGCCATTATATACGGAGTTGCAACAATATTATGTTCCGCGCAATGTATCGCGTTATATGTTTCGCGTAATTGTGCAAACGGTTCTCGAACATAAAAGTGATACAGGCGGTTCATTTCAACAACGAATTCAGCGACTTTTTCAATTTTTAAAAACGAAAGCGCCATGGATGTTTATTGTTCTTGAAGCGTACCGTGTTCCAGAACAAGAAATCGAAAAAATCGTCAAAACCGTTATTCAAGCTGTACTTAAACAAATCGGCTATGAACCCGGACAGGATTGGAGCAGATGGGAAAACTTAGGGGGAGTTTTAACATCTGGTCCGGCGGTGGCGTCTTGGCGGCCTAATCGGTTAGATGTGTTTGCAAGGGGGACGAACCGGAATTTAATTCATAAGTGGTGGGACGGTGTCCGTTGGAGTGAGTGGGAGAGCTTTTCAGGGGTGTTAACTTCCTCTCCAGCTGCTGTTTCATGGGGGGGAAATCGCGTTGATGTGTTTGCCCGCGGAGCGAACTATCAGTTAATCCATAAATGGTGGGACGGTGTCCGTTGGAGTGAGTGGGAAGATTTAGGAGGTGTACTCAGTTCCAGCCCTGCGGTAGCCTCTTGGGGAGTGAACCGGCTTGATGTTTTTGCCCGTGATGAAAATCGAAATTTAGTGCATAAATGGTGGGATGGCATCCGTTGGAGCGAGTGGGGACGCTTGGGAGGAGTCATTACATCAGCACCTGGTGCAGTTTCGTGGGGAAGAAATCGCATTGATGTGTTCGCGCGTGGTCCGAAACGTCAGCTCGTCCATAAATGGTGGGACGGCATCCGCTGGAGCGAGTGGGAAGACTTAGGAGGACGCCTTACCTCAAGTCCAACTGCTGCCTCTTCAGGAGAACATCGACTTGATGTGTTTGCAAGAGGAAAAAATAACGAACTTATTTATAAATATTGGGACGGGCGTCGTTGGAGTAACTTTCTTCGCCTTGACGGCCAAATCGCTTCAGAACCAGCGGCGGTTTCTTGGGGACGCGGTCGCCTTGATGTTTTTGCTCGCGGTGAAAACAATCAGTTGCTTCATCGTTTTCGAGACTGAGAGAAAAACACGCTTGGCAAAAGAGAAGCCAGCGTGTTTTTTCGATCGTTTTTCAGCGGTGGAATCTCCTTTCGCTAGTTTTTTTTAATCCCAGTAAAAAAAATTAGAAAAGCATCATTCATGAGTTGAATGAGAGGAGGAGAAGAAGGCTGAGAACACCAGTAATGCAGCACTCCTACATATAATTGAATAAATGTTAAAGCGAGTTTGATAGTGGGCACATCGTTGCGTAATTCTCCTGCCGCTTTTCCCTTTTCAAAAAGGGGAACAATCATATCCACTAATAATTGAATCGTTGCTTGTTCTTCTTGCTTTGAAAAAAAACAGACGGATTTAATAAGCTCTTTTCCAAGTTGTTCGTTAATTTCTGCTAGCTTTGTAAGAAATGTATGTAGCTGTTCAAATGAACTGCGATGGTTCATACATTTACGAAACTCTCCTTCAATTGTTCTCATATGCTGTCTGTTGATAGAAGACAAAATGTCTTCTTTTGTGCGAAAATAATTAAAAAATGTTCCTTTGGCCACTCCAGCACTTTCTGTAATTTGCAGTACCGTCGTTTTTTCGTATCCTTGTGTCCGAAATAAATCAATCGCCTTTTGTTGCAATAATGCTTTTATTTTTTCTTTCTGTTTTTGTCTATTCATCGAAACCCTCCAACGAGAATAGTCTATATTTCCTATTTAATAGCCTATATTTCCTATTATAATCTTTTTTTTCTAGTTCGTGTTTCCAACGGTTAGAACTATTGTATGAAACAGGCTTATAACGTCATATACATGAAAAAGAACGGGAGCTAAAAAGGAGGAAGAAGATGGCGAGAGCTGTTTGGGGTGTTGATTCTGCGGCAAGGGCCACGGAGCAGCTATTTTATTGTGTAAAAAACGAATTTGGTTATCCAAAATTTTGGGGGCGTTACTTAACCGATGTACCGAATGTGTCCGATGGCCTAAACAAAGAGGAAATCACATTACTTCGAAACTATGGTATAAAAGTAATGCCGATTTACAATGTCTTTCGTGAGGCAGTTGGATATGCAAATGGCCAAGTAGCAGCGCGTAATGCTATTTTCCACGCACGCCGTCTTGGTATTCCTAAGAACAAAGTACTGTTTGCCAACATTGAAGATTATTTCCCGGTTGATGAAGGATGGATTCGCGGCTGGGTAGAGACCTTGTATCCAACGGGGTATCGACCGGGATTATATGCTGACCCGACGAAAGGAGATTTTTCTAACGCTTATTGCGAGGCTGTTCAACAAAATAATCAAGTGGCTGTTCAAACGATGATTTGGAGTGCGGCACCGAGACCTGGAACGACGAAAGAACAAAAAGCGCCAAAATATCAGCCAGCTACACCGAATTGCAAAGCGAATGTATGGGCATGGCAATACGGTCGCGATGCAGAAACGTGTCCAATTGATACGAATTTAGCTGACCGCCGTTTATTAGAGTTTCTTTACTAAACAAGGTTGCAATAAAAATGTTGTAACCTTATTTTTTAAAAATATTGAGGGAATATAAACGTTTAAAGCTTTCTTTTTATCTAATCAAATCCTTCTGTGAGCGAAGAACATTTGGCAATTCCGGAGCTAGGATGCCGCCATTCACTGTTTGTCCGCAGGATGTGAGCAGTTTTCAGGCGAAATTGAGTGCTTGCGTTTTTTTATTATCGAGGGAATGAGGAAACATTCTCGGGACAGCAGCTTCCTTGTGGATTATTACCTCACAAGCGCAGTGATTTGCTTTGGCATACACACGAATGTCACGAAGAGGATGCCGCCGTTGTTGGAGGGCTTCTTTTATGCTTTTCTTGTCCAATCGAAACAATGACAAACAGGGATATCTTCGCCTGTATCTTTTTGAAAAACGTGCACTCTTAAATCAGACTGATCGTATTTCTGTTTACTGGAAAATGGATGATTTCACAAGAGGAAGTGTCGACCAAACGAGTAAGTCGTATCACATTGAGTGTTGCTAATGTTTTAGACTTTCACATGACTTCACTATTAAAAATTCGTTTTCTCTTCATGTGGCAGGAATGATATGCTTCCGTTTGTGCCTGAATTTCTCCGCTGTCTCACACTCTTGTTTATGACCATACTATTATTTTAGTCAATTTCATGAAAAATATAATGAAAAAAGGTTTCTTATTAACTTATTACCAAATATAATAAATATAGACTATTTTAGATAAGGAAGGACGTAGTAGAAAATGAATGAAAAACGAGAAATTTTATTAGAAAGTGGTACAAATGAACTAGAAATTGTTGAATTTTTAATTGGGAATAATAAGTTCGCGATTAATGTTATGAAAGTAAGAGAAATTCTTAATCGTGTCCCTGTTACGAAAGTCCCTCATTCTCATGCCTATGTCGAAGGGATTATTGAATTGCGCGGCGAGGTACTTCCAGTCGTTGACGTTGCAAAAGCACTCAATTTTCCACCATCGGAACAGCCGCACGTTGACAAATTTATTGTCGCTGAATTTAATCAGCAAAAAGTCGTATTCCATGTACATAACGTGACGCGGATTCATCGCATTTCGTGGAAACAAATTGAAAAGCCGTCACAAATGTATCAAGGGTTAGAGGGACAAATTATCGGTGTCGTTAAATTAGAGGAACATATGATTTTATTGCTTGATTTTGAGAAAATGATTGTTGACATTAACCCAGAGACAGG
Organism: Thermaerobacillus caldiproteolyticus; assembly: GCF_013761245.1. Classification (GTDB taxonomy): domain Bacteria; phylum Bacillota; class Bacilli; order Bacillales; family Anoxybacillaceae; genus Thermaerobacillus; species Thermaerobacillus caldiproteolyticus. The sequence goes on along the minus strand of NZ_JACDUT010000002.1, from coordinate 239,303 downwards.
AATTAATATTGAGCAAATTAAAAAACTCGGAAAGCGAGAGCGTTCGAATAAAAAGCTCGTTGTCGCGGAAGACTCACCATTGTTGAGAAAACTGCTGCACGATACGTTAACAGAAGCAGGATACACCTTTGTTGAGTTTTTTGAAAACGGCGAAGATGCGCTCCATTACTTGCAATCCATTGTCAATGAAGGAACACCGATTGAACATGAAGTGCAGCTTGTGATTACAGATATTGAAATGCCGCAAATGGATGGACACCATTTCACGAAGCGCATTCGCGAAGATGACAAGCTAAAGCATCTGCCCGTTGTTATTTTCTCTTCGCTCATTACCGATGACCTTCGTCACAAAGGAGAGCAAGTTGGAGCAACCGCACAAGTAAGTAAGCCAGAAATCGGAGAGTTAGTGAAAGTCATTGACAAACATGTTCTTTAGGGGCTGTCCCAACACTACAGGGCAGCCTTATATTATGCGGATAGAAAATATTAAAGCAGGGGAGTGCGAATGAATAAGTATAAGGGGCACTTTTTAAAAAATGTTCGAAAAAAGTTGGAGCAATGGGAGGATGTTGGGGTAGTTTCTTATACTGAGTTATATCGCTTTCTTCATTCCATTGCTGGAACAGCTGCCGTTATTGGGCTTGATGAAATTGGAATGGAAGCACGTCAACTAATGAACGATTTAGACGAACAGCACAAACAACAATGGACTGTGGAAGAAGTCAAACAATACATTTTTAAAATTGTAAAATTATGTTATGAAAATGAAGGATTCGTTTCTCCTACATCAGTTTTGAAAGGAAAAGGACAGGGCGAGCAACCGGTTATTTTGTTGGTTGGTAATGATACAACGTTTTTAATGCATATGAAAGAAAAACTCGGAACGATGGGATGGTATGTCATCGCAGTAGCTCAAGCGGAAAAAGTCGTGTCATTCTTTTACGATATGCGTCCTCATTGTATTGTCATTCACTTTTCTACGAAAGAAAAGCACGGATTTGAGCTGCTTGAGATGTTAAACGAAAAGCTTAAACAGCAATTTATTTCGACCATGATTATTAGTGACGATAACAAAAAAGAAACGCGGCTGAAAAGCTATGCGCTGGGGGCTGACGATTTTCTTGCCAAACCGTTCGATATGGATGAATTGATTGTAAGAATCCAACGTCAATTAGAACGAAAAAAGCTCATTGATGAACTGTTATTGCTAGATGAGTTAACTCATGTATATAACCGGAAATATTTAAAGCAAGTGTATGAGCAATTACAAAGCGATATAACGCGCTTTAAAGAGTCTTATTGCTTGGCTGTGCTCGATTTAGACTATTTTAAAAAGGTAAATGACCATTACGGACATCTTGCCGGGGATACAGTGCTAAAAGAGTTTGCTCGTTTTCTCCGTCAGGAAACGAGAGCAGGAGATACGGTTGTTCGATTTGGTGGTGAAGAGTTTCTTCTTCTTTTCCCGAAAACGAACATTGATACAGCTTGTTTGATTATCGAACGAATACGGACAAAATTTAGCAACGTACTATTTCAGCAAGGAGAGAAGACGTTTTCGTGTACCTTCTCTTCCGGTATTGTGGAAATCAGCGAGGGAAATAGGCCTCTTGAATATTGGCTGCAGCTTGCCGATCATGCGTTATATGCGGCTAAACAAGCGGGAAGAAACCGTGTGCAAGTCGCTAAACCTTCGAAAGAGGAGCCTTATCAAAAATTAATCAAAATTGCCATTGTCGATGATGATGCAATTATGAGGACGATTATTACCGATATTTTAGAAAAATCACCGTGTGAAATCAATGTAAAATATGATGTCCGATCATTTAAAGATGGGGTTTCTTTTATTGAATCAACGTGGCATCAGGATACACTTCCTTGTTTAGTTATTTTAGACGGAGTCCTGCCGAAAATGGACGGAATTGAAGTATTACAGTGGTTACGGGCACAAAAAGGAGCTGAACGCTATAAAGTGATTATGTTAACATCGCGACAAAGTGAAAAAGATATTGCCCGCGCGCTTGAATTAGGGGCTGACGATTATATTACGAAGCCGTTTAAACTGTTGGAATTAGAGGAAAGAATTTGCCAAATGATGAAAAGGATGAGTTAAATGTGTGCATAGAAGCATTTTAGGTGGCAGTGGTTGTTCACAATCTATTGTCATTTTGCATATACCTAATTATATGAAAAGTATTTGAAAATCAACATCGACGCCAAATCGCTGATTATAAAGAACGATATCACCGAGCATTGTTCCGCAATTTCACTACAAGGAGGAAGTCACAGAGAAGCCGATCTCTCCTTTGATTCTTCTCTTGAGCAACAAGTGCTATTGGAATTTCCAGATCATTTTTTACCATTACTTGCGAATGAAACGATTCAAGAGCGAATTCGTACATTGCAGATAAGCACTTTCGAGACTGGATTCGCTCAGTCTATTTGTCTTTTTTCTGCCTTTGAATGGAAAATACTTGAATTTAAATTGCTCATTATCAGTAAAAACATTAAAAAAAGAAAAGGGATTATCGCTTGGGGAAAGTGACTATTTCATTAAGACATATCCACTAAGTCAAACTATCAAAGACGATTTTACAGGTGCTATAAAAACAGGAACGGCACGAACAAATTTCTGAGAAGAAAGAGAAATCATATGTACGGGAATGGTATTGTGTGGAGATGAAAGGGTTTGCTGTTTTCGAGTGGTCATTTTTAAAGGTTAGGAAAGTCGAATTTTTATTTTAAAAAAGAGAACTGTCTGGCTCCGTTCGCAACCAGTTTAATTCTTGAATCGGTATCGATACAAAATTGTGCAAAGCATTGCTTGAAACGTGATGCTCGAGAGCTCGGAGGCACACCAGTCCACCTATAGGTGACAAACTGTCCTGCGGGTGAAGAACATTGCCTATCGCAGGGATCAAGATGGCGACATTTCGCCGTTCGCCCACAGGACGTGGACAGTTTTCGGAGGAAATTGGGACGCGCTTGCGCTTTTCTTAGTAGCTCTCGCCTAATCGTTTAAAAACAGGTTTCTGATACGTCTTTTTTCGCTGGTGTGGAAGCTCTTTTATTCCGGTATAAGCTTGCAATAATGCTTTTGCTTGGGAAAGCGGCATTCTTGTGACAGGATTGCGATACGAGTCGTTTAATGCGCCAAGGTGCGGGAGATTCGCGAAGTCTTCTTTTGTCGGAGGAATGTGAAAATAGTAATCGCCGATCGCGACAAGGACATCGGATTGTTGTTGGCTATATTTCGGGTTTCGCGAAAAATGTAAGCCGACTTTTCTCGCTTTACCTTCTTTAAGCAGTTTGGCGATCGTTTTTTTCTTTAAAAGATATAAAAAAGAAGGATTTAAAGCGGTTTTGGCATGGCGGTTAACGGTGAAAATCGCCTTCGCCAAGTTGTCTATCGTTGGTTCCAAGCGTTCCATACTTGCTCTCCTTTTCATTAGGCTTGTCTAATATCTTTATTATACCGTATGAACGTTTGTTTGCAACCTTTTCCATTGATATAATACAAAAATAAGAAATGATAATAGATGAAGGATGAATGACGTGAAGGAGAAATATGGTATTATCGATATCGGTTCCAATACGATTCGGTTAGTCATTTATGAGCGAAGTAAAAGCGGACGGTTGCGAGAGATTGAAAATGTGAAAGCGGTTGCACGACTTCGCAATTATTTAAATTATAATCATATATTGACAGACGAAGGGATTGTGATTCTTCTTGATACGTTGCGAAGCTTCCAAGAGATTACACGATATCATCAATTAAAGCGAGTCAAATGCGTGGCAACCGCAACGATTCGCCAAGCGAAAAATCAGAATGAAATTATCAGATTAGTCGAAGAAAATACCGATTTTCGCGTTCGTGTGTTAACGGGAGAGGAAGAGGCATATTACGGATTTCTTGCGGTTGTGAATTCAACACCGATTCCTGAGGCGGTGACGATTGACATCGGCGGAGGAAGCACGGAAATCACGTATTACAAAAATCGTCAGCTTGTTCACTATGAAAGCTTTCCATTTGGTGCATTGTCACTCAAGCAAGCATTCGTCTCAGGAAACGTTCCGACACAAGAAGAATTGCAACGTCTATCTTCCTATTTGACGGAGCAATTTCAATTATTACCGTGGATTTCTCGTAAACGTGTGCCCATCATCGCAATGGGGGGAAGCGCGAGAAACGTTGTGCAAGTTCATCAATTTATGAAAAATTATCCGCTGGCTGGCGTCCATCAATATGAGATGAATCAAAAAGATTTAATGGAGGTCGAAAGATTGTTAACGTCGTTGGCGTTCGAAGACATTCAAAAGCTCGAGGGACTATCGAAAGATCGCGCTGATACGATCATTCCGGCACTTGAAGTGTTTCGTGTGTTGTATGAAGTGGTGGATGCGCCCGTTTTTGTACTAAGTCGCAAAGGATTGCGTGATGGCATATTTTATGAAGAAGGGATGCAACCGTTTGGTACACCGATTTTTCCGAGCGTTCTCCAAGAGAGTTTTTTTGAACTTGCCCAAGACTATGACATCGACGTTCATCACGTTCACTATGTCAATCGGTTGCTTACGGAATTCATTGAACAAATTCGCCGTCTTGACTTATATCCGTTAACGGATGATGATGTGCGTGATGTCAAATGGGCTGCCCATGTTTTTTATTTAGGACAATACATTGATGAAGAGTCGAGTAGCCAACATACGTTTTATATACTTGCGAACCGTACGATTGACGGATTGATGCATAAAGATCGCGTTAAGCTAGCATTAATGGCTTCCTATAAAAATAGAACTGTATTTAAACAATATATCGAACCATTTCAGCATTGGTTCACAAAGGAAGAACAAAGAACGATCCGCTTTCTCGGAGCGCTCTTAAAATTTGTCTATAGCCTAAATGAAACGAAGCGAAACATTGTTCAAACGGTTCAGCTTTCGAAACAAAACGGCAGCATTCTCATTGAGGTGATTTGTTGCGGCGATTTTCGTGCCGAAGAATACCAAGCGGAAAAAAATAAAAAGCATTTAGAAAAAGTATTGAAGCACCCGATTGAATTACGTTTTCAACAAAAGTAAGGCAGGGAAACTATATGGGACAACGAGCGGAACTGAACAATCCTAACTATTATAACAATCGAGAATTAAGCTGGCTTTCGTTTAATGAGCGTGTCTTGCAAGAAGCGTTTGATGAGAGGAATCCGCTTTTGGAACGGCTAAAGTTTTTAGCGATTTTCAGCTCGAATTTGGATGAATTTTTCATGGTGCGCGTGGCTGGATTAAAAGACCAAGTAAAAGCAGGACTTAATAAGCCAGAGAATAAAGCAGGATTGACGCCGAAGCAACAGCTCAAGAAAATTTCCGAAAAAGTACACGAATTGGTGAGGGTACAATATCAATTTTATAACGATGTGCTTTTACCGATGTTGGAGAAGGAACACATTTCGCTTGTTTCGATGGGCGAACTGTCAAAAGAACAGCGGGATTATTTGCAACATTACTTTATTGAACAAATTTTTCCAGTTTTAACACCGATGGCTATCGATGCGTATCGTCCGTTTCCGACGTTGCTCAGTAAAAGTTTGAATTTAGCGATTGTGTTAGAGGATGAGCAAGAAGAAGAGAAACGAAGGAAGCTAGCTATTGTTCAAGTTCCATCGGTTTTGCATCGCTTTATCCGCCTTCCATCTGAACAAGGTCGCTTTGTATATATTTTGCTTGAAGACGTGATTGCAGCGCATATTGATATATTATTTAAAGGATATACCGTTGTGTCGGTTACGCAATTTCGCATTACGCGCAACGCTGATTTAACGATTCACGAAGAGGGAGCGCGCGATTTATTGAAAGAGATTGAAAAAGAATTGAAAAAACGAAAATGGGGAGCAGCGGTTCGCCTCGAAATGAGCAAACATGGTTTTGACCCGTTTATTTTCATGTATTTATTAGATGAGTTAAAGATTCATGGAAGGGATGTGTATCAAATTGACGGTCCCCTTGATTTAACCTTTTTATTTCAATTTTATAAAGAGCTATCGACATTTAAAGAGCACTTAGTATACGAAACGCTCATTCCGCAACCGCCGAGAGACTTAGATTCGGATGAAGATATTTTCGAAAAAGCGTTACAACAAGATATTCTCCTCCATCATCCGTACGAGTCGTTTGAACCGGTCATTGATTTTGTGTCTGATGCGGCGGATGATCCGCACGTGTTGGCGATTAAGCAAACGTTGTATCGGGTGAGCGGCGATTCGCCGATTATTGAGGCATTGAAACGCGCAGTGGAAAACGGCAAGCAAGTGACCGTTCTTGTGGAGCTGAGGGCACGGTTTGACGAAGAAAATAACGTGCAATGGGCAAAAGAGTTAGAAAGAGCAGGATGCCACGTGATTTATGGCATTACTCATTTAAAAACGCATAGTAAAATTACGCTTGTCGTCAGGCGGCGAAACGGGAAAATTGAACGATTTGTTCATTTAGGAACCGGCAACTACAACGATGTGACCGCGAAACTGTATACCGACTTAGGATTGATTACATCCAATCGTGAAATTGGCGAAGATGCGACGAACTTTTTCAACTATTTAAGCGGCTATATGGAAAAGCCAGAGTTTCACCATTTATCGGTAGCTCCGTTCGATCTTCGTCGCGATTTTATCCGCTTGATTGATGAGGAAATTCGCTTCCATCGACAATATGGTAACGGGCGCATCATTGCGAAAATGAACTCGTTGACCGATAAAGAGCTGATTATGAAGATGTACGAAGCTTCGCAAGCAGGGGTAACCATTGATTTAATCGTTCGCGGCATTTGCTGTTTGCGACCACGTATTCCGGGTGTGAGCGAAAACATTCGTGTCCGCAGTATCGTTGGGCGGTTTCTTGAACATAGCCGCATTTATTATTTTCATCATAATGGGGCAGAGAAAGTGTTTTTATCTTCGGCTGATATGATGACGCGCAACATGGAAAAACGAGTGGAGATTTTAGTTCCGATTTTTGCGGAGCACTTGAAACAGCGGATTATGAAAATTTTATCGATTATGCTTGCTGATAATGTAAAAGCGCGGGAGCAAGACGAAAACGGGGATTATCATTATGTCAAGTGTGCCGATGGGGAAGAGAAAATCAATAGCCAGCTCATCTTGTTTAATATGGCGTATCGAGTCAGCGAAGATGAAGAATAAAATATCAGTATGAACGGAAAATGGCAAGCTCAAGCGGCTGGTGTCGTCATCCGCTATATCGTCAGCGATATTATTGCACTGCCATGGCCGATCGCGACATAGGTGATAAATATCGTTGGTTCGTTTATTGCATGATTCCTGATTAGGTAAAGGCAGCCATTGGTATAAGGGATTACGGTGGATACACAACGATGTCTACGTTTAGTAAGAAAGTCGTTCAATTACTCACAAGCGAAAGGGATGACGTATATCGCTCTTTCTCTTATCAGTGGGCTGCTTGTTTGCGGACTCGGTCTGATCGTGGGGATGGGACCGCTGTCGGCGCGAAAGGGAAGAGCGTCGTGAGGCTTGGGACAATGGCGCTAGGGAGAGCCTTTGGTGCCGTATTGTCACTATTGGTTTGAAGCGTGGTTTACAAGCGTGTCGCGTTTTAATCGTTGCCGTTGCGCTCATGTTTTTTGGTACATTACCCTTTTTGGCGTTTTGCATTGCAAGAGGATTCAACTGCTGCGACAGACAATATCGAAACGCCTGTTTTCACATTGCTGCTTCGTTATTGGAAGCATTGCCATACTCGCCATCGCGTATGTACTTTTACAAATCAACCACCCTATGATACGGGTGGTTGATGCTTTAATGTAAAAACGGTGAGTTCAGGTGGAGTGAGAAAACGAAGCGGCATTCTCGTCGTTCCTAGCCCGCGGTTTACATATAACGTTAAATCGCCAATTTGATAAAATCCTTCATAATACTTGGTGGCGAGCGGTGGGGTAATGAGTGGACCGATGAACGGAAGCTGAATTTGTCCGCCATGGCTATGTCCAGACAGCTGTAGGTGAACAGGATAACGGCTTGTTTCTGCCGCACCGTCTGGTTCATGTAGTAAAACAATCGTATACGTAGAGGGAGGAATGTTTTTTAACATCTCAGGAAAATTCGGGTTTCCAAGCATCATATCATCCACGCCGGCGATGGCAATTTTACTTTTATCCATAAGCTCAATCATCACATGCTCATTGACAAGCATGCGAAATCCCGCTTTGTTCATAATGTGACGATATGTATCTGTTCCATATCCGCCATGATCATGGTTTCCATAAATGCTAAATTTCCCAAGAGGAGCGCGAATGCCAGCGAGAGCGGAAATGACGTCATCGATATGAGCGTATTTATTTGGCTCGTGCAGCAGATCTCCCGTAAATAGCACAATATCCGGTTGCAACTCGTTGATTTTTTGAACCGTATGCACAAAGCGGCGTAACCCGTAATAATGGCCGAGGTGGACATCACTAAATTGAATAAGCTTGATGCCGGTAAATCCCTTGGGGATGAGCGGATGAAAAATCGTATGATGGGTAACGGTCAGTCGCGCCGGCTCAATAAATCGAGCGTAATAGTAACCAAACGATGTTGCAATCATTCCTCCGATTCCCGTCCATATACTTTTTTTTAGAAACGTTCTTCGATTCATTTTTGTCACTTCTAGACGTTCCATCTCTTTTGCCGTCCTTTCACAATTAGTTTTATTATAAATGGAAAAAGAAAAATAGAAAAGCGACAAATGGACGAAAACAATGTTAGAAAATTTTGTATATTTGTAGTAAGATAAATGTGAATGAATAATCAGTCATTTTGGTGAGGGGGAGAAGGATGAACGGAAAAGTCATTATCGTCACTGGCGGTTCAAGCGGGATGGGAAAATATATGGCGAAGCGATTTGTTGAAGAAGGAGCCAATGTCGTCATTACTGGGAGGCGGCTCGAAGCACTTGAGGAAGCAAAAAAGGAAATTGAATCGCCAAACGGAAAGGTATTGCCGATTCAAATGGATGTGCGGGATCCAGAGCTGGTGGCCGAAATGGTGAAGCGCACCGATAGCGAGTTTGGAAGAATTGATGCACTCATTAACAATGCGGCAGGCAATTTTATTTGTCCGGCTGAAAAGCTTTCGATTAACGGATGGAACAGCGTCATTAATATTGTGTTAAACGGTACGTTTTATTGCAGTCGAGAGGTAGGAAATTACTGGATTCAAAAAGGACAAAAAGGTTCCATTATCAACATGGTTGCTACATACGCTTGGAACGCGGGAGCTGGTGTCATTCATTCTGCATGTGCCAAAGCGGGTGTATTGGCGATGACTCGGACGCTCGCCGTGGAATGGGGACGAAAATATGGGGTTCGCGTTAACGCCATCGCTCCGGGACCGATTGAGCGAACAGGCGGAGCAGAACGTCTTTGGGAATCAGAAGAGGCAGAAAGGCGAACGCTTGAGAGCGTGCCGCTTGGGCGCCTTGGCACGCCGGAAGAAATTGCCGCACTTGCTTCATTCTTACTGTCCGATGATGCTTCGTATATTAATGGGGAATGCATTACGATGGATGGGGGACAATGGCTGAATCGACATCCGTTTTAACCAGAAAAGCGTTGTAAGACGAGTTAGATAGTAAGAAGCACAATGTATGTAACTCTCGAAGTTGGATGCTCTTTGTATCAGAAGTGTTTGCAGTTTGGATAAATCCCTGTTCGGCACAAGAAAGCCATTCGCCTTGCTAGGCATGAAAAAGGAAGAGGAAGATTCATTCCATAAAAACGTGCGGTTTCCTAATGATAGGAAACCGCACGTTTTTGTAAAGCGATCCATGAGCGAATAAATTGTTGTTTGTTAACTTTATGGGCTTTTTTCCCCCATAATGGGTCGTTAATATAAACGGACTGATCGTCAAATCCAACAAGGACAACCACATGTAAGTCGAGCGGTGTTTTTATGGTCTGATTTCCGTGTTTCCAGCTTTCCCAACGGTCAGGTAAGCGATAGTCCCCTGTTGTCCAAACAACAACAGGATGTTTATTTTCAACGTATTTTAGCAATTCATCGAATGACCGTCCCGTTAAATTGACAGCACGCTCCGGCAAATATTTTTCCATTAATTCTGTAATCGGTTCGTCAAATACGGCATAACCGCTCGTTTTGCCTGTCATATCGCCGACAAATCCGTCAGCTGGGTTTCCCCATGAGATAATATCACCGGATTGACTACGAATTTTCGGATCAAGGTCTTTTTTGATTTCTTTCGCTAATGTCATTTTGTCGATATTTATCCCTGCATAATTTAGCACCATCGCTAAGCTTGTGACTTCGCACCCGTATTTTAATTCAGGATTTTGCCTAATGAGTGGGACATCAAGAACCACTTTTTTTCGCTGTTTTGTTTGAACGGTTTTTGGCTGCTGTTGGCTCAAGTGACCAATCGGCGTTTTGTTTGAAGCTGGATGATGTGCTTTGTCCGCTGGAGCATTTACACTTGTGTTCGATGGCAATTGTGTGTGGTCATGACCGGGTGAACAACCGAGTAATGGAAAAAGAAGAAGAAACATGCTGATATGTCTCATGAACAATCCCCCTATTTTTCTCGGTTTGTTTATAGTATTTCAATTGCTTTTTCCTTTATGGGTGGGAAGAAAAGGCGACATGAAACCGAAGCAGTATGATATAATATGGCAAAATGGTGTGAGTGACTGAAAGAGGTGAGAAGCGTGGATGCACTAGACATTATGGCAAATTTGCAACATGTCTTTCCATATTATCAGGCAATTTTCAGCGCAGATGAACATTGTGTGATCGGCTATGAAGTATTGGGAAGATACCAATCGGGAGAAGAAATCGTAAGTTTAGGACCATTTTTCCAAGATGAAACCATTCCGGAAGAGTTTCGTCTTGAGGTTGATGAAGTTGTAACGACAAAGGCGTTCGAGCATTTTCTTTCCATAGATGATGACACTGCTTTGATCTTTATTAATCGCGATGCCAACTTGCTTATGCTTGACCGCGCTGAATCGTTTTTACAAATGCTTCTTCAGTATCAAGCGAAAGGGCTGTCGCTTGAGCGAATTGTGTTAGAAATTAATGAGCATCATTTTAAAGGAGACTTCAATCAGTTGAGTCACTTGTTAACCTATATTCGTACATATGGAATTAAAATTGCAGTTGATAACATTGGAGAACACAGCAGCAATTTAGAACGAATTGGATTGTTAGCACCGGACATTTTAAAAATTGATTTGCGTGAATTGCGTAAAACCTCAATCAATTATGCTTATCAAGATGTGTTATATTCGATTTCTCTATTGGCAAGAAAAATTGGAGCAACGCTTTTATATGAAGACATCGAAGCTTCCTTTCAACTACAGTATGCGTGGCGAAATGGCGGGCGTTATTATCAAGGGTATTATCTGGCAGAACCGTCTCCATACTTATTGGAGCGTGATGTGTTAAAAGACCGTTTGCGTCAAGAATGCCATCATTTTATTCAACAAGAAAAGAAAAAACTGCAAACGCTCTATAACATTTCTGAACAGTTTCAACAGCGAGTGGCCGCTTTGTTGGCAAAATATAAAAAAGCAGCGAATTTTAATGAACTTCTCTCTTGCCTCGCAGACGAGCTAAGTGACGTTTGTTTCAGAATTTATATTTGTGATGAAGACGGGTTTCAACAGTCTGCCAATATTTTTAAACGAAATAATGCATGGGAAGTGCAGCCGCAATATTACATGAAAAATTGGAGTTGGCGCCCGTATTTTTTAGAAAATATTATTCGCATGCGCTCGCGCAAACGAGGTATTCTTTCTGATTTGTATGCGGATATTGAGACAGGAGAAACGATTCGTACGTATTCTTATCCGATTGATAAGCATCATTATTTATTTATCGACTTGTCTTATAGTTATTTATTTGAGCAAGATGCCCATTATTGAGAAGAGAGCGGAATAAAATTCTTCACTTGTGGCAAAGTAAGCGTGAGGTGAAGAGAGCTATGGCACAATTTGCATTTATATTGTCAATCATTGTTTTATTGATCGCTGTAATTGGTTTTGTGTATACGTATCGGCTCGGTCAGCAACAAAAACTGCAAGGGGAATACGATACGCCAATTCCTGAAAAAATACAGGAACATGCATATTTGCGTAATCCTGTGTTTGTCGCGTGGCTTCTTGCAATCCTATTGGCGGCTGTTTCAATTATTTTTTTAGCGTTGCGTTATTATTAATGGTAAAGTGAGTAACGAGTGCTGTATGATTTTACCTATATTAGAGTAAGAACGATGAGGATAGAAAGGGTAATCGGATCATACGATTGCCCTTTTTTGTGAGAAAATTTAGTATAATAGCGTCAAGAAAAAGGAAGAGGAGGACAATTCGTGCGTGTCATAACGATTTTTATGGCAGCGTTAAAATTAGGACTTACGTCGTTCGGTGGTCCGATTGCCCATTTGGGTTATTTTTATGATGAGTATGTCAAACGTCGAAAGTGGATTGATGACAAGACATATGGAGACTTGGTTGCCCTTTGTCAGTTTTTGCCTGGTCCGACAAGCAGTCAAGTAGGAATTGGCATCGGGTTCATCCGTGGCGGCATGATTGGTGGAATTGGTGCATGGCTCGGATTTACGCTTCCGTCTGCCCTGTTTTTGCTTACGTTCGCTTATATAGTAGAAGTGTTTCATCTTTATGAGTCAGGATGGATGAAGGGATTGAAGCTCGTAGCGGTCGCGATTGTAGCCCAAGCCGTATGGGAAATGGCGAAAAAATTAACACCTGACCGCTTTCGAATAACCATAGCGACAGCTGTGGCCGTCATTACGTTATTAGTTCCCTCCCCTTTTGTACAACTTTTCCTTTTATTGATAAGCGGCCTTATTGGAGTTGTATATCTACAGCCAAAATTGGGACATGTCTCTTCTACTCTTTCTCTTACACTGTCCAAAAAAGGTGGAATCATTTCATTTGCTTGTTTTTTTCTATTATTGGGTTTATTTCCGCTTTTACATTCGGTGACGGAATCGAAGTGGATTGCGATGTTAGACAGCTTTTACCGAGCCGGCTCGCTTGTATTTGGCGGTGGACATGTTGTATTGCCGCTTCTTGAAAAGGAACTGGTTCCTGCTTGGATGAGCCACGAACAATTTTTAGCTGGATATGGGGCAGCACAAGCTGTACCGGGACCGTTGTTTACGTTTGCAAGCTATGTTGGCACAGTTACTGGTGGATGGCTAGGTGGAGTGTTTGCGACGATAGCGATTTTTTTGCCGTCATTTTTCCTTGTGTTTGGTGCTCTTCCTTTTTGGCAATCGTTGCGACAAAATCGCCGTATCCAAGCGTTATTCAACGGAGTGAATGCTGGTGTTGTTGGGATTTTATTGGCGGCATTGTATAATCCGATTTGGACAACTTCCATTGTTTCGACATGGCATTTTACCATTGCGCTCATTTGCTTCATTCTTCTTGTTTATTGGAAATGGCCGGCTTGGTTTGTCGTTGTCGCCGCGGCATTGGCGGGGGAAGTATTTTTGTCGTCATGAACGCTCATTATAGAAAAGAGAGTACAATACGCTTCAACTTGTCGAGCTGCTACATTTAGGAAAGAGAGGCGATCAGTATAGTGAAAAAACCTGTTGTTATTTGTCCAAGCTGTCAAAAACGAGCGTATTTAGAAGAAGTGCTTACCGCCCAGTCCAATCAAAATGTGATTTATACATGCCCTTCTTGCCAGTTTATATTGCGAAACATTCATACAAGCAAAGGATAAAAGCCTTCGCATTTGCGAGGGCTTTCTATTTTTTTACAGGACTTTTTTTTATTGTAGACGAATATATAATAATGGACTGCGAAGGAAGGAGAACAGAGAATATGGACAAACAACTGCTTGAACAATTAACTCCAGAAGAACAAAAATTGCTTCTGGATGTTTTGTTTACACAACATTATGCGCTGGAACTTATTAGTTGTGAGCTTGCCGATATTGAAAACGGAAATAAACAAGTAGAGGAGGAGAGATATAAGCAACTCATGCACCTTTATTATCGCATTAGAGAGGAAACGATGTAATTATATACATAAAAAGAGGCTATCGCTCGTTGAAGGCGATAGTTATTTTTTTATTATGAGAAACAGGAAATGTGCTAAACTGAATAAGGAGGTAAAAGCAAAAGAGAAAGGCGGAAAAGCAACATGATCAGTTTAGATAGTAAAGAATTTTTAGATAAGACGATTGCTCAATTTCTCATTCCTTCTGATAAAGTAGCCCACGTTCAAGTGGGAAATCATTTAGATCATGCCTTGTTAGTATTAACAAAAACAGGATATTCGGCGATTCCGGTGTTAGACACATCTTATAAACTACACGGATTAATTAGTATAACCATGATTATGGACGCTATTTTAGGATTAGAGCGAATTGAATTTGAACGTTTAGAAACGATGAAAGTCGAAGAAGTCATGAATAAAGACATTCCTAGACTGTTATTAGACGATCACGTGATGAAGGGAATCGAATTGATCGTGAATCATCCGTTTGTCTGCGTTGAAAATGAAAACGGTTATTTTGAGGGGATTTTTACAAGAAGAGAAATCTTAAAACGATTAAATAAACAGGTAAGGCGCTTTAATCATATTATTGAATGATATGCCACATAAGCTGAACGATCAAAAGAGCTGTAATCGCATTTAATATTGCACGTAAGTGGCTGTTTTTTAGCTTTTGTGCCACCCTTACGGAGATTTGCGCACCAATTAACGAACCGATGGCTAGAAACGGAGCGATATGCCAATTGACATGCCCTGTATATAAGTATGTGACAAAGGCGCCAAAACAGCTAACAAACGTTTGAAATCTCGTAAAAGCAATGGCAGATAAATACTCCATACCGGTGCGCAAATAGGCGTACATTAATAATGAAGCTTGCCCCGGTCCGAACATTCCATCGTAGACACTAATTCCATAAAGAATGGGATATAATTTTTTAGGAAAAACAGCAGCCCGTTGCTTTTGCTCTGGCTGTTTTCGAAACAGATGTAAGCTTAGCGCGAATGTTAACAATAGAATGGCAATCACTGTCATCGTTGTTTCCGATATTGATGAAGCAAGCCATCCGCCTGTGATGCCACCAAAAAGGCTAATAGGGATTAAAAGTAACGTTTGCTTCCAACCGATTTTGCCTTCACGAAGCAACACGAAAAAGCTTGAAAACGAGCTGACGGTATTGGAAAATTTTGCGGCGGCAATGGCTTGATGGATGGGGACACCAGTTAAAAGCAAAACAGGCATTCCAATCAAGCCGCCGCCGCCAGCAAGGGTCCCAACAAATGACGTAGCAAATCCAATCATCATAAATAAGATAAATTCCATAATGGGATTCTCCTTCTTACTTAAACTTTCTAATATAATGATATACCTTTTATCATGATAATTACATTTCGGAAAAATGAATGAAGATGATAAGAAAAACTTATCAAAAGGGTGAGAGTTTGAATATTACCGAATACGAGATGCTTGTCGTTTTGGCGGAAGAATTGAACATGCGAAAAGCGGCGATGAGGTTGTATGTAACCCAGTCTGCTTTATCACAACGTTTGCAGACCATTGAGAACAGCTGGAATACGAAAATCTTTTTTCGTTCTCAGCGCGGTTTAATGTTAACACCAGCTGGTGAAAAAATTGTGCAGCTCGCTAAAGAAATGTTAACGAAAACGAAGCGAGTAAAAGAAGAAATTGGACAAATGTACGGGGAAATAAGCGGAACGTTAACATTGGCAGTTGCCTCGATTATTGCGCAACATTGGCTTCCCCCGATTTTAAAACGATTTACCGAATTATATCCAAATGTAAAAGTTTCTTTGACAACAGGATGGACAAGTGAAATTATGGCTTCGATGTATGAAAACAATTTTCATGTCGGCATTGTTCGGGGGAAACCAAATTGGAGCGGGATTACCCATCACTTATTTACTGACAGGTTATTTTTAGTCGATCAAGAAATGGAAAGCATTGAAGATTTATGTAGCACGAATCGGCCGTTTATTCAATTTAAAAGCGATTCAACATATTCTCTTCATATTCAACAATGGTGGTATGAACGATTTCACACGTTGCCCGAACGAACGGTGATTGTTGACCAAATCGAGACTTGCAAACAATTAGCCTATCATGGTATTGGTTATGCGATTTTACCGGAGATTGCTCTTTATCATCTAGATGATAAGATAAAGAAAATCCCGTTAAGGGACAAAAATGGTCAGTTCATGACGAGGGATACGTGGCTGATCATCTCCGAAACAGCATGGCAACTTCCACAAGTGCAAGCGTTTCAGAAAATCACGAAAGATTTTATTCGATGAATTTCTGCTTGTCATGGCTATCTTTGTTTTGCTAAAGTAAAAAAATAAGAGAACAAAAGGAGGATGCTACAATGAAAATGATGGATGCAAATGAAATTATTGCGTTTATTCAAAACAGCAAAAAAGCGACACCTGTTAAAGTATACATAAAAGGAAATCTTGAAGGAATTGATTTTGGAGCAAACGCCAAAACGTTCATTACGGGGAATGCCGGCGTTGTATTTGGTGAGTGGCAAGAGATTCAAACAGCGTTGGAAGCTAATAAAGATAAAATTGAAGATTATGTTGTCGAAAATGATCGTCGTAACTCTGCCATTCCACTTCTCGATTTGAAAGGAGTTAAAGCGCGCATTGAGCCGGGCGCAATTATCCGTGACCAAGTAGAAATTGGCGATAATGCTGTCATTATGATGGGCGCGGTTATTAACATTGGTGCGGTTATTGGAGAAGGAACGATGATTGATATGAATGCGGTGCTTGGCGGTCGAGCAACGGTAGGGAAAAATTGCCACGTTGGCGCTGGAGCTGTATTAGCAGGTGTTATTGAACCGCCTTCTGCGAAACCTGTCATCGTGGAAGATGATGTGGTTATCGGTGCGAATGCGGTCATTTTAGAAGGAGTCACTGTCGGAAAAGGAGCTGTCGTGGCAGCTGGTGCAGTTGTTATCGAAGACGTACCGCCATACACGGTCGTCGCTGGGGTGCCGGCGCGCGTCATTAAACAAATCGACGAAAAAACAAAAGCAAAAACAGAAATTAAACAAGAACTCCGCCAGTTATAAGAAAAGCGACCCATTTAGCCGCGAACGGCAAATGTTTTTCCAGCGAGAAGCACTTGTCGCTTCGACGGAGGAAGGTTATTTGCCCTCAAGCGGCTAGGAGCTGGAGCTAGACAAGGAAAGCGGAGGCGATCCGATGATACCAAGAGGTAGAGCGTGGACTTGATTCCACGCTTTTTTACAAGGAGGAGAAGACAAATGTCACGACTCAGCCCATTTGTGGCGATCCGCCGTGATCTGCACAAAATTCCTGAACTGGGGTTTCAAGAATTTAAGACACAGCAATATTTATTAGATTATATTCATACATTACCGCAAGAACGATTAGAGATAAAGACATGGAAAACAGGTATTTTTGTGAAAGTGCGTGGAACGGCGCCGCGGAAAACGATTGGCTACCGTGCCGATATGGATGGATTGCCGATTACCGAAGAAACCAATTTACCATATTGCTCTGAACATGAAGGAAACATGCATGCGTGCGGTCACGATATTCATATGAGCATAGCCCTCGGCGTGCTTACCCATTTCGCCTCTCACCCGATCAAAGACGATTTGCTGTTTATCTTTCAACCGGCAGAAGAAGGACCGGGCGG
Organism: Thermaerobacillus caldiproteolyticus; assembly: GCF_013761245.1. Classification (GTDB taxonomy): domain Bacteria; phylum Bacillota; class Bacilli; order Bacillales; family Anoxybacillaceae; genus Thermaerobacillus; species Thermaerobacillus caldiproteolyticus. The sequence continues at coordinate 221,562 of NZ_JACDUT010000002.1, read as the reverse complement.
AGCGCGGCCAATGTTGGAAAGTGAAATTATGAAAACATGGAAACCGGATATGATTGTCGCGCTGCATATTGCTCCTGAATACCCGGTCGGTACGATTGCTACCAAAGAAGGATTATTGTTTGCGAATACGTCAGAATTGTTTATTGATTTAAAAGGAAAAGGGGGACATGCAGCGTTTCCACATTTGGCGAATGATATGGTTGTGGCCGCTTGTTCACTCGTGACACAGCTTCAATCGATTGTTTCTCGCAATGTTGATCCTCTTGATAGCGCAGTCATCACAGTTGGAAAAATTTCTGGAGGAACGGTACAAAACGCCATTGCCGAACGAGCTCGTCTTGAAGGAACGATTCGCACGTTATCGGTCGAGTCGATGAACAAGGTAAAAGAGCGAATTGAAGCGATTGTAAAAGGAATCGAAATCGGCTATCAATGCGAGGCAACGATTGACTACGGTTCGATGTATCATCAAGTATATAACGATGAGAAGCTAACGGCGGAGTTTATGCAGTTTGTTGAACAGCTTCCTGATGTTCATGTCGTTCGTTGTAAAGAAGCGATGACCGGAGAAGATTTTGGATACATGCTTGCCGAAATTCCTGGATTTATGTTTTGGCTAGGTGTTGATTCACCATATGGATTGCATCATGCCAAGCTTACTCCGGACGAACGGGCGATTGACAAAGCGATTGCCCTGTTGACATCGTATATGACATGGAAAGGAAACGAATAATCCCGTATATTTCCACCTTCCTTAAGGCACATTATTTAAGTGAGGAGGTGGATGTTACATGGCGAAAATTGGTGTAGAGCATTCATTAACAAATGTACAAGAAGCGTTAAAAGCAAAAGGGCATGAGGTAGTCCCGCTCCGTCAAGAAAATGATGCAAAAGGCTGCGATTGCTGTGTGATCACTGGCCAAGATTCAAATGTAATGGGAATTCAAAATACCGTTACGGCTGGTTCTGTTATCGAAGCGAGCGGCTTAACAGCAGACGAAGTTTGTCAGAAAGTTGAAGAAAGACTACGTTAATGATGTAAAACGAAGGCGCTGTTTTCTGGCGGAAAGTACTTGTATTTTGCCGGAAGAAGGCAGAGACTAGGGAATTGAAGCTGAACAATCAAGAAAAAGTAAAGGCGCCACGGAAAACAATACGTAAAAAGACTAGGACGCGTCCTAGTCTTTTTCTGTTTGTAGAGATTGCAGCGCTTCTTTTAGCACTTTGCGCATTTTTCGCTCCACTTCCCATTGCGCCATATTTTCTGTTTTTGCGATGACACGAATCACGACATCTGAAGTCCCTAAATTTTGTACACCTAATACGTTCGGTCCTTCAATAATTTTTGGTTCCTCCTCGGCGAGTGCATCACAAGCGGATTGCAAAATTTTAATCGCTTCGTCAATATTTTTTTCATAAGGAATAGTAATATCGACAAGAGCGCGCATATTTCCGCGTGAGTGGTTGCTCAATGTCGTAATCATTCGGTTGGGAATATAATGCAAGGTGCCGTCAAAGCTGCGAATTTGCGTAGTGCGTAACCCGACCGCTTCGACAATCCCGGAGAACGACCCCGTCGTCACATAATCGCCTACGTCAATTTGCTTTTCTAATAATAAAAAGAAACCTGTCACAACATCGCTCACAAGACCTTGAGCGCCAAAGCCGACTGCTAAACCGACGACCCCTGCCCCAGCTAAAACGGCCGTCGCTTTAATATTAAAAAGTTCTAAAACCGTCACAATAAAAACGAACACAAGAGCGTAAGAGAATATGTTCGTAATTAATGATTGAAGCGTACGGCTTCGTCCTAGCGAAATTTCTTTTCGTTCCTCAAGCTTTTGGAAGGAGCGGGCAATCAGTTTGAAGCCGACTTTTTTGACAATGATATAAATCAGATAAATCACCGTTAATTTCAAAATGATGATCCCAGTGTCCATGAAAAAGTTTGCCCAATTTATTTTTGGTAACTGCCAATTCATTTGTTTCATCCTTTCTTTCGTTGAACATTGATGTGTACACTTTCAACTAATGAAAGTGCGAATCATTTTATCTCTATTTTAAAACATGTTAAACTAATTTTAGACATCTTCTTGAAAGAAAGAGAAAATGTAGGGAATAATAAACATGGAATGATTGGGTAATAAAAAACAACTATCTATTTAAATTAATTATCATTTAATATTGACTAAAAATATCTTCTCTAGTATAATGTTAAATGTGAACAAGTTAGATAGTTGAGAAAACATTGTTTGTTTTCTCAATTAAAAATATTAAAATGGAGGGATACATATGGCAGAACGTCTGGTTGGTAAACAAGCACCACGTTTTGAAATGCAAGCTGTTTTACCAAACGGTGATTTCGGCAGAGTCAGCTTGGAAGAAAATATAAAAAACGGTAAATGGACAGTTCTCTTCTTCTATCCGTTAGATTTTACGTTCGTATGTCCAACAGAAATTACAGCGATTTCTGACCGCTATGATGAGTTTGAAGATTTAGATGCAGTTGTTATCGGTGTATCAACTGACTCTGTATATTCTCATAAAGCATGGATTAACACTCCTCGTACAGAGAATGGCCTTGGTGAAATCAAATATCCATTAGCAGCTGACACAAATCATGCTGTTTCTCGTGACTACGGTGTATTAATCGAAGAAGAAGGTGTCGCACTTCGCGGTTTATTCATTATTGACCCAGAAGGCGAATTAAAATATGCCGTTGTTCATCACAACGACGTCGGTCGCAGTGTTGATGAAGTATTGCGCGTACTTCAAGCTTTACAAACTGGCGGTCTTTGCCCAGCAAACTGGAAACCAGGCCAAAAAACATTGGAAGTATAATTTCACATATCAACAAGGAAGGTCTAACGCTATGTTAGACCTTTATTTACATGGAGGGATGAATGATGAAGTTACGTGAACCAATGCCAGAATTAACTGGAGCGACGGCTTATTTAAACGGTGAAGTGACAAGAGAACAATTAATTGGTGAGAAGCCAACGCTCATTCATTTTTGGTCAGTAAGCTGCCACCTTTGTAAAGAAGCAATGCCGCAGGTAAATGAGTTTCGCGATCGCTATAAAGAGGAATTAAATGTTGTGGCTGTTCACATGCCGCGTTCGGAAAACGATTTGGACATTGAACAAGTAAAAAAAGTAGCCGAAGAGCACGGCATCACTCAACCGATTTTAGTTGATAACGAGCATAAAATAACGGATGCGTTCGAAAACCAGTATGTTCCTGCTTACTACGTGTTTGATGCAGAAGGAAAACTCCGCCATTTCCAAGCGGGAGGAAGCGGGATGAAGATGTTGGAAAAACGCGTGAACCGCGTTCTTGAAGAAAATAAAAAAACAGAAGCATAATGTAACGAAGACCAAACATGGAACCATGTTTGGTCTTTTTTTCTTTCCTTGAGCAATGCTGCTTGCTTTCATGCATGAAATAGAAGACGATGGGGATGTACATTCGTTGTTTTTAGTTTCATTGCCTGATCGTCAGAGATGACAGAGCAGGCGAACAAGTTAAAAGCGGTAGAAGATGAAACGGTAGTGAAGGATAAAGTAACAAGTGAATGAACAAATGCGCAAACTGAGAAGCCATCGGTTAAGAAAACGAGAATGACCTATATCCGTATCGAAGTGAAAGAGCAGCAACATTCAAGCAAGCGCTTTAAAAGAGTTAGGTGTGAAACATATTACTGTAAAGGCAAAAAACGATTATCATGAAAATCGGCGCTGACCAAATCGTTCATCCGGAGCGTGATATGAGGGAGTGCGTCACCCATAGCATTATTTCCAACAACGTCCTTGACTATTTGTAGCTTTCCGATGAGCATCGCATGAAATCGTTGCAGGTGAACGCTTAGACGATCATTCGTTGCTTGAACTGGATATTCGCGACCGCTATGACATTAATATCGTTGCGATTAAGCGGGGAAATAATGTGATCGTTTCACCGCTTGCATCGGAAATGATCCGCAAAGGCGATATTTTGTTGTCATCGGCGCGGATGAAGATATTGACCGCTTTGAAACGAAAGTTGTAAGCAATGAATAACATGTACATGTTATAAAAATAAAAAAGCTGTTCCTGCTCTGTAAAATATTACTGTTAATATCAAACGGCACATCGCTAAAGTATAGTGGTGTACTTTTTTGGTTTTTATAAGCCCTCTAAATGACCCCATTTACTGCCACGACAACACATTAAAGCTAATTGTTTGCAACAATATAGTTGCGGTATGGCTAGGACAAAAGCTCACGACGTATATTCATATTTGAGGTGTTGTAATACACACTTAAAGAAGTAGCTATTCTCTTAGGAAAACATGAAGAGACAATAAAATTTTGGCTTCGTTAAGGTAAACTTATCCCATTCATATATAAACAGTGACAAAGAAGAAGGGAAAATTCCTGAGATAAACATTGTTCCTGTGAGGAATGTAGAACGACATCATAGGGATGACATGAAGCTAGATGTTCATGAAAAAGAGTTGGTTAAACTGATGTACGAAGCTGTCACTCTAACTTCTCCTACTGATGAAGTTTTATCGATTCTTTCTGCCGTAGGAATTAAACGAACATTAGAGATACTTCTTATCATGACACAATCAGCTACGAAAGTGAAGAGCCCTGACTAGTTTATCAAGAGTATAAGTATTATAAACAACACAGCAAAATGTTTAAGCAAGAAGAGAATTCTCAAAAATCTATTCTCAAAAACGCTCTGTTGAACTAGAGACTATCGACTATCAGCGCATAAGTACGGAACGAAACCTAAAGAATATCGAAACAAGGAACATGAAGCTATCTAAGGAAGAACTGTGCAAAGACTCATCCAAGCAGAACAGTACATTGCTGAAAATAACAAACAATATTTTGAGATATAATTTCGCAGAAGTTAAATCTGTGAAAACTCGATTCAGTATCACCCCCATTCCTTATTCCGCTATCGGGACAATACAGTTAAATAATAGAATTTTCTAAATATTTATAGAAAGCATAGGCTGAATAATATATAATAGAAAATATTGCTTGTCATATGAAAGACTTAGATTTGTTTACGGAGAAATTGAACGGAGGAATCTGGAGCTTTTGTAGGCAGCTAAACTATTACAAGAAGGGGATATTTTATGAAAGAATTAAGAAAAATCCTAATGAGTGATCCATTAGTTTCCTCAATGAATGTACATCCTTCTCAAGAACCCTTTGTTGACCTTGTTCACTTTGATCCAGATATCATTGTGGATCCATCTCTTGCTAACAGGAGTCGTTACTTTTCTTTTGTCCGCCTTTCAGTAGCTAATAAACTTTCCTTAGCTAAAAAATTTCTTCCAAAAGATATCCATTTTTTCATTAAGGAAGGATACAGGCCTTTACATATTCAACAGCGAGCCTTTGAGCGGGCATTACGGCGGGTGAAAGAAAATTCTTTAAATCAAGATTTAGATCATTTCATTGCTGAGGCATCGAAATATGTAGCACCTCCTAATGTAGCTCCTCATCCAACAGGTGGTGCAGTAGACTTAACCCTCATTGACTCAAATGGTATCGAATTGGATCTTGGTACACCATTTGATGCCATACCACAAGAAACGGACAACGCAACTTTTTTTGATGCAACAAACATCAGCAGACAAGCCATTCAAAATCGCCAGATCCTCGCACATGCTCTTCAGTCTGTTGGTTTTGTTAATTACTTTACGGAATGGTGGCATTGGTCATACGGTGACAGATACTGGGCTGTAATGACTAACGCAGATCAAGCCCTTTATCATCCCGTTTCAGAACAAGAATTGTTGAATCTATTGCAAAAGGCATAACTAGAAAGAATTAACCTTTTTATGAATAAACGATTCCAATAGGGCTTCTGCGGCAACGTTTTTCTTCAGTGAGCCGGGTATCGTTCGTTGAACAACAGATTGTATTTGAAAAAATCGTATAGCAGTAAAGTTCAAATGTTGTAGTACAAAAAAGGATAGAACAAGCAGAGAATTATTCTGCATGTATCTATCCTCTTCATATAATGTGTATCTCTTGTGAAATATGGTTTAGATGAGCTTTTGTGAAATAAAAAGTATGCGTCATTGATGTCTAATGAAAGCGCCCAGCTCCTCACGACGCTTCGGTCTCGCAGTGATGATAACAGCTTCCTTGCGAGTCCTCAAGCGCGTTTTCGGAATAAGCAGGGCGCTTGAATTTTTTTTATATTTCCATAATAATTGGTAAAATCATTGGCCGACGTTTTGTTTTTTCGTATAGGAATGGTGCGAGTGTATCGGTAATTTCATTTTTAATTTCTGACCATTGATTTGTTTTTCGTTCTAATACTTTTTCAAGATGTTTCGTAATTAATGCTTGCGCATCATTAATCAAGTCGCCGGATTCGCGCATATAGACGAATCCGCGAGAGATAATATCAGGACCTGCCGCGATTTTAAAGTCTTTCATATTAATGCTGACGACGACAATAACAAGCCCCTCTTCAGAAAGGATGCGGCGGTCTCGCAAGACGATATTGCCAATATCACCGACACCGCTGCCATCAATATAAACGGAGCCAGACGGGATTTTTCCGACAATCCCTGCTTCGTCTTCGCTTAAGCCTAGCACTTCGCCGTTATCCATGATAAAGCAATTTTCTTCTGGCACGCCGCAATCGACTGCCAGTTTGGCATGCATTTTTTGCATGCGATATTCCCCGTGAATTGGCATGAAATATTTCGGTTTCATGAGACGAATCATCAGTTTCTGTTCTTCTTGTCCACCGTGACCAGATGTATGAATATCATTTAACGGTCCATGAATGACTTCGGCACCAGCGCGGTAAAGCATATTAATCGTACGATTGACACTCACCGTATTTCCTGGAATCGGAGAAGATGAAAACACGACGGTGTCACCAGGAATAATTTGAATTTGGCGATGCGTGCCGTTCGCGATGCGCGATAACGCTGCCATTGGCTCTCCTTGGCTTCCTGTACATAAAATCGTCACACGGTTAGCTGGTAAGCGATTGATTTGACCAGCGTCAATAAATGTGTCTTTCGGGCATTTGATGTAACCGAGTTCTTGTCCAATTTCAATCGCCGCTTCCATACTGCGACCGAACACAGCAATTTTTCGGTTATTCAAAACTGCCGCCTCGGTTACCTGTTGCAGTCGGTGAATGTTTGAAGCGAATGTTGCAAAAATAATCCGCCCCTGGACTTTTCGGAAAATATCATGAATGCTTTCACCGACGCGGCGTTCTGACATCGTGAAATGCGGAATCTCACTGTTCGTGCTGTCAGAAAGTAAGCAGAGGACACCTTCTTTTCCGATTTCCGCCATCTTTGTTAAGTTCGCCGGCTCCCCGACAGGAGTAAAGTCGAATTTAAAGTCTCCTGTATGGACGATTTGCCCGGCAGGAGTTTTCACGACGATTCCGTAACTGTCCGGGATGCTATGAGTTGTACGGAAAAACGTAACTGCTGTTTTCTGGAAGCGAATAACATCATCTTCTCGAATTTCAATCAATTTTGTTTGACTTAGCAATCCGTGTTCTTCTAATTTGTTCCGAATAAGCCCTAATGCTAGCTTTCCACCGTAAATGGGCACATTGACTTGTCGAAGCAAATACGGAATGCCACCAATATGGTCTTCATGCCCGTGAGTAATAAAGAGTCCTTTAATTTTCTCGGCGTTTTTTACTAAATAGCTGTAATCAGGAATAACATAGTCAATTCCAAGCAATTCATCTTCAGGGAATTTAATCCCCGCGTCAATGATGATAATTTCATCTTGAAATTGTACGCCATATGTATTCTTACCGATTTCACCCAATCCGCCGAGAGCAAAGACGCCAACTTGGTTTGCTTTTAAAAATTTCATTATCAAATCTCCAATACTTTAAAATTGGGGCTTTGTTTTTCGTATTCTAAATGAGCCCCTTCTAGCGGCTGAATGTACTCAATATTCATTGTTCGATCTTTTAGTTTTTGGCGTACTTCGCGTTCTGATTCTGCTTCAATATACAGTGTTTTTGTTTTTTCTCTCACAGGCACTTCATCAGGATTTTCTTGATAAAAAACTTTAAAAATCATTACAAACTCTCTCCTTACTAGCCGATTATTTCCTTAACTTTTTTATTATATATAAAATATAGGTTATTTTCATGTTTTTTCATTTCACAAAAGAGTGGAACTAAAAAGAAATGGGAAAACAATAGGGGAAGGGGTACACTTTTTCTTTTATCATCTTTGACGAAATCGCATATTTTCATTCACTTGCTTGTTCTTTATAAAGAAGCCCTTCGTTTTTGGAAGGGCTATGGTAAGGACTAGGCGATTGACTTTTTACGGAGCAGATCTTTCCATTGTTGAAGCAGCTTTTTCTTTAGCTTTTTCAACATCTTTCATCACTCCTTACTTTTTATTGTACTCATTTCTTGTCGAAAGTAAATGTTCTTCTTGTCTTTGTTTATATTATATGAGCATAAGAGCTTGTTTTTCATGGATAAAAATGGAACAATTCTCATATGATTGATTTGACATTTCCACCTTTTTTCAGTAGGGTAATGATGTAAGGTGCGTACAATGGGCGTGAGAGGGAAAGATTTTTGACAAAGGTGAGAGACAGTGAAGAAAAAAATTGTATTTTTTGATATTGATGGTACGTTGCTAGATGAAAAGAAAGATCTCCCAGATTCGACGATGGCTGCTATTCAAAAGCTGAAAGAGTCCGGTGTGTATGTAGCGATTGCGACGGGGAGAGCCCCGTTTATGTTTGCTGACTTAAGGGAACGGTTAAACATTGACTCCTTTGTGAGCTTCAACGGCCAATATGTCGTGTTTGAAGGGAAAGTGATTTACAAACATCCATTAAACCGTCATAAGCTTCATGAATTAAAGGAGCAGGCTCATCAAAACGGACATCCCCTCGTTTTTATGGACGCGGATGAGATGAAAGCAAGTATGGAAGACCATCCGTACATCCATGTGAGCATGGAAAGTTTAAAATTTGCCCATCCTCCGTTTGATCCGCTCTATTACGAGAACCGCGACATTTATCAAGCATTGTTATTTTGCAAATCTGAAGAGGAGCATGTGTATGTGAATGCGTATCCTGAGTTTCGCTTTGTTCGTTGGCATAACGTGTCGACGGATATTGTACCGTTTGGTGGCTCAAAAGCGGAAGGAATTCGCCGGCTTATTGAAAGAATTGGAATTTCCAAAGAAGATGTGTATGCATTCGGGGACGGATTGAATGATATGGAAATGCTTCAATTTGTCGGAACTGGGGTCGCGATGGGAAATGCGAAGGAAGAAGTGAAGAAAGTGGCCGATTTTGTGACGAAACCGGTGAGTGAAGAAGGAATTTTATATGGATTGAAGCAGCTGGAATTAATAAAATAACAAAAAAGGGCTTATCTCATAAGTGAGATAGGCCTTCTTTTCATTCATCGTTCAATCGGAATCGCGTTTTCTGGAACTTTAAACGGATCTTTTGGATCAATATGATCGTAGAACATAATTCCATTTAAGTGGTCAATTTCGTGTTGAAATACAACGGCTGGCAATCCTTTTAAACGAAGGGTGACTTCTTCACCTTCGAGCGTCGTGCCTGTGACTGTGATACGAGCATAGCGAGGCACATATCCGGGCACGTCCCGATCAACAGATAAGCATCCTTCTCCGCTTGTTAAATAGCACATCTGTACGGAGTGGCTAATAATTTTCGGGTTAAATAATGCATAGCTATATAATGTCCCTTTTTCATCTGTCACATGAACAGCGATCATTCGTTTCGATACATTGATTTGTGGTGCAGCTAATCCAATCCCTGGGCGTAACCCGTATTTTTCAACCATCTCTGGGTTTTGGCTCATTTTTACATATTCAAGCAAGCTTCGCAAAATTTCTTTATCTTCTTCCGAAGCAGGAAGAGAAACTGCTTCAGCAACTTTTCTTAAGGTTGGATGACCTTCTTTAATGATATCTTTCATCGTAATCATTGCTTTTCACTCCTTTATACAGTGATATATATGGAATAAGTCTAGCAAAAGTGCACTTTTATCGTAAAGCAAAAACAAAAAACAAAAGAACGTGCGGAAAGGAAGGAACATAGTTGAAAGTAGGAAAATGGAGTTTCATCTTTGCTGTTATAATCATTTTACTTCAAGCGTGCAATGTGTTAGCCCCAGAAAATGAACTGTTGTCTTCAATGGAAAAGATAGCAAAATATGAGCGAAATTTAAATGAGGAACAAACGGTTCTTGCAGAGCTAGAACAAAAACAAATGAAACTTTATAACGAAATGATGTCATATGGAATGAAACAGTTTCCAAAAGTTGCGCGATTATCGAAAGAAGCGTTACAAATTTTAGATGATCGCGAAAAGTATATAAAAAAAGAATATAAAACGGTGCAATTAGCGAAAGAACAGCTAAATATCGCTAAAGATAACCTTTCGAATGTACGCGATGAGGAGATGAAGCAACAAGCAAACGGGTTAATAGACGTTGCCATCCAACGTTACGAAGCATACGAGGAACTATATCAAAGTTATCGACAAGCGTTAACATTAGAAAAAGTTCTATATCAGCTATTGCAAAATCAACATGCGACACTTCAACAACTGCAAAAACAAATTGAACAAATTAATAATGTCTATAAAGAAGTGAACGAGGCGAATAACAAGTTTAATCTTTATACGGAAAAGTATAACAAGGAAAAGAAGCGCTTATATAATGAGTTGGAATCATAAAGACTGTCGAATAAGGCAGTCTTCTTTCTTTCAGATCTGATAAAACAGAATATAATACAGAACGATGTATATACTATAACAGTTTTTTTAACATTCATTTCATTATTCAAAAAATTACATACCATCATTCTAAGAATAACGATAATTCAAAGTAATTGACGTATAAAGTGAGAAGGTGTAAACTTAAAAATGTAAATAGAAATTGTACTAATTTTTTTGTGAAAATGATTAATACAGGAGAATGAGCTGCCACTTCTTGCTACGGGTGCGTTCGGTAAAGCGCGAATATTGTCTTTTTATAAGCAGTTTTGGGTACATTAATGATGAATGCAGCGCTTTCAGTGATGGATGATTTTATTTTTTTATACTAAGAAAGGTAGAGGTGAATCGAATGGGTGCAAAAACATCCGTATTTAATTTCAAGAAACAACTTGAAAAAGTTTCCGAGCAGTTTCCAACGTTCCAAATTTTAAATGAAGAAGGCGAAGTCGTAAACGAAGCAGCGATGCCGAATTTAAGCGACGAACAATTAAAAGAATTAATGCGTCGCATGGTGTATACACGCGTGCTTGACCAACGTTCGATTTCGTTAAACCGTCAAGGTCGTTTAGGATTCTACGCGCCGACAGCAGGACAGGAAGCAAGCCAACTCGCAAGCCAATTCGCATTGGAAAAAGAAGACTTCATTTTACCGGGATATCGTGATGTTCCGCAAATGATTTGGCATGGACTTCCGCTTTATCAAGCGTTTTTATTCTCACGCGGTCACTTCCACGGTAACCAAATTCCTGAGGGTGTCAACGTATTGCCACCGCAAATTATCATTGGTGCGCAAATTATCCAAACTGCTGGTGTTGCCTTAGGAATGAAAAAACGCGGCAAAAAAGCAGTAGCGATTACATATACAGGTGACGGCGGAGCATCTCAAGGTGACTTTTATGAAGGAGTTAACTTTGCAGGTGCATTCAAAGCGCCAGCGATTTTTGTCGTTCAAAACAACCGTTTTGCGATTTCTACACCAGTAGAAAAACAATCAGCAGCAAAAACGATCGCACAAAAAGCGGTAGCAGCTGGTATTCCTGGTATTCAAGTCGACGGAATGGACCCATTAGCCGTATACGTAGCTGTGCGTGAGGCTCGTGAACGTGCAATTAATGGTGAAGGTCCAACATTAATTGAGACTCTATGTTTCCGTTATGGTCCGCATACAATGGCAGGTGACGACCCGACTCGTTACCGTACTAAAGAACTTGAAAATGAATGGGAGAAAAAAGATCCAATCGTTCGTTTCCGCAAGTTCTTGGAGAAAAAAGGTCTATGGAGCGAAGAAGAAGAAAACAGCGTGATCGAACAAGCAAAAGAAGATATTAAAGAAGCGATTAAAAAAGCAGATGAAACACCAAAACAAAAAGTGACCGACTTAATTAACATCATGTACGAAGAATTACCGTTCCATTTACAAGAACAGTATGAAATTTACAAAGAGAAGGAGTCGAAGTAAGCCATGGCGCAAATGACAATGATTCAAGCAATCAATGATGCGTTGCGCATCGAATTGAAAAACGACCCGAACGTGTTAGTATTTGGGGAAGACGTTGGGGTAAACGGTGGCGTGTTCCGTGCGACAGAAGGATTGCAAGCGGAATTTGGGGAAGACCGCGTATTTGACACGCCGCTCGCTGAATCTGGAATTGGCGGTCTTGCGATCGGTCTAGCGCTTCAAGGATTCCGTCCAGTGCCTGAAATCCAATTCTTCGGCTTTGTATATGAAGTCATGGACTCAATCTCTGGACAAATGGCTCGTATGCGCTATCGTTCAGGCGGCCGTTACAACGCGCCAATTACAATCCGTTCTCCATTTGGTGGCGGCGTTCATACACCGGAATTGCACGCAGATAGCTTAGAAGGATTAGTCGCACAACAACCTGGTTTAAAAGTTGTTATTCCTTCTACACCATATGAAGCAAAAGGATTGTTAATTTCTGCGATTCGCGATAACGATCCAGTTATTTTCTTAGAGCATATGAAATTATACCGTTCCTTCCGTCAAGAAGTGCCAGAAGGAGAATATACGATTCCAATCGGCAAAGCGGACATCAAACGTGAAGGAAAAGACGTATCTATTATCACTTACGGTGCAATGGTACATGAATCTTTAAAAGCAGCTGCTGAGCTTGAAAAAGAAGGAATTTCTGCGGAAGTTGTTGATTTACGTACTGTTCAACCGTTAGATATTGAAACGATTATCGGTTCTGTTGAAAAAACAGGTCGCGCTATTGTCGTGCAAGAAGCACAAAAACAAGCAGGAATTGCAGCAAACGTTGTTGCAGAAATTAACGAGCGCGCCATCTTAAGCCTAGAAGCGCCTGTATTGCGAGTGGCTGCACCAGATACAGTCTATCCATTCTCACAAGCAGAACCAGTTTGGTTACCGAACTTTAAAGACGTTATCGAAGCAGCGAAAAAAGTAATGAATTTCTAATAAATAGGGTAGGGAGACGTCTGAAACTCCCTCCTCCCCAGCAATGTCAGAACGGAAATGTTTTAAAAGACAATAGGAGGTCGACGAACAGTGGCATTTGAATTTAAATTGCCGGATATCGGTGAAGGTATTCATGAGGGTGAAATCGTCAAGTGGTTTGTAAAACCTGGCGATGAAGTAAATGAAGACGATGTACTTTGCGAAGTGCAAAACGATAAAGCGGTTGTAGAAATCCCATCTCCTGTAAAAGGGAAAGTATTAGAAATTTTAGTCGATGAAGGAACAGTTGCGACAGTTGGACAAACGTTAATAAAATTTGACGCTCCGGGGTATGAAAATTTAAAATTTAAGGGACAAGACCATGATGATGAGCCAAAAGGAGAAGAAGCTAAACAAGAAGAGGCTTCGGCTCAACAAGCGGTTGCGTCTGCACAAACGGAAGCGGCAGTTGATCCAAATCGTCGCGTTATTGCGATGCCTTCTGTGCGTAAATACGCTCGTGAAAAAGGAGTCGATATTCGCCTTGTCCAAGGTACAGGCAAAAACGGTCGCGTTCTAAAAAGCGATATTGATGCCTTCCTTGCAGGTGGAAAAGCAGCACCAGCACAAGAAGCAGCAGTAGCGCCAGTAGAAGCAAAAGAAGCTGCGAAAGCAGAAGCAAAACCTGCTGCTCAGACAACTGTACTTGAAGGAGAATTCCCTGAAACACGCGAGAAAATGAGCGGCATCCGTCGTGCAATTGCCAAAGCGATGGTCAATTCGAAACATACAGCTCCGCACGTCACATTAATGGACGAAGTGGATGTCACAAAACTTGTGGCTCATCGCAAAAAGTTCAAAGAAGTTGCGGCGCAAAAAGGTATCAAGTTAACGTTCTTGCCTTATGTTGTCAAAGCCTTGACATCAGCGTTGCGTGAATTCCCAACATTAAATACATCAATTGATGACGCAACAGAAGAAGTCATTCACAAACATTATTACAACATCGGTATCGCTGCTGATACAGAAAAAGGGCTTCTTGTACCGGTAGTTAAGCATGCGGATCGTAAATCAATTTTCGCACTTGCGAAAGAAATTAATGAGCTTGCAACAAAAGCGCGCGAAGGAAAATTGGCTCCGAACGAAATGAAAGGCGCATCTTGCACAATTACGAATATCGGTTCTGCCGGCGGTCAATGGTTTACTCCGGTAATCAATCATCCAGAAGTGGCAATTCTCGGTATTGGTCGCATTAGTGAGAAACCGATCGTCCGTGACGGCGAAATTGTAATTGCTCCAGTATTGGCATTGTCGTTAAGCTTTGACCATCGTATGATCGACGGAGCAACTGCACAAAATGCATTAAATCACATTAAACGTTTATTGAACGATCCAGAATTATTATTAATGGAGGCGTAAAACAATGGTAGTTGGCGATTTTGCAATTGAAACAGAAACGCTCGTTGTTGGAGCGGGTCCTGGTGGTTATGTCGCTGCGATTCGCGCTGCGCAATTAGGTCAAAAAGTAACGATTGTGGAAAAAGCAAATCTCGGTGGTGTTTGCTTAAATGTTGGATGTATTCCATCGAAAGCATTAATTTCTGCAAGCCATCGTTATGAGACTGCTAAACACTCCGAAGATATGGGGATTAAAGCAGAAAATGTAACTGTTGATTTCTCAAAAGTTCAAGAATGGAAAGCAAGCGTTGTCAAAAAATTAACAGGCGGCGTTGAAGGCTTGCTAAAAGGCAACAAAGTAGAAATTGTCCGCGGTGAAGCATATTTCGTTGACGCAAATACTGTGCGTGTCATGACAGAAAACAGCGCGCAAACTTACAAATTCCAAAACGCTATTATTGCAACTGGTTCTCGTCCAATTGAACTACCAGCATTTAAATTCTCAAAACGTGTACTTGACTCTACTGGCGCATTAAACTTACCGGAAATTCCTAAATCAATGGTTGTCATTGGTGGAGGTTATATCGGTACTGAATTAGGTACAGCGTATGCTAACTTTGGTACAAAAGTGACAATTCTTGAAGGTGCGGACGAAATTCTTTCTGGCTTCGAAAAGCAAATGAGCGCAGTTGTTAAGCGTCGCTTAAAGAAAAAAGGCGTAGAAGTGTATACGAATGCGCTAGCTAAAGGTGTCGAAGAGCGTGAAGACGGCGTAACCGTTACATTTGAGGTAAAAGGAGAAGCAAAAACAATCGATGCTGACTATGTGCTTGTAACAGTTGGACGCCGTCCGAATACAGAAGAACTTGGCTTAGAACAATTAGGCATTAAAATGACAGAGCGCGGTCTCATTGAAGTCGATAAACAATGCCGTACAAGCGTTCCAAATATTTATGCGATCGGTGATATTGTTGCTGGTCCGCCGCTTGCTCATAAAGCTTCTTATGAAGGAAAAGTCGCTGCTGAAGCGATTGCAGGGCATCCGTCTGAAGTTGATTATCTTGCGATTCCAGCGGTTGTATTCTCTGACCCAGAGTGCGCTTCAGTTGGTTACTTTGAAAAACAAGCAAAAGACGAAGGAATTGAAGTAACAACTGCGAAGTTCCCATTTGCAGCTAACGGTCGTGCACTTGCTTTAAATGATGCGGATGGCTTTATGAAACTAGTTGTTCGCAAAGACGATGGTGTTGTCATCGGGGCACAAATCGTTGGTCCAAACGCTTCTGACATGATTGCTGAATTAGGACTTGCGATTGAAGCTGGTATGACGGCAGAAGACATTGCTATGACGATCCATGCTCACCCAACATTAGGGGAAATTGCGATGGAAACAGCAGAAGCCGTTCTTGGTAGCCCAATTCATATTATTAAATAGAAAGGCAGAGACGATTCGTTCTTGAAGCCAAAGTTCTTCATGGCTGGGGGATTGCCACCCTGACGGGACTTGGCTTGTCACAAATCGCTCTGTATTGGATAATCTTTATAGAAAAAGGGGAGTTTCCCCTTTTTCTTTTTTTGTCCTCTATTATATTTTTCCTCGTACGTACATATTGTATGGTAAGAGGAGAGGGGGCTGTCCGATGAAAGAGTATGTTGTCTTTTTGATACAAATGTTAATTTGGAGCAGCTTTTCGCTCATTGAATGGTTATCCGGACGTGATCGTGCTTTTTTTAAAGGATTGTTGCTTTGCATATTTTTGTACATGGCTTTTTTATTAGCGAGAAAAATTGGTTTGCGCACACGAAAAGCGATCTTTACAACGATGTTTACGGCTGGCGTTTACTTTAGTTGCCAACATTTTTTTTGGGAAACTCTTCACTAAGAAAAAGGAGGAGAGCACAAAATATATGCGGCAAAAATGTTCACCTCAAATGGAGGGGGAACATGAGGATTCACGATAAAGACATAAAAACGATAGCTTTATCGGGCTATCGTTTGTAATAGTACATCACTCTGCCGTTAAATAAGTGGAGTTCTCCTTCTAGTTTTTTCGCAAGAAATTTGCAAAACTCATTTGCTTTCCCCTTATCTCCGTGTGTGGCTCCGTGAGGAAGGGTTATTTGAATAAACGATTGTTCGCTTGTTTCCCCTGTTTCTTCATTTGTTGTTTGTTCTTGTCCGACACCGATGATGATTGTCCGATAACGGGATCCATCTCCTTTCAAATACAACCATTGTTCTTTTCTTTCCGATGCTTCAATAATTTGATAAGGAAAAGCGGCCTCTTTATATCCCCAGTCCAGTTGTTTTCCAGTTTTGTTTGTAATGTCTTGATAATAATGAAGGAATTGCTTTACCTCTTCTAATGTAATCGTTTTCTGCTTCGATTGCGGAACAAGTTTTATGTATGCATGGGTTGACATATGAACATCACCTCTATGTTTAACATCCCATTTATTATTGTAACATTTTTATGAAAATTCCGCTATTGATTTCAAATAATGTTTGAATTATAATGAAATTCAGTATATTTATAAAGGAGGGAGTTTATGAATCTATTCGAAAAGCTTTACGATGATTATGAAAACGTAAAAGTACGGTTCGTCGGATTTACAACAAAAGATAGGCGTTATGATTTTGGGATTGTGTACACGAATATGTTTTTTGGAAAACCTCTTGTCATTTGTATGCAAACAGGCCGCTCAACCCTCCTCGATCCAAAAGATGTTGAAAACCACGATTATTTGCAACGTATTTTCCGAATTGAGACAAAAGAACAAGCTGCTGATTTGGCAGAATTTTTTTCCGATGTCATTCCGCCAACACCATTACATCCAGAATATGAATATTAATATTAATTAATACAAAAAAGCGGGCTTTACGCCCGTTTTTTTGTATGTTAAAAAATAAATGTGACATACAATTTAAGGGTTGACAATAGTAATGTGATATATTATTATTAAATTAATCAATCATTATATCATCACAAAGGGGTTGTGGGGATGGGTACAATTGTTTGCCAAACATGTAACTCTACAATTGGTCACTTTGAAGATGAAAAAGTAACAACGCTTTACGGAAAATGTTCAAAATGTGACTGTCATCAAACAGATGAACAGGAATAAATTCACGGTCAAGCGATGGGGGAAGGTTTCATAGATAAAGCGCATGTGAAGGGGCACATGCGCGTTTCTTTTTATTAGGCTCTGTTATAAAAGAGACTTGCTGATTTGTGTTTACCTATAACAGGAAAAGCAAATTATTGAATATTTTATTTTTTGCTGAATGCAATTTGTAATCCAATAAATCCTAATAACAAACCTTTTATTATGTTGATTTTCTTTGAGAAAAATCGATTATTTATTAATAGATAACGCACTTTATCTGAAAGCACGCTAACGGTTACAAAAATAACTAAAGCCTGAACGAGGAAAATTATTCCTAAAATGAGCATCTGTATCGATACATGCCCTATTGTTTTATCCACAAATTGAGGTAACAATGCTAAAAAGAATAAAGAAACTTTCGGATTAAGAAGATTCATTAAAATTCCTTTTTTATACAATAATTGATACTTTAAAGGCTCGTTGTTGCTTATTATAAAATCAGGCTCTTTTTCTCTAAATGATTGCCAAGCTAAATATAATAAATAAGCAGCTCCAGCATATTTTACTGCTGCAAAAGCTACTGCTGATTGATAAACGATTGCTGAAATTCCAAGGGTTGCAGCCGTTATATGTACAATTAACCCTGAACAAAGACCGAGTGCAGTTGCGATACCTGCTTTTTTATCCTGTGATATACTTTGGGTAATCACAAACAAAATGTCTGGGCCAGGTATGAGTGTGAGTGTGATTGCCACTCCTAAAAATGATAATATTGACGTTAATTCCAATTTCAATCCCCCCGTTTATTTTTACTTGATGTCAATTATACATCAAATAGGTCAGGGATAAAGAATCAATTTCCTCGGTATTTAAATTTGACAAGCTGTTTTTTGAATGGAGAAGAGAAGTGGATTTGAGAAGGAAAATTGAGCTTCCCTTTAAAATAGAAAAGCGCAAGCACGGTTCGCTTGCGCTTTTCTTTATTGAATCGGTTTGTACTCTTTAATGACACGTAACGTTTGCAACGTATCATCCTCTGGCCCTTGTACCGGCAGCCCGACTTCTAAATTCTTTTTAATATAGTCTAAGTTTTCTTGTGTAATAATTTCACCCGGAATAAAAATAGGAATTCCTGGCGGGTACACCATAATAAATTCTGCGATAATTCGTCCCGCTGATTCGTTAAATGGAACGACTTCTGTTTCCGCATAAAATGCATCGCGTGGAGTTAGCGCAAGAGCTGGAATGTCTGGCAACAGCACTTTCGGCTTAACCCCTTTGGCTGCTTGATGGCGGAATTGCTCTGATAAATGGCGAAGAGCAGTAACTAAAATGTTCATTTCTCGTTCGGTATCTCCCGGTGTAACAATACATAAAATGTTGTACAAATCGGATAGCTCGACTTCAATATTATACGTTTCACGCAGCCATTTCTCGACATCATATCCCGTTAATCCAAGCTCTTTCACTGAGATAGTTAATTTCGTTGGGTCATAGTGATATGTCGCTTTTGTTCCTAAAATTTCTTTTCCGACACAATATAAATATGGAATTTCGTTAATTTGTTTGCGAGTTTCCTCCGCAAGACGGATCGCTTTTTCCGCTAATTTCCGTCCTTCCGTAGCGAGGCGTTTGCGAGCGACATCCAATGATGCTAACAACAAATAGGAAGTAGAAGTGGTTGTCAACATGCTTAAAATCGATTGAACCCGTTTCGCCGATACAAGTCCTTCACGAACATTTAAAATCGAGCTTTGTGTCATTGAACCGCCGAGTTTATGAACACTTGATGCTGACATATCAGCCCCTGCTTGCATCGCTGAAAGGGGTAAGTCCTCATGAAAGTGAATATGTGCTCCATGAGCTTCGTCAACAAGGACAGGAACGCCAAATGAATGCGCGATTTCAACGATTTTTTTCAAATCTCCAGCAATTCCAAAGTAAGTTGGGTTAATGACGAGAACCCCTTTAGCATCCGGATGTTGTTTTAGCGCTTTTTCTACCGCTTCCGGTGTAATTCCATGAGAAATTCCGAGCTCTTTATCAATTTCCGGATGAATAAAAATTGGTGTAGCTCCGGAAAACACAATTGCTGACATAACAGACTTATGAACATTGCGCGGAACAATGATTTTGTCCCCAGGGCCTGCAACGGACATGACCATCGCCATAATCGCCCCGCTTGTTCCTTGTACAGAGAAAAATGTATAATCGGCACCAAACGCTTCAGCAGCAAGCTCTTGCGCCCGCTTAATCATTCCTTTTGGCTGATGTAAGTCATCTAATGGGCCGATGTTAATTAAGTCGATGGCTAATGCATTTTCACCAATGAATTCACGAAATTGAGGATCCATTCCCGTTCCTTTTTTATGTCCGGGAATATGGAATTGAATAGGATTTTTTTTAATATGTTCTAAGAGTCCAGTAAATAACGGTGTTTCTAACTGTGACAACGATTCTTCACACCTCTTTTTGCATAAAGTAGAAATAAAACAAATGCATTATAGCACTTATTTTCTGGTTTGCAAAGAATCATTTTTGACATTTGGATAAGAAGAAACAGGAAAATAGGTAAAGAGGGTAGAAACATAGTATACTGGATACAGAGGAGGGAGAAACGATGCAATGGAAAACACGAGTAACAGAATTACTTGGCATTAAATATCCGATTATTCAAGGCGGACTTGCGTATTTAGCCTACGCCGATTTGGCAGCGGCTGTTTCCAATGCGGGCGGATTGGGACAAATTACAGCGATGTCATTAGAAACACCAGAGAAATTACGCGAGGAAATTAAAAAAGTGAAAGAAAAAACGGACCGTCCCTTTGGTGTGAACTTCGCGATCGGACAACATGGTCGTCCATTTGCGCATATGCTTGAAGTAGCGATAGAGGAAAAGGTTTCTGTTATATCGGTAACGGGGGGAAATCCGGCTCCTTTTTTTGATCAGTTAAAAGGTGTGAATGTGAAAAAATTAGTGCTCGTTGCGGCTGTGCGTCAGGCGGTGAAAGCGGAGGAGCTAGGAGCGGATGCTGTGATGGTCGTCGGCCAAGAAGGTGGTGGACATCTAGGAAAACATGACACCGGGACATTTGTGTTAATTCCGAAAGTTGTCGATTCGGTTTCAATTCCGGTGATCGCATCAGGTGGAATTGGCGATGGGCGCGGCTTAATGGCAGCGTTAGCACTCGGAGCAGAAGGGATTGAAATGGGCACGAGATTTATCGCAACAAAAGAATGCGCTCATGCTCATCCGGTGTATAAAGAAATGTTGGTTAAAGGTTCTGAGCATGATACGGTTGTGATTAAACGAAGTCTGGGTGTACCGGGACGTGCTATCGCCAATGAATGGACAGAGAAAATTTTGCAGATTGAAAAACAAGGTGGAACGTATGAACAATTAAAAGAATACATAAGTGGAGAAGCAAATCGTCGATTTATTTATGAAGGAAAAACGAACGAAGGATTCGCATGGGCCGGACAAGTGATGGGGCTGATTCGTGATGTTCCGACAGTAGCGGAATTATTTAAGCGGATGATCGGCGAGGCGGAACAAATTCGCAATCGATGGGCAAACTAACGGTGGAGGTGTCATCAATGAATTATTCATACCCGATTTCGTACGATTGGACAACGCAAGAAATTATTGATGTCATTAAATTTTTTGAAGCGGTGGAAACCGTATATGAAAAAGGAATGGAACGAGAACAGCTCATGAGCGCTTACCGCCGCTTTAAGGAGATTGTTCCGAGCAAAAGCGAGGAGAAAAAACTTTGTGACGAATTTACCAAAACAAGCGGCTATTCCTCTTACCATGTCATTAAAAAAGCGAAAGAAGCCAAAAATGGTGACTGGATTAAAATGGAGTAAAAGTTTTTTGGAAAGCATTGTACACAATAGAGAATAGACAAAGGCACAAATTTGTTGCATAGCCCCCTTTCGCAACATAATATATATAAACAAAATAAGTATCAGAAAATTTTGTTATTTATGTTGGCGGCTTCGGGGACTATACGGAAAGGGGTGCCTAGCTCATGAAAAAAACAGTGAATCAGGTCAAGCGGACGGATGGAGAAAAACGGATGGCAGTGTTGCGACTCGAACTTGATTACGAATTGGCGACTCTTTATGAGGCGATGATAGAAAATGATGAAGAAAAGAAAAAAGAATGCAAGCGGAGATTAGAGAAATTACGCCAAGAGCTAATGCGTCTCCTTCAAGTATAAGCAAAAGGCGTACTTGCGAACCAAAACGGTTCGTTTTTTCTTGCTGAATGCGCAAAATTGCATTATTCTAATTTATATTCGTACATATATGTTTATAGCTGCTGTATTTTTACAACAAGGTGTAGGAGGAACAAGCATGGATACGAAGTGGAAACAGATTGACCAATACGCTCAGCAATGGGTGAAAGAAGCAGGAAAACGAATTCAGGAAACGTTTCAGACCGAGCTAACGATTCAAACGAAATCCGATCGAAAAGACTTAGTGACGAATGTCGACCGCGAAACAGAGCAATTTTTCATTGAGAAAATTAGAAGCACCTTTCCGGATCACCATGTGCTTGGGGAAGAAGGATTTGGTGATGAATTATCAACACTAGACGGGATTGTATGGATCATTGATCCGATTGATGGGACGATGAATTTTATTCATCAACAGCGAAATTTTGCGATTTCCATTGGCATTTTTGAAAATGGTGTAGGAATGCTTGGGTATATCTATGATGTTGTTCACGATGAGCTTTATTATGCGAAGAAAGGCGAAGGGGCTTTTCTTAATGACAAACAGCTTCCACGCTTACAGCCGGTTTCCATCCGTGAGTCCATCATTTCTGTCAATGCAACATGGATTACTGAAAATAAACATATTGACCCGAACGTGCTCGCTCCGCTTGTTAAAGAAGCGAGAGGAACGCGCTCATACGGTTCTGCCGCTCTTGAAATGGCGTATATCGCTGCTGGTCGTTTAGATGCCTACATTACGATGAGATTGTCGCCGTGGGATTTTGCTGGTGGACTTGTCATCGTCGAAGAAGCCGGTGGTATTGTGACGAACTTATATGGTGAGCCGCTTAATTTGCTTGGAAAAAATTCTGTATTCGTCTCCAAACCGGGACTTCATGAAGAAATTTTACAAAAATATATACATCACTAAAAAACGGGACAAGCTTTTTCGTTGCCCCGTTTTTACAATAATCCTTTTTCGCGCATTCGCTTTTTCGTCGCAAACCCTACTCCCATAATAATGATAAAGGCAATAATAGAAACGATGATACCGATCACGCTTTGTTCAGCGATGAAAATACCGATCGCCATAATTGATGATGCTGCTAGTATGGCAAAGAATAAAAATATCGGGTGAAATGATTTCATGGAAATCCCCTTTCCTCATAATGCCTTCTTCCCTTTAGTCTACACGAAAACATACCGCTTTTCTATCCTCTTTTATGATATAATAAACGAGCGATTATACACATAGGAGTGACCATAGTGAAAAAGCGAGAAGATCTTCGAAATATCGCAATCATTGCCCATGTTGACCATGGGAAAACGACGTTAGTAGATCAATTGTTGCGCCAATCCGGAACGTTCCGTGCGAACGAACATGTAGAAGAGCGCGCTTTAGACCGAAACGATTTAGAACGGGAGCGCGGCATTACGATTTTGGCGAAAAATACAGCGATTCATTATAAAAATACGCGCATTAATATTTTAGATACGCCGGGGCATGCTGATTTTGGCGGAGAAGTAGAGCGCATTATGCGCATGGTTGATGGGGTTCTGCTTGTAGTGGACGCGTATGAAGGATGTATGCCGCAAACACGCTTTGTGTTGAAAAAAGCGCTTGAGCAACGGTTAACACCGATTGTTGTCGTTAATAAAATCGATCGCGAGTTTGCGCGGCCGGAAGAGGTTGTCGATGAGGTTATTGATTTATTTATTGAATTAGGAGCGTCAGAGGAACAAATTGATTTTCCTGTCGTTTATACATCGGCATTACATGGAACGGCTAGCCTTGACCCACACAAGCAAGATAGCGATATGACAGCGTTATTTGAGACAATTATTGAGCATATTCCTGCTCCCATTGATAATCGGATAGAGCCGTTACAATTTCAAGTGGCTCTTCTTGATTATAACGATTATGTCGGGCGAATTGGTATCGGTCGCATCTTTCGCGGCACGATGAAAGTTGGACAGCAAGTCGCATTAATGAAGTTAGATGGTTCAGTGAAAACGTTTCGCGTGACGAAACTGTTTGGCTTTATAGGCTTAAAACGAATCGAAATTACCGAGGCGGAAGCGGGAGATATTGTTGCGGTATCGGGAATGGAAGATATTAATGTCGGAGAAACGGTTTGTCCGATTGATCATCAAGAGGCCTTGCCGGCATTGCGCATTGATGAACCGACGTTAAAAATGACGTTTTTAGTGAACAATAGCCCGTTTGCTGGTCGGGAAGGAAAGTATGTGACGGCGCGAAAAATTGAAGAACGTCTACGCATGCAATTAGAAACGGATGTCAGTTTGCGCGTAGAGAATACGGACTCACCAGATGCATGGATTGTTTCTGGCCGTGGAGAGCTACATTTATCGATTTTAATTGAAAATATGCGTCGCGAAGGCTTTGAATTACAAGTGTCGAAACCGGAAGTGATTATGAAAGAAATCGGTGGCGTGCTTTGCGAGCCGATTGAACGGGTGCAAATTGATATTCCTGAAGAGTATACAGGAGCGATTATGGAGTCGCTCGGTATGCGTAAAGGAGAAATGGTGGATATGGTTCATAACGAAAATGGACAAGTCCGCCTCATTTTCATGGTGCCGGCACGCGGCTTAATTGGCTACCGCACAGAATTTATGTCGCTGACGCGCGGGTACGGAATTTTGAATCATTCGTTCGATCATTATGCACCAGTGCAAAAAGGTCAAGTCGGCGGTCGACGTCAAGGGGTATTAATTTCGATGGAAACAGGGAAAGCGACGACATATGGCATTATGCAAGTGGAAGATCGCGGCACAATTTTTGTTGAGCCGGGAACGGAAGTATACGAAGGAATGATTGTCGGGGAGCATACGCGCGAAAATGATTTGGTTGTTAATATTTGCAAAACGAAGCATGCCACCAACATTCGTTCCTCCACAAAAGAACAAACGGTAACGATAAAAAAGCCGCGCTTGATGACGCTTGAGGAAGCATTAGAATACTTAAATGATGACGAATATTGTGAAGTGACGCCGCAATCGATTCGCCTGCGCAAGAAAATTTTAGATAAAAACGAGCGGGAAAAGCTTGCGAAGAAAAAGAAAGCAGCGGAGCAAGCAAAATAAAATAATAAGGAGGGAAAACGATGAATGTGGTTGACCGGCTTTCCTTTTTTGCTTCATTATATAAAGTTCATACGCATCCCGAACAAGGGATGTGGTTTCTTTATGTTACCGTTCTTATTCTTTCGGCTATTGTGTACCGCCTTGGATTTGCCAAAAAGCTGCCGTTGTTAAAAAACGTCATTATTTATGTGTTGCTGGCGTTAGGATGTACAATTTTAACCTTTTTTGCTGTGTTTTTACCGGTTGCTGAAGGATTGGTTGTCGCTGCGCTTGTCTTAATCATTTATAAAGTTCGTCTTCATCAAGCGAAAAAGCGAGAGGCAAACGCAGAGATAAGGCGGTGAAACGATGAAGTCCCTGCAAGATGCCCTTTATAATTGGCTGACGATTCAAGTTGTTGCGAATGAGCGGCCTGATGATCAGGCTGCTCAAGAAACAGCTGCGTTCTTTGTGGAAATTTTGAAGAACGATTTTCATGTCACGAACATGACCGTGAAAAAAGAAAAAGATATGTACATCGTTCATTATGATAAGGAGAAGGAGCGAAAAACAACTCGTTTTCCCGCCGAGCTTATTGATGTAATGCTAGAGCAAATCAAGCGTGAACCTGAAAAATATATGAATTATCCGTTATAAAAACCGAGCTGTAACGAGCTCGGTTTTTTGTACGAAATTATTGACATCAACGGTGGTGCTTATGTTGTTTTGAACAGCACACGGCTAAATGTATATAAAAGGTGTGCAATTGTCCAGCGAATAGAGCGCGCATGTCATCGATTTTAGGAGTCTCTTTTGAACAAGCCAAGAGAGCTATCAGCATAAATGCGATAAGCTGTTTTTTCATAAAAGAGCGGCTTGTTTCTTTTCAACGATCAACGTAAATGTAATTCCAAAATAAATAGAAACAAGTAATAAAAGAAAAATTCGATGTACTCGGAACCATACAAAGAACCAGAGTAAAACCGATATTCACATATACTTGAATTTTGGTCAGCGGTTGGACCGCCTTTAACACCAGCCCTAATATGATGTCGCGCTACCTTCTATAACCTGTTTTTTACCATTCATCATGAGATGTTTTGGAGCGATAAACCCGAAATTTTCCTGTTGCCAGGCGCGCTTTTGTTTTTTCGGCAATACGTTCATAACATTTCTCACACATATATGTATGAATCGGGCGGTTGCGCAACCGTTTCGCAAGCAATGATTCATCATCAAGGACATCAATTTGATCGCAAAGCACACATTTTACTCTCATTAGTCCACCTCATCGTTTGATAAACTTATTTTCATTATATCACGCTTTTTTATTAGCGATCGAACCCTTTTTTCCTTTCCACTTTTGGAGAAAATAGATATCATTAAAATAAATACCGTTTTGGAGGGATTTTTCATGGCAAATGTAGTGGAAACAAAATTGATTGAACCGTTATTCCAAGCGTTACAAAAAGAGCGGTTTGTCACGATTGCGACGATTGACCATGAAACGGGCGGCCCGAATGTCAGTGCAGTTTCGTGGATTTACGCACCGAGTGATGACCGCATTTATTTTGCCGTTGATAACCGTTCGCGCATCGTGCAAAACATTCAACAAAATCCGCTTATTGTCGTCAATCTTATCGCCAACGAATCGACGTATTCGATTAGTGGGAAAGCAAGCATTAAAGTCGAAAAAATAGAAGGGGTTCCTCTTAAGCTAGCCTTAGTAGAAGTGGCCATTACCGAAGTACGTGATGTCATGTTTTACGGTTCGAAAATTTCGGTGGAACCGAAGTATGAGAAAACATATGATGCTCAGGCGGCTGCTAAGTTAGACAATCAAGTGATGGCCGCTTTACGCAATGCGTAATAAATAAGAGCTTAGCCGATGACGGCTAAGCTCTTATTTATTCAAATAATCATTGGATTGCTGTTCTTGTCGATTGTTTAACTGCTGCTCTTCGCGTTTGTTTAGTTGTGAGTCGTTTTCTTTTGTCGGTTGCTCGTTTTTTTGATTAAATAAATCGCTCGGAACTTCAGGCATAACGCGCCCGACAATGTCGGCAAGCTCATTCATAAAGGATTGTACGGGACGGCCGTTATCTACTTGCTTGGCAATATTATTTAACCGTGCATATAAGTCAGGATCAGCGATAATAATCGCATTAGCTCCGTATGGGTCTTTTTGCAAACTTTCTGCAACGGAATATTTGATGGTTCCAACCCGTGAAGCATCGATGTTGGAATTGACATCAATACCGACGATCGCATACTTTCCAACGACAACGGCTGTTGCGTCGTTTACGTTTGGCACGCGATTAGCTAATGTAGCAAGATGTTTTGCAATCGCTTGCCCTGATTTATTCGTTATTTTCTCATCAGCGGTATTTTTCACTTGAACCAATGATCGTTCGTTTGCCTCGTTTTGCTTATTAGTGACATTGCAGGCACTTAAAGCAACCATCATAAAAAATAAAACAAGCATCTGACGCCCAATCTTCATGTTTTACACCTCGGTTGTATTTTTTTACTTTATTTTGCAGACATTCTTCTATCTTTATGCATTGCCTCATACTATATAAACAAAAGTCCCGTCCAAACAGATCGTCCAAAAATAAATTAAGTAGGGGGGCGTGGGAATTTGGGAAAAAAAATATATGTTTTAGATACAAATGTATTATTGCAAGATCCTTACTCTATTTTTTCCTTTGAGGATAACGAAGTTGTCATTCCAGCTGTTGTATTGGAAGAAGTGGACTCGAAAAAACGGTATATGGATGAAATTGGGAGGAATGCGCGTCAAGTGTCAAAACTCATCGACCGTTTGCGCGAAAATGGAAAACTTCATGAAAAAATTCCTTTAGAGAACGGTGGAGTGTTGCGCATCGAGTTAAATCATCGCTCCTTTCAACAGCTTCAGGAAATTTTTGTTGAAAAAACAAATGATAATCGTATTTTAGCAGTGGCAAAAAATTTGTCTCTTGAAGAACAAACGAAAGAAAATGGGAGATCCGTCATTTTAGTAAGTAAAGACGCGCTTGTCCGTGTCAAAGCGGATGCGATTGGGTTGCAAGCGGAGGATTTTTTAAGCGATCGTGTTGTCGATATTGACCATATTTATACAGGGTTTCTCGAGCTATACATAAGCGCTGAACATTTAAGTCGCTTTTATGAAAAAGGGGAATTGGTTCTGTCAGAAATTGCTAATCACCCGTTTTATCCGAATCAATTTATTATCATGAAAGATACATTGGGCGGTTCTACATCTGCGCTTGGGATTGTAGATTATACAGGGAAAAAGGTGAAGAAGCTCATCTTTCATCATGAACATGTATGGGGGATTCGCCCGCGAAATGTTCAGCAAACGATGGCGCTTGAGCTATTGCTGCGCGATGATGTTTCGCTTGTTACCTTAGTCGGAAAAGCCGGAACGGGAAAAACGCTTCTTGCACTAGCGGCAGGGTTGATGCAGACAGAAGATCTTTGTACATATAAAAAATTGCTCGTCGCTCGTCCGATTGTTCCGGTCGGAAAAGACATTGGCTTTTTACCCGGCGAGAAAGAAGAAAAATTAAGGCCGTGGGTGCAACCGATTTTCGACAACCTTGAATATTTATTTAATACGAAAAAGCCGGGAGAATTAGATGCGATTTTAGCGGGAATGGGGTCGATTGAGGTTGAGGCACTCACGTATATACGCGGGCGCAGTTTGCCGGAGCAATTCATTATTATCGATGAAGCACAAAATTTAACGAAACATGAAGTGAAAACGATTTTAACTCGCGTCGGAGAAAAAAGTAAAATTATTTTAATGGGGGATCTGGAACAAATTGACCATCCATACCTTGATGAATATAATAATGGGCTTACGTATGTCGTTGAAAAATTTAAAGATCAAAAAATTGCTGGGCACGTTCGCCTTATTAAAGGAGAACGTTCTGGACTTGCGCAGCTGGCCGCTGATTTATTGTAAGATGCATAAAACGGATGTCTCATCGTGGATGAGACATCCGAATTTAGCCTACAATGAATTGACGCACATGCGTAATCGGTTTCTCACGGTTCGAACCATCTCCGAAGTAAAAATGGACAGGTCCATCTTCCTTTAAAGGTTTTCCGTCTTTCGAAAACCCAAGAATGGCTTCATATGCTTGTTCAAGTGGAATCGTTATTTCCTCATGCTCTGTTACAATTGTAAGCGTCGTTGCTTCTGGAAGAGGCTCAGCATTTCGTAAAAACGGTACAAGGGGCATGGCGAATGTTCCTGTAATGATTTTTTCCTTCGCAAATCGTTTTTCTGTCTTTAATGTTGGCGGTGATACCGCTCCTTCCTGAATTTCACGGTCCCAATAAGCAGAAATCTTTTTTATTTCATCCTCTTCTTGTGGTTCTTCCTCGCTTTGGCCAGAAAAATAGGTAAGCAAATCGACTTTTCGGTCATCGAAAATCCATACACCGGGATCAAGCGTAATCGAGAATTTTACTTTTCCGGTAATGGGGATAATGTAGTCCATGGCGATCCTCCTCTATACGGTTCACTGCTTTTAGTATAATGATAAATAAGCCGTTTGTCATGTCCAATCATTCGTGACAAGTCTTTCATCTTGCAAAATTCCGCATTTCACGTTAAGATTTATAGAAGGATTAGGGGAGAACGGAGGGATGGATGTGACAGATGATGCGATGAATTACCGTGAAAAAGCGTACGCGCTTCTAAAATCGGATGCGGATAAAATTGTCAAGCTTATTCAAGTACAGATGGATAACTTAACAATGCCCCAATGCCCTCTTTACGAAGAAGTGCTTGATACGCAAATGTTTGGGTTGTCCCGTGAAATCGATTTTGCGATTCGCTTAGGTCTTGTCGATGAAAAAGATGGGAAAGCGCTTCTTGATACATTAGAACGGGAGCTTTCGACGCTTCATGAAGCCTCTACGAAAAAACGCGTACGATAATGATAAACGTTAACTCAAACGGTTGAAATGGTGACAATCGTTTGAGTTTTTGTGTTTTTGGAAGGAAAAGCGAACTTTATTACGAATTAATTATAGTACAATAGTGGGTAAGGAAGAGGGAAGATGGATAAGCAGTTAATGAAAAAAATTATAAAATCTTACGACTACCCTTTAATTATTGCAATTTTTATGCTTTCAGCGTTCGGTCTGATTATGGTGTATAGTTCCAGCATGGTGTCAGCCGTTATTCGCTTTGGAGTATCAAGCGATTATTTTTATCAAAGACAAAAAATATGGTTGATTATTGCGATGATCGGGTTTTTCTTTGCGCTCATTGTACCGTATAAAATATGGGCGAACAAAAAAATTGTGCAATTTATTTTTTTTCTAATGCCTGTCATTTTGATTGCTGTCGCGTTCGTCGGTCATACGGCGAACAATGCGACGAGCTGGTTTCAGTTAGGTTTTTTTAACCTGCAACCGGCTGAGCTGGCAAAATTGGGCTTAATCATTTATTTGGCTGCTGTATTTGCCAATAAGCAGAAAAGGCTATCACAACCAGCCCGGGCGAAAGTATTTCCGATTTATTATACGTTATTTATTTGTTTTCTTATTGCGATTCAGCCGGATTTCGGGACAGCGACGATTGTTTTATTAATTGCTGCCTGCCTAATCCTCTCGTCAGGATTGAGCTTCCGTTTGTTATGGAAACAATTGTTGTTTTTTATGATGATTATGGCTGTCGTTTTTCCGCTTCTCTTCCCGTTCATCGGAGATGAAATTTTTTCAAAAGAGCGCATGTCGCGTATTTATAGCTTTCTAGATCCGTTTAAATACGCTGATGATGAAGGGTTTCAGCTAGTCAATTCTTATATAGCCATCGGTTTAGGCGGAATCAAGGGGCTCGGATTGGGGAAAAGTATTCAAAAGTACGGATATTTACCTGAGTCGCATACGGACTTTATTATGTCGATTATTGCCGAAGAATTAGGGCTGTTTGGAGTAACATTTGTGTTAGGATTACTAGCATTTATCGTGCTACGCGGATTATGGATTGCGAGAAAGTGCAACGATGCATTTGGCAGTTTGATTGCGGTTGGTGTTTCCGCGATGATCGGGATTCAGACATTCATTAATGTCGGCGGGGTGACAGGACTGATTCCGATTACTGGCGTTCCGCTGCCGCTTGTGAGTTATGGTGGCTCTTCTCTCGTTCTTTTTATGATTTCGCTCGGTGTATTAGTGAACGTATCGATGTTTACGAAGTATGAAGCGAAGTATAAAGAAAACGCAAAACCTATGAATCCAACAAAAAAATTGCAAAAAAGAGGTCTGACTTTTTAGAAAACGTATTTACAAATTGAAAAAACCGTTATAGTTTTATTAGAAAGAAGGGAGAGGAGCAAGTGTCATGAAAATTCGTCGAATCAACAAAGTACTTGTCGCAAACCGCGGTGAAATTGCCATTCGTGTATTTCGTGCGTGTAATGAGCTCGGCATTCGAACAGTTGCCATTTATTCAAGAGAAGATGCCGGCTCTTACCATCGCTATAAAGCCGATGAAGCGTATTTAGTTGGCGAAGGAAAAAAGCCAATCGAAGCATATTTAGATATCGAGGGAATTATTGAAATTGCAAAAGCCCATGACGTCGATGCGATTCACCCGGGCTACGGATTTCTTTCAGAAAATATTCAATTTGCGAAACGTTGTGCAGAAGAAGGAATTATTTTTATTGGACCAAACGAAGAACATTTAGATATGTTCGGCGATAAGGTAAAAGCGCGCCATCAAGCGGAATTAGCGGGAATCCCTGTCATTCCAGGCAGCGATGGGCCGGTGCCTAGTTTAGAAGAAGTGATTCGTTTTGGAGAAGCATACGGCTATCCGATTATCATCAAAGCTGCTTTAGGTGGCGGGGGACGCGGAATGCGGATTGTTCGCTCCAAGGCGGAAGTAAAAGAAGCGTATGAGCGTGCAAAATCGGAA
Organism: Thermaerobacillus caldiproteolyticus; assembly: GCF_013761245.1. Taxonomy (GTDB): domain Bacteria; phylum Bacillota; class Bacilli; order Bacillales; family Anoxybacillaceae; genus Thermaerobacillus; species Thermaerobacillus caldiproteolyticus. The sequence goes on along the minus strand of NZ_JACDUT010000002.1, from coordinate 189,592 downwards.
GCAAAAGCCGCTTTCGGTAGCGATGAAGTTTACGTCGAAAAGCTCATTGAAAAACCGAAACATATTGAAGTGCAAATTCTTGGGGACTATGAGGGAAATATCGTCCACTTATATGAACGTGATTGTTCCGTGCAGCGTCGCCATCAAAAAGTGGTAGAGGTCGCACCGAGCGTTTCACTATCAGAAAAGCTGCGCCATGACATTTGTGAAGCAGCAGTCAAATTGATGAAAAACGTCGGTTACGTGAACGCAGGAACGGTAGAGTTTCTTGTGTCTGGCGACCAGTTTTATTTTATCGAAGTGAATCCTCGCATTCAAGTCGAGCACACGATTACAGAGATGATTACAGGAATTGACATCGTCCAGTCGCAAATTCTCATTGCCGAAGGACATTCGCTTCATAGCCAGAAAGTCGGCATTCCAAAACAGGAGGATATTCGCATTAACGGCTATGCAATTCAGTCGCGTGTCACTACAGAAGATCCGTTAAATAACTTTATGCCTGATACCGGCAAAATTATGGCATACCGTTCTGGCGGCGGATTCGGTGTCCGACTGGATGCCGGAAATGGCTTCCAAGGAGCAGTCATTACACCATATTACGACTCATTGCTTGTAAAATTATCTACGTGGGCATTGACATTTGAACAAGCGGCAAGAAAAATGCTCCGTAACTTGCGTGAATTCCGTATTCGTGGCATTAAAACAAATATCCCGTTTTTAGAAAACGTCGTTCAACATCCGAAGTTTTTATCAGGAGAGTATGACACATCATTTATTGATTCGTCACCGGAATTATTTGTTTTCCCAAGACGGAAAGACCGTGGTACGAAAATGCTTACGTATATCGGCAATGTAACGGTTAATGGATTTCCGGGAATCGGCAAGAAAAAGAAACCGGTCTTTGAAAAGCCGCGTATTCCAAAAGTGGACCATTCTAAGCCGATACCAAACGGAACAAAACAAATTCTCGAGGAAAAAGGCGCTGAAGGGCTTGTCGCTTGGATTAAAGAGCAAAATCGAGTGCTTTTAACAGATACGACATTCCGCGATGCGCATCAGTCGCTGTTGGCAACGCGAGTGCGGACGACCGATTTAGTTCATATTGCAGAACCGACAGCAAGATTATTGCCAAACTTGTTTTCGCTTGAGATGTGGGGTGGGGCAACGTTCGATGTTGCTTATCGTTTCTTAAAAGAGGACCCATGGGACCGCTTATTGAAGTTGCGTGAACGAATTCCAAATGTATTATTCCAAATGCTGCTGCGTTCGGCCAATGCAGTTGGTTATAAAAACTATCCAGACAATGTCATTCGCGAGTTTGTCGAAAAGTCTGCCCATGCCGGCATTGATGTCTTCCGCATTTTTGATAGTTTAAACTGGGTTAAAGGAATGACGGTTGCGATTGATGCGGTTCGACAAACCGGAAAAATTGCGGAAGCAGCTATTTGTTATACCGGGGATATTTTAGACTCGGCGCGTCCAAAGTATAATCTCGATTACTATAAATCGTTGGCAAAAGAATTAGAGAAAGCCGGTGCACACATTTTGGCGATTAAGGATATGGCAGGCTTGTTAAAGCCGCAAGCGGCCTATGTGCTTATTTCTGCGCTAAAAGAAACGGTGGACATTCCGATTCATCTTCATACGCATGACACGAGCGGAAACGGCATTTATATGTACGCTAAAGCGATTGAAGCGGGAGTCGATATTGTTGATGTGGCCGTTAGTTCCATGGCAGGGTTAACATCGCAACCAAGTGCCAATACGTTGTATTACGCGTTAGAAGGAACAGAACGCGCACCACATATCGACATTAATGGACTAGAACAACTTTCTCGTTATTGGGAAGATGTTCGCAAGTTTTATCAAGAGTTTGAAAGCGGCATGAATGCTCCGCATACGGAAGTATACATGCATGAAATGCCAGGCGGACAATATAGCAATCTTCAGCAACAAGCGAAAGCTGTCGGACTCGGAGACCGTTGGGATGAAGTAAAAGAAATGTATCGCCGCGTTAACGATATGTTTGGCGATATTGTCAAAGTGACACCGTCTTCTAAGGTCGTTGGGGATATGGCGCTTTATATGGTGCAAAACAATTTGACGGAAAAAGATATTTATGAGCGCGGGGAAACGCTTGATTTTCCGGATTCCGTCGTCGAAATGTTCGAAGGGTATTTAGGACAACCGCACGGCGGCTTCCCGAAAGAGTTGCAGCGCATCATTTTAAAAGGGCGTGAACCGATTACGGTCAGACCGGGAGAATTGTTAGAGCCAGTTGATTTTAACAAAATTAAAGAAGAATTGTTCCATACGTTAGATCGGGAAGTAACGGATTTTGATGCGATCGCCTATGCCCTTTATCCGAAAGTATTTCTTGAATATACACAAACGGTCGAAAAATTCGGTGATATCTCCGTTCTTGATACGCCGACGTTCCTGTATGGCATGCGGCTCGGAGAAGAAATTGAAGTCGAAATTGAAAAAGGAAAAACGCTAATTGTCAAATTAGTCGCCATCGGTCAGCCGCAAGCGGATGGCACGCGTGTCGTCTATTTTGAATTGAACGGACAACCGCGTGAAGTCATCATTCGCGATGAAAGCATTAAGTCAGCCGTTGCCGAGCGGGTAAAAGCAGATCGAACGAATCCAAATCATATTGCAGCAACTATGCCGGGAACGGTCGTGAAAGTGTTAGTGGAAAAAGGTGAAAAAGTAAACAAGGGCGATCATTTGATGATTACAGAAGCGATGAAAATGGAAACGACGGTGCAAGCACCGTTTTCTGGAATTATTAAAGATATTTATGTGAAAAATGGAGATGCGATTCAAACAGGTGATTTGCTGATTGAGCTGACAAAATAAAAAAAGAGAAAGCGGTTCAGTTTTTCCTAATACTGCCACGTCCTGCGAGTAAGCGGTGAATGTTGCTATCCTAGCTTCCTTGAAGATAAATGTTCTTCATCCGCAGGGGTGTTTGACGCCGAGAGGGAGGTCATTTGGCAGCGGAGAGCTGGATAAGAAAAAAGCGCTGGAAACATCCAGCGCTTTTTTTATTTTACAATCATTGACGAAATGGTTTGTACCTCTTGTTCTTGCTTCAATGACAGTTGTTGTTGCTGATTGCGCTTGCTGCGTACAGCTAGCAGCATTAAATAACTGAGTACGCCAAATAAACAAGAGATAAAGAGGGCATGCGCTAAGGCAACGTATAAATTCAATTCTGTAAACACGATGAGTGCGCCGGTTCCCATTTGCAACAATACAAGAATGAATGCAGCGATCCATCCCCAATAAATCACGCGTTGATGCTTATGATACTTCACGGCGCGAACAGTCGCAATGAAAATCCAAATGATAATCAAACCAGCAGCTAGACGATGCCCCATTTGAATCCATTCGTGAAGTTGAACAGGAATGATGCGCGTATTCGAGCAAAGTGGCCAACTAGGACACGCTAAGCTCGCATGTTTATGACGCACAAGCGCGCCTGTATAGACGACGATATAACAATAAGCGATAATTCCGTAAATATGAAATTTCATTTTTGAATCGATGACTAACGATTCGGCATCAAATTTTTTATCGACTTCAAAAATTAACAATGTCAATAAGAACACAGAGGCGAACGAAATAAGCGAAATTCCAAAATGTAAGGCAAGAACAAAACCAGACTGTCCCCATACGACAGCTGCTGCGCCAATTAAACCTTGAAGGACGAGAAAAACAAACGAAACGATCGCTAAAAACTTTGTTTCGCGAATATGCCCAATCGCGCGCCATACCCAAACCGATAATACGAGCACCATCACTCCGGCTAGACCGGACACGACGCGATGGCTAAGCTCGATGACTAATTCGGGAGTAATTGTGGAGGGAATAAGCTCGCCGTTGCAAAGCGGCCAAGAACGACCACACCCCATGCCAGATCCAGTTTTTGTTACTAAAGCCCCTCCAATCAGCACAAATAACATCGCCAATGTCGTTAATAAGGAAAACCATTTTAATGAACGCTGCAAAATCTTCACCTTCTTGTATAGAAAAATCGAAATGATGTCAATAATCTAGTAAGGTATAGGTTTAGCTATGCCAAACACATTAGCATAAATCAACACCATTTTACAATATATCTTGCTGGAAAAACAAATCTCCGCTTAATTATATTGAAAAATCTTGAATATTGCCGATAAGTTTGCTAGAAATATTAATGAAATATATAATTAAAGCGCTTTCGTTTTTTATTATTTATAACGTGCCATTTCCACTGCTACGAAAATTTGACACAAATTATTCAAAAAAAATTCACAATTCGTCAAGAAAATGTGATTTAATATATAGAGACAACACGTTTCATTTAAAAATGTGTTACAATACGGTAAGATATATAGTTTTTGGTAAGTCGGCGCAATGGTTTTACGCTGCAGTAAGGAGGAATGAATCATGGCTAATCCGAGAGCAATCGATGAAGCGACTGTTCAAGCGAATGAACGTCCTCACGAGCATATAAATGTGTGGAAAGAAATTTTATCTGTTGTGAAAATTGGAATTGTCAATTCTAATTTAATTACTACGTTTACAGGTTTATGGCTAGCTTTTTATTTTATGGGAGAAGGTTTTCTAGAAAACCTTCAGATCGTGTTTTTCACCCTTTTTGGGTCTGCGCTGATCATTGCTGGTTCTTGTAGCTTAAATAACTTTATCGACCGCGATATTGACCATTTAATGGAGCGGACGAAAACAAGACCGACTGTTACAGGAACGATGGATCCAAAGCGTGTCCTATGGCTAGGCATTCTTCTTACGGTCGTGGGAACGCTTAGCTTGTTAATGACAACGGTAACAGCAGCTATCGTTGGATTGATTGGCGTTATCACATACGTATTTTTATATACGATGTGGTCTAAGCGGAATTACACGTTAAATACAGTGATTGGGAGCGTTTCTGGTGCGGTACCTCCTGTGATTGGTTGGACAGCAGTTGACCCGCACTTCCATGTGGTTCCGCTCGTTTTATTCTTGCTAATGTTTTTATGGCAGCCACCTCATTTCTTAGCTTTGGCGATGAAGCGTTGCGAGGAGTATCGCGCTGCAGGAATTCCAATGTTGCCAGTCGTTCATGGTTTTGCGATGACAAAGCGGCAAATTGTCGTTTGGGTTGCTTGCTTATTGCCACTTCCATTTTATTTGTTTTCTCTAGGCGTCCCATTTTTAATCATTGCTACGTTATTAAATGTGGGTTGGCTTGTTTTAGGACTTTACGGATTTAAAATGAAAGATGACATTAAATGGGCAAAATGGATGTTTATCTATTCGTTAAATTATTTAACAATTTTATTTGTTACGATGGTCATTGTCACGATTGACTAAAGCTTGTTTATAATTCTTTCTAATACTTCAGAGAAAGAATTTATATATTTTATTTAAAGAAAGAGGGGTTTGATTAGGCTATGAAAAAATGGCTACTCAATTGGCGCTTATTTTCTCTTTTTAGTGTAATGGCGCTTCTATTAGCTGGCTGTGGCAAGCCGTTTTTATCGACGCTTCAGCCAGCCGGTGAAGTAGCACATATGCAGTATTCACTTATGCTGCTCAGTACGGCCATTATGGTTCTTGTAATTATTGTTGTCACGATTATCTTTGTATACGTTGTCATTCGCTTCCGGCAACGTAAAGGTGAAGAAAAGAAAATTCCAAAGCAAGTGGAAGGAAGCCATAAGCTTGAAATTATTTGGACTGTCATTCCGATTTTACTTTTAATTATTTTGGCAGTTCCGACGGTTTCTGCAACATTTAAGCTTGCTGATGTGAAGCCAATGAATAAGGAGAAGCGCGACAAAAATACCGTTGTGGTCAATGTTCGTGCGAATCTTTATTGGTGGGAATTCGAATACCCTGACTACGGCATTATTACAAGCCAAGATTTAGTTGTTCCGACAAACCAGCGAGTGTATTTTAACTTAAAATCATCTGACGTAAAACACTCGTTCTGGATTCCAGCCGTCGGCGGAAAAATGGATACAAACACAGAGAATAAAAACCAATTTTGGTTAGAATTTGACCAAAAGGCGGCAGACAAAGCGGGCGGTATTTTCTACGGAAAATGTGCGGAGCTTTGCGGTCCGTCGCACGCGTTAATGGACTTTAAAGTAAAAGCGTTGCCTAGAAAAGAATTTGATCAATGGGTAGAAAAAATGAAACACGCTAAGCCTGTTGTAACTGATCCAGTTGCTAAACAAGGTGAAGAAATCTTCAATAAAAGCTGTATTGGGTGTCATGCCGTTACTCCGGTTGACAAGCGCCCAGAACAAGCTCGTACGGCGCCAAACTTAGCAAACTTTGGCGATCGCGAACGCATTGCTGGTATTTTAGATCATACTGAAGCCAACTTAAAAAAATGGTTGAAAGATCCTAATAGTGTGAAACCAGGGAATAAAATGGCGGGTACATATGGAAACTTGACTGATGAGCAAATTAATGCTCTGACGAAATATTTAATGAGTCTAAAAGTCGAGTAATGAAGGGGATTTATATAAAAAGGGAGGTTAAATCGTGAGTACGTTAGCTCGTAAAAAGGGTGTCGGTGCCGTAATATGGGACTACCTTACAACGGTTGACCATAAAAAAATCGCCATCCTTTACTTAATTGCTGGTGGTATTTTCTTCCTAGCGGGTGGCGTTGAAGCGCTGCTTATTCGTATCCAGCTTGCTGTTCCTAATAATGATTTCGTAGTCGGCGGACTGTATAACCAAATTTTGACGATGCACGGTACGACAATGATTTTCTTGGCAGCCATGCCGCTCGTGTTTGCGATGATGAACGCCGTTGTACCGATTCAAATTGGTGCACGCGACGTTGCGTTTCCATTTTTAAATGCATTAGGCTTCTGGTTGTTTTTCTTTGGAGGTGTATTCCTCAACTGTTCTTGGTTTTTAGGTGGTGCTCCTGATGCGGGGTGGACATCTTATGCTTCTTTATCATTAGAATCACCGGGACACGGAATTGACTTTTACGTATTAGGTTTACAGATTTCAGGGTTCGGTACATTAATTGGTGGTATTAACTTCCTTGTAACAATCGTGACTATGCGTGCTCCAGGTATGACATACATGCGTATGCCGCTGTTTACTTGGACAACATTCGTTGCTTCTGCGTTAATCTTATTTGCGTTCCCGCCATTGACGGTTGGTTTAATTTTAATGATGATGGATCGATTATTTGGCGGAAACTTCTTTGACCCGGCTGCGGGCGGAAATACGATTATTTGGGAGCACTTATTCTGGATTTTCGGTCATCCGGAAGTATATATTTTAGTATTACCAGCATTCGGTATTTTCTCGGAAATTTTTGCGACTTTCTCTAAAAAGCGTTTATTCGGATATTCTTCAATGGTATTTGCAACTGTATTAATCGGCTTTTTAGGATTCATGGTGTGGGCTCACCATATGTTCACAGCTGGTTTAGGACCAGTAGCAAACGCAATTTTTGCAGTTGCTACAATGGCGATTGCAGTTCCTACTGGTATTAAAATCTTTAACTGGCTATTTACAATGTGGGGCGGAAACATCCGCTTTACAACACCGATGTTATATGCGGTTGCGTTTATCCCTTCTTTCGTTATGGGGGGAGTAACGGGGGTTATGAACGCGGCAGCAGCAGCAGACTATCAATATCACGACAGCTATTTCGTCGTTGCACACTTCCACTACGTAATCGTTGGTGGGGTCGTATTTGGACTCTTGGCAGGCGCTCATTACTGGTGGCCAAAAATGTTTGGTAAAATGTTAAGCGAGAAGCTTGGTAAAGTAACATTCTGGTTATTCTTTATCGGATTCCATTTAACATTCTTTATCCAACATTTCCTTGGATTAATGGGAATGCCACGCCGCGTATTTACGTATTTACCTGGCCAAGGATGGGAAACGGGCAACTTAATTAGTACGATCGGTGCGTTCTTCATGGCAACAGCAACGGTTGTTCTTTTAATAAACATTGTTGTTACAACAGTAAAAGGAAAGAAAGCGGATGCAGATGCATGGGGAGATGGACGTACGCTTGAGTGGGCAGTCGCTTCTCCGCCGCCAGAATATAACTTTGCACAAACTCCTCTTGTGCGTGGTTTAGATGCTTACTGGATAGAGAAGATGGAAGGTAGAAAAGGCTTAACACCAGCAGAACCGCTTGGTGATATTCATATGCCTAACCCTTCAATTTTACCGTTTATCATTTCGCTTGGTTTATTTATTGCAGCGTTTGGCTTCATGTATCATAAGCAGCATTCTTGGAGTTTGTTCGTAGGAATCGCTGGTTTATTGATTACGCTTGGCTCCATGTTCTTACGTTCAGTCATCGATGACCATGGCTTCCATATTCATAAAGAAGAGATTCTTGAAGCTGAAAACAAGGGGGTTAAGGCATAATGCACGTTGAAGAAAAATTAACGGCTGAAACATTCCCTGCATCGCCTGAAAAAGCAACCCTCGAAGGGAAAAATAAGTTTATCGGATTTTGGACTTTCTTGGGTGGCGAAACAGTAATGTTCGCCTCCCTCTTCGCCACTTTCTTAGCGTTGCGGGATAAAACGGCTAACGGTCCGACTGCAGAGGAATTATTCAAAATGCCGCTCGTATTTGTTGCAACAATGCTGTTATTAACAAGTAGTTTAACGAGCGTTTACGCGATGTATCACATGAAAAACTTTGACTTTAAGAAAATGCAACTATGGCTTGGCGTTACGGTACTGTTGGGTGCAGGCTTCTTAGGGTTAGAGATTTTCGAGTTCAATGAGTATGTGCATGAAGGATTTAAATTTTCAACAAGTGCCTTTTCTTCTTCTTTCTATACGCTAGTTGGTACGCACGGAGCTCACGTAACTTTTGGTTTATTATGGATATTGACGCTTATGATTCGCAACGCAAAGCGTGGTTTAAATCTGTACAACGCACCGAAGTTTTATGTAGCAAGCCTTTATTGGCACTTCATTGACGTTGTATGGGTGTTCATTTTCACGGTTGTATACTTAATGGGAATGGTGGGGTGATTGTATGGAACAGCATACAAATTCAGGAAACCCAAATGTGGACTTAGCGTATCGCCGCAAGAAAAATGCGGAAGATATGAAACACCAAGTGATTTCATTTGTGTTGATGATTTTCTTAACTCTTATTGCATTTTTTGCGGTTGGCTATGACAAATTTTCACCTTGGTTTTCAGTTCCATTTATTCTTCTTCTTGCAGCTGTGCAAGTTGCGTTTCAATTGTATTATTTTATGCATATGAGCCATAAAGGTCATGAAGTTCCGTCAGTGTTTCTTTATGCCGGTGTGTTTGTGGCATTTTTGACGATTTGGGCGTTTATGACGATTGTTTGGTGGTAATAAATAATGGAGGAAATCAGTTTTTGCTGATTTCCTTTTTTATTGTGCAAGCAGGTTGATTGATAGCGCTTAACAATAGACAAACGATATGAGTGTAGTATAATGAAAGGGAAAGAATTGAGGTGAAAATATCCATGATATCATTAAGCATGTTTGGTTTTGTTGCGCTATGGAGCCCCTTTTTCCTTATATCGCTATTGCTGATTACATGGCTGTATTTTATGATAGTGGGGCCTTGGCGCACTCGTTTTACAAACGAAGGACCACCAACGAACAAGCAGAAAGCATACTTTGTCGTGGGCATTGTGCTGCTTTATATTTGCAAAGGCTCGCCGCTTGATTTGCTGGGGCACTTGATGTTTAGTGCCCATATGACACAAATGGCGGTATTAAACTTAATTATTCCCCAGTTACTCATTTTAGGAATTCCAAATTGGATGTTTGAGCGTATGTTTCGTATAAAAGCGGTAAAGAGAACGGTCGCATTTTTTACAAAGCCGCTTATCTCACTTATTTTATTTAATGCGCTTTTCTCTTTTTATCACGTTCCGTTCATTTTCGATATTGTTAAAACAAATATATTTTTACACGCTGCAGTTACAACAGTCATTTTCTTTGCGGCACTCATGATGTGGTGGCCTTTAGTTAATAAATTATCTGATTGGCAGACGCTTACGGGAATTAAAAAGGTCGTATATATTTTTGCAAACGGTATCTTGATCACACCCGCATGCGCATTAATTATTTTCGCCGATAAGCCGCTATATGCGACTTACTACGATCCGCAAACATGGCTGAACGCGCTTCATCTTTGCGTTCCGGCCGGAACATTAGCTTCTCTTGAATTAACGGGACCGCAGATGTTCCTTTCAATGCCGCTTATTCATGATCAGCAGCTCGGCGGAGTACTTATGAAAATTATTCAAGAAATTGTGTATGGGACGATGCTCTTTTTCATTTTTATGGAATGGTATCAAAAAGAGCGCGAGAAGGAACAATTGGAAACTGCTGTATCGTCTCATCTTTCTGAATCATAAGCATCATTTGTCTTTCACCTATCGGATGTACAAGATTTTTTATTGAAAAAACATGGAATGTTTACTAAAATAAGATACGTTAATAGTATGACAAGATAAAGTGAGGAAAAGGTATGGAGCATTCATTACCGATTTTGCCGACGATTAGTACGAGCTGTATTGTTATTAGTGCAGCGTTGGTGGGGTACGGATGGTATTTAATACGCCAACGAAAAATCGAAGCACATAAAAAAGTGATGTTATGGGCAGCGTTGTTTGCGCTATTGTTTTTTATCATTTATGTATCAAGAACCGTATTTATTGGGAATACCAGCTTCGGTGGTCCCGAAAGCGTCAAAATTTACTACACCATTTTCTTAATATTTCATATTTGTTTAGCGACGGCTGGAGCTGTTTTTGGCCTTGTTACGATTTTATCAGGATTAAAAAGTAATCTCATTAGACATAAACGGTTAGGTCCGATTACGAGTGTGATTTGGTTTTTTACAGCGATTACTGGCGTAGTTGTATATTTGCTTCTTTATGTGTTTTATCACGGTGGCGAAACAACTTCCATGATTAAAGCGATCTTAGGATTTTAGTAACCCGACGAAATGTGTCGGGTTTTTTCCTTATAAATAGTATAAATGTAGACTGAAACGCTAGGCAGAGAATATTGATCCACTGCACCTAGCAGAACGCTTGCCCTTTTCTTATTTTCTAGAGTAAACAAAGAATAGCAAAGTGCATATAAATATAAAAATGTTGTTCGACCATCTGTACGGTATGGAGGGGGAGGAATGAAGGGAACAGTTCGATTTCGGCGACCGAGTGTGGCCCACTCCACATTATTGACAATTATTATGATGTGTTTAAATGAAAAAAGCGAGATTGCTGTGGAAGAAACGACGGTGGAGATTTTTTTTCATACCCATTCTTGCTGCACGGTGAGGATTGCATTAGCAATAAGGTACGGTGCTTCCATTATTCCGCTATGTACAGAGCTGCAAAAGCAGATTATGGACGAAATTGCAGCAATGACTCCTTTTACCGTAGAACATGTGCATCTTATAGTCAAACGACTTATAACAAACGCATGAGATTTTCTCATGCGTTTTGAATTTTTGTTAGCCCCTCTTTTACTTGAGCTAAAATATTTTGGCATTGATTAACTAATGAAGAAGGGAAGTTTTCGTCTTCGCCATACTCTACGCCGTGTGGATAGTAATATTTCCCAAGGATTGGGGTAAGTAACTTAATAAGCGCATAGCGGGAATCGACATCACCCTCAATAGCGTAGCCTTGAACGCGAAGATAATAAACGTCATTTTTAATTTCAAATTTTCGATCGTATGTAACTCGTTCGTAATCCCATTGGCCCGCTCTTACAAATCCTAATTCTTCCATTAAATCGTCTAAACGAGATAATTCCGCTGTCTGATTTTCGATTCCAGTATTTTCAAATCTCATCTTATATTCCTCCTATCAAACAAACAATGTCCTGAAAAATGGAAAAACGAAACACCTCTTCATTTATAATAGTATGAAAGCGTTCAACTTTCAATCAATACTTCATTATTGGTGATAATAAAAAAATTTATATGCGCTCATTATTTTGGTGAAACTAAAGGGAGAAAGGAGGAAGAGTAAAAAATGAAAAAGTATTTGCTGGCATGTTTGTTTAGTGCGATGTTATTGAGTGTAAGTATTCCACAAAATGCTTATGGTCAAGGGACAACTACATATATTGTCCGACCGGGGGATACTTTATGGAAAATTTCTGTTCGTTATCAAGTTGGGTTATCGGAAATTATTGAAGCCAATCCGCAATTTCCTAACCCAAATTTAATTTATCCTGGACAAAAAGTATATGTTCCGATTTTAAACGATGTCAAACAAATTGAAAACGAAGTTGTGCGTTTAACGAACCAAGAGCGGGCTAAATACGGACTGCCGCCACTACAAATCGACTGGCAATTAGCTCGGGTCGCTCGCTATAAATCAGCGGATATGCGCGATAAAAATTATTTTCAGCACGATTCACCGACGTATGGTTCACCATTTACGATGATGAAAAACTTTGGAATTAGTTATCGTACAGCAGGAGAGAATATTGCAGCTGGTCAACGTACACCACAAGAAGTAGTCAATGCTTGGATGAATAGTCCGGGACATCGTGCGAACATTTTGAAAAAAGACTTTACACATATCGGCGTCGGCTATGCCAAAGGCGGTTCTTACGGACATTATTGGACGCAAATGTTCATTGGCAAATAGGTGATGAAAAGGAGAGGAAAAAATGCAAACAGTACGTGACGTAATGGCAACGAATGTAGAGTGTTGTACACCGCTTGATAACGTATATGAAGTGGCAGTAAAAATGCGAGATTTAAATGTCGGAGCGATTCCTATTGTTGAAAATGGTCAATTAATTGGCATGATTACTGATCGTGATTTAGTAGTGCGCGGAATAGCTGAGAAGCGACCAGGTTCTAGTCAGGTTACCGAAGTAATGAGTGAACATTTGATTACGGTATCACCGGATACATCCGTTGAAGAGGCGGCAGAGCAAATGGCACAACATCAAATTCGTCGTTTGCCTGTTGTCGAGAATGGAAAGCTTGTCGGGATTGTTTCACTTGGTGATTTAGCAACGAACCGCTATTCAGATGAAAGGGCTGGTCGTGCTTTAAGCGAAATTTCGGAACAGAACCAGCTGCACTAGATAAAAACGATGTTTGGATGAATGGAATTCCCCTTGTAAAAAGGGGAATTTCGTTTTTTACGTTTGTCCACTCGAAAAAAACGGATATAATGACAATAAGGGATTTTATGAGGAAAGTGAGTGTTGCCCTATGAAATGGTTTTTGTTTATTTTATTGTTTATCATAGGATTTTACTATTTTGTTCCGAGCGCAACACCACCGCTAAGCCCGCCTCAAAAGAGCGAGACAAAGGATCATCCAATAAAAGAGCCGAAGGTGGTTAACGGTCTTTTGACTATTATTGGAAAAACGGAAGAAGATGTAAAAAAACAATTCGGGCAGCCAACACGAATCGATGATTCAGCGTATGGTTATAAGTGGTGGATTTATAATAAACATGCTAACACGTATTTGCAAATCGGCATCAGGGCTGGTCGCGCTGTGACGGCTTTTACCTGTGGAGAACAAGTCAATGTAAAGCCATTTCGAATCGGTCAACCGCTTCAAGAAGTATTTAACAAAGTTCCGATACCCTCGAATGTAGATGTATCATTGCGTACGGGTACTTACCGTTTTGAGCTATCGGAACAGGATCTCGCTTCCCAGCCGATTGTAAAAGTTTCTAACGTCTATGTACAACTTTATATTGATCGTTTTACCGGAAAAGTTTCCAGTATTCGGTTAATGAATGGAGAAACGCTCGTAAAACTGCGACCATATGAACTTGTTTATCGAGGTACTTTACCGTCTGCATCGCCTTTATCACCGGAAGAGCGAAAGAAGGTCGAAATGGCTAATGCCTACCAGATTTTTGATATTACGAATGTGATTCGCCAGCGCTATGGCGTAAAGCCGCTGCATTGGCACGAGAAAACGGCACAAGTTGCTTATGAGCATAGTAAAGATATGAAGGAAAACAGGTATTTTTCTCATGAATCACCGACCCGCGGTGATTTAAAAGATCGACTGTTATCAGCAGGAATCAAATTTCAGATGGCCGGTGAGAATATTGCTGCGCAGCATATTGATGCCATTGCTGCTGTTGAAGGTTGGTTAAATAGCAAAAGTCATCGCGAAACACTATTAAACGGACAATTTACCCATCTCGGTGTTGGAGTGGCTGACAAATATTATACACAAAATTTCCTTAAACCGTGGTAGTGAAGTGACTAGCGGCAATCCGTTTTTTTCAATCCCCCATAATAATAATCGTTTCACCGATGCGAAAGAAAGGGCTTGGGGACGAATCGATAATTGGAATTTGCATTCAAGCTTTCATTTTCCATTTCCATATTATAACAAAGGATCTTCCTGTATACGATGATCATGGTAATATCGTTCTTTTTTCTCTTGAATGTTCTTAATCGTTTCTTTGCCCTGGGTTTTTTCGTGCATATTTCCGAGATGAAGCCAACGGTGATAAAATTCCTTTCTTTACAGAAAACAGCCGAGAAAGTCCATCGGCTTTAGCGTTGGGATGAACCGGTTTTGATTGAGAAAGGACCGTCTTTAGACAGCCTAATGGCTCGATACACAGAAAAACGCCTGTAGCAGTGGTACGTAAGCTATGGGTCATTAGCCTACGGAAGTGCTGTGGGAGGAGGAATGGCACACTCTGCATTTTGAGAACTACGGATGTCGGAAATGGACTTCCGTCTACTTCAAAGAGTCCCACTGATTCCGAAGAAATCAGCTTGCTCCTTAGCGGAAGTGTCATATAGTAAAAATAATTTTTGCTCACATCGTATCGAAAAATGGGCGCACGCCATATGCATTTTTTTGATAGTATATGATAGATACGTGTTGATTAAACAAGAGGGGGTAGAGGGAGTGTGGCAAAAAATCTACATCCTTCAGTAGAGAAATTTAAACGGTTTGTCAAAAAACATCCGAAAATTATTCAAGAAGTGCGTAACGGTCAAAAAACATGGAAAGAGTTTTATGAGGAATGGTATTTGTTCGGGGAAGATGATGAAATTTGGGAAAAGTATAAAAATGAAAAGAATGAAAAAGTTGACCAAACTGAAAAAATGAACAGTGTTATCAATAAAATTGTGTCAACGATAAAAAATATGGATGTCAATGAAATGCAACAACATATTGCTAATGTTCAACAAGCGATTACGGCCATTCAAAATGTCATCGGACAGTTTCAAGGAATGAAGCAATCTCAGCCATCAGGGACTCTTCCCCATGACCAACATCCATTTTCATTTCGAAAGGACTAGAGGTATTAGCGGATGAGAAAGGAAGTTATGCAGTATATTCAAGCAAAGGCGATGTTAAAAAATTTTATTCGTGAGCAGCCGCGTTGGTATCGAACGCTTTCACGCTTTCCAAACGAACTACAGTCGTTCGAGCTTGCCGCCCTTCATTATTATGAACAAACAATTCCGCATAAAGTAGAAAAAATAGTCAATTCGTTGCAAATGGCTTCATTAATGCTTCATATGCTTCAAGAGATGCGCGATTAATTTTTGAAAAAACGCAAAGACTACTTCGTAAAGGAGTGATGTCTTTGCGAAAACGAATCATAACGGTATTCTCTTTATTTTTTCTTTTAATAATGACAGCATGCGGAAATGATAAGCCAGAACCAGAAACGAATTCGAATAGAATTGTTCCGGTCGTTTCTCAGCATCAGCCCACCAGTCCGATGCATGTTAAACATGAAATAAAGGGAAAAGACGTATTTGTTGAGTGTATTGTTACCGGGTTTACATTTCAAAAAGGTGCTGGACATATCGATGTATACTTAAATGGAAAGAAAATTAACGAAGTGTTTACAGCGGCATTTGTGATAAGAGGATTGCCTACAGGAAAACATACGATTCGATTAGAACTCGTTGATGATGGTGGGAGGAAATCAAGCTTGTCCCATGAATTTGAGGTGAATATTTCTTAGCAAGGAAGGTCTGACAAATAGGTCAGACTTTTTTTAATGATAAGAAAGTATAAGTTTAAAAGAGCTGTTTAGTGCAAGCGCCCGATCAGCTTGCTCCGGGGTGTCAAGCACTTCAATGGTGAACTTTGACAGCCAAACTTGCCGCTTTGCTTTTCTTATTTACTGTTCTCGTGATATGATTATATTGGAGGTGCGAAATTCACGTGATGATTGCAACGCTCGAGCGGCTCGAGATTTTAAATAAAGCCGAGTTATTGGGAAAAATGATTGTTCAGTCCGAATTAGCCGAGCAATATCGCCACTGCTTGCAACGATTAAAGAGTGATCGCGTTGCCCAAGAGCTTATTGCACGTTTTACAAAAGCGAAAGAGCGATATGAGGAAGTGCAACGCTTTGGCAAATATCATCCTGATTACCACACGGTCATGAAAGAGATACGTGAGGTGAAAAGGGAGCTTGATTTTCATGAAACGGTGGCCGCTTTTAAAAAAGCGGAAAACGCATTGCAATCGTTATTAGATGAAATTAGCGTGTTGCTTGGAAAAGCTGTATCTGAGCAAATCAAAGTGCCGACAGGAAATCCGTACTTCACTTCATTATCAAGTTGTTCAGGCGGGTGCGGCGCAGGAGGAAGTTGCGGCTGTCGCACATAAACATAAAATAGATCTATGTCGAAATGCAATGACAAAAAGGGGAATGGGTGTATGTTTCCAAGACGTCAAGGGATTATTGTTTGGTTATATTCACTAAAACAAAGTAAACATTTAAGAAAATTTGGTAATATCCATTACGTCTCCAAGCGGTTGAAATATGTTGTGTTATATTGTGATATGGAACAGGTCGATGACATCATGAAAAAGATTTCTTCACTGCCATTTGTGAAGCAGGTAGAACCTTCTTACCGTCCATTTTTGAAAATGGAGTTTGAATCAAAAGGAGATCATGAAAAGGAACATGATTACAAATTAGGTTATTCCATAGAGCAAGGCTGACTTTCTTCTAGAAAGTCAGCCTTTTTAGATAAGAAAAGTATAACTTTAAAAGGCGAACTGTCTAGCACAAGCGCTCGACCAATTTATTTTTTGAATCGGCATGATGCAAAACTTGCGCAAATTATGACTTGAAATGCGATGTTTAAGCAGTTCGGGGTGACAAGCTGTCTCGCAGGTAACATTACTCATTGTGGGAGCTAGGATGGAAACATTTCGCCATTTTGCCCACAGGACGTAGGCAAATGGCGAAATTGGGGAGCTTCCGCTTTTTTTATTGCAGTGGTGGGATGAATCGGTTCATTCGCATAATACCGATTAAATGCTGGTAATAGAGGTCAACTTCTGCAAAAAATGTTGATGGTTTTACTTCCAAGTGAATGATTTCATGCCCCAGTTCTTTCGCTAATTCCGCAAATAGTTCGTATCGTTTATTCGGCTTGACATATGGATTAGGAATGCCCTCGCGACAAATATATAAAGGCTGAAACTCTCCCGGATCAGTGGGATGCAGAACCACGACACAAGACGTTACTGCTTGTCCGTTTTTTACCGTGTGGAGAGCAAAAAGTCCTGATAATCGATGGCGATTTGCTTTGGCCAGTTCGATGAGTTCATAAATATCCGAATACCCTTCCCCCAGCTCAATAAAGCGTTGAATCATGTCATGTCCCCCTTTCTACCTTATTACTTTATCATTGATTATAAAAAATGAAAATGTTTCTGAACAAAATTCGACATTTTGTGCAATTTCTCTATGACGATCCATTTATTTTTTGGTATCTTATCAGTAAGAAATGAATACAGCAGAGGAGCCTGAAATGGTAAGAGGGACTTTGATGACAATTTTTTTGCTTCTAGGAATTAGTGGTGTGGCTGTTTACTGGCAGTGGCACGATTATACACAGGCTAGCAAGGAAAACAACGTACCCTCGCTTGTTCACGATATCGATATTCGCGGTGTGGCTAATCACCTTGAGATTACACAGACGATAAAAGGGTTAGCTGACGAATCATACGATATCATACTGCCAGATAGGGCAAAACATCTTTCGTGTACAGACGAAGAGGGAAAAGCATGTACGATTACTCAGCGAAATCAAACATCGCGTATCAACGTAGACGGCCGTGACCAAATTGAATTTCGCTATGTTATTCCATTGCCATCATCTTCGAAGCCACTCTGGCTTGAACATTGGTCAGTCCAAATTCTTTCGAAACAACCGCAGCGTTTCCATGTTCAGCTCGTTGATTTGACAAGAAAAAATGGAACATGGATAGCCGGTGCTCCGCTTATAGGGAGTTTAGAGCGCGAGTGGTTTACGTTGTATGTATGGGCACAAAAACAAGTTGTTTCGTTTCCGCTTTATTTTGAACCTTTGAAAGTGGAGAAAAAAGAGTACGGAAATGTGGAAGTGTATGCGCGAAACAACGTGAGTATCAATGACTGGAATGCCTCGAAAGCAAGGAATTTCGCTCATGTTCCTTCGTTGACGGTTGTTTTTTCTAAGTTTGCGGACAAACATATTTCACCGACACTTATGGTCGTTCCGGAGACGGAATCACTTACGTTGATGGAAGCGCCATATCTACGCTCTTACTATGCCTCTTACTTTTTACCAAATGGAGCGATGAATGAATGGGTGGCCGATATGCTAACGTCATTAGCCATCGGAAAACAGGCTACCACACCACAAGCAAAAGCGATTTTGCATCATTTTGATGAGCAACTAACAACGAAAGAAAAAACAGCGTTTTTCCGTCTCGTTTTAAAACAAAAAGGGGAAAGAGTTACCTCGCATATGCTTGATGCAGCACTAAGTAAGGCGTATGGAGAAAGAACAACATATTTTAGCGATTTTGTTAAAAGAGGGGAATCCGTTCCTCTTTTGTGGACGAAAGAAGGAACGTTATATGTAAATAATGTTCCGTTGAAACAGAGCAACGTCGTCATCCAAAACGAGGACATTTTATTACCGATTGTAGAAGTAATGCGTGCACTAGGGTATCGTGTCGAACGTTCTGGTGCAGAGGTTTTTATTGAGAAACAATATAATCGTTGGCGTTTTTTTGTCAATTCTTCGCTTTATATGGAAGGGAATGATACATTCGGAACATCTTCGATTCTTGTTCGCGATATCAGGGGAACCCTGTATATGAGCGCTTCTATAATACAGCAATGGTTCCCTGTTTATGTAGAAGAAACAGCTCGTGACGTTTATGTAAGTGGATCGTAAGGTAAACAAGACATAGTTGAAAAAAAATCCCTGCAGTCTCCTGCAGGGGCCTTTTACGCTTACTTGTTCCCGCGCATCAAAAGGAACGCGTAAGCCAAAGGAAAAAAGGGAGAGGAGAAACCGGAGGAAGAACTTATGGGGAAACGTAAGTCTTCTCCGTGGTTGGCAACAACACCCATATGGATGTTGTCACTACTCATTATGACCAATGAATTCATTTATATACATTCGATATGCGATTTTTTCCGATGTTTAACTGTTTATTATGATCATTTGCAACGTGACAAAGTGGTATTATAGAGAAGTTTATGGTAGGATAGGGATGGCAAAATGTCAAACACGTGGTGAGGATGATGAGAGTCATTTCTGGAAAGTGTAAAGGTAGACCGTTGCAAGCGGTTCCAGGTATGTCAACAAGACCGACTACCGATAAAGTGAAAGAGGCGATTTTTAATATGGTAGGCCCTTATTTTTCCGGGGGAATGGGCCTCGATTTATTTGGTGGTAGCGGTGGTCTTGGAATTGAAGGATTAAGCCGTGGATTAGATCGCGTGATTTTTGTTGACCATGATATAAAAGCGGTACAAACGATTCGAAAAAATGTAAACACATGTGGATTAGCTGCACAAGCTGAAATCTATCGAAATGATGCGGAACGAGCATTAAAGGCGATTGTAAAACGCGGATTGCGATTTCGACTGATCTTCCTCGATCCGCCTTATAAAGAGCAAAAGTTGGCATCATTGATTTCATTTATCGCCCAACATTCGCTTCTTGAATCAGATGGTATGATTATTGCTGAACATGCCCACGATATCGAGCTTCCAATGCACATCGAAAATGTAGCGAAAATCAAACATGAAATTTATGGAATTACCGCGGTTTCGATTTACGGTTATGTGAGTGAAGAGAAAGGGGATTAGAGACATGGCGAGCATTGCGGTTTGTCCGGGAAGTTTTGATCCGGTAACATATGGACATTTAGATATTATTAAGCGCGGTGCAAAGGTGTTTGATCAAGTGTATGTGGCAGTGCTGAATAATTCTTCTAAAAAACCGCTGTTTTCTGTCGAAGAAAGGATGGAATTATTAAGAGAGGTAACAAAATCACTTCCGAATGTGACGGTTGAGTCATTCCACGGTCTTCTTGTCGATTATGCCCGCAGTAAAAACGCCAATGCGATTTTAAGAGGGTTGCGTGCGGTATCCGATTTCGAATATGAAATGCAAATTACTTCGATGAATCGTGTGTTGGATGAAAATATTGAAACATTTTTTATGATGACAAACAGCCAGTATGCGTTTTTAAGTTCAAGTATCGTAAAGGAAGTGGCCAAATATAACGGCAACATTTCCGAACTTGTGCCACCCGTTGTGGAGCAGGCGCTTCGTCAAAAATTTGCTGTATCCTGTTCTGATCAATGATAGGGACTTTGAAAAAGAAAGCTGACTTACAAAGATCGCCTTTGAGCGATCTTTTGAGTCAGCCTCTTTATTGAACGATTTCTTTTCGCCATTTTGTTGCGAGTAATAATACGTAAACAAATAAACAAATAATAGTAATCAGCGGGCCATAACGGGTTAAAAATTGCCAATATTCCAATAGCCATATAGGAGCATGATTGGTTAAAAATACGGGTGTTGCTCTCATACTTTTATCGACTGTGTCAAAATGAACGTAGAGCGGTTTCCATAATAAATATGTAAGGCAAGCAGCAAAGCAGCCGTGCATCATTCGCGCAATAAAGAACGGCTGAAACCGAATATTAGCTTCGGCAAGAATACTCGCCACTTGTGCTTGTACAGAAAAGCCACCGAATGCGAGAATAAAACTTGTTACAATCGCTTTTTCTAACAAATGAGCATGTTCAACTTGGCTAATCATTTGGGTGCCGAGCGTAATTTCAAATAGTCCAGAAATAACAGGGATGCTGAGTTCTTTTGGAAGTTGAAATATGTTCAGAATATATTGGAGGATAAAAGCGATTCGATCTGTAATATGAACCATGTATAGAAGTTTGTTAATGACAGAAAAGAGAATAATAAACCCGCCAATCATTAATAATGTTTGAATAGAAGAGCGTACGGCGTTACCTAGCAATTTTCCTAGAGGCTGCTTGTTTTTTAGGCGTGTTTCATGCAACACGCGAAAAGCGGTACGAAGTGAAAAAGGATGTGTGTCTCTCTTGCTGCTCGTTTTTTCATGAGATTTACCATGAAATCGCATGAGCAGCCCGACACAGATGTTGCCAATATAGTGCGATAGGGCGAAAATGATTCCAATATGAGGGTTATGAAAAAATCCGATGGAAACCGCCCCGAAAATAAATAAAGGATTCGACGAGTTAGTGAATGAAGCAAGTCGTTCCGCTTCGATGGTAGAAATTTGCTTTTCTTGATAAAGGCGAGCGGTTAGTTTTGCTCCTGAGGGATAGCCAGATGCCATTCCCATTGCCCACACAAAGCCGCCGACACCGGGAACTTTAAACAGCGGGCGCATGAGCGGTTCTAATAAGACACCAAGCAAATTGACAACTCCGAAGCCGATGAGCAGTTCGGAGACAATAAAGAAAGGCAATAGCGAGGGAAAAACGACTTCCCACCACATATTTAAACCGCGGATCGACGCTTCGAGCGATTGTTGCGGATAACAAATGAGCGAAGCTGCAAATAATGTTACAGCTAAAGCTAAAAAGACTGTTTTTGCCCTTTCCTTCATATGCGGTTTGCCTCCCGATCACGAAGTTTGTTCACATGCGCTCTCCCCTTTCTCTCAGTACGATGTACAACCTCATATAGTTTAATATACGAGTATAGGGGATCATTTTAGACCATAAGATGAAAAAGGATTGCGAACGGAGGGAGACAGACGTGAATCCAAAAATCGGCTTGGCATTGGGCTCGGGGGGAGCGAGAGGATTCGCTCATTTAGGTGTGATTAAAGTGCTTGAGGAGGAGTGCATTCCGATTGATTATATAGCAGGAAGCAGTATGGGGGCACTTGTGGCGGCATTATATGCCAGCGGATTAGGCATTGATCGCTTATATAAATTAGCGAAAGCGTTTAGAAGAAATGATTACATTGATGTAGCGATCCCCAAGATGGGGCTTATAGCGGGGAAACGAATTAAAGAATTTATTCGTTTATTAACCAAAGGAAAAAACATTGAAGACTTAACGATTCCGATCGCTATTGTGGCGACGGATGTTCAAAGAGGAGAAAAGGTTGTTTTTCGTCGTGGTGATGTCGTGGGTGCGGTGCGAGCCAGCATTTCCATTCCGGGCATTTTTGTTCCCGAAGTTATCGATGGACGCATGTTAGTCGACGGTGGAGTGATTGACCGCATCCCTGTTTCCGTTGCTCGCGATATGGGAGCAGATCTTGTTATTGGTGTCGATGTTTCACATGTCAAAGTGAATGAGCCGATTACATCTATTTTTGATGTCATTTTACAAAGTATTGATATTTTACAAGATGAGCTTGCCCGTTGTCGCGAAATCGCCTCGGATGTTATGATTCGACCGCATGTGGAACAATATAGTTCGCGCGCATTTACACATGTGGAAGAAATTATTGAGATTGGCGAGGTAGAAGCTCGCAAGCAAATTGATAAAATTCGTCAAGCCATTGAACATTGGAAGGAGAAGCAACATTCATGAAAAAGAGAACGTATGTGATTACATTTTTGTTTGGAGTTATCGCGGCATTTCTTTTCATTTTTCTCCAACTCCCTTATTACGTGACGATGCCGGGAACAGCCCAAGCTCTTGAGCCGCTTGTTCATGTCAAGAATGGGGATCACGATAAAGGGAGTTTTATGTTAACGACGGTCAGAATGGGCAGGGCGAATCTCTTTTCTTATTTACTAGCGCACGTTCGGCCGTATTATGAACTGTATCCGCTTGAAGCAATTAAACAAGAAGGAGAAACAGATGAAGAATATACGTTTCGTCAACTTCAATTGATGGAGCAGTCGAAAGAAGCCGCGATTACCGTAGCGTATAAAAAGGCTAAAAAACCGTTTTCTTATCAATCGCGGGGCGTCTATGTCATGGGGGTTTTGCCGAATATGCCGGCGCAGTCATTTTTAAAGGTGGGCGACCGCATCAAACAAATTGACGGAAAACGGATGGAAACATCAGAACAGATGATTACCTACATTCGCACAAAGAAAAAAGGTGATCGTGTTCATGTGACATTTGAACGGGATGGAAAAGAAAAGACCGTTACGCTTTCGCTTGCGCCATTTCCACAATCACCAAAGCAAATCGGGCTAGGAGTATCGCTTGGGGATGATTATGATATTAAAACCAATCCTCCTGTTCATATTGATTCCGAGAAAATCGGTGGACCGTCTGCAGGGCTGATGTTTTCGCTGGAAATTTATAATCAATTAGTAAATGAAGATATTACAAAGGGGCATAAAATTGCCGGAACAGGCACGATCAATATGGACGGGGAAGTGGGACCGATCGGCGGAATTTCACAAAAAATCGTCGCTGCTCATGAAGCAGGAGCCGAAATTTTCTTTGCCCCAAATGAGCATGGAGCAAAAAATTCCAATTACCGTGAAGCGCTCAAAACGGCAAAAAAAATTGGGACAACCATGAAGATTGTTCCCGTCGATACGTTTGATGACGCGCTTCGTTATTTAGAAAAACTAAAATAAAGTTATCGGTGGGGTCGCATATTCTTCTTTTATCGCTTTTGAGCGAATCGCCTCTGGAAAAATAGCGGTATAGGCAAATACCGCTTTTTTTTCTTGCTGATAAATCGGATGAGGCTCTAACCGTGATACATTCGTCACGAGCGGTAATGATAGCTGTTTTTTGATTGTCTGTAAATAACGCCGTCCGTTGCTGCTCATGCCGAGTAAGCGAATGTAAGTCGG
The DNA here is from genome assembly GCF_013761245.1 of Thermaerobacillus caldiproteolyticus. Taxonomy (GTDB): domain Bacteria; phylum Bacillota; class Bacilli; order Bacillales; family Anoxybacillaceae; genus Thermaerobacillus; species Thermaerobacillus caldiproteolyticus. The sequence goes on along the minus strand of NZ_JACDUT010000002.1, from coordinate 165,470 downwards.
TTTTTTCATTTTCGCCATTTGTTCTTTTGTAAAATTGGTTAAAATGTGGGTGCACGTTCGCTGCAAGCGTGTCCATGTGTAGCGTTTTGTTTTCATCGAAGTCATAAGTTGAGAAAAGGTTTCCGCCTCGATAATTGCCTGTTTGAATCGATGTTCTAACCCTTCATCGACATTAGCGATACGCTGTAACTCACTTTCTTCCATTGTCAGGATGCGATATTTTAGAAAAGGAAAATAACGTTCCCAATCATGGAATGTGCCGTATGTGAAATAATATTGCTCTAACAGTTGCTTTGTGTATGAAGGAATGTACGACGAAATCGTTTCAAGGCGTTCAATAGAGCCGCTCAGCGCTTTTCGTAAGCTTGTGGCGCTGGCGATCGACGGATGGGAAAACGTTTCATCATGATAACAGGCAGCAATGCGCGGAATGGTGCGCGGAACGATCGGATGATGTTGTTCTAAAATCGCTTTGACGTAGGAAAAACCAAGGATATTGTTTGGTTTTGTGACATCAAGTTTGTCTAGATGTAATTGATTCCAAGCTAGAGTGTTCGCTTGCGGATAGTTTATCCCTGTCTGGAGCGCCTGCTGAATGTAGATATCATATTCGTTTTGTTTCTCTAAAAGCGTTTTAGCCGCTTCAATAAAGGGTTCGATTTTTCCGCTTTCGCTTCCGAAGCAAATTTCATCACAATATAAAGCAGCAAGCAATGCGACTGCTCCACTCGCAAACGTTTCCGCAGACTGCACAGCGAATGCATAAGGCAATTCAATCACGAGGTCGACCCCAGCGAATAAAGCCATTTTCGTCCGCGTCCATTTGGAAACAAGCGCGGGTTCACCACGCTGCAAAAAGTTCCCGCTCATGACAGCGATGAGGCAATCGGCTTCGGTTTGTTTTTTTGTTTCTTGCAGATGGTACAAATGACCGTTATGGAACGGATTATATTCAACAACAATTCCAACCGCTTTCATTCCTCTTCCCCCCCTCATGTCTACAGAGAGTATTTTTCGTCGAATCGTGATAAATTGTAAGTAAACTGACAACAATTATACTGTAAAGAAAAAATATTGACAAACAGGGAAAGGGAACGTATAATTTTCTTTGTTGCCTTGAGGTGATTTTAATGAAATGGTCTATTCATCAACTTCATCAGTTGCAAAATAAAGGACTAGCGATTCACGAAACAGTGGATGTGTCAGATTTAAAGCAAATCGACAATCTCATTCGCGAGATTTCACCCGTTCATGTCGAAGGAAGGGTGGATATTGGCGCGACGAAATTTACGTTTCATTTGACGATTGAAGGAACGATGGTATTACCTTGTTCCCGTACGTTAGTCGATGTCCATTATCCGTTTACAATTCATACGACAGAAACATTTTTTCTCAATGACTATGATGTGACAACTGATGAAGATACGCATTTGATTGAAGGAGAAACGATAGATTTACTGCCGATTGTGAAAGAACTGATTCTCCTTGAGATTCCGTTACAAGTATTTTCGGAAGAAGAAAACGTACAAGGTGGGGCGCCACAGTCGGGAGCTGGCTGGGAAGTCATTACTGAAGAGCAAGCAAAGCAAAAAATCGACCCTCGCCTTGCTAGTTTAGCGAAGTTTTTTGACAAAAAGGAAGAAGAGTAAGCGAAGTACCGGCATCATCCGGCCTTCATGATATTTCTAAATCCTATTAAGGAGGTGGAAAGAATGGCTGTACCTTTTAGAAGAACATCAAAAACGAAAAAAAGAATGCGCCGTACGCATTTCAAATTGCAAGTACCTGGCATGGTAGAATGCCCAAATTGCGGTGAAATGAAACTAGCTCACCGCGTATGTAAAGTTTGCGGAACTTACAAAGGAAAAGAAGTGGTAAACAAATAATGATGAAAACAAGCACAAGGAATCGACTCCTTGTGCTTGTTTTTTTGCTCATATCAGAATCATTTATAGTTTGCTTCTTTTTTGCGGTGAACGGTCTAATTCTAGCGTCCGAATTACGTTCGCTTTTGAAGCGGTATTAATGCAAAATTTGCGCCAATCATAACTTGAAAAGTAATGTTTGAGAGCCCTGAGGTTAAGCCAGCCCTTTCCGAAGTGCAAGCCACTTCTATGTGGAAGGAATATTTGCCCGTCATGGGAGCCAAGATGACGAATTGGGGAAGCGTGTGCTTTTCTTATTTTTTAAGAAGGAAAATAGAGAGCTGCTGCCAAAATTATAGGAGAAGGGAGGAGAGGAAATGGGAGCGATTTTGTTAGAGCGCGATCGCAACGGGATTGTCTGGTTTACCATTAATCGACAAGAAAAGAGAAATGCGATTAACTACGAGGTCATGGACGCGTTACAAGAAACGATTCGCATGGTGGAAAAGAGCGATGAAGTAAAAATTCTTGTCATTACAGGAGCTGGTGATCAAGCGTTTTGTTCGGGTGGAGATTTAAGTGAGTTTCACCATTTGCATGCGAAAGAAGAAGCATATCATATGCTAAAAAAAATGGGAACGATTTTATATTCATTATTAACCGTTTCTAAGCCGACAGTAGCTCTTATTAACGGTACGGCGGTGGGTGGTGGTTGCGAACTGGCAACTGCATGCGATTTTCGCTATGCAAGGAAGGGAGCCAAAGTCGGCTTTATTCAAGGAAAATTAGGGATCACAACCGGATGGGGCGGGGCGACGATGTTATTTGAGAAGTTGCCATATACGCGGGCTCTTGATATTTTGCTGAGAGCGGAATATATGAGTGTGGAAACGATGTACGAGTATGGCTGGGTTCATTCTCTTTTATCCGGAGAAAATATAACAGAAGAGTGCCGTAAGTTGCTTTCCCCGTATTTAGCTCAGACGGTTTCTGTTTTGCGAGCATATAAACGAGCAGCAGTGGAGAAGTGGAAAAACGATGAGTTTCGTGCTAGATTTTTTTCTGAAATCACTTGTTGTTCCATCTTGTGGGAGTCGGAAGAACATGAAGAAGCGGTACGTGCTTTTTTGGATAAATCATAATTTTTTCCTTCTATCTTTTCTACTAGTCGCATAAATATAGTGAAAAAAGCGACTAGAGGAGGAAGAAGCATGACGAGTGTACGTCAAGATGCATGGACGCAAGATGAAGATTTATTGTTAGCAGAAACCGTATTGCACTATATTCGTGAAGGGGGAACACAGCTTCAAGCGTTTGAGGAAGTCGGGCGCCGCTTGTCACGGACAGCGGCTGCTTGCGGTTTTCGCTGGAATTCATATGTGCGAAAGCAATATAAAGAGGCGATCGAAATAGCTAAAAAACAACGGAAAGAAAAGAAAAAAGAAACGGTAGCTAGAGGTGGCACAGAGGGGTTGATATCGGCAGCTGATGCCTCTCAAAAACGATTAACATGGTCAGATGTCATCGCTTTCCTGCAAACCTATGAACAAGCGGCTGTTGACTACCAGCGAATCGTTGACGAGAACCGAGCGTTAAAAAAAGATATGGAACAATTGCAACAAATGGTGACAAAACTACAAGCTGAAAAAGAAGTGTTACAAAAAGAATTAGCTACGATTCAAGAAGATTACAACTCACTCATTGGCATTATGGAGCGAGCACGAAAAATGGTTGTACTAGAAGAAGATGAACATGCTAAAAAAGTAAAATTTCAACTAGAGCGAAACGGGCATCTTGAAAAAATCGAAAAGTAATGAGGAAAAGCTGATCGATTTAGATCAGCTTTTTTCTATTAACGTATAGATTTATGATTTGATAAAATAGGCATGGGAGTGGATTGGAGGAAAGAGAGGAAAAAGAAACATGAGAGTAGGAATTGTTGGAGCTGGAGCGATTGGCCTCCTAACGGCTGCGTATTTGCATGATAAATATGACGTGACAGTATATACACGCCGGCACATGCAAGCCAATGTGCTGAATGAACAAGGGCTTTCTCTGGTCAAACAAGGCCAGCAACGAACGATTTCAATTCGTGCTAAGCTATTGGATGATGAACTGCTCACGGATGATGTTGTCATCGTTGCTGTAAAGCAATACGATGTTGCCTATGTCATTGAAAGATGCAAACAGCTATCGGGCGTGGAAACATTCATCTTTTTGCAAAACGGAATGGGACATGTGCGTTTATTGTCACACTTAAAAACGCGGAACATTGTGTTGGGGGTTGTCGAGCATGGAGCCCTCAAACATGACGACCGCACTGTTGAGCATACTGGAATGGGCAAAACGATTCTTTCTTTGTTTCAAGGAGAACTTGGAAAAGCCGAGCAATTGCTGATGACGCCGATTCCTGACTTTCCGTTTCACTATGCGGATGATTGGGAGGAAATGTTAACGAAAAAACTCGTTGTGAATGCTGTAATTAATCCGTTAACTGCCTTATTGCGTGTCAAAAACGGAAAATTACTTGAAGTGAACGAATATCAAACAATGATGGAACTATTGTTTAGCGAAATCAAAACGGTGCTAGCGCTTCCGAATGAACAAGAAGCGTGGGAACATATCGTTAGCATATGTCGAAAAACGGCGGGCAACCGTTCTTCGATGTTAACAGATATTGAACAAGGACGGAAAACTGAAATTGACGGGATTTTAGGTTATGTCATTGGGAAAGGACAGGAACGCGGCATTCCGACACCGCTTAGTCAATTTTTATTTTATGCGATAAAAGGACTGGAAGGGAGGAAGGGGAATGGGTGACATCGTTGCTCACGTATTAGCGGCGTTGGTGACGATGCCGTTGCTTGCATTGTTTCTCACCTATGTTCTGGCGCGAAAGTGGGTAAAGAAAAAGAAACGAGCGTTTTATTTCGCCATTAATGTATCAACCCTTTTTTTTATTGCCGCTGTTCATTTTTTAATTATGGCTCTTTGGGGCAAATCGTATTTATGGGCGATTGTGATGTTTCTATTGGTGGTAAATTTTTTGTTTACCATTGGTTATTGGAAGAAAAAAGGAGATTTACATATGAGAGTCGTATTTCGCCTGTTTTGGCGGTTTAATTTTCTTCTATTTTTCTCCCTTTATTTCAGCTTGCTTGTCTATGGAATGATTATGCGCGTATCTAGCAATATATAATTGGTTGAGCGCATGTTTTTTCATTTATAAAAAGAAATGCTATACTCATGGGAGGAAAATAAGCAAGAACGAGAAAGGGAGTTTACAGACATGGAGATGTGGGAAATTTCTTTACCAGCAACAACACCGTTAGCAACAGATTATATAAATGGGACATTTCCGCTCGAAACAGGATTCGTTTATTCGTTTCAGGAAGAGGATGTGTTTCGGAGGCGGGTGCGTGAACTAAAAGACAAAACGTATCCGCGTCGTGAGTTAGTCAACTATTTGCGTTCCTATCATGAGAGGTTTCAAGCAAGTCCGCAAACATTGCGAAATATCGAAAAGCTGCTTGATCCGTCTAGTGTTGTCATAGTCGGAGGGCAACAAGCTGGCTTATTGACGGGGCCGCTTTATACGATCTATAAAATCATATCGATTTTGAAGTTAGCAAAAGAACAGGAGAAGGCGTTAGGAGTTCCGGTTGTTCCGATTTTTTGGATCGCCGGAGAGGATCACGATATCGCTGAAGTTGATCATCTTTATGTTGTTGAAGAAGGAAAAATTAAAAAGCGAACCTACCCGCATTCTGTTCATGAAAAGAGGATGGTCGCGGAGGTGCCTATTGATCAACAAGCCTGTTTACAATGGATTCAACAAATTGTGGAGACGTATGGGGAAACCAATACGACAAATGAAATGCTCGATTTTCTTGCGCGTTGTTTAGATGAGGCGAAAACATTTGTTGATTTTTTTGCTTTCATTGTGTTGCGTCTGTTCGCTTCCGAAGGGTTGGTTGTCCTTAACGCTGCTGATGAAGCGCTAAGGAAGATCGAAAGCGACTTTTTCGTCACATTAATCGAGAGACATAATGAAATCACAACGGCGGTCTTGCAACAACAACATCGCCTAAAGCAGATCGGTTATGAAAAAACACTTGAGGTATCCCCGCAATCAGCCAATTTATTTTATTATGATGGCCGCGAGCGGTGGTTGCTCGAATGTGACGGGCAAGAAGGCATGTTCCGCAGCAAAAAAGGTGACATCGTTGTATCAAAAGATGAGTTAATATTGTTAGCAAAAACGAACCCGTACAGATTAAGTAACAATGTTGTGACACGGCCGCTTATGCAGGAATTTTTATTGCCAACTTTAGCGTTTATTGCAGGACCTGGAGAAATTGCGTATTGGGCGGAATTGAGAGAAGCGTTTGCGCTGTTGGGGTATACAATGCCGCCTGTCGTTCCGCGCCTCCATATAACCATGGTGGAGCGATCAATTCACACAGATTTATACGAGGTTGGCTTGACGGTTCTTGATGTTTTGCACGGTCGCACCGAACAGGCGAAGAAGGAATGGCTATCGCGTCAAGTGGATTATTCGCTTGGTGACGTGTTTGCTAAAGCGAAAGCTGATATCGAGACAATTCATCGACCATTGAGGGAAATCGGAATGGAGATTGACCGCGGTTTAGCAGATTTATTGACGAAGAATGCCGCTCTTGTTCAATCGCAAATCGATTTTCTTCAGCAAACATTGCAACGTGCCATTGAAAAGAAATATGAAATCGAGCTGCGAAAATTCGCCCGCATCGAAACGTCGTTATTGCCGAATCAAGCGCCACAGGAGCGAATTTGGAACATTTTTTATTACATAAACAAATATGGTTTTGATATTATTGACCAATTGATGAGCTTAACATATACGTGGAATGGCACGCATAAAATTGTTTATATTTAACAGAAAACGTCGAAAAGAAAAGTCCTGTTTCATACAGGATTTTTTTTTACAAACGAGAATAGTACAGAAAGAACAATTCGTGGAAATAAAAGTAAAACGAATATTCGTTCTCATTGGCTGAACTTCTGGACGGAATGCGACACAAATAAACACAATAAGACGATTTTTTACAAAAAACACCTAAAAATTTGTTTCATTTTACGATATAATAAATAGACGGTCACTTACATAGACAGCATGAAAGATAAAGGTGGTGAGACTGTGTTTGAACATACAACAGTCTTGTTAAAAGAAACGGTTGATGGATTGCAAGTCAAACCGAATGGAATTTATGTAGACTGTACACTCGGCGGTGGAGGGCATAGCGAATATTTGCTCTCACAACTGTCAGAAGAAGGAAGATTATTTGCGTTTGATCAAGATGATGTGGCAATAGAGCATGCGAAAACCAAGTTAGCACGCTATGAAAAGCAAGTGACGTTTATTAAAAGTAATTTTCGTTTTTTAAAAAGAAAATTAGCTGAGTATGGCATTGATCAAGTAGATGGTATTTTGTTTGATTTGGGGGTGTCTTCTCCGCAACTCGATACACCTGAGCGCGGATTTAGTTACCATCACGATGCGCCGCTTGATATGCGTATGAATCGCGATCAGTCACTAACTGCTTACGACATTGTCAACACGTGGTCGTATGATCAACTAGTACACATCTTTTTTCACTATGGGGAGGAAAAGTTTTCGAAACAAGTAGCACGGAAAATTGAGGCGGCTCGAAACCAAAAGTCTATTGAAACAACGGGAGAATTAGTGGAAATCATTAAAGAGGCTATTCCGGCCCCTGCACGAAGAAGCGGCGGGCACCCAGCAAAGCGAATTTTTCAGGCGATCCGTATTGCTGTTAACGATGAACTGCAGGCCTTCAAAGAGGCAGTTTACCAAGCGATTGATTTGTTAAAACCAGGTGGGAGAATTAGCGTTATTACGTTCCACTCTCTTGAAGATCGCATTTGTAAACTTGCGTTTAAAGAGGCAAGCGAAGGACCAAAACTTCCTCCGGGGTTGCCAGTTATTCCTAAAGAGTATCAGCCAACATTAAAGCTCATTACGAAAAAACCGATCGTTCCTTCCGAAGAGGAAGTAGAGACAAATCATCGTGCACGTTCGGCGAAGCTGCGCATCGCTGAAAAGCTATAAGAGAGAGTAGGAGGAGAAACCGATGAATAATACGGCGGTAAAAATTCAAGAAAACCAGCGACAACATTCATCAACACGTCCACATGTAAAGCGAAAGCGAAAATTAAAAATTCGCTTCACTTTAGGAGAAAAGCTTATTTTTGTCTCATTTCTCTTATTCGCGCTTTATGCGGCCATCCACATTGTTTCAAACCAGGTGGCTATCTATCAGATGAATAAAGAGATTCAACAACTGGAAGAAACGATTCAAGAGCAAAAAAAGCATAACAATGATCTATATGTCGAAGTGCAACAATTAAGCACATACGAGCGCATTTTGCAAAAAGCGAAAGAGCTCGGCCTTTCCTTGAACGAAAATAATGTAAAAGTTGTACAGGAATGATGGAGGATGGAAGCGAAAAAACATAAAAATACACATAAAGGAGCAGCACTATTATTTCTCGTATTTAGCCTGCTCTTTTTTGTATTATTTGCTCGGTTTGTTCAACTGCAAGTGACCGGAGTGGCTGACGGCCAAGTGTTAGCAGCGAAAGCGGAAGAAAAATATAAGCAAAAACGAACGATTGAGGCGAGACGCGGCACCATTTTCGATCGGAATGGAGAAGCGCTCGCGGAAGATACGCCTTCTTATACAGTAGTGGCTGTGCTTGATCCGAAAATGACAACGGACCCAAGCCACCCAAAACATGTCGTTGACCCGGAGATGACGGCGAAAAAATTAGCTCCGCTTTTAGATATGGATGTAAGCGAAGTGGAACGGGTTTTAAAAAAGAAGGCTAAGCAAGTTGAATTTGGTACACATGGCCGCAATATTAGCTATGAACTGAAGAAAAAAATTGAAGCCCTGAAGTTGCCGGGGATCGGCTTTATCCGTGATACGAAGCGGTTTTATCCGAACGGAACGTTTGCATCCCATATCATTGGATATGCTCAAAAAACAGAAAAAAGCGGAAACGAAACCATTGGCATAATGGGGCTTGAAAAAAGCTTAAATGATTATTTGCGCGAAAAAGATGGGTATGTCGCATTTCGCGGAGATTCGGAAGGATTTCGTTTGCCTGATACAAAGGAAACGATCGTTCCACCTGATAATGGTGACAATGTGTATCTAACGATCGATCAAAAAATACAAACATTTTTAGAAGATTCGATGAATCAAGTCGAAAAGCAATATAAGCCGAAAAAAATCATCGCGATCGTTGCCAACCCGAAAACGGGGGAAATTTTAGCGATGGGGACAAGGCCAAGTTTTGATCCGAACAAACGAAATATTGAAAACTATTTAAATGACGCGATTTCTTATCCGTATGAACCCGGTTCGACGATGAAAATATTTACGCTTGCTGCCGCGATTAACGAAGGGGTCTACAATGGAAACGAGCTGTACCGTTCCGGATCTTACAAAGTTGGACCAAACGAAATCCGTGACCATAATAGAGTTGGATGGGGAACGATTTCGTTTAATGAAGGTGTCCAACGTTCGTCCAACGTTGCTTTTGCGATTTTAGTGAAAGAAAAGTTAGGAGAAGATCGCTTTTTGCAATATTTGCATCGATTTCACTTTCATGAGAAAACGGGAATTGATCTCCCGGGGGAAGCTGTTGGTAACATCGTTTATAAATATCCCATTGAAAAATTAACAACAGCATTTGGACAAGGAACATCGGTTACTCCGATTCAGCAAATTCAAGCGGCAACCGCGATTGCTAACGGTGGGAAAATGATGAAGCCATACGTCATCGATCGCATCGTTGACCCTGATACAAAAAAAGTCGTTGTCGAGCATCATCCGGAAGTGGTAGGCCAACCGATTACGAAAGAAACGGCCCAAAAAGTCTTGGATATCTTAGAAACGGTCGTTACTTCGGAGAATGGAACAGGTCGTCCTTACCAAATTGAAGGATACCAGGTTGCTGGAAAAACGGGAACCGCACAAATTCCTTCTCCAAAAGGTGGTTATTTAACTGGATATGACAACTATATTTTCTCATTTTTGGGGATGGCTCCAAAAGAAAATCCGCAATTGTTAATGTATGTTGCTGTTCAGCAACCAAAGCTGTCGTACACAGAAACAGGGGCGGCACCGGTTTCGATGATTTTTAATACGGTCATGAAAAATAGTTTACAGTATTTAAATATTCGCCCTTCTTCTAAATCGATAGAAACGAAAGAAGAGAAAAAGGGAATTTCTCTCGAGTCGTATGTCGGTGTACCCGTTGAAGAAGCGGTACAAGAGTTAAAGGAAAAAGGGCTCACTCCAATTGTCATTGGCAATGGCGGACAAATTGAGGCACAGCTCCCGTCAGCAGGAGAGGACGTCATTGCTGGGGAGAGAGTCATCTTAAAGACGAATGGGAAAGCAGTAATGCCTGATATTCGTGGTTGGTCGCTACGCGATATTATGAAAGTAGTTGAGCTGCTTCATCTGCAACCAAGCATGAAAGGATATGGATATGCTGTTACGCAAAATATCCGTCCGGGAACCGAGGTCAAGAAAGACGATTATTTAATTGTTGAACTTGCCAAACCAGAAAAATGGAAAGAGCGAATGAAAGAAGAAAAAAAGACAAATACGAAAAAAGACAGCGGCAAGCCGGTTGATTAAGATTAGGAATGTTCTACAATGACAAGTACAAGCATATAGTGGAACGAGCCTATAATGAGGGAGGTTCCTTACTGTATGCGCGTTTCACACGTCACTGTTCGCAAGCGGCTTGCGATTGTGCTGCTCATCGGAGTGCTTATTTTTGCCATTATTGACATTCGTTTAGGGTATGTCCAATTTATATTGGGAGACATGTTAACTGAACGAGCGAAAGGATCATGGAGCCGGAACATTCCGTTCGAACCGAAGCGCGGGGAAATTTTGGATCGAAACGGGGTTCCGCTTGCCACAAATGTTAGTGCTCCGACGGTTTATGTCGTTCCGCGGCAAGTGGAGAATCCAGCCGAAACGGCGGAAAAATTGGCCAAAGTATTAAATATGCCTGTCGAAAAAGCATACAAGCATGTTACGAAACGAACATCGATCGAACGGATTCCAGAGGGGCGAAAAATTTCGTATGAGAAGGCGAAAGAAATTCGTTCTCTCGGCTTAAAAGGAGTCTATATTGCAGAGGATACGAAGAGATATTATCCGTTTGGGAGCTATTTGTCTCATGTTTTGGGCTTTACCGGTATCGACAATCAAGGTTTGACAGGATTAGAGTTATATTATGATAAAGAGCTAAGCGGCCAAAAAGGTTCGGTGCAATTTTACTCTGATGCAAAAGGAAAACGAATGCCGAATATGGCCGATGAATATACGCCGCCAACCGATGGTTTAAACTTACAGCTGACAATTGACTCACGCGTTCAAACGATCGTCGAACGTGAATTAGATATTGCTGAAGCGAAATACAATCCTGATGGAATTATTGCGATTGCAATGAATCCAAATACAGGGGAAGTACTGGCGATGGCAAGTCGACCTACTTTTGACCCTACGAACTATCGCAACGTTCTGCCGGAAATATATAACCGCAATTTACCGGTATGGAGTACGTATGAGCCTGGTTCGACGTTTAAAATTATTACATTAGCTGCTGCATTAGAAGAGAAAAAAGTCGATTTGCTCAAAGATCATTTTTACGATCCGGGTTATGTGAAAGTGGCAGGTGCGACGTTACGCTGTTGGAAAAGAGGGGGGCACGGGGATGAAACGTTTTTAGAAGTTGTGCAAAACTCGTGTAACCCCGGCTTCGTGGAATTAGGTAAACGTCTAGGAAAAGAAAAACTATTTAAGTATATCAAAGCGTTTGGTTTCGGCGAAAAAACGGGCATTGATTTACAAGGAGAAGGAACGGGGATTTTATTTGACATGAAGCGTGTCGGTCCTGTTGAACAAGCAACGACTGCCTTTGGCCAAGGAGTTTCCGTAACGCCGATTCAACAAGTGGCGGCGGTTTCGGCAGCGGTTAATGGCGGAATTTTATATACGCCATACATTGCGAAAGAATGGGTCGACCCTGAATCAGGGGAAGTTGTTAGCCGAAATACACCAAAAGCGAAGCGACGTGTTATTTCCGAGGAAACATCGAAGCAAATTCGTTATGCGCTTGAAAGTGTCGTTGCCCAAGGAACAGGGAAAGGGGCTTTCGTCGAAGGCTACCGCATCGGCGGAAAAACTGGAACGGCACAAAAAGCGAAAGATGGTCGATATTTAAAAGACAATTATATTGTTTCCTTTATCGGCTTTGCGCCAGCGGATGACCCACAGTTAGTCGTTTATGTAGCGGTAGATAATCCGAAAGGCACAGTGCAATTTGGCGGAGTAGTTGCTGCACCAATTGTTGGGAAAATTATGGAAGATAGTTTGCGGGCGCTTGGAGTTAAACCGCGCAAAGATCAAATTGAAAAAGAACGGGCATGGAATGAAACGAAAATGGTCAAAGTTCCTAATTTAGTAGGTTTATCAAAAAAAGACTTGCAAGAGCAGCTTTTTAACTTAAAATTAGATGTTAGTGGAGAAGGTGAGGTCGTCGTCGAACAAGCTCCAAAACCAGGAGTGAAAGTAAAAGATGGTGCAACGATTCGTATCTACCTAGGGCCAAAATCAACCGAAACGTCTGCTGGAGAATCACGTTAAGAACGAATCGATTCATGATGACAAGGGGCGATCGCATTAGTCGTTGAACAGCCCCTTCTTTTCCGTTTTTTTACCGTTCCCTTCACAGAGAATTCAAACGAGAGGAATGAGCAAAGATGAAACTGCAAACGTTGCTTTCTTATTTGCACGATTTTACAATATATGTTGGAGACAATCCGACGATTACATCCATCGAAATGGACTCGCGGCAGGTTAAACAAGGGTCTTTATTTATTTGTGTTCGAGGATTTACGGTTGACGGTCACGATTTTGCTAAGCAAGCAGTGGAAAATGGGGCTGTTGCCGTTATCGCAGAACGACAGGTTGATGTCAATGTTCCTGTTGTCATCGTTCGTGACAGTCGCCGTGCGATGGCGGTGCTTGCTGATGCATTTTACGGACAGCCGACCCATCGTTTACATTTAATCGGTGTTACGGGCACAAATGGGAAAACAACGACGACTCATATAATAGAGCACATATTTCGAAAGGCAAAGAAAAAAACAGGCCTTATCGGGACCGTTCATATGAAAATTGGCGACAAAACATACAATGTTCAAAATACCACTCCAGAGTCGCTCATATTGCAAAAAACGTTTAAACAGATGGTGGATGAGAACGTCGATGTTGCCATTATGGAAGTATCGTCCCATGCGCTGCATATGGGGCGTGTGCACGGCTGTGATTATGATGTAGCGGTGTTTACGAACTTGACGCAAGACCATTTAGATTACCATCGAACAATGGATGAGTATCGTCAAGCGAAAGGACTGTTGTTTGCACAGCTTGGCAATCGTTTTGATCATCGGCGTCCGAAATTTGCGGTTCTTAATCAGGATGACCCTGCTTCAGAGCAATATAAGCACATGACAGCGGCAACGCTGATTACATACGGCATTGAAAAAGAAAGCGACATCATGGCAAAGAGGATCGACATGACGCCAAGCGGAATGGCGTTTGATTTAGTAACACCATATGAAACCGTTCGGGTGAAAACGAAGCTAGTCGGTCGCTTTAACGTGTATAACTTGTTAGCGGCTGTAGCGGCTTGTCTCGTATCGGACGTTTCTCTTTCGACCATTGTGGAGTCGATTGAAGAAATTTCAGGGGTTCCTGGGCGGCTTGAAACAGTCGATGAAGGGCAAGACTTTGCTGTCATTGTCGATTATGCCCATACACCAGACAGCTTAGAAAACGTCTTGAAAACAATCCGGCAATTTGCGCAACACCGTGTTTATGTTATTGTCGGTTGTGGCGGTGACCGCGACCGGACAAAACGTCCGTTAATGGCACAAATTGCAACACAATACGCGGATGTTGCCATTTTCACTTCTGACAACCCACGTTCCGAACGTCCGGAAGATATTTTGAAAGATATGGAAGCTGGTGTTAAAGGAGCAGAGTATGTCACCATTGTGGATCGAAAAGAAGCGATTCGCTATGCAGTCGAGCAAGCGAAAGAAGGGGATATTATTTTAATCGCTGGCAAAGGGCATGAAACGTATCAGATCATCGGAGACGAAGTGATTGAATTTGATGACCGCCTTGTAGCTCGCCAAGCGATTAAGGAGCGGAAAGCGCGATGTTAACCTATCGAATGCTCAAACAATTATTTCCTTCTACGCGGGGGATTGTCGACGATACGATTAAGTTTTATCATGTTTTTGTTGATCCATATCAACAAGCGCCAAAGGGATTATTTGTTCCGCTTATGGATGCAGCTGAATCATTGAAAATTGCTATTGAGCATGGAGCGATTGCTTCCCTGTGGCAAGAAGGAATGGATTTACCACGATACATTCCGAATCATTTTCCCGTCTTTTTCGTTCCATCGCCCCTTCAAGGGCTACAGATGATAGTAGAAACATATCAAAAAACAAAAGAAGCAGGAAATGAAACTATATTTTCTCTTACTATTCATCATAATGAACAAAGTCGCTCATATGATATAGCGGTAATGGATCAATTGAAACAACTACAACAGAAATGGTTCAGTGCTCAAGGACAAGAAGGATGTGAACGGTCATGCTAGAGCAAGTCATCGTGTTTACCATCATCACGGCCTTTGCCATTACAGTATTGTTATCGCCTATTTTTATTCCTTTCTTAAGAAGGCTAAAATTCGGGCAAAGCATACGAGAGGAAGGGCCAAAATCGCATCAAAAAAAATCTGGTACCCCAACGATGGGGGGAATCATGATTTTATTATCGATTGTCATCACGACACTTTTTATGACGAACAAGTTTGCTAGTGTAACGGTCGAAACGTACTTATTGCTATTGGTGACGATCGGCTACGGCGTGCTCGGCTTTTTAGATGACTTTATTAAAGTGGTGATGAAGCGCAACCTCGGTTTAACAAGTAAACAAAAATTCATTGGCCAACTCATTATTGCGCTTATCTTTTATATGGTTTATCAACGAAATGGATTTTCCACTGCCTTACATATTCCAGGAACAGATCTGTCGATTGATTTAGGCTGGGGCTATATTTTGCTGCTTATTTTTATGCTTGTTGGCGGCTCGAATGCGGTAAACCTAACAGACGGTTTAGACGGATTATTGGCAGGAACCGCAGCGATTGCATTTGGTGCCTATGCTGTTCTTGCGTGGAATCAAGGCCAATATGATGTCTCTATTTTTAGTGTTGCGGTTGTCGGCGCTGTTCTTGGTTTTCTTGTGTTTAACGCCCACCCGGCCAAAGTGTTCATGGGTGACACAGGATCGCTTGCATTAGGGGGAGCGATCGCTGCGGTAGCCATGCTAACAAAGCTAGAACTATTGCTTGTCATCATTGGTGGCGTATTTGTCATCGAAACATTATCGGTGATTATTCAAGTGATTTCTTTTAAAACAACAGGAAAACGAGTATTTCGCATGAGTCCATTGCATCATCATTATGAGCTAATCGGCTGGTCCGAATGGCGTGTTGTCGTCACGTTTTGGGCGGTTGGCTTATTATTTGCAATGCTCGGAATTTATATAGAGGTGTGGATTTAATTGAAACAGGTGACGATGTATCAAAATAAACGTGTGTTAGTCATTGGTTTAGCGAAAAGCGGATTTGCTGCAGCCAGCTTGCTTCATGAATTAGGTGCAAACGTAACGGTTAATGACCAAAAGCCGTTTGCGGAAAATGAAGCGGCGCAGCAATTAGAAAAATTAGGAATCCGCGTCGTTTGCGGTGGACATCCGCTCGAATTGCTTGATGAACCGTTTGATTTGATTGTCAAAAATCCAGGAATTCCATATACGAACCCGATTGTCGAGAAGGCATTAAAAAAAGGGCTTCCGGTGATAACGGAAGTCGAGCTGGCGTACCAAATTTCTGAAGCACCGTTGATCGGCATTACTGGTTCGAATGGCAAAACAACGACCACAACGCTAATTTATGAAATGTTAAAAGAAGGGAACAAACACCCCCTTATTGCAGGGAATATCGGAACGGTTGCTTGCGAGGTAGCGAAAACAGCTAGAGAGGAAAATTGGATTGTTACAGAATTATCTTCATTTCAACTCATGGGCATTTGTGAATTTCGCCCTCGCATCGCCGTATTGCTGAACATTTTTGACGCTCATCTTGACTACCATGGGACAAAAGAAGCATATGTGCAAGCGAAAGGAAACATCTTTAGAAATCAAACAACGAGCGATTATGCTGTTGTTAATGCAGACGATAACACCGTGATGAAACTTGCTGAGGGTTTTGATGCGACAAAAATATTATTTTCGACGACAAAAATATTAGAGAATGGGGCATATATCAAAGATGGCTCGGTTTACTGGAACGAGGAAGCTGTCATTGCTACATCGGATATTGCCCTACCTGGAAAGCATAATCTTGAAAATATATTAGCGGCGATTTCAGTAGCGAAATTAGTGGGCGTAGACAATGAGACGATCGCACATGTATTAATGACATTTACTGGGGTGAAACATCGTCTCCAATATATAGCGACTATCAATGGAAGAAAATTTTTCAATGATTCGAAAGCGACGAACATACTTGCAACACAAAAAGCATTGTCTGCTTTCGAAGGTGAACCTGTTATTCTTTTAGCAGGTGGACTTGACCGCGGCAACGAGTTTGATGAGCTTATCCCTTATTTGCACAATGTTAAGGCGATCATTTTATTTGGACAAACCGCTCCTAAACTAGAGCGTGTCGCGAAACAGGCGGGAATAGAAACGATTAAACATGTCGATAATGTGGAAAAAGCGGTACCTGTTGCTTATCAATTATCCGAGCCGGGGGATGTTATTTTGTTGTCACCGGCATGTGCAAGTTGGGATCAATATAAAACTTTTGAACAAAGAGGGGATATTTTTATAGGCGCCGTGCATAAGTTGAAATAAGGAGACATGCTCCTTACAGTTTATCAAAGCAGAGGTGTTGGGCATTGCCGCGGAAAAAGTCTACGCCTGATTTTTTGCTCATTGTCCTTACGTTTTCGCTTCTTGCGATCGGGCTGATTATGGTGTATAGTGCCAGTGCAGTTTGGGCAGAGTATAAGTTTCACGACGCATTTTTCTTTGCGAAACGGCAACTTTTATTTGCTGGAGTCGGAATCATCGCGATGTTTTTTATTATGAACATCGACTATTGGATATGGCGGGACTGGTCGAAAGTATTACTCATTATTTGTTTTGCCCTGCTTGTTCTCGTCTTAATTCCCGGAGTCGGGATGGTGCGAAATGGGTCGCGCAGTTGGATTGGTGTCGGCGCGTTCTCGATCCAGCCGTCAGAATTTATGAAACTTGCGATGATTGCTTTTTTAGGCAAATACTTATCGGACAATCAAAAAAAAATAACATCTTTTAAGCATGGCTTGTTCCCGGCGTTAGCGCTTGTGTTCGTCGCATTTGGGATTATTATGTTGCAACCTGATTTAGGAACGGGAACAGTCATGGTGGGTACGTGTATCGCGATGATTTTTGTAGCTGGTGCGCGAATTCGTCATTTCGTCGGGTTAGGCCTGCTGGGATTAGCTGGATTTGCTGCCCTCGTCTTATCGGCACCGTATCGCATTAAGCGGATTACGTCGTTTTTGAATCCATGGGAAGACCCACTTGGAAGCGGGTTTCAAATTATTCAATCTCTTTATGCGATTGGACCGGGCGGATTATTTGGACTAGGGTTAGGACAAAGTCGGCAAAAGTTTTTTTATTTGCCTGAACCGCAAACGGATTTCATTTTTGCAATTTTAGCTGAAGAACTTGGGTTCATCGGCGGATCACTTGTACTGTTACTATTCAGCTTACTTCTTTGGCGCGGAGTACGAATCGCTCTTGGGGCTCCTGATTTATATGGAAGTTTTCTTGCGATTGGCATCATCTCGATGATTGCGATTCAAGTAATGATTAATATTGGCGTTGTCACAGGGTTAATGCCGGTAACAGGGATTACGCTGCCATTTTTAAGCTATGGTGGTTCATCGTTAACGCTGATGCTTATGGCTATTGGGGTTTTGCTGAATATTAGCAAACATGCGCGCTATTGAGAACAGGGGAATCTCTTCATTTCATGGATTGAGGAGAAAGCCCCTCTCCTTTTGTGAGCAGGGGGCGACAGTCACAAAAAACAGATACGATGATACATAGATAGGAAAGGGGAGAATATCGTTGAAGCCGTTAGTAGCGGAGCTATTGGAAGCGAATATCGGTAAGGTAAAGGAACAAGAGCCGCTAGCAAACCATACAACGATGAAAGTTGGGGGGCCAGCGGATATTTTTGTGGAGCCGGACAGCATCGAAAGTCTAAAAAAAGCAATGGAGATTATTCAAAAACATCAAGTAAGCTGGCGGGCAATCGGCCGGGGATCGAACTTGCTAGTTTCCGATGAAGGAATAGAAGGAGTTGTCATTAAGCTCGGAGAAGGATTAGATGAATTGAAAGTCGAGGGAGAGGAAGTTACGGTTGGCGGTGGCTATTCACTGATCAGACTAGCAACAGTCATTAGTAAACAAGGATTATCTGGTCTTGAGTTTGCCGGTGGAATTCCGGGTTCAGTTGGCGGCGCCGTTTATATGAATGCTGGAGCTCACGGTTCGGATATGTCCCGTATAGTGAAAAAAGCACAAATTTTGTTTCCTGATGGAACGATCGAATGGCTTACCAATGAACAAATGGAGTTTGCCTATCGAACCTCAATTTTGCAAACAAAGCGCCCGGGAATTTGTCTTGCTGCGATTTTACAATTAAAACAAGGAAATCGTGAAGAAATTGTGGCAAGAATGCAAAAAAATAAAGACTATCGTCGCGAAACACAACCTTGGAACTATCCGTGCGCGGGCAGCATTTTCCGCAATCCATTGCCGCATTACGCAGGAAGGCTGATTGAGGAAGCAGGACTAAAAGGATATGCGATCGGTGGCGCGAAAATTTCTGAGCAGCATGCGAATTTTATCGTTAATGTAGGAAATGCCAAAGCTCAAGATGTTCTTGATTTGATTGACTATGTGAAAAAGACGATTAAACAGTTACACGGAATCGACTTGCAGACAGAAGTAGAAATCGTTGGTCGAAAGTCATAAAAATTGAGCCACTTCTTTCCCCATATTGTGTTATAATAGAAGCAGGTTTGTTCACAACTGTGAACATAAAGCTATAACGGCATGGAATAGTGCCGTTTGTTTTATTGTTACTTATCGACTTGCTTTCGAGTAAGCATCGGAAAGCGGTGAACGAATTTGGAAAAAGGGAAAGTCGTCGTTCTAGAAGAACGGGTGCCTAAGCTGAAACAGCGGCGAAAACAAAAAGCTAATCGCCGATTAACCATCTATATTGCCTTCTTTTTTATCCTTATTTTATGCATAATTTATTTCCAATCGCCGTTAAGCAATATCAAGCATATCGAAGTGAAAGGCAATAAGCATATTCCAGCCAAACAACTTATTGAATTTAGCGGTTTGACAAGCCGGACAAGCTTCTGGAAAGTAAAAGCCGAACAAGTTGAACGGCACATCAGTGCCCATCCGGAAGTGGAGAAAGTGCATCTTGAAAAACAGTTTCCTAATACGGTTGTCATACATGTCAAAGAGCGGAGAAGGATCGCTTATATCTATGATAAACAGACGTTCTTTCCGCTTTTAGAAAACGGTCGCATTTTAGTAAAAAACGCACCGAAAACAGCTCCAAGCGATGCACCGATTTTAGTAAATTGGAAAGAAGGAGAAGATATTCAAGAAATCGCTGGACAATTGGCTAAACTCCCTTCATACATATTGAGTGCCATTTCCGAAATTCACCATACGCCAAGCGACCACGACCGCTATCATATCACCGTCTACATGAATGATGGATTTGAGGTAAGTGCAAATGTACAAAATTTTGCTAAAAAGATGGTGTTATATCCATCAATTGTGAAGCAGTTAAATCCAAATGTGAAAGGTGTCATTCATTTGGAAGTCAGCAATTATTTTAAAGCGTACGAGTCCGAAACGAAGGGGGATGACAATGAAAAAGGTGAAAGGTAAACAGGTCATCCTTTCCTTTGTTTGCCTCGTGTTAGGGTTTATGATTTCTTTCTCTTACCAATATGCTAAAGATAAAGCAACAAAGCGAAATGTCACCGATCGACAATGGCAAAAAGAATACGAGTATCGTCAACAGCTCATTGAGCAACAAAAGGAAAATCGTAAATTAGAAGAAGAGTTAATCGAAAAACAACAAAAAGTTCAGCAAATGGAGAAGTCGTTAGCGAGCGAAAAAAAGACATATACAGATTTAGTCAAAGAAGCCGAACAATTGCGAATGTATACGGGAAAGATCGCAGTAAAAGGGAAAGGAATCGAAGTGACGCTATCAGATGCGTCTTACATTCCTTCTGAACAAAGCGCGACAGACTATATCGTTCATGAGCAACATGTCTTTAAAGTCATTCATGAATTACTTATCTCTGGAGCGGAAGCCATTGCCATTAATGGACAACGAATCTCGCACCGCTCGTACATTATGTGCAATGGACCGGTGATTGAAGTAGACGGAATCCAGCACTCTGCTCCTTTTGTCATTTCGGCCATTGGCGACCCTGACGTGCTTACTGCATCGCTTAATATAGCCGGGGGTGTGAAGGACCAACTTGTCAATGACAACATTGTTGTGAAAATTGTCAGCAAAGATGAAATTACATTAGATCCGATTTTTCATACGGAATAAACGTGATGGTTTTGGTGAAAACGGAAAGTTTGGTGAAGCTTGTTGGAACGAAAAAAAATGATTCACTTTACGCTGATTACAACGATTATCGGGTTTATGCTCGCGGTTCAATTTCAAACGATAAGGCAGCCGGTCGTGCGCGATACGCGTGATATTTGGGAACTTCGCAAAGATTTAAAACAGGAACAGGAGCTGCAGCACCGATTATTATTAGAGATTCGTGATTATGAAGAAAAGCTGCATAGCTATGAGAAAAAACAATCGACTAGTAAAGAAACCGTTCTGCAGGAAACAGTCAATGAGTTAAAGCAAGAAGCCGGATTAACAGAAGCAAAAGGAGCGGGGCTTGTGCTAACGATTGAGCCGTTTTATCCCGATAACTATGTCGGTCCGATTACAGAGACGGTATCTCCCGAATTATTAAAGAGACTCGTCAATGAATTGAACATGTATGGAGCAAAAGAAATTGCGATTGCTAATGAACGTATCATTAATACAACGGCGATTCGCGATGTAAACGGAGTAACGAAAGTGAATAATAGGAAACTAACGTCTTTGCCGATTGAAGTTAAAGTCATTGCTGATGATGTCCAATCGCTATATAGTCATTTACAAGTGTCGAACATTCTTGATGATTTTATTATCGAAAATTTGCAGTTGACCGTTTCTAAACCGATGTCGACCGTTATCCTTCCTCCGTATGAAGGGCAAGTGCGTGTGAAATATATGAAAGCGGTAAAAGCCGAAAAGGAGGAGAATTAATATGTGGCTTCCGCTGATCGGCTTAATCGTTGGCCTTGTATTGGGTCTGTTAACAGACTTGCGCGTTCCCGATGAATATTCTAACTATCTGTCGATTGCTGTATTGGCAGCGTTTGATACGCTGATCGGCGGCATTCGTGCTCATTTGCAAAACAGTTACGATGAAAGCGTGTTTATATCGGGGTTCTTTTTTAATATCATTCTAGCAGCAAGTTTAGCTTTTCTCGGTGTCCATCTTGGTGTAGACTTGTATTTAGCAGCTGTATTTGCTTTTGGAGTTCGTTTGTTTCAAAACATTGCTGTTATTCGTCGGATTTGGCTTACGAAATGGATGGAGAGGCGGCAAAAATCTGAAAAAAATTGAGTTTGAAAAAAGGGAATGTTTCTTGAATGTTGAATATATGAGTAAAATTCTAATCATCTCATCGCTGTTCGATACATCATATTGTTCACTTTGTTAAAGGAGGTGCCACAGAATGAACAGCAATGAAGTCGTTGTTAGTCTTGACATCGGTACATCCAGTGTTAAGGTTATTATTGGCGAAATGTTAAACGAATCGTTGAATATTATTGGAGTTGGCAATGTAAAATCCGAAGGGCTCAAAAAGGGCTCGATTGTTGATATAGATGAAACGGTTCAATCGATTAAACGTGCGATTGACCAAGCGGAACGAATGGTGGGCTTAACCATTAATCGCGTCGTCGTTGGCGTAACGGGCAACCATGTCCAGTTGCAAGACTGCCATGGTATTGTCGCTGTCTCTAGTGCCAATCGTGAAATTACCGACGAGGATGTAGCGCGTGTGATGGATGCCGCACAGGTGATGTCGATTCCACCGGATCGAGAAATTATCGGTGTCATCCCTAAGCAATTTATTGTCGATGGTCTCGACGGAATTAGCGATCCTCGCGGTATGCTTGGGGTGCGTCTCGAGATGGAAGGGACGATGATTACAGGAGCAAAGACGGTTTTACATAATTTGCTTCGTTGCGTCGAAAGAGCAGGGCTTGAAATTACTGATATTTGTTTACAACCGCTTGCCGCTGGTTCACTTGCTTTATCAAAGGATGAGAAAAACTTAGGTGTTGCGTTGGTAGATATCGGTGGAGGCTCTACCACTGTTGCCGTTTTTGAACAAGGATTTCTCCAAGCGACATCCGTTTTGCCAGTCGGGGGCGATCATATTACAAAAGACTTATCCATTGGTTTGCGGACGTCTACCGAAGACGCCGAAAAAATTAAATTAAAGCATGGACATGCCTTTTATGATCATGCTTCTGAAGAAGAAGTATTTAGCGTTCCAATCATTGGCACTGATCAGCACCAGCAATTTAGTCAGCTTGAGGTGGCTGATATTATTGAAGCAAGACTTGAAGAAATTTTTCAAATGGTTCAATATGAAATTCGTAAACTAGGATTTCGAGACTTACCGGGCGGATACGTCCTGACGGGCGGCGTTGCGAACATGCCGGGAATTTTGGAGCTTGCACAAATAGTGCTTGATAACAGTGTTCGCATTGCCATTCCAGATTATATTGGTGTGCGTGATCCACAGTATACAACAGGAGTCGGGCTCATTAAGTTTGCCTATCGTCAAGCGAGATTACAAGGTCGCTCGATTCCTGTTGCGGCAGCCGTAGCAGAATCGGCAGAAAAACGGCCACAAAAACAGCAGCCATCTAAAGCGAAACAAAAGGCGAAAGACGAGAATTTAGGGCAAAAAGTAAAAAAATTTTTCGGCTATTTCTTTGAATAGAGATTGAATTATTGGGAGGATTTTGTCATGTTGGAGTTTGACACTACTGTTGATCAGTTAGCAACAATTAAAGTCATCGGTGTTGGCGGCGGTGGAAACAACGCTGTAAACCGAATGATTGAACATGGTGTACAAGGTGTCGAGTTTATCGCTGTTAACACAGATGCACAAGCGTTAAATTTATCAAAAGCTCCTACGAAACTACAAATTGGCGCAAAATTAACGCGCGGTTTAGGGGCAGGAGCAAATCCGGAAGTAGGGAAAAAAGCGGCTGAAGAAAGTAAAGAGCAAATTGAGGAAGCGTTAAAAGGCGCTGATATGGTGTTTGTTACCGCAGGAATGGGAGGCGGAACAGGGACCGGCGCAGCTCCTGTTATTGCGCAAATTGCGCGCGATTTAGGGGCATTAACGGTCGGTGTTGTTACTCGTCCGTTTACGTTTGAAGGACGGAAGCGCGCTACCCAAGCAGCAAGCGGAATCGCTGCTATGAAAGAAGCGGTGGATACATTGATTGTCATTCCAAACGATCGCTTATTGGAGATTGTGGATAAAAATACGCCGATGTTAGAAGCGTTCCGCGAGGCTGACAATGTACTTCGTCAAGGGGTGCAAGGCATTTCTGATTTAATTGCCGTACCGGGACTCATTAACCTTGACTTTGCTGATGTGAAAACGATCATGTCAAACAAAGGTTCCGCTCTCATGGGAATCGGAATTGCCAGCGGAGAAAATCGGGCGGCAGAAGCGGCGAAAAAAGCGATCTCAAGCCCGCTACTAGAAACGTCTATTGACGGAGCACAAGGTGTGCTGATGAATATTACTGGTGGTACTAACTTAAGTCTATATGAAGTGCAGGAAGCTGCGGATATTGTGGCATCCGCGTCCGACCAAGATGTCAATATGATTTTCGGTTCTGTCATCAACGAAAACTTAAAAGATGAAATCGTCGTTACGGTCATTGCGACGGGATTTAACGAAACTGAAACAGCACAATCACGTCCGCTTCGTTCCGGACTTGGCACAGCGCCAAAAACGACAGTAAGCGTCAAGCGTGAGAAGCGGGATGAACCGGCACAAGATTATGCTTCACTCCGCTCATCGCAAGTGGAGGATCCTCTTGACATTCCAGCTTTCCTCCGCAATCGGAACCGTCGTCGTTAAGCAAAAGAGCATGAATCATTATGATTCGTGCTCTTTTCTTTTTTGAAGCATTGTTGCACCATACACTGTGTGTGCCGAACGACAAGCTCTTCGAACATGAAAAACACCGAGTTCCAAGAGCGGAACGCGGCGCTTTTGCTGCTAAATCTTGCTTCTCTTTTTGAAGAGAACTGTCTAGCTCCGCAGCGTGTCTACTGCTTGAATCAGCTTCTTCGCTAAGTCATGCAGGCGCGGTGTCTGGAAAATAACTTTCCTCAGTTGTTTTATCAATCGCTCTTGTGTCAAAATCTTCTCCCTTGAAGTGAAAGCATTTCTGTGGACGAAAGCATTTGGTCATCGCGGAACTGGGACGGCAGCATTTCGTCGTTTGTCGACTAGGATGTGGAGAGTTTATAGGAGAAATTGGGCCGCCGCTTTTCTTATTCTTTGACAAAAGATTCTGTTTTTCTCCATCATAAATTGACAGACTTTCCAGTAAGATGTACTATATACTATTTTCAGAAATTGTTTGGCTTTGTTTGTCGCTAAAGGGAGGCTGTCCGATTGTCTGTTTATTTAGATGTCATATGGTTATTAAATCTTTGTTTTGATAGTTTATTGCTCTGGTTGACGGCCATTATGTTAAAACGGAACATCGTGTTTTGGAGAATCATAGCCGGAGCCTTTATCGGTTCACTTCTTGTGTTATTCATGTTTACTCCATTCTCATTATATGCGCAGCAACCGTTTATTAAACTTCTGTTTTCCTTTTTCATTGTTTATACGGCGTTTGGCTTTAAGCGATTTCGTTATTTTTTAGAAAATGTATTTACGTTTTATTTTGCGACGTTTATGGTAGGAGGTGGTTTGATAGCGATCCATTATTTTTTACAAAATGAGGTACACGTCTCCTCAGGAGTGATGACTACGTATTCAATGGGAGCCGGAGACCCTGTTAGCTGGCTGTTTGTATTGGTCGGGTTTCCGATTTTATGGTTTTTTTCACGAAAGCGTATTGAGGGAATACGTGAGAAAAAGCTGCGGTTTGATAGCATCGTTGATGTATTGCTCACTTTTGATGGGACTCATATTCCATTAAAAGGGCTTATTGACAGCGGCAATCAGCTCTACGATCCCATGACGAAAACGCCTGTCATGATTGTGGAAATCGATAAGGTCAAAGCAATATTTCCAGAACGGTTATTAACAATGATGTCAGCGCGAAATTTTGCTTGGCTTGATGATGAGTATCTAGGAAAATGGTCATGCCGACTACGTCTTATTCCGTATCGTGCTGTCGGCAAAGAGCAACAGTTTTTAGTAGCTGTAAGACCGGACCGTATTATGATTTGCTATGAAAACGAGTGGATCGAGGTACAAAAAGGGCTTGTTGGATTGAATGAAGCGAGTTTATCAGCAGATGGGGAATATCAATGCATTGTGCATCCGAAAATGGTACAAACAGGAAAACGGTTAACCGCTTCATAAGTTCGTTACTATATCATACTCACGTTTTGTCAAATTAGAAGGGGGATTTTCATGAAAACGTGGAAACTTCGCATCGTTTATTTCTGGTATAAGTTGCTTATGAAATTAGGCGTGAAGACCGATGAAATTTACTATATCGGTGGAAGTGAGGCGCTGCCGCCGCCGCTGACGAAAGAAGAAGAAGAGATGCTGCTGAAAAAACTCCCATCCGGTGATGAAACGGCGCGTTCGCTTTTAATTGAACGCAATTTGCGGCTTGTCGTCTATATTGCGCGCAAATTTGAGAATACAGGTATTAATATCGAAGATTTAATTAGCATCGGCACGATTGGGCTCATCAAAGCTGTCAATACGTTCAATCCCGAGAAAAAAATTAAACTGGCGACATACGCATCGCGCTGTATCGAAAATGAAATTTTGATGTATTTGCGTCGAAATAACAAAGTGCGTTCCGAAGTATCGTTTGATGAGCCGCTGAATATCGATTGGGACGGAAATGAGCTATTGTTATCCGATGTACTGGGAACAGAAGATGATGTCATTACAAAAGATCTCGAAGCCAATGTCGATCGTCATTTATTGTTAAATGCACTCCATCAATTAAGTGACCGTGAAAAACAAATTATGGAACTGCGCTTCGGTCTTTCTGGTGGAGAAGAAAAGACGCAAAAAGATGTTGCTGATTTGCTTGGCATTTCGCAATCTTACATATCCCGGCTTGAAAAGCGAATTATTAAACGATTGCGGAAAGAATTCAATAAAATGATGTAATTGGAGTGGACAATTCTTATTGTCGCTTTTTTCTGGCAATAGGGAATGTGCATATTTTTCCTTCCTAAGGAGATACTGAAAATTGACAGCATCTCCTGATGGGAGGGAAAGACTTGACAAGAAACAAGGTTGAAATTTGTGGTGTAGACACATCAAAGCTTCCAGTATTAAACAATGAAGAAATGAGAGAGCTTTTTAAACGAATGCATGAAGGCGATTTAGAGGCAAGAGAGAAGCTCGTCAACGGAAACTTACGACTTGTGTTAAGCGTCATTCAACGGTTTAACAACCGTGGTGAATTTGTGGATGACCTGTTTCAAGTAGGATGTATCGGACTTATGAAATCGATTGATAACTTTGATTTAAACCAAAATGTAAAATTTTCTACGTACGCGGTACCGATGATTATTGGAGAAATTCGCCGTTATTTGCGAGACAACAATCCGATTCGCGTCTCCCGCTCGTTGCGCGATATTGCCTACAAAGCGCTGCAAGTGCGTGAAAAATTAATGGGGGAAACAGCGAAAGAGCCGACAGCTGAGGAAATTGCCAGAGTACTCGGGGTTTCCCACGAAGAAGTCGTCTTTGCCTTAGACGCGATTCAAGATCCGGTATCGTTATTTGAGCCGATTTACAACGACGGCGGCGACCCGATTTATGTGATGGATCAATTGAGTGATGAACGCAATCGCGATAGTCAATGGATCGAGGAAATTGCTTTAAAAGAAGGATTGCGTCGATTAAATGAACGAGAAAAAATGATTATTCGCAAACGCTTTTTCCAAGGGAAAACGCAAATGGAAGTAGCCGAAGAAATTGGCATTTCCCAAGCACAGGTGTCGCGATTGGAAAAAGCGGCGATTCGCCAAATGAATAAAAATATTCAAGTATAAGGAGCTGTTCTTGTAAGAGCAGCTCTTTTCTTTTTTATCAAGTCATGAACAACCGAAGAAAAATCATATAGTAAGATATAAAGAGGAGAAAAGCGGGGGATTTTTATGGTAAAAATTTCTGAGTTTCAAACAAAAGATGTTGTCAATGTCGCAAACGGCAAAAAATTAGGAAACATCGGCGATATTGATATTAATTTACAAACAGGTCAAATTGAATCGCTAATTATTTTAGGAACAGGAAAAGTTCTTGGTTTGTTCGGTCGCGAAGAGGAAACAGTCATTCCGTGGAGCAATATTGTGAAGGTTGGTGCGGATGTGATTTTAGTTCGTTTAAACGAAAGTGAATAAATAATGATTATCAAGTTTAAGCAAACTATGATAAAATAGGAAAAAAAGTGATAAAAACCTACAAAAAACGCAAATAAGAGGATGACGATCATGTCGGAGATTTTTCAACGAACTGGGGAAGAGCTCCTTTTATTACAGAATTGGAGCAAATTGAGCCAAGAGGTTGTCGCTGGCTTTACAACGAAACATGGAGGAATAAGTGATGAGCCGTTCGCCACGTTCAATTTAGGCTTGCATGTCAGCGATGTTGTCTCTTCTGTTCGTCACAACCGTCAAACATTAGCGAATTTGTTACAGTTTCCGTTAGAACGGTGGGTTTGTTGTGAGCAAACACACGATTCGCGTATTGAAAAAGTGACGAAAAGCGATGGAGGAAAAGGAGTTGTCGATTATCATTCCGCCATTGCGGGTACGGACGGATTGTATACAGACGAAGCAGGAGTGCTGCTAACGTTATGTTTTGCTGATTGTGTTCCCCTTTATTTTATCGCACCGAAACAAAATATGATTGGTCTCGCGCATGCGGGTTGGAAAGGAACCGTAAAAAATATTGCGGGGAAAATGGTTCGCCTTTGGAACGAACGTGAGCATATTCCTTTTGATGATATTTATGTAGCGATCGGCCCGTCCATTGGTTCATGTTGCTATATCGTCGACGATCGTGTCATTCACCTCGTGAACAATGTCTTAGGTGAAACTAACT
Source organism: Thermaerobacillus caldiproteolyticus (assembly GCF_013761245.1). GTDB lineage: Bacteria > Bacillota > Bacilli > Bacillales > Anoxybacillaceae > Thermaerobacillus > Thermaerobacillus caldiproteolyticus. The sequence goes on along the minus strand of NZ_JACDUT010000002.1, from coordinate 136,846 downwards.
CTGTTCCTTATCGTCTTATCAGTGTAGGACAATATGCTCTTGATTTAAAAGAGCTAAACAAGGTATTGCTTATAAAAGCGGGGATGCGTGAAGAACAAATTTACCTTTCGCATTACTGTACAAGTTGTACAGATCATTTATTTTTCTCACATCGCCGTGATAACGGTAAGACAGGAAGAATGATGGCGTTTATCGGCAGGAGGGAGGAATGATCGATGTCAGTTCGTGACAATTTAACAATCATTCGTGAAAACATCGAAGCCGCCTGTACGCGTGCAGGACGAGATCCTGCCGACATTCGCATCGTTGCTGTTACGAAATATGTAAGTGTCGAGCGAGCAAAAGAGGCGGTAGCGGCTGGAATTACCGATTTAGGTGAAAATCGCGATGACGGGTTATTGCACAAATATGAGACGTTAGGTTCTGAAGTGACGTGGCATTTTATCGGTACACTTCAATCCCGTAAAGTGAAAAATATTATTGACAAAGTCGACTATATTCATTCGCTCGACCGTTTATCCCTCGCCCAAGAAATTGAAAAACGAGCAACAAAACGTGTAAAATGTTTCGTGCAAGTAAATGTATCAGGAGAGGCGACAAAGCACGGGTTGTCCAAAGAAGAAGTCATCCCATTTATCCAACAGCTGCGCGATTTTTCAAAAATCGAGGTCGTTGGCTTAATGACGATGGCTCCTTATACAGACGATGAAGCGCTTCTTCGCCGATGTTTCCGTCAATTAAAAATACTGCAAGAAAGTGTACAAGCCTTACATATTCCGAATGCACCATGCACGGAATTGTCGATGGGAATGTCAAACGATTACGTTATTGCCATTGAAGAAGGAGCAACGTTCATTCGTTTAGGAACATCACTTGTCGGACATGAATCATAGGAGGTGAAAAAATGGGATTCATTAAGAAGTTTAAAGACTATTTCTTAGAAGAGGATTATGAAGAATACGAAGACGAATATGAGGAAGAAGAGGACGAACAACCGTTAGCGAAAGGACCGGCGAAGCAAAATGTCGTCAGCTTGCAAAGCGTGCAAAAATCATCAAAAGTCGTATTAATTGAACCGAGAGCGTATGCTGAAGCGCAAGAAATTGCAGACCATTTAAAAAACCGCCGTGCCGTCGTTGTCAATTTACAGCGCATTCAACACGACCAAGCGAAACGTATCGTTGACTTTTTAAGCGGTACCGTGTATGCGATCGGTGGTGACATTCAACAAGTCGGCACAAAAATCTTTTTATGCACTCCGGATAACGTCGATGTGACCGGCTCGATTTCCGTCATTGCCGATGACGATACATCTATGAAGAGGTGGTAAACATTTATGCACAGTTTGCTTTCGTTTTTAACGACACTTATTGAAATCTATTCGTATGCGTTAATTGTATACATTTTAATGTCGTGGTTTCCGAATGCGCGCGACACAAAAATTGGTCAGATGCTTGCAGCGATTTGTGAGCCGTATTTAGAGCCATTTCGCCGCATTATTCCGCCGATTGGCATGATTGACATTTCGCCAATCGTTGCCCTTTTCGTCTTAAATTTTGCTACAAGAGGATTGTATGCGCTATTCAATATGCTAAACTTAGTATAGGGAATCCAGCACACGGGTTCCCTTCTTTATGAGAGTTAGGTGTGAATAACGTGAATCTGTATCAGCATTTTCGGAAGGAAGAACATCATTTTATCGACCAAGTGCTTGAATGGCGTGAAGCTGTAAAGACGCAATATTGCCCGAAATTAACAGATTTTCTTGACCCTCGTGAGCAAGAGATCGTTCGATTAGTGATCGGACATGATGAAGATGTGAACATCTCTTTTTTCGGTGGTGCTTCGTTTGTCGAACGACAGCGGGCGCTTTTGTACCCGCCTTATTTTCAACCGGAACAAGAGGATTTTGCCATCGCTCTTTTTGCTGTTTGTTACCCAAGTAAATTTGTATCGCTTGAGCATCGGCAAGTGTTAGGCTCACTGATGTCGCTGGGCTTAAAACGAGGGAAATTTGGTGACATCTTAATCAAAGATGAACACATTCAATTGCTCGTTGCCAAGGAAGTAGCCGACTATGTTCGTTTACATCTTGAGATGATTGGAAAAACGAAAATTTCCTTAGAAGAAAAGCCATTGACTGACATTATCATTCTTGAAGAGCAGTGGAACGAAGCGACGATTACCGTTTCGTCGTTGCGCCTTGATACCTTGTTGTCGCAAGCGTTTCATGTTTCGCGGCAAAAAACGCAGTCACTCATTGAAAACGGTCTTGTCAAAGTGAATTGGAAAGTGGTTGAACAAGCGCATTTTGAATGCAAAGAAGGAGACACGCTTTCAGTACGCGGGTTCGGTCGCTGTAAAATTTTTTCGATTGATGGCAAAACAAAAAAAGAGAAGTGGCGTGTGCATATTGGAACACAAAAATAATCGAACCATTGCAGGAATCAGGAGAAATATGTCGAATCGTAAAGAAAAAGGAATTATTGCAGACGGAGGTGGCACTTGTGCCTTTAACGCCATTAGATATTCATAATAAAGAGTTTAGCAGAGGATTTCGCGGTTATGATGAAGACGAAGTGAACGAATTTTTGGACCAAGTCATTAAAGATTATGAAATGGTTATTCGTGAAAAAAAACAACTCGAAGAAAAAGTAGCCGAGCTCACGGAAAAGCTCAGCTATTTCACCAATATTGAAGAAACATTAAATAAATCGATTTTAATTGCTCAAGAGACGGCAGAAGAAGTAAAACGAAACGCGCAAAAAGAAGCGAAGCTCATCATTAAAGAAGCGGAAAAGAACGCGGATCGCATCATTAATGAAGCACTCGCCAAATCGCGAAAAATTGCTCTTGAAATTGAAGAGTTAAAGCGGCAATCGAAAGTGTTTCGCACCCGTTTTCGCATGTTAGTCGAAGCCCAGCTCGAAATGTTAAACAACAGCGATTGGGACCATTTAATGGAATACGAGGTGCCAGAAATCGAAATGGATGAAAAGGAAGAAATCGGGCAATCTTGACGAAAATTGCTCTTTTCGCATATAATAACGAGTAAAATGAAGAATACGAACCAACGATGAGAGGGACAGTAGCTCTTTCATTAGCTTATTTCAGCGAGTCGAGGATGGTGGAAGCTCGACTAAGCGGAAAGAGTGAAGATCACCCTGGAGTTCCATGCTGAAAGAAAAGTAGGCAATGGCGCGTCATTCCCGTTACGAATGCAAAGAGGGCTATTCGTGCCTTTCGGGCATACGTAGTCAATAAGGGTGGTACCGCGAGACCGTTCTCGTCCCTTTTCGGGAGAGGGCGGTTTTTTATTTGATAGAAAAAAGTTGGAGGAATGAGGAATGGACTATAAAGATACGTTATTAATGCCGCAAACAGAGTTTCCGATGCGCGGAAACCTTCCGCAGCGTGAACCGCAAATTCAAGCAAAATGGGAAGAGATGGACATTTATCGCAAAGTGCAGGAGCGCACAAAAGATCGCCCATTATTTGTGCTGCATGATGGCCCGCCGTATGCGAACGGTGATATTCATATGGGGCATGCGTTAAATAAAATTTTGAAAGACTTTATCGTCCGCTATAAATCGATGAGCGGTTATTGTGCACCATACGTGCCTGGCTGGGACACGCATGGATTGCCGATTGAAACAGCGCTCACGAAACATAGAGGTGTCAACCGAAAGTCGATGAGCGTGGCGGAGTTTCGCAAGCTTTGTGAAGAGTATGCATATGAGCAGATCGACAATCAACGCCAACAATTTAAGCGCCTTGGCGTACGCGGCGATTGGGATAACCCGTACATTACGCTAAAGCCAGAATATGAGGCACAACAAATTAAAGTATTTGGTGCAATGGCGAAAAAAGGTCTCATTTACAAAGGGTTAAAGCCTGTTTACTGGTCTCCATCAAGCGAATCTGCCTTAGCTGAAGCAGAAATCGAGTATAAAGATAAACGTTCTCCTTCAATTTATGTTGCGTTTCCGATCAAAGATGGAAAAGGGGTGCTTGAAGGAGATGAGAAAATTGTCATTTGGACGACTACGCCATGGACGATTCCGGCAAACTTAGCCATTGCTGTTCATCCGGATCTTGAATATAGCGTCGTTCAAGTAAACGATGCAAAATATATCGTTGCCTCTGCGCTATTAGAATCGGTAGCAAAAGAAATCGGCTGGGAAGAAGCGAATGTCGTCAAAACGATTAAAGGAAATGAGCTTGAGTATGTCGTGGCGAAACATCCGTTTTATGATCGTGATTCGCTTGTTGTTTGCGGAGAACATGTCACGACGGACGCCGGAACAGGTTGCGTTCATACTGCACCGGGTCACGGGGAAGATGACTTTATCGTCGGTCAGAAATACGGGCTAGACGTTTTATGCCCAGTCGATGAGCGCGGCTATATGACAAAAGAAGCGCCGGGATTTGAAGGATTATTTTATGACGAAGCGAACAAAGCGATTACACAAAAATTGCAGGAAGTAGGCGCTCTTTTAAAGCTTGGCTTTATTACCCACTCGTATCCGCACGATTGGCGGACAAAACAACCGACGATTTTCCGTGCCACAGCGCAATGGTTCGCATCTATTGATAAAATTCGTAACGAATTATTAAAAGCTGTTGAAGAAACAAAATGGGTTCCAGCATGGGGAGAAACGCGTCTTCACAATATGATTCGCGATCGCGGTGACTGGTGTATCTCTCGTCAGCGTGCATGGGGAGTTCCGATTCCGGTGTTTTACGGCGAAAACGGCGAACCAATTATTACGGATGAAACGATTGAACACGTCTCCAACTTGTTCAGACAATACGGATCAAACGTATGGTTTGAACGTGAGGCGAAAGACTTATTGCCGGAAGGATTTACTCATCCATCAAGTCCAAACGGTAAATTTACAAAAGAGACCGATATTATGGACGTTTGGTTTGACTCTGGGTCTTCTCACCAAGCGGTGTTGGAAGAGCGCGATGACTTACAGCGTCCGGCTGACCTGTATCTTGAAGGTTCTGACCAATATCGCGGCTGGTTTAACTCTTCGCTTTCAACTGCAGTAGCGGTGACGGGGAAAGCGCCGTATAAGGGAGTATTAAGCCATGGGTTCGTGCTTGACGGAGAAGGCCGCAAAATGAGTAAATCGCTCGGTAACGTTGTTGTTCCAGCGAAAGTAATGGAGCAATTAGGGGCTGACATTTTACGTCTTTGGGTTGCTTCTGTCGACTATCAAGCAGATGTAAGAATCTCCGACAGCATTTTAAAACAAGTCGCGGAAGTGTATAGAAAAATTCGCAATACGTTCCGTTTTATGCTTGGTAACTTATTTGACTTTGATCCGGAGACGAATGCGGTTCCTTTAGCGGAATTGCGTGAAGTGGATCGCTATATGCTTGTGAAATTAAATCGCCTCATTGAAAAAGTAAAACATTCATATGAAACGTATGACTTTGCGGCAATTTATCACGACGTGAACAATTTCTGTACGATCGATTTAAGTGCGTTCTACTTGGATTTTGCCAAAGATATTCTCTATATTGAAGCGCCAAATGATCAAGAGCGTCGCTCGATTCAAACCGTGCTTTACGAAACGGTCGTAGCCTTAACGAAGCTGATCGCACCAATTTTACCGCATACAGCCGATGAGGTATGGGGGCATATTCCAAATCGAAAAGAAAGAGAAGAGAGCGTTCAGCTTGTCGATATGCCGGAAGCCAAAGACATCGAAGGAGCAGAAGCTCTATTAGCGAAATGGGACACATTTATGAGTTTGCGCGATGATGTATTAAAAGCGTTGGAAGTAGCCCGAAATGAGAAAGTCATCGGTAAATCATTGACAGCAAGCTTGATCGTGTACCCAACTGCGGAAACGAAACAGCTGCTTGATTCGATCGAAGAAAATGTCAAACAGTTGTTCATCGTATCAGGATTTGAAATTGCTGGAGACTATGCAGACGCTCCTGAAGAGGCACAAAAATTCGCTACTATTGCGATTGTTGTCAAACCAGCGGAAGGTGAAACGTGCGAAAGATGTTGGGTCGTTACGCCGGAAGTAGGAGAAGACAAAGATCATCCAACATTATGTCCGCGTTGCGCCCGCATTGTGAAAGAACATTATTCAGCATAATTCAAAAAACGAGGCTAGCCTTATTAGCGGTGGCCTCGTTTTTTATGTAATTTGGCATGTTGGCGATTGTCTATAATTACATGATTATGCTACAATTCATAAAGTACATATGTCGAGTGGGGGTAGTCGTGTGGTATATTATGTGATTGCGCTGATCGTGATCGCCATTGATCAATTTGCCAAATGGCTTGTAGTGAAGTATATGCAGCTTGGAGAAAGCATTACCATCATTCCGAACGTGTTATACATTACTTCCCATCGCAATCGTGGAGCGGCATGGGGAATTTTACAAGGGCAGTTTTGGCTATTTTATATTATAACGATCGTTGTTGTCATTGGATTAATCATTTATATTCAACGTTTGCCCCGCGGGGAGAGGCTGTTTGGCATCGCCCTTGGCCTGATGCTTGGGGGAGCGGTCGGGAATTTTATTGATCGGCTTGTACGTAAAGAGGTAGTTGATTTTATTCATACGTACATTTTTACGTACAGCTTTCCAGTGTTTAATTTCGCTGATTCCGCTCTTTGTATTGGAGTCGCGCTTGTCTTTTTACAAACATTTTTTGCTGGAACGAAGGAAAAGGAGAATGGTTGATGGATGTTGTTCAATTTCATATTGAGGAAGAGTACGATAATGAACGAATCGATAAAGTGATTTCCGCTCTCAATGAAGAATGGTCGCGCTCGAAAGTCCAGCAATGGATTAAAGATGGGCTTGTAACCGTCAACGATAAATCGGTGAAAGCGAATTACAAATGTTCTACTGGTGATGTCGTCGTCGTTCGTCTTCCCGAACCGGAACCGCTTCATGTGGAGCCGGAAGAAATCGAATTGGACATTTATTATGAGGATTCCGATGTCCTTGTGGTGAATAAACCGCGCGGCATGGTCGTGCATCCTGCTCCTGGTCATATGCGCGGAACGCTTGTGAACGCGCTGCTTGCCCATTGCAAAGATTTATCGGGCATTAACGGTGTTCTTCGTCCCGGCATTGTCCATCGCATTGATAAAGATACGTCCGGATTGTTAATGGTCGCCAAAAACGATGTTGCCCATACAGCACTTGTGAATCAACTCGTGAATAAAACTGTTACCCGCAAATATAAGGCGATTGTTCATGGGGTTATTCCACATGATTACGGTACAATCGATGCTCCGATTGGCCGTGATAAGCATGATCGTCAAAAAATGGCGGTGACAGACGAAAACGGAAAAGAGGCTGTCACGCATTTTCGTGTGCTCGAGCGATTTGAGCAATATACCTTTATCGAATGTCAGCTCGAAACGGGACGCACCCATCAAATTCGCGTGCATATGAAATACATCGGATATCCGTTGGCGGGAGATCCGAAATACGGACCGAAAAAAACGCTGCCGATCGACGGTCAGGCGTTACATGCCGGCGTGTTAGGGTTTACTCATCCGCGTACGGGAGAATATTTGGAATTTGAAGCACTGCTGCCAAATGAGTTCGAGCGTCTTTTAGAGTTGTTGCGAAAAGGGCGTTGACAAACGTCGCTTGTAAAAGTACAATAAAAGCAAGTAAATAGGAGCCTTTAAGTTCAGTCCCGTGAGGCTGAGAAGGAGTCGGATTTCATCATTGCATATGGAATGTTTCTGCCCTCTCGCCTATCGGTGGGAGGGCTTTTTGTGTGGAGGTGAAACGATGCAAAAAGCAGTTGTTCTAGATGAACAAGCAATTCGCCGGGCACTGACGCGCATTGCTCACGAAATTATTGAACGCAACAAAGGAATTGACGATTGTGTTCTTATTGGCATTAAGACGCGAGGCATTTACTTAGCAAAACGGTTAGCCGAGCGGATTGAACAAATCGAAGGAAAGGCGGTTCCTGTTGGAGAGTTAGATATTACGCTATATCGCGACGATTTAACGGTAAAAACGAGCGATCACGAACCGCTTGTAAAAGGAACAGACGTACCGTTTGACGTGACAAACAAAAAAGTCATTTTAGTCGATGACGTATTGTTTACAGGACGGACGGTGCGCGCGGCGATGGACGCGGTAATGGATCTTGGACGTCCAGCGCAAATTCAATTGGCTGTGCTCGTTGATCGCGGTCATCGCGAGCTGCCGATTCGGGCTGATTTTGTAGGAAAAAACATCCCTACATCGAGCGCGGAAATGATTGTTGTAGAGTTAACGGAAGTGGACGCACTTGATCAAGTCAGCATTCATGAAAAATAAATCGATTCCCTTTTTAAAGGCAGTCCCGTGAGGCTGACAAAGGGGGAACAGGGAAATAGTCTAAGATTAAAACTAGCTTTTTAGGCTACGACTGTACCTCTTTGCACCTCTGAAGGGCAAAGAGGTTTTTTTATGCAAAAAACGGAAAGGAGTTTGTGATAATGAATAAACCGGTATTAGATATTAAGGATATGCCATCGCCGATACAGTGGTTCACGCTTAGCCTTCAGCACTTGTTTGCGATGTTTGGTGCGACGATTTTAGTGCCTTATTTGGTTGGATTAAGCCCGTCGATCGCCCTCATTTCAAGCGGACTCGGGACACTCGCTTTTTTAATCATCACGAAATGGCAAGTTCCTGCGTACCTTGGGTCTTCGTTTGCGTTTATCGCTCCGATTATTGCTGCTAAAACAGCGGGAGGTCCTAGTGCGGCGATGATTGGCAGCTTTTTGGCCGGGCTTGTGTATGGTGTTGTTGCCCTAGTTATAAAAAAAGCGGGATACCGCTGGATTATGAATTTGTTGCCGCCAATCGTTGTCGGTCCGGTCATTATCGTTATCGGACTAGGACTAGCAAATACAGCGGTCAATATGGCAATGAACAATCCGGACGGAAAATATAGTTTCGTTTATTTTTCTGTTGCGCTAGTAACGCTTGCTGCAACGATCGTTTGCTCGGTTTTCTTAAGAGGCATGTTCAGCTTAGTTCCTGTGTTAGTGGGGATTATCGTCGGCTATGTGTATGCGTTAGCAGTTGGAGTTGTCGATTTTTCTCAAGTCACAAAAGCCAAATGGTTTGAAATGCCGGACTTTTTAATCCCGTTTGTCGATTATCACATCCATGTTACATGGGACATCGTCCTCCTGATGGTGCCGGTCGCCGTTGTGACACTATCAGAACATATCGGTCACCAGCTTGTGTTAAGCAAAGTAGTCGGTCGTGATTACATTAAAAACCCTGGCTTACATCGCTCGATTTTAGGCGACGGAACGGCAACGATGATTTCCGCGCTTATCGGTGGACCGCCAAAAACGACTTATGGTGAAAATATCGGGGTGCTTGCGATTACACGTGTCTACAGCGTCTACGTATTAGCGGGAGCAGCCATCATTGCGATTATCTTCGGATTTATTGGTAAAGTGACTGCGCTTATTAGCTCAATTCCAACGCCTGTTATGGGCGGTGTGTCGATTTTGCTCTTCGGTATCATTGCTTCTTCTGGCTTGCGCATGCTTGTGGACAGCAAAATCGATTTCGGTGACAAACGAAACTTAGTCATTTCTTCTGTCATTCTTGTCATCGGAATTGGCGGTGCGGTATTAAAAGTATCAGAACAATTCCAAATTCAAGGAATGGCATTAGCTGCGATTTGCGGTGTTTTGCTTAACCTTGTATTACCGGGCCGTCCGCAAACAATTGAAAATATGTTTGAGTTAGAAACAGAAAACAGTGATGATCATGTTGCATAACATCACCTTTTAATTGAGTCCAGAGAGACTTAAAAGGGTGTTACAGTGAAAGTGAAAAGTAAAGATGGGGCGAAGCGGATATCATCCAGTTTCCCTCATTGCCCCTTTTTACTCAAAAATGGTGTAACACCCTGTCGATTGGACAGGGTGTTTTTTATGAAAAGGAGCGGAGAGATATGGCACATTTATTGACATTAACAGATTTATCATTAGCTGAAATTACTTCATTGCTTGATGAGGCAGAAGAGTTTTCAGAAGGAAAATATTGGCGTGCCCCAGAGCTGTTTTTTGTCGCCAACTTGTTTTTCGAACCGAGCACACGGACGAAATGCAGCTTTGAAGTGGCAGAAAGGAAATTAGGGCTCCAAGTCATTCCGTTTGATGCGGACATGTCGAGCGTGCAAAAAGGGGAAACGTTGTACGATACGATTCGTACGCTTGAGTCGATTGGCGTGGGCGCAGTTGTAGTGAGACATCCGGAAGATCAATATTTTGAAGCATTGCGTGATTCAATTGCCATTCCAATCATTAACGCCGGGGATGGCTGCGGACATCATCCAACGCAATCGCTGTTAGATTTAATGACGATTCGTCAAGAATTCGGCGCTTTTCGTGGACTGACAGTAGCGATTGTCGGCGATATTCGCCATAGTCGCGTCGCTCGCTCGAATGCTGAGGTGCTGACAAGACTTGGAGCGACTGTGTTATTTGCAAGTCCTGATGAATGGAAAGATGATACGAATCAATATGGAACGTATGTCGATTTAGATGAAGCCGTCCAAGAAGCGGATGTCATTATGTTATTGCGCATTCAGCATGAGCGACACGAAGAAAAAATGGGACTAGCCAGAAAGCAATACCATGAGCGCTATGGACTAACGGTCGAACGAGCAAAGCGCATGAAAGACCGCAGCATTATTCTACACCCTGCTCCTGTCAATCGCGATGTGGAAATTGCGAGCTGCCTTGTCGAATGCATGCAATCACGAATTTTCAAGCAAATGGAAAACGGTGTTTATATACGTATGGCTGTATTAAAACGAGCAGTGGAAAGGGGAATGGAGAATGGCAATCATCTTAAAAAATGGCAAGTCGTTCAATAAAGACGGGAAAATTGAACGAACGGAAATCAAAATCGAAGAAGGGATCATCACTGCGATCGGAAAAGAACTACATATCGAGGTAACTGATGAAGTGATCGACGTTCAAGGCTGCTTCATTTCACCAGGATTCATTGACTTGCATGTTCATTTGCGCGAACCGGGCGGAGATCGGAAAGAAACGATCGCCACAGGCACCCTTGCTGCAGCGAAAGGCGGATTTACAACGGTGGCAGCAATGCCAAATACGCGTCCGGTGCCGGATACGAAAGAGCAAATGCTTCGCTTGCAAGAACGGATTCGTGAAACGGCGCATGTCCGTGTACTGCCATACGGAGCAATTACGATTCGTCAGCTCGGAGAGGAATTAACGGATTTTGCCGCATTAAAAGAAGCGGGAGCGTTCGCGTTTACGGACGATGGTGTCGGCGTGCAATCTGCCGGCATGATGTACGAAGCGATGAAGCGAGCCGCTGCTCTTGATATGCCGATTGTTGCCCATTGCGAAGATAATACATTAACGAATCATGGCGTTGTTCATGACGGAGAGTTTGCAAGACGGAATGAATTAAACGGAATTCCATCCGTATGCGAATCTGTTCATATTGCGCGCGATGTGCTTCTGGCAGAAGCAACCGGCTGTCATTATCACGTCTGTCACATTAGTACAAAAGAATCCGTTCGCGTTGTCCGTGATGCCAAACGGGCTGGCATTCGCGTGACGGCAGAAGTGACGCCCCACCATCTCCTTCTTTGTGATGAAGATATTCCGGGGATTGACTCGAACTATAAAATGAACCCGCCGTTACGAAGCAAAGAGGACCGTGAAGCGTTAATCGAAGGCTTGCTCGATGGCACGATCGACTTTATTGCTACCGATCATGCGCCGCATACGGAAGCAGAAAAACAGGAAGGCATTGTTTTTGCCCCATTTGGGATTGTCGGTTTAGAGACAGCGTTCCCGCTTCTTTACACATATTTAGTCAAGACGGACGTACTGACGTTCAAGCAGCTTATTGATTTTTTGACAGTCAAACCAGCCGAAGCATTTCGCTTATCGTCGGGACGATTAGCAGTCGGGAAACCGGCGGATATCACCATCCTTGATTTGGAAACCGAGCAAGTCATCGATCCACATACGTTTGTTTCGAAAGGGAAAAATACTCCATTTGCCGGTTGGCCATGCCAAGGATGGCCGGTGATGACATTTGTCGATGGAAAACCAGTTTGGCAGAAAGGGAGAGAGTAAATGAAACGACAACTCGTTTTAGAAGACGGCACATTTTTTATCGGTGACGCGTTCGGGAGCACGGAAAAAAAGATCGGAGAAGTTGTATTTAATACAGGAATGACAGGCTATCAAGAAATTTTATCCGATCCTTCTTACTGCGGACAAATTGTAACAATGACATATCCATTAATCGGCAATTACGGCATTAACCGAGATGATTTCGAATCAATTGAACCGCACATTCATGGGCTTATTGTCAAAGAAGTGTGCCATGCTCCTTCCAATTGGCGAAATGACATGACACTTGATGACTATTTGAAAGCAAAAAACATCCCTGGCTTAGCCGGCATTGATACAAGAAAATTAACGAGAATCATTCGCCAATATGGAACGTTAAAAGGAATGATTTGTGATGTAGATATGAGCGTTCAGGAAGTCGTGAACTATTTAACATCTACAAATCTACCAAACGACCAAGTGAAGCGAGTTTCGACGAAAAGTGCATATCCCAGTCCGGGGCGAGGTCATCGTATTGTGCTTGTTGACTTTGGAATGAAGCACGGCATTTTACGAGAATTAAATAAGCGGAATTGTGATGTAATTGTTCTGCCATACAACGCGACAGCTGAAGAAGTACTTCGCTTAAATCCTGATGGAGTGATGTTATCGAATGGCCCTGGGGATCCGAAAGATGTGCCGGAAGCAATTCAAATGGTTCAAGGCGTATTAGGAAAAGTACCGTTATTTGGAATTTGTCTCGGCCATCAATTGTTTGCCCTAGCTTGCGGTGCCGATACGGAAAAAATGAAGTTTGGCCATCGCGGCTCGAATCATCCAGTGAAACATTTGGCAACAGGAAAAGTGGTGATCACTTCACAAAACCATGGTTATACGGTGAAAGAACAATCATTGCAACATACAAGATTAGAAGTGACACATATCGCCTTAAACGACGGTACAATTGAAGGATTGCGCCATCTCGATTATCCAGCATTTACGGTGCAATATCACCCGGAAGCCTCTCCTGGTCCAGAAGATGCGAATCACTTATTTGACGAATTTATCGCGATGATTCAAAAGTTCAAAACGGAAGGAGAAGTCATCCATGCCTAAACGTCAGGATATTGAAACGATTTTAGTGATTGGCTCTGGTCCAATTGTCATCGGTCAAGCAGCGGAGTTTGATTATGCGGGAACACAAGCATGCTTAGCACTAAAAGAAGAAGGATATAAAGTCATTTTAGTGAACTCCAACCCGGCAACGATTATGACAGATACGGAAATTGCGGACAAAGTATATATGGAGCCGTTAACACTTGAATTCGTTTCGCGCATTATTCGCAAAGAGCGTCCTGATGCAATTTTGCCGACGCTCGGGGGACAGACGGGGTTAAACTTAGCGGTCGAATTGGCCAAGACAGGGGTTTTGAAAGAATGTGGTGTTGAAATTCTTGGCACGAAATTAGAAGCGATTGAAAAAGCGGAAGACCGTGAACAGTTTCGTGCTCTCATGAACGAGCTTGGGGAGCCGGTTCCAGAAAGTGAAATTATTCATAGTTTAGAAGAAGCGTACGCGTTCGTAAATGCGGTTGGTTATCCGGTCATCGTTCGTCCAGCGTTTACGCTCGGTGGAACGGGCGGGGGCATTTGTTCGAATGAGGCTGAGCTTATCGAAATTGTCTCAAGCGGTTTAAAAATGAGCCCCGTTCATCAGTGTTTATTAGAAAAAAGCATCGCCGGATATAAAGAAATCGAATATGAAGTGATGCGTGATGCGAATGACAATGCGATTGTTGTTTGCAACATGGAAAATATCGATCCGGTTGGCATTCATACAGGCGACTCGATTGTCGTTGCTCCAAGCCAAACGTTAAGCGACCGTGAATATCAATTATTGCGCAATGCTTCATTACGAATTATCCGTGCGCTTGGCATCGAAGGCGGATGCAACGTGCAATTGGCACTCGACCCACACAGCTTTCATTACTATGTCATTGAAGTCAACCCGCGCGTCAGCCGTTCTTCAGCGTTGGCGTCAAAAGCTACGGGATATCCGATTGCCAAGCTCGCGGCGAAAATTGCGGTTGGTTTAACATTAGATGAAATCATCAATCCGGTGACAGGGAAAACATACGCTTGTTTTGAACCAGCGCTTGACTATGTCGTCACGAAAATTCCGCGCTTCCCGTTTGATAAATTTGAATCAGCGAATCGACATCTCGGCACACAAATGAAAGCGACAGGTGAAGTGATGGCGATTGGCCGGACATTCGAAGAGTCTCTTTTAAAAGCGGTACGCTCATTAGAAACAAACGTATACCATTTAGAGTTAAAAGGGGCAGAAGCTATTTCGGATGAACTGCTTGAAAAGCGAATTCGCAAAGCGGGAGATGAGCGCCTGTTCTATATTGCTGAAGCGCTGCGCCGCGGGTTTACAATCGAACAAATTCACGAATGGAGCCAAATTGACCGCTTTTTCTTGACAAAGATCGAAAACATCGTCTGCTATGAAACGGTCGTTCGCGATCATATCGGAGATTTGGACGTATTAAGAAAAGCAAAAGAAATAGGCTTTGCCGATGTCAAGATCGCTACACTTTGGAACATGAGCGAACGCGATATTTATACAATGAGAAAAGGCGCAGGAATTGTACCCGTTTATAAAATGGTCGATACGTGCGCGGCGGAATTCGAATCGGAAACGCCGTATTACTATGGCACATATGAGGACGAAAACGAATCGATCGTCACAGAACGTGAAAGCGTCGTTGTTCTCGGTTCAGGACCGATTCGCATCGGGCAAGGAATCGAATTTGACTACGCGACCGTTCATTCTGTCTGGGCAATTAAAGAAGCAGGATATGAAGCGATTATCATTAATAACAATCCAGAGACAGTATCAACCGACTTCAGCATCTCTGACAAACTATATTTTGAACCATTAACGATTGAAGATGTCATGCATGTGATCAATTTAGAAAAACCGATCGGTGTGATTGTTCAATTTGGCGGACAGACGTCGATTAACTTGGCGGCTGAATTGGCAGCGTACGGCGTCCGCATTTTAGGAACTTCTCTTGAGGATTTGGATCGCGCCGAAGACCGCGATAAATTTGAGCAAACATTGTTCGAACTAGACATCCCACAGCCGGAAGGAAAGACGGCCTTTTCTGTCGAGGAAGCGGTGCGTATTGCCGAGGAAATTGGCTATCCGGTGTTAGTTCGTCCATCCTATGTTCTTGGCGGCCGAGCAATGGAAATCGTCTATCAACAAGAAGAGTTGCTGCACTATATGAAAAATGCCGTCAAAGTCAATCCGCAGCATCCCGTGTTAATTGACCGTTATTTAATTGGAAAAGAAATCGAAGTCGATGCGATTTCTGATGGAGAAACAGTTTTCATTCCAGGAATTATGGAGCATATTGAACGGGCGGGCGTTCACTCTGGTGACTCGATTGCTGTGTATCCGCCGCAAACATTAGCTCCACACATCAAACAAAAAATCGTCGACTATACGATGAAATTGGCGAAAGGATTGCGCATTGTTGGGCTGTTGAATATTCAATTTGTCATATATAAAGATGAGGTGTATGTCCTTGAAGTGAACCCACGCTCAAGCCGAACGGTACCGTTTTTAAGTAAAATTACCGGCGTGCCGATGGCGAATATTGCGACCAAGGTCATTTTAGGGACAAAGCTGTCTGAACTTGGGTATGAGGAGGGCTTGAAGCCAGAAAGTGATGGGGTATATGTAAAAGCACCTGTTTTCTCATTTGCAAAATTGCGCAATGTCGATATTTCACTTGGACCGGAAATGAAATCAACCGGAGAAGTCATCGGAAAAGATACGACATTTGAAAAAGCGTTATATAAAGGGCTAGTTGCTTCTGGCATTCACATTCGTTCGTACGGAGCAGTATTACTCACGATTGCCGACAAAGATAAAGACGAAGCGGTCGAGTTAGCAAGACACTTCCATTGTATGGGGTATCAACTGCTTGCTACGAACGGAACAGCGGAAGCATTGAAAGCTGCCAATATTCCGGTGACGGTCGTCAATAAAATTCATTCCGAATCGCCAAACATTTTAGATGTCATCCGCCAAGGAAAAGCACAAGTTGTCATCAATACGTTAACAAAAGGAAAACAACCGGAAAGTGACGGCTTCCGCATTCGCCGTGAAGCGGTCGAAAACGGCATCCCTTGTTTAACGTCATTGGATACTGCCAAAGCGATGCTACAAGTCATCGAATCTATGACATTTTCAACAACGGCGATGACACAAGAGTTGGTGCGTTCATGATGAAACGGGAAAATATGACGATTGTTCATCAAGAACGAATTGCCGAGAACATTTATGCAATGACGTTAACAGGTGATTTAGTGGCAGAAATGAATAGGCCCGGTCAATTCGTTCATATCAAAATAACCCCGCAAGCGGATCCGCTTTTACGTCGTCCGCTCAGCCTTTGCCATATCGATAAAGAAGCTAGCCAATGTACAATCATTTATCGAAAAGAAGGTATGGGAACAACGCTTCTTTCACAAAAACGGCCGGGAGAAACCGTTGACGTTCTCGGCCCGCTTGGAAACGGTTTTCCGCTTGATGTGATAAAAGCGGGACAAACGGCTCTGATTGTCGGCGGTGGGATCGGCGTCCCCCCGCTTTATGAACTATCAAAACAGCTTGTGAAAAAAGGAATTTCTGTCATTCATGTTCTTGGGTTTCAAAGTAAAGATGTGATGTTTTATGAAAATGAGTTTGTCAAACTCGGAGAAACGTATGTAGCAACGGTTGACGGATCCTGCGGAACGAAAGGATTTGTGACCGATGTCATTGCTGAGCGCTCGATTTTCTTTGATGTCCTGTATGCATGCGGACCGAAACCGATGTTAAAGGCGCTGGAACGAGCATTTCCACACAAGGAAGTATACCTTTCGTTAGAAGAGCGGATGGGATGCGGTATTGGCGCGTGTTTTGCCTGTGTCTGCCGCGTTTCAAACAGCAAAACGGCGTACAAAAAAGTATGCAGTGACGGACCTGTTTTCAAAGCAGGGGAGGTGGTGCTATGAATCGTTTAGAGGTACAGCTGCCCGGTCTTTCATTAAAAAATCCGATTATGCCCGCCTCAGGCTGTTTCGGTTTTGGGCGTGAATATGCGCAGTTCTATGATTTGAGTAAGCTCGGTGCGATTATGATTAAAGCGACGACACAAGAAGCGCGCTTTGGCAATCCGACCCCCAGAGTCGCTGAAACACCGGGCGGGATGCTGAATGCGATCGGCTTGCAAAACCCCGGTCTTCAAAAAGTTATAGGCGAAGAACTGCCATGGCTTGAGCAATTCGACGTTCCGATTATCGCCAATATCGCAGGCTCAACATCGGAAGAATATGTGGAAGTCGCCAGACAAATTTCCAAAGCGCCAAATGTTCATGCACTTGAACTCAATATTTCGTGTCCGAACGTGAAAAAAGGCGGCATTACGTTCGGAACCGTTCCGGAAGTTGCCGCGGAACTGACGAAGCTTGTGAAGGAAGTATCGGAAGTTCCTGTCTATGTGAAGCTTTCTCCGAATGTGACCAACATTGTGGAAATGGCTAAGGCGATTGAAGGAGCAGGAGCGGATGGTCTGACGATGATTAATACGCTTCTTGGCATGCGCATTGATGTGAAAACAGCCGAGCCGGTGCTTGCCAATCGGACAGGGGGGCTTTCTGGACCAGCGATTAAACCGATTGCGATTCGGATGATTTATGAAGTAAGCCAAGCTGTTTCCATCCCGATTATCGGCATGGGCGGCATTCAATCAGCTGAAGATGTCATTGAATTTTTTTATGCCGGAGCAAGCGCCGTAGCGGTCGGAACCGCAAATTTTATTGATCCGTTCGTTTGTCCAAACATCATTGCCGAACTTCCGACCCTCTTGGATGAACTTGGGATTGAACACATTTCCGAATGCACAGGAAGGAGCTGGAGAAAAAGTGAACCATCCGTTTATTGTGGCGCTTGATTTTCCGACAGCGGAGGATGTAAAAACGTTTTTACAACCATTTCAGCATGAATCGTTATTCGTTAAAGTCGGCATGGAATTATATTATCAAGAAGGACCGGAGATCATTCGCTATTTAAAGGAACAGGGGCATCGTATTTTCCTCGATTTAAAGCTGCACGACATTCCGAATACGGTCAAGCGGGCGATGCAAGGATTAGCATGCTTAGGGGTTGATCTTGTGAATGTGCATGCAGCGGGAGGAATGAAGATGATGGAAGCGGCGCTTGAAGGGTTAGATGCCGGCACACCAAGCGGTGAGAGTCGTCCGTATTGCATTGCTGTCACGCAGTTGACAAGCACGAATGAACAAATGTTGCGCGAGCAGCTTCTCATTGAACGTTCGATGGAAGAGACGGTACTTCATTATGCTTCTCTCGCGCACAAAAGCGGACTCGATGGCGTCGTCTGCTCGGCAAAAGAAGTACCGCTGATTCGCCAAGCTTTCGGTGAATCATTTCTTACGGTAACGCCGGGCATTCGCGTTGCGACCGATGAAAAAAATGATCAAGCTCGCGTCGTTACACCATATGAAGCAAGGAAGCTCGGCGCAAGCGCCATCGTTGTTGGAAGAAGCATTACGCGCGCGGCCGATTCATATGCGGCTTACGAGCGATTACAACGAGAATGGAATGGAGAGGAGCAGAAATGAAAAAAGAAATCGGGGCACATTTACTGCAAATCGGTGCGGTATCTTTACAACCGAATGAACCATTTACATGGTCATCCGGAATAAAATCACCGATTTATTGCGACAATCGGCTTACGTTAGCTTATCCAAACGTAAGAAGCACGATTGCCGATGGGCTAATGAATCTGATTCGCACGCATTTTCCAGACGTCCAAGTGATCGCCGGAACGGCAACCGCAGGCATTCCACATGCCGCTTGGGTAAGCGAGCGCCTAGCCTTGCCGATGTGCTACGTGCGCAGCCAAGCAAAAGGGCATGGAAAAGGAAAACAAATTGAAGGAAAAGTGGAAAAAGGCCAAAAGGTCGTTGTCGTTGAAGATTTAATTTCTACAGGAGGCAGCTCCTTGAATACCGTTCGTGCATTGCGGAAAGAAGGATGTGATGTGCTCGGTGTCGTTGCCATTTTTACATATGGCCTTGAAAAAGGAAAACAATCCTTTGCTGAAAATGACGTTGCTGTCTACACGCTTACTGATTATGACACCCTCATTGAAACAGCGGTGGAGATGGGTGTCATTACGGAGGAAGACATTGCGACATTGCGAAAATGGCGGGAAAATCCAGAAGAGTGGAATAGAGAGGAGTCACAACGACTAAGTTGAATGGACTTTCCTCCAAAACAGATAGAAGGTATTAACGGTGATTCCATCTTCTTAAGAGGGCGTTTGTATGGAGAAAAGCGCTCTCTTTCTTTTTCTTAATTATAAAATAAATTTTACAAAATCCAAAAATAGAAGTGTCCATGATTAAAGAAGCTCAAGTATAGGATTAAAAGAAATTTATTTTCCTTCTGAACAAAAAAGCGATAGACAAAACAAAAGAACAAAGTTTCAAAAGGAAACAAAATTAGTTCACCCAACATTTAAAGATACTGGTTAAAATCATTAAATTTTTGACATATCCTCAATGTCCTTCAAATAGCTTTATTAACGTGATTAAATGCGAATTTCAGATGAAGGAGGTTGCCTGATTGAAAAAGGTTTTTTCGTTCCTTTTCGTATGGTTTCTTGTGATGGCGGTGGTAGCTACTCCTGCTGATGCTGGTAAATTTACAAATCCTGGTTCTGGCGGAGCACCGGGAACCTGGTACATTGGTTCAACGCCTGACCATTTGATTCCTGATGCCCCCGTGATTTTGTTCGTTCAAGGGTTAAATAGTTCCGCAAGTACATGGTATGACAACAACGATATGTACGAGACTGCTTATAACAATGGATATCAAACGGCTTTTTTGGAGTTATACGATTCAGGTGGAACTTCGGAGGACATGTGGGACAATGGAAGTTTGTTAGCCGCGAAAATCCAGGAAATTTACAATTATTTCGGTAAAAAACTAGTGCTTGTTACTCATAGTAAAGGAGGCATTGACGCGCAAACGGCTTTGGTTCATTACAATGCGTATCCTTACGTTTCTAATGTGATTACGTTAGGAAGTCCGCACTATGGTTCTCAATTAGCAGACCTAGCATACAGCAGTTGGGCTAGTTGGCTTGCTGATATCCTTGGATCAAAAAGCGATGGTACGTATTCTTTACAGACGTCTTATATGAACTATTTTCGTTCAATTACTGATCATCACGCAAATGTGAATAAAAATAACTATTATACGTTAGCGGGAACGAAATGGGGTTCGTTCGGTTCCTCGCTATATTGGGGTGGGCTTTATTTATCTCAGTACGGAACAAATGATGGCGCTGTCACAGTGGCGAATGCGTACTTGCCAAATGGGCAGATGTTACAGGTAGGGGATTGGGATCACTCGACTATCAAATATGGATCATCTACGTTCTCGATTTTTAAACCTTTTTTGACGACCAATAGGGCTATAAGCTCTTCCATTCAAACGACTTTCTTATTTCCGGAAAAAGGATTGGAATCGGATGAAGATGGCTCTCACGTGATAAGAGGGGGAAGCTTTCAACAAACGGCTGTTGAAAACTTTGCCGTTGAAAGTAACGTACGCACGTTAACAATTAACTGGATGAGTGATCAACCGGTTGACACGTTAACGATGATAAGCCCTGACCATCAACTGGTGAACGTACCCGTTGCCGTATATCAACAAGAGGAAGACGTTTTTCAAGGGGCGTGGAATCACGTAGCAGTAATCAATCAACCAATGCCTGGGGAATGGACCATTCAAGCGAAAGCTGATGGTACAAGTGCCTATCTACTCGTTGCTACGTTCGATTCAGACTTAACCAAAAGCATAAAACTAAAACCAAAAAACAATAAAAACAAATGGGTCATAGAAACGGATGGCACTAAAATTAAAATGAAACAAATGAACATGGAATACAGCCTTGATTTTGTAGCTAAGGAAAACAATCCAGGGAAAAAGAAAGGAAAGAAACTAAAAGAAAAAGCTTCATTGTCAGCGCATGACGAAATCGTGATTCCAAAACAAACCGAAGCAGGCGTCTATCATTTAACACTCGACATCAAGGGGGAGACATTAGATGGTAAGCCATTTGAGCGCACCTTTATTCAGACTATTTATAAGGATGAGAATGGGAACATGTATTAAAGTATATACTTATTTTCCTCAGGAGGCTAACCCAAAAGCAAAGTGCCAGACACCTCAACAAAATATATAGGTTATAACATCGGGATATATATTGTGAAATGTACGTGAGGTCAGACACTGATAAGCCAGCTTCATGTAAAGAATCGTGTTTATTATTTTCTACACGAAAACCTCTTTGCTAGTTTGGTTAACTTTCTCGTTATTTTTGTACTTGGTTTATAAACAAGGCGTTACTTCATCCACTAAAAAAGTTAGCTGAAGCAACCAAACGTATATCAAAGGGAATGTTAAACATTGATTTACCTAAATCTCCAATACAAGAGATAGAACAAGTATCATTTGTATAGAACAATACCTCCCAAAAAGGAATGGGGAGGTATTGTTGTATTATTGTTTTTTCATCTTAATCACCAAATCTTCATCCGGTGTGACATAGATTGTTTGTTGGTTTTCGTAAATGACATAGCCCGGTTTGGCGCCGCTCGGTTTTTTGACGTAGCGGATGCGCGTGTAGTCAACAGGAACGGAGCTGGACTGTCGCGCTTTACTAAAGTAGGCAGCAAGGTGGGCGGCTTCGATAATCGTTTGTTCCGACGGGTTTTTGCTGCGAATGACGACGTGCGAACCCGGGATGTCTTTCGTGTGCAGCCAGATGTCATCTTTATGTGCTAGCTTTGTTGTTAAATAGTCGTTTTGCTTATTGTTTTTGCCGACAAGAATTTCTGTTCCATCGCTTGAAACATAGCGTTCAAGTTCAATTTTTCTTTGTTTTTGTTTTTTCATGTGTTTTGTCGGCCGTGCCCGCAAATATCCTTGTTCGATTAACTCCTCGCGAATTTCCTCAATATCTTTCGGAGCAGCGGATTCGAGTTGTTGGAGAAGCGTTTCAAAATAATCAATCTCTTGCTTTGTGCGCTCAATTTGCTCTTGCACAATATGAAGCGAATTTTTCGCTTTTTGATATTTTTGAAAGTAATGTTGGGCATTGTCAGACGGCGACTTTTGCGGATCAAGCGGAATCGTGATTGTACGACCTTGTTCGTCATAATAGTTGATGACTTCGATTTCTTGCAGGCCGCGCTTCATTGCATATAAGTTCGCTGTCAATAATTCCCCGTAAAGCCGATATTGCTCTGCATTTTTTGCCTCTTGCAATGTTTGTTCCAACTTGTTTAACTTTTTTTCGTTTTTCGCTTTTTCGTTGATGACGAACCGCTCTAGGTCATGTGCTTGCTGTTTGACGCGATTACGTTCTGCTTTTCCAAAATAAAAGCGGTCGAGCATGTCGCTGAGCGTGCCAAATCGTTTCGTTTCTCCCTTTATGTGCGTAAGCGGCAGCACGTAAAACCATTCTTTTTCGTGATTCGTGTAAATGCATGGAGCAAACCGATTCATCCGCACGTCTTCCATTAACGCGACAAAGCTTTTTGGTAGTGTCGTTCGGTTCGCCAGTCCCGCGCGAAATACTGCTTCTTTTGCAAGGAGGGGGGAAATGCCGGCAAACGTCGCCACGAGTTGTTCTGCTAATTTTCCAGCGTGAAAATCTAATTTTTTGATGATCATCTCTTCCGTTGCTTCTAACGGATTGATTTTTCCGTGAGTCGGTGGTGCGACGTACGGATGTCCCGGCAAGACGGTTCGATAACGGTTGACGGCAGGAGAGAGATGTTTCATGCTGTCAATAATTGTATTCGTTTCTTTTTCGACTAAAATGACATTGCTGTGCCGTCCCATAATTTCGATAATAAGTTGCTTTGTGTGCACATCGCCGATTTCATTTCGCCCTTTGGCTTCGATAATAATAATGCGGTCAAAATCAACTTGATGAATGGATTCAATGATGCTTCCTTCTAAATGTTTGCGAAGAAGCATGCAAAACATCGGCGGTTCGGCTGGATTGTCATACGTTTCTTTCGTAAGATGAACGCGCGCATAGCTTGGATGCGCCGATAACAGCAATTTATGGTTTTGCCCATGCGAGCGAATTTGCAATATGAGCTCATGTTTAAACGGTTGATGAATTTTTGTAATGCGCCCTCCTTCTAGCGCTTCTTTTAGTTCTTTTGTCATAGCATAGGTAAACACTCCGTCAAATGACATGGAAAACACCTTTCCTTATCTTTTTGTTTCATTGAATATCATATCATTTTTTTGGACATGTCTGAATAAGCTTTCATAGAAAAGCGAAGAGGGAGGGATGAAGTGAATGCAATGGCATATGCTTACATCAAATGATGTAGCAAAGGAAACGAATACGAATATCGCCAAAGGTTTAACGACCGATGAAGCGAAAAAGAGACTAAAACGGTTTGGCTATAATGAGTTAAAAGAGGCGAAAAAGCAGTCTGCGCTTCGATTATTTTTAGGTCAGTTTAAAGATTTTATGGTGCTTGTGTTATTGATTGCCACGGTGATTTCTGGGCTGCTTGGTGAGTATGTCGATGCAATTGCCATTATTGTCATTGTCATTATGAACGCATTTTTAGGTTTTTTCCAAGAGCGACGTGCTGAGAAATCGCTAGAGGCGCTCAAACAATTATCGGCACCGCAGGCGATGGTATTGCGTGATGGAGAGTGGGTAAAGGTCCGTTCGCAAGAGCTTGTCGTCGGGGATGTTGTGAAATTTTCGAGCGGTGACCGCATCGGCGCGGACGTTCGCTTAATCGATGCAAAAGGATTAGAAATTGAGGAATCGGCATTAACAGGAGAATCAGTTCCGACGGCCAAATCAGCCGTTCCGCTTGCGAATGAGCATGCAGCTATCGGTGATTTACATAATATGGCGTTTATGGGGACATTAGTGACAAGGGGAAGTGGCGTCGGCATTGTTATCGCGACGGGAATGAAAACAGCGATGGGACAAATTGCGAACCTTCTCCAAGAAGCGGATACGGTTATGACTCCGCTGCAACGGAAACTAGAGCAATTAGGTAAGATTTTAATTGTTGTTGCGCTGCTTTTGACCGTTCTTGTTGTAGGAATTGGTGTCATTCAAGGGCACGATATTTATGAAATGTTTTTAGCTGGCGTTTCATTAGCGGTCGCGGCGATTCCAGAAGGATTACCGGCAATTGTGACGATTGCTCTCGCGCTGGGTGTACAGCGAATGATTAAGAAAAACGCGATCGTTCGTAAATTACCAGCGGTCGAAACGCTAGGGTGTGCATCTGTCATTTGTTCCGATAAAACGGGTACGATGACAGAAAATATGATGACCGTCACGCACATATGGGCGAGCGGAAGAAACTGGACGGTCAGCGGGACGGGGCTTGAACTGGCAGGACAGTTTTATGAAAACGGCCGCACTATTGATACCAAAAAAGAAACCTCATTACAGCAGTTGCTAACATTTGGGGCAGTTTGTAACAATTCACAAATAAAGGAAAAGGGGAAGCGTCGTTACATTGAGGGGGATCCAACGGAAGGCGCGCTGCTTGTTGCGGCGATGAAAGCAGGGCTGACAAAAGAGAGAGTAGAGAGCGAATTTATCATTGAACAGGAATTCCCATTTGATTCCGAGCGAAAAATGATGACCGTCATCGTTAAAGACGGAGCGGGCAGACGGTTTATTGTGACAAAAGGCGCTCCTGATGTGTTGTTGCAAGTGAGCGGGCATATATGGTGGAACGGTCGAGAGCAAATGATGACAATGGCTTGGAGAAAAACGGTACAAGACGTCATTCACACAATGGCGAATCAAGCGCTTCGCACCATTGCGATTGCTTATCGTCCATTGCGAGCCCATGAACGAATTGCATCGGAAAAAGAAGCGGAAAAGGAATTAATTTTCTTGGGCATTCAAGGGATGATCGACCCGCCGCGTCCCGAAGTCAAAAAAGCGGTACAACAATGTAAAGAAGCGGGAATTAAAACGGTGATGGTTACCGGTGACCATGTGTTAACCGCCAAGGCGATTGCACGGCAATTAGGGGTTTTGCCGAACAGCGGAAAAGTGATGGACGGTCAAACCTTGGCGCGGCTTTCCATTGATGAGTTAGAGCAAGTCGTTGATGATATTTATGTGTTTGCTCGCGTATCGCCGGAACATAAATTGAAAATTGTCAAAGCGTTCCAAAGAAGGGGACATATCGTGGCGATGACCGGTGATGGCGTGAACGACGCGCCGGCGATTAAGGCGGCAGATATTGGAGTCGCGATGGGGCAGTCGGGTACTGATGTTGCCAAAGAAGCGGCCTCGCTTATACTGTTAGACGACAACTTTGCCACCATTCAAGCCGCGATTCAAGAAGGAAGAAACATTTACGAAAACATTCGCAAATTTATTCGTTACTTGCTTGCTTCCAACGTCGGGGAAATTTTAGTGATGTTGTTTGCGATGCTTCTCGCATTGCCGTTACCTCTTGTGCCGATTCAAATTTTATGGGTCAACCTTGTCACTGATGGGCTTCCAGCGATGGCGTTAGGGCTTGATCAAGCGGAAGAAAATGTGATGAAACGGAAGCCCCGCCATCCGAAGGAAGGAGTATTTGCCCGCGGGCTTGGTTGGAAAATTGTGAGCCGTGGGTTCATCATTGGAATCGTGACGCTCGCGGCGTTTATGACTGTTTATGAGCGAGGCGAAAATAATCTTGTATAT
Source organism: Thermaerobacillus caldiproteolyticus (assembly GCF_013761245.1). Classification (GTDB taxonomy): domain Bacteria; phylum Bacillota; class Bacilli; order Bacillales; family Anoxybacillaceae; genus Thermaerobacillus; species Thermaerobacillus caldiproteolyticus. Next base: position 110,853 of record NZ_JACDUT010000002.1, on the reverse strand, counting down.
GCTCAAACGGTTGCGTTCGCGACGTTAGTGATGGCTCAATTAATTCATGTTTTTGATTGCCGCTGTGAACGTTCGATTTTTGACCGTAATCCTTTTGGCAATCTGTATCTCGTTGGAGCTGTGTTACTATCCGTCTTGTTGCTACTTGTCGTTATTTATTATCCGCCGCTACAAGGGATTTTCCATACGGTTCCGATTATCCTGCTTGATTGGGTATTAATCGTGGGATTAGCGGCATTACCGACATTTTTATTTGCCGGTTCGTTTTTTACAAGAAAATGATGAAAAAATATGATATAATAATCAAGGTGATAGAGGACCACTCTATGACCTTTTCTTTTTGGATGTTAATATAATTGGGTGTGATAATATGGTTTACAGCATGACAGGCTTTGGACGAAGCAAAAAAGCGAATGAACATATGAATGTAACGGTAGAAATGAAATCGGTCAATCATCGTTTTTGCGAAATTTCTGTTCGGATCCCTAGACAATGGCTCGTCTTTGAGGATAAAATAAAAAAAGTGATTTTACAGTACGTGAAAAGAGGCAGAGTCGAAGTTTTTGTCAATGTCGAAGGAGAAGGATTAATAAAAAGAAAATTACAAGTTGATTGGCAATTAATTGATGAATACTATGAGCGCTTGCAGGAAGCGAATGAGCGTTTTTCTCTGCAAGATCGTATTACGCTTGGGCAACTGTTCCAGCTTGAAGGAGCGACCGAAGTGATTGAAGAAGAGACGGGAAATGAAGAGATTGAACAATTGGTCATTGCAGCTGCTGAAGAAGCGGCTCAACAGTTAACAGAGATGCGCCGTCAGGAAGGACAAGCGCTATTGAATGATATTCATGAGCAGCTTGCGATGATGACACAATGTGTGCGCAATATTCGTACGTGGGCTCCTGAAGTGACAGAACAATATCGCGAGCGGCTAATGAAGCGAATCGATGAACTTGTGCAAGGGGCGGTTGATGAGACACGCATTTTGACGGAAGTGGCTATTTTCGCGGAAAAAGCGGATATTAATGAAGAATTAAAACGAATTGATAGTCATTTGGAGCAGTTTGTGGACACATTACATAAGACCGAACCGATTGGACGCAAGCTTGACTTTTTAGTGCAAGAGCTAAATCGCGAGATCAATACGATCGGTTCGAAAGCGAACGATAGCCGCATCGCTGCACAAGTGGTAGAGATGAAAAGCGCACTTGAAAAAGTAAAAGAGCAAGTGCAAAATATAGAGTAACTGTTTATAACCGTCAAGTTGCGGCAACAATTTTATGGTAGGAGGATTTCTTTCATGGGTATTAAATTAGTGAATATCGGCTATGGAAATATGGTTTCAGCCGCCCGTATTATCTCGATTGTCAATCCTGATTCCGCTCCGATTAAACGAATTATTCAAGACGCAAGAGAGAGCGGAAAACTAGTCGATGCGACCCATGGAAGAAGAACGCGTGCGGTCATTATAATGGATAGCGATCATGTTATATTGTCTTCCGTGCAGCCGGAAACGGTCGCACACCGTCTATATGAACGTGATGATTTATCGGAGGAAGGGTAGGGTTTAGACGTTTATGTGTGAAAGAGGATTATTAATTGTTTTATCGGGACCATCTGGTGTTGGAAAAGGAACGGTGCGGAAAGCATTATTTTCGCAGCCAGATATTAACTTACATTACTCGATTTCTGTGACAACAAGAAAACCGCGCGAAGGCGAAGTCGATGGTGTCGACTATTTCTTTAAAACACGCGAAGAATTTGAACAAATGATTCGTGAAAATAAATTGCTCGAATGGGCTGAATATGTCGGCAACTATTATGGTACGCCGATTGATTACGTCGAAAAAACGCTTCAAGAAGGAAAAGACGTATTCTTAGAAATCGAAGTGCAAGGCGCCTTACAAGTGCGCAAAGCGTTTCCAGAAGGACTGTTTATTTTTCTTGCGCCACCGAGCTTAAGCGAGTTGAAAAAACGGATTGTCACAAGGGGAACTGAGTCAGAAGAGTTAATTAACAACCGAATGAAAGCGGCAAGAGAAGAGCTCGAAATGATGGATGCGTACGACTATGTTGTTGAAAATGACAAAGTTGAATTGGCGTGTGAGCGCATTAAAGCGATTGTCACTGCGGAGCATTGCAAGCGCGAACGCGTCGCGCAACGTTATAAAAAAATGCTGGAGGTTGAATGAAGTATGCTGTATCCTTCCATCGATTTACTAATGGAAAAATTGGATTCGAAATACACGCTTGTGACTGTTGCTGCTAAACGGGCACGTCAATTGCAAGAAAAGGAAGATTTGACGATTGAAAATCCTGTATCAAAAAAATTTGTTGGAAAAGCGTTAGAGGAAATTGCCGCAGGTCATATCGAATTAGCAGAAGAAGAAAAATAACAACCTAACCGTTAGGTTGTTATTTTTTTACAATAGTGACAGACCATAGGGGAGCTGTGTGAAATGATAAATGGAAAAAATATTTTATTATGTGTGACAGGTGGAATTGCCGCCTATAAGGCAGCGGCGTTAACAAGCCAATTAAAGCAGCGGGGAGCCAATGTCAAAGTGATGATGAGCGAAGCAGCATGTCAATTTGTCACCCCATTAACCTTTCAAGCGTTATCACGAAACGAAGTATATGTTGATACATTCGAAGAAAAGAATCCGGCAGTTATTGCCCATATTGATGCAGCCGATTGGGCGGATCTTGTCATTGTTGCTCCGGCGACGGCCAATACGATTGGGAAGCTAGCCCATGGCATTGCTGATAACATGATTACGACAACATTGCTGGCAACAAAAGCACCTGTGTGGATTGCGCCGGCCATGAATGTCCATATGTACGAACATCCAGTTGTGAAGGAAAATATTGAAAAGTTGTTTCGTTTCGGCTACCGGTTTATTGAGCCGTCAGAAGGATACTTAGCATGCGGATATGTAGGAAAAGGACGGTTAGAAGAGCCGGAAAAAATCATAGAATGTATCGAAGAATATTTTTCTTCTGCTACGCCGTTGTTACAAGGAAAAAAGGTGCTTGTCACCGCAGGACCGACGCGGGAAAAGTTAGATCCGGTTCGCTTTTTTACGAATCGTTCGACCGGGAAAATGGGGTATGCGATTGCCGAAGCGGCAGCGGAGTTTGGTGCGGAAGTCACCCTCATTTCCGGGCCAACCTGTTTACCGTCTCCCCCTAATGTGAAAACGATTCGTGTGGAATCAGCACAGGAAATGTACGAAGAAGTCATGAAAGTATTTCCGACGGTCGATATTGTCATTAAATCAGCTGCTGTTGCTGATTATCGTCCGAAACACGTATTTACACAAAAAATAAAAAAGCAGCCGGGAGATTACGTCATTGAAATGGAGCGGACGATCGATATTTTAAAAGTGCTTGGGGAACAAAAAACGAAGCAACTATTAGTTGGCTTTGCAGCAGAAACAGAGCACGTCGAAGAGTATGCCCGAGAGAAATTAGAAAGCAAACATTTAGATATGATTGTCGCTAATAACGTTAGCGAAGAGGGAGCTGGATTTGCCGGCAATACAAATATTGTAACGATTTTCAAACGAGACGGGTCTGTTACATCGCTTCCGCTTTTACCGAAAAAGAAAGTAGCGGAAGAGATTTTAAAAGAAATCCATCAATATATCGAGGCGATTCAATGAAAATAGCAGCGGTAATTGTCGATGTTCCAGCGCGGCAAACGGACCGACCATTTGATTATGTAATACCGGAAAAATGGGAAGATGTATTACAGGTTGGTATGCGTGTGACGGTTCCGTTCGGCGCGCGACTATTGCAAGGTTTTGTCGTTAACATTAAGTCACATTCCGAGGTAAAAACGTTAAAACCGATTGAAGCGATACTGGATGTCACTCCAGTATTGAACGAAGAGTTGCTAGGTTTAGGACAGTATTTAACGGAAACGACGCTTTGTTTTGCAATTTCTGCCTATCAAGCGATGTTGCCGGCGGCGATGAAAGCGAAGTACGAAAAAGAAATCCATCTCGTTCACGAAGAGGATCGCGCCTGTTTGCATGAAACGATTCAGTCGCTCTTTGCCGATCGTTCCGTCATTTCTTGGAAAGACGTAGAACATACAAACGTTGTTCCGCTTTTGCAAAAAGAAATTCAGAAGGGCTATTTAGAGGTTGTGTATCGCGTCAAAGAAAAAGCCGCGAAAAAAACCATCAAATACATTGATATAGCAGTTTCAAAAGAGCAGATTCATGAAGCGATCGAGGCGCTTCCAGCCAACGCGATAAAGCAAAAACAGCTATTAACGCTTCTTCTTTCAGCGAAGGATGGTATGCCACTAAAAGAATTATTAGAACAAAGCGGCGCTTCTCATGCTTCCGTTAAAGCGCTCATCCAAAAAGGAATTCTTAGTGAGCGCGAAGTGGAAATCTATCGCGATCCTTATGAGCATCGCGAGTTTGTAAAGACAGAACCGCTTCCGCTCACCGATGAACAAAAACAGGCGCTCGCTCCAATTGTAGAAAGCGTGCGGGCGAGCAAACATGAAGTATTTTTGCTATACGGTGTGACCGGAAGCGGGAAAACGGAAATATATATGCAGGCAATTGAGGAAGTGTTGCGCCAAGGGAAAGAAGCGATTGTGCTTGTGCCGGAAATTTCATTGACGCCGCAAATGGTTGAGCGGTTTAAAGGGCGGTTCGGCTCGCAAGTGGCGGTTCTTCATAGCGGTCTATCTGTCGGAGAGAAATACGATGAATGGCGAAAAATTCATCGCAAGGAGGTCAAACTTGTCGTCGGCGCGCGTTCGGCGATTTTTGCTCCCTTCGAAAATCTTGGCATGATTATTATTGACGAGGAACATGAAGCTAGTTACAAGCAAGAGGAAAATCCGCGTTATCATGCCCGCGACGTCGCGATTTACCGCGCCCGTTTTCATCAATGTCCGGTTGTCCTTGGCAGCGCCACTCCTTCACTTGAGTCATTTGCTCGAGCGAAAAAAGGAATCTATCAACTGTTGACATTGAAAAAGAGAATGAGCGAAAACGGTTTGCCGACGGTCAACATCGTCGACATGCGCGAGGAACTGCGGAGCGGTAACCGTTCAATGTTTTCGCGCATTTTATTTGAAAAACTGCAAGATCGCCTTACCAAAGGCGAACAATCGGTATTATTTTTAAATCGGCGCGGTTACTCGACGTTTGTCATGTGCCGCGATTGCGGGCATGTCATTCGCTGTCCGCATTGTGACATTTCGCTCACTTATCACCGCGTACAGCAGCGATTAAAATGCCATTACTGCGGGCATGAGGAACCGCTTACGTATCGTTGCCCTTCGTGCGCGAGCGAACATATTCGTTTTTTCGGCACGGGCACACAAAAAGTGGAAGAAGAGCTGAACAAACTGCTTCCTGAAGCGCGGGTCATCCGCATGGACGTTGATACGACGAGCCGAAAAGGAGCCCATGAGCGGCTGCTGGAAGCGTTTGGTGAAGGGAAGGCAGATATATTATTGGGAACTCAAATGATTGCCAAAGGGCTAGATTTTCCAAAGGTCACTCTTGTCGGCGTATTAGCGGCAGATACGATGTTACACCTTCCTGATTTTCGCTCTTCGGAAAAAACGTTCCAGCTATTGACGCAAGTGAGCGGGCGCGCAGGGCGGCATAAGCTGCCGGGAGAAGTTGTCATTCAAACGTACACTCCGGAGCATTACAGCATTGAGCTGGCAGCGAAGCATGATTATGACATGTTTTATCAAAAAGAAATGGCAATTCGCAAACTACATGGTTATCCGCCGTTCTATTACTTAACATTAATCACTGTTTCCCATTCCGAAATCACGAAGGCGGTTGCCGTGACGGAAAAAATTGCTGCGTATTTGCGCGCCCATTTATCAAAAGAAGCGATCATTCTTGGGCCTGTTGCTTCGCCGATTGCTCGTCTCCATGATAGATATCGCTATCAATGCATGATAAAATACAAGCGGGAACCAAACTTTACCCGTGTGTTAAAAACAGTTGTTGACCGCTACCAGCAAGAAATCTCCCAAGGAGAATTGTTTATCACCGTTGATACGAATCCATATATGATGATGTAAATGGGAGGAATTGATTTGGCTAAACTGGAAATCGTAACATATCCAGCTGAAATTTTAGAAACGGTTTGCGAAATAGTAACAGAATTTGACCGACGTCTTGTGAAGCTGCTTAATGACATGTACGATACGATGTTAGATGCGGACGGTGTCGGCTTAGCAGCACCGCAAGTAGGCATCGCCAAACAAATTGCTATCGTGGATGTCGGCGATGAGCATGGGCGTATTGAGCTCATAAATCCCGTGATTCTTGAAGCGCGCGGGGAACAAATTGGACCGGAAGGATGTTTAAGCTTTCCGGGGTTATTTGGTGAAGTAAAACGTGCCGATTATGTTAAAGTGCGGGCGCAAGATCGGCGCGGCCGTACGTATACGCTCGAAGCGACCGGCTTTTTAGCGCGTGCATTACAACATGAAATCGATCATTTGCACGGAGTATTGTTTACATCAAAAGTCATTCGCTATTATGAACGGGAAGAATTAGAAGGGTAGATGATGTACAAATGACAAGAATCGTGTTTATGGGCACACCGGATTTTGCGGTCCCGGTGTTAAGGAAACTTATTGAAGATGGCTATGAAGTGGTCGGCGTTGTGACACAGCCGGATAAGCCAAAAGGAAGAAAAAAGGAGTTAACTCTGCCGCCGGTAAAAGTGGAAGCGGAAAAACATGGAATTCCTGTATTGCAGCCGACAAAAATCCGTGAAAAAGAGCAATATGAACAAGTGCTGGCGCTGCAACCAGATTTAATTGTCACTGCGGCCTTTGGACAAATTTTGCCGAAGGAATTGCTCGAGGCTCCTAAATATGGCTGCATTAATGTTCATGCCTCTTTATTGCCTGAATTGCGCGGCGGTGCTCCGATTCACTATGCGATTTTACAAGGAAAAACAAAAACAGGGATTACCATTATGTACATGGTTGAAAAGCTTGATGCAGGAGACATTTTAACACAAATAGAGGTACCGATTACGGAAACAGATACGGTCGGCACGCTTCATGATAAATTAAGCGCTGCTGGGGCAAAACTGTTATCAGAGACGATTCCGCTTTTGCTTGCCGGAAAGCTGACACCGGTCAAGCAAAACGAAGAAGAGGCAACGTTTGCCTACAATATCAAGCGAGAACAAGAAAAAATTGATTGGACAAAGACCGGTGAGGACATTTATAACCATATTCGCGGGTTAAATCCTTGGCCGGTTGCCTATACAACGTTTGAAAGACAAGTATGGAAAATTTGGTGGGGAGAAAAAGTTCCTGCGGTGAAAAAAGCTGCTCCGGGAACGATTATCGAAATCGTTAATGATGGTATTGTCGTCGCAACCGGAAATGAAACGGCGATTAAAATTACTGAACTGCAACCAGCAGGCAAAAAACGAATGAATGCCGCACAATTTTTGCGTGGTGCGGGTGCTCATGTCACAATTGGAATGAAGCTAGGAGACGAAAATGAGAACTAAAAACGTACGAGAAGTAGCATTAGAGACGCTTTTAGCGGTGGAAGAAAAAGAGGCCTACAGCAATTTATTGTTAAATAACATGATTCAAACGTATCGACTTCCGAAAAAAGACGTTGGTTTGTTGACGGAAATCGTCTATGGAACGATCCAACGGCGCGACACGCTTGATTATTATCTGCGGCCATTTATAAAAAAAGCGCGTAAACTGCAAACATGGGTAAAGGTGTTGCTTCGTCTGTCACTGTATCAAATGATCTATCTTGATCGCATTCCTGATCGCGCCGCTATTTTTGAAGCCGTCGAGATTGCGAAAAAGCGTGGTCATCAGGGAATTGCTTCAATGGTCAACGGTGTGCTTCGCGCCATTCAACGCGAGGGCGTCCCTTCGTTAGACACGATTGTCGATGACATTGAACGATTAGCGGTGGCGACAAGCCATCCATATTGGCTCGTCAAGCGTTGGGTCAACCAATACGGCATCGAAGAAACGAAGAAAATGTGTGAAACGAACTTGCATGCGCCGAAGCAAACAGCGCGGGTCAATACAGTGCGAACGACAGTGGAACAAGTGATTCATACGCTTGAACAAGAAGGTGTCGAAGTCGCGCGCGGAGAAATCGTCGAAGAAGCGATTCAAGCAAAAAAAGGGAATTTGGCGCATACCCAAGTGTTTCAAAAAGGGCTTATCACCATTCAAGATGAAAGCTCAATGCTTGTTGCCAGAGCGCTTGGCGTTCATGAACATGAACAAGTTCTTGATAGCTGCGCGGCACCGGGTGGAAAATCGACCCATATTGCCGAACTGATGAACAATACCGGACGAGTCGTGTCATTAGACATTCATGAACATAAAGTTAAATTAATTGAGGAGCAAGCCAAACGCCTTCAGCTCACGAATATCGTCACACATGTGCTGGATAGCCGCCGCGTTGCCGATTATTTTGCGGAAGAAACGTTTGATAAAATTTTAGTTGATGCGCCATGCTCAGGATTTGGCGTCGTTCGGCGCAAACCGGATATTAAATACGCTAAAACAGAAGCGGATATTCCAGCGTTAGCGACATTACAGTTCGAAATTTTACGTGCGGTGGCCCCATTGCTGAAAAAAGGCGGCACACTTGTGTATAGCACATGCACGGTTGATGAGGAAGAAAACGGAGCGGTGATCAGACAATTTTTACAACAACATCCTGAATTTATCCTCGATGAAACATTGAAAGAGCGATTGCCGAAAAAAGTGCAGCCATATGTTCACGATGGGCAACTGCATTTACTTCCTCATTACTTCGGCTCAGACGGATTTTTTATCGCATCATTACGAAAGAAGGTGTAACTTCATTGGAAAAAACAGACATCATCACACGAAACAAACGAGAAACAGCTACTCGCAATCCATCCATTTATTCGCTGACGTTGGAAGAATTGCAGGCGTGGATGGTTGAACAAGGAGAAAAGCCATTCCGCGCTACACAAGTATATGAGTGGCTGTACCAAAAGCGGGTAAGCTCCTTTTCTGATATGACGAATCTCCCAAAAGCATTGCGCGAAAAACTCGATGACCATTTTGTCATCACAACATTAAAAACACTTGTTCAACAAACATCGCAAGACGGCACGATGAAGTTTTTATTTGAGCTTCATGATGGCTACTCGATCGAAACGGTCTTAATGAGACATGATTACGGGAACTCGATTTGCGTAACGACCCAAGTTGGCTGTCGCATCGGGTGTACGTTTTGCGCTTCCACCCTTGGCGGTTTGAAGCGTCATTTAGAAGCAGGGGAAATTGCCGCTCAAGTCGTCAAAGTGCAAAAAGCTCTTGACGAACAAGGAGAACGGGTAAGCAGCATTGTCGTCATGGGAATTGGCGAGCCATTCGATAATTACGATGAACTCATCAAGTTTTTAAAAATTGTCAATCACAAAAAAGGGCTCAACATTGGTGCACGCCATATTACTGTATCGACAAGCGGCATCATTCCAAAAATTTATCAATTTGCCGATGAAGGAATGCAAATTAATTTTGCTATTTCTTTACATGCACCAACGACGGAATTGCGGACGAAGCTCATGCCGATTAATAAGGCGTATCCGCTGCCAAAATTAATGGAAGCAGTGCGTTATTACATCGAAAAAACCGGTCGCCGCGTGACGTTTGAATACGGTTTATTCGGCGGGGTGAACGATCAAATTGAACACGCCGAACAATTGGCGGAACTTATTAAAGGATTAAAATGCCACGTAAACTTAATTCCAGTCAACTACGTACCGGAACGAAATTATGTGCGAACACCGCGCGAGCAAATTTTTGCGTTTGAGCGCGCGTTAAAAAAGCATGGGATTAATGTTACGATTCGCCGCGAACAAGGACACGACATTGATGCAGCATGCGGGCAGCTTCGCGCGAAGGAGCGAAAAGAAGAGACGAGGTGAAATAATGAAAGTCGTTTTCCAAACCGACGTTGGTAAAATTCGACCTCACAACGAAGATTGCGGCGGGATTTTTCAAAACAAAGATGGACATTATTTGGCGGTTGTTGCTGATGGAATGGGCGGACATCGCGCTGGTGATGTGGCGAGTGAAATGACGATTACGTATTTAAAAAATGAATGGGAAGAGACCGAAAACATCTCTTCCCCTGATATTGCGGAACAATGGCTCAAAGATCATGTTGCCAACATTAATCGCATTTTGCTTCATCATTCTTTACAACATGAGGAATGCCAAGGAATGGGGACAACGATTGTCAGTGCCATTTGCACTGACCACTTTGCGACAATTGGTCATATCGGAGATAGCCGTTGTTATCTCCTTAATCAAAATGGTTTTCAACAAATTACTGAAGACCACTCTCTCGTCAATGAATTAGTAAAAACAGGACAAATCTCTAAAGAAGATGCAGAGCACCATCCGCGCAAAAATGTGTTGCTGCGAGCACTTGGGACGGAAAAAGAGGTAAAGCTCGATGTCAAAACGATTAGCGTGGAGGAGCACGATGTATTGCTGTTATGCTCGGACGGCTTATCGAATAAAGTGCCGGAACAAGCGATGGTACATATTTTAACATCGTCTGAGTCACTGGAACAAAAGGCACAAAAATTGATCGATCTGGCAAATGAGCATGGTGGTGAAGACAACATTACGTTAGCGATTGTCGAATTTTCAGCGGAACGTGAAAGTGGGTGATCAGACGTGCTCATTGGCAAACGACTAAGCGGTCGCTATAAAATCATGAGTTTAATCGGCGGCGGAGGAATGGCGAACGTCTATTTGGCGAGAGATATGATTTTGGAACGTGATGTCGCCATCAAAGTGTTACGCTTTGATTTTTCTAGTGATGAGCAATTTATTAAACGATTTCACCGCGAAGCGCAAGCGGCCACAAGCTTAAACCATGAAAACATCGTAAGCATTTATGATGTCGGTGAAGATGAAGGAATTTATTATATTGTCATGGAGTATGTGCGTGGTTATACATTAAAACAATATATCCAACAGCATGCGCCGCTGAGTGTTCCAAAGGCGATCGATATTATGGAACAGCTGACATCAGCGATTGCGCATGCGCACGAAAACGGTGTCATTCACCGCGATATTAAGCCGCAAAATATTTTAATCGACGAGCACGGGAACGTCAAAGTTACCGATTTTGGCATAGCGGTGGCGTTAAGCTCGACAACGATTACGCAGACAAATTCGGTACTTGGTTCGATTCATTATTTATCTCCAGAGCAAGCGCGCGGCGGGATCACCACGGCGAAATCGGATATTTATTCATTAGGAATTGTCATGTTCGAACTGTTGACGGGGCGTCTCCCATTTTCTGGCGAATCAGCTGTTTCGATTGTGCTAAAACATTTACAAGCGGAAACTCCTTCTCCGAAAGCATGGAATCCGAACATTCCACAAAGTGTGGAAAATATCATTTTAAAGGCGACAGCGAAAGATCCATTTTATCGTTATCAATCCGTAAGAGAGATGAATGAAGATATTCGCACGGCGCTCAATCCTGATCGATTGAATGAAAAAAAATTTACTATCCCTGATGATGATGAACCGACAAAAGCGATTCCGATTATTAAGGAAGGAGACATGATCCCTGACGAGCAATCAACGATTGTGCGTGACGAAAACGGAGAGAAAACAGACGGTTCGTCCGTTCAAACGCCAAAAAAGAAGCGGAAGTGGATCGCTTGGATCATTGCCGCTTTACTTTTTCTTGTTGCTGTCGGGGTGAGTGTAGTAACGTGGGTACCGGCTCTTTTCTTTCCAAATGATGTCACCGTGCCTGATGTCACGAACAAAGACTATGATGAGGCAGTAGAGAAGTTATCTTCGTTAGGATTTGAAATTAAGAATACGGTAGATATGGAAGACAATGAGATCACTGAGGGAAAAGTTGTTCGTACAAAGCCAGAGGCTGGGAAGACGGTAAAAGAAGGAACAGCGATTACGATTTATAAAAGTATTGGAAAAAAGAAAGTCGAGTTTGGAAATTTCATAGGTGAAAATATTGATGATGTGGAAGAGCAATTAAAAAATGAAAAATTTTTGCTTGTTAAGCGAAACGAGCGTTATAGTGACGAACCAGCCGGTACCATTATTGAACAATTTCCTTCTCCGGGCGAGAAAGTCGTTCCGGACGAAACGGAAGTGACGTTTACCGTTAGCATCGGACCTCAAAAAATTATTTTAAAAGATTTAACCGGCTATACGGAAAAAAGTGTGCGCGATTATGTTCAAGAACAACAGTTATATGTTATTGTCAAACATGAATATTCCGATAAAGTGCCGGAAGGAATTGTCATGTCGCAAACGCCGAGAGCAAATACCGAATTAGAAAAAGGAGCGACTATTACCGTCGTCATTTCACGTGGAAAAGAGCTACTTCCGAACAAAATGGTCGTAAAAGAAATCGACATCCCATATGAACCGGAGCAGGAAGGCGGAATTGTTGACGCACAACTCTATATTCAAGATGCTAATCACGATATGACTAAACCGTATAAAACGTATCGTCTCACTGCGCCAGTGAAAGAAACGGTGGAATTTAATATTCCGTACAAAGGAAATGGATATTATCGCGTCATTGTGAACAATGTTGTCAAACAAGAAGGGACTGTTCCGTATCCAAATTCGTAAATAAGGGGTGAAGCTATGGCAGAAGGAAAAATTATTAAAGCATTAAGCGGATTTTATTATGTATTAAGTGATGGAGAAATCATTCAATGCCGAGGCAGGGGAGTATTTCGAAAACATAAAATTACTCCTCTTGTCGGTGATCATGTTGTTTTTCAAGCAAACAGTAAAACGGACGGATATATTATGGAAGTTTGCGAACGGAAAAATGAGCTTATTCGCCCGCCGATTGCCAATGTCGATCAAGCAATTCTTGTTTTTTCTGCGGTAGAGCCAGATTTTAGCCCAGTCCTTCTTGACCGCTTTCTTGTTCTGATTGAGGCAAAAGACATTCAACCGATTATTGTTGTGAACAAAATGGATTTGCTCGATGACGAGATAAGATCAACAATTGAAACGTATATAAACGATTACCGACAAATTGGTTATGATGTCATCGAAACATCCACAGTAACAAAGTCAGGAATCGAGAAGTTACTTCCTTATCTAGAAGGACGGATTTCTGTTTTTGCCGGGCAATCGGGGGTCGGAAAATCATCGCTTTTAAACGCACTTCGACCGGATCTTCAGTTAAAAACGAATGATATTTCCACCCATTTAGGGCGTGGTAAGCATACAACTCGCCATGTCGAACTGATGGAGGTAGGCGGCGGCTTAGTTGCTGATACACCAGGATTTAGTGCACTAGAGTTTCATGATATCGAGGAAGAACAATTGCCGCTTTGTTTTCCTGAATTTCGTGAGCGCAGTCACGAATGTAAATTTCGTGGATGCACGCATATTGCCGAGCCAAAATGCGCTGTTAGGAAAGCGTTAGAAGCAGGGGAGATTCCTGCTTATCGTTATGATCATTATGTCAGCTTTATGGAAGAAATTAAAGAAAGAAAGCCGAGGTATTAAACATGGTAAAAATTGCTCCTTCGATTTTATCCGCCAATTTTGCACGACTCGGTGAGGAAATTCGCGATGTGGAACAAGGTGGAGCGGATTATATTCATGTTGACGTGATGGACGGGCATTTTGTTCCGAACATTACGATTGGTCCGCTTATTGTTGAAGCGATTCGTCCAATTACACAATTACCGCTCGATGTCCATTTAATGATTGAACAACCTGATCGGTACATTCCAACATTTGCGAAAGCGGGCGCTGATTATTTATCTGTCCATGTTGAAGCATGCCCGCACTTACATCGCACTATTCACCTGATTAAAGAATGCGGGGTCAAGGCGGGTGTCGTTTTAAATCCGCATACACCTGTGGCGATGATTGAGCACATTATTGATGATGTCGATTTAGTATTATTAATGACGGTCAACCCAGGCTTTGGCGGGCAGAAATTCATCCCTTCTGTGTTGCCAAAAATTAAACGCGTTGCGGAGCTGGCACAAGAGCGAGGGTTAGACATCGAAATTGAGGTAGATGGAGGGGTAAATGTAGAAACGGCCCGTCTCTGTATCGAAGCAGGTGCGAACGTGCTTGTTGCCGGTTCGGCCATTTATAATGAACGCGACCGTGCTGCGGCTATTCGCGCGATTCGCGGTACAACATGAACGGAAGGTGGATAAAGCCTTCCGTTTTTGTTCAAAGATAAGAAAGCATAAATGTGAAACAAACATTATCTGAAGCGTCCAGTCTGTTTGCTTATTGAATTGGCATCGATAAAAACTCATGATCTGAAAGGTGATGTAATCAGTTCAAACACTCCTGAGGGAGGACAAGCTATCTCGCAGGTGAAGAATATTTGCCATTTGCCCATCGCGGGAACTGGGATGATGACAGTTTGTCGTTTGACCACAGGACGTGAGCAGTTTTTAAGCAAATTCGGGAACTGGAATTGTTTTGAATAGAGTAGCAAGGGAGAGAGAAAGAGATGATCATTCATATTGTCGGAGGCGGGCCGAGTGAATTTCTTCCTCCGCTTCATCATTATAATGGTGACAATGTAAAATGGGTGGGAGTTGATCGAGGCGCTCTTCGCCTGTTACAAATGGGAATTCAGCCTGTAAAAGCATTTGGTGATTTTGATTCCATGGATGCAAAAGAACTGAAATGGGTACAGACCGTTTTAGATGACATGGAAATATGGCCATCCGAAAAAGATAAAACCGATATGGAAATTGCTCTTGACTGGGCGTCCGAGCAAAATGCAATAAAAATTCGTGTCTTTGGGGCAACAGGCGGCCGACTCGATCATTTATTCGGCAATGTACAACTCCTAGTGAAGTATATCGATAAGCCAATTGAAATCATTGATAGACAAAACACGATCACCGTCCATACTCCCGGAACATATCCGGTCTTGCATGATCATCATCGTTATATTTCCTTCATTCCCATTTCGCATGAAGTGAAAGGAATTACGTTAAGAGGATTTAAATATCCATTAACAAACTGTCATATTTCTATTGGTTCCACACTATGTATTAGTAATGAACTCATCCGATCTTCTGGTACTTTTTCATTTTCGGAAGGCATATTAATGATGATAAGAAGCAAAGATTTAGGCGGGTGCTTCTAGGTACTATTTCTCGTCAATGGAATATACTTATAAGGAAAATGAGGTAAAGCTCGTCACGATAGCTGAGGAGGGAATTGAAATGAAGTTTTATACAATTAAGTTGCCAAAATTTCTTGGCGGAATTGTGCGCGCTATGTTAAACTCTTTTAAAAAAGGATGAAAAAAGCACCAAGAAATTGGTGCTTTTTTATTTGCGAACATAGAATGGAGTTCGCTTGCGCTTTTCATTTTGTCTAGCTCGGCGACCAACCAGCTCGCTTCCTAAGCAGCTAGGGATCAAATTACCTTAATCTTCTCTCTTGAGGTTCTTGTCGCCTCAAAAGAGAAGAGGATTTGCCCATCGCGGAGCCAAAATGGCGACATTTCACCGCTTTTCCAACAGGACGTAGGCAGTTTTATGCGAATTTGGGCCGCCTCCGCTTTTTTATTATACGCGTTCTACTTTACCGGATTTAAGTGCACGAGCAGAAACCCATACACGTTTTGGTTTTCCATCTACTAAAATGCGTACTTTTTGAAGGTTGGCTTTCCATGTACGCTTATTGGCGTTCATTGCATGTGAACGTGAGTTGCCGAAAGATTTTTTCTTACCTGTTACAAAGCATTTTGCCATGTTTTTCCCTCCTTACTTGTCAAACAAATTAGCGTTATCGACTTGGCGTGCGAAAAACACTACTATAATTTATCATACAAAGTAGCAGATTGCAATATGTCAGTGAGCAGCTTTCAAGAAAATCACCTTGACATATGTTTTAGATTTCGGCTAAATAATACTAGTAGGTGATGGGAGGACTTTTAAAAAGTTAGTCGTTATAGTACAATGGCTGTAGCTGTGTGAACAATTCCAAAGGGGGAACGACTGATGTCCATCGAGTTACAAACAAAGTACGGACGAATCGAAATTTCTAACGACGTGATTGCGACGATCGCTGGCGGTGCTGCTGTGGATTGCTACGGAATTGTTGGAATGGCTTCGAAAAGCCAAATTAAAGATGGGATTTCGGAAATTTTACGAAGAGAAAACTTTTCAAAGGGTGTTATTGTTCGCGAAGAAAACGGAGAAGTACATATCGATATGTACATTATCGTTAGCTATGGAACAAAAATTTCCGAAGTCGCCCATAATGTACAAACAAAAGTAAAGTACACGCTCGACCAAATATTAGGACTTTCTGTGCAATCAATTAACATCTATGTTCAAGGGGTTCGAGTTACGAACCCGTAGTAAGGAGGAAGTGTTCTGTGACAATCAAAACTTTAGACGGAAGACGTTTCGCTGAAATGGTACTAAAAGGAGCACAGCATCTAGCCAACAATGCAAAAGCGGTAGATGCGCTAAACGTCTTTCCAGTCCCGGATGGAGATACGGGGACAAATATGAACTTATCAATGACTTCTGGAGCGAAGGAAGTCAAAAATAACCCTTCTGACCATATTGGAAAAGTGGGCAGTGCCTTAGCGAAAGGCTTGCTCATGGGAGCGCGTGGAAACTCTGGCGTTATTTTATCGCAATTATTTCGCGGCTTTGCTAAGGCGATCGAAACAAAAAAGGAAATTAATAGTATTGAATTTGCAGCTGCGTTAGAAGCGGGTGTGGTGACAGCATATAAAGCTGTTATGAAACCAGTCGAAGGAACGATTTTGACAGTGGCCAAAGACGCAGCGAAACGCGCTGCTGTTGTCGCGAAAAAAGAGCCTGATATTGCTATTGTCATGGAAGAAGTGGTGAAAGAAGCGAAAGCCTCGTTACAGCGTACTCCGGAATTGCTTCCCGTGTTAAAAGAAGTGGGTGTTGTCGATAGCGGCGGTCAGGGTCTTGTGTACGTATATGAGGGATTTTTAGCGGAATTGAAAGGGGAAGCTGTTGACGATCTAAAGACAGCGGCGGTTTCTATGCAAGAATTGATCAATGCCGAGCATCATAAAAGTGCTCAAAGTCATATGCATACGGAAGATATTGAATTTGGCTACTGTACGGAGTTTATGGTTCGATTTGAAGAAGAGAAGCTGCGCCAGCATCCGTTTTCTGAGGATGCATTTCGCCAAGACTTAAGCCGATTTGGCGATTCGTTATTGGTCATTGCTGATGACGAGCTAGTGAAAGTTCATATTCACTCCGAGCAGCCAGGGGAAGTGCTAACATACGGACAGCGCTACGGGAGCTTATTAAATATTAAAATTGAAAACATGCGCGAGCAGCATGCCAACATCGTTAATGAAGGACACAAATCTATGCAGCCAGCGCCGGCGGTGAAGCAAAAGGAACAATACGGCATCGTTACGATCTCGATGGGAGACGGAATTAGGAATTTATTCAAAAGCATCGGTGCCCATGCGGTCATTGAAGGCGGTCAAACGATGAATCCGAGTACGGAAGATATCGTCAAAGCGATTGAAAGCGTCAATGCTGAAACTGTTTTTGTTTTGCCAAACAATAAAAACATTATTATGGCCGCTCAACAGGCAGCATCCGTGGTGGACAACGAAGTAATTGTGATTCCATCCAAGACTGTTCCTCAAGGAATGGCTGCCATTTTAGCGTTTAATCCGACCCTTTCTGCCGAGCAAAATGAAAAGGCGATGACGGCGGCATTATCTCAAGTCAAAACGGGACAAGTCACATTTGCGGTGCGCGATACAACGATTGATGGAGTAACGATTGAAAAAGATGATTACATGGGGATTTCTGATGGAAAAATCGTTGTGTCAGAAAAAGATAAGCTGTCCGTCACAAAACAACTAATCAATGCGTTGATTGATGAAGATAGCGAAATTGTCACAATTTTATATGGTGAAGAAGCAACGGAAGAAGAAGTAGAAGCGATTATTACCTATGTTGAAGAGACATATCCAGATGTTGAAGTGGAAGTGCACAACGGGGGACAACCGTTATATCCATTTATCTTTTCTGTTGAATAATATGTTAGAATAGTAGAAGGGGGAATTCCCCTTCTATTTTATTGGAAGCAAAGGGAGAGAAAAAGCATGAAATATAAAAGCGTGTTTGACATTATCGGGCCGATTATGATTGGTCCTTCAAGCTCGCATACAGCGGGAGCCGCACGAATCGGCAGAGTGGCTCGCAGCTTATTTGGCAGAAAACCAAAATGGGCCCATATTTCTCTTTATGGCTCTTTTGCGCAAACGTATAAAGGTCATGGAACGGATGTCGCTATTGTCGGAGGATTATTAGATTTTGATACATTCGATGAGCGCATTCCTTTCTCGATGGAAATCGCCAAACAAGAAGGCATTGACGTCATGTTTTATGAAGAAGATGCTGTTCCCAATCATCCAAATACAGCGAGAATTCGCATCGGAGACGAAAAAGGAGAGCTTGAGCTTGTCGGCATTTCTATCGGAGGAGGGAAAATTGAAATTACAGAATTAAACGGATTTGAACTCAGATTATCGGGTCACCATCCAGCATTGCTCATCGTGCACAATGACCGATACGGAACGATTG
Source organism: Thermaerobacillus caldiproteolyticus (assembly GCF_013761245.1). Lineage (GTDB taxonomy): Bacteria > Bacillota > Bacilli > Bacillales > Anoxybacillaceae > Thermaerobacillus > Thermaerobacillus caldiproteolyticus. The sequence goes on along the minus strand of NZ_JACDUT010000002.1, from coordinate 92,193 downwards.
CGTCCGTAGCGAACGTCTTAGCCAAATACGCGATTAATATCGGACATATGGAAGTATCGCGGAAAGAAAAAGGAAAGGAAGCGTTAATGACGATCGAAGTTGACCAAGCGATTGACCAGTCTATCATTGACGAATTAACAGCATTGCCGCATATCATTCAAGTGACTAAAATTGTTGATTAAGAAAAGGAAAGCGTTTACAAAAATGCAGCGTGGAAGGAGGCATCACGATGTTTCGCAATGTCGCTGAACTCGTGCAATTGGCGGAAAGCCAGCAAATCAAAATTGCTGAAGTGATGATTCAACAAGAAATGGAAGTAACAGGGAGAAGTAGAGACGAAATTTTTGCGCAAATGGAGAAAAATTTGCAAGTCATGGAACAGGCTGTAGAGAAAGGATTAGCAGGTGTCTCTTCCCATTCGGGCTTAACGGGTGGTGATGCTGTTTTGCTGCAAGCATATATTCGCCAAGGACGATTTTTATCCGGCGAAACGATTTTAGACGCGGTCAGTAAAGCAGTTGCTACCAATGAAGTAAATGCCGCGATGGGAACGATTTGTGCAACGCCAACAGCGGGATCTGCTGGAGTCGTACCGGGAACGCTATTTGCTGTTAAAGAAAAATTACATCCGACGCGTGAACAGATGATCGAGTTTTTATTTACTGCCGGTGCGTTTGGATTTGTTGTTGCTAATAACGCTTCGATTTCTGGGGCTGCCGGGGGCTGTCAAGCAGAAGTGGGTTCTGCGGCAGGAATGGCAGCGGCCGCTTTAGTGGAAATGGCAGGGGGAACGCCGAGCCAGGCAGCTGAAGCAATGGCCATTGCTTTAAAAAATATGTTAGGATTAGTATGTGATCCTGTCGCAGGATTAGTAGAAGTCCCGTGTGTAAAACGAAATGCAATGGGGGCCGCAAATGCGATGGTGGCGGCGGATATGGCGCTTGCCGGCATTAAAAGTCGCATTCCTTGCGATGAAGTAATTGAAGCGATGTATCGCATCGGTGAGGCGATGCCAACCGCTTTGAAAGAAACTGCACAAGGAGGGTTAGCAGCAACGCCGACTGGTCGCGCATTAGCGGCCAAAATTTTCGGCGTATCAGCTAATAGCCGTGGATAACGTATTACAACAGCCAGTGACGCAAATCAAAGGAATTGGGGAAGAAACAAGCGAAGCATTACAAGAAATGGGAATTAAAACGATTGAAGATTTGCTCATGCATTTTCCTTACCGTTACGAGGATTATGAGCTGCGAGATTTAGCTGATGTGAAACACGATGAAAAGGTGACTGTCGAAGGGAAGGTTCATAGTGAACCTTCTCTTACGTATTATACTCGTAAAAAATCGCGCTTAACGTTTCGTTTGCTTGTGGGACGCTATTTAATTACTGTCGTTTGCTTTAACCGACCGTATTTAAAAGGGAAACTGTCCATTAACGAAACGGTCACCGTTACCGGAAAGTGGAATCAACATCGCCAGACGATTACAGCGAGTGAACTCAAGCTTGGAGCATTGCCGGAAAAGCGCGACCTAGAGCCAGTCTATTCGATCCGGGGCGCATTGACGGTAAAAGGGATGCGGCGGTTCATAAAATTAGCGCTTGAGCAATTCGGTGAAGCCATTCTTGATCCGCTCCCAGAAACGGTGAGAAATGCCTATCGTCTCGTATCCAAAAAAGAAGCGATTCGTGCGATTCATTTTCCGCGTTCTCACGAAGAACTAAAGCAAGCGAGACGCCGGCTTGTTTACGAAGAGTTTTTATTGTTTCAACTAAAAATTCATGCTTTGCGTAAAGTTCAACGCGAGCATTCAAAAGGCATTGCTCACACCTTTTCCATGGAGCAATTACAGGAGTTCATTCAACAGTTGCCTTTTCCGTTGACAGGGGCACAAAAACGAGTGGTTCAGGAGATCATCAAAGATATGCAGTCTCCTTATCGAATGAATCGGCTTCTGCAAGGAGATGTGGGCTCCGGAAAGACGGTTGTGGCAGCAATTGCTTTATATGCGACTGTGCTGTCTGGTTACCAAGGGGCACTGATGGTGCCGACAGAGATTTTGGCAGAACAACATGCGCAGTCGCTACAGGCGTTATTAGCGCCGGCAGACGTATCGATTGCTCTTTTGACAAGCTCGATCAAAGGAAAAAAACGAAAAGAAGTATTAGAAAAACTAGCTTCTGGTGACATCGACATCATCATCGGAACCCATGCCCTTATTCAAGATGAAGTAAACTTTCATCAACTCGGATTAGTCATTACCGATGAACAGCACCGATTCGGTGTTGAACAGCGCCGCATTTTGCGTGAAAAAGGAGAATCTCCAGACGTATTATTTATGACGGCGACTCCGATTCCGCGAACGCTCGCGATTACAGCGTTCGGCGAAATGGATGTGTCGATCATCGATGAAATGCCAGCAGGGCGAAAGAAAGTTCAAACGTATTGGGTCAAGCATCATATGCTCGAACGCGTTCTCGATTTTATTGAAAAAGAGGTTCAAAAAGGAAGACAAGCATATGTTATTTGTCCGCTCATTGAAGAATCGGAAAAATTGGATGTCCAAAACGCGATTGATGTTCATAGCATGTTGACTCATTATTACCGGGGAAAATATCAAATTGGACTTATGCATGGACGCCTTTCCTCAGAGGAAAAAGACGAAGTCATGAAAGCATTCAGTCAAAATCACGTGCAAATTTTAGTATCGACGACCGTTGTCGAAGTCGGGGTAAACGTGCCGAATGCGACAGTGATGGTCATTTATGATGCTGAGCGGTTCGGATTGGCACAACTCCATCAGCTAAGAGGACGGGTCGGACGCGGTGATGAACAATCCTATTGTATTTTAGTAGCGGACCCGAAATCGGAAGCGGGAAAAGAACGAATGCGCATTATGACGGAAACAACTGATGGTTTTGTACTATCAGAGAAAGATTTAGAGTTGCGCGGTCCCGGCGATTTCTTTGGCACGAAGCAAAGCGGGATGCCTGAATTTAAGCTAGGCGATGTTGTGCATGATTATCGCATTCTCGAAGTGGCCCGCAGCGATGCAGCGAAATTGATTTATTCCCACGCGTTTTGGAACGATTCTTCCTATGAAGCGTTACGCCTCTATTTGCAAGAATCCGGTGTGTTACACGGTGAAAAACTCGATTAATAAAACAGATTGCAAACTCGTTTTTAGTCTTGCAATCTGTTTTTTTTGATTATATACTACTGTTAGTACCTAGTCATAAAAGTGGACGGTGTATGAATAATGCGAAGAAGCAAACGAGAACGGCAACGGCTCTTGCAAGAGACGATTGAAGAAAATCCATTTATTACGGATGAAGAGTTAGCAGAAAAATTTTCGGTTAGCATTCAAACAATTCGTCTGGACCGTTTAGAATTGTCGATTCCAGAACTGCGCGAGCGAATTAAACATGTCGCCCAGCAATCATTAGCTGACAAAGTTAAATCTCTTCCGATTGAAGAAGTCATCGGTGAAATTATTGATATTGAGCTTGACCACAGTGCGATTTCGATTTTTGATGTCAAAAAAGAGCATGTGTTTAAGCGAAATCGCATTGCGCGGGGACATCATTTATTTGCCCAAGCCAACTCGTTAGCGGTCGCCGTCATTAACGATGAATTGGCATTGACGGCGAAGGCGAACATCCGCTTTACACGGCAGGTGAAGGAAAACGAACGAGTCATTGCAAAAGCCAGAGTCATCGGAGTGAACGAAAACGGAAGAACGCTTGTTGAAGTCAATAGCTATGTTGGACAAGAGCTTGTTTTTTCAGGGGAATTTGAAATGTATCGATCTAACATCGGGAAAAAGGATGGAGTAAAAGATGAAAATAGCGATTGATGCGATGGGCGGCGACCACGCCCCGAAAGAAATCGTTCTTGGAGCTGTAAAGGCGATTCAACACTTTCCGGATATAGAAATTACGCTTTTCGGAGATGAGAAAAAAATTCGCTCTTACCTTTCATCCGATGAGCGCATTACCATCATTCATACTGAGGAAGTCATTGAAGCGACTGATGAACCGGTGCGAGCAGTAAGAAGAAAAAAGCAGTCATCGATGGTCCTTATGGCTGAGGAGGTAAAGCAAGGCTGTGCTGATGCGTGCATATCGGCAGGAAATACCGGGGCACTCATGGCTGCAGGTCTGTTTATTGTCGGGCGAATGGAGGGAATTGATCGCCCAGCATTAGCACCGACACTACCGACGACCGATGGAAAAGGATTTGTATTTTTAGATGTCGGAGCAAATGTCGATGCCCGTCCAGAACATTTACTGCAATACGCATTCATGGGCGCGACATACGCTGAGCATGTAAGAGGAATCAAAAAGCCCCGCATCGGTTTGTTAAATGTCGGAACGGAAGACCAAAAGGGCAACGATTTAACGAAGCGGGCATTTCAGCTTCTTCAAGAGACAAATCTTCATTTTATTGGAAACGTGGAAGCCCGCGATTTACTGCAAGGTGTCGCTGACGTTGTAGTGGCGGACGGCTTTACAGGAAACGTCGCTTTAAAAACGATTGAAGGAACGGCCATTTCTGTATTTTCGATGTTAAAAACGGCGTTAACGAGCAATTTCACAAGCAAGCTTGCTGCAGCTGTATTAAAGCCCAAATTACTTGAGTTAAAAAAGAAAATGGATTACTCCGAATACGGCGGGGCTGCGTTATTTGGATTGAACGCGCCCGTTGTGAAAGCGCACGGTTCTTCCGATGCGAATGCTATTTTCCATGCTGTGCGTCAAACACGGGAAATGGTCATGAGCGATATGGTAGGGACTCTGAAACAGGAGCTTGAAAAAATTCGGTCGTAAGAAAGGAGAAACTATGGGGAAAATCGCATTTATTTTTCCGGGCCAAGGTTCACAAACGGTTGGAATGGGAAAAGAATTGGCGGAAAAAGATGAAAAAGTAGCCGCAATTTTTCAAGAGGCAGACGAGCGGCTTGGCTTTTCGCTTTCTTCGCTCATTTTCGAAGGTCCACAGCAGACACTGACATTGACGTACAATGCGCAACCGGCTTTGCTTACTACGAGCATCGCGTTGCTTGAAAAAGTAAAGGAAGCTGGGATTGTTGCGGATTATGTCGCTGGGCATAGTTTAGGAGAGTATACAGCCCTTGTGGCGGCAGGAGCGCTTTCATTTCGTGATGCGGTATACGCGGTGCGAAAGCGTGGAGAGTTTATGGAAGAAGCGGTACCGGCAGGCGAAGGAACGATGGCAGCTGTGTTAGGAATGGACGCAGAAAAATTAGAAGCGATTACGAACGAAGTATCTCAGCAAGGAACTCCTGTTCAGCTGGCCAACTTAAACTGCCCGGGGCAAATTGTCATTTCCGGCTCGAAAGAAGGAGTGGAAAAAGCGTCACAGCTTGCAAAAGAAAATGGTGCTAAGCGCGTCATTCCACTTGAGGTAAGCGGTCCGTTCCATTCTTCGCTCATGAAGCCAGCTGCTGGAAAATTACAAGATGTATTGGGCACAATCGCGATTGCTGATGCGACGATTCCGGTGATCGCGAATGTAACTGCAGAACCGATGGTTAAAAAGGAAGTAATTCAACAATTATTAATCGAACAGCTTTACTCTCCTGTTCGCTGGGAACAGTCTGTTGAAAAAATGATAGAATTAGGTGTTGACACATTTATCGAAATCGGGCCGGGGAAAGTGTTATCAGGACTTGTCAAAAAAATCAATCGGGATGTTCATGTTTACGCCGTGAACGATTTCTCTTCATTAGAAGCGACTGTTCAGGCGTTGAAGGAGGAATCATGATGCTAGAAGGAAAAGTAGCCCTTGTCACAGGGGCATCGCGAGGAATTGGCCGCGCTATTGCCTTAGAGTTAGCGCACCAAGGAGCGAAAGTAGCGGTAAACTACGCGGGTAGTGAAGCAAAGGCGAATGAAGTTGTTGCAGAAATTGTGAACATGGGTGGTGAAGCGTTCGCGATTCAAGCGGACGTATCGAACGCCGAGGCGGTTGACCGAATGGTAAAAGAAGTGCTTGACCGCTTTGAACGTCTTGATATTTTAGTGAACAATGCCGGTGTGACACGCGATAATTTATTGATGCGTATGAAAGAAGAAGAATGGGATGAAGTGATTAACACTAACTTAAAAGGGGTATTCAACTGTACGAAAGCTGTGACGCGACCAATGATGAAGCAGCGGTACGGACGTATCGTCAATGTTGCTTCGGTCGTTGGAGTAATTGGAAATGCTGGACAGGCGAACTATGTCGCAGCCAAAGCAGGTGTCATCGGGTTAACGAAAACGGCTGCAAAAGAGCTAGCGAGCCGCAATATTACCGTCAATGCCATTGCACCTGGATTTATTACAACCGATATGACGGATCGTCTCAGCGAAGACATTCGCACAGAAATGCTTAAACAAATTCCGCTTGCTCGCTTTGGTGAACCAGAAGATATTGCGAAAGTAGTCGCTTTCCTAGTATCTGATGCAGCCAACTACATGACAGGGCAGACCCTCCACGTTGACGGCGGAATGGTCATGTAACTGCACCTTGAAAAATTTCTATCATTCGCTAGTATTTTGTCATGAAATTTACTATAATCATGAGAGGAGGTGAATACGATGACAGACGTGTTAGAGCGCGTAACGAAAATCATCGTTGACCGTTTAGGTGTTGAAGAATCTCAAGTGACACTTGAAGCTTCTTTCAAAGATGATTTAGGAGCCGATTCATTAGATGTAGTGGAACTCGTAATGGAATTGGAAGACGAGTTTAATATGGAAATTTCCGATGAAGAAGCTGAAAAAATTGTCACAGTAGGAGATGCTGTGAACTACATAAAAAGCCGTATGTAAAGATCTATAGATAGAAAAGTCCCGTTATCAAAACGGGGCTTTCTATGCTTTTTATTATATAATAAATGCAGATTCATTTTCCAACATATACAAATTATTTCGATTGTTTTTCCACCGAACTTATGTCGGTTTTTCAATTTGGACTTATATAGCAAGAAAGTTCCTGATTGTAAATAAAACGTAAGAGATTCAATAGGATTCTGATAGAGTAAGGAACGAGTAAACGGACATAATGAATGATAGACGCATCGCTTTTTCTGTTTGTAGCGGTCGTTTTCCATTGAGTGCAGGATTATTTTTAAGATGGAACGAAGTCGGAGGTTCTTATTTATGTCGAGACAGAGAGACAAAGAACAGCGAATAAGCGAAAAAAGACGGTCCCAATTTAAGCAGTTGCAAGAAAACATTGGCATATTTTTTACAAATGAAAAGCTCCTCGTCCAAGCGTTTACCCATTCATCGTATGTGAATGAGCATCGCAAACGACCGCATGAAGATAATGAGCGTCTTGAATTTTTAGGAGATGCCGTATTAGAGTTAACCATTTCGCAATATCTTTTCAAAAAATTTCCCCATATGAGTGAAGGAGAATTAACGAAACTGCGAGCTGCGATTGTCTGTGAACCGTCCCTTGTGAAATTTGCGAATGCCTTGTCTTTTGGTGAGCTTGTTTTGCTCGGAAAAGGGGAAGAATTGACGGGTGGGCGGACAAGACCCGCACTTTTAGCAGATGTGTTCGAAGCGTTTATCGGTGCTCTTTATCTAGATCAAGGAATGGATGCGGTCATTCGGTTTTTGGAACAAACGATTTTTCCAAAAATTAATGAAGGTGCTTTTTCTCATGTGATGGATTATAAAAGTCAGCTACAGGAGCTTGTCCAGCGCGATGGCAGCGGTGTCATCGAATACAAAATTTTGCAAGAAAAAGGTCCTGCTCACAATAAGGAATTTGTTTCCTGTGTTTCGTTAAACGGGAAAGAGCTTGGGATTGGTGTCGGTAAATCGAAAAAAGAAGCAGAACAACAAGCTGCGCAAATGGCATTGCAAAAGTTAAAATCGTTGATGGAAGAATAAGAAAAGCGCTAGCGCCTTAATTTCGCCTAAAAACGGCTCGCGTTCTGTAGGCAAACGGCGAAATGTCGCTATTCTAGAGCTCCGCGACGTCCAATGTTCTTCGTCCGTAGAAGTGCTTACAATATACTTATACTTTGAGGGGAAGGTTATTTGGCCCAAGAGAGCTAGACAAAACGACGGAAGAAGGTTATTTTTCAAACGCTGGGCTTGTGATGACTCGGTGCATGTCAACGAAAAAGTTGATTCAAGCAGTAGACACGTTGTGAGCCGAGCTAGACCAAAAAAGGAAGTAAGATATCAATTCTGATTATGATAGAAAATAAGCGGTTTACCTATCCGCGATGCATCGGGATAGGGCGATCACTCAAGCTAGACAATCAAGAAAAGCGGAAGTGCTGCGTTCAGCCTTCGAAGCCCGAATGTCCTTTGAAAGAGGGGATTGGGCGCAAGAGAACTAGCCGTCGTAGGCATCATCTTGTCTTTTCAAAATTCTCATATTCCAAGAAGGAAAGGGCTGGCTCACCGAAACATAGTCAGCCCTTCTTTCCTACTCTATGTTTGCGCATGCAGTTATGTTACAATAAGGAAGATTTTATATGATGAAAGATAGTGAGGCGGAGTACGAATGTTCCTCAAACGGTTAGATATTATCGGATTTAAATCGTTTGCCGATCGCGTGTCGATCGAATTTGTTCCCGGAGTGACAGCAGTCGTCGGTCCAAATGGAAGCGGAAAAAGCAATATTACCGATGCGATTCGCTGGGTGTTAGGAGAACAGTCAGCAAAATCACTCCGTGGAGCAAAAATGGAGGATATTATTTTTGCGGGGAGCGATTCGCGCAAACCATTAAATATCGCTGAAGTCACGTTAACCCTTGATAATGAAGATCAATTTTTGCCTCTTGACTATCAGGAAGTAAGCATTACAAGGCGCGTCTATCGTTCCGGAGAAAGCGAATTCTTTATTAATCAACAGCCTTGTCGTCTAAAAGATATCATTGATTTATTTATGGACTCTGGATTAGGAAAAGAAGCATTTTCGATCATTGGTCAAGGACGCGTCGAGGAAATATTAAGCAGCAAACCGGAAGAGCGGCGCACGATTTTTGAAGAGGCTGCCGGGGTGTTAAAATATAAAATCCGCAAGAAAAAGGCGGAGAATAAGCTTGCGGAGACACAAGAAAACTTGAATCGTGTGAGCGATATTTTGCACGAGTTAGAGCAGCAATTAGAGCCATTAAAAATGCAAGCTTCCATTGCGAAAGACTATTTAGAAAAACGCGACGAACTAGAAACGTTTGAAGTTGCGCTTACTGTCTATGAAATTGAGGAATTGCATAAGCAATGGACAGCTCTACATGAACAGCTAACCGAGCACCACAAGAAAGAGATGGAGCTGTCGACGACATTGCAAAAGGAAGAGGCGCACATTGAACAACTTCGCGATCAAATTACAGCGCTGGATGAATCCATTGATGGATTACAACAAGTGTTGCTTGTGGCTAGTGAAGAATTAGAAAAACTCGAAGGCAGAAAAGAAGTACTAAAAGAAAGAAAGAAAAATGCTGCCCAATATAAAAAACAGCTCGAAGAAACAATCGCTTCTCTTTCGGAAAAAAAAGAGCGATTATTACAGATGTTCGAGCAAGAAAAAGAGCAGCTTGCCCATATAAAGAAGGAAATCGATTCTATACAAGCGGAGCTAAAAGAAAAGCAAACGTCTCTTTCATCTTATGACATCAATGTTGAAGAAAAAATCGAACAATTAAAAAGTGATTATATTGAACTAGTCCATGAGCAAGCCTCGCTCAAAAATGAGCGCTCTCATTTACGTGCCTTGTTGGAAAAATTGCAGGCAAAGCAAGCGACACTGGCCGAGGCAAATCGAAAATATTTGGAAGATCGGGAGCGCATGCAGGAGCAATACACGAAGCTAGATGGCAAGCGCAAGCAAATCGAGCAAACGCTGCAGGAGCATGAAACGTTATTACAAGAAAAAACGGCTCATTTAGCTAATACAAAGGCGGAGCTCGAAAAGAAGGAAGCAATGCTGTATCAAGCGTACCAATATTTACAGCAAACAAAATCGCGCAAAGAAATGCTTGAAGAGATGCAGCAAGATTACGCTGGATTTTTCCAAGGTGTAAAAGAAATTTTAAAAGCGCGTGAGCAGTTTCCAGGCATTCACGGTGCGGTTGTCGAATTAATTCAAGTGCCAAGCCAATACGAGACAGCTCTAGAAATTGCGTTAGGCGGTGCGATGCAGCACATCGTCGTGGCAAATGAAGAAGTGGCGCGTGCGGCCATTCACTATTTAAAAAAGCACGCCTATGGGCGGGCGACATTTTTGCCAATGAACGTCATGCAACCAAAATCGGTGACCGCAGAACAACGTTCCCTTATTCAAAATCATCCGGCATTTGTCGGTGTCGCGAGCGAGTTGATTGCATATGATCCTGTCTATCGAGCAGTCATATCCAACTTACTCGGCAACGTCATTGTGACAACGGATTTAAAAGGGGCGAATGAACTGGCCCGCTTGTTACATTATCGCTACCGTCTTGTGACGCTCGAAGGCGATGTCGTCAATCCTGGCGGTGCGATGACGGGCGGGGGAGTGGCGAAAAAAGCGAACTCGCTTCTAAGCCGAAACCGTGAGCTGGAAACAATAGCGTCGAAACTGCAAGAAATGGAACAAAAAACTGAGCAGCTTGAGAGATATGTCCAAACGAAAAAGAAAGACATCCAGCAAGAAGAAAAAGCACTGTCTGAGCTTCGGCAACAAGCCGAACAATGGCGACTTGCTCTTCAAGAAGTAAAAAGCGAATTACGCGAAGTGGAATTGCAAGAAAAAAATATGAACGAACGTCTAGCGCTTTATGACCATGAAAAAGCGCATGATGAACAAGAGGCAAAAGAAATCAGGGAAAAGCTGACCGTCATCGAGCAGCAATTGCATGATCTGGAGAACAAGCTGAAAGAAATTGATGACCACATTCAAACATTAACAGTTCAAAAACAAGATGAACAAAGCTCTAAAGAAGCGTTACAAGCAGTCATTACAGAGCAGAAAATTGCCCTAGCCCAAAAGCAGCAGCTACTGAAAAACGTCGAAGAGAAAATCGAGCGGCTTTCGCTTGAACAGTCAGAAACGGAAAAACAGCTTCAAACAGCAAAAGAAGACTTATCTGCTCTTATCGAGGAAATGAACTCAAACGATTCCGGCGAGGAGCAGCTTGAGCAATTACGGCAAAAAAAATTGCAAGACAAAAACGAAACAATTGAACTCATTGCAAGCCGCCGCGAGCAACGATTAGAATATCAGGCAAAACTAGAACACCTTGAGCGCGAATTGAAAGAGAAAAAACGGCAGTACAAACAATTGGTCGATATCGTCAAAGACGAAGAAGTAAAGCTCAATCGCCTCGATGTGGAGTTGGAAAACTTGCTTTCCCGCCTTCGCGAAGAGTATATGTTAACGTTTGAAGCAGCAAAAGAAAAATATCCGCTGACAATGGACGTGAACGAAGCGCGCAAAAAAGTAAAGCTCATTAAGCGGGCGATTGACGAATTAGGAACTGTCAACTTGGGAGCAATTGATGAATACGAACGCGTGTCGGAACGCTATCAATTTTTAACGGAACAAAAAAGCGACTTACAGCAAGCAAAAGAGACATTACACCAAGTCATCGATGAGATGGATCAAGAAATGAAAAAACGCTTCCTTTCGACGTTTCAACAAATTCGTTCCCATTTTGGCGAAGTATTTCAACAGCTGTTTGGCGGGGGACGTGCTGATTTGCAGCTGACGGACCCGAACGATTTACTCGAAACCGGCATTGAGATCGTTGCTCAGCCTCCGGGGAAAAAGCTGCAAAACTTAAGCTTGCTTTCCGGCGGTGAACGAGCCTTAACAGCGATTGCGTTGCTGTTTTCGATTTTAAAAGTGCGTCCGGTGCCATTTTGCGTATTGGATGAAGTCGAAGCGGCGCTGGATGAAGCAAACGTTTACCGCTATGCCCAATACTTAAAGAGGTTCAGTGATCAAACTCAATTTATTGTCATCACTCACCGCAAGGGAACGATGGAAGAAGCTGACGTGCTCTATGGTGTAACGATGCAAGAGTCAGGTGTGTCGAAGCTAGTGTCCGTTCGTTTAGAAGATTCCAAGCAACTTGTAAAGTCTTAATTTGGAAAGGATGGCATGAATATGAGCTTTTTTAAAAAATTAAAAGAGAAAATCACAAAACAAGCGGATTCGGTAACGGAAAAGTTTAAGCAAGGCCTTTCAAAAACGCGCGATTCATTTGCCGGGCGGGTCAACGATTTAATTGCCCGTTACCGAAAAGTCGACGAAGAGTTTTTTGAAGAGCTGGAAGAAATTTTAATCGCTGCCGATGTTGGTGTAACGACGGTAATGGAACTCATTGACGAGCTGAAAATGGAAGTGAAGCGCCGCAATATTCAAGATCCGAAAGAAATGCAAGCGGTGATTTCTGAGAAGCTTGTCGATATTTACCGCGGTGACGATGACAATTTAGCGACATTAAATATTCAAGAAAACGGGTTAACGGTCATTCTATTTGTTGGCGTCAATGGAGTTGGCAAAACGACGACCATTGGAAAGCTAGCCCACAAGCTTAAATCAGAAGGAAAAACAGTGATGCTTGCTGCGGGAGATACATTCCGTGCTGGCGCCATTGAACAGCTAGAAGTATGGGGAGAACGCGTCGGGGCAGAAGTCATTAAACAATCTGCTGGCTCCGACCCAGCAGCGGTCATGTACGACGCGATTCAAGCAGCGAAAGCGCGCCATGTGGACGTTCTATTATGCGATACAGCGGGCCGTTTACAAAATAAAGTTAACTTGATGAAAGAGCTAGAAAAAGTGAAGCGCGTCATCGAACGTGAAATCCCTAGTGCGCCGCATGAAGTATTGCTCGTCTTAGATGCGACGACAGGCCAGAATGCGATGAGCCAAGTGAAAATTTTTAAAGAAGCTACGAACGTCACCGGCATCGTCCTAACGAAGCTCGATGGCACCGCAAAAGGGGGCATCGTCCTTGCGATTCGCAACGAGCTGAACATTCCGGTAAAATTGGTTGGCCTTGGTGAAAAAATGGATGACTTGCAAGAATTTGACCCTGAACAATATGTGTATGGGTTGTTTGCCGACTTGCTAGAAGAACCACAACCATAACAAAAAAATCGGGTAGAGAAGCACTACCCGATTTTTTTGTAAAGAAAAAAACTTGACATAATTATCTAAAAGCAGTACACTAATCCTTGTGTAAAGGCATTTCACTTAACAAGCAAGGAGGGAGTTTTATGCTTGAAAAAACAACGAGAATGAACTATTTGTACGACTTTTATCAATCGTTGTTAACGCCAAAACAGCGAAGCTATATGTCGCTCTATTATTTAGACGATTACTCCCTCGGTGAAATTGCAGAAGAATATGAAGTCAGTCGTCAAGCCGTCTATGATAATATAAAACGAACGGAAGCAATGCTTGAGGAGTATGAAGAAAAGCTGCTATTGTTTCAAAAATTTCAAAAGAGACAGCAATTCATTAAGCGGCTAAAAGAGCTCGCTTTAAAAAAATACGCCAATGATCAGGAGTTACTCGAAACGATTGAGGCGTTAGAGAAATTGGAATAGGAGGCGGGAATCGATGGCGTTTGAAGGATTAGCCGACCGTCTGCAAAGCGTCATGAACAAAATTCGCGGCAAAGGCAAAGTGACGGAAGCCGATGTCAAAGACATGATGCGCGAAGTGCGGCTCGCATTATTAGAAGCGGATGTGAATTTTAAAGTCGTCAAAGACTTTGTCAAGCGTGTAAGCGAACGGGCTGTCGGTCAAGAAGTGTTAAAAAGCTTAACACCGGGCCAGCAAGTCATTAAAGTCGTCAAAGAAGAATTAACGGCACTCATGGGCGGAGAACAAAGTAAAATTGCTGTGGCTACCCGTCCGCCAACCGTCATTATGATGGTCGGTCTGCAAGGTGCCGGAAAAACGACGACAACAGGCAAATTAGCCAACTTATTGCGCAAAAAGTACAATCGAAAACCGCTTTTAGTTGCCGCTGATATTTATCGTCCAGCAGCAATTCAGCAGCTCGAGACGCTCGGAAAGCAGCTGAATATGCCGGTATTTTCATTGGGCGATCAAGTAAGCCCAGTGGAAATTGCCAAGCAAGCGATTGCGAAGGCGAAGGAAGAGCATCATGACTACGTACTCATTGATACAGCGGGGCGTCTCCATATTGATGAAGCGTTAATGGATGAGCTCAAGCAAATCAAAGAAGTCACCAAGCCAGATGAAATTTTCCTTGTCGTCGATGCGATGACCGGTCAAGACGCGGTTAATGTCGCCCAAAGTTTTAATGAACAACTCGGTTTGACCGGGATCATTTTAACGAAATTAGACGGCGATACGCGCGGCGGAGCAGCATTATCGATTAAAGCGGTCACTAATACGCCGATTAAATTTGTCGGTATGGGTGAAAAATTAGACGCGCTCGAACCGTTCCATCCTGAGCGAATGGCATCACGCATTTTAGGAATGGGGGATGTGCTTACGCTCATTGAAAAAGCACAAGCCGCCGTTGATGAAGAAAAAGCGAAAGAGCTTGAACAAAAAATGCGTACGATGTCGTTTACCCTTGATGATTTCTTGGAACAGCTCGGTCAAGTCCGAAAAATGGGACCGCTTGATGAAATTTTGAAGATGCTCCCTGGGGCCAATAAAATGAAAGGCTTAAACAACATCCAAATCGACGAAAAACAAATTAGTCATGTAGAAGCGATTATTCGCTCGATGACGAAAGAAGAAAAGATGAATCCTGAAATTATTAACGCTAGTCGCAAAAAGCGAATTGCGAAAGGGAGCGGTACGTCTGTTCAGGAAGTCAATCGCTTATTAAAGCAATTTGACGAAATGAAAAAAATGATGAAAATGATGACAACGATGACCAAAGGAAAGAAAAAAGGGTTTAGATTCCCGTTTATGTAGGCAATAATGTGTTAAGAAAAAACACTTTACAAACTAGTGGATTATTGCTAATATACTATCTTGTGTGAAATATTTACGGAGGTGCTGAAAAAAATGGCAGTAAAAATTCGTTTAAAACGTATGGGTGCGAAAAAATCACCTTTCTATCGTATCGTTGTAGCAGATTCTCGTTCTCCACGTGATGGTCGTTTCATTGAAACTATCGGTACGTACAATCCGCTTACAGAGCCAGCAGAAATTAAAATTAATGAAGAATTAGCATTAAAATGGTTGCAAAATGGTGCAAAACCGTCTGATACTGTTCGTAGCTTATTCTCAAAACAAGGCATTTTAGAGAAATTCCATAACTTAAAATACGGCAAATAATGCTTGTGATGTAAATGAAAGAGTTAAAAGAGTTAGTTGAGACGATCGTACAATCGCTTGTGGATCATCCGGAAGAGGTTGTCGTGACAGAAACGTTGGATGAACATACAATCACCTACGTATTATCGGTACACGACGAAGACGTAGGGAAGGTTATCGGAAAGCAAGGCCGCACGATTCACGCCATTCGGACCGTTGTGCATGCTGCCGCATCACAACAACCAAAACGTGTTATCGTGCACGTAAAAGATAAAGGGTGAGGACAAATCCTCCCCTTTTTTATATATCGGTTCCATGAGGAGTGGCGATATGAAAATTATTCAAACCGTTGAAGTAAAACAAATCGTAACGGAAAAAAGCAAACAGGTATTGCAGGAAACGTTCATGGCCAGAAAACAACAACTTCAACGAGAATGTGATCAACTCCGTTTTGAACAAAAGCGGCTTGAAAAAACAAGCAAACATTCACCGAACCTTCTTAAACAGTATTTTGCAAAAGAAATTGACGCAAGACTTGAGAAAATCAAACTTCTTGATTTTCAATTGGAACAATTACATATCCTACCGTTAGGCAGCGAATTGAAAGAACGAGACGTACAAGCGTTGATCGAAGTGAACGTAGGTGACCGTTGGGAAGACATCACAGCAAAGCGTGCGATTATTATCGAAGATGGAATCGTCAAAGAAATTCGCTAAGAAGGGGTGAAGAACGGATGGAAAAATGGTTTAATGTTGGAAAAATTGTTAATACGCACGGCATTCGCGGAGAAGTGCGCGTTATTTCACGAACCGACTTTGCCGAGGAGCGGTATAAAAAAGGGAATACACTCTATATTTTTATGGAAAATGCACCTCAACCAATCGAAGTGACAGTAAAAAGCCATCGTGTTCATAAATCCTTTGACTTGCTAGCCTTTGAAGGATACGACAATATTAACCTTGTCGAAAAATTCAAAGGGGCGCTTTTGAAAGTGCCGGAAAGCCAGCTTGGTGAGCTAGAAGAAGGGGAATATTATTTCCACCAAATCATCGGCTGTACAGTCGTCACTGAAGGCGGAGAAACGATTGGAACTGTGAAGGAAATCTTAACACCTGGCGCAAACGATGTATGGGTTGTCAAAGGAAACAATGGAAAAGAAATTCTCATTCCATACATTGCCGATGTCGTTATTGATGTGAACGTCAAAGAAAAAACAATTACGATTCGTCCGATGGAAGGGCTGCTTGAATAATGAGAATTGATATATTGACATTATTCCCTAACATGTTCACAGGTGTGTTCAATGAATCCATTCTAAAAAAAGCGCAAGAAAAACAAGCCGTTTCAATTAACGTTATCAATTTTCGCGATTTCGCTGACAATAAACACAAAACGGTCGATGATTATCCGTACGGCGGCGGAGCAGGCATGGTGTTAAAGCCGCAGCCGATTTTTGATGCTGTCGCTCAAGTCACGAAACATTCCGAGCGTCCTCGGATCATTTTGCTTTGTCCTCAAGGTGAGCGTTACACGCAAAAAAAAGCGGAAGAGCTCGCCAAAGAGGAACACTTAGTTCTCATTTGCGGACATTACGAAGGATATGATGAACGCATTCGCGAACATTTAGTAACCGATGAAATTTCCATCGGCGATTATGTGTTGACAGGCGGAGAATTAGGAGCGATGGTCATAGTCGACAGTGTTGTTCGCCTGTTGCCGGGCGTGCTTGGCAATGAAGCTTCTCCACTACATGATTCATACAGCTCCGGTTTGCTTGAGCATCCTCATTACACGCGGCCTGCAGATTTTCGCGGCATGAAGGTACCGGAAGTTCTTTTATCGGGAAATCATCGCCTCATTGAAGAATGGCGTGCAAAACAATCGTTGCGGCGAACGTTTTTACGGAGACCTGACCTTCTTGAAAACTGTGAGTTGACAGAGAAACAGAAGCAATGGCTCGAAGAATTCAAAAAAGAACAACGGTAACTATTGCATACGATACAGGTTTATGCTAGTATAGTTTTTGTGTGACTTAAGTCGTGTACTTAAGTTGGGAAAACGGTGTTCCGCTGCAATGATGAAGAAAGCATTGTCATGAACATCTGTTGGAAGGAGTGGAATATGATGCATCATTTAATTCAAGAAATCACGAAAGAACAATTGCGAACAGACTTACCAGAGTTTCGTCCTGGCGACACTGTACGTGTTCACGTAAAAGTTATCGAAGGAAACCGTGAGCGCATTCAAGTGTTTGAAGGTGTTGTCATTAAGCGTCGCGGCGCTGGAATCAGCGAAACATTTACCGTTCGCAAGGTTTCTTACGGTGTAGGTGTAGAGCGCACATTCCCAGTGCATACACCGAAAATTGCGAAGTTAGAAGTTGTTCGCCGCGGTAAAGTACGTCGTGCGAAACTTTACTACTTACGTCAACTTCGCGGTAAAGCTGCACGTATTAAAGAAATCATTCGTTAATCAGCAAAAGGAGCTTGATCACCAAGCTCCTTTTTTCTCATCTCAAATCATTCATTTTATGTCATAATAGTGGTAAAAAGAGATTAGGTGGGAGAACAATGATGAAGAAAAAAAATGAAACATGGGAATGGGTAAAAGCGATTGTTATTGCCGTTTTATTGGCAGGCGGCATCCGTTACTTTATTTTTGCTCCAATTATTGTTGATGGATTGTCGATGATGCCAACTCTTCATAACCATGATCGCATGATTGTCAATAAGCTTTCTTATAAAATCGGTGCTCCGCAGCGCTTTGACATCATTGTGTTTCATGCCGAAGAAGGAAAAGATTATATTAAGCGAGTTATTGGATTGCCTGGTGATCATATCGAATATAAAAATGACACACTGTACATTAACGGCAAACCGTATGAAGAGCCGTATTTAGATGAATACAAAAAACAGGTCATTGATGGTCCGTTAACTGAACCGTTTACATTGGAAGAACTCACCGGACGAAAAACAGTACCTAAAGGCTATCTCTTTGTCATGGGAGATAATCGCCGCTTTAGCAAAGATAGCCGCCATATCGGCTTTATCCCTATGGACAAAGTCGTTGGAAAGGCAAATGTTGTGTACTGGCCGCTTTCTGATGCTCGCATTATTAAATAAACATGTTCATGAATGTAGGTGGCAGCAATGACAATTCAATGGTTTCCAGGCCATATGGCCAAAGCAAAACGGGAAGTACAGGAAAAATTAAAGCTTATCGATATTGTGTTTGAACTGTTGGATGCGCGCATCCCTCTTTCATCGAGAAATCCGATGATTGACGAAATCCTTGCGAATAAACCGCGCATCGTGTTGCTAAATAAAGCCGATATGGCTGATGAGGCAATTACAAAACAATGGATTTCTTTTTTTGAAGAGCAACACTTGCGCGCGTTAGCTATCGATTCACAAGCGGGAACGGGCGTCAAGCAAATCGTTACAGCAGCCAAAGAGATGTTAAAAGATAAGTTTGCCAAAATGGCAGCGAAAGGAATTAAAAACCCTCGCCCGATGCGCGCTCTCATTGTTGGTATTCCAAATGTTGGAAAGTCGACATTAATTAATCGCCTTGCGGGCAAGCATATCGCCAAAACAGGAGACAAGCCTGGAGTGACAAAAGCACAACAATGGATTAAAGTTGGCAAAGAAATGGAACTTCTCGATACTCCGGGAATTTTATGGCCGAAATTTGAAGATGAAGAAGTCGGCCTCAAGTTGGCGACAACGGGAGCGATTAAAGATACGATTTTAAATTTGCAAGATGTCGCTGTGTATGCGTTAAACTTTTTAAAACAACATTATCCTGAACGGCTAAAAGAGCGGTATTCGCTTGACGGCATTCCTGAAGATATCGTCAAGCTGTTTGATGAAATAGGTAGACGCCGTGGTTGCCTTATGAGCGGCGGTGCCATTGACTATGATAAAGTCGCTGAGCTTGTTCTCAGAGAAATTCGTACGGAAAAACTCGGACGACTCAGCTTTGAAAAACCAGAGTGATAGGATAAAGCCCGTTTCCTTATACGGGCTTTATTTTTTCTTCAATATGTCGATATAAACAGTAGATAAGGAAAGGAACGATTCATTCAATGAAACGTACCATAAAAGAAATTGAGTCGCTATTACAGACGTTGACAGATGAGCATCATCCGCTATTTCAAGAATTATGCCACGACGAACGAAAAAGCGTCCAAAAATTAATCGCTTGTTGGTATAAACAAAAAGAAAGTGCTGCACAAGCAAAGCAGCAATGGGACCAGATGTCACGTCATGAGCAGCAATTATATAACAATGGTGTTCATTACATTGCCGGCGTCGATGAGGTAGGGCGTGGCCCGTTGGCTGGTCCGGTAGTAGCCGCTGCTGTGATTTTACCGAAAGACGTGTATATACCAGGCTTAAATGATTCAAAAAAATTATCGGAAGCAAAGCGCGAAAGGCTGTTTGACACTATTCAATCATGCGCGGTTTCCATTGGAATCGGGGTTGCTACAGCTGCTGAGATTGACGAAGTAAACATTTACGAAGCGACGAAAATAGCAATGATTCGGGCGATTCAACAGCTTACGCCTCAGCCTGACTATGTATTAATTGACGCGATGAAATTGCCGATTGATATTCCTCAACAAAGCCTTATTAAAGGAGATGCGAACAGCGTCTCGATTGCAGCAAGCTCGATTATTGCCAAAGTGACACGAGATCGTTTTATGAAACGATTAGGCATGCAATACCCGCAATATGGATTTGAAAAACATATGGGGTATGGAACGGAATACCATTTACAAGCGATTCGTACATATGGAATTACAAACGAACATCGCCGCTCGTTTGCCCCTGTTAAAGAAGTGTTACAACAGAAGAGAGAGGGAGAAATATGACTTTTATTCGTCATATAAATGGCTCGTTTCATCGCTCTGTTTCTGAACAAGTCAGCCATCTTCCATTTCGTAACGGACAAATCCTATATGGAAAAATAGAAAGCATACAGCCGAATCAAACAGCGCTCGTACAAGTAGGCGGGGAAACGCTCATTGCTCAGTTGCAAGTGCCGCTACAGGTCGGCAGCCATTATTGGTTTCAAGTTTCTATCTCTGATGAAACGTTCTATTTAAAGCTGGTCGAACAACTCAATACAGAAATGGAAAACAGCCAACAAACTGCCGATGAAGCCGCACAACAGCTTGCCCGACAATGGGAGCTTCCTCGCAATGCCCAGCCGCTTCTCCGCTTTTTATTACAAGAACAGCTCCCCATCGTCAAAGAAGACGTTTTTCAAGCAGCAAAGTGGCTTTCTGAAACAAAGGACACAGAAGCGGGCCTGCAAGCAATTCGTTACATGTACACGCATCGTTTGCCGTTTACGAAAGAAATCTTTTTAGCGATGAAGGCTGCACAGCACCCGCTTCCTTTATCTAAGCAATTACTAGACTTGCAGAACGCACTTATGTCCCTTCCGCCACAACAACAAACCGAAACCGTACAGTCATTGCTTCATCAATTGCAGCCGCTTACCACAGGGGAAGTGAATGTCTATCAAACCATTGCCTTGCTGCTAGAAAAGTGGGCACACCACGAGCCACAGGCACAAGGTTTATTGCAAAAACTAGGACTGTCACTAGATGAAAATCAAATTGAACGAGAACCAGAGCGCTGGCGCCTTCGTGATGAAATCAAGACAGGGAACGAGGAAGCAGTGAAGCAGCAAATCGGGACATTGCTTGCTCGGTTTCAAGAGCAAGAGCCACAGATTATCAAACAATTCTATTCGCTTTATACGGCTTATATGAACGAGAAACTACCTGAAAGTGAGCAACAGTTTCTGAAAACGATATTTGCCGCTTCAGCTAACGATATGTCTTCTTCAGCTATTGCGAAGACGATCAAACAATTTGTTCAGCTGCTTGGACTTCAATATGAAGCGGATGTTCAAAATGCCATCAAGGCAAAAACAATCCAAATGTTTGAATTTGTGGCATTAAAGCCACTTCTTTTGAAAGCCGCGCAAGAAGTTTCTGAGCCCAGTCTCAAAAACATGATCGAAACGCTTACTCATCGCATAACTGGACAACAATTGCTCGCTCAAATGCAAGGACCGATTCAACATCTTTTTATACAAATCCCGTTCCGTTTTGGCAATGGACTAACTGACGTGACCGTTCATTGGCAAGGAAAAAAGCAAAAAAATGGTCAAATTGATCCAAACTATTGTCGCATCCTTTTTTATCTACAGCTAGAGAGATTAAAAGAAACGGTGATTGATGTAAACATTCAAAACCGTATTGTTCATATTTCTCTCATCAACGAGACACCGCATTTAGAAACACTCGTTGCGGCAATGCAGCCGACGTTAAAAGAAAGAATCGAAGCATATGGGTATAGGTTATCTACGATAAAAGTCGTCTCGTCGAAGCAAGAGAAGATAGCCGCACCGCCACTTTTACAAGAGCAATATTCAGGGGTGGATTATCGAATATGAAAAAAGAGGAGAAAAAAGCAGTTGCGCTGACGTATCATCCTAGTGAGCATACCGCGCCTGTTGTCGTTGCGAAAGGTCAAGGATACGTCGCCGAAAATTTGATTGCTATTGCTAAAGAGAATGGCATTCCCATTCAAGAAGATCCATCGCTTGTACAGCTATTAAGCGAACTTGAAATCAACGAAGCGATTCCAGAAGAGCTGTATCAAATTGTTGCTGAACTATTTGCATTTGTGTATCGAATCGAACGGCGGCTTACGGAAACAACGTAGCAATTTGCGTTGTTATGCCAAGTTTGACAAAATCCTCTCTATTAAGGAGGATTTTTTTGTTTTATGTCGAAACGGTAGACAATATGGAAAGTATCATTATACAATGAAAGCGCTAGTATTTTTTATTTTTATACATAGGAGGTTGACGCATGAATATTCATGAGTATCAAGGCAAGGAAATCCTCAGAAGCTATGGGGTTAGCGTGCCGAACGGTCGCGTAGCTTTTACAGTTGAGGAAGCAGTCGAAGCAGCGAAAGAGTTAGGAAGCCAAGTGTGTGTCGTCAAAGCGCAAATTCATGCTGGCGGACGCGGAAAAGCCGGAGGGGTAAAAGTAGCGAAAAGCTTGGATGAAGTTCGTACATATGCAAGCGAGCTATTAGGCAAAAAACTTGTTACTCACCAAACAGGTCCTGAAGGAAAAGAAGTAAAGCGCCTCCTCATTGAAGAAGGATGCAATATTCAAAAAGAATATTATATCGGTTTAGTCGTTGACCGTGCCACTTCTCGCGTTGTGTTAATGGGGTCTGAAGAGGGCGGTACAGAAATCGAAGAAGTCGCAGCTAAAACACCAGAGAAAATTTTTAAAGAATATATCGATCCGGCTGTTGGGTTGCAAGTGTTTCAAGCGCGCCGTTTAGCGTTTAACATCAATATTCCAAAAGAGCTTGTCAACCAAGCCGTGAAATTTATGTTGGGACTTTATCAAGTATTTGTCGAAAAAGACTGCTCCATCGCGGAAATTAACCCGCTTGTTGTCACTGGCGACGGCAAAGTGATGGCGCTTGATGCAAAATTAAACTTCGACTCTAACGCTTTATATCGCCATAAAGAATTGCTTGAATATCGCGACTTAGATGAAGAAGATCCAAAAGAAATTGAAGCGTCGAAATACGATTTGAACTATATCGCGCTTGACGGCAATATCGGCTGCATGGTCAACGGTGCTGGTCTTGCGATGGCAACGATGGACATTATCAAATACTACGGCGGCGAACCAGCCAACTTCTTAGATGTCGGCGGCAGCGCGACCGCGGAAAAAGTCACGGAAGCGTTTAAAATCATTCTTTCCGATGCGAAAGTAAAAGGCATTTTCGTCAATATTTTCGGCGGCATTATGAAATGTGATGTCATTGCGAACGGAATTGTAGAAGCGACAAAACAAGTCGGCTTAGAGCTTCCGCTTGTTGTTCGTTTAGAAGGAACGAACGTCGAATTAGGTAAAAAGATTTTAGAAAAGTCTGGATTAAATATTACCGCTGCTGAGTCAATGGCGGACGGTGCACAAAAAATTGTCGAGCTAGTACGTTAAGAAGGCGAGGGAGAACTGTGAGCGTTTTTATTAACAAAGATACAAAAGTCATCGTTCAAGGAATTACAGGTTCACAAGGATTATTCCATACGAAGCAAATGCTTGAATACGGTACAAAAATTGTAGGCGGAACCTCACCTGGTAAAGGCGGGACGGAAATTGAAGGTGTTCCTGTATTTAACACGGTTGAAGAAGCGGTGAAGGCGACAGGAGCGAACGCGTCTGTTATTTACGTCCCAGCCCCATTTGCCGCAGATGCGATTATGGAAGCGGTTGATGCTGAATTAGATCTCGTTGTTTGCATTACCGAAGGCATTCCAGTCCTTGACATGGTCAAAGTGAAACGTTATATGGAAGGCAAAAAAACGCGTCTCATCGGTCCAAACTGCCCAGGTGTGATTACACCAGAAGAATGCAAAATCGGTATCATGCCTGGTTACATTCATAAAAAAGGTCATGTCGGTATCGTTTCTCGCTCCGGCACGTTAACATACGAAGCGGTCCATCAATTAACACAAGCCGGAATTGGTCAATCTACAGCGGTCGGTATCGGCGGGGACCCTGTCAACGGTACGAACTTTATTGATGTTTTAAAAGCATTTAACGAAGATGAAGAGACATATGCAGTAATCATGATTGGAGAAATCGGCGGTACGGCGGAAGAAGAAGCAGCCGAATGGGTAAAAGCAAACATGAAAAAACCAGTTGTCGGCTTTATCGGTGGTCAAACTGCACCTCCGGGTAAGAGAATGGGACATGCCGGTGCAATCATCTCTGGCGGCAAAGGAACGGCGGCAGAAAAAATTAAGAAAATGAATGAATGCGGCATTAAAGTAGCAGAAACTCCTGCTGTTATCGGCGAAACATTAATTTCTGTCCTCAAAGAACAAGGGCTTTACGAAAAATGTAAAACGCATTAATCATCATCGTCCCGCATTGGCGCTCCGTGCGGGACAGTTTTCTTTGAAAAATTTTATCTAAAATTCGACATGGAGAAAGGAAGATTTGATGTATTCATCTGTTCGAGAACGCCTGATTCATCTTCATCATTGTCGCGGCGTCAACTGGAAAACGATTGCTCGTTTCCTTGAAGTCGATCCGTCGCTTTCCTCGATTTTTTCCTTCTCATATTCCGATTTTACTCAGCTGTTGTCGATTTCCCCCGAACAATGTTCTCTTCTTTTCCAAGATTTACATTCCCTTGCCATTCAAAGTATGATAAAAACATATAGGGACAAAAATATTCATGCGATCACCATTTTCGATCGCTGCTATCCACCGCTTTTGAAACATATTTTTGAACCACCATGGGTGTTGTATGCAAGAGGGAATATCGAATGGCTCTCAAGTTTCAAAATGATCAGCATCGTCGGGACGAGAAAGCCGACGAGTGAAGGAATTGAATCATTACGCCTGTTACTGCCACCGCTTATTTCTAACGGGTGGCTCATTGTCAGCGGCCTTGCCGTAGGAATTGACGCTGCAGCGCACGAAATGACGATCGAATGTGGCGGAAAAACGATTGCTGTGACTGCTGGAGGATTTCAGCATATATATCCGCAACAAAATCGAAAGTTAGCGGAACAGCTCATGCGAGATCATCTGATCCTTTCTGAATATCCTCCGCATACAAAGCCACAAAAATGGCACTTTCCATTGCGAAATCGCATTATTAGCGGTTTATCGCTTGGAACTGTTGTCATTCAAGCAAAGGAAAGAAGCGGTTCATTAATTACTGCTGCACTAGCGTTAGAACAGGGCAGAGAAGTGTTTGCTGTTCCTGGTTCTATTTTGATAGAGCAATCGAAAGGAACGAACTTCTTGATCCAGCAAGGGGCAAAATTAGTTCGTTCTGCGGCAGACATTATCGAAGAGTTTTTCTACCTTTTTCCGAAATAAAAAAGAGAAATATTCATATCTTGTTTGACAAATGTCATAAGAATCATTAATAATAATGAAGATTTTAAATTTACCTCTTAAGGGAGGAAAAGTTATGTCAGACTATCTAGTCATCGTTGAATCACCAGCGAAAGCAAAAACGATTGAACGATATTTAGGAAAAAAATATAAAGTGAAAGCGTCAATGGGACATGTTCGCGATTTGCCAAAAAGCCAGATGGGCGTTGATATAAATAATGACTACGAACCAAAATATATTACGATTCGCGGCAAAGGGCCGGTTATTAAAGAGTTAAAAACAGCGGCAAAAAAAGCAAAAAAAGTGTTTCTAGCTGCCGACCCGGACCGCGAAGGAGAAGCGATCGCTTGGCACTTAGCACATATGCTGGAGCTTGATATTCATTCCGATTGCCGTGTTGTATTTAACGAGATTACGAAAGATGCCATTAAGGAATCGTTCCAGCATCCGCGCGCCATTAATATGCATTTAGTTGATGCTCAGCAAGCGCGCCGTGTGCTTGACAGACTCGTAGGCTACAATATTAGCCCGCTTCTTTGGAAGAAAGTAAAAAAGGGATTAAGCGCCGGTCGCGTGCAGTCTGTCGCTTTGCGCCTGATCATTGACCGTGAGAAAGAAATTAAAGAATTTCAGCCTGAGGAATATTGGACGATTCAAGCGGAATTCGTCAAAGGAAATGAAACGTTTACCGCTTTATTTTACGGAGTGGATGGACAAAAGCTTGACTTAAAAAATGAGGAGGAAGTCAAGAAAATTTTACAGCGCATCAATGGAAATCGTTTCACTGTCAAATCGGTAACGAAAAAGGAACGGAAACGAAATCCAGTGCCGCCGTTTACGACGTCTTCGCTCCAGCAAGAAGCAGCCCGTAAGCTTAATTTTCGTACAAAGAAGACGATGATGCTTGCTCAGCAACTATACGAAGGGATTGACCTTGGCAGCGAAGGAACAGTCGGTTTAATTACATATATGCGTACCGACTCTACACGGGTGTCAGAAACGGCACAGCAAGAGGCGCTTTCGTATATTGAAGCGACATTCGGGAAAGAATTTGTCGCGCAAGAAAAGCGGAAAGAAAAGAAAAGCGCGAACGCTCAAGACGCTCATGAAGCGATTCGACCGACGTCGACGTTTCGCGATCCGAATTCGGTCAAACCGTATTTAAGTCGGGACCAATTTCGCTTGTATAAGCTCATTTGGGAGCGATTTGTTGCAAGCCAAATGGCTCCAGCGCTTCTTGACACGATGAGCGTAGAAGTCGAAAATGAAGGGGTATTGTTTCGGGCGAGTGGCTCAAAAGTTAAATTTCCGGGATTTATGAAAGTATATGTAGAAGGAACTGACGACCAAACAGATGAACAAGACCGGTTGCTCCCGGACTTGCAAGAGGGAGAAACGGTTATTAGTAAAGATATCGAACAGAGGCAGCATTTTACGCAGCCGCCTCCTCGTTATACGGAAGCTCGATTAGTGAAAACGCTAGAAGAGCTTGGAATCGGTCGTCCATCGACCTATGCACCAACGCTTGATACGATTCAAAAACGAAACTATGTGGTTCTTGAAAATAAGCGCTTTGTACCGACTGAATTGGGGGAAATTGTCTTAGAGCTCATATTAGAGTTTTTCCCGGAAATTTTAGATGTTGAATTTACGGCGAAAATGGAAAAGAGCTTAGATGAAATCGAAGAAGGTAAAATTGAGTGGGTAAAAGTCGTCGATGAGTTTTATCGTGAATTTGAAAAACGCTTACAAATTGCGGAAAAGGAAATGAAAGAAGTCGAGATTAAAGATGAGCCTGCCGGAATGGAGTGCGAAGTATGTGGTAGCCCAATGGTGTATAAAATGGGACGGTTTGGCAAGTTTGTCGCTTGCTCTAATTTTCCGGAATGCCGTCATACAAAACCGATCGTAAAAGAAATCGGGGTAAAATGCCCGAAATGCCATAAAGGAAACATTGTGGAACGAAGCAGCAAGAAAAAGCGAGTATTTTACGGGTGCGACCGCTTCCCAGACTGTGACTTCGTGTCGTGGGATAAACCGCTTGCACGTCCTTGTCCGAAATGCGGAAGCTTGTTAGTCGAGAAAAAATTAAAAAAGGGTATGCAAGTGCAATGTATCGAGTGTGATTATGAAGAGAAGCCACAATCATAGAAAACGGTGAGGGATGCTAATCCTCACCGCTTTTATACGAGATAGCAAGGAGGAAAAACAATGAATCAACCAACTGTCAACGTCATTGGCGCAGGTCTAGCGGGAAGTGAAGCCGCATGGCAGCTCGCTAGTCGCAACGTCAACGTACGACTTTATGAAATGCGTCCCATGAAGCAAACTCCTGCCCATCATACCGATAAATTTGCTGAGCTTGTTTGTAGCAATTCATTGCGTGCTAATTCATTAACGAACGCTGTTGGCGTATTAAAGGAAGAAATGCGCCGCCTGAACTCCGTGATTATCAAAGCAGCGGATGAATGTTCCGTCCCTGCGGGTGGCGCGCTTGCAGTTGATCGCCATGAATTTGCAGCACGGGTCACAGATTTAGTAAAAAACCATCCAAATGTCACAGTGATTCACGAAGAAGTGACGGAAATCCCTTCTGGGCCGACGATTATCGCAACGGGACCATTAACGTCCAAAGCGTTATCCGATCGATTGAAAGCACTGACAGGTGAAGAGTATTTATACTTTTACGATGCTGCTGCTCCGATTGTGGAAAAAGAAAGCATTAACATGGATAAAGTGTATATCAAATCACGCTATGATAAAGGGGAAGCGGCCTATTTGAACTGCCCGATGACAGAAGAGGAGTTTGACCGCTTTTACGAAGCCCTTATTTCCGCGGAAACGGTCCCATTGAAAGAGTTTGAAAAAGAGATTTATTTTGAAGGGTGCATGCCGATTGAAGTAATGGCTAAGCGCGGGAAAAAGACATTGTTATTTGGTCCGATGAAGCCGGTGGGGCTTGAAGACCCGCGTACAGGAAAGCGCCCGTTTGCTGTCGTCCAGCTCCGCCAAGATGATGCAGCAGGCACTCTTTACAATATCGTTGGATTTCAAACTCATTTAAAATGGGGACCGCAAAAAGAAGTCATCCGTCTCATTCCGGGACTAGAAAACGCGGAAATCGTTCGCTACGGTGTGATGCATCGCAATACTTTTATTAACTCTCCAAAATTGCTACGGCCAACGTATCAATATAAAGAGCGAGATGATTTATTTTTTGCTGGGCAAATGACTGGGGTTGAAGGATATGTAGAATCGGCGGCATCAGGATTAGTGGCTGGCATCAACGCGGCACGGCTCGTATTAGGACAAGAGTTGATTGTCTTTCCACCAGAAACAGCCATTGGTAGCATGGCGCATTACATTACGACCGCCAACCCGAATCATTTTCAGCCAATGAATGCGAATTTTGGCTTATTTGCGCCACTTGAGGAGACGATTAAAGATAAAAAGCAGCGTAATGAACGATACGCACAACGAGCATTGGACACAATTCAGAATTTTGTAAAAAATTGATAGAAATTCATTGCAAGGGCTGTTAAATGTATGTTAATATTTAATAGCCCTTGTGAGGTGTTGAGAATGGAAAATTTGAAAATTGCGTTAAATTTGTTCATAGAATATTTACAAATTGAAAAAAATTATTCAGAATATACTATTGTGTGTTACAAACGCGATATTGAACAATTTTTTGCCTTTATGAACGAGCAGGCGATTGAGCGTTTAGAGGAAGTCACGTATAGCGATGTCCGTCTTTATTTGACGAATCTACATCATGAGCAACAATCAAGTCGCTCCATTTCGCGTAAAATATCTAGCTTGCGAAGCTTTTATAAGTTTTTATTGCGAGAAAAAAAAGTGGCGGAAAATCCGTTTGCGTTGGCAGCGTTACCGAAAAAAGAACAAAAAATTCCTAGTTTTTTATACGAGCAGGAATTAGAAAGCTTGTTTCATGTCAATGATGTAAATACAGCACTCGGACAACGCAACCAAGCGCTGATCGAGCTTCTTTACGCCACAGGTATTCGTGTTAGTGAATGTTGTCACATTCAACTTTCCGATATTGATTTTTCTGTTTCAACGATGTTAATTCATGGTAAAGGAAATAAACAGCGCTATGTTCCGTTTGGACGCTTTGCTAAAGAAGCGTTAGAACGATACGTTCAAAACGGGCGGCGTGAGCTTTTGCAAAAAGGGAAAACCGCTCATAACTATTTGTTTGTGAATGCTCGCGGGAACCCATTAACACCTCGAGGGGTACGTCATATTTTAAACGAGATGGTCAAGAAAGCGGCGATTATGCAAAAAATAAGCCCGCACGTCCTAAGGCATACGTTTGCTACACATTTGCTGAATGAAGGCGCAGATATGCGTACTGTTCAAGAATTGTTGGGACACGCGCACCTTTCGTCAACACAAGTATATACTCATGTCACAAAAGATCGCTTGCGCCATATTTATTTGCATACACACCCGCGGGCATAATGACTGCCGCTAGTCGGGAAGGAGGAAGATAACGAATGGAACAGTTCCATGCCACGACGATTTTTGCGATCCGTCATAACGGGAGATGCGCAATGGCTGGTGACGGTCAAGTCACGTTCGGAAATGCTGTCGTCATGAAGCATACAGCAAAAAAAGTAAGAAGGCTATTTCAGGGAAAAGTATTAGCCGGTTTTGCTGGATCTGTTGCTGATGCGTTTACGTTATTTGAGATGTTTGAAGGGAAATTAGAAGAATTCAACGGGAACTTGCCGCGTGCGGCGGTCGAGCTGGCGAAGGAATGGCGCAGCGATAAAGTGTTGCGGCGGTTGGAAGCGATGCTAATTGTGATGGATGAAAGCCATTTATTGTTAGTATCGGGAACAGGGGAAGTAATTGAACCGGACGATGGCATTTTAGCAATTGGTTCTGGCGGGAATTATGCGCTAGCGGCAGGACGTGCACTGAAGCAATATGCAGGAGAACAGCTATCAGCGAAAGAAATTGCTAAAGCGGCTTTAGAAATTGCTGCTAATATTTGTGTGTATACAAACGACCATATTATTGTCGAGGAATTGTAAGAAAGGGAGGAGGGAGAGAGATGAACGAAAACTTAACACCACGGCAAATTGTCGAGAAGCTTGACCAATTTATCGTCGGTCAGAAAGAAGCGAAAAAAGCGGTTGCAATCGCTTTGCGAAACCGCTATCGCCGCAGCTTGCTTGATGAAAAATTGCGCGATGAAGTTGTGCCGAAAAACATCTTAATGATCGGTCCAACAGGGGTAGGGAAGACAGAAATCGCAAGAAGGTTGGCCAAACTTGTCGGGGCACCATTTATTAAAGTAGAAGCAACGAAGTTTACCGAAGTTGGTTATGTTGGTCGTGACGTTGAATCAATGGTGCGTGACCTTGTTGAAACATCTGTTCGGTTAGTGAAAGAACGGAAAATGAATGAAGTAAAAGACCGCGCTGAACAGCAAGCGAACAAACGGCTTGTGGAACTTTTGGTGCCGGGGAAACAAAAACAAACGATGAAAAATCCGCTCGAACTATTATTCGGAGGCGGCCAAACGGCACAACAAGATACGGCACATACGCAAGATGAGCAGTATATCGAACAAAAAAGAAGACAAGTCGCGCTGCAACTTGCAAACGGAGAATTGGAAGACGAGCTTGTCACGATTGAAGTCGAAGAGCAGCAAGCAACGTTGTTCGACTTTTTGCAAGGGGCGGGCATCGAGCAGATGGGCATGAACATGCAAGATGCATTAAGCAGCCTCATGCCGAAGCGGCGCAAAAACCGCAAGCTGAAAGTAAGTGAAGCGCGCAAAGTGCTAACAAACGAAGAAGCGCAAAAATTAATTGACATGGACGAAGTAACCCAAGAAGCAGTACGGCTTGCTGAACAATCTGGAATCATTTTCATCGATGAAATTGACAAAATCGCACGAAGAGGGCAAAATGCTTCTTCCGCCGACGTGTCCCGTGAAGGAGTACAGCGCGATATTTTACCGATTGTGGAAGGATCGACTGTTATGACCAAATACGGTCCTGTCAAAACAGATCATATTTTATTTATTGCTGCTGGTGCCTTTCACATAGCCAAACCGTCCGATTTAATCCCAGAGTTGCAAGGGCGTTTTCCGATTCGTGTCGAATTAGCGAAACTTTCTGTCGATGATTTCGTAAGAATACTAGTGGAGCCTAATAATGCGCTCATTAAACAATATACAGCGCTTCTTGCTACAGAAGGTATAAATCTTGAATTTTCTGACGATGCTATTCATAAGATTGCTGAAGTGGCTTTTGAGGTGAATCAAGCGACGGATAATATCGGGGCGAGACGCCTTCATACGATCATGGAAAAATTACTGGAAGATTTACTATTTGAAGCCCCGGATATTACGCTTGAAAAAGTCGTGATTACACCGCAATATGTCGAACAAAAGCTCGGCAGCATTGTCAAAAACAAAGATTTAAGTGAATTTATTTTGTAGTGATGAGAATAGGAGGAGATAAATCATGAATTTATTGCAGAAAACAAGAACGATTAATGCGATGCTGCAAAAAGCAGCGGGAAAACCAGTTAACTTTAAAGAAATGGCAGAAACACTTTGCCAAGTGATTGAAGCGAATGTGTTTGTTGTCAGTCGCCGCGGGAAATTGCTTGGTTTTGCGATTAAGCAGTCCATTGAAAATGAACGAATGAAAAAAATGTTAGAGGATCGTCAATTTCCTGAGGAGTACACGAAAAGCTTATTTAATATCACTGAAACTTCACCTAACCTTGATATTAATAGTGAATATACAGCGTTCCCGGTTGAAAACCGCGATTTATTTAAAACAGGGTTAACGACAATCGTGCCGATTAACGGCGGTGGCGAACGGCTTGGAACATTAATTTTATCGAGACTCGATCGTGAGTTTAACGACGATGATTTAATTTTAGCGGAATACGGTGCTACTGTTGTCGGCATGGAAATTTTGCGTGAAAAAGCGGAAGAAATTGAAGAAGAAGCGAGAAGCAAAGCTGTTGTACAAATGGCAATTAGCTCACTATCATACAGTGAACTTGAGGCTATTGAACATATTTTTGAAGAGCTGGACGGCACGGAAGGATTACTTGTCGCAAGTAAAATTGCTGACCGCGTTGGCATTACACGTTCGGTTATCGTAAATGCCCTTCGTAAACTTGAAAGTGCGGGTGTCATTGAATCGCGTTCTCTTGGTATGAAAGGAACGTACATTAAAGTGCTAAATGATAAGTTTTTAACAGAGCTTGAGAAATTAAAATCACATTAAAATGAAAAAAGAGCATTCCGTTCGATGAATGCTCTTTTTTATTTTTATGAAAGCAAGAACTTTAGACGGCTAAAAGATTTAGCTAGCTCTCCCAGATCACAAAAATACTGTCTCATCCGGAAAGGGCGCTTATGCTTTTCTTGCGAAAGAAAGGGGATAGACTACAACTACATCTCCTTGCTTTACTTTTTGCAGAAAACATTCTCTTACTGTGACGCCAAAAGAATGTTGCCCCTCAATGTTAAGCGATTACCTTTACTTTTTTGTTATTTTTTGTATGGAAAAATAGTACAATATTCCGGCTATACATTGTTTTTACATTCTTATAAAATGGGAAATAGAGCTATTGTCGAAAAATAGGAAAAAAGAGGGGATTTTGTTTGAAATTATTTTCCAAGACGATTACGATGCTTGAACAAGGACTTGATTATGCGTCGTTGAGAGAAAAAGTGATTGCGAATAATATCGCAAATGTCGACACACCGAATTACAAAGCAAAGGAGGTTCGGTTTAAAACGGAGCTGGATCGCGCGCTTACTTCGTTGAAAGCGAAGCGTACAAACCCAAAACACTTTGAGTTTCAGCATGATGCAACTGGCAATTTTTTTGTGGCGACAAGAAACGATGTAGTATACAATCATAATGGAAATAATGTCGATATTGATAAAGAAATGTCGGATTTGGCAGAAAATCAAATTTATTACAATGCATTAATTGAGCAGTTGAACGGAAAATTCAATACGTTAAAAACTGTTATTAAAGGAGGGAAGTAATCGATGTTTGAAGGCTTAAATGCGACCGCTTCGGCACTGACGGCACAGCGATTGCGCATGGACGTCATCTCCTCAAACATGGCGAATGTAGATACGACGCGGGCTCGGTTCGTCAATGGACAATGGGAGCCGTACCGGCGGAAATTAGTTGTCATGGAACCAAAAGAAGAAGGTTTTTCTACATACTTGCAGGCGGCAATGAACAGCCGTTCTTCCGTCGGTAGCGGTGTCAAAGTGACAAAAATTGTTGAGGATGAAACACCTTTTAAACTCGTTTACGATCCAACTCATCCGGATGCGAACCGGGACGGATATGTGCAGCTACCAAACGTTGACCCGTTGAAAGAAATGGTCGATTTAATAAGTGCGACCCGGTCTTATGAAGCGAATGTGACTGTTTTTAACGCGACAAAAGGAATGTTGATGAAAGCATTAGAAATCGGAAAATAAAGGAGAATGAGTAATGATTCAAGGAGTTAACCAAGGATGGGTTCCAGCAGTTTCTAATACGGAAATGCTTCCAACCACAAAATCATCAGAGGCGCAAAAGGCGTTTTCCCAATTTTTAAAAGATGCGATCAATAAGGTAAACGACGAACAAGTAAAATCGGACGAATTAACACAAAAACTTGTCAACGGTGAAAATGTCGACTTACATCAAGTAATGATCGCTTCACAAAAAGCGAGCATCTCTTTGCAGCTTGCATTAGAAGTTCGCAATAAGGTTATCGAAGCGTACCAAGAAATGATGAGAATGCAGGTCTAATACATACTTATACATACTAATGAACATGCTCATCTCGCAGTAATCGGGGGAATACTATGAACGATAGATTAAAAGACTGGATACATCGATTTACGTCTTTCTGGAAAGGGCGTACAAAAAAGCAAAAAATAATTGCTATTGGCGGTATTCTATTGTTTCTTCTTCTTGTTGCTGTTACGTCATTTTGGGCAACAAGACCGAACTTCGTGCCGCTATACAGCAACTTAACGCCGCAGGAAACAGGGCAAATTAAAGCGACGCTTGACCAACGCGGTGTCGAGTCACAGGTTACCGATAACGGTACGACGATTAAAGTGCCGGAAAAAATGGCTGATACATTAAAAGTCGAACTAGCAGCGGAAGGAATCCCGAACAGCGGCAGCATTGATTATTCCTTTTTTGGGAAAAATGCTAGTTTCGGTATGACGGACAATGAGTTTAACGTCGTAAAACTAGAAGCAATGCAAACAGAACTTGCCAATTTAATCAAAAGCATTGATGGAGTGGAAGACGCGAAAGTCATGATTAGCCTTCCACAGCAGAGCGTATTTGTTTCAGACGATCAGGGAGAAGCATCGGCTTCGGTCGTGTTAAAAACCAAACCAGGCTATCAATTTAGCGATGAACAAATTAAGGCATTATATCATCTCGTGTCCAAAAGCGTTCCGAACCTTCCTACTGATAATATCGTCATTATGAATCAATATTTTGAGTATTTTGACTTAAAAAATAATGACAAAAATTTATCGACAGGTACGGCATTTGCTACGCAACAAGAAGTGAAGAAGCAAATCGAGCGGGACATTCAACGTCAAGTCCAGCAAATGCTTGGCACGATGATGGGACAGGATAAAGTGGTTGTATCTGTTACTGCAGATGTCGATTTTACTCAAGAAAATCGCGAAGAAAACTTGGTGACTCCTGTAGATGAACAAAATAAACAAGGTATTGCTGTTAGCGTTCAGCGGATTAAAGAAACTTATTCAGGAAAAGGAGCGCAACCGGGAGGAGTAGCTGGTACAGGAGAAAACGAAGTTCCAAGCTATCAAACAACAACGGGCGATACAAACGGAGATTATGAGCGAACAGAAGAAACAATTAATAACGAAGTTAACAGAATAAAAAAACATATTGTCGAAAGCCCGTATAAAGTTCGCGATTTAGGAATTCAAGTCATGGTGGAACCACCAAATCCGAAAGATCCAAACTCCTTGCCACAACAAACGGTCGATGATATTCAAAAAATCTTGGGAACGATTGTCCGTACATCGATTTCCAAGGACAACGGACAACAATTAACCGATGCGGACATTCAAAACCGAATTGTCGTTTCTGTTCAGCCATTTAACGGAAAAATGAAATTTACTGAGCCAAAATCGGCGATTCCAACATGGGCATATATTGCCGGTGGAATTGTTGCTGCAATTTTAATCGGTCTGATTGTCTTTTTCCTATGGCGCAAGCGTAAACAAGATGATGAAGAAGAGCTGGATGAATTAATTGAACAGCCAGTTGTTCCTGAAATTCCAGATATTCATCAAGAACGAGAAACAGAGTCAACACTGCGCCGCAAGCAGCTTGAAAAACTAGCAAAAGAAAAGCCGGATGAATTTGCAAAGCTACTAAGAGCTTGGTTGGCGGAAGACTAGGGGGAATGAAGAATGGCAAAGAAAAAAAGCGAATTAACGGGAAGGCAAAAAGCTGCCATACTCCTCATTTCTCTTGGGCCAGACGTATCCGCTTCTGTTTATAAGCACTTATCGGAAGAAGAAATTGAAAAACTAACATTAGAGATTTCGAACGTTCGTCAAGTGGAAGCTCAGGAAAAAGAGGAAGTGTTAGAGGAATTTCATCAAATCGCATTAGCGCAAGATTACATTTCGCAAGGTGGAATTGCTTACGCAAAAGAAGTATTGGAAAAAGCGCTTGGCTCGGACAAAGCGATGAACATTATTAACCGTTTAACATCTGCGTTGATGGTGAGACCATTTGATTTTGCTCGCAAAGCTGACCCAGCGCAAATATTAAACTTTATTCAGAATGAGCACCCACAAACAATTGCTCTTGTACTATCTTATCTCGAACCGACGCAAGCCGGACAAATTTTATCGGCATTGCCTCAAGAAATGCAGGCTGATATTGCGCGAAGAATCGCATTAATGGATAGTACATCTCCGGAAATCATTAACGAGGTCGAACAAATTTTAGAACGCAAGCTATCAGCGACCTTTGTACAAGATTATACGCAAACGGGCGGTATTGAGGCGGTCGTTGAAGTGCTAAACGGCGTTGACCGCAGCACGGAACGAACGATTCTTGATGCACTTGAAATTCAAGATCCGGAATTGGCTGAAGAAATTAAAAAGCGGATGTTTGTATTCGAAGATATCGTTACTCTTGACAATCGCGCGATTCAACGTGTCATTCGCGAAGTAGACAACAACGATTTAATGCTGGCACTGAAAGTATCGAGCGACGAGGTCAAAGAAGTTGTCTTTCGCAACATGTCGACACGCATGGCCGAAACGTTCAAAGAAGAGATGGAGTTTATGGGACCGGTTCGTCTGCGCGATGTGGAGGAAGCACAATCACGTATTGTGTCAGTGATTCGTCGCCTCGAAGAAGCGGGCGAAATCGTTGTTGCACGCGGTGGAGGAGATGATATTATTGTCTAATGTGATTAAAGCTCCGTTTACGAAAACCGATCATAGTCGCAAAAAACTCATTGAAATTAAAAACTATTTTTTGAAACAACATGATTTGTCAGCAACTGTTGATATGAGCGAACATACTTATGCCCAAATGACGATAGAACAAGCAGAACGCGAAGCCCAATTCATTAAACAAGAGGCGGAGCACTATTACGAATCCGTTAAGCAGCAACTGTTTCAAGAACGAGAAAATTGGAATATCGAAAAACAACAGCTTATTGACATGGCGAAAGAAGAAGGATATAAATCGGGATTCGCCCAAGGAAAGGAAGAGGCGCTGAATCATTATCGTGAGCTCATCCATGAAGCACAGCGCGTTGTTGAAGCCGCGAATGAGCAGTTTTACAAGCAAGTTGAAGCTGCTGACGAAACGATTCTTCTCATTGGATTAAAGGTAGCTGAACGAATCATCGGCGAAAAGTTTGCTGAAAATGACGTCCATTTTCTGTCCCTTGTAAAACGCGCGATCAAAGAAGTCCGCGATCAATCGGAAGTGAAAATTTATGTGCACCCGCTTTATTATGAAATGGTCGTGCAACAAAAAGACGAGTTGAGATCTATTTTTAACCAAGAAGTTGATATGTTTATTTATCCTGATGAACAATTAGAAGAAAATGGATGTATGATCGAGACACCATTCGGGCGAATTGACGCCAGCGTCGACACTCAATTACAGAAAATAAAAGAAAAACTGCTCGAACGGCTCGGGGAGGAATAACTGTTTGAACTGGCAAACCCTTCTTCAAGAAATTGAAACGATCGATTCATACAAACGGTTTGGAAAAGTAACGAGAGTGATTGGTTTAATGATTGAATCAAAAGGCCCGGAAAGCTCGGTTGGTGACGTTTGTTACATTCATGTCGGCAGCGGGAAACACAAGCAGAAAATTGCCGCTGAAGTAGTCGGATTTCGTGAACAAAACGTCCTTCTTATGCCTTTTTCAACGGTTCAAGACATCTCGCCGGGCTGCATTGTCGAAGCCACCGGGAAACCGCTTGAGATCAAAGTAGGGGCGGAGTTAATCGGCCAAGTGCTTGATTCGCTCGGGAAACCGTTGAATGGGGGCGTGTTACCTAAAGGATTACACGCCATTTCGATCGAGCAAGAGCCGCCCAACCCACTTGCAAGGCCGCCGATTACAGAACCGATCGAAGTCGGTGTTCGCCTGATTGATAGTTTACTAACTGTAGGAAAAGGGCAACGCGTTGGTATATTTGCCGGCTCTGGTGTGGGAAAAAGCACATTAATGGGGATGATTGCCCGCAATACGAACGCCGATATCAATGTCATTGCCCTTATCGGTGAACGCGGCCGTGAAGTTCGCGAATTCATTGAACGTGATCTTGGGCCAGAGGGTCTCGCCCGCTCTGTCGTCGTTGTCGCTACTTCTGATCAACCGGCCCTTATGCGGATTAAAGGCGCATACACTGCTACTGCGATTGCGGAATATTTTCGCGACAAAGGCATGAACGTCATGTTCATGATGGATTCCGTTACTCGCGTAGCGATGGCACAGCGGGAAGTCGGATTAGCCATCGGTGAACCGCCGACAACCAAAGGATATACGCCATCCGTATTTGCGATATTGCCAAAATTGTTAGAGCGTACAGGAACAAACGAACATGGGACGATTACCGCTTTTTATACGGTGCTAGTAGATGGCGATGATATGAACGAACCTATCGCCGATACTGTCCGCGGCATTTTAGACGGACATTTTGTACTCGAACGAAATTTAGCCAATCAAGGGCAGTATCCAGCGATTAATGTGTTAAAAAGCATTAGTCGCGTGATGAACCACATTATCACGCCGGAGCATAAGGCGGCGGCAGAAAAACTGCGCCATCTCCTTTCCACTTATATTAATTCGGAAGACTTAATTAATATAGGGGCGTACAAACGAGGTTCTTCCAAAGAAATTGATGAAGCGATTCGCTACTATCCGAAAATCATTTCTTTTTTAAAACAAGATATACACGACAAGTTTACGAAAGACGAAAGCATTGACATGTTAATGAATCTCGTACATTCAGGGTGAATCGATCATGGTATATGCGTTTAAATTTGATAAAGTGCTAGCAATGAAAGAAAAGGAAAAAGAGACGGCGATCAGCGAGTACAATGAAGCGCTGAAGAGGTTTGAAGACGTTGCGGAAAAACTCTATCGATGCTTAAAACAAAAAGAAGATTATGAACAGATCCATAAACAAAAATTGCAATTAGGATTATCAATTCAAGACATTCGCTATTTTCAGCAATTTATGACGAATCTGGAACGAACGATTCACCATTATCAACATCTTGTGATCCAAGCGCGGGAGCAAATGCAAGCAAAACAAGCGAAGTTAGCGGAATTAAATATCGAAGTCAAGAAATATGAAAAGATGAAAGAAAAACATGTGCAAACAGTGTTACAGACGATACGCGCAAACGAAAATAAATGGATGGACGAAATTTCTATACAACAATTTGCCAATCGTAGAAATTAGGTGAGATGATGAAAGACCAAGAAATTGAAAAGGAAGAAAAAGTGAATAAACTTCAATGGTTTTTGTTTGTGATTGTCATTCCACTATTGTTTGCTATCGCTTTAACACTTGTCATTACAACGATTGCAGGGGTCAATGTATTCGACGTAGCGAAAAAGTACGGAGCGAAAGTACCGGGCGTTTCACAACTTGTCGGCGAAACTAAAACGACTTCAGAACAAGTATTGAAAAAAAACATTGTTGAACAAAAAGCGACTATCGAAGAACAAAAGATGAAGATTAAAGAGTTAGAAAAAGAAGCAGAAAATAAGCAAAAGCAAATCGACTCATTAAAGCAAGAAATCGAGCGGCTAAACGCCGAACTATCAGCAAAGCAAGAAGAAGAGGCGCAATCGTCATCAAATGAAGCAAAGCAGACCGTTCAAGATATTTCGAAAATGTATGAAACGATGTCTCCTAAAAACGCCGCTGCGATTATCTCTGAAATGTCTGACGGAGATGCGATTAACATTTTATCGTCTTTAAGCAGTGACAAAGCAGCGGCCATTCTCGAAAAAATGACTCCTGCCAACGCAGCAAAATATACAGCGCTACTGACAAAACGAGCGGAAGCGAGCACATCTGAATGAAGGGGGGTGAAGCGATGAAAATTGGGGTTTATGATCAAGTACCTATGAAAAATGTAACTAGTCAAATTAAACAAACAGCAAAAACGGCGGAACAAAAGCATGAAGGAATGAATGTATTTCAGCAGTTGTTAATGGCAGAACAGCTCAATAACTCTAATGTTAAAAACGGGCAGCTATCATCGCCTGTAGAAGAGAAGTCAGTATCTCATTCAAAAATGGATAATGATGTATCTAATAATGACATAGCAAGTATTGAGTGGCTGAGCTTCCTTCTTCAATTGTTGCCGAATGATATAGCACAAGCCATTCGTGAGCGGCTCGAGACAGATCCATCTTCGGTTCAACAATTGATAGAACAACGCGGAACGTCAGAAATAGAACAAATAGTTACAGAATTTATGGCATTGCTTCAGCGTGATGGAGCTGAAACAGCTGAAACAATGGTACAACATCTTGATTTACCGGCAATGTTTCAGCGAAACGATGACGGGAGCAATGAAGCACTTGATGTAGGGCCGCTCTTAACAATGTTAAAGAAACGCCAGACACAAGAAACAAATACTCTTTTCACAACGTTTGTGAATCGTAGCGGAATTCCGCTCATGAGTAGCGATAATCACGTAAATCGGCCATTTGTCTTAA
Organism: Thermaerobacillus caldiproteolyticus; assembly: GCF_013761245.1. Lineage (GTDB taxonomy): Bacteria > Bacillota > Bacilli > Bacillales > Anoxybacillaceae > Thermaerobacillus > Thermaerobacillus caldiproteolyticus. The sequence goes on along the minus strand of NZ_JACDUT010000002.1, from coordinate 51,650 downwards.
CACACGCCATGCCTGTTCAATCCGATAAGATTCCAGCAGCTTTAACAAACCATTCATTGATGCAAACTGTGGAAATTCCAATACAAAAGCAAGCACATGACGAAGCAGCGCCTCAACTTTTTGTGAACGGGTTCAATTCAATGGTGTTTCCACAAGAAAAAATGCCGGTCATTTCTTTACATGAAACGGCATCAAAGGAAAGTATGAATCAGCAGTTCGTTCAACAACTAACAGAAATTATAAAATCGGGGAAATTCACGCAGTTAGGGAACGGACAATCGCAGCTGGTGATTCGGTTGCACCCCGAACATTTAGGTACGTTAACAGTTAAGCTTGTTCAAGAAAATGGTGAACTGATGGCCAAAATAATCGCTTCAAGTACTTCAGCAAAGGAGCTTATTGAAGCAAACATTCAGCAAATTCGTCATGTAATTCCAGCACAACATATTACAATTGAAAAATTTGATGTGTTTACCCATGAGCCAATGCCAACTTACGAGCAGCCGTTTGGAGAACAGCGCGGCAGCCGTGATGAGCAACAACAGCGCGAACAACGCCAACAACTAAAACAGGAAAGCGACCTTCATTTCCAAGATTCGTTAACGAACGAATTAGTCAACTTCGAAGTATAGGGAGCGTTCGAACATGGCAAATACGATTGACTCAAGCTTATTATTAAGCAACTATAAACCACCGGAGCGTCAGACAGGAAACCAAATTCTTGGAAAAGACGATTTTTTAAAGATTTTACTTGTGCAGTTGCAAAACCAAGATCCGTTAAATCCGATGGAAGACAAAGAGTTTATTGCGCAAATGGCGAGTTTCTCTACGTTGGAACAAATCACCAATATGGCAACAGAGCTGGAGCAATTTATTCAATTGCAAAATGAAAATGCCATATTGCGTTATAGTGAAATGATTGGCAAAAAAGTGTACTGGGAAGAAGATAGCGACGAAACAGATACATCAGACACTCCAACAAGCGGTATTGTAAAATCCGTGTTGCAGAAAAACAACGAAATCTTTTTAGAGTTGGAAGACGGAAAGATGATTTCCGGCAAGCAAATTATCAAGGTAGAAACTCCAACGGAAGAGATACGCTAAGAAAATATAGGAAAAAGGGAGAGGGATCAACATGCTTCGTTCTATGTATTCTGGAATTAGCGGAATGAAAAACTTCCAAGTGAAATTAGACGTTATTGGAAACAACATCGCCAACGTTAATACGTATGGGTTTAAAAAAGGAAGAACGATTTTTAAAGATTTAGTGAGTCAGCTAATCGCAGGGGCTAGCGCTCCGACAGGAAATCGCGGTGGTGTTAACCCGAAACAAGTTGGTCTGGGAGCACAATTAGCGGCCATCGATACTGTTCAGACCCAAGGAAGTTTGCAACCGACGGGACGCGTACTAGATTTAGCAATTTCTGGAGATGGGTTCTTTGTTTTAGGAGACGCCTCTGGAAATAACCGTCTATACACAAGAGCAGGAAATTTCTATCTTGATTCTCAAGGTTATATTGTTAGCGCTGATGGACGCTATTTGCTTGGCAACGGTAACACGCGCATTCAAATCCCGTTAACAGCGCAAAGCATGAGTATTGGTTCGGACGGCACAGTGAACTATGTCGATGATACCGGAGCTTTACAGGTTGCTGGTCAAATTGAATTGGCGAAATTTGCAAATAACGATGGATTAGAGAAAGTTGGAGACAATCTTTTCCGTTCAACAGCGAACTCTGGTGCGGAATCGTTATACACTCCAGGGAATAATGGAACTGGCACGATCGTTGCAGGTGCTCTTGAAATGTCCAACGTTGACCTTGCCGAAGAGTTTACGGAAATGATTGTCGCTCAACGCGGATTCCAGGCGAATACGCGGATTATTACAACATCAGATGAAATTTTACAAGAGCTTGTCAACTTGAAGAAATAATAAAGGAGGGAGGGGGCTAGGTGCCGCCTAGTCCCTTATACATAGATGATTACAGTAACGCGACTCAATGGAAAAACATTTACATTGAATGCGATTTACATAGAACAAGTAGAAGCATTTCCTGATACAACGATTACATTAACAAATGGAAAAAAATTTGTTGTGCAAGAGTCTGTTCAAGAGGTCATCGATCTGATTACAGACTTCTATCGGCAAATTTCGGTACTACGCTTGCCCGATGGCTTAGGGGGACTGGAACATGAATAGACTAGTCAAAACAATGATCATGGTATTAGTTGTCATCGCGCTTATTGGTGCTGTCGCCTTATTTGTTGTCATGAAATTAACCGGTCATGAAGAGAATAAAAAGCCAAGTGCGGACGAAATTGTGGAAAGCTCTGTTGACATTCCAGAAATTATGACCAATTTAGTAGATGGCAGTTTTATAAAAGTGTCTTTTAAAATTCAAACGAATAGTGAAGATGCAAAAGCGGAGGCGGAAAAGCGCGATTTTCAAATTAAAAATATTATTATTGAAGAATTGTCGGAAATGAAGCCGCAAGATTTTAAAGGAAAACAAGGAATGATTAATCTTGAAAATCGCCTCAAACAGCAAATTAATCAAGTGATGCAAGAAGGAAAAGTGGAGCAAGTCTATATTACCTCCTTCATCCTCCAATAACCTGCAAAGCTAGGGGGTGAAACATATGACGGGTGAAGTATTATCCCAAAGTGAAATTGACGCGCTATTAGCTGCGCTGTCAACCGGGGAAATGAGCGCCGAGGAGTTAATGAAGGAAGAAGAAGATAAGCGAGTGAAAGTTTATGATTTCAAGCGGGCGCTCCGCTTTTCAAAAGATCAAATCCGCAGTTTAACGCGCATCCATGAAAACTTTGCAAGATTATTAACGACTTTTTTCTCGGCGCAGTTACGAACATATGTACAAATATCAGTAGCAACGGCAGATCAAATTCCGTATGAAGAATTTATTCGCTCGATCCCGAAAATGACTGTTTTGAATGTATTTGAAGTTCCACCGCTCGATGGACGTATTTTAATGGAAGTGAACCCAAATATCGCTTATGCGATGCTGGATCGCGTGATGGGCGGACGGGGATCAAGCTTTAATAAAGTGGACAATTTAACGGAAATTGAAATGCGGATTATGTCCAATTTATTTGAAAAGGCGTTTCATAATTTGCGCGATGCATGGGAATCGATTGCGGAGATCGACCCGATTTTAGCTGAATTTGAGGTGAATCCGCAGTTTTTACAGATGGTTTCACCGAATGATACCGTTGTTGTCATTTCGTTAAATACACAAATTGCCGAAACAAGCGGAATGATTAATATTTGTATCCCACATGTCGTACTTGAACCGATTATACCGAGACTTTCCGTTCATTATTGGATGCAGACGCAGAAAAAGGAGCGGGCGCCAGAGGAAACAGAAGCGCTAGAAAAACGAATCAAGCTAGCCAAACTGCCGATTATCGCGGAACTCGGTACAGCAACGATTACGATTCAGGAATTTCTACAGCTTGATGTCGGTGATGTCATTCAACTTGACCAATCGATTCAACAACCACTTATTGTGAAAATTGGTGACATTCCTAAATTTGTAGGTCAGCCGGGAAAAATGAACAAACGACTGGCTGTACAAATTTTAGACAAGCTCAAGGGGGGAGAAGACAACGATGATGAGTGATGATATGTTATCCCAAGAAGAAATTGATGCGTTGTTGCGTGGAGAGAGTGATTTTGATGACACCCCATCCATTGATGATGTGCTGTCTACGCTCGAGCAAGATACTTTAGGAGAAATTGGTAATATTTCATTTGGAAGCTCAGCAACAGCGCTGTCGATGTTATTAAATCAAAAAGTGGAAATTACAACACCAAATGTATCAATCATCCAGCGAAAAAACGTTGTCGATGAATTTCCGTTTCCATATGTCGCAATCCAAGTGAACTACACAGAGGGGTTTTTAGGAACCAACTTGCTTGTCATTAAACAAGAAGATGCTGCAATTATTGCTGATCTAATGCTAGGTGGAGACGGAAAAAATCCGGCCGAGTTATTAGGGGAAATTCAACTGAGCGCTGTGCAAGAAGCGATGAATCAAATGATGGGATCAGCAGCTACTTCGATGTCAACGGTTTTTGGAAAAAGAGTCGATATTTCTCCCCCAAGCATTCATTTGCTGGATATCAAGGAAGGAGAAGGACTCGAATATTTGCCAGATGAAGATATATTTGTGAAAGTTTCGTTTCACTTAAAAATTGGTGACTTGATTGATTCTAATATTATGCAGCTGTTGCCGGTCGATTTTGCAAAAGAGCTTGTGCAAAATTTATTAGGTTCATCTAGTGCAAATGAATCTTCTTCCGATACAATGGATGGAGGACAGAGTAACGCAGGAAAAGAAGAGGCTTCTCTTTTGGAAAGCTCTCATCATGAAACAGCTGTATCAGCAGGTGACAAAGCTCACCTTGTTCATGAACCGCAACCGACAGCAGCACCATATGTTTCCCATGGAGGGGATGCACCTTATCAGGCAGCGTATCAACAGCCGCAAGGACCAAATCATTTTGGAACGCATGTAGGAATGGGGCAGCATCACGTTCAACCGGTTGATTTTGCAAGCTTCGAACCTGTTTCCTTAGCTGAGACCGAGGCGAAAAACTTGACGATGCTCCTTGATATTCCATTACAAGTAACGGTAGAGCTAGGTCGCACGAGACGCTCTGTCCAAGATATTTTAAATTTGTCGTCAGGCTCGATTATCGAACTAGATAAGCTAGCTGGAGAGCCAGTCGATATATTAGTCAATAATAAGCTAATTGCAAAAGGAGAAGTTGTGGTCATTGACGAAAATTTCGGTGTCCGCGTCACCGATATTATTAGTCAAAGTGACCGCTTGAAAAAATTAAAATAGTTGTTTAGGAGGTTTGTTGCAAATGGCAAGAATACTAATCGTGGATGATGCAGCATTTATGCGAATGATGATCAAGGATATTTTAACGAAAAACGGGCATGAAGTTGTGGCGGAAGCAGCTGATGGCTTGCAAGCAGTAGAAAAGTATAAAGAAACGCGTCCCGATTTAGTTACGATGGATATTACGATGCCGGAGATGGACGGCATTACAGCATTGAAAGAAATTAAAAAGTTTGATAGCAACGCCAAAATCATTATGTGTTCAGCAATGGGGCAGCAAGCGATGGTAATTGACGCCATTCAAGCGGGAGCAAAAGACTTTATCGTTAAGCCATTCCAAGCTGATCGTGTTCTTGAGGCCATTAACAAAACACTTGGATAAACAATAAGAGGTGGAACAAGTTTGTTTCGTTTGCGAATCATTTCTTTGTTTTTATGTATCGTGATGTTTATTGCTTCGCAAACAGGGTTTCCTGTTTTTGCGGAGCAATCTCCTACTGTGAAAGAGTGTTTACAACATCCAGACACATGTCAAGATCAGTCGACCGCAACGAAAAGTGACTCCCATTCTTCGGCGGTGCAGGCGGCCCCTTCTTTTTCGGTTTGGGATATCGTGAAACTCATTGGTGCGACTGCCTTCGTTCTTCTATTGATTTATGGCTTGTTGCGGTTTATGAATCAGCGTGGACGTTTGCTTTCAGGAAAGCGCGGAATTATTGAACACCTTGGCGGTACGAGTGTTGGTACGAACCGATCTGTACAGCTATTGAAAGTAGGAAACCGCATTTTGGTCATCGGGGTCGGGGAGTCGATTCAACTGTTGCGGGAAATTGACGATGAGGAAGAAATCAATGAAATCTTATCTATGCATAACGAAAAGCTGCAACAAATGTTGGAGCCGAATCGCTGGATTTCCTCTTTGCAAGCGCCCTTTACGCAGAGGAAAGAGCCTGCCAGCGAGGAAATCCCGTTTCGCGACATCTTTGCGAAGCAAATGCAGGAGCTATCGAATAAACGCAATGAATTGTTAAAGCAGATTGAACAGAGGGGAACAGCGTCTGATGAGTGAATTTATGCAATTTTTTAACCAAGTTGCTCCTGAACATGTCTCAATGTCTGTAAAATTGTTGCTGTTATTGACGGTATTATCTATTGCACCGGGCATTTTAATTATGATGACTTGCTTTACACGCATTATTATTGTGTTGTCGTTTGTTCGTACGTCGCTTGGAACACAGCAAATGCCTCCAAACCAAGTATTAATCGGTCTGGCTCTATTTTTAACGTTTTTCATTATGGCCCCTACGTTTAAGGAGATTAATGACCAAGCGCTTCAGCCGCTGTTTTCTGAAAAAATTAATCTAGAGCAAGCGTATGAACGCGCTTCGGTGCCGATTAAAGAGTTTATGAGCAAGCAGACTCGTCAAAAAGATTTAGCCTTATTTTTATCATACAGCGGCGTCGAAAAACCGAAAAGCGTGAAAGATATTCCGTTGACGGCACTTGTTCCTGCGTTTGCGATTAGCGAAATTAAGACAGCATTTCAAATGGGATTTATGATTTTCATTCCGTTTCTCGTCATCGATATGGTGGTGGCAAGCGTGCTGATGTCCATGGGAATGATGATGCTTCCGCCGGTAATGATTTCGCTGCCATTTAAAATTTTACTGTTTGTGCTTGTAGATGGCTGGTATTTAGTTGTGAAATCATTGCTTGAAAGTTTTCAATAAAGTAGGTGACATACGTGAGTGCTGATTTTGTGATTCATATGGCGGAACGCGGCGTATATACGACTTTAATCGTTTGTGGTCCGCTGCTGTTACTAGCCCTTGCCGTAGGGTTGATTATTAGCATTTTTCAAGCGACGACGCAAATTCAAGAGCAAACGCTCGCGTTTGTGCCGAAAATTGTCGCTGTTTTACTTGGTCTCGTTTTTTTTGGACCGTGGATGCTTTCTAGAATGGTTTCGTACGCGTATGATATTTTTAATAATTTAACGAGATTTATAGGCTGATGAAAGATGGAACAGCTGTTTTCAAATTTCCCAGCGTTTTTATTAGTATTTGCTCGAGTGGCTTCCTTTTTTGCCACATTGCCGCTATTTTCGTACCGAACGATTCCCGCTGCTCATAAAATCGGATTATCGTTCTTTATCAGTTGGATTATGTTTTTTACGATTCCAAAAGAACAAATTGCTCTTGATGAGACGTATGTACTACTTGTAATTAAAGAGGTGCTTGTCGGCCTTTGCATTGGATTGTTTGCGTACATGATTGTTTCAGCGATTCAAATCGTCGGTGGACTCATCGATTTTCAGATGGGATTTGCGATTGCGAACGTCATCGACCCGCAAACAGGTGCCCAAAGTCCGTTAATGGGACAGTATTTTTATACCTTTGCTTTATTGTTATTGTTGGCGGTGAACGGGCATCACGTGCTATTAGATGGAGTATTTTATAGTTACCGATTCATCCCGCTTCATCGTTGGGCTTTGTTTGATCAAGGACATGCCATTGAGTATGTCATTAAAGCATTTAGTCAAATGTTTGTGATCGCCTTCCAAATGTCGGTACCGATTGTTGGTTGCTTATTTTTAGTCGATGTAGCTTTAGGAATTGTTGCAAGAACAGTACCGCAATTAAATATTTTTGTCGTGGGATTGCCGGTGAAAATTGTTGTTACCTTTATCTTGTTAATGGTGACGATGACAACCATGTTTGTCGCTGTCCAGCATTTGTTTGAAACGATGTTTGTATCGATGCGGGAGTTTATGAGTTTGCTAGGGGGCAAATAAATGAATAGATTGCGCCTGGATTTGCAGTTTTTTGCCGGAGAAAAGACAGAGAAAGCGACGCCGCGAAAACGCCAAGAAGTGCGCGAAAAAGGACAAGTCGCCAAAAGTGCCGATGTCAATACCGCTGTTGTGTTGCTTGTTGTCTTTATCGTTCTACTATTTTCTGGTCATTTGTACAAAGATGTATTTTTACGTCTATTGCGTCAGTCGTTGGAACAATATATGTTTACCGACATAACCATCGATTCCGTTCATGCGGTGTTTATCCGCATCCTCAAAGACATCGCAGGAACGATTGCACCGATTTTTTGCGCAGCCATCGCCGGGGCATTTTTTGCTAACTTTTTACAAGTGGGCTTCTTGTTTACGACAGAACCGCTGCAAATAAAGTTAAGCAAACTCGATCCAATTCAAGGATTCAAACGAATTGTGTCGTTGCGATCCATCGTAGAATTATTAAAGTCGATTTTGAAAATAACGGTTATTGGAGTCGTCACCTTTTCTGTTTTATGGTTTGAGCTTGATCATATTTTATCGTTAACAACGCAATCGCTTGATACGACATTAAGCTCGTTAGCTAGTTTAGCGGTGAAAATGGGGCTTTATGCTTCCGCTGCTTTATTGTTCCTTGCTTTTTTCGATTATTTATATCAACGTTTTGATTTTGAAAAAAATATCCGCATGTCCAAGCAAGACATTAAAGATGAGTATAAGAAAACAGAAGGCGATCCCCTAATCAAATCAAAAATTAAGCAAAAACAACGGGAAATGGCGATGAAGCGAATGATGCAAGAAGTGCCGAAAGCGGATGTCGTCATCACCAACCCTACGCACTATGCGATCGCACTGAAGTACGAAGACGGAAAGATGGACGCGCCGGTTGTAGTGGCAAAAGGTGTTGACTATATAGCGTTAAAGATTAAACAACTAGCAAAAGAGCATGATGTCGTCACCGTGGAAAATCGTCCGCTTGCTCAAGCGCTCTATCATCAGACAGAGATTGGCGATATGATACCAGAGCAATTTTTCAAGGCGGTTGCTGAAATTTTAGCGTACGTATATCGTCTAAAACGAAAAGTTTAGTAGAACATTCAAGGAGAGAAATTTCATGCCAGCAAGAGATTTATCGGTATTATTGATGGTTGTATTAATTGTAGCGATGCTGATTATTCCGCTGCCGTCGTGGCTGCTTAGCGTTCTCATTATTATCAATATTTCTCTTGCGCTTTTAGTTCTCCTTACTTCCATGAATATGCGTGAACCGTTACAATTTTCGATTTTTCCTTCTTTATTGCTGTTGCTGACGTTGTTTCGCTTAGGGCTTAACGTGTCAACCACGCGCTCAATTTTAAGTAAAGGGGAAGCTGGCGGTGTCGTCGAAACATTTGGCACATTCGTAGTTGGTGGAAACGTCGTTGTCGGCTTCGTTGTTTTCTTAATTTTAATTATCATTCAATTTGTCGTCATTACGAAAGGGGCAGAGCGCGTATCGGAAGTAGCGGCACGTTTTACATTAGATGCGATGCCGGGAAAACAAATGAGCATTGATGCTGATTTGAACGCAGGGATGATTTCAGAGCAACAAGCGCGTGAACGCCGCGAAAAAGTGGCGCAGGAAGCCGATTTTTATGGAGCAATGGACGGTGCAAGCAAATTCGTAAAAGGAGACGCTATTGCCGGCATTATCATCGTTGTGATTAATATGCTGTTTGGAATGGTCGTTGGGGTTGTTCAGCAAGGGCTTGATGTCGCTGAAGCGGCGCAACGGTATACGTTATTGACCGTTGGGGACGGCATTGTCAGCCAAATTCCGGCGTTGCTTATTTCAACTGCGACTGGTATTGTTGTGACCCGCGCAGCATCAGATAGCAACCTTGGTGCTGATATTATGAGGCAGCTTTTTGCGTTTCCAAAAATGCTTTATGTGACAGCAGGCACTATTTTTCTATTAGGATTGTTGACGCCGATTAATGATGTATTAACGATTCCGATTGCTGGATTGCTTGCGCTTGGGGGATATCATTTCTCTGCTAAGCCGATGAAAGAAGAAGAGATGTCTGTAGAAGAGCAAGAAGAAGCAGAGATGGATCAAATGAAAAGTCCGGAAAGTGTTGTCAACCTATTAAGTGTTGATCCGATTGAGTTTGAATTTGGATACGCGCTGATTCCACTTGCTGATGCGAATCAAGGCGGTGATTTGCTCGATCGCATTGTTATGATTCGCCGGCAATTAGCATTAGAGCTAGGCTTAGTGATCCCCGTTGTTCGAATTCGCGACAATATTCAGCTGCAGCCAAACGAATATCGTCTCAAAATTAAAGGGGACGAAGTGGCACGAGGAGAACTGCTGCTTGACCATTATTTGGCGATGAGTCCCGGCGTAGAAGATGATTCGATCGAGGGAATTGATACTGTTGAACCGGCGTTTGGGCTGCCGGCAAAATGGATTTCGGAGGACATGAAGGAACAAGCAGAAATGTTGGGCTATACCGTTGTCGATCCGCCATCGGTTGTCTCGACGCATATTACGGAAGTACTGAAGGCGCATGCCCATGAGCTGTTAGGACGACAAGAAACAAAACAATTAGTTGACCATCTGAAAGAGTCGTATCCGATATTAGTCGAAGAAGTCACACCAACCCCGCTTTCGATTGGTGACGTTCAAAAGGTGCTAGCCAAATTATTAAAAGAAAAAGTATCCATTCGCAATTTGCCGGTCATTTTCGAGACATTAGCCGATTTTGCCCGAATGACGAGCGATACCGATGTATTGACAGAATATGTACGCCAAGCATTAGCGCGACAAATCACAAGTCAATATGTTGTAGCGGGGGAACCGTTACGAGTCATTACGTTGTCTGGAAAAGTGGAAAAAGCGATTGCGGAGGGAGTTCATCAGACAGAACACGGAAATTACTTATCATTAGATCCGGCTGTATCACAAGCAATTATAGAAGCGGTGGCATCTCAGCTTGAACAACATTCGCTTCAAAATCAGACGCCGATTTTACTTTGTTCGCCTGCTGTTCGGATGTATGTTCGCCAATTAACGGAGAGATATTTTCCGAATGTTCCTGTATTATCCTATAACGAACTAGAGGCAAACGTTGAAGTTCAAAGCGTTGGGATGGTGGATATTGAATGAAAGTGAAAAAGTTTGTTGCGCCTTCCATGCCGGAAGCCATGAAAATGATTCGTGCCGAATTAGGAAGTGACGCGGTCATTTTAAATTCGAAAGTCGTCCATAAAGGCGGTTTTTTCGGGCTGTTTACAAAGAAAAATATTGAAGTCATTGCAGCTGTTGACCCAAAACCAGCACGTTCGGCGGTGGCGGAGAAAAGGGATGCCTCTCGCTCGTTCACCTCTTTGGTAGAGGAAAAAAAGCCGCTGGAAGATGCGGCATTGTTGCATGAGTTACATGAATTAAAGACAATGATCAAGCAGCTGTCTACCAATGTGACAACCGAGTTTGCCCAATATCCTCAACCGCTAAATGAACTAAACGACTTGCTTGTGGAGCAAGAAGTTTCAAGCGATCTGCGTCAAGACATTATGGCACATCTGTTAGAGCGCTGGTATTTGCACCATGCCAATGCTACTAAAGAGCAATTGTTCATGTGGGCAAAGGAAGTAGTAGGAAAACAGTTAGAAGGACTTGCTTTTGGCGGAATTTCGTTTAATAAGAAATACGTAAATGTCGTCGGACCGACGGGAGTAGGCAAAACGACAACATTGGCGAAAATGGCGGCTGAATGTGTCTTAAAGCATCGAAAAAAAGTCGCATTTATGACAACGGATACGTATCGGATTGCCGCGATTGATCAATTAAAAACATATGCCAAAATTTTAGATGTGCCACTGGAAGTTTGTTATAATATGGAAGATTTTCGGGAGGCTAAGAAAAAGCTAGAACACTATGACATTGTCTTTATCGATACAGCCGGACGAAATTTTCGTAACCCACAATATGTGAACGATCTACAGAAAATCATTGATTTTAATGAAGAAATGGAAACGTTCCTTGTCCTCGCTTTAACGGCAAAATGGATCGATATGAAAGCGATATACGAACAGTTTGCTGCTATTCACATCGATCGATTCATTTTCACGAAATTGGATGAAACAAGCCATTATGGGGCGATGCTTCGATTAATGGTCGATTCGAAAATTGGTGCGGCGTATTTGACGAATGGTCAAAATGTTCCTGATGACATTATTGAGGCATCCCCAGAAATGGTGGCGAATATATTGTTTGGGGTCGAGCGAAGATGAGAGATCAAGCAGAAAGTTTACGGTTGCGATTAAGTCAGATGAATCAAAAAAAAGAAACAAAAGCCATTGCGGTCATGAGCGGAAAAGGCGGTGTCGGGAAATCGAATTTTTCCTTAAATTTTTCTCTTAGTCTATCCAAACAAGGCTTTAACGTATTGTTGTTTGACATGGATATCGGTATGGCAAATATTGATATTTTACTAGGTCAACCGTCCCATACAACGATAATCGATTTGTTTCATCAGCACCTTTCGATTCACGATCTTATCAAAAAAGGACCAGAAAACCTATCATTTATCGCTGGTGGAACAGGATTAACGAAAATTTTTACGATGGATGAGGAAAAAGTCCATTATTTTCTAAACGAATTGCAATCCGTTTCCGCACAATATGACTACTTTATTTTTGATATGGGGGCTGGTATTTCCGAAGACCGGCTGCAATTGCTAAGATCTGTCCATGAAATTTTTGTGATTACGACACCAGAGCCAACAGCTATTACCGACGCTTATGCCGCAATGAAATATATTCATATGCTAGACAAAAACATTCCTTTTTATTTAGTTGTTAACCGAGCACTCACTGATCAAGAAGGTCGGGAAACGCTGCAAAGGTTAACCAATGCTATGAAACATTTTCTTGGAAAAGAGGTAACAAAACTCGGTGTTTTGCCGGAAGACCGCGCTGTACTAAGGGCGGTAACGAAACAAACTCCATTTGTACTTTTTGATCCGACAACAAAAGTAAGCCGTGCGATGTTCCGGCTTACAGACCGATATTTAGCGAACCGGACGGCGGATGAAGAATTGCTCTCTCGTTCATCCAACTTTTTTACTAGAATTAGGAAATTATTGTTAGAAAGGTAGGGACTCATGAAAACCATTCATGTATTAGTTGTTGATGACTCTGCCTTTATGCGAAAAGTTATTACCGATTTTTTATCTGAACACCCGCAAATCAAGGTGATTGGAACGGCACGAAACGGCAAAGATGCTCTCGAAAAAATTTCGTCTCTGAGGCCAGATGTTGTCACATTAGATGTCGAGATGCCGGTGATGAACGGATTAGAGGCGTTAAAACAAATCATGCACGAGCATCCGCTTCCGGTGGTGATGTTGTCGAGCACGACGAAAGAGGGAGCGGAAAACACAATTTTAGCGATGCAGTACGGAGCGATTGATTTTGTCACGAAGCCGTCCGGAACGATTTCGCTTGATTTGCACAAGGTAAAAGAAGAACTCATTCATAAAGTTATTTTGGCCAGCCGCGCGAACTTGCGCACGATGGAAAAGCAGGCGCGCATAGAAACAACAACTAGTCCGCTTCTTCAGTCATATAGTAAAATAGAACTAAAGCCGTCGCGACCGATTTCTTCAACTGCACGTCAGAAAAAAATTGTTTGTATCGGTACATCGACGGGGGGACCGCGTGCCCTGCAACAAGTGTTAACACAACTGCCAAAACATATAGCCGCTCCCATCGTTATTGTTCAACATATGCCAAAGGGATTTACGAAATCGTTAGCGCAGCGCCTCGATTCCCTCTCTCGCATTCATGTAAAAGAGGCAGAAGATGGGGAAGTATTACAAAATGGCACGGCTTACATTGCGCCAGGGGGATTCCATTTGCTAGTCGCTCGCTCCGGAGAGGCGCTTGTAGCCCGGGTGGAACAATCGCTACCGCGAAATGGGCATCGTCCATCTGTCGATGTGTTATTCGAATCGGTCAGCGATCTATCAGACTATGAAAAAATTGCGGTCATTATGACAGGAATGGGATCCGATGGAACAGCGGGGTTAAGGAAGCTAAAAGAAAGCGGAAATACAAAGGCGATTGCGGAATCAGAGGAAACAGCGGTCGTATTCGGAATGCCAAAAGCGGCGATTGCCGCGAATATCGTTGATCACGTTACTCCTTTAGAAAAAATCGCAGAAACGATGATGAAATATGTAGACGGGCAAGGGGTGTAGAAGCCATGGATATGAGCCAATATTTAGAAGTGTTTGTTGATGAAAGCAAAGAGCATTTGCAGACGATTAATGAGCAACTGTTGGAGTTGGAGAAAAGTCCTGACGATATTTCAATCGTCAATGAAATTTTCCGCTCGGCGCATACGTTAAAAGGCATGTCAGCAACGATGGGGTTTGAAGATTTGGCTAACTTAACCCATAAAATGGAAAATGTATTAGACGGTATTCGTAACCATAAAATTACCGTTACTCCGGAAATATTGGACGTCGTCTTTCGTGCCGTTGATGATTTGGAGGCAATGGTGAACTCCATTGCTGAAGGTGGGGACGGCAAACGAGATGTAGAAGAGGTTGTCGAACAATTAAAACGTATTGAACAAGGGGAATCGCCAGTTGCGACGAAAACTGAGCGAACAACGCATTCTTCTAATGCAACGCTGACACAAACGTATGGAGAGTTTGAGTACAATGTGTTGCAACAATCAAAAGAGCAAGGATTTTTTACCTACGAGATTCGCGTCAAATTGCGTGCGGATTGCTTGTTGAAAGCAGCGCGTGTGTTTATGGTATTTGAAACATTGAATCAAGTAGGAGAGGTCATTAAATCAAATCCGCCTGCGGAGCTATTAGAAGAAGAACAGTTCGACCAAGAGTTTATTGTCACGGTCGTTTCAAAAGAATCAGAAGACGAGCTGTATCGACGAGTTATGAAAGTTTCCGAGCTTGAAGAAGTCACTGTGACCCGATTTGATATAGATGAACTAAAAGGAACGAACGAACACGACATATCAGAGTCGGAAGTTCATCAACAAAAAATGGAAGTAGCCGCGACATTGCAAAAGGAAGAAAAAAAGGGAAAAAAACATGAACAAGAAACAAGCACAACGCACAAACAAACGACGGCAGTGAATAAAACGATTCGCGTGAATATTGAACGGCTCGATATTTTAATGAACTTATTTGAGGAACTCGTCATCGACAGAGGACGGTTAGAACAAATTTCTCGTGAATTAAATAACCCAGAACTTCATGAGACAGTAGAACGAATGTCGCGCATCTCAAGCGATCTGCAAAACATTATTTTAAATATGCGAATGGTGCCGGTTGAAACAGTCTTTAATCGCTTTCCGAGAATGGTGCGACAATTGGCGCGTGACTTGGGTAAAAAAATCCATTTAGAAATCATCGGAGCAGAAACAGAATTAGACCGCACTGTCATTGATGAAATTGGTGATCCGCTCGTTCACTTGCTTCGCAACGCGATAGACCATGGCATCGAAACGCCGGATGTGCGCCGTGCCAAAGGCAAACCTGAAGAAGGAACGGTAAAGTTAAAGGCATATCACAGCGGTAACCATGTATTTATCGAAATCGAAGACGACGGTGCTGGCATTAACCGTGAAAAAGTACTGCAAAAAGCGATCAATAAAGGAATTATCTCGAAACAAAATGCAGCAAATCTAACGGATAAACAAGTATATGAGCTTATTTTTGCTTCTGGCTTTTCTACTGCTGATAAAATTTCTGATATTTCCGGGCGCGGGGTCGGGCTGGATGTTGTGAAAAGTACGATTGAGTCGCTCGGCGGTTCAGTAACGATTGATTCTCAAGAAGGAGTCGGCTCAATCTTTTCCATTCAATTGCCGTTAACGTTGTCGATCATTTCGGTCATGCTTGTCGAAATTCAAGATGAAAAATATGCGATTCCACTATCTTCGATTATTGAAACGGCTATGATTAAAAAAGAGGATATTTTACATGCCCATAATCAAAAAGTGATCGATTTCCGTGGAAAAGTTGTCCCTCTTTTATTCTTAAGAGATATTTTTGAAGTGCCTGTTTCCAAAGAAGAAAGCGATACGTTATCTGTTGTTATCGTTCGCAAAGGAGAAAAAATGGCAGGTCTTGTTGTTGACTCATTTATCGGTCAGCAAGAAGTCGTATTAAAATCATTAGGAAACTACTTAACATCTGTGTTCGCCATTTCTGGCGCAACCATTTTAGGAGACGGACAAGTAGCGCTAATCATTGATTGTAATGCGTTAATCAAATAAAACGACAAAACGACGACCTTGTTTCCGAAAGGAGAAAACGAAAATGATGGAAGTTCAAGAGGCAGAGTTAAAAGTCATCGTGTTTCAATTAAAAGATGAGGAGTATGCCATTCCTGTTCAACAAGTTCGTTCCATCGAAAAAGTGCAACACATTACCCGCGTTCCGCGCACTCCTCATTTTGTAAAAGGGGTTATTAATTTACGGGGAGTAGTGACGCCTATTATCGACTTACGAGAGCGGTTCGGAATCGAGGCAGCGCCTTTTTCTGAACAGACACGCATCATTATTGTTGCTGTCGACGAAGTGGAAGTCGGTTTTATTGTCGATGCGGCTAATGATGTATTAGACATTCCAGCACATAGCATTGAGCCTACTCCTGAAGTAATTGAAGCGGTAGAAGTTGACTATATTCACGGTGTGGCAAAGATTGACAAAAGACTCCTCATTTTGCTTGATTTAGAAAAAGTATTAGAAAAACACTCGTAACAAATTAGGCGGGGATACAAATGCCGTACTTAAGTGGCTTGAATGATGATCATATAGATATCTTAAAAGAAATCGGAAACATCGGGGCGGGAAATGCGGCGACAGCCCTTTCCCAATTACTAAACAAAAAAATCGAAATGACGGTTCCAAATGTGCAAATTGTTTCCTTCGATGAAGTGATGGAACTAGTCGGCGGGGCCGAGCATGTTGTAGCTTCTGTTTTTCTACGTATTGAAGGGGACGCTCCGGGCAATATGTTTTTCGTTCTGTCTTTGCCTCAAGCGGAGCATTTTATCCAACAAATGACGGGAGACGCACAATTTTCATTTACAGGCCAGCAATCAGAATTAGGGGTATCTGCATTCCAAGAGTTAGGAAATATATTAGCCGGATCGTACCTTTCCGCGCTGGCGGACTTTACTCATTTGAAACTATATCCGTCTGTACCTGCGCTAACGGTTGATATGATTGGGGCTATTTTACAATATGGGCTGATTGAGTTGTCGCGTGTTGGCGATTATGCCATTGTCATTGATACGGCTCTACATGAAGAACAACAACCACAAGATAGCGTTAACGGGCACTTCTTTTTACTCCCTGATCCAGATTCGTTCGCACCTATTTTTCGTGCGTTAGGTGTGGAACTTCATGAATGAAATTGTTCAGGTTGTCAAAGTCGGCATTGCTGATATGAATGTTGTCAAAGCCCCAAATGTCATTCGAACATCTGGATTAGGGTCATGTGTCGGAGTGGTGATTTTTGATCATATGAAAGAAGTGGCTGGGTTAGCGCATGTCATGTTACCTGATTCATCGTTAGCGCGTGCGGAAAACATCAATGTAGCTAAGTATGCTGACACAGCGATAGAGGCGTTGATTCATCTTGTTGTTCAAGCAGGCGGAAGAAAAGGAGTCTTAAAGGCAAAAATGGCTGGGGGAGCGCAAATGTTCCAGTTTCAGTCTACCTCTGCGAATACGGATATGATGAGAATTGGACCGAGAAATGTAGAAGCAGTCAAACAACAATTGCAACGCTTTCATATTCCGATTATCGCAGAAGATGTTGGGGGAAACAGCGGACGAACGATCGAATTTAATCCAAAAACAGGGCTGTTGTTGATTCGTACAGTCAGCCAAGGGGTAAAGGAAATATAATGGCAAGTTGGTGGAATTTATTATTGGGATTATTCGGATTGCTCATCGTCTTCCTCCTTTCTTTTTCCGCGAATAATGTAATGACAACAGTGATCCGAAGCATTACGGCGTTTATTATCTTCTTTTTCAGCGGATATGTTTTTCGGTGGATGATTGCTTACATTCGAAAGGATCAAACAGAGCCTCCCCTTATGTTAAATGAAGAAGAATTACAATCATTGACGAAAGAGCTGACGGAAGACGAAGCGAAAAAAATAGCCGACTATATTCGCCATATCACGAATCATCCTAATGATGGCAAAAATCAGTAAAACGATCGGTCGGTTTCTAGCGAACGAGGAGGGGTACAATGACCAACATCTCAGCGAGCGAAGAACAGAAACATTGGAACAATTGGATATATCATCGCGATCCGCAAGCTGGCGATGAACTTGTACAAAAATATATGCCACTCGTTCATTATCATGTTCAACGAATGATTGCGTCTTTACCGAAAAATATCAATCATCAAGAGTTAATCAGTTTTGGTTTAATGGGTCTTTACGACGCGCTCGAAAAATTTGACCCTTCTCGCGATTTAAAATTCGATACCTACGCTTCGTTTCGTATTCGCGGTGCCATTTTGGACGGATTAAGAAAAGAAGATTGGCTTCCGCGCAGCACAAGAGAAAAGGCCAAAAAAATTGAAGCAACGATTGAAAAGCTAGAGCAACGATATATGCGAACCGTTACAGCCAAAGAAGTGGCGGATGAATTAGGAATGACCGAAGAAGAAGTATATAGCGTAGTGAATGAAGGATTTTTTGCCAACGTTTTATCGCTTCACGATCGACCAAACGAAAATGAAGAGGAAGACAGTTCGTTAGCGATTCGTGATGAACAAGCGCTCTCCCCTGAGGAAATAGTGTTAAAACAAGAACTATATGAAAAGCTGGCTGAAGTGATTCAACAATTAAGCGAAAAAGAGCAGCTCGTCATTAGCTTATTTTATAAAGAGGAGCTCACCTTAACAGAGATTGGACAAATCATGGGGCTTTCGACGTCAAGAATTTCACAAATTCACTCAAAGGCTATTTTTAAGCTGCGAAAAATTCTTGAACAAGCTTTTTAGTTTCTTGGCACTCCCACAGCTACAACAGCAAGGTTCTTGGGTGATTCGACCGATGGGCATTTTTCCATCGGATATGGCTCAAGTTCAGGGGAGGTATCCCCTCTCACGGCAGCGCATATAGTTCCGTAGACATGCGCTCTATGATCAAGCATGTCTGATATTCGGTTTAGTGTTTTGATATTTTGTTCTTAATGGCTTCGTAGGTTTTACGTTCAACAAGAGTTTGGCTGAGCTATTTCTTACCTATGCAGTTTTTAAAGAAGAACGAAACATCAGTTCTTGTTTTATCATATAGTATATGTCGGAAAAGTTAATAGGGTGAAGGACTGTCCAAGTTGATTCGTCTTAGGTACACCTTGCCTGTGTATTTCGGTAAAGGAAGTGATGAATGTGAGTTTAAAGTTGGTTGAGTTACAAATCGCACTTCCAAGAATGTACGATGTTGGAAAAATACAAGACGAACTGCAGCAACAGTCGCAGCTTGTGCAAGCACATCTCACTCAAGAGACGCAAAAACAAGACGAACGTATGCGTCGGCAAGTAACGCAGAAGCGCTCAAGTGCAAACGTTCGTCGCGAAAAAGAAAGCGAAACTATGCATCCGTACAAAGGAAACAACATTGATGTCAAGGGATAGAGGGGTTCAATGATAGCGTTTTTATTAGTCGTTAGTTTCATATTACATGCCATTTCGTTTTTAGTGATCATTTTATTATATTTGCAATGGTCAAAAGTAAAAGAAGTTGAAAAGCGGCAAACGCAACTAATCAAAGACATCGAACATACCGTTTCCGCCTATTTAGTAGAATGGAAGGAAGAAAATGACCGTTTCCTTAATGCGTTATCTGAAGCAGTCAATCAGCCGGCTGATGAAGTGATAACATCATCATCGAAATCTCCTAGCTCGGAGCCGGAACAAAGTCTTCCGCCGCATAGCAACACGGCGACACCATCATCGAAGACAAACACTCATTCATCATCGCAAACGGTAGCGCCGGTGGAACAAGAGTGGCCAACGCATCTTCCGAACATCGAAGCCATCACCGACAAAGTTGAGATTGGCTCTTCTTCATCCATCGCTGAGCGAGCGATACAATTACATAAAAATGGAAAAACAATCGAAGAAATCGCGAAGATTTTAAAAAAAGGAAAAACAGAAATTGAGCTGTTGCTTAAATTTCGGCAAAGGTAGTCAAATATAGCTTGATTGTCACTTTTAGTTGTGATATATTTTTACATGGTGTGAATACACACGCTCATCGATTTAAGCAAAGGTGCTGACGAGTGAGTCAGTCTTGCTTAAAGATGAAATGGGCGGAGGAATCAAAACCAAACAAGTAGGAGGAAAAAGCATGTCAGTCATTTCTATGAAG
This sequence comes from Thermaerobacillus caldiproteolyticus, assembly GCF_013761245.1. Taxonomy (GTDB): domain Bacteria; phylum Bacillota; class Bacilli; order Bacillales; family Anoxybacillaceae; genus Thermaerobacillus; species Thermaerobacillus caldiproteolyticus. The sequence continues at coordinate 31,562 of NZ_JACDUT010000002.1, read as the reverse complement.
CAATTGCTTGAAGCTGGTGTACACTTCGGGCACCAAACTCGCCGTTGGAACCCAAAAATGAAAAAATATATTTTCACAGAGCGCAACGGCATTTATATCATCGACTTACAAAAAACAGTAAAAAAAGTCGAGGAAGCATACAACTTCGTGAAAGAATTAGCAGCTAACGGCGGAAAAATCTTGTTCGTTGGTACGAAAAAACAAGCGCAAGATTCTGTTAAAGAAGAAGCAGAACGTTCCGGTATGTTCTATGTAAACCAACGTTGGTTAGGCGGTACGTTAACCAACTTTGAAACGATTCAAAAGCGCATTAAGCGTTTAAAAGAAATTGAGAAAATGGAAGAAGACGGCATATTTGATGTATTGCCGAAAAAAGAAGTCATCCGCTTAAAGAAAGAACAAGAACGCTTAGAGAAATTTTTAGGCGGCATTAAAGAAATGAAACAACTACCGGATGCATTGTTTGTCATCGACCCACGTAAAGAGCGCATCGCTGTAGCAGAAGCGCGTAAATTAAACATTCCGGTCATCGGTATTGTTGATACAAACTGCGATCCAGATGAAATCGACTACGTCATTCCAGCGAACGACGACGCGATTCGTGCAGTAAAACTTCTTACATCTAAAATTGCCGATGCGATTTTAGAAGCAAAACAAGGCGAAGAAGCAGTTGTAGCCGCTGAGTAATGTTTGGAAAGGTGATAAGAGGGGAAAGCCTTTTATCACCTTTTTTTGAGACAGAAAACATTTTTTCTTGGCTATACTAATGATGGCTGAGAAAAACAAAATTTGCCTTGCGAATTTTGTTCATACATATATGCAAAGACTAAAGGAGGATTTTATTCATGGCAATTACAGCTCAAATGGTTAAAGAATTACGTGAAAAAACGGGCGCAGGCATGATGGATTGCAAAAAAGCGCTCACAGAAACAAACGGCGATATGGAAAAAGCAATTGACTGGCTCCGCGAAAAGGGAATCGCGAAAGCAGCGAAAAAAGCAGATCGCATTGCAGCGGAAGGAACAACATTAATTGAAGTGGACGGCAACACAGCGGTTATTTTAGAAGTTAACTCGGAAACGGATTTCGTAGCGAAAAACGAAGGCTTCAAAACGCTTGTAAAAGAGCTTGCTGCGCACTTGTTAAAACATAAACCAGCTACGCTAGAAGAAGCGCTTCAGCAAAAAATGGATAACGGAACAACAGTTCAAGACCATATTAATGCAGCAATTGCGAAAATTGGTGAAAAGTTAACATTACGTCGCTTTGAAATTGTTGAAAAAGGCGACAATGCTGCGTTTGGTGCATACTTGCACATGGGTGGTCGCATCGGCGTATTAACATTATTAGAAGGAACAACAAACGAAGAAGTAGCTAAAGATGTAGCAATGCATATTGCGGCATTAAATCCAAAATACGTGTCTCGCGACCAAGTATCACAAGAAGAAATTGCTCGCGAGCGCGAAGTATTAACGCAACAAGCATTGAACGAAGGAAAACCAGAAAACATCGTGGCAAAAATGGTTGAAGGCCGCTTAAACAAATTTTACGAAGATATTTGCTTGTTAGAGCAAGCATTTGTCAAGAACCCAGACATGAAAGTTCGCCAATTTGTTGAATCAAACGGTGCTACTGTAAAAAGCTTCGTTCGTTACGAAGTAGGCGAAGGAATTGAAAAACGTCAAGACAACTTCGCTGAAGAAGTCATGAACCAAGTAAGAAAGTAATGACCGGAGCGAATAGGGAACACACTGCGTGTTCCCTATTTTTAAAGACTAGCTGCATGGAGGTCTAACATGAGCAACCCGAAGTATAAACGTATCGTATTAAAACTGAGTGGCGAAGCGTTAGCCGGTGAACAGGGGTTTGGAATTAATCCCACTATTATTCAATCAATCGCTAAACAAGTAAAAGAAGTAGCGGAATTAGGTGTCGAAGTAGCGGTTGTTGTTGGTGGGGGCAACATTTGGCGCGGAAAAACAGGAAGCGAGATGGGAATGGATCGGGCAACGGCGGACTATATGGGAATGCTCGCAACGGTCATGAATTCGCTTGCTCTTCAAGATAGCCTTGAAAATCTTGGCGTCGAGACGCGTGTGCAAACATCAATTGAAATGCGCCAAGTAGCCGAGCCATACATAAGAAGAAGAGCGATTCGCCATCTCGAGAAAAAACGCGTTGTGATTTTTGCGGCAGGAACAGGAAATCCATATTTCTCGACAGATACGACTGCTGCACTGCGGGCAGCGGAAATTGAAGCAGATGTTATTTTAATGGCAAAAAATAACGTTGATGGTGTATATAGCGCTGACCCGAAAGTTGATGAAAACGCGGTGAAATACGATGAGCTTTCCTACCTTGATGTCATCAAACAAGGGCTTGGTGTGATGGATTCGACTGCTTCGTCTTTATGTATGGATAATAACATTCCACTCATTGTTTTCTCGATTACCGAAGAAGGCAATATTAAACGAGCTGTGCTCGGTGAAAATATTGGAACAATTGTAAGGGGGAAATAATCATGGCGAAACAAGTGCTCACAACAGCAAAAGAAAAAATGGATAAAGCAGTTCAAGCATTCAGTCGTGAATTAGCAACGATTCGTGCCGGAAGAGCAAATCCGGGATTGCTTGAGAAAGTCACTGTTGACTATTACGGAGTACCTACACCAGTGAATCAATTAGCAGGCATTAATGTACCAGAAGCGCGCTTACTTGTCATCCAACCTTATGACAAGTCGATTTTGAAAGACATCGAAAAAGCAATTTTAGCATCTGATTTAGGCTTAACGCCTTCTAACGACGGTTCTGTCATTCGTATTACGATTCCTCCATTAACAGAAGAGCGTCGTCGTGAGCTTGTAAAACTTGTAAAAAAATATTCCGAGGAAGCAAAAGTTGCTGTGCGCAATATTCGTCGCGATGCGAATGATGAATTGAAAAAGCTCGAGAAAAACGGTGAAATTACCGAAGATGAATTGCGCGGTTACACCGATGATATCCAAAAAATTACCGATGAACACATTGCGAAAATCGAGGCAATTACAAAAGAGAAAGAAAAAGAAGTTATGGAAGTGTAATTATAAACAATAAAGACCCTCTATGTTGATGGAGGGTTTTTTTGTTATAATGGAGAAGCAAAATGAGGTATATTTGTTCATTTTCGAGAAATCGTTACTTCTGATTTCACTAGCCTCATGATACATTAGTAGTAAAATACATAAAGGCGGAGGACTAGTATGTTTGGTAAAATTTGGAAAGATAAAAAACAATCGCCTTTGTCCCTATCCTATACAAAAGAAGAAATATTGCGCCACCCCATTCCGGAGCATGTGGCGATCATAATGGACGGCAATGGGCGGTGGGCGAAAAAGCGAGCGCTGCCACGTGCAGCTGGACATTATGAAGGAATGCAAGTAGTACGAAAAATTACTCGCTTTGCGAACGAGTTAGGAATTAAAGTGCTTACTTTATATGCATTTTCGACAGAAAATTGGAAGAGGCCGAAAAGCGAAGTCGAATATTTAATGAAACTTCCCGAACAGTTTTTAACGACATTTCTACCGGAATTAATCGAGGAAAATGTCAACGTTCGCGTGATCGGTAATCGCGAGCAATTACCTGACCATACACGACGTGCTGTGGAGCAAGCGATTGCCGAGACGAAACAAAATACAGGGTTAATTTTGAATTTTGCTTTAAACTATGGAAGCCGTGCTGAAATTACGTACGCGATTCAGTCGATTGCCAAACAAGTGGAGAAAGGCCTTTTATCTCCTGAAGATATCAATGAGGATCTTGTCGCTTCATATTTAATGACCAAAGATTTGGCGGATCCGGACTTGCTCATTCGTACAAGCGGAGAAATTCGTTTAAGCAATTTTATGCTCTGGCAGCTTGCGTACACGGAGTTTTGGTTTACTGATGTACTTTGGCCGGACTTTACTGAACAACATTTGTTAGAGGCGATCGCCGAGTTTCAAAAACGGGGTCGTCGGTTTGGAGGAGTTTAAAAGAGATGAAACAACGAATCATTACAGGAGTCGTCGCCGCCGCACTTTTTTTACCGGTTGTGATTTTTGGTGGAGTTCCGTTTATAATAGTAACATACGTATTAGCAACGATTGGATTGTTTGAACTGTTTCGCATGAAACATCTTCGTGCCTTTTCGATGGAAGGGATTATAAGCTTTCTTTTTTTGTGGATATTGCTCACTCGAGAGCCGTATGATGGTTGGCTATCCGCACTTCATGTTACAAAAACGGACGTGCTTCTTATCGCTGTTTTATTATTGCTTACATATACAGTAATCACGAAAAATCAATTTACGTTTGACGAAGCTGGATTTGCTTTACTGTCAACGTTATATGTTGGTTTTGGTTTTTACTATTTCATGGAAACCCGTTTCACCGGACTATACTATATGTTTTATGCGCTATTTATTATATGGGCGACCGATACAGGAGCGTATTTTATCGGACGGGCATGGGGAAAACGAAAGCTTTGGCCGGAAATTAGCCCGAACAAAACGGTGGAAGGATCGATTGGCGGAATTGTTTGCGCCCTTATCGTCGCCGCTGTTTACCAACTATGTACCGGGTTTTTTACAAGTTTTCCACTTTTATTGGTGATGACGGCGATTCTTTCTATATTTGGACAAATGGGAGATTTGGTGGAATCGGCGTTTAAGCGACATTACGGCGTGAAAGATTCAGGAAACATTTTGCCGGGACATGGAGGCATTTTAGACCGATTTGACAGTTTATTGTTTATTTTACCGATTTTACACTTTTTCACAAATGTAGCGTTGTAAGGGAGTTAGGAGTGAAGGTAGTGAAATATATTAGTTTATTAGGGGCAAGCGGTTCAATCGGCACGCAAACATTAGATGTGATTCGTTCGCACCCAGATGAGTTTCGCCTTGTCGCCATGGCGATTGGAAAAAATATCGAAGTGGGAAGAGCAATTATTGAGGAATTTGCCCCAGAACTTGTTTCCGTCGCCGATGAAAGCGCACGTATGCGCCTTCATAGCGAGTACAAGGGAAAAGTGAAAATTGTTTGTGGTGAAGAAGGATTAATCGAAGTCGCAACACACCCGAAAGCAACAATAGTAGTGAACGCCGTTGTCGGGAGCCTCGGGCTCGTTCCGACGCTAAAGGCAATCGAAGCAAAAAAAACGATTGCCTTAGCCAATAAGGAAACGCTTGTGACTGCTGGCCATATTGTAACGGAAGCAGCTAAAAAGAATGAAGTGGCTCTCTTGCCAGTCGATAGCGAACACTCTGCGATTTTTCAATGTTTGCAAGGAGAACAGTCCAAACATATCGAAAAGATTATTTTAACCGCTTCAGGCGGCAGCTTTCGTGACAAAACGCGTGAACAATTGGAAAATGTCACCGTGGAGGAAGCACTGCGTCATCCGAACTGGTCGATGGGGGCAAAAATTACGATTGATTCCGCCACGATGATGAACAAAGGGCTCGAAGTTATTGAAGCGCATTGGCTATTTCATTTGCCATATGAGCAAATTGATGTTTTACTACATAGAGAGAGCATTATTCATTCGCTTGTTCAATTTCGTGATAGCAGCGTTATTGCTCAACTCGGTACACCAGATATGCGCGTACCGATTCAATATGCGTTAACGTATCCGGACCGCTTGGAACTGTCAAACGCCAAACCGCTCAATTTAGCGGAGATCGGTACGCTCCACTTTCAAAAAGTAGACTTTACACGTTATCGTTGTTTACAATTAGCGTATGAGGTAGGAAAAGCAGGCGGTTCTTTGCCGACAGTGCTCAATGCTGCCAATGAGGAAGCAGTCGAGGCATTTTTACAAGGCCGTATTGCTTTTTTAGCGATTGAGGAATACATTGAACGAGCGCTGGAACATCATCAAATGGTGAAGGAGCCGACGCTTGATGAGATTCGCAAAATCGATGCCGATACGCGTCATTATGTTCGTTCACTACTAACGTAAAGGTGGTTGAAAAATTGGAAACAGTAATTGCTTTTATTGTTATTTTCGGTGCGCTAGTTTTTTTTCATGAGCTTGGTCATTTAATTTTTGCAAAGCGCGCAGGAATTTTATGTCGCGAATTTGCGATTGGATTTGGTCCAAAAGTATTTTCATTCAAGAAAAATGAAACGGTTTATACCATTCGCTTATTGCCTTTAGGCGGTTTCGTCCGCATGGCGGGTGAAGACCCCGAAATGATCGAAGTAAAGCCGGGGCAAGTGGTCGGGCTTGAATTGGATCAAGATGGAAAGGTAAATAAAATCATTATCAATCATAAAGATGAGTATCCAAACGCGAAAATCATTGAAGTTGAACATGCCGATTTAGAACATGGAATGTACATTGCCGGCTATGAGGACGAAAATGGAGAGCGACTAGAGCGTTTTTCTATAAATGAACCAGCGTTCTTTGTCGTCGATCATCAAGAAATTCAAATTGCTCCATATCATCGCCAATTTGTCGCTAAGACGTTAGGACAACGAGCGATGACGATTTTTGCTGGACCGCTCATGAACTTTGTCCTTGCATTTGTTGTCTTTGTCCTCATCGGTTTATTGCAGGGCTATCCAGTGGATAAGCCGATCATCGGCGAGATGACAAAAAATGGGGCAGCTCTTGAGGCTGGGTTGAAACAAGGAGATATTGTTCTTTCGATCGACGATGAGCGAGTAACGACATGGACACAAATCGTTGATATCATCCGAGCCCATCCGGGAGAGGAATTGATTTTTAAAGTAGAACGAAACGGTAAAGTACTTGACATTCCTGTAACCCCGAAAGCGAAAACCGTCCAAGGAGAAACAATTGGCTTAATCGGCGTATATGGCCCGATGGAAAAATCGGTTCTCGGTTCTGTGAAACAGGGAGCATTAGAAACGTATTATTGGACAAAGGAAATTATCGTAGGATTAGGACATTTAATTACCGGACAATTCTCGCTTAATATGCTTTCTGGTCCTGTAGGAATTGCAGTATCGACAAACAAATTCGCGCAATCAGGAATTTATTATTTAATGAAATGGGGAGCGTTTCTAAGCATTAACCTTGGAATTGTGAACTTATTGCCTCTCCCAGCTCTTGACGGTGGTCGTTTGCTCTTTTTTGCAATTGAAGCGTTGCGAGGAAAACCGATCGACCGTCAAAAAGAAGGAATGGTTCACTTTATCGGTTTTGCTCTTTTAATGCTGTTAATGCTTGTCGTCACATGGAACGACATTCAAAAGTTTTTTCTATCAAAATAAAAATAACGGAAGGGAAAAGGATGCTGCCTATTTCCCTTCTTTTTGAAAAAGAGATATAGAAATAAAGAGGTGCAATAGGATGAGACAAAGTCAATCGTTTATTCCAACGTTACGAGAAGTGCCAGCAGATGCAGAGGTAAAAAGCCATCAGCTTTTGTTGCGCGCAGGATTTATTCGTCAAAGCGCAAGCGGTGTTTATACGTTTTTACCGCTGGGCAAACGCGTGTTACAAAAAATCGAAACGATTATTCGCGAAGAAATGAATCGCGCCGGAGCGATCGAGTTATTCATGCCGGCGTTACAACAGGCAGAATTATGGCAGGAATCCGGTCGATGGTACTCATATGGCCCGGAATTAATGCGGCTGAAAGACCGTCATGAACGCGATTTTGCGCTCGGACCGACCCATGAGGAAGTCATCACAGCGTTAGTGCGTGATGAAATCAAAACATATAAGCGTCTGCCATTAGCACTATATCAAATTCAAACGAAATTTCGTGATGAAAAGCGCCCTCGCTTCGGGTTGTTGCGTGGCCGCGAGTTCATTATGAAAGATGCGTACTCGTTTCATACATCGAAAGAAAGTTTGGACGAAATGTACAATAAAATGTATGAAGCGTATTCCAATATATTTCGTCGCTGCGGCCTGAATTTCCGTGCGGTCATCGCCGATTCAGGCGCGATTGGCGGAAAAGATACACATGAATTCATGGTGCTGTCAGACATCGGTGAAGATACGATCGCGTATTCTGACGCTTCAGACTACGCGGCAAACATTGAAATGGCGCCGGTCGTTACGACATATGAAAAAAGCAATGAACCGCTTCGTGAACTAGAAAAAGTGCATACACCAGAACAAAAAACGATCGAAGAAGTGGCTTCGTTTTTGAGCGTGCCGGCAGAAAAATGTATCAAATCGTTGCTCTTTAAAGTCGATGACAAATACGTTCTCGTGCTTGTCCGCGGCGACCATGAGGCAAACGACGTGAAAGTGAAAAACTTGTTCGATGCCTCTGTCGTCGAACTTGCTTCACCGGAAGAAACAAAACAAGTGATGAAATGTGCAGTCGGCTCATTAGGTCCGATTGGCGTGAGCGAATCCATCACGGTTGTTGCAGATCACGCCGTTCAAGCGATCGTCAATGGAGTGTGCGGTGCCAACGAAGAAGGATATCACTATATCGGGGTAAATCCTGAGCGTGATTTCACTGTTTCTCAATATGCAGATTTACGCTTCATCCAAGAAGGTGACCCATCACCAGATGGAAAAGGAACGATTCGTTTTGCGCGCGGAATTGAGGTTGGCCACGTCTTTAAACTAGGTACGCGCTATAGCGAAGCGATGAATGCAACATATTTAGATGAAAATGGCCGGACGCAAACGATGATTATGGGATGTTACGGCATTGGTGTTTCACGCTTGTTGGCGGCGATTGCTGAACAGTTTGCTGATGAAAACGGTCTTGTTTGGCCAGCTGCTGTTGCTCCGTTTCATGTGCATATAATTTCTATCAATCCAAAAAACGATGAACAGCGTCAGCTCGCGGACGAATGGTACGAAAAATTGGGACAAGCAGGTTTTGAAGTGCTGTACGATGACCGTCAAGAACGTCCAGGTGTGAAATTTGCAGATAGTGACTTAATTGGCATCCCTGTTCGTGTCACGATTGGGAAACGCGCCGGAGAAGGAATCGTCGAAGTGAAAGTGCGCCGGACAGGGGAATCAATGGAAGTCCATGTTGACGAACTTGTAGATACAATTCAACGTCTTCTTGAGCAATAACCTGTAGCCTTTTATAAACAGAAAAATAAGGGCTGATTCCTGTTTCAGGACAGCCCTTCTCCTATTATCTAATATACTAATCGAAGGAGAGAGGAGAAAGGAGCGAGCGCATGTTAACGAGCGAGCAAAAAGAGCGGTTTCAAGTATTGTTGCAACAACTTCAATTGACATCGGATGATTTCGTTCCGTATTTTGCTGAAGCGGGCATTCAAAAACTTGTTATTGACAAGGAACAAAAGTGTTGGCACTTTTATTTTTTGCTCCCAGCTATTTTACCTGTGAGCGTGTACGAGCGATTTGCACAAAGACTTGTTCAGGCGTTTCAACACATTGCTAACGTCAAACATACGATTCAAACCGTTGACTCCACTTTTACAGAATCGGATGTTCACGGATATTGGCGGTTTTGTTTACAAGAGTTGCAAGGGATTTCTTCTCCGTTGATCACATTGCTTCATGAGCAGATCCCCGTTGTCAAAGGCAATAAATTGTATGTGACCGTGCGCAATGATACGGAAGCCGTTGCTGTTAAAAGACGCTTTGCTGCCAAAATCGCCGAGGTATATCAATCGTTTGGCTTTCCGTTTTTCCAACTGGAAACAGAAGTGAAACAATCGGAAAGCGACTATGAGCAATTTTTAGCACAAAAACAACAAGAAGATGAAGCGCGAGCATTAGCCGCATTAACGGAAATGACGATGAAGAAGGAAACAGCGGCAGAAGAAGCAGTCGAGGCACCGACAGGACCACTTGTCATCGGCTATCCAATTAAAGACGAGGAGGAAATTCGCACGCTTGACAGCATCGTTGAAGAAGAACGGCGCGTTGTCGTTCAAGGCTATGTGTTCGATGTTGAGCTAAAAGAGCTAAAAAGCGGGCGCTCCTTATTGACATTAAAGATCACCGATTATACGAACTCGATTCTTGTGAAAATGTTCTCGCGCGACAAAGAAGATGTGGCGCTAATGGCCAACGTGAAAAAGGGCATGTGGGTAAAAGTAAGAGGAAGCGTGCAAAACGACACGTTCGTCCGCGACCTTGTTCTCATCGCAAACGATATTAATGAAATCAAAGCAAAAGAACGCGAAGATACTGCTCCGGAAGGAGAAAAGCGAGTTGAACTTCATCTTCATACACCGATGAGCCAGATGGATGCGGTTACCTCTGTGACGAAGCTGATTGAACAGGCGAAAAAATGGGGACATCCGGCCATTGCGATCACCGATCATGCTGTTGTTCAGTCATTTCCAGAAGCGTACAGCGCTGCGAAAAAATATGGAATGAAAGTTCTGTACGGCGTTGAGGCAAATATTGTTGATGACGGGGTACCGATTGCTTACAATGAAGCGCATCGTTTATTAGCGGAAGATACGTATGTTGTTTTTGACGTGGAAACTACTGGATTGTCGGCTGTTTACAATACAATCATTGAGTTAGCCGCTGTCAAGGTGAAAGACGGCGAAATTATTGACCGTTTTACATCGTTTGCAAATCCGCACCATCCACTGTCAATTACGACCATTGAATTAACCGGTATTACCGATGATATGGTGAAAGATGCTCCGGATGTAGAAGACGTGTTGCGACAATTTTATGAATGGATCGGTGACAGCGTCCTCGTTGCTCATAACGCAAGCTTTGACATCGGTTTTTTAAATGTCGGATTTAAAAAGATCGGTCTCGGAAAGGTAACGAATCCCGTCATCGATACATTGGAACTAGCGCGTTTTTTATATCCGGAATTGAAAAATCACCGTCTCAATACGCTTTGTAAAAAATTTGACATCGAATTAACGCAGCATCACCGTGCCATTTACGATGCTGAAGCGACAGGGTATTTGCTTATGCGGCTATTAAAAGATGCGCAAGAAAAAGGGATTTTGTATCACGATGAATTCAATGAGCGCTCACGCCAAGCAACATCATATCAACGTTCTCGTCCGTTTCATGTGACATTGCTTGCCCAAAATGACGTTGGTCTTAAAAACTTATTTAAACTAGTATCTCTTGCCCATGTTCAATATTTTTATCGCGTTCCGCGTATCCCGAGATCCGTGTTGCAGCAGCATCGCGAAGGCATTTTAGTCGGCTCAGGCTGCGACAAAGGAGAAGTATTTGACAACATGATTCAAAAAGCGCCGGAAGAAGTCGAGGAAATCGCGAAATTTTATGATTTCCTTGAGGTCCATCCGCCCGAAGTATACAAACCGTTAATCGAAATGGACTATGTCAAAGACGAAGAAATGCTCAAAGAAATTATTAGCAAGATTGTTTCACTCGGCGAAAAATTAAATATCCCGGTTGTTGCTACTGGTAATGTTCATTACCTGCACCCAGAAGATAAAATTTATCGAAAAATATTAATTCACTCTCAATCCGGAGCCAATCCGCTTAATCGTCATGAACTGCCGGATGTCTATTTTCGGACGACGAATGAAATGCTTGATTGTTTTTCATTTTTAGGGGAAGAGAAAGCAAAAGAAATCGTCGTGACAAACACGCAAAAAATCGCCAATTTAATCGAAGAAGTCAAACCGATTAAAGACGAGCTTTATACTCCGCGTATCGAAGGAGCGGATGAAGAAATTCGCGAAATGAGTTACCGAAGAGCGAAAAGCATTTACGGCGATCCGCTCCCAGAGATTGTCGAACAACGTCTTGAAAAAGAACTAAAGAGCATTATCGGTCATGGGTTTGCGGTTATTTATTTAATTTCTCATAAGCTTGTGAAAAAATCGCTTGATGACGGATATCTTGTCGGTTCACGTGGTTCAGTTGGTTCCTCGTTTGTAGCGACAATGACAGAAATTACGGAAGTAAATCCACTTCCACCGCATTATGTTTGCCCAAACTGCAAACACTCGGAATTTTTCAATGACGGTTCGGTCGGCTCAGGCTTCGACTTACCGGATAAAGATTGTCCAAAATGCGGTACGAAATATAAAAAAGACGGGCATGATATTCCGTTTGAAACGTTCCTCGGCTTTAAGGGAGATAAAGTTCCGGATATTGACTTGAACTTTTCCGGGGAGTATCAACCACGCGCCCATAACTATACGAAAGTCTTGTTTGGCGAGGACAATGTGTATCGTGCAGGAACGATCGGTACGGTTGCTGATAAAACTGCGTACGGATTTGTCAAAGGATATGCAAGTGACAATAATCTTCAACTTCGCGGCGCGGAAATTGACCGGCTTGCGGCAGGATGTACGGGCGTCAAGCGAACAACCGGGCAACATCCGGGGGGAATCATTGTTGTTCCTGATTACATGGACATTTATGATTTTACGCCGATTCAATATCCAGCTGACGATACAAGTTCCGAATGGAGAACGACCCATTTTGACTTCCATTCCATTCACGACAACTTATTAAAATTGGATATTCTTGGGCACGATGATCCGACCGTCATTCGTATGCTCCAAGATTTGAGCGGTATCGACCCAAAAACGATTCCAACCGATGACCCGGAAGTAATGAAAATCTTTAGTGGTACTGAATCGCTTGGGGTAACACCGGAACAGATTATGTGTAATGTCGGAACGCTCGGGATTCCGGAATTCGGTACGCGCTTTGTTCGTCAAATGCTTGAGGATACAAAGCCAAAAACGTTTTCTGAACTTGTGCAAATTTCCGGGCTCTCGCACGGAACGGACGTGTGGCTCGGCAACGCTCAAGAACTTATTCAAAACGGAATTTGTACGTTATCAGAAGTGATCGGTTGTCGTGACGACATCATGGTGTATTTAATTTATCGTGGTTTGGAGCCGTCCTTGGCGTTTAAAATTATGGAATCCGTTCGGAAAGGAAAAGGGCTAACCCCTGAGTTTGAAGAAGAAATGCGCAAGCATGACGTACCGGAATGGTATATTGAATCATGCAAAAAAATTAAGTACATGTTCCCGAAAGCACACGCCGCTGCGTACGTGTTAATGGCAGTGAGAATCGCGTACTTTAAGGTCCATCATCCGCTGCTATACTATGCGTCTTACTTTACCGTGCGCGCTGAGGATTTTGATTTAGATGCGATGATTAAAGGTTCTGCAGCCATTCGCAAGCGTATTGAGGAAATTAACGCAAAAGGTTTGGACGCCTCAGCAAAAGAAAAAAGCTTGTTGACCGTCTTAGAAATTGCATTAGAAATGTGCGAACGCGGCTTTTCGTTTAAAAATATTGACTTGTACCGCTCTCAAGCAACGGAATTTGTCATCGACGGCAACTCGCTCATTCCGCCGTTTAATGCGATTCCGGGTCTTGGGACGAACGTGGCGCTCAACATCGTTCGTGCCCGTGAAGAAGGCGAATTTTTATCAAAAGAGGACTTACAACAGCGCGGCAAATTATCAAAGACGTTACTCGAATATTTAGAAAGCCGCGGCTGTTTAGATTCGCTACCAGACCATAATCAACTATCTTTATTCTAGATGCCAATGGCGATTTTTCGTTGCAATATATTTCCCAATATGTTATAGTTTTAGTGGAAATGGTAAAGATAATGTGTAGGAAAAGAGTGGGGAAACCCACTCTTTCGCATTGATTGGATGTTGATCGCTTTCATCGTTTCCCCGCAGTTTTGCAGGGGATTTTCTCATTATAACGATTAGGCGATTTTCTCGAATTCTAGGAGGGACAGAATGAGCAAAAAAGTGACAGAAGTAGTTGAGGAGCTAGTTACACCCATTCTGAATGACATGAACCTCGAATTAGTGGACATCGAATATGTCAAAGAGGGGAAAAATTGGTTTCTCCGCGTATTTATTGACTCGGAGCAAGGCGTCGATATCGAGCAATGCGGTGTCGTAAGCGAAAAATTAAGCGAAAAATTAGATATCGTCGATCCGATTCCATATAACTATTTCCTAGAGGTCTCTTCGCCGGGAGCAGAACGACCATTAAAAAAACTAGCTGATTTTGAACGGGCGGTTGGAAAAAATGTATATATTAAAACATACGAACCGATTGAAGGAGAAAAAGAGTTTGAAGGCGAACTTACTGCATTTGATGGAACAACCGCTACTGTCACCGTCAAAGAAAAAACGCGTAAAAAAATAGTAGAGGTTCCGTATGAAAAAATTGCGAGTGCAAGACTTGCTGTCATCTTTTTTTAACGGACAGCCAAACGTTTGAGAAGGGGGATTTTACGTTTCATGAATACGCAATTATTAGACGCCTTAGCGGAGCTTGTTCGGGAAAAAGGCATTAGCCAAGAAGTATTAGTCGAAGCGATTGAAGCGGCGATCGTGTCGGCTTATAAACGAAATTTCGGTCAAGCGCAAAACGTGCGCGTCGATTTTAACATCGAAACAGGGACGATTCGCGTCTTCGCACGGAAGGAAGTTGTCGAAGAAGTAAGCGATTCACGATTGGAAATGTCTCTTGAGGAAGCACGTCTCATCAATCCAAATTATCAAGTAGGCGATGTTGTTGAGCTAGAGGTGACGCCAAAAGATTTCGGGCGCATTGCGGCGCAAACGGCAAAACAAGTCGTTACCCAGCGTGTGCGTGAAGCTGAGCGCGGCGTCATTTATGCGGAATTTATCGACCGCGAAGAAGATATTATGACAGGAATCGTGCAGCGAGTGGATCCAAGATTTGCGTACGTAAGCTTAGGAAAAGCCGAAGCATTGCTCCCAGCTAGCGAGCAAATGCCAAATGAAACTTATAAGCCGCATGATCGCCTGAAAGTGTATATCACGAAAGTAGAAAAAACGACAAAAGGACCGCAAATTTTCGTATCGCGCACCCATCCGGGACTGTTAAAGCGGCTGTTTGAGCTTGAAGTTCCGGAAATTTATGACGGAACGGTGGAAATTAAATCAATCGCTCGTGAAGCGGGTGACCGTTCGAAAATTTCCGTTCACTCTGACAATCCGGAAGTCGATCCTGTCGGAGCTTGTGTCGGTCCAAAAGGTCAACGTGTTCAGGCAGTAGTGGATGAACTAAAAGGCGAAAAAATTGACATCGTTCGTTGGTCAGCGGACCCGGTTGAATTCGTTGCTAACGCGTTGAGCCCTGCAAAAGTATTACGCGTCATTGTCAATGAAGAGGAAAGAGCAACAACGGTCATTGTCCCAGACTACCAATTATCGCTAGCCATTGGTAAGCGCGGACAAAATGCCCGTTTAGCAGCAAAATTAACAAACTGGAAAATCGATATTAAAAGCGAATCAGAGGCAAAGCAATTAGGAATTGACCCGTACGCCCAATCCACTTTGCTTGATTCAAAAGACATACACATGAATAATGAAGATGAAAGCAACCAAACATTCGATTTACAGGAAGAAATCGAGTGAGAGGTGAGCACAGATGGCCGGTCAAAAGAAAATTCCGTTACGCAAGTGTGTTGTGACAGGTGAAATGAAGCCGAAAAAAGAAATGATTCGCATTGTTCGTTCCAAAGATGGGGACGTCTCCATTGACCCGACCGGAAAAAAGGCAGGTCGTGGCGCTTATATTACGTTAAGCAAAGACTGTATTTTGCTTGCAAAAAAGAAAAACGTGTTAGCCCATCATTTAAAAGCAGATATTGCTGACTCACTATATGAAGAGCTGCTTCAACTAGCAGAAAAGGAGAACAAAGTAGAGAATGGGCAATAAACAATGGACATCTTTATTAGGTTTAGCAAATCGAGCACGTAAAGTTGTTTCTGGTGAGGAGCTGGCGATCAAGGAGATTCGCAGCGGAAGAGCGAAATTAGTGCTGTTGGCGGAAGACGCATCGGTGAATACGGAGAAAAAAATTTCTGATAAATGCGCTTCCTACGGCGTTCCGCTTCGAAAAGTTCCCGATCGCTATATGCTCGGACAGGCGATTGGCAAAGATGCGCGTGTGGTTGTTGCTATCACTGAAGAAGGCTTTGCCAAAAAATTAATAACGATGCTCGATGGATCATTGTGGGGGTGAATCTATGTCTAAAATGCGTGTATATGAGTACGCCAAAAAAAATAACGTACCTAGTAAGGACATCATTCATAAATTAAAAGAAATGAATATTGAAGTTTCTAATCATATGGCTACGCTAGAACCGGAAGTCGTTGAGAAATTGGATCATACGTATAAGAAAAAAGAACAGAAACAACCACCTGTTATGAAAGAAAAGCAGACAGCACCTGTAAAGCCAAAAGGATATGTTGATGACTTCGACGATGATGATGAAGTCATCGAAACGAAAGTGCCGATCAAAAAAGGTGCAAACAAAAACCGGGAAGGAAAAAAACACGATTTGCAAACACAACAAAAAGAAAAGAAAGTTTTTAATCACAATAAAAAGAAAAATAAAGGAAAACCAAAAGCTCATCAACCTGCGCCACAAGAGCCGCAAAAGAAAAAGGAAAAAGAATTGCCGCAGAAAATTACGTTTGAAGGCTCATTAACGGTCGCAGAGCTAGCGAAAAAACTTGGCCGGGAGCCATCTGAAATCATTAAAAAATTATTTATGCTCGGTATTATGGCAACAATCAACCAAGATTTAGATAAAGACGCCATTGAGTTGGTTTGCGCCGACTACGGTGTCGAAGTCGAAGAAAAAGTCGTCATTGACGAAACGGAATTCGAATCATTAGAAATCGTTGACGATCCAGCTGATTTAGTGGAACGTCCTCCAGTTGTTACGATTATGGGACACGTCGACCATGGAAAAACAACGCTTTTAGACTCGATCCGCAATTCCAAAGTAACCGAGCAAGAAGCAGGCGGGATTACTCAACATATCGGTGCATATCAGGTTGTGGTGAACAATAAAAAAATTACGTTCCTTGACACTCCAGGACACGAAGCGTTTACAACGATGCGCGCACGAGGTGCCAAAGTAACGGACATTGTTGTTCTCGTTGTTGCCGCAGACGATGGTGTCATGCCGCAAACAGTCGAGGCAATCAACCATGCTAAAGCGGCAAACGTTCCAATTATTGTCGCTGTCAACAAAATCGATAAACCAGAAGCAAACCCAGACCGCGTTATGCAAGAGTTAATGGAACATAACCTTGTGCCAGAAGAATGGGGCGGCGATACAATTTTCTGTAAATTATCAGCAAAAACAGGCGAAGGAATCGATAACTTATTAGAAATGATTCTTCTTGTCAGCGAAGTAGAGGAGTTTAAAGCAAATCCAAATCGCCGTGCGACCGGAACGGTCATCGAAGCAAAATTAGATAAAGGTCGTGGCCCGGTTGCAACATTGCTTGTTCAAGCAGGAACGTTGCACGTCGGCGATCCAATTGTTGTTGGTAGCACATACGGTCGCGTTCGGGCGATGGTCAATGATACAGGTCGCCGCGTCAAAGAAGCTGGCCCGTCAACTCCTGTCGAGATTACGGGGCTTAATGAAGTGCCGCAAGCAGGGGATCGCTTCATGGTATTTGAAGATGAGAAAAAAGCGCGGCAAATTGGAGAAGCGCGTGCGCAAAAGCAGCTTCTTGAGCAGCGCAGCGTGAAAGCTCGTGTCAGCCTTGATGATTTATTTGAACAAATCAAACAAGGCGAAATGAAAGAGTTAAATATTATCGTGAAAGCTGACGTTCAAGGTTCCGTCGAGGCGTTAGCAGCAGCGTTGCAGAAAATTGAGGTTGAAGGAGTCCGCGTGAAAATCATTCACACTGGCGTCGGCGCAATTACCGAATCGGATATTATTTTAGCGACCGCTTCAAACGCGATTGTCATTGGCTTTAACGTTCGCCCTGATGCGAACGCCAAACGCGTCGCTGAATCTGAAAAAGTCGATATTCGTTTACACCGCATTATTTACAAAGTCATTGAGGAAATCGAAGCAGCGATGAAAGGAATGCTTGACCCTGAGTATGAAGAAAAAGTGATCGGTCAAGCGGAAGTTCGTCAAACATTTAAAGTATCTAAGGTTGGAACGATTGCCGGATGCTATGTAACAGACGGTAAAATTACGCGTGACAGCAGTGTTCGTCTCATCCGTCAAGGCGTTGTCATTTATGAAGGGCAAATTGACACATTAAAACGCTTCAAAGACGATGTAAGAGAAGTTGCACAAGGCTATGAATGCGGTTTAACCATTAAAAACTTCAATGACATTAAAGAAGGCGATGTCATTGAAGCGTACATTATGCAGGAAGTAGAGCGTAAATGATCGGCTACGTCGCCTGTGAATGCCTCATTTACGATGCGCAATCATTAAAAGAAAAAAGAGCCGTGCTACAACGAATAATGACACGGCTCAAGCAAAAATATAATATATCAGTAGCCGAAATCGATTATCAAGATATGTGGCAACGCACGAAGCTCGGAATCGTGGCCATTACGTCGAATCGAATGACAACCGAGCGGGAATTGCAGCGAGCGCTCGAGATGATCGATTCATTTCCGGAAATCGAGCGGACGGTTACAACATTTGAGTGGTTTTAATCGAGGTGATAACACATGAGTTTGCGAGCTACACGTGTTGGTGAACAAATGAAAAAAGAATTAAGCGATATTATCGGTCGCAAACTTAAAGACCCACGCATCGGCTTTGTTACCGTAACCGATGTGCGTGTAACAGGCGATTTACAGCAAGCAAAAGTGTATATTAGCGTGTTAGGTGACGAAGAGCAGCGTCAAAATACATTGAAAGGATTAGCAAAAGCAAAAGGGTTTATTCGCTCAGAAATCGGTCAGCGCATTCGCTTACGAAAAACACCAGAAATTTATTTTGAAATCGACGAGTCGATCGATTATGGCAATCGCATTGAATCCCTTATTCAGCAACTTTCTAAAGAAAAAGAGGAACAAAAAAATGAAGAATGATGGATAGACATTTCGTCTATCCATTTCCATTATGTATGTAGAAGGGGTGCACGAATGGACGGGGTGCTATTGTTACATAAACCAGCAGGAATGACATCGCATGATTGCGTGTTTCGAATTCGCCGCCTGTTAAAGGTGAAAAAGGTTGGTCATACCGGCACGCTTGATCCGGATGTGTCAGGCGTATTGCCGATTTGCATTGGCAAAGCAACAAGAATTGCTGAATTTTTAACGGGGGCAAGCAAAACGTATGAAGGGGAAGTGACATTAGGAGCAGCCACCACAACGGAAGATGCTTCAGGCGAAGTTATCGAGACGAAAAAAGTAGACCGCATCATTCAGCGAAGCGAAATCGAGCACGTCCTAGAACAATTAACGGGGGAAATCGCCCAAACACCGCCCATGTATTCCGCTGTCAAAGTGAATGGAAAAAAATTATATGAATATGCACGCGCTGGAATCGAAGTAGAAAGACCAACACGCATCGTCACCATTCATGAATTAACGTTGCTTGATGAAAGAGAAACATTTTCTGGAGATACCGTTTCGTTTCGATTTCGCGTCACATGTAGCAAAGGAACGTATATTCGTACGTTAGCCGTTATGATTGGGGAACGATTAGGGTATCCAGCACATATGTCGCATTTAGTTCGTACTGCATCTGGCCCGTTCTCTCTAAAAGATTGTATCACCTTTGAAGAAATCGAACAGTACATTGAGCGCGGCGAAATCGAGAAGATTTTGTTACCAATCGAAAAAGCGCTTTTCTATTTGCCGAAATATCAAATTAATGATAAAGTAGCAGGGAAAGTAAAAAACGGAGCTATTTTACCTCTTCCTCATTTGCTACAATCGTTAGAAGGACCAATTGTAGTCATCAATGAACGGAAAGAAGCGCTAGCTCTCTATATCAAACACCCGGCAAAACCTCACCTCATCAAACCGTTAAAAGTGTTTGCTGAGGAAAGAGCGAAAGACAGAAGGTGAACAAGAAACATGGAAACGGTATTCATCTCGCATCCTCATCATATGAAAAGAGAAGACTTCCCACCGACGGTAATGGCGCTAGGCTACTTTGACGGCATCCATCTTGGTCATCAGGAAGTGATCCGAACAGCTGTGAACCTCGCTGCTGAAAAAGGCTATAAAAGTGCGGTGATGACGTTTCACCCGCATCCTTCCGTCGTGTTAGGAAAAAAAGAACAACATATTCACTGCATTACACCATTAAAACAAAAAGAGCAACTGATCGCCCATTTAGGTGTCGATTATTTATATATTGTCGAGTTTACATCTTCATTTGCCGAATTGCTTCCACAACAATTTGTTGATCAATATATTATCGGTTTTCACGTGAAACATGTTGTCGCGGGCTTCGACTTTACTTACGGACGACTTGGCAAAGGGACAATGGAAACATTGCCATTTCACTCCCGCGAGCAATTTACGCAAACTATTGTCCCGAAATTGACACTTAAAGGGGAAAAAATCAGCTCGACCTCTATTCGCCGGCTTCTAAAAAACGGTGCAGTCGAGCAACTCTCGCAGCTGCTAGGCCGCTTTTATGAAGTGGAAGGAACTGTCATTAGCGGAGAAAAGCGTGGAAGAACAATCGGATTTCCCACCGCTAACATTGAGTTAACCGATGATTATCTTTTGCCTGCGCTTGGCGTATATGCGGTCAAAATTAAGATCGGCACGGAAACATTTGAAGGGGTATGCAATGTAGGATATAAGCCAACCTTCCATGAAAAGCAAGAAGGTAGGCCAACAATCGAAGTGCATATTTTTGATTTTGCAAGAGACATTTATGGAGAAATAGTAACCATTGAATGGCATATGCGTCTTCGGAGCGAGCAAAAGTTTTCCAGTGTTGAGCAATTAGTTGCACAAATTAAGAGAGATCAAGCGAACGCACAAGCTTATTTTAAGAATATAGCGGAAAAGACTTGCATTTTGTCACGAAAAGAGGTATTCTAATAAATGTATGTAAAATAACCATTGCTTGGCAAGTCGAGTCACCGACGCTTGCTCGGTAATTGGTGTTTCATAATGAGGAGGTGAACAAGGATGGCATTAACACAAGAACGCAAAAACGAAATCATTAATCAGTTTAAAATTCATGAGACCGACACAGGTTCTCCAGAAGTACAAATCGCTATCCTTACAGAGCAAATCAACAACTTAAATGAACATTTACGCGTTCATAAAAAAGACCATCATTCACGTCGTGGTTTGTTAAAAATGGTCGGTAAGCGCCGTAATTTACTTACGTATTTGCGCAATAAAGACATTACACGTTATCGTGAATTAATTAACAAACTTGGATTACGTCGTTAAGGTAAGAAAAAAGCGGGAGCATTCCCGCTTTTTTGCTAGTTACATAAAGAAATTTCTAGAAATGGTGATCATCCTCATAATTGATAGATTGCTGTACATTCGTCCATACTAAAACCAATGATAATTCTTCGTTGATATTTTTGATTTGTACATAGAGAGGAGTACTCATCTATATGGAGCAAGGAAAACGTGTTTTTTCCATAGATTGGGCGGGACGGCCGCTTGTTGTGGAAATTGGTCAGTTAGCAAAACAAGCGAACGGGGCGGTGTTAGTCCGCTACGGTGATACTGTGGTTTTAAGCACCGCAACCGCGTCCAAAGAGGCGAAAAATGTTGATTTTTTCCCATTAACTGTGAACTATGAAGAACGCCTATATGCAGTCGGGAAAATTCCCGGTGGATTCATTAAGCGCGAAGGTCGTCCGAGCGAGAAAGCAATTTTAGCCAGCCGCCTCATCGACCGACCAATTCGTCCATTGTTTGCGGAAGGGTTTCGCAATGAAGTGCAAATTGTGTCGATGGTCATGAGTGTTGACCAAGACTGCTCACCGGAAATGGCGGCGATGTTCGGTTCGTCGCTTGCCTTAACGATCTCCGACATCCCATTTGAAGGTCCGATTGCTGGAGTAACAGTGGGACGAGTTGATGGAAAATTTGTCATTAATCCATCAGTCGAACAATCGGAAAAAAGCGACATTCATCTTGTTGTCGCGGGAACAAAAGATGCCATTAACATGGTTGAAGCTGGGGCCGATGAAGTTCCAGAAGAAATCATGTTAGAAGCGATTATGTTTGGACATGAAGAAATTAAACGCCTCATCGCATTCCAAGAAGAAATTGCTGCACAAGTCGGCAAAGAAAAAATGGAAGTGGTTCTTTACGAGCTTGACCCTCAGCTTGAAGCAGATATTCGCCAGCTCGCTGAAGAGGATATTAAGCGCGCTGTTCAAGTTCCAGAAAAATTAGCGCGTGAGGCTGCCATTGATGAAGTAAAAGCCAGCGTCGTTGCCAAATATGAAGAACAAGAGGCCGATGAAGAAACGTTAAAACAAGTGAATGAAATTTTACACAAGCTCGTGAAAGAAGAAGTGCGCCGCCTCATTACTGAAGAAAAAATTCGTCCAGACGGTCGCAAAATTGATGAAATTCGTCCGCTTTCATCCGAAGTGGGGCTTTTGCCGCGCACGCACGGATCTGGGTTGTTTACGCGCGGGCAAACACAGGCGCTTAGCGTTTGTACGTTAGGGGCGCTTGGCGATGTGCAAATTTTGGACGGGCTTGGCATTGAAGAGACGAAACGGTTTATGCATCATTACAACTTCCCGCCATTTTCGGTCGGTGAAACGGGAGCGATGCGTGGACCGGGACGTCGCGAAATTGGACACGGAGCATTAGGAGAGCGTGCGTTAGAGCCAGTCATTCCATCAGAAAAAGAGTTTCCATATACGATTCGTCTTGTTTCTGAAGTGTTGGAATCGAACGGTTCGACTTCCCAAGCGAGTATTTGCGCAAGCACCCTAGCGATGATGGATGCAGGTGTGCCAATTAAAGCGCCAGTCGCTGGCATTGCCATGGGACTTGTCAAAAATGGAGACCATTATACGATTTTAACGGACATTCAAGGCATGGAAGACCATCTTGGCGACATGGATTTTAAAGTAGCGGGAACGGCTAAAGGGGTCACTGCCTTACAAATGGACATTAAAATTAAAGGATTATCGCGCGAAATTTTAGAAGAAGCCCTGCAGCAAGCGAAAAAAGGCCGCATGGAAATTTTAAATCATATGTTGCAAACCATTCGCGAGCCGCGCAAAGAACTTTCAAAATATGCTCCGAAAATTTTAACGATGCAAATTAATCCGGATAAAATTCGTGAA
This sequence comes from Thermaerobacillus caldiproteolyticus, assembly GCF_013761245.1. GTDB lineage: Bacteria > Bacillota > Bacilli > Bacillales > Anoxybacillaceae > Thermaerobacillus > Thermaerobacillus caldiproteolyticus. The sequence goes on along the minus strand of NZ_JACDUT010000002.1, from coordinate 8,550 downwards.
GTCATTGGACCAAGCGGTAAGCAAATTAATAAGATTATCGAAGAGACGGGCGTCAAAATCGATATTGAACAAGACGGAACGATCTTCATTTCCTCCGTTAATGAAGAAATGAACCAAAAAGCGAAAAAGATTATTGAAGATATCGTTCGCGAAGTCGAAGTCGGACAAATTTATTTAGGAAAAGTGAAGCGCATTGAAAAATTTGGTGCGTTCGTGGAATTGTTTAACGGAAAAGATGGTCTTGTGCACATTTCCGAGTTAGCGGAAGAGCGCATTGGCAAAGTGGAAGATGTCGTCGCAATCGGTGATGAAATTTTAGTAAAAGTAACGGAAATCGATAAGCAAGGACGCGTCAACTTGTCGCGAAAAGCAGTATTGCGCGAACAAAAAGAACGGAATGAACGGATAAAATGAGGAGCCTCGGAACTTTCCTAGGCTTCTTTGTTATGAGAAAAAGCCGAGCCTTCCTGCTGTAAAGTTGGAGGAATCATCGGCTTTTTTATTTGTCATATCTGTCGGAGCAATAGTTCTATCTTGTCCTCGCCTTACATATTTGTAATAGAAAAGGAGGGGACAGGTGTGAGAGGAAAATATGTTCCATATGTTTCGGTGTTCATTATGCTTTTGTTTGCATTGTCTATTGTCAATCAGCCTGCTATTGATCAATATATTACAAAGTTGCGAGAAAGAAGCGTTGAGGCAGCTAAGCCAAAAGATAAGCTATACATGGAAATTGAAGCAAAAGCAAAAAAATATGAAATTGCTCCGCAAAATGCAGTTATTGATAGAGTATGGAAAGCCATCCCCGGCTACAATGGATTAAAGGTCAATATTAACGACTCTTACCAAAATATGAAAAAAGACGGGACGTTTGATAAGAGCAAGCTGGTGTATGAACAAGTTCCCCCGAAAGTTCATCTAGACGATTTGCCGCCTGCTGCGATTTATCGAGGGCATCCTGAGAAACCGATGGTCACCTTCCTCATTAATGTTGCATGGGGAAATGAATATATCCCGAAAATGCTTGAGATTTTAAAAAAGCATAACGTAAAGGCAACATTTTTTTTGGAAGGACGCTGGGTAAAAAATCATCCTGATATGGCAAAAATGATTGTAGATGCAGGGCAAGAAGTTGGCAATCATTCATACAGTCACCCTGATTTAAAAACAATGAGCAATCAAGCGATTCGCGAACAGCTGGAAAAAACGAATAAAGTCATTGAAGCGACAACAGGAGTCAAATGCAAATGGTTCGCTCCTCCAAGCGGCAGTTACCGCGATGATGTAGTGAAAATTGCCGATGATTTGAACATGAAAACAATTATGTGGAGCGTCGATACAATTGATTGGCAAAAACCGTCTCCATCTGTTATAGTGAAACGGGTAATGTCTAAAATTCATCCGGGCGCGATGGTTTTAATGCACCCTACGTTATCGACGGCTGAGGCACTTGAACCACTCATTGTTTCGATTCAACAAAAAGGATACAAAATCGACAATGTATCTACGCTATTAGATGAAAAAAGAATTGTGAAAAAATAGGAGGAACAAGGCTTTGATTAACAAGTATACATGTCGAAATGGAGTACGAATTGTACTAGAACAAATTCCAACTGTAAGATCCGTAGCGATTGGCGTATGGATCGGAACAGGTTCACGAAACGAAAGTGAACAAAACAATGGAATTTCCCATTTTTTAGAGCATATGTTTTTTAAAGGAACAAAAACGCGAACGGCACGGGAAATTGCTGAAGCATTCGATAGTATTGGCGGTCAAGTAAACGCTTTTACATCGAAAGAATATACATGTTATTATGCTAAAGTGTTAGATGAGCATGCCGAATTCGCTTTGGAAATGTTGGCGGATATGTTCTTCCATTCTACGTTTGTCGATGAAGAACTGCAAAAAGAAAAAAATGTCGTATTAGAAGAAATTAAAATGTACGAAGATACTCCAGATGATATCGTTCATGACTTATTAAGCAAAGCGTGTTACGCGAATCATCCGCTTGGTTATCCGATTTTAGGAACAGAAGAAACATTGCGCACGTTTACGGGAGAGTCACTCCGCAGATATATGGCAGATTACTATACTCCTGATCGAGTGGTAATTTCGGTGGCGGGAAATGTGAAGGAAAGCTTTATAAACCAAATCGAAAAATATTTCGGGGCCTTCACAGCAAAACAACAAACACGCCAGGAACAAGCACCAATATTTCAGCCGCAAAAATTAGCTCGTCAAAAAGATACCGAACAGGCCCATTTATGTATCGGGTTTAACGGATTGCCAGTTGGTCACCCGGATATTTACAGCCTCATTATTTTAAATAACATTTTAGGGGGCAGCATGAGCAGCCGTCTATTCCAAGAAGTTCGCGAACAGCGGGGCTTAGCGTATTCGGTGTTCTCTTACCATTCTTCCTATCAAGATGGGGGATTGCTTGCGATTTATGGGGGAACTGGTAACAACCAGCTAGATCTTTTATTCGAAACAATTCAAGAGACGATTCGCAAATTAAAAGAAGACGGAATTACGGAAAAAGAGCTGCAAAATAGTAAAGAGCAAATGAAAGGAAGCTTAATGCTAAGCTTAGAAAGCACAAACAGCCGCATGAGCCGTAACGGCAAAAACGAATTGTTGCTAGGCCGCCATCGCTCTCTTGATGAAATCATCGAGGAGATTAATAATGTGACGAAAGAAAAAGTGAATGAGCTTGCGCAGCAAATTTTTAGTGAAGACTATGCGCTTGCTTTAATTAGTCCAAGTGGACAATTGCCAAGTGAACTACGTCAGAGCTAACACATATGATTACGCGATTTTCTTCTTATCGATCGGAGAGCCGATATGGGCGAACCTCCGTTTCTGGTAACAGGACAACTGCTCGGTTTGATGTTGGAAAAATGCCTGCTAGAATAACTTGCAGGCATTTTTTTATTGTTTTTTTCTTACAATGGTAAAAAGGGACAAAGGAGGAGCAGATGGTGAGGCTAAGCGAATTAAGCGGAAAAGAAATCGTTGATGTTAGACGTGCGGAACGGCTAGGGGTATTAGGCCAAACCGATTTAGAAATTAACGAGCAGACCGGGCAAATTCAAGCGTTGCTCATTCCAACAGGGAAATGGTTCGGCTTTCGCAAAGAAGGAAACGAAATTCGCGTTCCATGGAAATATATAAAAAAAGTTGGCGCCGATATGATTATCATTGACTTTCCTGATGAATAGAAGTGCAAAAAGCGGTTGCATCTCAAGATGCAACCGCTTTTTCTTTTTTAGGATATTCACCTATATTCTGCCTCTTTCATAAGATGTGAAAGAAAAAGAAGTTGTCAAAACGAGTTTTCGAACAAGAAGGTGAGTTATATATGATGTTGACGGGGATGCATATCGCTATCATTGGTGGAGATGCAAGGCAGTTAGAAGTCATTCGCAAATTAACGGAACTGGATGCGAAATTGACCCTCATTGGTTTCGACCAATTAGCTCATAGTTTTACAGGGGCTACAAAAGCCAGCATTAATGAAGTTGATTTTGTTGATTTAGACGCCATTATTTTGCCCGTTCACGGTACGAATGTAGAAGGAAAAGTGGATACTGTGTTTTCAAACGAACCCATCCCTTTTACGGAAGAAATGTTACTAAAAACTCCGAAACATTGTACGGTCTATTCCGGCATTAGTAACAGTTATTTAGACAGCTTAATGAAAGCCGTTAATCGCAAACATGTGCTGTTATTTGAACGAGATGATGTCGCGATTTATAACTCGATTCCGACGGCAGAAGGAACGATTATGATAGTCATCCAACATACTGATTTTACGATCCACGGGTCCCGTATTGCCGTTCTCGGCTTAGGACGTATTGGAATGACCGTTGCCCGCACGTTTGCGGCATTAGGCGCAAAAGTAAAAGTAGGAGCACGCCGTTCCGAACATATCGCACGAATTACAGAAATGGGACTTCAACCATTTTATTTACAAGATTTAGAAAAAGAAGTAAGAGATATTGATATTTGCATTAATACAATTCCCCATCTCATTGTCACTGCCAGTGTCATTTCGAAGATGCCTGCCCATACATTAATTATCGATTTAGCATCTAAGCCGGGGGGAACCGATTTTCGTTATGCAGAAAAACGCGGAATTAAAGCGTTGCTCGTCCCGGGGCTGCCGGGAGTAGTGGCTCCAAAAACAGCGGGACAAATCATTGCAAATGTTCTTTCTCAATTATTATTTAACGATTTACAAAAAAGAAAGGGGAACTTGTAAATGAGTTTAAAAGGAAAACGAATTGGATTTGGGTTAACCGGGTCGCATTGTACGTATGATGCGGTTATGCCAGAAATCGAAAAGTTAGTGCAAGAAGGAGCGGAAGTATTACCGATTGTCACTCATACAGTAAAAACGACAAATACAAGATTTGGAGACGGAGAAGAGTGGGTCAAAAAACTTGAGGAAATGACAGGGAATGAAATCATTGATACGATCGTCAAAGCAGAGCCGCTCGGTCCGAAAATTCCGCTTGACTGCATGGTCATTGCTCCGTTGACAGGAAACTCTATGAGCAAGTTCGCCAATGCCATGACTGATTCACCGGTATTGATGGCAGCAAAAGCAACGATGCGCAATCATCGTCCTGTTGTTGTGGGCATTTCCACGAACGATGCGTTAGGTTTAAATGGTGTTAACTTAATGCGTTTAATGGCTGCGAAAAATATTTATTTTATCCCGTTTGGTCAAGACGCCCCACATACAAAACCAAATTCGATGGTAGCGAAAATGTCGCTCTTGCGCGATACGGTCATCGCCGCTCTAGAAGGAAAACAACTGCAACCGGTCATCATCGAAAAGTTTCGTGATGAGGATTAATAATAAAAAATCAAACAAAAGAAAATTTATACAGGCATATAAAATTTTTCTCTCCTTTACAATCTAATATGTTAAAATAAAAACTATCAGTTTATACAATGTGATTGAGTGATTAGGTGGAAGGAGAATGAGCGATGGAACAAAGACGTTTTCATGTAGCAGTCGTAGGAGCAACAGGCGCGGTTGGTCAGCAAATGATTCAAACGCTCGAAAATAAAAACTTTCCTGTTGGGACATTAACGTTGTTGTCTTCGGAGCGCTCAGCAGGGAAAAAAGCAACCTTTAAAGGTCAAGAGATCGAAGTGCAAGTAGCGAAACCAGAGAGCTTTGAAGGGGTTGATATTGCGCTGTTTAGCGCTGGCGGCTCTGTATCAAAAGCGCTCGCCCCAGAAGCGGTTAAGCGTGGTGCCATTGTCATTGACAATACAAGCGCGTTCCGCATGGACGAAAACGTGCCACTTGTTGTGCCTGAAGTAAATGAGGAAGACGTAAAATGGCATAATGGCATTATCGCGAACCCAAATTGTTCAACGATTCAAATGGTCGTGGCTCTTGAACCGATTCGCCAAGCATTCGGTTTGAAAAAAGTGATTGTTTCCACGTACCAAGCTGTATCGGGGGCAGGGGCACAAGCGATCGAAGAACTAAAAGCCCAATCAAAAGCGATTCTTAACGGTGAACCGTTCACACCGGAAATTTTACCGGTAAAATCCGACCGCAAGCATTATCAAATTGCATTCAATGCAGTTCCGCAAATTGATAAATTCCAAGATAATGGCTTTACCTTTGAAGAAATCAAAATGATGAACGAAACGAAAAAAATTATGCACATGCCTGAATTACAAATCGCCGCAACATGCGTACGCATTCCGGTGATCACGGGTCATTCTGAATCTGTATACATTGAAATTGAAAAAGAAGGCGTAAGTGCGGAAGACATTAAGAACATATTAAAAAATGCGCCAGGTGTTATTTTGCAAGACGACCCAACTGAACAACTATATCCGATGCCGGCTGATTGTGTTGGAAAAAATGACGTATTTGTCGGCCGAATTCGCAAAGATTTAGATCGTGATGACGCGTTCCACCTATGGATTGTCTCTGATAATTTATTAAAAGGAGCTGCATGGAACTCTGTACAAATTGCAGAAAGTCTCCTAAAATTAGGTCTTGTCAAATAATGAATGATTGAAGAACATCGAGGTGTTAACATGAAAATTATTGTTCAAAAATTTGGCGGCACCTCCGTCCGTGATGAATACGGACGCGATTTTGCACGAAAACATATTGAAAAAGCGCTAGAAGACGGGTATAAAGTAGTTGTTGTCGTCTCAGCGATGGGCCGCAAAGGGGAACCATATGCGACGGATACCTTGCTTAGCTTAATTGGTGGAACGGATACCTATGTCAGTAAGCGAGAGCAAGACTTATTGATGTCTTGCGGAGAAATTATTTCAAGCGTTGTTTTTACGAATCTGCTAAATAAACACGGCATTAAGGCAATTGCGTTTACCGGAGCTCAAGCTGGCTTCCGAACAAACAGCGATTATACAAATGCGAAAATTGTTGAAATGCGTTGTGAACGATTGCTTGAAACGTTAGAAGAATACGATGTTGTCGTTGTCGCCGGCTTCCAAGGAGCAACAAAAGATGGTGATATTACGACGCTTGGTCGCGGTGGTAGCGATACGTCCGCCGCTGCTCTCGGTGCAGCCCTAAATGCAGAGTATGTCGACATCTTTACCGATGTCGAAGGGGTGATGACAGCCGATCCGCGTATTGTTGAAAATGCTCGACCTCTCGATGTCGTTACCTATACAGAAATTTGCAATATGGCGTACCAAGGGGCAAAAGTCATTCATCCGCGCGCTGTAGAAATTGCGATGCAGGCGAAAGTGCCGCTCCGTGTGCGGTCAACGTATTCCGATTCACCGGGAACGCTCGTTACCTCTTCGCTTAAATCGAAGAAAGGAAGCGATGTAAGAGAACGCCTTGTTACTGGTATCGCTCATGTCTCGAATATTACACAAATAAAGGTACAAGCAAAAGAAGGGCATTACGAACTTCAGTCAGATGTGTTCAAAGCGATGGCAAACGAAGGCATCAGCGTTGATTTTATTAATATTTCTCCGCATGGCGTCGTCTATACAGTGGCTGGTGAAATGACAGATCGCGCGATTGGCGCCCTTCACCGCATTGGTTATGAGCCCGTTGTGACAAGAGGGTGTGCAAAAGTGTCAACAGTGGGAGCGGGAATTGCTGGTGTTCCGGGGGTCACTGCTAAAATCGTCACTGCTCTTTCTGAACAAGGCATTCAAATTTTACAATCGGCTGATAGCCATACAACGATTTGGGTATTAGTAAAAGAAGAAGATTTAAAGAAAGCCGTCAACGCATTACATGATGCGTTTCATCTCTCTGAAGAACAATTTGTGAAATACGATTCGAATGAGGAGTGAAAACATTGGTTTCATTCGGTAAAATCGCTACGGCGATGGTAACCCCTTTTGATAATAAAGGCAATATTGATTTTGCGAAAACGACACAGCTTGTCAATTATTTAATTGAAAACGGCACTGATTCGCTCGTTATTGCCGGTACGACAGGAGAATCGCCAACGTTAACGACGGAAGAAAAAGTGGCTCTATTCCGTCACGTTGTTTCTGTCGTCAACGGTCGAGTGCCTGTTATTGCAGGGACGGGAAGCAACAATACGCGCGCATCGATTGAGCTGACAAAAAAGGCAGAAGATGCCGGTGTTGATGCTGTCATGATTGTGGCACCGTATTACAATAAACCGAACCAAGAAGGAATTTACCAGCATTTTAAAGCGATTGCTGAAAGCACGTCACTTCCGATCATGGTGTATAACATTCCTGGCCGTGCCGTTATTAACATTAGTGTGGATACCATTGTTCGCTTAGCAGAAATTCCAAACATTGTTGCCGTTAAAGATGCAAGCGGCAATTTAGATGCGATGACAGAAATTATCGCGCGTACAGATGACGATTTTCTTCTATATAGCGGCGACGATGGCTTGACGCTCCCAGTGATGGCAATCGGAGGAGCAGGAGTGGTCTCTGTTGCATCTCATATTATCGGAAATGAAATGCAAGAAATGATGGCGGCTTTTGAAGCAGGGAACCTTGCTGAAGCAGCAAAATGGCACCAAAGATTGCTCCCGATTATGAAAGGTTTATTTGCTGCACCTAGTCCTGCTCCAGTCAAAACCGCATTACAACTAAAAGGATTAGATGTTGGTTCTGTACGTTTGCCGCTTGTTCCATTAACAGAACAAGAGCGCGTGCAATTGATGAAGCTATTAAACATGCTATAAGTGATCGCGACCAATCCGCTCGCAAAGGCGGATTGGTCTTTTTTATAAAGATTGATGGTGTTGCAAAACTAGAGTAAAAACTCAAAATCGTGCATAATAATGCATAATTGTACATGCAGTAAATAGCGATGAAACCCATACCAACGTGGCTGTTCTAGTCCATCATTCTTTAATTGATTGAATGTCTGCTCAATCGAGTTACGGAAACGAAACAACCACTTTCCGAATTCTGTTTTCAAAAACGAAGGAATCCCCCGGCCGTAGGCATCTTTTCGTTCATCACCATTTCGAGGATTAATCGGTGAAACGAAAAAGATCCCTGTTTGTTCCGCCATTTGACGGACTTTT
>NZ_JACDUT010000001.1 GCF_013761245.1 Thermaerobacillus caldiproteolyticus | reverse complement strand
GGAGCGGGAAGTAGCTCAGCTTGGTAGAGCACATGGTTTGGGACCATGGGGTCGCAGGTTCGAATCCTGTCTTCCCGATCATTTGGATATAAAAAGGGGCCTTAGCTCAGCTGGGAGAGCGCCTGCTTTGCACGCAGGAGGTCATCGGTTCGATCCCGATAGGCTCCACCATAATTTGTCCTTGTGGCGGCGTAGCTCAGCTGGCTAGAGCGTACGGTTCATACCCGTGAGGTCGGGGGTTCGATTCCCTCCGCCGCTACCATTAAAAGATTCGGACCTTTAGCTCAGCTGGTTAGAGCAGACGGCTCATAACCGTCCGGTCGTAGGTTCGAGTCCTACAAGGTCCACCATGTTAGTAAAATATATGGAGGAGTACCCAAGTCTGGCTGAAGGGGTCGGTCTTGAAAACCGAGAGGCGTCGAAAGGCGCGCGGGGGTTCGAATCCCTCCTCCTCCGCCATTCTACAATCCTTTGATTACCGCGGGGTGGAGCAGTCTGGTAGCTCGTCGGGCTCATAACCCGAAGGTCGCAGGTTCAAATCCTGCCCCCGCAACCAATGAAATTGGTCCCGTAGTGTAGTGGTTAACATGCCTGCCTGTCACGCAGGAGATCGCGGGTTCGAGTCCCGTCGGGACCGCCATATATCATATATTAATGCTCAATAATGGCTCGGTAGCTCAGTCGGTAGAGCAAAGGACTGAAAATCCTTGTGTCGGCGGTTCGATTCCGTCCCGAGCCACCATTTTTATAGTTAATATCGAGCAATTTAGTGAGTATATCCAAACTGGCTGCAAATTTTGCCGGCTTAGCTCAATTGGTAGAGCAACTGACTTGTAATCAGTAGGTTGCGGGTTCAAGTCCTGCAGCCGGCACCATTTGATGGCGGCTATGGCGAAGTGGTTAACGCACCAGATTGTGGCTCTGGCATGCGTGGGTTCGATTCCCACTAGTCGCCCTACTAAAACTATTCTATGCGGGTGTAGTTTAGTGGTAAAACCTCAGCCTTCCAAGCTGATGTCGTGGGTTCGATTCCCATCACCCGCTTTTCGAAACGGGCCTATAGCTCAGCTGGTTAGAGCGCACGCCTGATAAGCGTGAGGTCGGTGGTTCAAGTCCACTTAGGCCCACCATATTAAATCACTTTATCATATTCTCGTTAAATTGACTTATTGAGAGATGGACAACTGTGTAAAAAGCTTATTAAAGAATGAAGATCAATTTTTTATAAATATTCCGCAATAGCTCAGCGGTAGAGCAACCGGCTGTTAACCGGTAGGTCGTAGGTTCGAATCCTACTTGCGGAGCCATATGGAGAAGTACCCAAGTGGCTGAAGGGGACGGTTTGCTAAACCGTTAGGTCGCGTTTTTGCGGCGCGCGGGTTCAAATCCCGCCTTCTCCGCCATGCAGGCAGATTTTATATGTTCTGGCCCGTTGGTCAAGTGGTTAAGACACCGCCCTTTCACGGCGGTAACACGGGTTCGAATCCCGTACGGGTCATTTTAAAAAGCACCGTGATTATGTATCACGGTGCTTTTTCTTTTTGCAGTATAGATGTAAGGCGAGATCTGAACTTCGAACTTCAGAGAAATCATATCAACTAGCTTTATGCAAAAGCATTCAAGACTTCCAAAGAGTAATATAGAGTGAAGAGCTATACAAACTTCAAGATCCGATAAAATTAAACATCATGAAGGAGGCCGGGAATCATCTTGATTGTCACTGTTTCGTTGATTACTTGGACAGAGGCGGTGAACTCTACAAGAGGCGCTGATAATATGGCGGTAAAGGGATTTAGATTTTAACTTTATCAGTGTATAGTGTTCTCTACATATAGTAATGAAAAAAGTTAGGGAGAAGAGGGATTCGTCCTCCCATCTCTCCGCTATAAGTGACTTTTGTTCCCTTTCTTGTTTGCTTCTATAGCAACATCTTTTTTACGTAGGGATTTTATGCTATTAAATATTCGTCTTTCCATAAATGAATATGTCTCCTCGCCTCACCCTCATTATATGAAAGTGCGGAATTGCATCATATCCCGATTTAGTTTTACTCCAACCGTTATGGCTGATATTTGGAAAAAACATGTCTATATAATTTTATACTGCCATTCATTATAAAAACAGATTATCTGGCTTCTCATTCTTTTCCTGCTGTCCGTTATAAATTCTCCCTAAAATCCAGTGAAGTGGTGGATAAGTTAATTTTCTAATTTTCGACGCAAAAATTGCTTTCCATACTCCCCGTGATGATGAAGCGAAGCATGTTCAATTTGAATGGTTGTATGTTTAATCCCGTATTTTTTTTCTAACATCTCGTTGATTGCTAGGATGATACAAAGAGGTTGAATGTTCTCATTCACAAAAACATGGGCTGTCAATGAGTAATGATCCGATGAAATAGCCCATAGATGCATGTCATGTACGTCCTCTACTCCCTCTACGCGGTGAATGTCCGCACGGATTTTTTCAAGATCGAATTTTTCTGGGACAGAGTCCATTAGGATGAGATACGATTCACGAATGATTTTAGCGCCGCCTATAAAGATGATTGCACCAATAACCATACTTATGAATGGATCGAAAAAATAGAAATCAGTGAAGTAGATGACGATGGCTGATATAATGACCCCGATAGAACTGAGAAGGTCTCCGATAAAATGCCATAGCGCACTTTTGACGTTTAAGTTTTCTTCTTCTTTTGTACTTCGGCTAAGAACAATGGTCAATATAAGATTCACGAGCAATCCAATTGACGCAATGGTTAGCATTAATCGGAAATTGATGTGTTCAGGATGAATGAAACGTTGAATCCCCTCTATAAAAATTCCCACGGCAATGACTGCCAGAGTAAGGCCATTTAAAAATGATGCAATGATTTCAAAACGCAAATATCCAAATGTGAATGTTTTATTTGGCGGTCGTGTTGCTAAATAAAGAGCAACCATGCTAAGGCCAAGAGCCAACACGTCAGAGGCCATATGAGCCGAATCAGAAAGTAATGCAAGGGAATTCGAAAGGAAGCCTCCCACTATTTCGAGCAATGTAAAACATAAAGTTAAGATCAGAGTAATCCATAAAGTTCTCTTTGATTTTGTTTGTACTTTTACGTGAGGAAGATGATGATAATCGTATTGAACCATAGGACACCTCTTTTATAATTATTATTATATAATATTAATTATAAATAATTTCTTTCTAAAATGCAATCGATTTTATGTATAAAATATGTTGATTCTCTTTTTTTGTGTTGAAAGTTGTCAAAAAATATAAAAGTTTTTATCAAGGAATTTAATTCTTGATGTGGAATATATGTATCAACTGTAAAAAATTTTAGGAAAGGATGCGATGCTCTTTGATCGCAACAAGTCCAACGGATTTTGAGATTCATTTGTTCCATGAGGGGAGCTTATATAAAAGTTATGAGCTGTTTGGTGCACATGTCATCGAAGAGAATGGTGTCACTGGAACACGATTTTGTGTGTGGGCACCACATGCTCGCGAAGTTCGATTAGTCGGAAGTTTTAATGACTGGAATGGTGTGAATTTTGACCTTATTAAAGTAAGCGAACAAGGAGTATGGACAATTTTTATTCCTGAAAATCTAGAAGGTCATCTATACAAGTATGAAATTATTACTAGACATGGGGATGTTTTTTTGAAAGCAGATCCATATGCATTTTATTCGGAATTGCGCCCGAATACAGCTTCGATTGTTTACAATCTGAGAGGTTATAAATGGAACGACCAAGCTTGGCAGCGAAAAAAGCGGCGAAAACGAATTTACGATCAACCGCTGTTTATTTATGAGATACATCTAGGCTCGTGGAAAAAGAAAGAAGATGGGCGTTTTTATACATATCAAGAACTTGCCGATGAGTTAATTCCTTATGTTCTGGAGCAAGGGTTTACTCATATCGAACTGTTGCCTTTAGTGGAGCATCCGTTTGACCGTTCATGGGGATATCAAGGAACGGGATATTATTCAGCAACGAGCCGTTACGGTACGCCTCATGATTTAATGATGTTTATTGATCGCTGTCATCAGCAGGGGATCGGAGTGATTTTGGATTGGGTTCCCGGACATTTTTGTAAAGATGCTCATGGGTTATATATGTTTGATGGGGAACCAACGTATGAATATGCGAATATGCAAGATCGGGAAAATTCCGTATGGGGAACGGCAAATTTTGATTTAGGAAAGCCTGAAGTTCGCAGTTTTTTGATTTCGAATGCATTATTTTGGATGGAATATTTTCATGTGGATGGATTTCGTGTTGATGCGGTAGCGAATATGTTATACTGGCCAAACAGTGACGCGTTACATAAAAATCCGTACGCGGTAGAGTTTTTACAAAAGTTAAATGAAACGGTCTTTGCATATGACCCCGCCATTTTAATGATTGCGGAAGATTCTACAGATTGGCCGCGCGTCACGGCACCAACGTATGAAGGTGGGTTAGGTTTTAACTACAAATGGAACATGGGCTGGATGAACGATATGTTAACATATATGGAAACAGCGCCGGAACATCGCCAACATGTGCATCACAAAGTAACATTTTCGCTATTATATACGTATTCAGAAAATTTTATTTTGCCGTTTTCTCATGATGAAGTAGTGCATGGGAAAAGATCGTTACTGAACAAAATGCCGGGAACGTATGAGGAAAAGTTTGCGCAATTGCGTTTGCTGTATGGATATTTGCTTACACATCCCGGGAAAAAATTGTTGTTTATGGGTGGAGAATTTGGACAATTTGATGAATGGAAGGATTTAGAACAACTGGACTGGATGTTATTTGATTTTGACATGCATCGAAAAATGAATGCATATGTTAAAGAGCTACTAAAATTTTATAAGCGCCATAAGCCGCTCTACGAACTGGATCATTCTCCGAAAGGTTTCGAATGGATAGATGTCCATAATGCTGAACAAAGTATTTTTTCATTTATTCGCAAAGGGGCACAAGCTGATGATATCCTGATTGTTGTTTGTAATTTCACAAACAAAGTTTATCATGACTACAAGGTAGGAGTCCCTTTACTTGCCACCTATAAAGAGGCGATCAACAGTGATGCAGAGCTATTTGGAGGAACAGGTTGCATCAATAAAAAACCTATGATGGCTATAGAAGAGCCGTTTCATGGAAAACCATATCATGTTCGCATGACTATTCCGCCGTTTGGCATTTCGATTTTACGACCGATGAGAAAACGAGGGGAGAGAAACAGTGATGGTAAAGAAAAAGTGCGTCGCTATGCTGTTGGCCGGAGGGCAAGGTAGCCGCTTAAGCTCATTAACGAAAAATCTTGCGAAACCAGCAGTCCCGTTTGGTGGGAAATATCGAATCATTGATTTTACTCTAAGTAATTGCACCAACTCCGGCATCGATACGGTGGGGGTGTTAACACAATACCAACCTCTTCTGCTCCATTCCTACATTGGTATCGGTAGTGCTTGGGATTTGGATCGAAGAAATGGAGGCGTTACCGTACTTCCTCCTTATTCAGAAGCATCTGGTGTGAAATGGTATGAGGGAACAGCACATGCCATCTATCAAAATATCAATTATATCGAACAATACGCCCCAGAATATGTGTTGATTTTGTCAGGGGATCATATTTATAAAATGGACTATGCGAAAATGCTGGATTACCATATTGAAAAAAATGCGGACGTGACTATTTCCGTTATTGAAGTGCCATGGTCGGAAGCAAGCCGATTCGGAATCATGAATACGAATGAACAGATGGAGATTATCGAATTTGAGGAGAAACCAGCCAATCCAAAGAATAATCTTGCTTCGATGGGAATTTATATTTTTAACTGGCCGATTTTAAAGGCATATTTACAGATCGATAATGCTAACCCAAACTCAAGCCATGATTTCGGCAAAGATGTAATCCCGCTATTGTTAAGCGAAAAGAAGCGGCTTGTTGCTTATCCGTTTAAGGGATATTGGAAGGATGTCGGAACGGTCAAAAGTTTATGGGAAGCCAATATGGACTTACTCAATGAGGAGAGTGAGCTGAATTTATTTGATCACTCGTGGCGTATTTATTCTGTCAATCCGAATCAACCACCGCAATATATTGCTAGTGATGCTGTTGTGACTGAATCGCTCATTAATGAAGGATGTGTTGTTGAAGGGAGTGTCGAGCATTCTGTTTTGTTTCAAGGGGTTCACATTCAAAAAGGCGCGGTGGTAAAAGATTGTGTCATTATGCCGGATACGGTGATTGGAGAGAATGTATATATTGAAAAGGCCATTGTTCCGTCAGATATAGAAATTCCATCCGGTATGACCATTTGTTCTGACGATATTCTTCTTGTTACAAAGGAATGGCTACAAGCTCAGAATTTAGAAAAGGTTGAGAAAGGATGAGCAACAATGAATAAAATGATGTTAGGTATCATTGATGCCACAACCTACATGGAGCCGCTTCAGCAATTAACGTTACACCGTTCTGTTGCCGCTGTTCCGTTTGCGGGACGATACCGCCTAATTGATTTTGTTCTATCCAACATGGTGAACTCCGGGATTGAGAGTATAGCCATTTTTCCCAAGTATCAATATCGCTCTTTAATGGACCATTTAGGATCAGGGAAAAACTGGGACTTAAATCGAAAACGCGATGGATTATTTTTCTTTCCTTCTCCTGATTTGAATATTCCTTCCCCTCATATAGGTGCCTTCCAACATTTTGAACAACATATAGATTATTTTTTACGAAGCAAGCAAAAGTATGCGTTAATTTGTAATAGCTATACCGTTTGCAATATTGATTACCAGGCGGTGCTAAAGCGACATATTGACAATCAATGTGATATTACCGAAGTACGTTATCAAGGAAGATCGCTGGAAATGTTTGTATTAGAAACATCACTTTTGCTTGATTTAATTGCCAATCATGCTCAGACGGGCTATAACAGTATTGTTGATGTCGTTCGTGATCATCGCCATCAGTTGAAAATTTGTGACTACGAACATCATGGCTATGTTGCTGTGATCGATTCGATTGAACATTATTTCCAGCATAGTATGGAATTGCTTGATCCGGCTGTTTGGCGGCAATTGTTTGTGAAGTCACGCCCCATTTATACAAAAGTAAAGGATGAGCCCCCAACGAAATATACAGCCAGTGCCGTTGTGAAAAATTCGATGATTGCTAATGGTTGTATCATTGAAGGACATGTTGAAAACAGCATTATTTTTCGAGCTGTAAAAATTGGAAAAGGAACAGTAGTGAAAAATAGTATTATTATGCAAAAAAGCCAAATTGGTAAACAATGTGAGCTTGATAGGGTTATTATTGATAAAGATGTTAAGGTAGAAAATGATGTGAAATTACAAGGAACAGAGCAACAACCATTTGTCGTTCGTAAAGGAACGGTACAAGGAGAGATGATAAACTTATGAACATTTTATTTGTCGTGTCAGAATGCGTACCATTTGTGAAATCAGGTGGATTAGCGGACGTTGCAGGAGCGTTGCCGAAAGAATTGAAACAATTAGGAACGGATATTCGTGTGATGCTGCCAAAATACGGAACCATTCCAGAAGAGTACAAAAAACAAATGAGAAAAATCACCCAACTTGTTGTGAGAGTAGGATGGAGACGGCAATATTGCGGAATTGAAATGCTTGAACATCAAGGAGTGATTTATTATTTTGTCGACAACGAATATTATTTTAAGCGTGATCAATTGTATGGATATTACGATGATGGGGAACGCTTTTCGTATTTTTGTCGTGCAGTTTTAGACGCACTTCCTGCGATTCCGTTTCAGCCGGATATTATTCATTGTCATGACTGGCATACGGGGATGATTCCGTTTTTGTTGCGGGAAGAATATAAGAAAAATTCATTTTATGAACAGATTCGTACAGTATTTACCATTCATAATTTACAATTTCAAGGAATTTTTCCACGTGAAATTTTAGGAGATTTACTAAATTTAAGCGATCGATATTTTACTATCGAGTATTTAGAGTTTTATGGAAATGTGAGTTTTATGAAAGCAGCACTTGTGTCTGCGGATGTCATTACGACTGTTAGCCCTACATATAAAGAAGAAATCCAAACGGAGTATTACGGAGAAAGGCTCGATGGATTATTGCGAGCGCGCCAACGGGACTTAATTGGAATTTTGAACGGGATTGATGATGAGATTTATAATCCGAAAAAGGACCCTTATATTGCTGTGCCTTATGACCATTCGACGATCGCAAGAAAAGGAATTAACAAACATGCTCTTCAAGAACATTTTGGATTATCTACTGAAGAAGATGTGCCGATCATCGCAATGGTCACGCGGTTAACGAAACAAAAAGGTCTTGATTTAGTCAAGTGCGTATTTCATGACATTTTGGCGGAGAACGTTCAGTTTATTGTCCTTGGCACAGGGGATTGGGAGTTCGAGAACTTTTTTAGCGAAATGGCAGCTACATATCCTGAGCAAGTGAAAGTATATATTGGATTTAACGAAGAATTAGCGCATAAAATTTATGCAGGGGCAGACTTATTTTTAATGCCGTCAAAGTTTGAACCATGCGGACTAGGGCAGCTCATTGCGCTTCAATACGGAGCCATTCCGATTGTGCGGGAAACGGGCGGATTAAATGACACAGTACAGTCGTTCAATGAATTTACAGGGGAAGGAAACGGGTTTAGTTTTAAAAACTTTAATGCTCACGACATGTTATATACAATTCGTCGAGCACTTTCCTTTTATGAGCAAAAAGATGTATGGGAAAAAATTGTGAAAGAAGCGATGAGCCGAGATTACAGCTGGGCACAATCAGCATTTAAGTATAACCAGTTATATGCGGATTTAATGACTGGGAGTGGAAGCCATGTTCTCTAGCAAAGAAGAATTTAAGAATGTTTTTTTAAAACGGCTTGAAATGATGTATGGCAAACGGTTTGAAGAGTCAACTGTGCGCGACCAATACAACACACTGGGGAATATGGTGCGTGAATATATAAGCCAGCATTGGATCCAGACAAATGAACGCAATCGCGCGAAAAAGCAAAAACAAGTGTACTATTTATCAATCGAATTTTTGCTAGGACGCCTTCTTGGGAGCAATTTATTAAATCTTGGCATTCGTGACATCGTTGAAGAGGGGTTGCGAGAGCTAGGAATTGATTTGCAGGAAATAGAGGAGAGCGAGGCGGACGCAGGACTAGGAAACGGCGGTCTTGGCCGCCTTGCTGCTTGTTTTTTAGATTCACTTGCTTCGCTAAATTTGCCGGGACATGGCTGTGGGATTCGCTATAAACACGGACTGTTTGATCAAAAGATTGTGGATGGTTATCAAGTTGAACTGCCAGAGCAGTGGCTAAGGCATGGAAACGTATGGGAAGTAAGAAAAGAAGATTTAGCTGTAGAAGTCAGTTTTTGGGGCAAAGTCGAAATGTCACATATCAACGGTCGCTTGACGTTTCGGCATGTCGATAGCGAAAAAGTGATGGCAGTTCCGTATGATATGCCTGTGATTGGCTATGATACAAAAACGATTAATACGTTACGGCTTTGGAGTGCGGAACCTGCCAAAACGTTTCCCATTCATAAAAGCGTCATGCAATATAAACGAGAAACAGAGGCAATCTCGGAATTTTTATATCCAGATGACACACATGATGAAGGAAAAATATTACGGTTAAAGCAACAATACTTTCTTGTCGCGGCAAGTGTAGGGAGCATTGTGCGCGCTCATCGCCGTCAATATGGGCATTTATACGAGTTGCATAAACATGTCGCCATTCATGTGAACGATACACATCCTGTCTTAGCCATTCCCGAACTTATGAGAATTTTACTAGATGAAGAAGGAATGAGCTGGGAAGATGCATGGCATATTACCACTAATACGATTTCTTATACAAACCATACAACGTTATCAGAGGCGCTGGAAAAATGGCCGATTCATATTTTTCGGCCGCTTTTGCCGCGCATTTATATGATTGTCGAGGAAATCAATGAACGTTTTTGCCGTGAGCTCTGGAATCGATATCCAGGAGAGTGGAAACGGATTGAAGAGATGGCGATTATCGCTCATGATCTTGTAAAAATGGCGCATTTAGCGATTGTGGGCAGCTATAGCGTCAATGGAGTAGCAAAATTGCATTCGGACATTTTAAAGAAGCGGGAAATGAGGTTGTTTCATGAGTTTTGGCCGCAAAAGTTTAATAATAAAACGAACGGGATTACTCATCGCCGCTGGCTGTTAAAAGCAAATCCGCAGCTTTCTAAATTGATTATAAATACGATCGGAGATAAATGGATTAAAGAACCAGAAAAATTAATTGATTTAAAACCATACGTCGGCGATGCTTCATTTCAACAAGAGCTAGCAAAAGTAAAACGACAGAGAAAAACAATGTTAGCTAGGCGCATTTATGAGCAAACAGGGGTTGTTGTGAACGAGTCTTCTATTTTCGATGTGCAAGTCAAACGCCTTCATGCTTACAAGAGGCAGTTATTAAATGTGCTCCATATTATGTATTTATATAACCGCCTCAAAGAGGATTCTAGTTTTTCGATTTATCCACGCACGTTTATTTTTGGGGCAAAAGCCTCACCGGGATATTATTATGCAAAACGAATTATTAAGCTTATTAATTCCCTCGCTGATAAAGTAAACAGTGACCGACAAACGAACGAGCAACTAAAAGTCATTTTTTTAGAAAACTATCGTGTTTCGCTGGCGGAAGAAATTTTCCCTGCTGCTGATGTGAGTGAACAAATTTCAACAGCGAGCAAAGAAGCATCTGGTACCGGCAACATGAAATTTATGATGAACGGGGCGATCACCCTTGGAACGCTCGATGGAGCGAATATTGAGATTTTGGAAGCAGTTGGCGAAGAAAATATATTTATATTTGGACTTACAGCGGAAGAAGTGTTGCGCTATTATCAAAATGGGGGATATCGTTCGCATGAATATTACCATTATGATAAGCGAATTAAACAAGTTGTCGACCAGCTTGTCAACGGATTTTTTCCAGACGCTCACGATCATTTTGAGCCGATTTACGATTCCCTTTTAATGCAAAATGACGAATATTTTGTACTGCGTGATTTTGCCTCTTATGTGGAGGCACAGGAGCGGGTCGGAAAGGAATATCAACAACGTGAAAAGTGGTTACGGATGAGTACAGTCAATATTGCCCATTCCGGTTATTTTTCCAGCGATCGAACGATTCAAGAATACGCGAATGGAATATGGAAGATTCAACCGATTGACGGGTAAAAAGGAGGGCTTTGAATCATAAGCCCTCCGCATGGAATTAATCATCGCCATTTAGCAAATCACCAATGGAACCGAGAATGCTTCCTTCGCCAACGGAGCGACCGCCTGCGCTTGGAGCGGCAGCAATAATCCGGTCAGCGAGACGACTAAACGGTAACGATTGTACCCAAACCGTTCCCGGCCCTGTTAATGTAGCAAAAAACAATCCTTCCCCTCCGAAAAAGGCGGTTTTAATTTTGCCTACATACTCAATGTCGTAATCAACTTCTTTTGTCATTGCTACTAAGCAGCCGGTATCAATTCGCAATTTTTCGCCTGGTTGAAGGTGGCGCTCATAAATTGTTCCGCCGGCGTGTAAAAAGGCAAGGCCGTCTCCTTCGAGTTTTTGCATAATAAACCCTTCACCGCCAAAAAAGCCGGTTCCGAGCTTGCGCTGAAAATCAATCCCGATGGAAACACCTTTTGCTGCGCAAAGGAAAGAATCTTTTTGACAAATGACTTTACCGCCCAGCTGACTTAAGTCCATTGGGATAATTTTTCCTGGATACGGAGCAGCAAAGGAAACACGGCGCTTACCTGTTCCTGCATTCGTAAAAACGGTCATGAACAAACTTTCTCCTGTTAATAGACGTCTTCCTGCACCGACCAGCTTGTTCAAAAATCCTTTACCAGAGTTTGAGCCATCACCAAAAACCGTTTCCATTTCAATTCCATCTTCCATCATCATCATCCCGCCTGCTTCCGCAATAACACTTTCGTGCGGGTCTAATTCAATCTCGACAAACTGCATGTCATCTCCATACAGCTTGTAATCAATTTCATGTGCATTCATTCTGTTCACCTCAATATGATTTTTTCATCACTTTTTATACGGAATACAATCCCTTTTTGTTTCAAAACAGGGAAAAAGACCATCAGAGCGGATGGTCTTTATCTTTTGTATAAGGATCTTTTTCATAGGCTGGTAAATCGCCGATATTGGACATAATTCCTTCGTCGTCTAAAATATTTTCTAATTGCTCATGTTCCCGCGTTGGATAAACAGTGACATGTTTGCCATACAAGTCGACGGCGGCGAAGTTTTCTAAATCCTCGACGTATCCGACGTTTTCTTCCGATTCAGCGTATACTTCACCATAATAGTCAACATTTTTTCCTAAATCCGATGGAGTGTCTGATGTGCCGTAGCGGGCCACCTCTTGCCAAGCATCTTCGGCATCGTATGTTTCCGCCTCAGCGCGGTCATCGAAATCAAATTTTCCAAACGGAGGCATGAGCACTTCTTCTTCAAGAGGCCGTTTTTGGGAAACGACTTGATCTGGACTATGCTCTTTGCAATAGGTTGTCGTCGGTAATGCTTCAAGTCGTTCATGCGGAATAGGGTTTCCGCATATTTGGCATGTGCCATATGTGCCGTTTTTGATTGCTTCAAGTGCATGTTCAATCTCTTTTAATTCTCTTTCTGCGTGCTCGTTGAGAGCGATATCTTTCTCGCGTTCATAAAGTTCTGTCGCTTCATCAGCTGGATGATTATCATAGCTGGCTAACTCGCCGACGGAGTCATGGGCATGGCTCCGTTCCTTTCCAAAATGGTCATTTTGGCGTAAACGCTCTTCAAGTTCTCGTTTTGCCTTAAGAAGCTGTGTCTGGAAGGCAGATAGCTGCTCGTTCGTTAACATGATTAATGTCCCCTTCCTTGAATGAAACCTTTATCATGTAGTATGAACCAAAAACAAAAAAAAACACGGCCAATCAGACCGTGTTAGAGCCAATGGCTAATTAGCAATCCAAGTGCTAATAAACAGCCGAATTGTGTGTTTGTTTGTGCAGTTGCTTTCATCGCTGGCATCATATCAATTGGCTGCGTTTTTCCGATAAATCCTTTAGCGGCAGCAATTGCTTTTGGAACGCTAAAAAAGACGAGCAATGTCCACGGAGAGACGACATGTAAGACAACTAAACCGACCATCCAAATAAAGGATACCGTGAACATGCCTGCTAGAATGCGAATTGCGTTGATACGGCCGACTAAAATCGCCAGCGTCTTCCGCCCATTTTTTTTATCACCATCAAGGTCGCGGATATTATTGGCTAATAAAATCGCCCCAACTAAAATCGCAATTGGAATCGAAACGAAAATGGCAACGCTTGTTACCTCTCCTGTTTGAATAAAGAATGAAATTAAAATAATCAAAAGCCCCATAAAAAAACCTGCAGCTAGTTCCCCAAATGGTGTATATGCAATCGGCACCGGACCGCCTGTATAAAAGTATCCAGCGGCCATACAGATGGAGCCAACGAGAGAGAGCCACCAGCTGCTGTTCATACAAATGTACACACCGATGAGCATAGCGACGGCAAAGAAGGAGATCGCTAGGGACAATACAGTTTTCGGATGAACTCCTTCACGAACAATCGCTCCCCCAATGCCGACCGATTCAGGGGAATCAAGCCCTCGCTTGTAATCATAATACTCATTAAACATATTAGTTGCCGCTTGAATTAACAAAGAAGCGACAAGCATCGCGATAAACAATGAAACGCGAATGGACGTTTCATGAAAGGCTAATGCTGTACCAATAGAGACCGGAACAAAAGCCGCTGTTAATGTATGCGGACGCGTCAACCTCCACCAAACACGCCAATCTCGCCGATATTTTAACATGGATGAATGATGGTTTGTTTGCAACGGTGATTGCATATTCATACCCCTTATATTAGGATAAAAGAAAAGTAGTGCTCAAAAAACATTCACAATAAGTGTAGGGAAACGTTCAAAAAGTGTCAACCCCTTACGAATAGATAAATCATTTCCTATTATATATAATGAGAAGTAGATCGTGTTTTCAATTTTAAGTAATACAAGAAAGCGGGATTACAGTGGCGACTTTATATCAACATAAAATTCAAGAGCAATTGTATATGATAGGAAAAACAGCTAGTCAACCGTTTTTTAGTTGGAGCCAAGAAATAGACGACGTAGATCCTTTTCATTTTTTTGCCTTAGGGGAAACGTGTTCTTTTCGTCAACGGTTTTATTGGTCCGATCGATCCAATGAAACGGTTTATGTTGGACTTGGTTGTACATACTCGATCGAGACAACAGGAAATGAGCATCGCTTTCATATGGTTGAATCGGAATGGAAGCGTTTTACGGAGAAGGTAATGACTCACCATAATGGAACGGAAGCCGCTCCTTTACTATTTGGTGGGTTTTCGTTTGACCCATTAAAGCGAAAAACAGAGCGGTGGGCTCACTTTCCTGATGCGAAGTTAATCGTTCCGGCGGTATTGCTATCGGTAAAAAAAGGACGTATGACATTAACAATTACAGTACCTTCCCAAAATCATGAACAAATTATTGAAAAGATCGGTCAACTACTTACTTTGTTATATAATGGACAAGATTCGTTAATGGCTCTTTCAGCTTCATGTCAAACATACGAAGAAATGGCGAAACATGAATGGATTTCTGCCGTGCAAAAAGCCATTCATGATATTCGTGAAGGCGGGTTGGATAAAGTTGTGTTGGCAAGGGAAGCTCGTTTATGGTTTGACGATAGAATCGAGCCGAGCGTTGTCTTGCAACGACTGCGGGAGCAACAGCCATTAAGTTATCTTTTTGCCTTTGAGGATAAAGGAAACTGTTTTGTAGGAGCGTCACCTGAGCAGCTTGTAAAAAGAGAAGGAATGACATGTTATTCAACATGTTTAGCTGGTTCGATTCGCAGAGGAAAAACGGTAAAGGAAGATGAGCAACTCGGACGGTGGCTATTACAAGATGAGAAAAATCTTCGTGAGCATCGTTTCGTGGTTGATATGATTAAAGAAGCAATGATGGAAGTGTGCGAGAATGTGCGGATTCCGTCCGAACCGCAATTGTTAAAAATGCGAGATATTCAACATTTATATACCCCTGTTATCGGTGAAAGTCGTCATGCTGTTTCGCTGTTTTCGCTTGTGGAACGGCTGCATCCAACCCCCGCCTTAGGAGGGACACCACGTGAGAAAGCGCTCAAAGAAATTCGCGAAATCGAGCCGCTAGATCGAGGATGGTATGCGGCTCCGATCGGCTGGATCGACACAGCAGGAAACGGTGAGTTTGCTGTCGCCATTCGTTCCGGTCTGTTGCAGGGAAAAGAAGTTTCGATTTTTGCTGGATGCGGGATTGTTGGCGATTCTGAACCGCTCAGCGAATATGAAGAAACGAGAGTAAAATTCAAACCAATGTTGTCCGCGTTAGGAGTGGAACAAGATGAATGAAGATTTAACACTATATGTAGCAGCATTCGTTGATGAAATGGTGAAAGTGGGAGTGAAAGACGTTGTTGTGAGTCCGGGGTCACGCTCGACCCCTTTTGCCATTGTCATGGCTGAACACCCGAAAATGCGTGTACATATGAACATTG
This sequence comes from Thermaerobacillus caldiproteolyticus, assembly GCF_013761245.1. Classification (GTDB taxonomy): domain Bacteria; phylum Bacillota; class Bacilli; order Bacillales; family Anoxybacillaceae; genus Thermaerobacillus; species Thermaerobacillus caldiproteolyticus. The sequence continues at coordinate 653,056 of NZ_JACDUT010000001.1, read as the reverse complement.
ATGAAAGATCAGCAGCTTTTTTTGCGCTTGGAATGGCAAAAACAAAACGGAAACCTGTAGCGCTTCTTTGTACGTCAGGAACAGCTGTGGCGAACTATTTACCAGCTGTTGTCGAGGCGTACTATTCACGAGTACCGCTCATTGTATTAACGGCGGATCGCCCACATGAACTTCGCGACGTTGGTGCTCCGCAGGCGATTGACCAGATTCATATTTATGGAAAGCATGCGAAATGGTTTGTTGAAATGGCACTTCCAGAAAAATCAGTGGAGATGTTGCGCTATGCGCGTACTATGGCGGCGAGAGCAGCGGCGGTAGCGATGAGCGCGCCTTCGGGTCCCGTTCATCTTAATTTTCCTTTTCGAGAACCGCTTGTGCCGACGATTACCGAACAGACGTGGAAACAAATCGAGGCGAAAGAGTCTTCTTATATCGATGTTTCTATTGGAAAAAGAACGCTTGAGAATGAACAGTTTCAACAGCTGTATGAGCAACTGGCTCGCGTTGAAAAAGGAATAATTATTTGTGGAGAGATGGACAAGCCTGGATTTGCCGAGGCAGTTACAATGCTTGCAAAAACACTGGATTATCCGATTTTAGCTGATCCGCTTTCCCAGCTTCGCAACGGAATGCATTCGAAAGAGTATATTATTGACAGCTATGATGCCATTTTAAAGGATGAGAAAATCGCTTCATCGCTGTTGCCGGATGTGGTAATCCGTTTTGGTGCTATGCCGGTTTCAAAGTCGCTGTTTCTCCTGTTAAAATATCATCCAGCGATTACGCAAATTGTCGTTGATGGAGAAGGCGGCTGGCGTGACCCGACGCTGATGGCTTCTCAAATGGTATATTGTGATGAGATCGAATTTTGCAACCGATTAGTAGAATTAGGTGCTCAAAAGAGAAGAGGAAGCGAATGGGCGACGACATGGCAAACTGTAAACAAAATCGCGAAGGAAACACTTCTTGAAGCTGGAAAAGAAGAACAGCTATTTGAAGGAAAAGTATTTATTGAGCTTTCTGAATTACTTCCGGAGCATTCGGTTTTATTTGTCGGCAACAGTATGCCAATACGTGATGCCGATACGTTTTTTATGACGAGTGATAAGCAAATTCGTGTGATAGCGAATCGAGGTGTGAATGGAATTGATGGTGTTGTATCCAGCGCGTTAGGTGCAAGCACTGTGACCGAGCCTCTTGTACTCGTTATTGGTGATCTTTCGTTTTATCACGATTTAAATGGATTATTAGCGGCCAAGTTGCATCGTTTGAATGCTACTATTATTGTCGTTAACAATAATGGGGGAGGCATTTTCTCATTTTTACCGCAAGCAACACAAGAAAAACATTTTGAAACATTGTTCGGTACGCCAACCGATTTACAGTTTGAACATGTTGTACGGATGTACGAGGGAGATTATCGAAAAGTTGAAACATGGAATGAATTTCGTCATCATGTAAAACATTCTATCGAAACGAACGGATTGCACGTTATCGAGTTATGCACATCTCGACAAGACAATGTCATGAAACATCGTCTTTTGTGGGAAAGTGTTTCCCGGGAAATAGGAGAATTTCTCGAAAAAAGGGGAAAATTATGAATATTTTAGTAAACGGTGTTTCTTATCATGTTGAAGTGTACGGAGAAGGAGAACCACTTTTATTGTTGCATGGATTTACGGGAAGTACAGAAACGTGGAAACCTTTCCTTTCGCAATGGAAACAGTGGCAGCTAATTTTAGTTGATATTGTTGGTCACGGTTTGACCGATTCTCCGAATGAAGTGGAACGTTACGAAATCGATCGGGTGGCTGCCGATCTTGATGTAATATTGCAGCATTTATATGTTCAAGCAACCAATGTATTAGGCTATTCAATGGGCGGGCGGCTTGCTCTTACGTTTGCGGTTCTTTATCCTCATCGCGTGAAGAAATTAATTTTAGAAAGTAGCTCACCCGGACTGAGAACCTTGGAAGAAAGACTTGTGCGTGTAAAAAGTGATGAAGCGTTAGCGAGAGACATTGAGCAGTATGGTATTGAACAATTTGTTGAAAAATGGGAAAGCATCCCGCTTTTTGCCTCACAAAAACGGTTGTCACCTGAAGTGCAGCAACAACTTCGCGCTGAACGGTTAAAAAATAATGCTAAAGGCTTGGCAAATAGTTTACGTGGTATGGGAACAGGGAAGCAGCCTTCATGGTGGGAACATCTGTCAGAAGTAAAGGTACCAACATTGCTTATTTGCGGCGAATTAGATAGAAAGTTTTGTGAAATTGCTATGGAAATGGCTCAACTTCTCCCCCATTCCTATATTGCGAAAATTTCCGGAGCAGGCCATGCAATTCATGTGGAACAACGGCAGATTTTTGCTAAAATAGTAAATGAGTTTATCGAAAAAGGAGGAAGAGCTTGATGGCGATTGAGTGGGTAGCGGAACGTCAGTACGAAGACATTTTGTACGAGACATACAACGGCATTGCGAAAATTACAATTAACCGCCCGGAAGTACATAATGCGTTCCGTCCGAAAACAGTAGCAGAATTAATTGACGCGTTTTCATACGCGCGCGATGATTCTAAAATTGGGGTTATCATTTTAACGGGAGCAGGTGGAAAAGCATTCTGCTCTGGCGGTGACCAAAAAGTACGCGGTCATGGTGGATATGTTGGAGAAGATCAAATTCCGCGTTTAAATGTGTTAGACTTGCAACGTTTAATCCGCGTTATTCCAAAGCCTGTTATTGCGATGGTAGCAGGTTATGCCATTGGCGGTGGTCACGTTTTACACGTTGTGTGTGATTTAACGATTGCTGCTGACAACGCCATTTTTGGACAAACTGGCCCAAAAGTGGGCAGCTTCGACGGCGGATATGGTGCAGGGTATTTAGCTCGCATTGTTGGTCATAAAAAAGCGCGCGAAATTTGGTATTTATGCCGTCAATACAACGCACAAGAAGCGTTGGAAATGGGACTTGTCAACAAAGTCGTGCCGTTAGAGCAATTAGAAGAAGAAACGGTAAAATGGGCGGAAGAAATTTTAGAGAAAAGCCCAACGGCAATTCGATTCTTAAAAGCGGCATTTAATGCGGATTCCGACGGTTTAGCAGGTATCCAGCAACTCGCTGGCGATGCGACATTGCTTTTCTATACAACAGACGAAGCAAAAGAAGGAAGAGACGCGTTCAAAGAAAAGCGCAAGCCAGACTTCAAACAATTCCCGCGTTTCCCATAAGAAAAACGGGAGCAGACGCGTTTCATTGTCTCTTAGTTGTATTTGGAGTTCGTTTATGCTGATAAGACAGCTTGATGATTTTCATCAAGCTGTTTCTTTGTATCGAAAAAGGAGAGGTTTTTTATGCAGACATCGATTCCGAACTGGTTAATGCAACGGGCGTTTTTAACTCCTGAGCGCATCGCCGTCCAAGATGAACGAGGACAAAAGACGTTTGCAGAGCTTCATGAAGCTGTGGTAACAAGAGCTCGCCAATTGGCAAGTCTAGGAGTTCGTAAAGGTGATATCGTTGCATTATTAATGAAAAATAGCATTGCCATGATTGAAACGATTCATGCTCTTCACTATATTGGAGCGACTGTGTTACTACAAAATACAAGGTTAACTTCTCATGAACTACTGTGGCAATTGGAAGATAGCGGAGCGAAATTTTGGTTTTTTGATGATGAATTCGAGAAGTGTGCGAATGAAATATCGACGATTCAAATGATGAAAACGAGCGAGCTGTCTATGTTGCCGGAGCAGGAATGCGAATTTCAACACGAATATCATTTCGATGATGTGGCAACGATTATGTATACCTCAGGAACGACAGGAACACCAAAAGGAGTGCTGCAAACATACGGAAACCATTGGTGGAGTGCCATTGGCTCAGTTCTGAATTTAGGGCTTTACGAAAACGATTGCTGGTTGGCTGCTGTTCCATTTTTCCATATTAGTGGACTGTCAATTATTATGCGAAGTGTCATTTACGGGATGAGCATGTATGTAATGAATCGATTTGATGCAGGCAAAGCAAATGACATCATTATGAATGGAAATATCACAGTTATGTCCGTCGTTAGCTCCATGTTACAACAAATGATTGCTGAGCTTGGCGATCGGACATACCCGAACACGTTTCGCTGCATGTTGCTCGGAGGAGGACCTGCTCCTCAACCGCTGTTAGAGGCATGTCGTGATAAAGGCATTCCTGTTTATCAAACATATGGAATGACCGAAACGGCATCGCAAATTGTTACACTTGCCCCAGAATATAGCATTACAAAGCTTGGATCTGCTGGAAAACCGCTGTTTCCAGCACAAATTCGTATCGAAAACGAGGGACAAATCGTCCGTCCGTATGAGCCAGGAGAAATTGTTGTGAAAGGACCAAATGTTACAAAAGGATATTTAGATCGTCCAGAAGCAACAAAAAGAGCAATTCGTGACGGATGGTTTTATACAGGTGATATCGGTTACGTCGATGACGAAGGGTTTCTTTATGTATTAGACCGCCGTTCAGATTTAATTATTTCTGGCGGGGAGAACGTGTATCCGGCAGAAATCGAGGCGGTGCTGCTTTCTCATGAAGCTGTTGAAGAAGCGGGAGTAACGGGAATTTCAGACGAAAAATGGGGACAAGTGCCATGTGCGTTTATTAAGTTAAAAGAGGGATATTCAGTCAACGTCTCGCAAGTAAAAGCGTTTTGCCAAGAGCGGTTAGCGAAATATAAAGTGCCAAAACACATTTACTTTGTTGATGAATTGCCACGAAATGCTGCAAAGAAACTATTGCGGCGCCAGCTATTACAACTTATTCCAAAGAGTGAGGAGACATGATGAACATTAAAAGAGTAACATTGTACCATGTGTCGATGAATTTATTGTCTCCTTTTGTGACGAGTCTAGAGACGGTGCAACAACGAGAAACGATCATTGTCGAAGTCAAAGATAAAGATGGAGCAACTGGTTGGGGTGAGGTGGTTGCCTTTTCTTCCCCTTGGTATACAGAAGAAACAGTCAAAACAAGCTGGCATATGCTCGAGGATTTTTTGATTCCGAAAGTACTCGCTAAAGAAATTCATCATCCAAGCGATGTGACCACCTTATGCTCAAGTATTAAACGCAACTATATGGCGAAAGCCGGACTGGAAACAGCGATATGGGATCTTTTTGCCAAAAAACAGGGCGTTTCACTTTCTCAGCTCATTGGCGGTACCCGTTCAACGATTGAGGTAGGGGTTGCTGTCGGAGCAAGAAGCATAGGCGACTGTTTACGGCAGATCGAACATTATGTACAAGAAGGGTATCGACGAATCAAAATAAAAATCAAACCCGAAAACGACTACGAATGGTTAAAAGAAATCCGGCGCCATTTTCCAACTATTTCACTAATGGTTGATGCCAATTCTGCTTATACATTGAACGATTTGCAACAATTACAAGCACTTGATGAATTTCAATTGCTTATGATTGAACAGCCGCTTGCTGCCGATGATATCGTTGATCATGCCGTACTGCAAAAACAAATGACCACGCCGATTTGTTTAGATGAAAGCATTGTAACGTGTGAAGATGCGCGCAAAGCGATCGAACTTGGGAGCTGCAAGGTCATTAATATTAAAATTGGACGTGTCGGCGGTATGAATGAAGCGAAAAAGATTCATGATTTATGTCAAGCGAAAGGAATCGCAGTTTGGTGCGGAGGAATGCTTGAGATGGGAATTTCACGTGCGCATAATATTGCTCTTGCCTCCTTGCCTCATTTTACGATTCCGGGAGATATTTCTGCTTCATCACGTTACTGGGAGGAAGATATTATTATTCCAGAAGTCGTTGTAAAAAACGGAATGGTCGAAGTTCCAAAGCAAGCAGGAATTGGTGTTTCCATTCATCGAAAACGCTTAGAGGAAATCACACTCTATAAACGAACGTATACGGCATCATGAGGCTTCTTCCAATAAAAGGAACAGCCTCGTGGTTTTTGGAAAGGGACTTTTTATTCCATCAATCCTAATTCAATTGCCCGGTGAGCAATGAGCTTTTCTACTTCTTTTGGTAAGTCGTCCAATGTTCCAAATTCATATTGCCACAGGTTTGTAAATGAGTCGACGCAGATAGGAAATGTCATCTGATTGGTACGTTTTACTTCCTCTTTAAACGCATTAATTAAGCTTTCTTTTTTCATCATTGTACGTCGCCTCTCTTTTGCAACTTTATGTAAAAAGGCGCCTTTAACCATGAAATGGTTAAAGGCCATTGTTCATGACTACGCTTCATTAGCAGGAATGAAGGTTTTACAGTCTGTTTCGGTAGAGTCGGAAGCCATTGTTCCAACGTGGCTAACGACATAAATCGATTCAGCACTGCACTTATTTCCTTGTGCCCAATATTGACAATTTTTTACTTCACAGAGAACATCTTTTGCCATGTTTTATTCCCTCCATTGATAAGTAAAATCATGATTAGTTTGCATGTTTTAAAAAAAGTTATAACGGAAACAATAAGTAATTTTATTGAGAATGTTTATCATTATGATTGACATAGATAATCATTCTCAATTAGAATAAAAGTAACGATGAAATAGATGGAGGGACATAGCGATGTCATCTTTACTAGTGGTAGGAGCAGATCACTTAGGAACGATTACAGATAAATTAATGAGTTCAGGATTTAACGAGATCATTCATCTTGATGGACGAAAGGTAAATATGGTGAAAAGAGGCATCCCAGAACATATTGATCTGATTTTAGTAATGACAGACTATGTGAATCATAATTTAGCGAAAGTGATTAAGCAAAAAGCGAAAAACCAAGAAAAGCCGATTTATTTTGTCAAACGTTCATGGAGCTCAATTCATCCTGTGATTCAAAAAATGAAAGTAAGGAAGGCAAATTAAATAAATGCGCGTGGAGGTACATAAAATGAGGGCGGTAAGCTATCACCTTCATAAGGAATGGCAACAAGTTGTCGAAAGAGCCGTTCAAAACATCATTATTCAATATTATCAAGCAGCTCCTTCATTACGTTCTGTGTCATTCATTTTAATGCTTGTAGAAAAACAGTGGAAGCATATTAAGCAAAATGTATTTGATTCTCCCCTTCATTACTATACAGTGCTCGCTAAAACAACGGATCATCTTTTGCAATTTTTACACCCGCTTTTTGAGAAGCAATGTTCTCCATTGCTTTTATTTGAAAGAATCAAATGTAAGTCCAAATGGAGGAAAACGTATGTAGATATTGATATGGCGTACATTGATAACGGAGAATGGATCATTCGCAAATTCCTGTTAGAAGAGGATGAAACATTTTGCCGTCACTATAAACAAATGATATTAACAGCATGTCCACAAAAATTTGGCTTCCTTCCTAGAAAAATTGAATTTTGTTCGCTTCTTAACGGTACAAGACATATTGAATGCTTATCGTCTTTGAGTGCTTTTCATCGTGTGTCAAAAATAAAGTTATTTACGTGTGGCAGGGATTTTGATTAAAATAAATAAATGAGAATGAAAATCGTTTTTTATCATATAGGGGGAGTCATTATGAAACAGAAACCGTGGAAGGTAATGACAGCAACGGCGCTCATGTCTTCCTTATTGCTTACCTCTGCTTGTACGTCCGACCACGAATCAACAGGAAGCAATAAAAAAGAAAAGGGAACGACGGCGAATATCGAAGTGCCAGTGACAGATTATACGTTTGATACGGCCGGTAATATGTTTGCTTATTCGGAATTTGAGCTATCGGGAGAACCACTAGCGGAAGGGTTAGGACTTGATTTAGATGTATTGGATGCTCGAAAATTAGACAAACCTACAAAGTTTGACTATACGGCTGGCATTGAATCGTACGAATATTCGGAGGAAGCGATGTATGAGGTCACGGAAAAGTCAGGGTTAGGGCTTCATTTAATTCATGGTCCGGTAACCGAACAGTGGGCGAAAAAAGTACATAAATCGAATGACGAAGCATTAGCTGATCGGTTTTACGAGTTAGCCGATAGCGTCGGTTATCCGCGCGAGGAGATTTTTCGAAATATGTTTCCGACGATGATTGAGTATGCGAGCGGCGACCCTCACTACGCTCAGAAAGTGGATACAGAGGTATACTCGGAAAACGATGATAAAACGTACGTACCAGTTTACCAAGTAGATTTTCAATCGTTGCGCTGGAATCGCGATAAAATGGACAAAATATTAACTCCATCTGCCTACGGGGCCGTATTTTTAAAACAAGCGCTCTGGGCAGGAGATTTTTTAGGCGGATTTCATACGGTTGACAAAGATGAAGAGCTGGAAGCAAAGACACCGAACGATGACAAAGATAAGAATATTGCGCTAGGGGTCAGTTCCGCCGATGGTATGCAAGGAATGATTTTGACCGAAGAGATTTGGAACAAATTAAACTTTGTGCGTGATCATTTATTTTACAATGCGAAACAACAAACACTAACGAAAGCAACTGGAAGCCACTACGATCCTGCAAAAGGATTCGTCTATTTGCCGCATAAAATTCAAGTTGTTGAGGACGGAAACGAGTTAGCGCCAAATGTCAAACAATTGGTCGTGGAAGATCAGCGAAGCTTGCTTCAAGACCAATGGCTCATGCTTTGGCCGGCCTCTGAATTTTACGGCATAACAGATCAACGACCAGAAAATAAAAACCAAAATCCAGCCTTTTTAGCGGTATTTGATGGAGCGCCATATCCAAGCGCAGCGAAAGAAAATCTTGATAACAATCCATCCAATGATGTTGTGTCTACCGACCCTTATTCTGTGAATCGCGATGTATTATTACAAGTGTTTAAAAATATTGATATGATGCATTTTAATCCAGAAGTAGGAGCGTTTGTCGAAGAGAATAACGGAAATGAACAAGGGAAGCGCATCGACACATTCCAAGCGGGCTATACGATGGAAGCATTGCGCATTTTTGAACGTGCGATCGACGGTCTTCCGGTTGGATATGCAAGCGGAGAAGATGCAAAAGGACTCGGTACAGCGGAAGGGAAACGCGCATTAGAATTGATAAAAAAACAAGCTGACTTTATTGTGACGAAACTGATGAGAAAAGATGGACTAGTTGCTAACGGTTTTGTTATTGGCGAAGGCGCGGAGCAGTCAGAACCTACCTTGCTTGCGCAACTTGGGGCAATACGCGGATTGACAGCGGCCTTTTTAGCGACAAAAGACGAACAATATCGCGATGCGGCACGCACGATTTATGAAGCGATGGATAACCATTTCTGGGACAAACAGCTACATGTTTATAAAACAGGAAAAGACGAAATGAAATATAATCCGTTTGTCGCTGGAGCGCTATCAGGGGTACTCCGCGTGGCGTTAAACAACTTAAATAACACAGAAGCCGATAAACCAATTAAGTCATTAGAAAGGGAAACGATAATTTCACGGTATGTTGATTTTTATGATCGAATTATCGACGGTCCGAGCGTGAAAGAAGGAATGCAAGCAAGCGAATTTTGGGATACTGGCGATGTATATATCAAAGGGGATAAATCCGGGAATACAGATGGTGACCACGTGCCACAAGTACAGGCTGGGCATGGAAAATACGGAATCGCCCCGATTTTACTAAACGTGGAAGTCAAGGAAAAACATTAAAAATAAATGAAAGTTGAGCGGCAATCATTGAGATTTGCCGCTTTTCTTTATATAATGATAATGATTTTCATTTTTTGTTAATTAAAAACGGGGGAGCATGAATTAGGATGAAACGATATTTATTCATTGGGATATTGCTGCTTCTATGGTTAACAGGTTGTCAGGCAAGCCCGGTGTTTGAATCAGAAAAAAAAGTCGTTCGCCATTATCCGGTTCATAGCGATAATATTGCTATGAACCAAAAAGGAGATACGTTATATATAGCTAACATTGATGTTAATTCAGTAACGATTCTTAATGCGAAGACGAAAAAGAAGGAAGCTGAAATTCCAGTTGGGAAGGAGCCAAGACAACTTGCATTAAGTCCTGATGAACAATGGCTATACGTCTCATGTATGCATGATGACCGAGTTGATGTCATTTCCCTTAAGGAAAAAAAAGTCGTCGATCACTTAAAAACCGGAATCGAGCCGTTCGGGCTTGTTACAAGCCAAGATGGAAAAACGCTCTATGTCGCCAATTATCGTTCCGGTACGCTATCCGTATTTGATTTGGCAGCAGGAAAAGAGAAAAAAGAAATCAGCATCGGCGATCGTCCGCGCGCACTAGCGCTGACGGCAGACGGGAAAAAGTTATATGTTACCGAGTATTTAGACGCGAAAATTAGTGTGATTGATACGAAAACAAACCGTGTGATAAAAGAAATTGCGCTTGCTCCATCACCAGATCAAGCTGATCGTAAAAAAAGCCAAGGCATTCCAAATACGCTCGAACAAATTGTTATTGCTCCGGACGGAAAAAAAGCATATGTGCCTCATTTATTAACGAACATTGACACACCCATTAATTTTGAAGAAACCGTTTTTCCAGCTATCTCTGTCATCGATCTTGAAAAAGACGAAGAGCTAACGGACGAACGTAAGGAATTATTTGCAGAAATCAATGTATCAGATGTAAAAAATGAAACGATCATTGTCTCTAATCCATACGATATCGCTTTTCAACCAGATGGAAGTAAGGCGTATGCGATTATGTCAGGGAGTGAAGATTTAGTTGTATTTGATTTACAACGAGGTGGGAACGCGACACAAATTTTGCGCCGCATTGAAGGGAACAATCCGCGCGGGATTGTCATTTCGCCAGATGGAAAGACGTTGTTTGTGCATAATGCGATGAGCCATGACCTTGCAATGATTCAGACGGGAGGAAAAAGCCCGTATGCAAAAGTGAAAGCGGTAAAAGGCACGATCCGTTTAATTGCGAAAGATTCGCTTTCGCCGCTTGTACGTGAAGGAAAAACGATATTTTACAGCGCCAATAGCGATGAATTTGCGACTAATATCACAGGAAATAACTGGATGAGCTGCGCTTCTTGCCACAGCGATGGGGACATTAATAAGTTAACGCTGTTAACACCGAAAGGACCACGAAATGTGCCAAGCAACATTTTAGCGACAAAAACAGGATTGTTTATGTGGGATGGCTCCCGTGATGATTTCACCGACTACATTCATACGGTGCAAAACGAAATGGGAGGAATGATGAATCTCGATCCAGGAAAACCGCTGCCTCCGAAGGTACAACATATGTATGACGCGATACTGGCCTACTTAAATGATCCGAATTCATTTCCTGTTCCGAAAAGTCCGTATCGGAATCAAGATGGCAGTTTGACTGCCAAAGCAAAAGAAGGGGAGAAATTGTTTAACGGAAAAGGGAATTGCCTAAGCTGCCATGGCGGCGAATATTTTACAGACAGCACGAAAGCTGTCGATGCAAAGGGAAATTTAACGACAGCGAATACCGACTATTTACATGATATCGGTACTGCTAATCCACAAGACAAGTCTTCTAAGGGAGATGCACGGGCTCATTTTACGAATCCGCGCACACCAAAACAATGGGATACACCGACATTGCGCGGCGTCTGGGCAACGGCTCCTTACTTGCATGACGGCAGTGCGAAAACGATTGAAGAAGCCATTGAGCGCCATCAAACAAAAGAGGTTGAGACATTGACTCCGGGAGAAATTGCGGCGATTGCCGAATATGTGCGTTCGATTGAGTAGCCACTCTGTCAACCATGCCTAATCGAATTAAGAGAGCGGTTTCCGAAGAAAACGGAGCCGCTTTTTCTATCCTTCGTTTTTTTGTCGGACATAACGTTGGTCTTTCATAAATAAGCGCCAGAAATACACAAAACCAGGAAACAGTATAAGGAATCCAACGATATAAGAAGCAAAAAGAGCGCGAAATGTATTTGGATGAGTAAACCCAGATTGAATCGTGACATCGGGGTAGATCATATATGGTAAATGCGCTTTTCCGTATGCATAGCTCGCTAGAAAGTATTGAATGACAATCGCTACAACGGCAAGGCGTGGACGACCACGCATCTCTTTATGCTTTGTTGATGGTAAAAATAGGGCAATCCCAGCGACAAAAAACATAAGTACCGAGCCGATCAGCCAAGGTAAGTAATTCATCATTTTCTCATACAACCATGTCGCTTCTCTTTGCATCGTAAGCATAATAAACAGTGCCATTAACAATGATATTGGTCCAAGGATAAGAGCATCGCGACGATAAATACGATAGGCATCGTTCTCATCAGCGACGTTCGAATAATCCGCTAGCAATAACGAAGAAAGAAAAAGCGTACTCGAAATCGCGAATCCGATAAACGCGTACTCGTGCGGACTCGTTAATAATCGACTTATATTTAATGCCGGGGTTCCGTTTTTCATTTCGATAAATTCCCCATGTGTAATCGGCAATACGCTAATGAGTAGTGCTGGAATAATAATGCCTGTAATTCCAGAAATGTAGGTAAGTGCTTTTTCATACTCTTTTGTAATATGAGCAAACACGAGAAAAGCACTGCGAATCGCAAGAAGAAGCAAAATAATGCTGCCAGGGACCAGCAATACTGTTCCTAATAAAAATGTGGCCCCCGGAAAAAAGCTGACAAGGGCGACGACAATCGCAACGATAAAGACATTTGTGACTTCCCATGTCGGAGATAAATAACGGTTTGCGATGTTGGTAGCTTTTGTTTTTTCTTGATTGATATACACCATCGACCAAAACCCAGCGCCAAAGTCCATTGTCGCCATTACCGCATAGATGAAAATAAATCCCCATATTAAAGTAATCGCAATAAGCTCGTTTGTCATTGATCTTTCTCTCCTTCCTACATTTGAAGGGAGCCTTCATTCGGCTTTTCTTCTAAATCATTTGCCACAGGATGTCGGCGGAAGTAATAGCGTAACACGAGAACGACAGCAATGCTTAAGATGATATAAACGGCAACGAAAAGGACAAATAATGTGGCTAAGTTTCCGGTTTGAGTCACGGCATTTTCTGTTTTCATCATCCGATAAATAACCCACGGTTGTCTTCCTGTACAAGCGAAAATCCATCCAAACTCAATGCCGAGTACAGAAAGCGGGCCGGCTGCAATAAAACACCACATTAGCCAGTGCGGAAATGTAGGCCGTTTCATGATTTTATTCCATACAAAACCAATAATAGAAAGAAGGATGAGCAGAAATCCAATCCCGACCATTGCATTAAATAATGTATGAACGAATAGAGGAGGCCACCATTCCTTTGGAAAGTCGTTCAACCCCCTGACAACCGTATCAAAGCTGTTGCCAGCTAAAAAACTTAATGCCCATGGAATTTCAATCGCCCATTTGACCGACTCTGTCTCTCGGTCTGTATAGCCGCCGATGGCAAGAGGAGCATGGGACTGTGTCTCAAATAGTCCTTCTGCAGCCGCTAGTTTCTCTGGTTGATATTTGTGGAGTAGCTGCGCAGACTCGTGCCCGTTTAACGCGGTCAACAAAGAGAAAATACCACCAACAGTTAAGGATAGCATTAACGCTTTACGATGAAATCGATATACTCTTTCATGATGTTTCGTTCGTAACATGTGATAGGCGGCGATCGAGGCAAGAACGAATGCTCCCGTCATAAAAGCGGAAAGCACAACATGCCCCGCGGTGACAAAAAAGCTTGGATTAAAAAAAGCAACCCAAGGATCGACGTCGACGATTTCCCCATTTTCAATCCGGAATCCTGCGGGTGTTCCTTCGAACGCGTGCACGTTTGTAATTAAAATCGCAGAGGCGCTGGCGCCAATCGCAATAAGTGTAACACTCAAAATCCTCATAGCTGGTGAAATGCGATCAGCTGCATATACGTAAATTGACATAAATAGCGCTTCGATGAAAAAGGCATAAATTTCAATTTGAAACGGAAGAGACATCACTTTCCCGATAACTTCCATAAATCCGGGCCATAACAGCGATAATTGGACACCGGCAATAGTTCCAGACGGGATGGCTACTCCCAGCAACACAGCCAGTCCCTTCGTCCACCGTTTTGCCATTACTGCATAGTCGCGGTCCTTCGTTTTTTGATAAAGAAGTTCGGCAAATAAAATCATAAGTGGAATCCCCACACCGAGCGTAGCAAAAATAATATGAAACGCCATTGTTGTTCCGAACAAGCTTCGTGCGATGACTAAATCATCCATTGAGAAGACATTCCTTTCCTTAATTTGATGATTAATCCCTATTGTCCACATTTTTCTAAAAAATATTCTCAATGCAGTCTAATTTACAGGATGTATATTGCTGGCTAAAATACTTTTCCAAAAGCGTACCCATTATGATTTGAGTTTTTAAGGAGGATCAAGTGTGCAACAGGGGGATGAGCAGCATTTTCAAGAGGATTATGTCAAAATTTATGAATACTGGAATGATGAACACGCTGTAGAAGAGCTAGAGAAAATTGATTATTGGTTTTGCACCCGACAAAAAATTATTGGACTTATGTTACGGCGAAGGAAGACATAGCAGATGGTTTGCCAAAAAAGGACTACACGTTGTCGGTGTTGATTTGTCGCAAACATTGCTTCGTATTGCCAAAAGCAAGCCGATGGATCATATTCGATGTCGGGAAGATTTTGATTATGTTGTTACTCTTTTTTGCAAGTTTTAGTTATTTTGATAAAGATGAGGAAAATGAACTTGTGATTCGCAATATAAGCAATGCATGAAAAAGAGGAGGCATTTTTCATTCGATCATTTGAATCCCGGCTATCTCAAGAAGAATTTAATTCTATTTTCCTGTGAACAAAGAGAAGGATTAGATATTACGCAGTATCGAAAAGTCAACAAAAACGTCGTCATAAAAACATTATTGTGAAGGACATCAAAGGAGAAAGGGCATATCAAGAAAAGGTAAAACTGTATACGCAAGAAAAAATGGCTGAGATGTTTGCTAAGTATGTTTTTCATATTTTACATGTTTTTGGCGACTATGGCGGTCAAACATAAAAGAAATCTGAGTCACCACGGATGATTTTTGTGTGTCAGAAGCGTTGACAGGTGATTTGAATTTCATGTAGAATAAATTTGTTCAGTAAATCGTAATCATTACGATTAATCATAGAGATTGAGGAGGAGTACGAGAAAATGAAACCGGGCATTCACCCTAATTATCAAAAAGTTGTATTTATGGATGTAAACAGCGGTTATAAATTTTTAAGCGGTTCGACAAAAACGTCGAATGAAACCATCGAATGGGAAGACGGGAATACATATCCGCTTATCAAAGTAGAAATAAGCTCTGATACGCATCCGTTCTACACAGGTAAGCAAAAATTTGCTGAGCGCGGCGGCCGTGCAGAACGTTTTATGCAAAAATACAATATGAAACAAAAATGACGAAAAAGCTGTTGACGTTGTTTCAACAGCTTTTTTTATCTTAAAGTATATAGAGGGAGAGAGAAGGATGGCTACATGGGATTTTTCGAAAATGAAGCATCATATTTTCATTTGCAATGGCTCGAGCTGCATGAGAAGCGGCGAAGAAGAAGTGACGCAAGCTATACGCAATGAAATTTCCGTGCAAGGTGCTGATGATTTGATTCACACAACGCGAACAGGATGTAACGGGAGATGCCAAGATGCTTGTGTCGTTATTGTCTATCCAGATGGAACGTGGTACAAGAATATGGATGAACAAACAGCAAAAGAACTCGTTCGAGGCTTAGCAGATGGCCGTGTCTACAATAAGCATGTTTCTCATTATTACAAGAACGGAGTATTCCAGAGAACAGAAGGTACTGTGAGCGGAAAAAGAAAACATGTACAATAAAAACAGACTAAGACTAAATGGATTATTAAGACCTAAAAATCTTAAAGGTAAGCAAGTCATATTTAATATGTTTGCTTACCTTTTATTTTTGTCAAACGCTATGAAGAAACTTTATTTCTTATACATTAGGTTCTGTTAAAGAACATGGTCGATTCTTATTGAACGATCCTGAAAATTAGTATTTTCATTCTTCTGATGGTGCCGCATCAATGCGGCATGGTTGTCTTCCATGGAAGAACGAATTACCTTTCCTCATCTGTGGTGCCGCGAAGTGATGCATGAGTGGCTAACGAAGCAGTTTAGTTGAACAAGATAGAAGGTAATATCGGACTTATGCAGAAAAGGGATTATATAAATTATCTATTAAGTGGTGATCTCGATGAAAAGTAATATACCTAATAAAATACATATTATTGGCTCGGTGGGAAGCGAGAAAACAACATTAGCAAGAACTCTATCGTCTAAGCTAAATATTCCGTTCTACGAATTAGATAACGTTGTTTGGAAAAGGTGTAAATCTGGGGATATAAGAAGAAGTGAAGAAGAAAGAGACGAATGTTTGAATCATATAATTCATTCTGCTGCTTGGATTGTAGAAGGTGTTCATCATAAATGGGTACTTCCAAGTTTTCAGAATGCAGAATTGATTATATTTTTAGATACAGACTACTCTAAAAGGACATTTAGAATTATAAAGAGATTTATTTTACAAAAAATTGGGCTTGAAAAAGCAAACTATAAACCCAGTTTTAAAATATTTATGAAGATGTTTGAGTGGAATTATTATTATTTTGAGAACGAAAGCAAACCAGAAATATTAAACATGTTAAGCCAATACAATGACAAGTTGATCATTCTAAAGGATAACACCGAGATTAAAAAAATATTTTGCCTCCTTTGGAAGAATGAATTAACTTCCATCATCTGTGATGAAGCTCGCTTCAAGGATGGCTGACGGAACCTTTACTTCAAGAAGAAGTAAGGCCATTTTATTGTACTAACCGAGGTGAGTTAGTTTAAGAAAGAATAAGTAAGTATAAGAGTAAAGCTTTATGGGAGGTTACAATGAAAGAACCTTTCTTATTTGTAATTCTTTTGGTTTCAATTTTGGTCGGATGTAGTGATAAACACATTTTTCTTTCCGGGGAAAGTGAGAACTGGAAAGGAGAATACTCTGCAAACATTAGTGGTAATAGGGAAGATGGAAATTACCTTTTTGGTTATAAAAATGGAGAAAAGGATACTAAATTTAAGAACCTAGAGATTGTCATTAATGACGGTAACGGCGAAACTGTTCGAAAGGAAGATATACATAAAGGAGCAACCATTCGAATATCCTCTTCTTGTTCTGGGTGTGCAGTAACTAGGGAAGATGAACCTATAAAAGTTACTATAAAGTGGGATGACAAAAATGAAGAAACTTTTTATTTAAAATGAGTTAAGTCCTATTATTCAACTAAAGGTGCGATAGTTAACGAAGAGACGATTTTATTGTTCTCTGGGACATTGGGGTATTGAATTCAAAAATTAAACAACTCATGTTTTTAACGCCGTTCGAAAATTGAACGGTGTTTTGCATTTTGGGGTAAATGACTTTTTTGCTCATGAACATTTAACAGAGCTATATTAACAAAGTAAAAGTTTTGCTTTGATCTCGAATTTTTTAATCCTTAATCTAGATATATTCACTAACATGGTATCTTTTGCTGTTATTCTCGAAAAGAACCTCTTGCACCCTCATAGGTCTTCACCATCTAAAGTCTTTTTAGAGACCTCGCTACGCTACCAGCTATGGGCTATGTTTTTCCCCTTTTAAGAGTTATTTAATATCTACATTCTCAATCTAATATGTATGAAAAAAGAGGATATATGCTCTTATATTGAACATATTATCCTCTAATCATTATAGTATAGTTAATCGTGATAGGCTGGTTTAGTGTAATGCTTTTTTCAACACTTCCAAGTTTTCTTTCATAATCGTGATATAGTCCTTATTTTTCTTAATATCTTCATTTGTTAATGCTTCTAAGTTATGGAGGTGGAGAGCTTCTGCGCCAATTTCGTTTTTAACGACTTCCGCTACTTTCGGAGTTACGTTTTGCTCAAAGAGAATATATTTAATGTCATGTTGTTTGGCTGTTTTAATAATGTTCGCCAGTTCTTTTTGCGAAGGTTCGTTTGTCGGTGAAAGACCAGCAACGCTTAATTGTTCAATGCCATATCTTTTTTCCCAATAACCGTAGGCTGCATGGGAAACGAGAATTTCTTTTTTCGGTGACTCTTTTACTACCGCTTGGAATTGTTGGTCAAGATCTTCTAATTGTTGTTTTAAGGACGCGAAGTTTTTCTCAAATGTGTCCTTTGCTTCCGGTTTTAATTCTACTAGCGCATTTTTAATATTTTCTGCAATCGTAATGCAAAGCACAGGGTCTAGCCAAACATGCGGATCTTTATCACCGTGATGATGTTCATCGTTGTGTTCGTCTTCAGCTTCGACGTCATGTTCGTGAGTGGAATCGAGAAACTTGATTCCTTTCGCGGCCTCAACTAATTTTACATCTTCATTTTTTAATGTTTTCGTCGTTTGATCGACGAATCCTTCCATTCCTTGGCCGATATAAATGAATGCATCGGCATCGGCAAGGTCTTTCATCGTTTTTGTTGTTGGCTCAAACGTATGCGCTTCGACTCCCGGAGGGTATACGCTTTGTGCTTTTACATATTTGCCTCCGATTTTCTCTGCAAAGTCCTTCAATGGATAAACGGTTGTATAAATCGTTAAAACATCTTTTGCTTTTTCCGTTGTCTGTTCTTGATTGTTTTCAGCATTGCAACCATACAAAAAAGCGGAGACAACAAGTAAAAGGGATAAAATAAATGCTTTTGTTTTCATGTTAAGCCCCTTTCTCTATAATTGGTTTGACAAGCAAATTCCTTTGCTATTATATCGTAACAATTACGATTTGAGAACTAGAATCATTTATTGGGAAACAGTAAATTCAGGAAGCGGATCCAGAAATGTTGCCCAATTTTGATTCATTTCCTCCTCTGTCAGCAAACACTCATCTAAAGACGTTTCAATTTCTTGGCGATTCATGTCGATACCGATAAAGACGAGTTCCGTCATGCGATCCCCATATGTTTCATCCCACTTAGCGAGCAACTCAGGGTCCTCTTTAAGAATTTGTTGGCGTTCCGTTTCTGGATAAACCGCGACCCATTCACCAGCTCCCTGAATCATGATGGATGTTCCCGCTTGTGATAAAAGACAGCACATGTTATTTCGTGAAGCAAGCCAGAAAAAGCCTTTTGCGCGGACAACTTCAACTGGCCAATTTTCGAGCCAATTCATGAAACGTTCTGGATGGAACGGACGTCTTCTGCGATAAACAAATGAAGAGATGCCATACTCTTCTGTTTCTGGAGTATGTTCTTCATTCAATTCTTTCATCCAGCCTGCAGCTTGACTAGCTTTTTCAAAATCGAATAAATGGGTATTTAAAATTTCGTCCAGTGGTACTTGACCGAATGTTGTTTGTATAATTTTCGCTTCCGGGTTGAGCTTTTTTAACACGCCTTCAAGTTCTTTCGCCTCTTCAGGACGAATAAGGTCGACTTTATTTAGTAAAATCACATTGGCAAATTCGATTTGATCAATCAGCAAGTCCGCTACTTCACGTGTATCCGTTTCATCAACAGCTTGTTTTCGATCAAGCAAGCTTTCGCCTGATGCAAAATCAGCCCAAAAGCGGTTGGCGTCGACTACGGTTACCATCGTATCCAAGCGACATTTTTTTGTTAAGTCAATTCCTAGATTTTCGTCAATGTATGTAAATGTTTGTGCTACTGGAATTGGCTCACTAATTCCTGAAGATTCGATGACAATGTAATCAATCCCGCCGGCATCAACTAATCTTTCAACTTCTTTCATTAAATCATCGCGCAATGTACAACAAATACAGCCGTTTTGTATTTGCACGAGTTTTTCTTCCGTGCGGGAAAAACCGCCTTGTTTAACGAGCTCCGCATCAATGTTTACCTCGCTCATATCGTTAACAATGACAGCGATTTTCTTTCCTTCACGATTGTGTAATATGTGATTTAATAATGTTGTTTTTCCAGAGCCTAAATAACCGCTTAATACAGTAATAGGAATTTTGTTCATTTTAGTTTCCTCCTCTCTTTATAAATCGTAATTATTACGATTTAACAGTATCAATCATACAAGAAAATTAGGAAAATGACAACAGCTATGCTATATTATTTTTAAAGCAAGTTCTAGGAGGAGAGGAACAATGAATCTGCTAACAGAAATTCTTGAATACAATAAAAAGTTTGTTGAGAATAGAGAATATAAGAAATATGAAACAACAAAATATCCTGATAAACGGCTTGTTATTTTAACATGTATGGATACAAGACTTGTGGAGCTCTTGCCGCAGGCAATGAACGTGAAAAATGGGGATGTAAAGATTGTAAAGACAGCGGGGGCCATTCTTTCTCATCCGTTTGGCAGTATTATGCGCAGCTTGCTTGTTGCTATTTATGAATTAAAGGCTGATGAAGTTTGTGTAATTGGCCATTATGATTGCGGTATGGGAGCAATTAAAGCGGAAGCGATGCTGGAGAAAATGGTCGCAAGAGGCATTCCTAAAGAGAGACTTGAGATGTTAAAATACTCAGGTGTTGATCTTGAAAATTGGTTGAAAGGCTTTGACTCTGTAGAAGAGAGCGTAAAACATAGCGTGAATATGTTAAAAAATCACCCGCTTTTACCGCCAAATGTCCCTGTGCACGGATTAATTATTGACCCGCATACAGGGAGATTAGATTTAGTTGTTAATGGATACGAACAATAATTTATTTCCGTTTTTCTACCTTTTCAGGAACGGGATCAAACCCGCCTGGATGAAACGGATGGCATTTTAAAATGCGTTTGATTGTCAGCCATCCCCCTTTGATAGCGCCGAATCGTTTCACCGCTTCTAGTCCATAATGAGAGCAGGTTGGATAAAATCGGCATGTTGGTGGTTTTAACGGAGAAATAAAAATTTGGTAAAAGCGTATGAGAGCGATAAATAATTTTTTTAACATTCGCACCACATCCAATAAATAAAATATACTATAAACAATGTATCATAAATGAGAGACAGACATCACATTTGTTGCATTTTAACAATTCATACAAGATAGATGAAAAAAATCGGATTTCAGTGTATGATATAACCAGAAAATGATTTTAGGAGTGATAATATGCCTTCAGTAGAAAGCTTTGAACTAGACCATTGCGCGGTAAAAGCGCCATATGTTAGACACTGCGGTGTTCATAAAGTGGGCAGCGATGGCGTTGTGAATAAATTTGATATTCGTTTTTGCCAGCCAAATAAACAAGCGATGAAACCGGATGCGATTCATACGCTCGAGCATTTGCTCGCGTTCAATATTCGCAAGCATGCGGAAAAATATGATCACTTTGATATTATCGATATTTCTCCAATGGGATGCCAAACAGGTTATTACTTAGTCGTAAGCGGTTCTCCTACAGTGGATGAAATTATCGATTTGCTTGAAGATACGATGAAAGACGCATTAAATGCAACAGAAGTTCCGGCGGCAACGGAAAGACAATGCGGTCAAGCAAAACTTCATGACTTAGAAGGCGCTAAACGTCTTATGCGTTTCTGGTTAGAGCAAGATAAAGAGGAATTAAAGAAAGTATTTGGTTAAGAAAAACAGAGGCTACCCTATAGGTAGCCTCTGTTTGTTTGAGAAGAAAATTTACTTTTTGTTGCATCTATTCTATGTATATGGGGAGCAACGTTTTGTTAGACATGTGACAAAACGTTGCTCCTTTCATTTTTGATCTATTCTATTGAGTACGCCTTTACTTATTTTTAGTCATATTTTCTCGGACAACCTATATATATGGTAATAGGAAACATTACGATTTATATCTAAAAATTTATGAAATGAATGGGAAAAACACTAATGGAGGAGAGAGTGTGTGAAAAGAGCGATTTCTAATGCGGCAAATGATTTTTTTGCGTTTGTTCTTCTATTGCTATTTTTGTATTTATTCTTTTTTTACGGAATGAGCAACATAAAATTTACGCTGCCAAAAGAGTGGGCGATTGTTAATACGATGTTTTTAAGCATTATTTTAGAAGCGATTCCGTTTATCTTAGTTGGCGTTTTTGTTTCTGCCATCATTCAAACGTTTATTTCAGAAGATACGCTGCGGCGCTGGCTTCCGAAAAATCCATATGTGGCGATTGTCTCCGCTGCTTTTTTCGGCATCATTTTCCCAGTCTGTGAATGCGCGATTATTCCAATTGTGAGAAGGTTGATTAAAAAAGGAATGCCACCGGCAGCTGGCATGACCTTTTTAATCAGTGCACCGATTATAAACCCTGTTGTCTTTGCTTCCACTTACTATGCGTTTCAGCAAAAAAATGAAATTGCTTTTGCCCGCATCGGGCTTGCCTTTTTAGTCGCCGTTTTAGTTGGATTGATCATGTATCGTCTTTTTCAACAAAAAAATCCCCTCAAAACAAAGATTTCTTCCTCGCATGAGCATGTACATACAACAAATAAATGGAAGGAAACATTATATCATGCAAGCGACGAATTTTTTGATACAGGCAAATATTTGCTGATTGGCGCGTTTTTCACAAGTTTGCTGCAAACGTTTCTTAACAGAAATGAACTTTTGCAAATCGGGACAAATGAGCTTGTCTCTCCTCTAGTAATGATGGGCTTCGCTTATATGTTATCACTCTGTTCAGAAGCAGATGCTTTTGTTGCTGCTTCGTTTGGACATGCTTTTTCCGCAGGAGCGATTTTAGCCTTTCTTGTTTATGGTGCCATGCTTGACTTGAAAAACACGATGATGTTGTTCGCCTATTTCCGAGCGAGATTTGTTGTTGCTTTTATACTTGTTCTTACATGTGCGGTTTATTTTGTCATTTTGTTGTATCAAACCATTTTTGTGTCATTGTAAGGGGGTGACAATGAATGAGCAATAATCTTTTTTTGCGGGGAGTTCTTTTATTGGGCTTTGCCTTATTAATGTTTAAATTAATCGTAACCGGACAAATTCAGCAATTGATTGCACCAAAGATGTTTCCGTTTATTTATTTTGCGATGAGCGTATTGTTTATTCTCGGCATTATCCAAATTTGGCGAAGTGATCATAAAGAGAATGCCGTTTATTGCGAATGCGGTCATCATGAGAAGAAACATCCTTTTCAATCACTTATCGTTTCCGTCTTATTTATCGTTCCGGTCATCACAGGATTGATGTTCTCCAGTCAAGTGCTTGACAGTTCGGTCGCTGCTAAGCGAGGTGTGCAAATCGGAAGACAGCCTGAAAATAATGTATCTTCTGATGATGGAACGCAATATTTAACAGAATTGTCTCAAAATGAAACGGAAAAAAAGCCGATAGAAAAAAGCATGAACAAGAAGCAACTGACAGAAGCATTGACATCTACTAAGAAGGTAGTGTTTACGAACGAAAACTACTTGGCAATTTTAGAAATTATTCATAACAATGTAAAACGGTTTACCGGTAAAGAAATTGAACTTGTAGGGTTTGTATATCGCGAGCCCGACTTTGTAAAAGAGAAAGCTGTGATTGCCAGGTTCGTCGTTACATGCTGCGTTGCCGATGCTTCTGTCTATGGGATGTTAGCGAGCGGGGAGCAACTTAAGCAGCTTAATAATGATGAATGGGTAAAAGTGACGGGGATTATCGATAAAACGAACTATAAAGGAAATATTCTTCCTTGCATAAAAATTAAAACCGTGAAAAAAGTCAAGCAGCCAAATGAACCTTACATTCACGACACTGCTCTGTAATTATGATTCATGACTAAAAGACATGTTTTCGTTTTATTGATTTGCGCCATTTTCTTGATTATCGGCTTTTTCACTTTGCACATAAGGATTGTTCTCGAGCGGATCAACAGTATGTTTGTACTGGTAGGCTTTTGAAGTTGTCGCCACGCTTAATGCTAAAACAAGAGCGACGATAATAAGCGAAATAATCAAAACGGTATACACAGTGCTTTATGTCCCCCTTCGTTGTATATGTTTTTATATTACCATAATAGGACGGAAAACGTAGAGCAATCAATGAGCTATGTTACAAGATGATGAATAAAACGAAAACGGCGTGGAAAAGCAAATACAATATGTAGCCAAGTTTTCGTTAAGGGTTGTACATGCGAAGCGGACTTTACCGAACTCACGCAAATAGTTTATAATGCATAAAAAGGGATGTTTTAGGGAACAAAAAGAGGGATAAACATATAAAGTAGGAGGGGATTGTATGAAAACAGAAGCAAAACAATTAACGGAAATCGTGAATAAACAAATTGCCAATTGGAGCGTTTTGTACATTAAGCTGCATAATTATCATTGGTTTGTCAAAGGTTCGCAGTTTTTCACATTGCACGAAAAATTCGAACAACTGTACAACGAGGCGGCACTACATATTGATGAGTTAGCTGAGCGTCTTCTTGCGTTGGGAGGAGCTCCTGTCGCTACGATGAAAGAATGCTTGGAAAAGGCTTCTGTGAAAGAAGCGACCGGACAGGAAACGGCAGAAGAAATGGTTGGTACGCTCGTAAATGACTTTGAGATAATGATTCAAGAACTCAAAGAGGGTATGCAAGTAGCGGATGAAGTTGGCGATGAAACGACAGGAGATATGTTGTTAGGAATTCATCAAAGTTTAGAAAAACATGTATGGATGTTGAAATCGTTTCTTGGAAAATAATGAATAAAAAACAATCACTCTCCTTTCATAGCGAGGGTGATTGTTTTTTTATTGCGTGGAAAAATGTCTATACTCCCCAGTTTCTTTTTACATAAAATATATCATCAACCTCAGAAGGAAGGGGAGAAGTGTGCATAAATACCCTACTGTGCTCGGAGTATCCTTGCTTGGCTCAATGGTGGTATCGATGTTCGGAAGCTTGGATTTATTAGTAATTATCCTCATTTGCTTCGTAGTCATTGATTATATAACAGGGGTTATCGCCAGTGCGATAGAAGGAAAATTATCGAGCGCAGTTGGATTCCGAGGCATTGCACGCAAATTGATTATTTTTATATTAGTGGGTGTGTCTCATTTACTTGATATGGCGATCGGCTGGAATAACCATTTTATTCGTGATGCAACGATTTTTTTCTATATACTCAATGAATTCATTTCCATCATTGAAAACGCAGGGCGCGCAGGGGTTCCGATTCCTGAATTTCTTGCAAAAGTTATTGAATTGTTGCGGGAACGCCCTTAGTAAATTTGTAAGCATAATTTCTGTATGTTCACCCACACTAATCAATAAACAAGGCGATGAGAAGGAGATGACAAGTGTGGTGGAACAAAAGAGAAAAACGTATTATGTGTCAATGGCAACAGGTGAGATTTCTCAATTGAGAACAGCTTCTCCGTGGGATTTTCAAATTGAAGCGACCGATGAGGAAATCATTCAGTTGCGTGAATATTTTGATCAAAACTATTCAACCGATTGGCAAGCGTTCTGGCGTTCACACGTTCCGTATGTCCAATATCATTATGACCGTGAAAATGACGCCTACGATGAGACATTGAAAAAAATTTATCAGCTGATTTATAAGCTTGGCAATGAGGAAGCGAAACAGCATGTTCGTTCTCTCGGGTTTATTCAGGAGGAAAAGATGGAACAATAAGTCACCGGTTTCGGTGGCTTTTTTGTATAATAAAGAAATAAATAATAGCACAATCAAGATGAGGTTGGAGAAATATGTTCATCTTTTCAGATTATTACGGAAATTGCGTTTCATTGTCATTTGCTGACCATCCGTTTTCGAAAAAGCCTGGTCATGTCTGGATAGTGTGCCGCTACAAACAGAAATGGCTTTTGACAGATCATCCTAAGCGTGGTCTTGAGTTTCCCGGGGGAAAAGTAGAACCACAAGAGACAGCGGAACAAGCAGCGATTCGTGAAGTAAAAGAGGAAACGGGAGGAATCGTCGAGCGTTTAACGTATATTGGGCAGTATAAGGTGGGAGGCTTCATCGTTAAAAATATTTATTTCGCGGAAATTAAAGAATTGTGTCAACAGTCTACGTATTTGGAGACGAACGGTCCCGTGTTGCTTGATGAATTACCAGATTATCTTCTGGCTGATGAGCGATTTAGTTTTATTATGAAAGATCAAGTATGGGCTTGTACACTCGAAGAAATAAAGAGACGTTCGCTACTATGAGAACGTCTCTAGCGGTTTTTGATTAATTTTCGTTCTATCCATCCAACGATTTGATACATAATGGTCGCTAAAAAAGCAATGACAAGTAAACTTAATAGCACAAGTGTAAAGTTAAACACTTGAAAACCATAAATAATCATATATCCGAGCCCTTGTTTCGAGACAAGAAATTCACCGACAACGACTCCGACCCATGATAAGCCTACATTTACTTTCAAGGTGGAGATAATTGTTGGGAAAGATGACGGTAAAACGGCTTCTTTAAAGCATTGAAAGCGGCTCGCACCAAATGTTTTTAATACTTTAATATAGTTTGGATCAACTTCTTTGAATGATGTGTACACAACAATTGTAGTGATTATAAGGGAGATAATCGTCCCCATCGCAATAATCGAAGTGAATCCCGGACCCAGTGCGACAATGAAAATCGGACCAAGTGCTACCTTTGGCATCGCGTTCAAGATGACTAAATAAGGATCGACGATTTTCGATAGACGTGGAAACCACCAAAGTAATGCTGCAAAAAATGTTCCCGCGAATGTTGCTAACATAAAGCCGATGATGGTTTCTCCTAGAGTTATACCTGTATGTGAAACAAGGGAGCCATCAGCGATTTTTTGTACGAATAGCTTCCAAATAGTTGATGGAGAGCTGAATAAAAGAGGGTCAATCCAATGGTTTCGGCTAGCGATTTCCCACAGTGAGAAAAACGCAACGAAAATAAGGAGCTGAAAAAAGCGAACCCATCGTTTTTCTTGTTTTAGACGTATTACGTATTGTTCATGAAGGACTTGAATCTGGTTATTCGTTTGCTTCAAGGGAATCAAGCTCCTTCCAAATAAATTGAAATAGCTCTGAAAATGTGGTATGGTTGCGAGAATGAAATGGAGACAAGTTGCGTAATTCTTTTGGAACTATAAACGTACGAACAAGCCGGCCCGGTTTTGCGGAAAATAAGAAAATGCGATCGCTCATGGCGATGGCTTCACCAATATCGTGGGTAACGAGTAAGGCGGTTTTTTTGTATTCTTTTAATGTTTTCCATACTAGCTCTTCTAGCTTTAGTTTTGTTTGATAATCTAAAGCGGAAAATGGCTCGTCAAGCAAAAGAATTTTTGGATCCGTCGCGAGTGTTCTCACGAGGGCAGCGCGCTGTCGCATGCCACCGGATAGTTGGTTTGGATAATATGTTTCTACACCTTTTAAGCCGATACGGGATAGTAAATCAAGAGCTCGTTGTTTTGCTTCATTTGAGTTCATCCCCATGATCGTTAATCCTAATAAAATGTTTTCTTCAATGGTTTTCCATGGAAACAAATAGTCTTGCTGTAGCATATAACCAACGGATGGATGGATCGAATGAACTTTTTCTCCTTCCAAAATGACGCTTCCTTTTGTTGGTTGAATTAATGCAGCAATAATCGAAAGTAATGTCGTTTTTCCACAGCCGCTAGGACCAAGAAAGGAGACAAATTCCCCTTTCTCAATCTCAAGAGACACATTTTCTAACGCAGTGACTGCTGCTTTTTCCGTAAAATACGTATGGGAGACATGGTCAACGACTAAAAAGTTCATGTTTTTCACCTGCCAAGATTATTTGTCGATTACGTTTTCTGCAAAGGAATTATCAACAAGCGTCTGATG
Organism: Thermaerobacillus caldiproteolyticus; assembly: GCF_013761245.1. Lineage (GTDB taxonomy): Bacteria > Bacillota > Bacilli > Bacillales > Anoxybacillaceae > Thermaerobacillus > Thermaerobacillus caldiproteolyticus. The sequence goes on along the minus strand of NZ_JACDUT010000001.1, from coordinate 625,361 downwards.
GTCGATGTGTTTTGGCAATTCGCCTGCTTCATTCATAATGTTTTGTAAGTTGTTCCATTCTTCTTCATCAAGAATCGGACTCGTTGCGTAGGAACCTTGGCTTTTGTAGCGGTCGACGACTTTTTCAATCAATTGAATGTCCGTATCCTTGAAGTAGGGCTGAATCGCTTTTGCAATATCGGCTGTACTATGGGTTTCGACCCATTGCTGTGCCTTGTAGAGAGCCCGCGTGAATTTTTTGATCGTGTCTTTGTTATTTTTGATAAAACTTTGTTTCGCCATGAAGGTTGTATACGGAACATGACCAGATTCCGTTCCAAATGAAGCGACGATGTAGCCTTTCCCTTGTTGTTCAAAAATGCTCGCTGTTGGTTCAAATAATTGAACGTAGTCACCTGTGCCGCTCGCGAACGCGTTCGCGATATTAGCAAAATCAACATTTTGAATTAAATGTAAATCTTTATGCGGATCAATGCTGTGTTGTTTCAGTACGAATTCACCGACCATTTGCGGCATACCGCCTTTGCGCTGACCGAGGAACGTACTTCCTTTGAGTTGATCCCATGAAAAGTTGTCGATTTTTTTACGGGAGACAAGGAACGTTCCATCTGTTTGAGTTAATTGGGCGAAATTAATAACGGGGTCATTTGTCCCTTGACTGTAGACATAAATCGATGTTTCCGAGCCGACTAAAGCGATGTCTGCTCCGCCGGAAAGAAGGGTCGTCATTGTTTTATCTCCGCCCCATGTCGTTGTTAATTCGATGTTTAACCCTTCCTTTTTAAAAAATCCTTTTGATAGTGCAACATATTGTGGAGCATAAAAAATGGAGCGAGTCACTTCAGCAACACGTACAGTTTTCACCGTTTTCTTTTCTTGCTGGGTACAAGCGGTTATTGGAATGATAAGAAAAACGATAAGAAGAGACATCATAGCGATTCGAAACCATTTTTTCACCGGTACGGACCTCCTTATGGTGGAATGAAAATCTATCTTATCGTATGCATGTGACAAAAATGTGTGAATGCCTAGAAAGGAAGAGAGATATGGATGGACAAATAATCGAAAAGCATCGCTTCCCATCGCCGAACCCGCATATTGACGTGTCTCTTGTCACGTATATGTGCCAAGGATTAAAAATAAAGGGGTTTTTAGCCGAGCCAAAAGCGGCTGGTGTGTATGATGGCTTTCTTTATTTACGCGGCGGTATTAAAAATGTCGGTAAGGTGCGCCTGTCACGAATTACTCAGTTTGCTGCGGAAGGATTTGTCGTAATGGCTCCGTTTTACCGAGGTAATCAAGGGGGCGAAGGGAATGAAGACTTCGCTGGTGAAGACCGTTATGATGCGTTAGCAGCCTTCCGCATTTTAGAAGCCCATCCAAAGGTCCATCATGAACGGATTCATGTATTTGGCTTTTCACGCGGTGGAGCAATGGCACTTCATACGGCGATTCTTGAGCCGCGTGTTTGCTCTGTTGTTGTTTGGGGTGGGGTTTCCGATGTAGAATTAACGTATTGGGAGCGACCGGATTTGCGCAGAATGATGAAACGGGTCATAGGGGGGACGCCTTCTAAATATCCGGAACGATATAAATGGCGTACTCCACTTTATGAAGTCGAGCGGATTCACGCCCCCGTTTTAATCATTCACGGGGAAAAAGATGAAAATGTATCGATTGAACATGCATATCGGCTAGAGCGGCGATTAAAAGAGATGAACAAGCAAGTGACGACGTGGTATTTTCCGAAGTTTACACATTATTTTCCGCCGCAACATAACCGTGAAACGGTTCGACGATTAACGGAATGGATGAAACAACAGTCGCGTTCGTGATACTATGGAAAGAGAAGAAGGGAAGAAAAGGGGTGCATTTTCATGGGCATGCCGTTAGAGTTTCAAACGCTCATTGTGACAAAAGGAAACGAAAAGCGAATCGAAGACAATTTGTTTATTCTTGAAAAAGAAGGATACCGCATTTATCCATTGGACATTCCGATTGAGGTAAAGCGGACACTTCAAAGTGAAGCAAGCGGACAAGCGGTGGTGAAAAAAATCGAGCTAGCCAATCATCGTACCGTGATTACGTATGAATTGATTTCATTACATTCGATTAACTAGCATATAAATAACAAGGGATATCTTCTTTCAAAAGAAGATATCCCTTGTGTCTTTAAATGATTGGGCCACCGAGTTTTTCAATTTCCGGATCGATGTGTTTGAACTTTTTAAAGTTTTCCCGGAACTTTTCGGCAAGTTCCTTTGCTTTTTGTTCATATGCTTGCTTATCAGCCCATGTGTTTTGTGGATGCAATACTTCATCTGGTACGCCCGGAACGTGCGCTGGGATTTCTAAGCCGAAAATTGGGTCTTTCATTGTTTCTACGTTTGCTAATTCTCCTTCGACAGCAGCTTGCACCATCGCGCGCGTATATTGAAGTTTCATGCGGCTACCAACCCCATATTCTCCTCCTGTCCATCCGGTGTTCACTAGAAATACTTGCACGTTATGTTCAGCAATTTTTTTACCGAGCATCTCTGCATAGCGAGTGGCCGGGAGCGGCAAAAATGGTGCGCCAAAGCAAGTGGAGAATGTCGCTTGCGGAGATGTAATTCCGCGTTCTGTGCCTGCTAATTTGCTTGTATAGCCGCTTAGGAAATGATACATTGCTTGCTCTCGCGTTAATTTGCTAATCGGCGGCAAGACACCAAAGGCGTCAGCGGTTAAGAAAATAATTGTTGTTGGGTGACCGGCGATGCTCGGGTCAACGATGTTATCAATCGCTTGAATTGGGTAAGCTGCACGTGTGTTTTCCGTCAATGTAGCATCCTCATAGTTAGGAATGCGAGTCTGTTCGTCAACAATGACGTTTTCTAATACTGAGCCAAATCGGATGGCATCAAAAATTTGTGGCTCTTTTTCCCGCGATAAGTTAATGCATTTCGCATAGCAGCCGCCTTCGATATTAAAGATGCCGCGATTTGACCAACCATGTTCATCGTCTCCGATGAGACGGCGTTTTGGATCAGCGGAAAGTGTTGTTTTCCCGGTGCCGGAAAGACCAAAAAATAAAGCGACATCGCCTTCTTGTCCGACATTAGCTGAGCAATGCATCGGTAAAATTCCTTGTTCTGGGAGAAGATAATTCATAACCGAGAAAATCGATTTTTTCATTTCTCCAGCATATTCAGTCCCGCCGATTAATACTGTCCGGCGCTCAAATGAAATGATAATAAAAGTTTCCGATTTCGTTCCATCCACAGCAGGATCCGCTTTAAAATTCGGCGCGGAAATGACAGTGAATTCAGCTTCATGTGTTTGTAGTTCTTCCTGTGTCGGGCGAATGAATAATTGATGAGCAAACAAATTATGCCAAGAAAATTCGTTAACCACTTGAATCGGTAGGCGGTATTTCGGATCGGCTCCAGCAAACCCTTTGAATACAAATACTTCATCTTTTTCCATTAGATAGTCGATAACTTTGTTATATAATTTTTCAAACGTTTCCTCAGAAATTGGCTGATTGACAGTTCCCCAATCAATTTTTGCCTTTGTTGATGCTTCTTCGACGATATATTTATCTTTTGGCGAACGTCCTGTATATTTTCCTGTTGTTGTCGCAACAGCACCCGTTAGTGTTAACATTCCTTCTTTTCGCTTGAGAACCTTTTCAACTAATTGCGGTACGGATAGATTTTTAAGTACGTTTGGTTGTTGTAACAATACAGCCAATTTATTTGTCACGTCAACAGTGTTCATGTACAAAACCTGCCTTTTTGTGAATTTAATCTTCTTGGAAATAGTATAACACATTTATATTATTAGTCCATACTATTTATCATAATTTCTTTTTATTTATTTTCCCCATTTTTTTGATAAAAACTTTATATAAAAAATTTATTGACTTTCTTTATCTAGTTACGATATGATAAGTCATTGAACGGATACTCTTATCCCGAGTTGGTGGAGGGACAGGCCCGATGAAACCCAGCAACCGTCACAACAATGGAACATGTGAAATGGTGCTAACCTGTGGCAAGGGAAAGCCCTTGAACGATAAGAGTGAAAGGCGCGATATAAGAGCAATCACCTTTCCTCGAAGTTGAAGGAAAGGTTTTTTATATGCCCCTTGTTTGGCTATAAATCACAAAATTGAATTATACTAAGTAGGGAATGAGTAACCGTATCATCTACGTAATGCGCAGAATGCAACTGAGTGTTCTAAAAGCTCACAACAGAAAAGAGGAGGAAATTGACGAAATGTCAACAAAACGCCGTTTGTTTACTTCTGAATCTGTAACAGAAGGGCATCCTGATAAAATTTGTGACCAAATTTCTGATGCGATTTTAGATGCGATTTTAGCAAAAGACCCAAATGCCCGCGTTGCTTGCGAAACGAGTGTAACGACGGGATTAGTGTTAGTCAGCGGTGAGATTACAACATCTACGTATGTGGATATTCCAAAAATCGTTCGTGACACGATTCGGGAAATCGGTTACACTCGCGCTAAATTCGGATTTGACGCTGATACGTGCGCTGTATTAACGTCGATTGACGAGCAGTCTCCTGATATCGCAATGGGCGTAGATAAAGCGTTAGAAGCACGCGAAGGTCAGATGACTGACGAGGAAATTGAAGCAATCGGTGCTGGGGACCAAGGATTAATGTTCGGATTTGCATGCAATGAAACGAAAGAGTTAATGCCGCTTCCGATTTCATTAGCTCATAGATTGGCACGCCGTTTAGCAGAAGTTCGTAAGGAAGACATTTTACCTTACTTACGTCCAGATGGAAAAACACAAGTAACAGTTGAATACGATGAAAATGGAAAACCTGTTCGTGTGGATACAATTGTTGTATCTACGCAGCATCATCCGGAAATTACTCAAGAGCAAATTGAGCGCAACATTAAAGAACATGTGATTAAACCAGTTGTACCAGCTGAACTAATCGACGAAAACACAAAATACTTCATTAACCCAACTGGTCGCTTTGTCATTGGCGGACCTCAAGGTGACGCTGGATTAACGGGACGGAAAATCATCGTTGATACGTACGGTGGTTACGCTCGTCACGGCGGCGGTGCCTTCTCTGGTAAAGACCCTACAAAAGTAGACCGTTCTGCTGCGTATGCGGCGCGCTATGTGGCAAAAAACATTGTCGCAGCTGGGCTTGCTGATAAATGCGAAGTGCAATTAGCGTATGCGATTGGGGTAGCAAAACCTGTTTCCATCTCTATCGATACATTCGGTACGGGCAAAGTATCGGAAGACATCTTAATTGAAGTAGTACGCAACAATTTTGATCTTCGCCCTGCCGGCATTATTAAAATGTTAGATTTGCGCCGCCCGATTTATAAACAAACAGCGGCTTACGGTCATTTCGGTCGCACGGATATTGATCTTCCATGGGAGCGTACCGACAAAGCTGAAGCATTGAAAGAACAAGCCCTTGCATTAGCAGCTAAGCAATGAATGAAAAAAAGAGAGTTACATTATCATATGTAGCTCTCTTTTTTTGCGAAACAAATATGTGTGCAACAAAAAGAGCCTTTTTTGCGACTTATTAAAAAAAGACTTTGTTACGAATCTGTTTCCATCGGGTAAACTAAATGTAATAGTTCAACTGTCCAAATATGTGGTATAATCTACGAGTTGAATATGAAGAAGTAGGTGAATAACAACATGTGCGGGTTTATTGGTTGCATTCATGACCATCCAAAAACAATGGACGAACAATGGAAAAAAACATTTGAAGAAATGAACGATATGATTACACACCGCGGTCCAGACGATGATGGGTATTTTTTCGATGATTATGTCAATTTTGGGTTTCGTCGGTTAAGCATTATCGATTTGGAAGCGGGGCATCAACCGTTATCGTACGAAAATGAACGATATTGGATTATTTTTAATGGAGAGATTTATAACTACATTGAACTGCGCGAAGAGTTGCTTGCAAAGGGATACGAATTTGCCACACATTCCGATACAGAAGTAATTGTTGCGCTATATAGTCATGAAAAAGAAAAAGCGGTCGAGAAACTTCGCGGCATGTTTGCTTTTATCATTTGGGATAAAGAGGAGAAAACGATCTTTGCTGCGCGTGACCCGTTTGGCATTAAACCGTTTTTCTATATGGAACAAGATGGGCGGACGTTTTTTGCTTCTGAGAAGAAAAGCATTTTACATGCGCTCGAAAATGATTTATTAGATTATGAGGCGCTACAACATTACTTAACGTTTCAATATGTGCCTGAGCCAATGACGATGTCTGTCGGCATTAAAAAGCTGGAGCCAGGCCATTACATTAAAAAGAAAGTTGGCGAGAAATTAACAATTCATCGTTATTGGAAAGCACGGTTCCAGCCGGTTTTTCAATCTGAAGAGGAGCTTGTCAAACAAATTCGCGAGGTGCTGTTTGATTCTGTCAAAGTGCATATGCGCAGCGATGTGCCGGTCGGCTCATTTTTATCAGGAGGAATTGACTCCTCGCTCATTGCTTCCATTGCGAAACAATTCCATCCGAACATTAAGACATTCTCTGTCGGTTTTGAACGGGAAGGTTTCAGCGAAATTGACGTCGCAAAAGAAACAGCGGAAAAACTCGGTGTCGAGAATATTAGCTATGTCATCTCGCCGCAAGAGTATATGGATGAATTTCCAAAAATTATGTGGCATATGGATGATCCGCTTGCCGATCCAGCAGCAGTACCGCTTTATTTCGTTGCCCGTGAGGCACGAAAGCATGTGACCGTTGTCCTTTCAGGTGAAGGGGCGGACGAGCTGTTCGGTGGTTATAACATTTATCGCGAGCCGCAATCGTTAGAAGTATTCGAACGGATGCCGAACGCGGTGAAATCGGCATTAAGTGTGATTGCGCGCATGCTTCCAGAAGGAGTGAAAGGAAAAAGCTTTATCGAACGCGGAATCACGCCAATGGAAGAACGCTACATCGGCAACGCCAAAATGTATAGCGAAGAAGAAAAACAAGAGCTGTTAAAAGGATATAAAAGCGGTTTAGAGTATACAAATATTACTGCGCCGCTTTATAACGAAACGACGCACTATCCTCCAGTAAACCGCATGCAATATATTGATATTCATACATGGTTGCGCGGTGATATTTTATTAAAAGCAGATAAAATGACAATGGCTCATTCTTTAGAGTTGCGCGTGCCGTTTTTAGATAAAGCGGTATTTGAAGTGGCGGCAAAGATTGCGCCGGAAATGAAAACCGCGAATAACACAACGAAATACATTTTGCGCAAAGCGGCAGAAGGCATTGTTCCTGATCATGTGCTACACCGCAAAAAACTTGGATTCCCAGTCCCTATTCGCCATTGGTTAAAAAATGAAATGTATGACTGGGCGAAGAATATTATCAAAGAGAGCGCAACTGATCATTTATTGAACAAAGACGTATTATATCGTTTGCTTGATGAACATTGCAGCAATAAAGCAGATCATAGCCGCAAAATTTGGACGGTGCTTGCATTCATGGTTTGGCATCAAGTATATGTCGAAAAAAAATACGATTTTTCCCATTTATATAAAAAAGACAAACAACCACTATCAATCTAATTTGATTGATACGTGATTGCTTGTCTTCCCATTTGCACCCAAGCTTCTAAAAATTCCGCTTTGGGTGCTTTTTTATTTTTTTCGCCAGAGAGGGGATCATTAAAATAAATATAGTCTTGATCATATCCTGTGATGACGACAGAATGCTCGTAATACGTAATTTGAATCGGCCCGCTTGGGGTGTCCCACTCGCGAAATGCTGATGCCGGGAGTTTTTTAAAGGTGCTATTTGTAATAATCCAAATCGGCGAACCCTTCGAGAGATATTTTTGCAATTCACTGAAATCGCTTCCCGTTAAATCAATGATTTGGTTCGGCAAATAGGTTTCCGCCAGCTGTTGAATCGGTTTATGGTAAACGCCTAATCCCGGTTTTGTGAGCGAGTACATATCCCCAACAAAGCCATCATTGGGATTTCCAAAATACACTTTTCCATTGCGGCGTTGAAACGGTGTCGGGTCCTTTTTAATTTGTTTGGCGAGCGTCATTTTATCCACTTGAACCCCTGCATCCTGAAGAAGCATTGCCAAACTCGTCACCTCACAGCCGCGCGGTAATTCAGGGAGCTGACGAACAAGAGGGACATCCAGCAGTACAAGCGGCTTGATTTCTTCATGGACAAACGAAGAAATCACTTTTCGCACGGCTGCTTCTTCTTTTGCTAGATTAGATTGTTTGAATTTCTCAATGACCGTTTGCATTTCCTGGTGACGGAATAACGGAATGGCAAGGAAAAATAGACAAAAGAATACGAGCGCTGTTTTCCATAATGATTTAAGTAAGTAGATAGCCATGCAAAGAGCGATTAAAATAAAAAGAAAAAAGGCAATAGACGACATGCTTTTACTCCTTATTTTCTAAATTCCAATGACTATCATAACATAACATATTGTTCAATTCTATCGTCCAATAATGTTTGTGATCGATTACCGCTGTTGTAATGATTTATAATATTGACCTTTTTCGACATATTCGCGGCGAATTCGTTCCATTTCGCGTATATCTTCTTCTGTTAATTCACGAATGATTTTAGCGGGGCGGCCGAATGCAAGGATGTGAGGAGGAATCTTTTTTCCCTGTGGGACAAGGCTTCCTGCGCCGATAAATGCCCCTTCTCCAATTTCAGCGCCATCTAAAATAATTGATCCCATTCCGATTAATGCGTTTTTTCGAATAATGGAACTATGTAAAATCACTTGGTGACCGATGGTGACATCATCTTCAATAATAAGCGGATTGTTTGGACTTTGATGTAAAATAGAGTTATCTTGAATATTGACGCGGTTGCCAATAATGGTTGGGGCGACATCACCGCGAATGACGGTGTTAAACCAAATGCTTGTTTCTTCGCCGATAACGACATCGCCGGTAATCGTCACATAATCAGCGATAAACGCGGATTCAGCAATTTTCGGAAATTTCCCTTTGTAAGGATAAATCATTCGCTTTCGTTCCTTTCGTTATAAATTTGCTTGTATGCTCATTGTACAAATGTTTTAACGATTCGTAAATGGAGGGATGTTTATGTGGAAATGGGAAGCGGATCAAGCCAAAGGAACGATTGTCCTCGTTCATGGGGCAGCAGAACATCACGGCCGTTATCAATGGCTAATTAAAAAATGGTGTGAAAACGGCTATCACGTCGTAGCAGGAGATTTGCCGGGACAGGGGACGACGACAAGAAGAAAGCGCGGACATATTCAATCTTTTGATGAATATATTAATGAAGTAGCTGATTGGGTGGAAGCGGCGAAGGAATTTCATTTGCCGATTTTTCTGCTTGGGCATAGTATGGGGGGACTTGTCGTCATTCGTACATTACAGGAAAAGCGTCTTCCGATTAAAGGGGTTATTCTTTCTTCACCATGCTTAGGACTTGTCACGTACCCATCTAAAGGGCTTGATTTGTTGTCAAGAGTGTTCAATTATGTCATGCCTTCCATGCTGTTTGACTCGGGACTGTCTGTTGAAATGGCAACAAGAAATACAGAAGTGCATGAAACGGATAAAAACGATACCCTTTACTTTACGAAAGTATCTGTTCGTTGGTATCGGGAACTGATTAAAGCAATGCAATTGGCTTATCGCAATATTGACAAATTCCCGGATATTCCACTATTGCTCATGCAAGGCGGAGACGATAAAATTGTTGATAAAGTGGCTGTAAAAGAATGGTTTGCCAAATTGCTAATATCAGAAAAAGTATATAAAGAATGGAATAAATTATATCATGAAATCTTTAACGAACCAGAACGTGACGATGTCTTTTTATATGCCAAGACATTTTTAGATACGCAATGTCAACTGCATCGATGAACAATGTAAAGCTTGTTGTAACAAATGTAGCTGAGGTGAGCTTGTTGAAAATTCCTACACATCCTGTTAGTTTAATGAAAAAAGTATATCGCGATGTATTTCCTGCCGTACATCGTGAATTAGCTTATTGGAAGCAAAAAGCCGATTCCATTCCGGATCCAGAATTACGAAAACAGGCATTAGCCAGCATTCAAACAAAAACATTTCACTGTGAAGGCGGAGCGATTTTGGCACTGCTGGCGGAAGCGAATATGGAAGCATGCATTCGCTTTATCGTGGCTTATCAGACGATTAGCGACTACCTTGATAATTTATGCGACCGAAGCACATCGCTTGACCCTCTTGATTTTCGTGCCTTGCATGAGTCGATGCCTGATGCATTGTCTATCGATGCTGATGTTTCTAATTATTATCGCCATCGTAATGAACAAGACGATGGCGGCTATCTTCACGAACTTGTTCGAACATGCCAAGGTGTGCTTAAACAGGTGAAGCATTATGAAAAAATTGTTCCATTTTTACAGGAGTTAGCAGGGTATTACTGCGATTTGCAAGTTCATAAGCATGTGCGAATCGATGAGCGCGTACCGCGTCTTGAGCAATGGTTTAAGCAATATAAAAATGAACTTCCACCAATGGAATGGTACGAGTTTTCCGCATGTTCCGGTTCAACGTTAGGCATTTTTTGTTTAGTGGCCTATGCCTTTACCGAAACGTTTAATGAAGAAATGGCAAGACAAGTGCGCAACGGATATTTTCCATACATTCAAGGGTTACATATTTTGCTTGATTATTTCATTGATCAAGAAGAGGATCGCTTAGGTGGGGACTTAAACTTTTGTTTTTACTATCCAAATCAATCGATGTTAATCGAACGGTTATGTCATTTTATTGAAGAAGCGGATCGCCATGTGGGCAAATTGCCGCACGGGTCGTTCCATCGTCTCATTCATCGCGGATTATTAGGGTTATATTTATCTGACGAAAAAGTAAAAAAGCAAAAAGAGATTGAACGGCTTGCTAAACAGCTCGTTCAGTATGGAGGAATGGTTTCGCGGTTCTTTTATTGGAACGGAAAAGCGTATCGAATGTGGCAAAAAATGTCCCCTCTTATTGCAAAATAAATGAGGCTGTCTCCATGTAAGAGACGGCCTCATTTATCTTTTTTCAATGGCAATAATAAATGGTGGATGATTGATTTGATTGATAAACTCGTAACGTAAGACATGCGCTCGCTGTTGCTCGAGAGTTTGTACATACTTAAGCAACGCATCGCGTTCTATGGCTCCCTCTGGATGTCCATGATAAATAACAAGAACAATGATCCCTTCAGGAGCCATGATGTCTAACAGCTGTTCAATGGCCCGGATTGTCGAATCGGGCTTTGTGACGACGTGTTTATCACCACCCGGCAAATAGCCGAGATTAAATATCGCCCCGGTAATACGACCATGGTAGGCAGCTGGGATTTGATGGATGAGTTCGTCATGACTAGCCTGAAACAGCGTGACTTGGTCGAGAACACCATGTTCTTTTAACCGGGCTGTCGTATTTTCAATCGCTTGTGCTTGAATGTCAAACCCAAACACGCGCCCTGTTGTTCCAACTCGTCTTGCTAAATAAAGCGTATCATGACCGTTTCCGACTGTTGCATCAACGGCAATATCACCTTCTTGTACTGCGATATCCATCAGCGCGTGAGCAAACGGAAGAATGCGGATTAATTTCATTATTTGACCACTTCTTTTTTGTAATATTTTCCTTGATAGCTGTTGCGACGCTCTAGTTCGGCATCAATAGCATTTAACACTTCCCATTTATTAACGCTCCACATTGGTCCGATCATTAAATCGATTGGACCATCTCCTGTAATGCGGTGGACGATCATTTCCGGCGGAAGAATTTCTAGTTGATCGCATACGAGGTTGACATATTCGTCGAACGATAAAAATTTAAGCATTCCTTTTTCATATTGCTTTACCATTGGCGTTCCTTTTAGCAAATGCAGTAAATGAATTTTAATCCCTTGTACGTCAAGATTGGCGACTGTCCTTGCCGTTTCCATCATCATATCATAGTCCTCAAGAGGCAGGCCGTTGATGATGTGCGAACAAACGCGAATCCCATGTTTGCGAAGTTTATTCACTCCTTCGACATAACATTCAAAATCATGGGCGCGGTTAATTAATAACGCTGTTCGCTCGTGTACAGTTTGTAGTCCGAGTTCGACCCATAAATACGTACGTTCATTCAATTCTGCTAAATATTCAACGACATCATCTGGAAGGCAGTCAGGTCGGGTAGCGATCGATAAGCCGACAACGCCTTCAAGGTTTAAGACTGTTTCATATTTCTCGCGCAACACCTCAACCGGAGCGTGCGTGTTCGTGAACGCTTGGAAATATGCTAAATATTTTCCGTCTTTCCATTTAGCGTGCATTTTTTCTTTAATTGCATTGAACTGTGTCACTAAATCATCAGCGCGATTGCCGGCAAAATCGCCGGAACCGGCAGCGCTGCAAAACGTGCAACCGCCGTAAGCAACCGTACCGTCGCGGTTCGGACAATCAAATCCACCATCTAGCGCCACTTTAAATACTTTATGACCAAATGTTTGCCGTAAATGATAATTCCATGTGTGATAACGTTTATTGTCATTCGCATATGGAAATGGATTGGACTGTTTCACCACAGGCCCCTCCCTTAGCTTGCAAATCGTATCATTTTAGCATTGTAACATGATTCATAAGAAAAATCGATATTTGCCAATCATTAACGTCATAACCGCAAAAAGAAATGTGCACATTAATCGTGAGAAAGACCATTTTTTTCGTTGGAGGGAAAGAATATGGCGACGCGGCAGTCAGTCGATGAGTTTTTACAACGTTGTGAAGACGTCATTCGCTATGTAAAGGACCAATATACCGAAGCAAAAAAACAAGAGCACTATAATGACACAGAATATACAAAGGCGCAACAAATGTTGGAAGATACGGTGAACGACTTAGCTCATTTGGCGTTAAGCTGCAACGCTCAGCAGCGCGAACAATTGCATCGCATGCGCTTGCAATTAGAGCAACTGCAAAATGAAATGATTTTGTTAGATAATTAGGGAGGACAGTCATGAAAAAGCGTTCCAAGCAAAACAATCCAGAGCAAAAAAAAAGAAATAGCATAAATAATAACGATATCGAGTTAGGCAATGATTTTGCCCCTGTTAAACAAGCCAAAAAGGCGTACCAGCAAACAGGCGGACAGCCACAAAAATCAAAGCAGCATGTGGAAGAGTAACCATATTAATTTTTAGGGGCTGACCTAGTAAAGGGGACAGCCCTATTTTTACAATAAAGTATAGGAGAAATGGTATGGAAATCGTCTCCTTTTTTCATTGCGTTCACTGGCAAAAATGAATACAATGATTTTGAAACTCGAAATATTTCTAGGAGGAATTTTGTATGCCCCGTGCTCTTTATATATTGATTATTGGAATGGCCATGAATGTAACAGGGGCCTCTTTTTTATGGCCAATGAATGCCATCTACGTTCATGAGCATCTTGGAAAATCGCTGTCTATTGCCGGGATTGTGTTAATGATAAATTCAGGGGCAAGCGTGGTTGGCAATTTAGTCGGTGGAATGTGGTTCGATAAAATCGGCGGCTTCAAGTCGATTATGCTCGGAATTGTAATCACATTAACAGCATTAATCGGGCTTGTCTTTTTTCATGGGTGGCCTCACTATGCTATCTTTTTAGCGATTATTGGCTTTGGAACTGGTATTGTATTCCCTGTTGCCTATGCTTATGCAGGTGCGATTTGGCCGGAGGGGGGAAGGCGCGCGTTTAATGCTTTATATGTCGCGCAAAACATCGGCGTCGCCATCGGTTCCGCGCTTGGAGGGCTTGTTGCGTCTTATTCGTTTGCGTTCATTTTTATAGCGAATGCACTGTTATATGTTGGTTTTTTCTTAATGATATCGATCGGTTTAAAAAACGTCCGCGTTGCCAAGAGAATTGAAAAGCAAAACGAAAGGCCAGGAACAGCTTCTATTGGAAGTCGCGCAAGCTGGAATGCGCTGGTGACGCTATGCGTCGGGTATTTTTTATGTTGGGTAAGCTATGTGCAATGGTCGACAACGATTGCGACGTATACGCAGGAGTTGACCATGACGCTCAAGCAGTACAGCCTCCTTTGGACGATTAACGGAGCGCTTATTGTTCTTGCCCAGCCGCTGTTATCGGCGATTGTTCAGCGCTGGATGCAGAAAGTAAAGAGGCAAATGCTTATTGGCTTTGCCATTTTCATCGTTTCCTTTTCCATTTTGCTGAAAGCAACGTCATTTTTCGACTTCGTTTTGGCCATGATTGTATTGACGATTGCCGAAATGCTTGTATGGCCGGCGATTCCGACAGTAGCAAACCGCTTAGCACCGGAAGGGAAAGAGGGCTTTTACCAAGGGTTTGTCAACAGCACAGCGACCGCCGGAAGAATGGTCGGCCCTGTTCTCGGTGGCTTTATCGTTGACACCGCTGGCATAAAGCCATTGTTTGTTGCACTCATCATCTTTTCTTCTCTTTCATTTATAACCACTCTTTTATATGATCGAAAATTGAACAAATGTGTAAACAAAGAAAAACAAACAGTTACGATGGGCTAAACACACTCGGGTCAACCGGGTGTGTTTTTTATTGACAAATGAACCGAAATTAGATAAATATCTAATTAGGTGATCATCTAATATCGAGGTGGGGTTATGCAGCTCAATCGGTTAGTGATCTTTTATAAAACGATCGGAGATCCAACGCGTCTTCGCATTATGAAAATGCTTTCTGAAGGTCCGCTGCACGGTCAGGCGATTGCAGGAAAACTTGGTCTTACTCCAGCGACAATTACACATCATCTTAAAAGATTGCGTGAAGTCAATGCTGTTTACGAACGGCGCGACGGGAATACGATTTATTTTTATCTCAATGGATCCGTGATCAAGCATTATGCGAAATCATTAATAAATTTGGCTGAACAAGATGAGGTGAAAAAAGACATGACAGATGTGATGGCAGAACGGCAAAAAGTGATTGAAAACTTTTTTACAACTGACGGGCGTTTGAAAAATATCCCAGCTCAACGAAAGAAAAAGCTTATCGTGCTGGAGCATATGTTAAAAGGATTACAAAAGGGGAAAAAATACGAAGAGAAAGAATTAAATGAGTACATTAAAAAATTTCATGATGATTATGCGACCATTCGCCGCGAATTTATCATCAATAACTATATGTATCGTGAAAACGGCATTTATGAATTAAATCCAGAAGAAATGTGGACGAAAATCGAATAGCTAATTTATTTCTTACTATAAATAATAAACTAACGAGCTAGTATTGATGAATATTAATAACAGGCAAAACAAGCATATTAGTTTTGACAAAAAATGATTTTTCTCTCCCCCCACTTGCAACGAGGCGACAAATTTTTTAAAATATTAGGTATAAAAATATTGGAAAATAACGGTGAAAAGGAGTAGTAGTGGACAAAACGGACTGCAGAGAGTTGACGGTCGGTGCAAGTCAACCGAAGTTTGTTCACGAACTCGCCTTGGAGTTGCGAACATAAACAGCTTCTGTAGCCTAGTAATGTTCGCCGTGAATCTGCGTTAACGATTGAAGCGAGCACGCTTATTGCGTGCTAATAAGGGTGGTACCGCGGGAAATTCAACCTCTCGTCCCTTTTTCAGGGGCGGGAGGTTTTTTCCATCGCCTTTTTGTTAACAATGGTCAAATAAGAAAGAGATAGATAGGAGGAAACAAGATGAGTTTTAACCATCGTGAAATCGAAAAGAAGTGGCAAACATATTGGGAAAAAAATAAAACGTTTAAGACAATAGACAATGACGATAAGCGAAAATTTTATGTGCTTGATATGTTCCCGTATCCATCTGGTGCCGGTCTCCACGTTGGCCACCCAGAAGGCTATACGGCGACGGATATTTTAGCGCGCATGAAGCGAATGCAAGGTTACAACGTGCTTCATCCGATGGGATGGGACGCGTTTGGTTTGCCGGCTGAGCAATATGCACTAGACACAGGTAACGATCCCGCGGAATTTACGGAGAAAAACATTAATAACTTTCGTCGGCAAATTAAAGCATTAGGATTTTCGTACGATTGGGATCGTGAAGTCAATACGACTGATCCGAATTATTACAAATGGACGCAATGGATTTTCTTAAAATTGTATGAAAAAGGTTTAGCTTACATGGATGAAGTGCCTGTCAACTGGTGCCCGGCGTTAGGAACAGTGTTGGCGAACGAGGAAGTTATTGACGGAAAAAGTGAACGCGGCGGCCATCCGGTCATTCGGAAGCCGATGAAACAGTGGATGCTTCGCATTACGGCATATGCTGACCGTTTGCTTGAAGATTTAGAGGAGCTTGACTGGCCGGAAAGTATTAAAGAAATGCAGCGCAACTGGATCGGCCGTTCAGAAGGAGCGCACATTCATTTTGAAGTCGATGGTCATAATGAAACATTTACTGTCTTTACGACTCGTCCAGATACATTGTTTGGTGCAACGTATACAGTGTTAGCTCCTGAGCATCCGCTTGTCGAAAAAATTACGACACCGGAGCAAAAGGCAGCAGTGGAGGCGTATTTAGACCAAATTAAAAGCAAAAGTGACCTTGAGCGGACAGATTTAGCGAAAGAAAAAACAGGGGTTTTCACGGGAGCGTATGCGATTAACCCTGTAAATGGGGAGAAGCTGCCAATTTGGATTGCCGATTATGTTTTAATGAGCTACGGTACAGGTGCAATTATGGCGGTACCAGCCCACGATGAGCGTGACTATGAGTTTGCGAAAAAATTCAATTTGCCAATCAAAGAAGTTGTCGCTGGAGGCGATATTTCGAAAGAAGCATACACAGGCGATGGCGAACATATTAACTCCGACTTTTTAAACGGTCTCAATAAAGAAGAAGCGATTCAAAAAATGATTGAATGGTTGGAGGAGAATGGAAAAGGAGAAAAGAAAGTATCATATCGTCTTCGCGACTGGTTATTCAGCCGTCAACGTTACTGGGGCGAGCCAATTCCGATTATTCACTGGGAAGACGGCACGATGACACCTGTTCCTGAAGAAGAACTTCCGCTTATGCTTCCAAAAACCGATCAAATTAAACCGTCAGGCACAGGGGAATCACCGCTTGCGAATATTGAGGATTGGGTCAATGTCGTCGATCCGAAGACGGGCAAAAAAGGCCGTCGTGAAACAAATACGATGCCGCAATGGGCAGGAAGCTGCTGGTATTATTTGCGCTACATTGATCCGCACAATCCTGACCAGCTAGCCGACCCTGAAAAATTAAAAAAATGGCTTCCGGTTGACGTGTACATCGGCGGCGCCGAACATGCCGTTCTTCACTTGTTATACGCGCGCTTCTGGCATAAATTCTTATATGACATCGGCGTTGTACCAACAAAAGAGCCGTTCCAAAAACTCTTTAACCAAGGTATGATTCTTGGCGAAAACAATGAAAAAATGAGCAAATCGAAAGGCAATGTCGTCAATCCGGATGACATTATTGAAAGCCACGGTGCTGACACGTTGCGTCTTTATGAAATGTTTATGGGGCCGCTTGAAGCATCGATCGCATGGTCGACAAAAGGATTGGATGGAGCACGTCGCTTCTTAGACCGCGTCTGGCGCTTGTTTGTCGAAGAAAATGGCGAGTTAAATCCGAACATCGTCGACAATCCTGAAACAGATACGCTTGAACGTGTGTACCATCAAACAGTGAAAAAAGTAACGGAAGATTATGAAGCACTTCGCTTTAATACAGCAATTTCTCAGTTAATGGTATTCATTAACGAGGCGTACAAAGCGCCGGTATTGCCAAAAGCGTATATGGAAGGATTCGTGAAATTGTTATCACCGGTTTGCCCGCATATTGCTGAAGAATTATGGGAAAAACTTGGTCATAACAGTACGATCGCATACGAATCATGGCCAGCGTACGATGAAGCAAAATTAGTAGAAGACGAAGTGGAGATTGTTGTCCAAATAAACGGCAAAGTGCGTGCGAAATTGCATGTACCGGCGGATGCTTCCAAAGAACAGCTAGAACAACTCGCAATGGAAGATGCGAAAATTAAAGAACAAATCGAAGGAAAAACAGTGCGAAAAGTGATTACCGTACCTGGTAAATTAGTGAATATTGTTGCAAATTAAAATTAAGCCCCTCACTTTTTCTGTGAGGGGCCATAAATTGAAAGGGGATTTGACGATGGAAGGGATTAAAGAAATTACGGCGGAAGAATTGAAAGAAAAACTTGAGCGCGGTGAAAAACTGAACTTAGTTGATGTGCGCGAAGACGAGGAAGTTGCATTCGGGATGATTCCGGGAGCAAAGCATATTAAAATGGGCGATATTCCCCATCGTTTAGACGAGTTTAACAAAGACGAAGAATACATCTTTATCTGTCGTTCCGGCGCCCGCAGTGAAAACGTCTGCCGCTACTTACAAGACATGGGGTACAAAGTCCGCAATATGGTCGGTGGTATGCTGGCGTGGGACGGAGAGACTGTTTCAAAGGCGTGACAGCTTTGGCATTAACAGAACAGGAACAGCGACTCATTACGATGGGTTTTAGTCGAGAAAGTCCCTACGCTTATTACTTGCTTGGTTCATAATCAAAAGGGAAAGTGCAATGACAAAGCGATATGGACATTGTCTATGACAATGGAAATAGCTTGAACTACTGTTAGCATAACAATTAGCCACATTGCTTCACCGTGATGTTGATTTCTCTGGCATCAACCGTATTGCAAGTACAAATTATTTTTTATGGAACTGTATCAACGATGTAAAGAAAGATCAATTTAAGATGAAAAGTACTCAAGGATAAACGAAGAACGCTGTGAAATCCTGACGGAGAGTGGATATGATCATAAACATGCAAATGTCATTGATCGTTGCATTAAACGGATTAAAGAGGAATATGCTAACAATTATACGAAGCAAGATTCTATCATTATTAAATATTCAACGTGCCTGTGAGGCAATTATTGATATTGCATGCATATTGCTAGGCATCCCCCAATCAAGCCGTGATGCGTTCGATTTACTTCAGAAGATGTCATTGATGAATCGTTATGTTCCATGATAACAAAAATCTCAACATCGCCATTGTGCAGGCGATTATCGAAAGCCATTTAGAAGATTCCCGTGAATTTGTGAGACAAATTTTAGCTTATCAACCGAGATAAAATAGAGTAACCTTCATCGATTCGATGAAGGTTTTTTTGCGTTGACCGATAAAAAATTTTCCCAAGTTGGGTCATTTCACATTGAATAAGTGATTGGAATTTATGCCAATTTTCCCAATAATACAATAGAAAGCAGACTATATAATAGTCATATAAGCGATACGGTCTTCAGACATTTCTATTCCTATAGCCCAAATGAGTAGTTCCTTTTGGAGGAGAAAATGTGTATAATTTTTAGTAAATTTATATTAGTAAAAAATTAAGAAGGAGTAGGTATTATTTGAAGATTGGTGATCGCTTAAAATTTTCCCGTATCAAACATAAGTTAACGCAAGAGGAAGTGGCTGACGGAATTATTTCCGTATCATATTTATCAAAAATTGAAAACAATCAAGTGGTTCCAAGTGAAGAAGTGCTTCGCCTCCTTTGTCAACGGTTGGGAATCAACAATATCCTGAAAAATAGACAAGATGAATTAACAAGTAAATTGTTATTATGGTACAAAACGATTACGGATAAAAACCGACAGGAAGCAGCCCGGATGTACGAGGAAATCAAACGAACTTTCGATGACGTCCAGGGGGCGGAATCCATCGCTTACTTTCTGTTGTTTGAAATGCGCTATCACTTGTTATTAAAAGATATTCATACTGTCGAAGCGTTGTTGATCAAATTAAGGGAATTGTATGACACCTTTGATGATGTGATGAAGTATTATTATTATAAATTTTTAGGTCTACTTTACTATTGCAAGGAAAAATATGAAGATGCTTTGGAATATTATAAAAAGGCGGAGCAGCGATTTCGAAGCCAATCATTTGAAAAATGGGAAGAAGCTGATTTGCATTATTTACTAGCGCTTGTTTATAGCCGGCTCTGGAGAATATTAGGCTGTATTAACTATGCGCAGCATGCTTTAGCGATTTACCAATCCGAATACGATTTAAAGCGAAGCGCTGAATGCCACATTTTACTTGGTATTTGTTACAGAAGGTACGGAGAAGTAGATCAAGCGATCGAATGCTATTCATTGGCCCATAAAATTGCCCAAATCATTAATGATACCGAATTATTAGGTACGATTGAGCATAACCTAGGCTACTTAATGTCAATGAAACATGAGCATTATGAAGCCATTCAGCATTATAAGAAGAGTTTGCTGTATAAGCGAAACTCTTCATTACAAGCTAGATTTATTACGTTGTTTTCTCTCATCAAAGAATATTATGTTTCCAAAAACTATAAAAAAGCATTAGCCAATGTAGAGGAAAGTTTGCAGCTTCTCAAGAGGGAAAAAGATGGGATGACAACGTATTATGAATATTATCTTCATTTCACAGTTTATCAATATTTACTATCAGAAGATATTTCGGAAAATGAATTTGAAACATTTATGAAAGATCGAGTGCTCCCTTATTTTCAAAGGTTTAAAAAATATGAAGATGTTGCACAATACGCTGAATACTTGGCAATCTATTACGAGAAACGTCATAAGTATAAACTAGCAAGCAAATTCTATAAAATGAGTTATCAATTTCTAAAAAATATGATAAATATTTAGGAGGGATTTTTTTGAAAAAGCTTTTATTAGGAATCATGACGTTTGGTATTATGAGTTTACTTGTTCTCATTGGTAGTGACCAAGAACCAAAATATGTGGCAAAAGACGAACATCCGCCTCCAACCATCATCATTGCAGCGAAAGATGAACATCCACCAGCAACGATTATTTGAAGAGGAATAAGCAAAAAGACAGCTAGTTTTCTAGCTGTCTTTTTTCATGCATAGGAAAATGTGAAAAAAACGTAGGGAATTATCAACTATATCAGACTCTATTTTTCCCAATACAAATACTGTAAATATTGTGTTAATATTCTAAATACAAAGAATAAAGGAGGATGAAAAATGAAAAGGAAAATGAAAATGAAATTAGCATCGTTTGGTCTTGCAGCAGGACTAGCGGCCCAAGTATTTTTACCTTACAATGCGCTGGCTTCAACGGAACACGTTACATGGAACCAACAATTTCAAACCCCTCAATTCATCTCCGGTGATCTGCTGAAAGTGAATGGCACATCCCCAGAAGAACTCGTCTATCAATATGTTGAAAAAAACGAAAACAAGTTTAAATTTCATGAAAACGCTAAGGATACTCTACAATTGAAAGAAAAGAAAAATGATAACCTTGGTTTTACGTTTATGCGCTTCCAACAAACGTATAAAGGGATTCCTGTGTTTGGAGCAGTAGTAACTGCGCACGTGAAAGATGGCACGCTGACGGCGCTATCAGGGACACTGATTCCGAATTTGGACACGAAAGGATCCTTAAAAAGCGGGAAGAAATTGAGTGAGAAACAAGCGCGTGACATTGCTGAAAAAGATTTAGTGGCAAATGTAACAAAGGAAGTACCGGAATATGAACAGGGAAAAGACACCGAGTTTGTTGTTTATGTCAATGGGGACGAGGCTTCTTTAGCGTACGTTGTCAATTTAAACTTTTTAACTCCTGAACCAGGAAACTGGCTGTATATCATTGATGCCGTAGACGGAAAAATTTTAAATAAATTTAACCAACTTGACGCCGCAAAACCAGGTGATGTGAAGTCGATAACAGGAACATCAACTGTCGGAGTGGGAAGAGGAGTACTTGGTGATCAAAAAAATATTAATACAACCTACTCTACGTACTACTATTTACAAGATAATACGCGTGGAAATGGGATTTTCACGTATGATGCGAAATACCGTACGACATTGCCGGGAAGCTTATGGGCAGATGCAGATAACCAATTTTTTGCGAGCTATGATGCTCCAGCGGTTGATGCTCATTATTACGCTGGTGTGACATATGACTACTATAAAAATGTTCATAACCGTCTCAGTTACGACGGAAATAATGCAGCTATTAGATCATCCGTTCATTATAGCCAAGGCTATAATAACGCATTTTGGAACGGTTCGCAAATGGTGTATGGCGATGGTGATGGTCAAACATTTATTCCACTTTCTGGTGGTATTGATGTGGTCGCACATGAGTTAACGCATGCGGTAACCGATTATACAGCCGGACTCATTTATCAAAACGAATCTGGTGCAATTAATGAGGCAATATCTGATATTTTTGGAACGTTAGTCGAATTTTACGCTAACAAAAATCCAGATTGGGAAATTGGAGAGGATGTGTATACACCTGGTATTTCAGGGGATTCGCTCCGTTCGATGTCCGATCCGGCAAAGTATGGTGATCCAGATCACTATTCAAAGCGCTATACAGGCACGCAAGATAATGGCGGGGTTCATATCAATAGCGGAATTATCAACAAAGCCGCTTATTTGATTAGCCAAGGCGGTACGCATTACGGTGTGAGTGTTGTCGGAATCGGACGCGATAAATTGGGGAAAATTTTCTATCGTGCATTAACGCAATATTTAACACCAACGTCCAACTTTAGCCAACTTCGTGCTGCCGCTGTTCAATCAGCCACTGACTTGTACGGTTCGACAAGCCAGGAAGTCGCTTCTGTGAAGCAGGCCTTTGATGCGGTAGGGGTGAAATAAAGTGGTATCTCATCAGTGGGGGATTTTTTCCTCCACTGATGTTTTGTTTGTGATCAATGATGTCAGGGGAGATAGTTTAAAACAGAATTGTCATAAATGGCTCATACGAAGCCATTTCCAGATTAGTAAGCAAGATGGAGAATTTGGTTCAAAAAGTTACATGCTTGCATGACAAAAGAGGACCACTCCATATGAAATCGAAATCATTTTTGAAAGAAAGCGTTTTATCTGGTTTTACTATCCATTCTTTCTCTCTTCCTCGCAAATTCTCTTTCTTTTGCTTTGTCTATTTTGCCTCTTGTCATTGTGCTAGCTTTGCTTGTTGCGGAGGTAACGGAATTGAATGAAAATGGGATATACGCATCTCTTGAATTGTCATACTATCCCTCTTTTTTTGTTGTTTCCATCTGTGTGGATGATGTAGGGTACTGTGAAGGAAAAGTTTTAGCCAAAGTCAATCTGTTGCCATTCGTTCAAGAATGTCTAAGATTTATGCAATTGATTGATAGTCTTTGGTTCGAATTATTATTTGCTAAATAACACGTTTCTATTACTCTGAATGGCATTAGTTATTTCTTCATACATACATGAAACCGAGCTAAGGTTCATCATATTAATGAAGAGGAAAAGGCTTAAATACGCTTGAGAACTGGGATTTCAGACTCTAAGAATTGAAAAACTTCCTAAATTGAAGTGATTGTAGATTCTCTAAACCGTCTTTTTTATATAAATTAACGGCCTGTTTATACATATGAAGGTTATATGGCAGCTTCCTGATGTACCGAATTAGTAAAAAGAAAGTGAAGTTTGGAAGAAATCGCCTCTCGCTGATTGTTCTTTTGAAACAATATTGTAGTATACGTTGTCTATTTCGGCTTATTAACTTCATTGATTTTTATTTTTTATTAAATCTATAAAGGAGTTTTGGAGAGAGAGGAAAAAGATTTTTAATAGGGGGGATAAAAATGGAAAAGAATGATGCTTTATTATTGTTTTTAAAAATCTCTCTTCATCGTATGTATGAACATTATTTACCCAAGCTATTGCAGGCTCTTCAAGTTTTGAGCAGAGAGGAACTTTGGATGCGTGAAGCGAAAGGGATGAATGCCATAGGGGGAATTGTTCTTCATATATGTGAACATATTCGAAGAAATACGTTACAGTCGAAAAATCTGACAATCACATTTTCAAAAGGGATCGAAGAATATTTTCCGGATTTTGATTGGACATCGGATAAATTATGTGAATATGTTCAAAAAACATTCGATGAATGGCAAGATGAAATGATCGCATGTATTGCCAATTTTCATCATAGGAAAATCGATGTACATCGCTTATATCATCTTGTCGAACACACCGCTTATCATCTTGGGCAAGTTATTGATCGTGTGAAACGAATAAAGGAGATTTCTTTTCAGTTTTGTCAAAAAGGATTAAATGAACAAGTATTAAGGGAGATGATTGAAAAAAATTAAATCAAACCATATGTCTTGCTTCGGGTAGAGGAGGAGTGGGCAATGTACAAAGTGAAAGTATTCGATGAAGAGCATGAAAAAGATTTGGAACGCGCGGTGAATGCATTTTTGGCAGGGTTAAAAGAGGGACAGCTGATTGATATTAAATACGAAGTGGCGTTGATGGAATCAGAGGGGGAGCAAATTTATTGCTTTTCGGCAATGGTCATTTATCGAGCCTAACCGAAATACGGTTAGGCCCTGTTCGTTAGCGCATGTTTGGCTGCGTTCATTCCGGCAAGTCTTCCAGTGACGAGGGCGGCAGTGATGTTATACCCACCAGTGTAGCCGTGAATGTCTAAAATTTCTCCACAAAAATAAAGCCCCTCCATCAATTTGGATGACATTTCTTTCGGATGAATTTCTTTTACAGACACGCCGCCACCGGTGACGAATGCTTTTTCAATTGGCAATGTGCCATGCACGTGGAATTGAAATTGCTTGCAGTCGCGTACGAATAAGCGCACCTTTTCGTGTGACAGCGTACCTGCCAGTGTTTGCGGGTCGATTTCGTTTTTCTCTAACAAAAATAGCAAATACCGCTCTGGTAGAATCCCTTTTACAACATTTTTTACCGCTTTTTTTGGCTCGGCTTTGAGCCTGCTTACGATGGACTGAAATATTTCTTCAGCGTTTTTGTCGGGTATGGCATCAATACTCATTGTGACGTAGCCAGTTTGATATTTTTTTAACGCCTTCACAACAAATTGGCTACAACGAAGTGCTGCAGGACCAGAAATGCCGAAATGAGTAAAAATCATATCCATCCGATGAGCAATGATTGGTTTCCCTTTCGGATCTAACACGCTTAACGCCACATCTCGGAGCGAAAGACCTTGTAATGTTCTTTGTTGAATAAACGGTTCTTTTGATGTAATAGGAACTTCAGTTGGAAATAACTCTGTTACAGTATGTCCTGCTTTTTCTGCCCAGGCGTAGCCGTCCCCGGTTGAGCCTGTCTGTGGAACGGATTTGCCGCCAACAGCCACGACGACACATTTGGCAGAAATAAATTCTCCTGTTTTTAACGTAATGCCAACGATTTTTCCATTTTCGTATTCGACGTCTGCCACCGGTGTGTTCACTCGAATGTCTACGTTTAATTTTTTTAGTTGATTGATAAGCGCGTTTACTACCGACTGCGCGTTATCCGTTACAGGAAACATCCGACCGTGGTCCTCTTCTTTTAAACGAATGCCAAGACGTTCAAAAAAGCGAATAATGTCCTCATTGTTAAACACAGAAAACGCGCTGTATAAAAACCGGCCGTTTCCGGGAATATGTTTGATGATTTCGTCGACAGGCAAACGATTTGTCACATTGCACCGTCCACCCCCGGAAATGGCGAGTTTGCGCCCAAGCTTGTCTCCTTTATCGACGAGAAGCACCTTTGCTCCTTGCTCTGCTGCGGCAATCCCTGCCATTAATCCAGACGGGCCGCCGCCGATAACAATAACATCATATGTCACTTGCTTCACCAGCCTTTCTTTCTCTATTATAGTCAAGAGAAGAAAATTTCTCGACTAGATAACGATTATGATAAAATACAGTAGTTATCGTTTTAAAAGCTGTCATACTAGGGAAGGGATATTATGTCATCTTCAAAATTGCTGCGTGGAACGTTTATTTTGACGTTAGGTGTAATGTTGTCGCGCATTCTCGGGTTAGTGTATGTAATTCCGTTTCATCCGCTCGTTGGAGAGCGAGGTGGAGCACTTTATTCGTATGGATACGTGCCTTACCAAATTTTTATTAGCCTTGCTACGGCGGGGGTGCCGCTTGCTGTTTCGAAATTTGTGTCGAAATATAACGCATTAGGGGAGTATCGCACCGGCTATCGGTTATTCCGTTCCGGACTATTATTAATGACGATAACGGGTATCGTAGCGTGTATTGTTCTCTATATGATCGCTCCTTGGATTGCACCATTCGTGATTGAGGAGCAAGTGAAAGGGAATTCCGTTCACGATGTTGTCACTGTTATTCGCGCAGTTAGTTTCGCTCTTATCATTGTGCCTGTGATGAGTTTAATACGCGGCTTTTTCCAAGGCCATGAATCGATGGGCCCGACTGCTTTATCGCAAGTCGTTGAACAGTTTGTCCGCATTATTTTTTTGCTTGCCAGCTGTTATATTGTGCTGCGCGTGATGCACGGATCGCTAGTGACGGCAATTAGTTTAGCTACATTTGCGGCATTTGTTGGCGCTTTGGGAGGACTTGCGGTCTTAATTTGGTATTGGTGGAAACGGAAAGCACATCTAAACGAGCTGCTGGCGCAAGATCGCGGACAGCTTCATCCTCCTTTAAAAGAGATGTATAAGGAATTAATCATGTACGCAGCTCCATTTGTGTTTGTAGGGCTAGCTACTCCGCTTTATCAGCTCATTGACCAGTTTACGTTTAACCGGGCGATGGCGAGCATAGGGCTTGCGAAAATTTCCGAAGAAGCGTATTCCATTTTTAATTTATGGGCGCAAAAACTTGTCATTATTCCGGTGACGCTTGCGACATCATTTGGGCTAACACTCATTCCAACGATTACGAAAGCGTATGTTGCCGACGACCGGAAATCGTTGCGGAAATATTTGAACCAAACATTCCAAGTTGTCATGTTTTTAACAGTGCCTGCGGTGGTAGGAATGGCAATCTTGGCAGAGCCGGTGTATGCGGCGTTTTACAGCTATGATCCGCTCGGCGAGCAGGTGCTGCGCTGGTATGCGCCGACGGCAATTTTATTTGCCATGTTTTCTGTCACAGCGGCGGTATTGCAAGGAATCAACCAGCAGCGCTTTACTGTCATTAGCTTGACGCTTGGGTTATTGATAAAGCTTTTGCTAAACACGTTCCTTATTACAAAGTTTGCGACAATTGGAGCGGTTTTAGCGACGACATTGGGCTATTTTGTTTCCGTTCTGTTTAATTTATGGATTATTAAAAAATACACCAATTATCGATACGGATTTGTGTTTCGGCGAACGGTGTTAATCGGTATTTTTACAACGATTATGTCTATTTTCGTTGCACTTGCGTTACCTTTATTAGAAGCGTTGTTGCATTATAAAGGTGGAAGATTTGATTCGATGGTCATCGTAGTGGTGGGTGCGCTCATTGGAGCGGGAGTTTATTTCTTTATTAGCGAACGCTCAGGGCTGCTTACATCTTTGTTTGGAAATCGCTTCGCGTTTTTACAACGAAAAAAAGCAAAGAAGGCTGTTTCGTAACAGCCTTCTTTGCACATTAAAAGCTGCCGCCTGTGTACGGAAGACCAAGTTGACGTTCTACTCGCTGCAAGCGTTGATTTAAGCGATTTAAGCGCTCCGTATGACGCTCAAGTGTTCTTTCGATGCGGTTTAAGCGCTGTTCGAGGTTTCCTGGATAGGATGGATAACCAGGAGTACCACCAGGATAGCCGCCAGGGGTGCCGCCAGGATAGCCTGGAACCCCTCCGGGATATTGGGAAGGACTTGGTTGTTGACGATAGTCTGTCATCTGCAAAGCTCCTTTCTGTTTTTTCTTAAGTAGTGTATGTCATAGGGATAAAAGCGGATTAGACGAATGCCTAACAAGGAAAAAATTTTATGAGAGGATGGAAGAATCATTGAGTCTGCGAATTGATAAGCTTTTGGCAAATATGGGATATGGGACGCGTAAAGAAGTAAAAAAATTATTGAAATCAGGAGTTGTTAAAGTTGATGACATAATCGTGAAAGATCCGAAGACACAAGTGAATCCGAAAGAGCAAGTCGTTACGGTATGGGGCGAAGAGGTGGAGTATAAAGAGTTTATTTATTTAATGATGAATAAACCGCCGGGAGTGATTTCAGCGACGGAGGATATGGTGGAAGAAACGGTAGTGGATTTGTTGGAGGAAGAGGATCGGGTGTTTGCGCCGTTTCCTGTGGGACGCTTAGATAAAGATACGGAAGGCTTATTGTTGTTAACAAATGACGGGCAACTGGCACATCAGCTGCTGTCGCCGAAAAAACATGTGCCGAAAACGTATTTTGCTGTCATTGACGGGGAAGTGACAGAGGAAGACGTAGCTGCATTCCGTCGAGGGATCGTTCTTGATGACGGGTATGAGACGAAACCAGCTGAATTAGTTATTTTAAAAGCGGGACTTCGTTCGGATGTGGAAGTCACGATTACAGAAGGAAAGTTTCATCAAGTGAAGCGAATGTTTCAAGCGGTGGGAAAACGTGTTGTATACTTAAAACGGATTCAAATGGGGCCGCTTTCCCTTGATCCGTCCCTAGAGCCCGGTGAATATCGCGAATTGACGGAAGAAGAAATTGATATGTTAAAGCAACCACAAACATATTAACAAAAAAAGGGAACCTTTCCAAAAAAGGTTCCTTTTTATATCAAATGCTTATAATCTGCTTTTTTATGGAGTATTGAGGCTAACCATGTTTGTTTCAATAACCTCTCACCTTTCTCTCTCTCATACCAGCTAAGAGGACATTCTCACCTTCTTATTGGTCGTCGTCCATTTGCCTTTGCTAGGGCTGCGAACTAGGTCGTTGTACGCTAACACGTTTAAATCACGCTGAATGGTTCTTGGAGTGATACCAAATTCATCGACGAGTTCCTGGGTTGTGACAGTCCCTCTCTCGTTAATGAACATGTAGACAGATTTAATACGCGTTAGCATGCGATGAGTTGAAGGTTTCAAGAGATCACTCCCTATCATTACTTAATTCGCATGGCACAACATTGCTGCTTCTAAGATGAGAGATTATTTCTAGATGTCTGTTTCTTCTGTCTATTGTATATTGTACACGAATATAAGAGAAAAATGCTACCTATTTGCTGATATTCACAAAATATTTAAATATCTTTTTATATTCCCTTAATGTTATTGTAATGAAAGAAAAAGCAACGAAAACTTTTTACCAAGCTTTGACTTTTTTTATTGTTTTATGATACGTTGGCGAGGAAGGGAATTGAAAAAGAGGAAGGGGTTTATGATGAAAGTCAACTGGATGGAAGAAGTGGAAAAACGAAAAGATGATTTGATTCGTGATACCCAAACATTGCTGCGCATTCCGAGCGTGCTCGATGAAGAACGTGCGACAGCAGAAGCACCGCTTGGACAAGGAGTGTATGAAGCGTTGCAATTTTTGCTGAAACGCGGGCAAGAAGAAGGATTCATTGCCAAAAATGTCGATGGCTTAGCAGGGCATCTAGAAATGGGGCAAGGAGATGAACTGATCGGCGTTTTATGCCATGTTGACGTTGTTCCCCCAGGAGATGGATGGACGAGCGATCCGTTTGCGGCTGAAATTCGGGATGGAAAAATATATGCTCGTGGTGCGATTGACGATAAAGGGCCAACGATGGCAGCATTTTACGCGATGAAAATTGTTAAAGAGCTTAACTTGCCATTGAGTAAGCGAGTGCGTATGATTATTGGCACTGATGAAGAAAGCAAGTGGCGCTGTGTTGATCATTATTTTAAGCATGAAGAAATGCCAACGATGGGATTTGCACCAGATGCTGATTTTCCGATTATTTATGCGGAAAAAGGAATTGTAGATGTTGATTTGCAGCAAAAACTGACCGCAACGAACGAAGGTGGAGAAATTCAGCTTCAATCATTAAGCGCCGGAAGACGATATAATATGGTACCTGATTTTGCAGAGGCAGTGTTGTTGGTGGAAGGGGAACGTGACGCTGAGATTGAGCAACGTTTTCGTCAATTTCTCGATGAAACTGGTTTAAACGGAAACGTTTTATTGAATGAGCATACGGTAACGCTCCAGCTTGAGGGAGTTTCTGCCCATGCGATGGAACCGGATAACGGGAAAAATGCAGGGCTATTGCTCGTGAGCTTTTTAGCGAAAATGTCGCTCGATAAACATGCCCAATCATTTATTCGCTTTCTCAATGAATATTTTGTCGGTGATTCTCGCGGTAAAACGATTGGAATTTCATATTCAGATGACATTACAGGTGATTTAACCGTCAATGTCGGGATTCTGGCTTATAATCAAGAGTCAGGTGGAAAAATCGGCATTAACTTACGTTATCCAGTCACAAATGATATCGAAAAGACGAAGCGCACGATGGAACAGTTGGCGGCAGAACACGGATTTGCGCTCGAAAACTTCAGTGATTCAAAGCCGCATCACATTGACCAAAATCATGCTCTTGTTCAAACACTGCAGCGGGTGTACGAGGAACAAACGGGAGAACAAGCTACACTCCTTTCGATCGGAGGGGGCACGTACGCTCGCTCGCTTCAGGCTGGAGTGGCGTTTGGACCACTTTTCCCAGGAAGACAAGATGTAGCACATCAAAAAGATGAATATATTATCATTGATGATTTGCTAAAAGTCACGGCGATTTATGCGCAGGCGATTTATGAACTAGCGAAGTGAAAAAGTTCCTAAAATATGTTATGATAAAGAAAAAAAGTGATGAGTACCGCTCCATGTAGAGCGGTGCTTTTTCTGAGAACGAAGGGATGCAGAGCAACATGGAGGTAGCATTAAAACGAGGGGAATCATCGAACAAAACAACTTTTCAATTATTTTATTTTTTAATATTTTTTGGATTTGGATCGCTGTTTCCGCTTTTGTCCGTGTATTTGCAAGAAGATGTTGGACTTTCAGGGACGGAAATCGGTGCAATCATGTCGATTAGCCCAATTGTGATGATTTTTGTACAGCCTGTTTGGGGAATGATTAGCGATTATACGCGCAAACCGGTTGCTGTGTTAGTAATTTCCTTACTCAGTACCGCTTTGATTGGTTTTCTCTATTCTTCTGTTCATCAGTATGGTTGGCTTCTTATTGTGGCGGCTTTGTTAGCGTTTACGCAAAGCGCGATTGTTCCGATTTCTGACAGTATTACATTAAATTATGTGCAAAAAATAGAAGGAAGCTACGGTTCGATTCGTTTATGGGGTTCAATTGGATTTGCGCTGGCTGTCCTTATAGGAGGTTGGTTGTCAGATCGGTTTTCACTTGTTGCGATTTTCTATATATTTGCTTTCATCTTATTATTGTCTGCTATGCTTGCTTGGAGATTACCGCGCGAGAGCCAAGCGATGAAAGTGGAAATTGGCCGCGGAATGGTACAGTTGTTTCGAATTCCGAGATTTGTTTTATTTTTAGTGACGACGTTTCTTGTATTCGGTCCGATTTATGCCAACAATTTTTATTTTGGTGTGTTTATAAAGGAAATCGGAGGAACATTGACAGGAATCGGATTCGCATTTTTACTTGCGGCGGGAAGCGAGGCGCCGTTTATGAAAATCACCGATGGCCTCATTCGCCGTTATGGAACAGTAGCGATTTTAATTTTTGCTGCCACGATTTCTGCATTACGCTGGATGTTTTATTTTTTTGAACCATCTCTTACTCTTGTGTATATGACAACGATTGTTCAAGGATTTTCTGTTGGTTTGTTCATTCCGGCTGCGTTACAATATGTGCGTGAGCTTGCTCCCGATCACGTCAGGGTAACAGCGGTTTCACTATATTCTGCTGTTGGGAATGGATTGGGAAGCTGGTTTTGTACGTTTGCAGGCGGTTATATTCTTGACTATTATCATATTGGATACGTCTATTTATTCTTTAGCGTGTTAACGTTTATCGGATTGGTCATATTAGGCACGATGATGATGAAAGAACGAAGAAATGTACCGGATGTCTCGTAAAGAGATGTCCTTTTTTCATAGGAGAAAATTTGATAAAATTGAGGAAATTATCTTAGAGAGAAGGGGACGTATGGGAAACACGCATTATTTTCTGGCTGTACCTTTAACGAGTGAGGTCAAGGAACAGTTAGCCAAGTGGCAAAAAACGGTGGCATTACATTTTCCGTTTCGTACATGGGTACATCAGGAAGATTATCATATTACATTAGCCTTTTTAGGCGCCGTTTCGCCCAAGCAGTTAGAAGCGGTTCGTAAGGCAATATGCAAAGTAGCCAATACGCATGCCCCGTTTACGCTATCGCTTGCAACGCTCAGGACATTTGGAAATCCCATTGCGCCCCGCATTTTATGGCAAGGGGTAGAAAAAGAGGAGAAGTTAATGGTGCTGCAACGCGATGTATATACGGCATGTGTTGAAATTGGTTTTTCGCTAGACAAACGACCATTTATTCCACATATTACCGTTGCGCGCAAATGGCGAGGAGACGATGAGTTTCGTTTAGAGGAGATGAGAAAGATGGGGGAAAGTCGAGGGAGTTTTGAGGTTCGGCATGTTGTTCTTTATCAAACGCACTTAGACCGAACGCCGAAGTACGAAGCAATTGCTTTGTTTCCTCTTTTAGGTGAGAAAGGAGAAAGATGATGAAACGAGCTATTGTTGTTATCTTGCAAATTGCTGGTTTATACGGATTTTATCTTATCGGCACATGGATACAACACTTGTTTCATCTTCTGATTCCCGGCAGCATTATTGGAATGATACTATTGTTTCTTCTTCTTATCACCAACATTATAAAAGAAGAATGGCTTGGACAAGGAGGAAAGTTTTTATTAGCCCATTTGCCGTTGTTATTTGTACCGGCTACTGTCGGCGTTATTGAGTATATTTCGTTATTTCAAGGACAAGGGGTGCTGTCTATTGTTGATGTCATTGTCAGTACGATAATCGTAATGGTATTGTCAGGAGCGATTGGGCAATGGAGGGCGAGAAAAGAAACAGCTTCTCCATTAGGCAATAAAGTGTCAAGGGGGATGGAAGGATAATGGGAAATGCGCTGTTGTTTATTTTCGTAACAGTTGTCATTTATTATATGATGAAAAAAGTATATGCCCGTTTTTATACTCCCCTTCTTTCGCCGATTGTAACGACAACATTGATAATTGTAGTCATTCTTTTGACAGTTCATCTTCCGTATGAAGTATACATGGAAGGGGGAAAATGGATTGGTGGATTGCTTGGACCAGCGGTTGTGGCACTCGCGTTTCCCCTCTATCAATATCGCCAAACTTTGAAACGATTTTTTTGGCCTGTTGTTCAAGCCGTTTTGGCAGGAACAGTAGTCGGCATACTAAGCGGTGCATTGTTTGCATATGTTTTCCACCTTAATCAAAAGCTCTTTTTATCCCTTCTTCCAAAATCGGTTACTTCGCCAGTAGCGATGGATATTGCGAAAGCGATTGGCGGCATTCCAACATTAGCGGCGGTATATGTGATGATTGCGGGGATATTTGGAGCGATTTTTGGTCCTTCGTTGCTACGCATGTTCAACATTACACATCCGCTTGGTGTCGGAATCGGATTAGGGAGTGCTTCGCATGGAATCGGTACGGTGAAAGCATTGGAAATAGGAAAAGAAGAGGCAGCGATTAGCTCAATTGCGATGACATTAAGCGCCGTTTTTGCTGCTTTACTTTGCCCGTTTTTTGTTGCTGTTTTATTATAAAAAGTAGTAAAAAGTTCATCGGGGGTTGCTTGTGTGGGACAATTAATCAAGCTTCAAGATTATATTTCTAGATATGAAACGGATGTATATCGCTATGCTAGCGAGTTTATTCGGTTAAAGAAAAAACATTGGAAGAACGTAAAAGAAGCGTGGGAAAGAGGGGAGGTCAATCATTACACTCCTTCCTTACCTGATTCAACGTGGGATTGGATTGAAGAAAAACCATCATTTTTTGAGAGAATGAAAAATTGGTTCCAACGGCGTTCACCGGAAGAAAAAGAGGAGTCGATTGAGAAGGAACAGGATCAAGAGGAAGAATTATTTTTGTCATTTACAACAGAGCCGAGAACGCTCGATGAGTTAAAAATATTATTTTTAGAAAAAGTGTTTCAGCTGCAAATGAAATGGGCGAGTTCCACCTTAAAGCATGAGTCGATTGTTGACAAAAAATTTTATTACGAGGAGCCGCTCCAATATTTTCTACAACGCTTTCCAGATACGTATTTATGTTTATATAAGCCTGTATTTTTGGTGAAAAATGCTCCTGTCGAGGGAGAAATCATTTTATTAAGTCCGACGATGACGTGGTGCATGACATTTGCTGAGGGAGAAAAAGATAACATTATCATCGGTTCTCCTGAGCGCTTCTGGACAGAAGTAACGAATAGAGGAGAAAAACGAATGCTTAATCCATTAATGGGATTACAACGAATGGAGAAAATTGTGAGAAGTATATATGAACGGCATCAGATTGAGTTGCCAATTAAAAAAGTTATCCTCAATCGTTATGGGTATATTGATTACCGTTATGCGCCAAGCGATGTTCAATTGATTGACAAGCGCCACTATGAACAATGGTTCTCCTCGCTAAGAAATTTAACCGCACCATTAAAGCATGTGCAATTAAAGGCTGCGTCATATTTGTTGCGTCATTGTTATAGTCATTATTATGAGCGTGTCGAGTGGCACGAAGAGGAGGAAAAGGTGTGAGCAATCACACCTTTTCCATCGATGAAGGACGGGAAGGCGGTTTTCCGAGGAAATAGCGTTGTGAGAAATGAATGAAGATGGGGCGGCAATTTTAATATTGCTTCTTCCTTTAAGTTAAAGAGGGATAACGTTGGAATAATTCCTGCTTTTATTCATAGCGAATCCGTGATCTCGTCTCCATCGACTTGGATATTCTCCTTTTTCGGTAATCATAATTCAGGTGTTTGTTGTCGGTTTAGCTAGAGCACGATGTGAGTCTAGGAGGTGAAAATTTTGCTTAACGTACATCGAACATTCGAAGCGTATATAGATAGGATGAACACGATTACGATTTTAGTGCCCAAATCGTATCATCGAGGAAAGTTGAAAGCGTTTACGATTGAAAATCCGAATCACGAACTGTGTGCTTTGCGCATTCATAAAGAGACAGATTTATCGACGAGGATGAAATATGAATGTCGCATTGATGTTCCGATCGAAATCGGACAACATTATCTCATTTATGATGAATACGGAGCGTTTACCGACCTACAAATTGGTGCTGTCATCCGAACGAAAGAGTTTGATGAACAATTTTTTTACAATGGAAATGATCTTGGAGTCATCTATACACGACAACAAACGACCTTTAAGCTATGGGCACCGACAGCAACAGAAGTAAAGTTAAAACTGCTTGAACCAAAGACGGGAAAAGAAGAACATATTCCGCTTGAACGCACGGAAAGAGGAGTGTGGACCGTTACTGTTTTCCGCGATATAGAAGGAATGCATTACAATTATTTAGTGTGTGTAAACCTTGTTTGGCGTGAAGCGGTCGATCCGTATGCGGTCGCTGTTTCGATGAACGGGGAATACGGAGTAATTGTCGATTTAACAAAGACTCATATCCCTAAGCCTTCGTTGCCACCGTTATTGTCGCCGACTGATGCGATCATTTACGAGGCCCATATTCGCGATTTTACGATTCATCCCGATAGCGGTATTGTCCATAAAGGAATGTATTTAGGCTTGACCGAGCTCGGAACAACGGGGCCAAACAATACTGTTACAGGTCTTTCGTATATAAAAGAACTCGGGATTACTCATGTGGAACTGCTTCCGTTCAATGACTTTGCCGGAGTGGACGAAGGTCAGCCAAATCAACAATATAATTGGGGATATAATCCTCTTCATTACAACGTTCCTGAAGGAAGCTATGCAACTGACCCTGCTGATCCGTACGCTCGGATTTACGAACTAAAAAAAGCGATCCGAACGCTGCAAGAAAACGGAATTCGTGTCATTATGGACGTCGTCTATAATCATGTATATATTCGTGAACAATCGTCGTTTGAAAAAATTGTTCCCGGTTATTATTTTCGGCATGATGAACATGGTTTGCCATCAAACGGAACAGGTGTCGGAAACGATATTGCCTCAGAGCGAAAGATGGTGCGGAAATTTATTGTCGATTCCATACGGTTTTGGATGGAAGAGTATCATGTTGATGGATTTCGCTTTGATTTAATGGGGATTCTAGATATCGAAACGATGAAAGAAATTTGCAGCGTCGTCCATTCGATCGACCCGTCTGCCCTTTTATTAGGAGAAGGCTGGGATTTACCAACCCCGCTTCCTTCTGAACAAAAGGCAACGTTGCAAAACGCTGACAAACTTCCAGACATTGCTTACTTTAATGATCGATTTCGCGATAGCATAAAAGGCAGTGCGTTTTCCGTTGCGGATCAAGGTTTTGTCCTTGGCGACTGCGCGTATCGGGAGAGAATAAAAGAGATGATTGCCGGAAGTGTGCGTACTGGAACAGGTCAAGGATTGTTTTTCGCTCCAACACAAACGATTAATTATGTGGAGTCGCACGACAACCATACGTTTTGGGACAAAATGATGATAGCGAATGGTCACGAAAGCGAAGCGGTGAGAAAAAAACGACAAAAACTAGCGACTGCAATGGTTCTGTTATCGCAGGGAATTCCGTTTTTGCATAGCGGACAAGAATTTTATCGGACAAAACAGGGGATCGAAAATAGCTATAATGCCCCAGATGAGATTAATCAGCTGGATTGGAAGCGAAAAAGCGAGCATGAAGAGGATGTTCGCTACATTCAAGGATTGATTCGGTTGCGGAATGAGCATCGCGCCTTTCGATTGGCAACTGCTGCTGAGATCCGTGCTCACCTTCTGTTTTTAGAGCCGATGCCTCCCTCCATCATTGCTTATCAACTTCATCATGTGCAAGCATATGGACGATGGAGCGATATTATCGTAATTCATCATAATCAAGAAACGAAGGAGCGTGTGTTCCTGCCGGACGAAGATGAATGGCATGTCGTATGTGACGGAAAACGCAGCGGCATTGATCCATTGTTTTCTGTTCAAAAGGAAATGGAGATCGATGGAGTTGCGACATTTGTCCTTGTTAAAACAGGATCGTAGGACTTTTACTTGACGAGAAAAGCAAATCGCATATAAAATCTAGTAAGACAGCTATTGTCTGAAAACAAGAAATCAGGTGATTGCTGTCTTTTATTTTTTATAAGTTGAAGGTGAACTTGCTTTGGAACAGTTACTAGGAAAGGAGTGGGAAATCACTCCTGCTGGCGGGGCTACTGGAGATGCATATTTTGCGCAATATGAGGGACGAAAGCTGTTTTTAAAACGCAATTCTTCGCCGTTTCTTGCCGTTTTGTCAGCAGAGGGAATCGTCCCAAAGCTTGTCTGGACGAAGCGGATGGAAAATGGCGATGTCATTACAGCTCAACAGTGGCTGAATGGAAGAGAATTAAAACCGCATGACATGGGAAGTGAACAAGTCGCAAGTTTATTGCGAAAAATTCATCGTTCCCAAGACTTAGTGGCGATGCTCAAACGGTTAGGAAAGACCCCACTACTTCCAGAGGTGATGGTCGATAAACTAAAAGAGCGAATGTCTCGTCATTCGTTCGATGAGCCCATTGTCAAACAAGCCTTGGTGTGGCTCGAACAAAATTTACCTTCGATTCAAAACGAGGAGTTTGTTGTTTGTCATTGTGACATTAATCATAACAATTGGTTACTTTCCGAAGATGGAAGGTTGTATTTAATTGACTGGGATGGAGCGATGATCGCCGATCCGGCGATTGACATCGGCATGTTGTTATATTCTTACATCCCTGAAGACAAGTGGGAAGGTTGGCTTCAGCTTTACGGGCTTGAATTGACAGACGATTTACGTTTTCGAATGAAATGGTATGTAGTGGCACAAACGTTATATTCGCTTGCTTGGCAAAAAGAGAAGAATGTAAAAAAGGAAATGCAACAGTCATTGCATTTCCTCGAGGACATTTTGTCCTTTACGTAAGCTGATTGACCCATTCAGATAATTGTTGTTGGTGAGAGAGAATATGGGAATCTAAGTCAGTGCTATATTTTCCGTTTTGTCCATAGGCATAAATGTCCGGCAAAACGCTTTTTACATGTGCACCGACTTGTTCATTTCCCAACAATGATCTGACAAGGCGTTCGATTTGTTCACATTCGGAAACGGTGCCGCAACAATCGGTTTGATGATTAGATAAAATATCTTTTAATATCACCATTTGATGCTTATGATTGAGTGGCATACACAACCACCATCCTTTTTGTGAAAAGGTCTGTGTTTATTGATTAATGTGCGCTTGTGACGAAAAATTTATACCACTTTCTCGCAGTCGTGAATACGGCTGTTTTTTATTTTGCTATCTTGCGCTTTTGCCGCTATTCATGATATCGTTGACAACGACAAACAAAGAAACAGAGGTGTCTGTATGCGTTTACGTAACAAACCTTGGGCAAAAGATAAAATTGCCGCTTACCCGAATTATGTTATTCCAAATCCAGAGCAATATAAGGGAAAATGGAACGAAGTATTTGGAAATAATCATCCTATTCATATAGAAATTGGAACGGGAAAAGGCCAGTTTATTACTGGGATGGCAAAAGCAAATCCACATATCAATTATATTGGAATTGAGCTGTACGAAAGTGTCATTGTTTCGGCATTAGATAAGCTCATTGAAAACGAATTGCCGAATTTGCGTTTATTAAATGTGAACGCCAAAGATTTGCCGAATTTTTTTGCGCAAGGGGAAGTAGAGCGCATTTATTTAAATTTCTCAGATCCGTGGCCAAAGAAGCGGCATGAAAAGCGGCGTTTAACGTATCAAGCATTCCTTGAGCTATATGAGCAAGTATTAGTCGATGAAGGGGAAATTCACTTTAAAACCGATAATCAAGGGTTGTTTGAATATTCGCTCGTGAGTTTCTCACAATATGGATTAGTGTTAACATATGTTAGTTTAGACCTTCATCATAGTGATTTTGTTGGAAATATTATGACGGAGTATGAAGAAAAATTTGCCGCCAAAGGGAATCGCATTTATCGCTGCGAAGTGAAATACCCGTCTAAAAAACGATGT
This sequence comes from Thermaerobacillus caldiproteolyticus, assembly GCF_013761245.1. Lineage (GTDB taxonomy): Bacteria > Bacillota > Bacilli > Bacillales > Anoxybacillaceae > Thermaerobacillus > Thermaerobacillus caldiproteolyticus. The sequence goes on along the minus strand of NZ_JACDUT010000001.1, from coordinate 586,317 downwards.
GAAAACAATGAGGCTGTCTCTCCATAGATGAGACAGCCTCTATTTTTATTTTCGAAACATTCGTGGAATGGTACACTAAATAATGAGGTGATGGGAAGTGGAACAATTAAAAATTGGAGATGTGACGATTACATGGTTAAACGGAGGGGTGACGCATTTAGACGGAGGCGCAATGTTCGGTGTTGTGCCGAAGCCGCTTTGGTCGAAAAAATATCCGTGCAATGACAATAATCAAATTGAATTGCGTACTGATCCGCTTCTTGTGCAAGTGGATGGAAAAAACGTATTAATTGAATCAGGAATTGGCAATGGGAAATTGACAGATAAGCAAAAGCGCAACTTTGGGGTTACCGAGGAATCCAATATCGAGCAATCTCTCGGCCAACTCGGTTTAACAACGAACGATATTGATATCGTATTGATGACTCATATGCATTTTGATCATGCATGCGGCTTGACGAAATGGGAAGGGGAACGGCTTGTTTCCGCATTTCCGCGCGCACAAATTGTTACATCTCAACTCGAATGGAATGAAATGAGACAGCCCAATATTCGCTCGCGCAATACATATTGGAAAGAAAATTGGGAAGCGGTCGTCGATCAAGTGGTTACATTTGAAAAGGAAATAGAAGTCGCAAGCGGCATAAAAATGGTTCATACGGGCGGCCATAGCGAAGGGCACTCGCTTGTACTCATTGAATCAGGAGGAGAAACGCTCATCCACTTGGCAGATTTGCTGCCGACGCACGCCCATCAAAACATCTTATGGGTAATGGCGTATGACGATTACCCGATGACATCCATTTTTGAAAAACAAAAATGGATATCGTACGCGATTGAACAACAAGCATGGTTTACTTTTTACCATGACACGTATTATCGGGCATTAAAATGGGGCGAAAGCGGCGAAATCATAACGAGTCTTCAACGAAACCGTTAGCAATAAAAACAGGGCGCCTTCTATAATAGGAGCGCCCATACGGATCATTTAGCTTTCAGATTGGGCGCGTTTCGATAATTGTTCCTGTATACGCGTCGATGAGAAACTCGTGTTGTTCGTCACCGCGGCAAACGCCGCCTTTATATACGGTATAAACGATATTGTTTTTTTTGTATGGTTCCGGCTTTGTTTGAATCCACGAACCGCTGATCGGGGCATATTGCTGAAACGCCGTTTTGGCTAATGATAGTGCTTTTTCCGATGAAATCATTTGCTTATTCAGTAGTGTTTTGACAACGTACGCAGCAGCGAAACCAACCGTAACACCAGCGAAAAAGTTTTTCCAACTCATTTTTAAACCTCCGCTACTATAGTCTATCGTTTAGTATATCTCATTTTTCAAAACAATGTAAGAAAAGTGGAAAACAATTCAGTCGTTCGTTAAAATAAAAATGGATACGGAAAAGGGGTTAGAGAACATGAATGAGGAAACACTTCAGTTATTTAAAACATTAACCGAGTTGCCGGGAGCGCCGGGCAATGAGCATGCGGTGCGGCGTTTTATGAGGAAAGAATTAGAAAAATATGCTGATGAAGTTGTACAAGATCGGCTTGGCAGCATTTTTGGTGTGAAGCGCGGCGATGAAAGCGGTCCGACTGTTATGGTGGCGGGACATATGGACGAAGTCGGCTTCATGGTGACGGCGATTACCGATAACGGCATGATTCGTTTCCAACCTCTCGGTGGATGGTGGAGTCAAGTCTTGCTCGCTCAGCGCGTACAAATTATTACAGACAATGGCCCTGTCATCGGCGTTATCGGCTCGGTTCCGCCGCATTTGCTTCAAGAAGAACAGCGGAACAAGCCGATGGAAATGAAAAATATGATCATTGATGTTGGTGCAGATGATCGGGAAGATGCGAAAAAAATGGGCATTAAGCCGGGGCAGCAAATTGTGCCGATTTGCCCATTTACGCCGATGGCAAATCCGAAAAAAATTCTTGCTAAAGCGTGGGACAATCGTTACGGCTGCGGATTGGCGATCGAGCTATTAAAAGAATTAAAAGACGAGACATTGCCAAACGTGTTATATTCAGGAGCGACCGTTCAGGAAGAAGTAGGGTTACGAGGAGCGCAAACAGCAGCCGCTATGATTCAGCCGGATATCTTTTTTGCGTTAGATGCCAGCCCGGCGAACGATATGACAGGTGACAAAAAAGAATTTGGTCATCTTGGTAAAGGAGCGCTTGTCCGCATTTACGACCGTTCAATGGTGACACACCGCGGCATGCGCGAGTTTGTATTAGATACAGCGGAGACGAATAACATCCCATATCAATATTTTGTTTCACCGGGCGGCGGTACGGATGCCGGACGAGTACATATTGCCAACAGCGGTGTTCCTTCCGCAGTCATCGGCATTTGTTCACGTTATATTCATACACATGCTTCCATCATTCACGTCGATGATTACGCAGCGGCGAAACAATTGTTAATCGAGCTTGTGAAAAAATGTGACAAAGCAACGGTGGAAGCCATCCGTCAAAATAGTTAAGAAAACGGAGAAGTCTTGCCCACAACAAGGCTTCTCTTTTTCCGTGAAAAGGAGTGACAAGCGATGAAAAAAATCGCGATTGGTACAACGAACCCGGCAAAAGTCGCGGCAGTAAAAGCGGTGTTTTCCCATGAATGCTATGTATTCATGCCGATATCTGTATCTTCTGATGTCGCGTCGCAACCGTTTTCCGATGAAGAAACGCGCCTAGGAGCAATCAACAGAGCGAAAAATGCGTTAGCGAAAGAACAGGCAGACATAGGCATTGGGCTTGAAGGCGGTGTTACTGAAACGAAGGACGGATTGTGGTTGTGCAATTGGGGAGCGCTTGTCGATCGAAACGGTGCTGTTATTTCCGCTGGCGGTGCGCGCATTCCGTTACCATCTGAAGTGGCTGCAGAAGTCATGAGCGGCAGAGAGCTTGGTGATGTGATGGATGAATATACAGGAAAAAGAAACATTCGCCAAAAAGAAGGAGCGATCGGTATTTTTACAAATGGTTACGTCGATCGCACAGACATGTTCATCCATATCACGAAGCTGTTAGCTGGTCAATACGAATTTTTTTGTCAAAACGGACAATTCACGTTATGATAAGAAAGAAAGGAGATAGGCGCATGAAAACGATCGAAACCGCTGTACAATATAAAGAAGTGAAAGATACAAAGAAAGCGATTTTCGTTTTTTCGGCTGATTGGTGCCCGGATTGCCGGTTTATTCAACCATTTTTGCCGGAAATTGAACAAGCATTTTCTGATTACGAATTTTATTACGTTGACCGCGATAAGTTGCTAGAGGTTTGTCAAGAAGAAAACATTTTTGGCATTCCAAGTTTTGTTGCTTATGAAAACGGCAAAGAACTTGGCCGCTTTGTCAGCAAAGATCGGAAGACGAAAGAAGAAGTGGAGCAATTTATTCGCGGATTAGGCCGTTCATAAATGAAGAAGTGGCGTGATTTGATTCAAGACAGCACATTTGGACAGCGGTCGCGAAGGATGTCGGAGAAAGTAGGGAACAATGATGAAAATGAACAGCAAACGAATGTATGAAGAAATTAAAAAAAAACTTGCTCGCGACGACTGGGCGTTTCGTTTTGACAGTAAAAAAGACACGCTCCGCATTGAGAATAAAGAAACGAAAAAAGGTGTTACAATCTCTCTTCCTGGTATTATTGCAAAATGGGAAGAACAAAAAGACGAGGCGATTAACGAAATTGTATATTACATCGAGCAAGCGCTACATACGATGCATGAGCACCATACGTTGTCAGGCAAAGAAAAAGATATTTATCCCGTCATTCGCTCGACATCGTTTCCGACCAAAACAAGCGACGGAATTCCGCTTATTTATGATGAACATACCGCGGAGACCCGCATTTACTATGCGCTTGACTTGGGCAATACGTACCGATTGATTGACGAAAAATTAGTGGAACAGGAACATTGGGACGTGGAACGAATTAAGGAAATCGCCCGCTTTAATGTCCGTTCTTTAGAGGTCAAGGTAAAAGAAGATACGGTGGCTGGAAATACCTTTTATTTTGTCAACACGAATGATGGCTATGACGCCAGCCGCATTTTAAATGAGCCGTTTTTAGCGAAATTTGCAAAAAACATCAAAGGAACAATGGCGCTTGCTGTGCCGCATCAAGATGTCCTTATCATCGCTGATATTCAAAACGAAGTGGGTTATGATGTGCTTGCCCAGATGACAATGAGCTTTTTCGCAAGCGGTCGTGTGCCGATTACGGCGCTATCGTTTTTGTACGAAAACGGTGAACTTGAACCGATTTTTATATTAGGGAAAAATTATCGCAAACAATGAGAAAAGCGAAGACGTGCTTTTTCATCTGAAATGTTAGGCAATTTTAAAGATTTGACTGCTGAATATAAAGAAATAATCACTTCGTTCAGCTTTCTACGGTCATGACAAAAATGAACAATTGAGATGGTTTCTGCACATACTTTTTTAGAAAGGAAGGGAAACGATGAACGTATTTTACAATCAAGAGGGAATTGGCGATGTACTGCTCATTTCGTTGAAACCAATTAATTCAGAAAGCCGTGCGTTTGAGAAAAAAGGAGATGTGGCTCGCATTTTCGATGAAGCGACTGGAGAAACAGTAGGATATAACATTTTTAACGCTTCAGATTACTATGCGTTCACAGGAAACGGTACTGTAGAACTCAACGAGGAACTTGTTTCTGTGATTAACGATATTTTACAGAAAAACGGTTGGAACGAAAAAATCGAAGCCGACTTTTCACCAAAGTTTGTCGTCGGCTATGTAAAGGAAAAACAAAAACATCCGAACGCCGATAAGCTCAGCGTATGCCAAGTCGATGTTGGAACGGAAGTGTTACAAATTGTGTGCGGTGCTCCAAATGTCGAAGCGGGACAAAAAGTAGTTGTTGCGAAAGTTGGAGCGGTGATGCCGAGCGGTCTTGTTATTCAAGAAGCGGAATTGCGCGGTGTTCCTTCCTACGGAATGATTTGTTCGGCGCGAGAGCTCGATTTGCCAAACGCACCGCAAGAAAAAGGGATTCTTGTGTTATCGGATGAGTATGAAGTCGGGCAACCATTTACCCGATAAAATGTTTGCGACGGTCACTAGAGCACAATCTAGTGACTTTTTTTCCGGAACTGATAAAATTAAGTGGAAAAGAGGAGAGAAAGAGTGATTTTACTATGAAATGGTTGAGGCGATTGGTTCGCTATTTATTACAGGGAGAGGAAGAGGAACAACGATTTTCTTATGAAGAAGTTAAGCAAGCTGAACCTGCTTCATCACATTTAGATGTGAAAGTCACCTATCAATACCCAAAAGGGAATTTTCGTTTTCCGCTCATTCCTGATGAGCCGGCATCGGTGCGCCGGCCGAACAGCTCGGCTTTGTCGGAAATGGAAAAGAGGGGGGAACATTCTCACCGTCTTATTCGTGAAAGGCAGCGAGCGGTTGGTGAGAGCAGAGAACGCCATAGGGAATCAACGGGGGAAACGGAAAAACGACGATTTCGCCCTTCAGAAGTTCCATCGCCGATTTATGGATATAAAAAACCAACGAAGACAAGCGAAACAATTGAGTTTGAGCTATTGCCGACAACGATTGAACATAAAGGAATAGACGATGAACGAAGCGAGCCCCAACTTCTTAAACAAGATGACAACGAATTAGAGACACTTGAAGCTGTTGACCAACTTGCAACAGGAGAAGAAACGAAATCGCAAATCGACAAAAGTATCGATGAACATGTTACACAAGAAACGAATGAGCAATTGAGAGAAGAAAGCGAAAAGAGCGCGTTTTCTGAAGTCGAAGCGAGCGAGGAGCATAAAGAAGAAACGGCAGAATCTGTTTCCGAAAACAAGGACGAGCCGCTTCGAACAACCGAGGAATCTGCTCCTGTCAAATCCGTTCGCTCCCGTATTCCTTATAATGTCATCATGTTAAAACAAGATCGGAAAAAGTGGGAAGAAGCAAAGAAAAAAGAAGAAACGACAAACAGTTATCACTTTCCGCCGCTTTCTTTATTGCAACCGCCATTGGAAAAAAAGGGGCATGATGAACAATGGCTTAACGAGCAGCGTGAGCGATTAGACAAGACGTTCCAAAGTTTCAATATCGGCGCGAAAGTCGTACATTTGACCCAAGGTCCGACGGTGACACGGTTTGAGGTACAGCCGGCTCCGGGTGTAAAAGTCAATAAAATTACGAGTTTAGCTGATGATATTAAGCTCAGTCTAGCGGCGAAGGATATTCGCATTGAGGCACCGATTCCCGGAAAAAGCACAATTGGGATTGAAGTACCGAATGTACAAAGCCGCCCTGTGTTCATTCGCGAAATTTTACAAAGTGAAACGTTTCGGACAAGCGCCTCTCCGTTAACGGTAGCGCTTGGGCTGGATATATCGGGAGCGCCGGTCGTGACCGATTTAAAGAAAATGCCTCACGGATTAATCGCCGGGGCGACTGGCTCAGGAAAAAGCGTCTGCATTAATGCTATGCTCGTTAGCTTGCTTTATAAAGCCGCTCCACATGAAGTAAAATTATTATTAATTGACCCGAAAATGGTCGAGCTTGCTCCTTATAACCATATTCCGCATCTTGTCAGCCCTGTCATTACCGATGTCAAGGCGGCGACAGGAGCGTTAAAATGGGCAGTCGAAGAGATGGAGCGCCGCTATGAGCTATTCGCTCATGCTGGGGTAAGAGACATTCAAAAATACAATGAACTTGTTAAAAAAGAACAAACTCCAGAGCACCATTTGCCGTATATCGTCATTATCATTGATGAGTTGGCAGATTTAATGATGGTAGCCCCGGGGGATGTAGAGGAAGCAATTTGTCGTATCGCGCAAAAGGCGAGAGCGTGCGGTATTCATTTAATCGTTGCGACACAGCGTCCATCCGTCGATGTCATTACCGGACTAATTAAAGCGAACATTCCAACAAGAATCGCATTTTCTGTTTCATCGCAAATTGATTCGCGGACGATCATCGATACAAACGGAGCGGAAAAATTATTAGGGCGTGGTGACATGCTGTTCTTGGAAAACGGAACATCGAAAACGGTGCGCGTGCAAGGAAATTTTGTATCTGATGAAGAAATTGAACGCGTTGTCGCCCATGTGAAAGCGCAAATGTCTCCTTCTTACTTATTCGAACAAGAAGATTTTTTGAAACAAAGCACGGTGTCAGCTGAAGGAGATGAACTGTTTTATGAGGCGTGCGAATTTGTCGTTCAACAAGGAGGAGCTTCGACTTCGAGTTTGCAGCGCCGCTTTCGTATCGGGTACAATCGTGCCGCTCGATTGATTGAGATGATGGAAGAGCAAGGAATTATTTCCGAAGCGCGTGGAAGCAAGCCGCGTGATGTGCTCATTACGGAAGAGGAATTGGCGAATTTGCAGGAAAATAGTATGATATGATAGAAAAGATGGTAAAGAAATCACATTCAGACCTAGGCGAGGGAGCGACAATGAAAGAAATCGAGTTAAAATTGCAAGGAAAAATTAAGCGATTAACGAATAAAACATTTAAATTCGATGAGCGGATACGTGATGGCTGGTTTTCCGCTGTTTACTTTTTAAAAACGCGTGAAATTGTACGTGAATTTTGCCCGAATAACATTGTAACGATGCAGTTTTTCCAAAAAGAACATGCCGTATTATGCGGAACAGATGAAGTTATTGCGCTCGTGAAAACATTTGCTGATGAGCCGGAAAAATTGGAAATTTACTCGTTGAAAGACGGTGATAAAATCAGCCCGTTTGAAACGGTGCTGACGATTACGGGGCCGTACCAAAACTTCGGCTACTTAGAGGGAATTATTGACGGCATTTTAGCGCGGCGAACATCGGTGGCGACAAACGTCTATAACGTTGTAAAAGCCGCGGCATTATCGGGTGTACAAAAGCCGATTATTTTCATGGGCGATCGCGATGATCATTACACTCAGCAGGCTGGAGATGGCTATGCTGCTTTTATTGGCGGCTCTACGGCGCAGGCGACTCACGCGATGAATGAATGGTGGGGCAAGCAAGGAATGGGAACGATGCCGCATGCATTAATCCAATTGTTTGATGGTGACGTTGTTGCTGCAGCAAAAGCGTACCATGCAAAATACCCAGAAGACGATTTAATTGTGCTTGTCGATTACAACAATGACTGTATTACCGATGCGCTTCGCGTGGCACGGGAATTTGGAGATAAATTAAAAGGCGTCCGTGTCGATACATCGCGAACAATGATTGACCAATATTTTATTCGTCATCCGGAAGTACTTGGTACATTTGACCCGCGCGGTGTCAATCCGCCATTAATTTTCGCGCTGCGTGAAGCCCTTGACCGCGAAGGCTTTCATCACGTAAAAATTATGGTAAGCGGCGGGTTTAACGAACAACGGATCATCGAGTTTGAAAAACAAGGAGTGCCGGTTGATATGTATGGTGTCGGCAGCAGCCTGTTGAAGATTAATATTGGGTTTACGGGTGACAATGTTTTATTGAACGGAAAACATCAAGCGAAAGCAGGACGAAGATATCGCCCGAACCCACGTTTAGAAAAAGTCGACTAACGAGCGATACCGCATCGATTTACAGGGAAAACTGATAGGGGAGAGGCTTCTATCAGTTTTCTTTTTCTCATAGTCTTTCCTTTAAAATAGTGTTATAATGATGAAATGTGAGTATACATAATGCACTCAAAGGAGCATAAATCAAGGCAAATGGCAAATCTACATGAACGTCATATACTGTCTTACAGATAGACGATTGTTGGAGGTTCTTCGATATGACAGTTTACCATTTCGTTGGCATTAAAGGAACGGGAATGAGCGCTTTAGCGCAAGTTCTTCATGATATGAATTATACGGTTCAAGGTTCGGATGTAGAAAAGCGTTTTTTTACTCAGAAGGCATTAGAGGAGCGGGGAATTCCGATTTTGCCATTTAACAAAGAAAACATTAAACCAGGCTATACGGTCATCGCCGGAAACGCCTTCCCTGACACGCATGAAGAAATTCAAGCGGCATACGAATTAGACGTTCCCGTCATTCGTTATCACCGCTTTTTAGGAGAATTTTTACAAAAGTTCACAAGTATTGCGGTCACAGGGGCGCATGGAAAAACATCGACAACAGGGTTATTAGCTCACGTCATGCAAGGAGCGTACCCAACTTCTTATTTAATTGGTGATGGATCTGGAAAAGGAATAGAAGAAAGCAAATATTTTGTGTTTGAGGCGTGTGAATATCGCCGCCATTTCTTGGCGTATTCCCCAGACTATGCAATTATGACGAATATTGATTTTGACCATCCTGATTATTTTGCTGATATTGACGACGTCTTTCAAGCGTTTCAAGAAATGGCTTTACAAGTGAAAAAAGGAATTATCGCTTGTGGAGATGACGAGCACTTGCAAAAAATTCAAGCAAAAGTGCCAGTATTGTTTTATGGATTCGGGGAAGATAACGATTTTCAGGCGCGCAATATCGTCAAAACAACGGAAGGCACATCGTTTGATGTATTTGTTCGCAATACGTTTTTTGCATCGTTCGAAATTCCGCGCCACGGTGACCATAATGTGTTAAATGCGCTTGCAGTGATTGCGCTTTGCCATTATGAGGAGATTGATGTTCACATTATTCAAGAACGATTAAAAACGTTCCAAGGAGTCAAGCGCCGCTTTAGCGAAAAGCAACTTGGTGATCAAATTTTGATTGATGATTATGCCCACCATCCGACCGAAATTGTCGCGACGATTGACGCGGCAAAACAAAAATATCCGGATCGAGAAATTGTAGCGATTTTCCAACCGCATACGTATACAAGAACCCAGGCGTTTTTACATGAATTTGCTGCAAGCTTGCAAAGGGCGGATCAAGTCTATTTATGCGACATTTTTGGCTCTGCGCGCGAACATTACGGCAAACTCTCGATTCAAGACCTGCAAGCGAAAATTCCTAACGCGCGTTTAATTCAAGAAAACGATACATCCGTATTAAAGCAACATCAACATGCTGTACTTATCTTTATGGGAGCAGGAGACATCCAAAAATTCCAAGAGGCGTACGAGCAGACGGTACATTCATAAAAATGAGGCAGGAAAGTACCTGTCTCATTTTTTCTTTATGTAGCTCCGCCATTTCTGCTTGATGAAACGATATCATGCGGAATTTTTTACGAATATTCTATTTTTTAAAAGGCGGGATATGTAAGAATATTCGTGATTAGTGCTATTAACGTATTATTCATTTCTCTGTTAGGGCATTTAGTGGTTGTCTAGTTTTCTTTATGATCTAAAGAGGAAAAAAGAAATAAGAAAAATATTGGCGTTTCGCTATATCACAAAAAGCATGTGGGAAAAAAGAGGTAATGATCGAATTTTTATGGGATCTCGAATTGAATGTTGGTCTAAGAGCGGAATAAGACATTAATGCAGACAATGCGCCTGTCTTCTATCAAAAAGAGAGCAATAACAAAAATGGCAGAAATTTAGATTACCGCCGTCCGGTGAAGAATTGTGTCGAATGCTATCGTGATGAATACGCACAATTTACTAACAGGAGATATGCTATTTGTGAAATTGGTGACAGAGAATGTGAAGCCAATTTCCTTTGTTGCCGCATTTAAGGTTGATTTACCTCACCTTTTGCATTTATTGTTGATTTTGGTAAAGCTGATTCCGCAATTTTAATAAGGTGATTTGGTGTAATGCTTTGGTAATACCCAAAGGATAACTGAAATCCAAGTACATAAGCGGAATGGAAATGGATTCGATAAATGGCCACTGTCCCATCATTTAATGTAAATTTTTTGTCATCCCGCTTTATTTTCAAACCTTTTTTCTTCGTGAACAAAAAATTTTAAATCATTCTTTAGCGCACTATGAAGTGAAACGGCCATTCCTTTGGCGGCCTGACTTTTGTTTATATTGAGCGCTCTCAATAGTTCTTTGTTGTCCAGCTTGCATAAAAGAAGTAGTATGTAGTGGGAGCGTAGCACGTTGAAAGGTTAAGAAAAGCACAACTCTCACCATTCCAAACGGCTTCACTTTCCTGTCGTTTTGGTAGCTTTGTTTTAAGTATGTACAGTCCGCCCAAAAGAAAACGAGCCGACAAATTTCTTGTGCCGACTCGTTCATCTTAACGTTTATTTTAAGTTTTCCGGGTTTAACGGCTCCAGCTCTGGAATGACGAAGCGGCCGTCTTTGCGGATAAGCACGTCGTCAAAGTAAATTTCACCGCCGCCGTATTCAGGGCGCTGGATCATGACCATATCCCAATGGATGTTGGAATGGTTGCCGTTGTAGGCTTCATCGTAACATTGGCCCGGTGTAAAATGGAAGCTGCCGTCGATTTTTTCGTCGAACAAAATATCTTGCATTGGATGTTGAATGTATGGATTCACTCCGATGGCAAATTCGCCGATGTAGCGTGCTCCTTCGTCTGTGTCGAAAATTTTGTTAATGCGCTCCGTATCGTTTGCCGTCGCTTCAACAATTTTGCCGTCTTTAAACGTTAGCTTTACATTTTCAAATGTAAAGCCTTGGTATGGAGATGGTGTGTTGAACGTAATCGTTCCGTTGACGGAATCGCGAACAGGAGCGGTGTATACTTCGCCGTCTGGAATGTTCATTTGTCCTGAACATTTAATTGCCGGAATCCCTTTAATCGAGAACGTTAAATCTGTTCCCGGACCGGTAATCCGTACCTTATCGGTTTTTTCCATTAAGGCGACAAGCGCGTCCATTGCTTTGTCCATTTTGCTGTAGTCAAGGTTACATACGTTAAAATAAAAATCTTCAAATGCTTCGGTGCTCATTTTCGCGAGCTGCGCCATCGATGGATTTGGATAGCGAAGTACAACCCATTTCGTTTTCGGCACGCGAATTTCGCGGTGCACTTTTTGCATGATTGTTTTGCCGTGAATTTTCATTTTATCATCTGGGACATCGGCAAATTCGTTAATGTTATCGCCAGCGCGCAAGCCGATATACGCGTCCATATTTTTCATGACGTTCGCTTCAAATTCCGCCATCATCTCGAATTGTTCTTCCTGGGCGCCAAGAAGAAGCGCGCGATCGACTTGGTGATCTTTTAATAATACGAACGGATATCCTCCAGCTGCGTATGCCTCGCGGACGAGAGCGATGACGAGCTCACGCTGCAATCCGAAGTTTTCGATTAATACTTTTTCTCCTTTTTGTAGGCGAACGGAATAGTGAATTAACGTTTTCGCCAATTGCTCAATACGTGGATCTTTCATTCAATGACGCCTCCAATTTATCAATATGTACAATAATTATTGTAACCGATTTGGCTCGATTTGTTGAATAAATGTTCTTGCAGGAATTTGTCGATAAAAAGGCGAACTGTTTTAAAGACAAAATGTCGGGTAAAAGAGATAAGCCTGTTGCAAACAAGGAGGTAAAGCAGTGAAAATTATTTTATACTTAAGTGTAGCACTCATTGCAATATCGTTTTTTCTGTTAGTTGTCTATATTGCGAAGACGCTTACTGTGCTTCAAGAGACGATTCGACGTTTAACAGCGACCATCGATAGTCTCGAAAAGCAAGTGCAGGGCATTACATCGGAAACGACGCAATTGTTGAAAAAAACGAATATGCTGGCCGACGATGTGCAGCGAAAAGTCGAAGGGCTTAATTCGATCGTGCGTGCCGTGAGCGATATCAGCTCTACCGTTCAATCATTTAATCAATCGTTGCAACAAATTTCGACATCGGTCACGAAACAAGTAGAAACTCATCAAGAAAAAGTTGTAAAAGTGATGCAATGGGGAAATGCTTTTCTGGAAATATGGGAAAAATGGAAAGAGAGAAAGCAAAAGAATATGAAGGAGGCACAACCACATGGCAAAAAATAATGGAGGATTTTTGTTGGGAGCGATTATTGGTGGCGTTGTTGGTGCAGCCACGGCCGTATTTTTAACAAGCGAGAGAGGAAAAAAATTGCTTGAGGATATGAATCAAACAGAAAATCTTGAGCAAATCAAAACGACCGCAGCTGAATGGTTAGAAATCGCGAAGGAAAAAGCGAAAGAAGTCGGACAGTTTGTGCCAATCGGAAAGAAGGATGAGTCTGCGTACTCAAGCAGATCTTTCACAAATGACACTGACCTGAAATCCGAAAAGGATGATAAGTCTGCGTCCCCATCTGAATCTGCTCTTTCGGAAGTGACATCGATTCCGATTCCTATTCAATCGAAGGAGGACAGTAAAGAAAATATTGAAATACTGTTGAAAGAAGCAGAAGCTGCCTTCAACGATGCCGAGAAAAAATTACAAAAGCCTAATGAAGAGGAGTGAGCCAAGTGGGAAAGCAGAAACTGGAGACGATGGAGCAATTTCAACAAGTAATCGAGCAGGGGAAACGGTTTTTATTCGTGAAGCATAGCCTCACATGCCCAATTAGTCAAGCAGCTTTTCGCGAATATGAAAAATTTGTGGAAGACTATCCTGATATGGATACATATTATTTATTCGTGCAAGAAGCGCGCCCGCTTTCCAACTACATTGCGGAAACGTTTGGGGTCAAGCATGAGTCTCCACAAGCTCTCTTATTCGAGAATGGTTCTGTGGTGTGGCATACGTCTCATTGGAACATCACGTATGATACGCTGAAAAAACAAGTCGCGAACGAATAACAGGCGTCCGGTATGGGACGCCTGTTTGAATAGGGAACAGTATACAATCTCATATGAATACAGGTTATATGATGATTAGAAGAAAGAATGAATCATCTTCTTAAACGATTAGGCTATAAAATAAATTTTGTTTTTTCATCTTCAAGGCAAGTTTCTCCATGTTAACATGTAAGCCAATCTCTTTTTATTTCATCTCCGCACTTGTTGCCTCCCACACGATTTGTAATTCATCCCCTGGTGCAATGGGATCATAAAACGTGACAGGTTCGCCGTTTTTCAACAACGTAAATGTCTTGGAAGCGGATGAAGGAATATCGATTTGTACGTAGTTAAATACATCTTGGAAGATAAAAGGCTCACGCTTCTTTTCGATAAGTTCAAGGCTTGATCCGTTTTCGATGACATCTGTTTCATCGAGAAGCTGTCCCTCTTTGTAAACCTCAACGATTCGCTTCGACAATGTAAGCGGCTTGCCATGAAAAGTAATCGGAATGGAGTAGTGGAGCTGGATGTTCTTCGCTGTTGCCAGTTCGATGACGGTCGGGTCCGTTCCATTCTCGATTTCAATGATATCTCCATCTTCAAAATTGGAATGAAGCTTTGTTTCCATATTATTCTTGTATATTTTCCCGGAAAATTGTTTAAGCTCAACGGATAAACCGTTGATGTTGACCGTGAACGGTTTTATCTTTTGAATCCACTCAACAAGATGAAGTTCTATTAGTAACTCTTCAATCGTTTCCGGCATTTTGACAACGATGATATCGCGATCGTTGACGCTGTTGTCGAGAGAAACAGCTTGCCCGTTTCGATACACTGTTGCTTTTACTTTGTAACGTTCACCGTTAATGGTGACGTTCTTACAAGGCAGTTCATCGATTAGATCTCGTAATTGAACAGTAGCTGGAACGCCGTCTTTTCCTTTTTCGACGACGATCTTATCTCCGTCGTGAACTTGCTCGTCTAACGAGGAGATAACTCCGTTTTTTACGATGAGCGGTGGTTCTCCATATGTTCCGGGGATTGTTACTGTTTGTCCATTGACAGTGACGACAAGCGCCATACCCGGTTTTCCGTATAATTTCTGAAACGGAATGCCAGCAGCAAGAAGGCAATCACCGACGGTCAATGCTTTCATATCAAACAAACGTAGTAATTGGTCATTGACGGATACTGTTATATACTGAACAGGATTTTGTTTAGATGCAATGGCAATACCGATTGGCGTTACCAGTTCAGGTCCGCGTTCAGCGATTTTTGGAGTTAGCTCAAGCTTTTGAATGGCATCAATGCCGCGAATTGCCACGCGATTTTCTGGAAGCTGAAGCTTTTCGGCAAGCCGTTTTGGCAACTCAGGTGTTAAGCTACCGCCGCCGACTAACATGACCGCTTTTGGCGGTTTTCCGCTGTTTAGCAATAAAATTTCTTCGCTGATGGCATGCGCCAGCCGATCAATCGCATCGGAAATGGATGCGATCATTTCATCTCGGGACACTTCCGTTTCAAACCCTAAAATATCGGTGATTGTGACAGTTTCATTCGCGGAGAGCTCCCGTTTTGCTTTTTCTGCCAGTGGAAAATCAAGCAAATAATGATCAGAAATTGCTTCAGTGATTTCGTCGCCAGCAATGGGTACCATTCCGTAAGCGATGACGGTGCCAAGATCAGTAATGGCAATATCGGAAGTGCCTGCCCCAATATCGACAAGAGCCACATTTAATCGGCGCATTGTCGGTGGGATCAGCACATTAATCGCCGCAATAGGTTCGAGAGTCAATGCTTCCATTTCAAGACCAGCGCGCTGCAGTGCCGCAAGCAGCGATTCGACGACAAGCTTCGGTAAAAAGGTCGCAATGACTTCAACAGTTGCCTCTGTCCCCTGTTGATCAATTAAACTGCCGATTTCTTGGCCGTCGATTTTATAATTGACAACAGAGTAGCCGACGCAATAGTAGTGATGGCTTTGTTCTTGTTGTTGGGAAGCCAATTTGATTTGCGCTTGTTGAACAGCACTCAATTCTAAGTGCTTCACATCTTCCTTTGTCATCATCGGTTTTCCAGCGATGAGAAGTGTTGCTTCTGCCCGTTCTGTTTTTAGTGCTCTTCCTGCTGCGGCAACGGATACACGTTTTAACGGACCGTATTTTTGTTCGAGTGTTTCTTTGATGTCTTTCATGACGCTGGCGACAGCTAATACGTCGTGAATTTGTCCATCTAGCATCGCGCGTTCATGGTGTTCTTTTATGACGAGATCTAAAATTGTATAATGGTCGTTCATTTGTTGGAGCATAATGCCAACGACAGAACGAGTTCCGATATCTAAGGCGAAAATCGGTGTTTCTTTGTTCACGAGTGAATCACCTTCTTGGATAAAATCTCATAAAATACTTTATTGCTTAAAAGCGTTTAATAAATAAAGTGATTTATGGATGACAACTGCTCCCATTTCCATTATAATAATGTCTAATTACTAGAAATGTATCACATTTTTACAAACGAGGAAAGGATGAGAAGGCATGAGCAACGAAAGATTAGACGAGTTGCGTGCGAGAGTAGACGAGCTCAATCTTCAAATTTTGCAACTGATTAATGAACGGGGAAGACTCGTTCAGGAAATTGGAAAAATTAAGGAAACGCAAGGGACATATCGCTATGATCCAGTCCGCGAGCGAAAAATGCTTGATTTAATCCTTGAACATAACGATGGGCCGTTTGAAACGGCAACGTTGAAGCATATTTTTAAAGAAATTTTTAAAGCTGGTTTAGAATTGCAGCAAGAGGATCATCGAAAAGCACTGCTTGTTTCGCGTAAGAAAAAACCAGAAAATACAATTGTTGAGGTCAAAGGTGAAAAAATCGGTGACGGCAACCAATACTTTGTTATGGGACCGTGCGCGGTAGAAAGCTATGAGCAAGTCGCTGCGGTCGCGGAAGCCGTCAAAAAGCAAGGATTAAAACTGTTGCGCGGCGGCGCATACAAGCCGAGAACATCGCCATACGACTTCCAAGGACTAGGAGTCGAAGGGCTAAAAATTTTAAAACGAATCGCAGACGAGTACGATTTAGCAGTCATTAGCGAAATCGTCACTCCAGCCGATATTGAGGTTGCATTAGATTATATTGATGTCATCCAAATTGGCGCGCGGAATATGCAAAACTTTGAACTGCTGAAAGCAGCCGGCCAGGTCAATAAGCCGGTGCTATTAAAGCGTGGCTTAGCAGCAACGATCGAAGAGTTCATTAATGCTGCTGAGTACATTATGTCGCAAGGAAACGGTCAAATCATTCTTTGTGAGCGGGGCATTCGCACGTACGAACGCGCAACGAGAAATACGCTTGATATTTCTGCTGTGCCGATCTTAAAGAAAGAGACACATTTACCTGTATTTGTTGACGTCACGCATTCGACAGGACGACGTGATTTATTGCTTCCTTGCGCGAAAGCTGCATTAGCGATCGGAGCTGACGGTGTCATGGCGGAAGTTCATCCAGACCCTGCGGTGGCGTTATCTGACTCTGCGCAGCAAATGGATATTGATCAGTTCAACGAATTTATGGAAGAGCTAAAATCATTCCAGCGACAAATGGTCAATGCATAAATCAAGATGGCTCGCCCTTCAAAATTGAAGAGGCGAGCTATTATTTCCAATAATCTTTCATTACGTCTACCGACTACAACGGTTGTTTTACGCCAGTCAGTGGAAGAAACTTGCACATGACCGGTTTAATATCAGTGACGGGTGTTCCGTCGATGTCGTCCACCCCTTTGACAATCAATGTCTTACCGTAACGTTTGATGAACTCAACGCTTGCTGCCCCTGGTTTGTTCGGTCTATTTTTCCCTCGTTGCGCAAAAATCCCTACTTTCGGATATTGTTGATTATTTTGTGGATGTTTTGTTCCATATTGAATCTTTTCATCGGAAACTTTGTCGAAATAAAAAATACTTTCTAAATGGGAAAAGTCTTCAATACCATCTAGTGCTGTTGCGTTCAGCTCATCAATTAAGGTAATTTCGGATACAACACTCCCCCAATAGTCATCATCAAGCATAGAATGGGAAATTATATACATAGGTAATAGGGGAAATAGAACAGTGTTTTTCTCCCCTCCGTATCGTCGATATTGAAAACATTTGCAAAATATTTGTCAATCCGTTGCGATTGCCCCATAATGTATCGTATGATATTTCTACGTAAATAGGCAACATTAGTGGTTATGGGAGAAAGAATAGATATTCATGAAGAAAAGGAGTGGAACGAATGAACGTTACGATTTACGATGTAGCGCGAGAGGCAAACGTATCAATGGCGACAGTATCGCGTGTTGTAAATGGAAATCCAAATGTAAAGCCATCAACGAGAAAAAAGGTGTTAGAAGCAATTGAGCGTTTGGGATATCGACCAAATGCAGTCGCAAGGGGACTTGCAAGCAAAAAAACGACAACGGTCGGTGTGATTATTCCTGACATTTCAAGTATTTTTTTCGCGGAATTGGCGCGCGGGATTGAAGATGTCGCTACCATGTATAAATACAATATTATTTTAAGCAACTCCGACCAAAATAAAGAGAAGGAACTTCATCTGCTGAACACGATGCTTGCAAAACAGGTCGACGGCATCGTATTTATGGGGGGAAACATTACCGAGGAGCATGTGAATGAGTTTCAAAAGTCTCCTGTTCCGATTGTATTAGCGGCAACGATTGAGCCGAATAATACGATTCCATCCGTTAATATCGACTATGAACAAGCTGCATTTGACGCGGTCACGTACTTGCTGGAAAAAGGAAATAAGCGAATTGCTTATGTAACCGGACCAGCAGATGATCCGATTAATCAAAAGAAATTGGCGGGTTATCGCCGCGCATTAGAGACGCGCGGATTGCCATATGATGAAGCTCTCATTATCGAAGGAGATTATTCCTATGATTCCGGCATTGAAGCATACGAAAAAATGGCGGAATTAGCGGAACGACCGACGGCGGTATTTGCCGGAACGGATGAGATGGCGCTTGGCGTAATTCATAGTGCACAAGACCATGGTATAAGCATTCCGGAACAACTTGAAGTCGTTGGCTTTGACAATACAAGGCTCGCGACGATGGTGCGTCCGCGTTTAACGACGGTCGTACAGCCAATGTATGACATCGGTGCGGTAGCGATGCGTCTTTTAACAAAATATATGAATAAAGAAAATGTCGAAAACCATATTGTTGTCTTGCCGCATCGCATTGAGTATCGAGAGTCTACAAAGTGAAGAGAAAAGGTGTACAAAGCCTATGAGTGAATTCATAGGCTTTGTTTTATGTTTGAACGATGATTACGAATCGGATATAGCGCTTTTTCTACCGTTTGTGCATTTTTTTCCGTAATTTCTGTTTTGCGCGGGATCGGAGAATATAAATGCTCTGGGTCATCCCACTCAAGTGGCAACGGAACAGGAGAGAGTGCCTGCCATTTGTCTAGCCATGCTTTCGGAAGATTACCTGAAATATTTGATTGTTCTGTCATTTCGAGCCAGATAAGTGCCCAAGCGCGCGGAACGACTCGCCAAATATCGTATCCTCCTCCGCCGACGGCAATCCAACGACCGTCACAATATTCGTGGGCAATTTGATGAGCTAATTTCGGAATTTCTCTGTATGTTTTCATCGTTACCGATAAATGAGTCAACGGATCATAATAATGAGCATCTGCACCATTTTGCGTGACAATGATGTCCGGCTTAAAAAAATCAGCAATTTCTCGAAGTGCTTGCCTATAGGCATCAAGCCAAGATTCATCTTCTGTAAACGCATCAACAGGAATGTTAAACGAATAACCGTATCCTTTTCCTTGACCGCGCTCATTGACGTTTCCTGTTCCAGGAAATAAGTAGCGACCTGTTTCATGAATCGAAAACGTACAA
Source organism: Thermaerobacillus caldiproteolyticus (assembly GCF_013761245.1). Lineage (GTDB taxonomy): Bacteria > Bacillota > Bacilli > Bacillales > Anoxybacillaceae > Thermaerobacillus > Thermaerobacillus caldiproteolyticus. The sequence goes on along the minus strand of NZ_JACDUT010000001.1, from coordinate 566,745 downwards.
ACATCCGGATCGTCGTAAAAGGACCATTGCACTCCGTCCCCATGATGAGCATCGGTGTCCACGTATAATACGCGAAGTTGATATTTTTCCTGTATATATTTAATCGCCACAGCGCTGTCGTTGTAGATGCAAAAGCCTGAGGCTTTGCCGCGAAAACCGTGATGAAGACCGCCTCCTAAACTTAATGCATGTTTCGCTTTTCCAGATAACACATAATCGACCGCTGTTAATGTACTGCCGACTAACAGTGCGCTTGCTTCGTGCATGTTTGGAAAAATTGGGGTGTCTTCTGTTCCTAGTCCATAGTTTAAGGCAATGTCTGCTGATAGACGTCCTTGCCCTGCTGCTTTTACCGCTTCAATATAATCGCGATCATGGATGAGTGCAAGTTCTTCGTCGGTGGCCATTCTAGGAGCGACAATTTGTTCATCTCTTAAAGCGTTCATCGTTCTCAACAAGTCATAAGTGAGTTTGACGCGAAGCTGATTAAACGGATGCTCATCATGAAATTTATAGTTTTGAAAATCGTCTGAGTATACAAACACACAGTCTTTTTTCATGATGAAACCCCCGGTAAATTTGGCCACAATACCGTATAGCCAGCGTTTTTTAAATCGGCAATTATCCCGGTTGGATTCATCGTTTGCGCGCGGAAGACAAGAATTTTATAATGCTCATCTTTGTCCGGATAGACAAGAACACTGGAAATATTGATATTTCTTTGACTAAAAATGGCTGCTACTTTACTTAGCATGCCACTTAGGTTCGGTACTTTTACTTCGATTTGCGAACTGGGCTGATGAGCACCAGTGAGTTGCACGAACGTATGCAGTAAGTCCGTTTCCGTGATGATGCCGACGAGCTTTTCGTCTTTGACAATCGGTAAGCAGCTAATGCGATATTCATAAAACAAAGCGGCGATTTCTTCGACGAAGTCAAGCGGGTGTCCGGTGATCACATCCGTTTTCATAATCGTGCTAATCGGTTTTTGCAAGTCTTCTATATATTCGTTTGCTTGAAAAATGGATGGACTGGCATCACGAATATCGCGGTCTGTGATGATACCAATGACATGGTTTTCATCATTGACAATCGGAATATGTCGAATATGGTGCTGTTTGACTAATTGGATAGCGTCGATAATTCGGTGGTTTGGATGAAGCGTAATCACATCCGTTTTCATAATTTGTTCAACAATCATATATTCTCCTCCCCATTTGTTGTCTAGACGACTGCTTAATACATAAATCGGTTCATAAAACGAAGCTGATCAAATTTTTGAATTGATGCTTGATCGACCCGCTTACCGATACGAGCCATCAAGCAATTCGCAGGATGAGAGCAAATTTCTGGATCATCCGTCGCGTACCAAACGAGCCCGCCGGCATTCATCATCTTTTCCATTACTTTGCGATATTCCCATACATTTAATCCGGTTCGTTTTAAATCCCAATGCCAATAATATTCCGTCGTAATGATAATATAGTCTTCCATCGCATCATCCATCATGGAGACGATTAAAAGATTTTTGCCAACTCCATAGCCGCGAAACTCAGGAATCACTTCAATTGCTCCCAATTCAATTAAATTTTCCATCTTTCCTTCTGACCAACGCTCAAGCGGATCTGGATAGAGAAATGTAACGTAGCCAACAATCGTTTGATCATGACGCGCGATAATAATTCTTCCTTCAGGTAATTGGGCGATTTCAATCAAGGCTTTATGCTGCTGTTGTGGCTGACGAAAGGCGGTTAAATCATGATGGAATTCGTAACTCGCTAGATTTTTAGCAGGCAAAGGTCCTTCGATAATTAAAGTCCCTTTTGGTGTTTTTAATTCTTTTGCATTATATGTTTTTTTATGTTCCATTCAGTCACCACCTGAGTGTTTGTTTTCTTTTTATTATACATGAAAATATAGTTTATAAAGCGTTTTCAAAAAAATTCTCTATCAAGTAATGGGAATAAAAATTTTTAAAAAATTGAGAATTTAAATAAGGTATACTATAATGGGAATGTAACCACTTACATAAGGGGGAATTGGGGAATGAAAGTTGAAACACTGCCAGTCATACAAGGGGATTACAATTTAAAAAACTATGAAGAAACCTACCAAAACTTCGACTGGTCAGAAGTAGAAAAGCAGTTTTCATGGTCGGAAACCGGTCGAGTGAATATGGCGTACGAAGCGATTGACCGCCATGCGGAAACATTCCGTAAAAATAAAGTGGCTCTTTATTATCGTGATGCGTCAAGGGAAGAAAAATATACCTTTAAAGAAATGAAAGAATGGTCGAATAAAGTCGCGAACGTCTTAAAGCAAGTGGCTGATGTCGAAAAAGGAGACCGAGTGTTTATTTTTATGCCGCGCTCTCCAGAATTATATTTTGCTATGCTTGGAACGATTAAAGTTGGAGCCATTGCTGGGCCATTATTTGAAGCTTTTATGGAAGGAGCGGTGCGCGATCGGCTAGAGGATAGCGAAGCAAAAGTGATCGTGACGACTCCAGAGCTTCTCCCGCGCGTTCCGGTGAATGATCTACCTGCGTTAAAATATGTTCTGTTAGTCGGTGATGACATTGTTGAGGAAGGTCCGTATATCGACTTAAAGAAACGAATGAACGAAGCAAGCAAGCATTTTGATATTGAATGGGTCGACAGGCAAGATGGGCTCATCTTACATTATACATCAGGATCGACGGGAAAACCAAAAGGGGTTTTGCACGTTCATAACGCGATGATTCAACATTATCAAACAGCTAAATGGGTGCTTGATTTAAAAGAGGATGACGTATATTGGTGTACAGCTGATCCGGGATGGGTAACAGGAACTTCGTACGGTATTTTTGGTCCATGGCTTTGCGGGGCATCTAACGTTGTTGTCGGTGGACGCTTTAGTCCGGAAGCATGGTATAAAACGATTGAAGACTATGGTGTTACCGTTTGGTATAGCGCGCCAACTGCATTTCGTATGTTGATGGGCGCAGGCGATGAAGTGGTGAAAAAATTTGATTTAAGCTCGCTTCGTCACGTGTTAAGCGTCGGGGAGCCATTAAACCCGGAAGTCATCCGTTGGGGAATGAAAGTGTTCCAGCGTCGCATTCACGATACGTGGTGGATGACTGAAACAGGAGCGCATCTCATTTGTAACTATCCATGCATGGAAATTAAACCGGGATCAATGGGAAAACCGATTCCGGGGGTGAAGGCAGCAATTATTGACGACCAAGGAAATGAGCTGCCGCCATATCGCATGGGGAACTTGGCGATTAAAAAGGGTTGGCCATCGATGATGAAGAAGATTTGGAACAATCCACAGAAATATGAATCCTATTTCATTGGTGATTGGTATGTTTCCGGAGATTCCGCGTACATGGATGAAGATGGATATTTTTGGTTCCAAGGACGCGTTGATGATGTCATTAATACATCTGGTGAGCGTGTGGGCCCGTTTGAAGTCGAAAGTAAGCTTGTCGAACATCCAGCCGTAGCGGAAGCTGGAGTCATTGGAAAACCAGATCCGGTTCGTGGTGAAATTATTAAAGCGTTTATTTCGCTCCGTGATGGATATGAGCCTTCTGAAGAATTGATTGAAGATATTCGTGAATTTGTGAAAAAAGGGTTGGCCGCTCACGCAGCGCCGCGCGAAATTGAGTTTCGTAATAAGCTTCCAAAAACGCGCAGCGGAAAAATTATGCGCCGTGTCTTGAAAGCATGGGAATTGAATTTACCGACAGGAGATTTGTCAACAATGGAAGACTAAAATGATACCCCCTCGATAGTTGATCGAGGGGGTATCTATTATTGTGACGATTCTGTAGGAGGGGGAGCGTTGCCTGAATTTGTTTCTTCAGACGGCTTAGTTGGACTTGATGATTCCGGCTTGCTTGGATTCGAAGTTGATGACTTCGGTTCAGATAGCTGAATGATGTTGGAGCGCGATGATTCTTTTCCTGCAATATCAACAGCTGTCACATAATATACGCCGCTTGCGGAACGGATGGGAAACGATAATGGTTGCCCAGCTTTAATCGTTGCTACAATGCGAAATGGTGCCCCTTCCCGTTCCGATCGATATACGCGGTAGCCAATGACATCATTTTCGTAGTGGGAAGACCAACGGATAGCTCCATTTATTAGATGAATGGTGAGCGGGCTTGGATTCTTTCCGTTTTCAGGTAGTTGGCCAGCAAACAGCGTCGTTGCCCATTGACCTGATTTTGGAAGGAGCTTTGTTACATCGCGTACGTGACTGATTCCTAACTGGCTTAACAATCGTTCATCCAACATTACCCCTCTAGTTGTAAATTCACGTGGGGTGGTGTCGAGTGCCGCATACCGTTTTCCGTTTACTTCAACAAAAATCCCTTCTGTTAAATACGTTTCTCCATTCTTCGGTGTGAATTTTGTATTGTACAAGTCATAGCTCACTAACCCTGCTTTGGCACATAAGCCGGACGGAACAAGTCCGGAAATTGTACAATACGCGCGTCGGACAATTCCACCCGGCATATTGAACCGTTTTTTCGGCGCGATTAAATCCGGCTTTACGTCATAAGCAGCGTTCATCAGTTGTGCCCATAACAATAAATTTCGTTTGCTATAGGATAGCCCTTTATATTTGAGCTGTAACGGTGCTGGCGTATCATATCCCATCCAAACACCGAATGTGACATTCGGATTTGTCGCGACAAACCAGGCATCTTTATTATCTTGTCCGGTTCCTGTCTTTCCAGCCCAATCAGCTTGAAACTTTAAGTAATATGGGAGGGCTGCTGCTGTTCCTTGGCGAATCACATCCCGCATCATGTCGATCGTTAAGTACGATGTTTGCGGAGAAAAGACAGGGACAGGATTGCTTTTATGTTCATAGACGACTTGTCCATCTTTTGAAACAATTTTTTCAATTAAATAAGCATCGACAAACGTTCCGTAGTTTCCGAATGTTGCATATGCGTTAACGTTTTCCTCCACAGTCACTCCTTTGGTTAAAGCGCCGAGCGCCATCGATAAGTTCGTTGCATCCGTTTTTGTTAAGCTTGTAAAGCCCATTTTTTCTAAATATGTTATCGGGTGTTGATTGATGATTTTCATATATGTGCGCACGGCTGGAATATTATATGAGTATTGCAGAGCACGCCGAGCAGATACCAATCCATGTGTTTGCCGATCAGCGTTTTTTGGACTGTAGGTGCCGCTTGCCGTTTTTACATATAGCTCAACGTCAGGAATGACAGAGCCTGGTTGAATTACTCCCATCTCCATAGCTGGAGCATAGACTAAAAGCGGTTTCATTGTTGAACCGTTTGAGCGATATGCCTGTGTTGCGTGATTTAACTGTTGTCGGTGATAATCCCTTCCGCCAACAAAGCTAATGATTCGTCCAGTTTTATTTTCAATAAGCATTGCCCCGACTTCAACCGGCTCAGCTTTTGCAATGGTTTTTCCTGTTTTCTCATCTTTTACATATTTGATGATATCATTACCAAAATACGGGTATTTAGCGACAACAGCTTGCATGTGATCGTAAATATCCTTATCAATCGTTGTATAAATTTCATACCCATTCTGTCGAAGCTGTTTTTCCGCTCTCGCGAGATATTTGTGATAGAGCGAAGTGTTTTCGAGTAATTGTTTTTTCTCATAGCCGTCTTTTTTTGCTAAAACATCAGCTAAAATTTCTTTGGCGCGCTGTTCAATTTCCATTGTCAGCCATGGATATTTTTCGAACGGTGATGGCTTCGGTGGTGCAAAATGTTCAGCAACATTATACTGTAGAGCTTCTTCATATTGCTTGTCAGAAATATATCCCGCCCGTTTCATTCGGTTCAAAACGGTTTTCATCCGGTTTAACGCAGGGGAAAGATCGTCTTTGACTTTTCCATCACTTGTGAATGGTGTATATCCAAAGGGACTTTGTGGAAGACCAGCTAAAAATGCCGCTTGAGCAAGGTTTAAATCTTTGGCATCAACTCCAAAAACGCCCTGCGCGGCTGCTTGGATGCCGGCAATGTTGCGGCCGGACGAGTTTCTGCCAAAGGGAACGACGTTTAAATACGCTTCTAAAATTTCGTCTTTACGGAAAAACTTTTCGAGACGAAGGGCGATCAAGATTTCTTTCGCTTTTCTTTCAAATGATACTTCATTCGTTAAAATTTGATTTTTGACAAGCTGTTGTGTTAATGTGCTTCCACCTGTGCGTGTAGAAGAATTGGTGGCTTCCTGAAATAAAGCGCGGATTATCGCTTTTGGTACAACTCCATGATGTTCATAAAAATACTCATCTTCTGTGGCAATAATCGCTTTGATTACGTAAGGGGAGACATCCTGTAAACGCACTTCTTCCCTCTCTAAATCGGTGCGAAAACTCCCGAGATAGACGCGATTGGCAAAATAAATATGGGTCGTTTCTTCATAGTTATAAATATCTTGTTTCATTTCTTTGTACGAAGGAATTGGCATATCTTTAACTAAAGAAGCAAAATACCCAGCACCGACACCAAATGCAAAACAAATAGCGCAAATAAGTAAAATGATAAAGATAAGAAAAAGATTCCAACCGATTTCATACGTAATGCGTAAATAGCGCAGCGTTTTTTGAAGGGAGAACATTTGTTTCTCTTGCTCCATAGGCATCCTCTCCATAAGAATAAAAATAAAAATGACAGAACATTATGAAAATATATCGGTGCTTAAAAAGTAGTTTTATTATATCATATCCAATGTCTAATATTATGGTTTTTTGTCATTTTTTCTGAGTTGATTTGACAATCCCTCTTGATTATGATAAAAACATGTATATCAAAAAACATATCATCAAAGCGATGACAGGATTGAGTAGTGTTTATCTCCCTGTTTTCAGAGAGCTAGTGGTTGGTGCGAACTAGCACAAAGATAAGCATGAATTACCTCCTCGAGCATCTTTTGCGAACGGAGCGTCCAAGTAGCAAAAGACGGTGAATGCCGTTATCGGAATGAAGTGAGAAAGCGTTATGCTTTCTAAGTAGGGTGGTACCGCGATGTTAACTCGTCCCTTCGTTTTATTAGGGGCGGGTTTTTTATTTTTGCAAAAAGAGGTGAAAGAGATGGATTTATTGCAAGATTTACAGTGGCGTGGCCTTATTAACCAAGTGACTGATGAAGAAGGGCTTCGCAAATTATTATCAGAGGAAAAAGTAACGTTATATTCCGGATTTGATCCAACAGCCGATAGCCTGCATATCGGCCATTTGTTGCCGATCTTGACGTTACGAAGATTCCAATTAGCGGGTCATCAGCCTATTGCACTTGTTGGAGGAGCGACAGGGCTCATTGGTGACCCGAGCGGTAAAAAAAGCGAGCGCACGCTGAATGCGAAAGAAGTCGTCGTGCAGTGGAGTGAAAGAATTAAAGAACAATTGTCTCGCTTTTTAGATTTTGAGGCGGCGGACAATCCGGCGAAAATTGCCAACAATTATGACTGGATCGGCTCTCTTGATGTTATTTCGTTTTTGCGCGATGTCGGCAAACATTTTGGTATTAACTACATGCTGGCAAAAGAATCCGTTCAATCGCGCATTGAAACGGGGATTTCCTTCACTGAGTTCAGCTATATGATTTTGCAATCCCTTGATTTTCTAAAGCTGTATCAAAACGAAAACTGCCGGTTGCAAATCGGTGGCAGCGATCAGTGGGGGAATATTACGGCGGGATTGGAGCTTATTCGAAAAACTGAAGAAGAGGCGAAAGCGTTTGGACTCACAGTTCCGCTTGTTACAAAAGCGGATGGAACGAAATTTGGGAAAACAGAAGGCGGAGCGGTTTGGCTCGATAAAGAAAAAACATCTCCGTATGAGTTTTATCAATTTTGGATTAATACCGATGACCGTGATGTCATTAAATACTTAAAATATTTTACATTCCTATCAAAAGAAGAGATCGAACAGCTTGAAAAAGAATTGCAAGAAGCGCCGGAAAAAAGAGCGGCACAAAAAGCCTTGGCGGAAGAAATGACGAAACTCGTTCATGGCGAAGAAGCGTTGAAGCAAGCAATCAAAATTTCTGAGGCGCTCTTTAGCGGCAGCATTTCTACGTTAACTGCCGATGAGATCGAGCAAGGCTTTAAAGATGTTCCTTCTTTTGAATATGAAGGTGAAGAAGTCGCCTTAGTAGAGTTGCTTGTGGCAAGCAAGATTGTTCCGTCCAAACGCCAAGCGCGTGAGGATGTCACAAATGGGGCGATTTATGTCAACGGTGAGCGAGTGCAGGATGTAAATAAAGTGTTAACGAAGGAAGACCGTATTGAAGGACGATTTACTGTGATTCGTCGCGGAAAGAAAAAATATTATTTAATTCGCTATAAATAATGGGGCTCTTTTTTAAGGAGCCCTTTTTGATTATATCAAAATGGATATTTTGCTTCTCAGTCTCCTCGGCAGGAGAAAAGCACTTGCCCGTTGCACTTAATAGAGAGCCTGTGCTTTCCTATGAAAAAAACAATCCCTCTGGAATAATGTCCAGAGGGATGATAGGCATTAACGAGAGTAGAACTCAACGATTAATGCCTCGTTAATTTCAGCTGGTAACTCGGAACGTTCAGGTAAACGAGTATACGTGCCTTCCAATTTGTCAGCATCAAGCGTTAAATAGTCAGGTACGAAATTGTTTGCTTCAAGCGCTTCTTTAATTACTTGAAGGTTGCGAGATTTTTCGCGAACAGAAATCGTTTGACCAGGTTTTACGCGATAAGATGGAATATCTACGCGGTTTCCATCGACTAAAATGTGACCATGGTTAACAAGCTGACGAGCTTGACGGCGAGTGCGCGCAAAGCCTAAACGGTAAACAAGGTTATCTAAGCGAGATTCAAGAAGAATTAAGAAGTTTTCCCCGTGTTTACCAGGCATTTTGCCAGCTGCCTCGAACGTGTTACGGAATTGACGTTCGTTCACACCGTACATATGACGAAGTTTTTGTTTTTCTTGTAATTGTAAACCGTACTCAGAAAGTTTTTTGCGTTGACCTGGACCATGCTGACCTGGTGGGTAAGGGCGTTTTTGTAACTCTTTACCTGTGCCGCTTAAAGAGATCCCAAGGCGGCGAGAAAGTTTCCACATTGGACCTGTATAACGAGCCATTCAATGCTCCTCCTTTTGCTTTTATTTCAGGTAAAATAAAAGCAGACGTGCATCAACAATTATGGCCATTTTGTTTTCATGTATCCTCGCTCTAGCAGCTAAGAGTTACACGATACACCTCTTAAAAAGAGGAACAAAATGAGTCCATAAAGGTGATCACTAAGGCTGCTATATTTTACACAAAGGCTATTATATGATTTTTATAGACTAAAGTCAATATTTATTTACACTGCTTCAAAATAATATGATATAATAAAAGATGTAATTTTTTGAAAAATTTTTATTTATCTTTCCATATATAAGAAATATAGGTGTGGGTGAAGCGGGCCATGAAGACACAGGAGGAAAAGGTATATATATCCTTTAAGAAAAAGTTTTTCGATTGGTTCTTAGCGTATGATGATTACGATGATTTCTCAAAAGTCATGATGGGACTGCTTTTTTTGTTAAAGCAAGAACTCATGATTAAGGAAGCAACCTTTTTTCTGTTTGATCCGTTGAAGAAGCTACTTTATCCCGAAGTGACGACGAATGAAGAAGGACATTTTCATCACGTTCCACCAGATTATCTCGTATCAATGATGGACGAGACGAAACAACCACTGTACATTGATGAAGATGGACCGTACACAACCGCGCGAATGCTCCTCTATCTTCCTGAAGAGTTTATTGGAATTTTGCAATTGGTGTATGAGAAGCATCAATATTTTAGCGAATCGTTTCTTGAAAAAATAGAGAAGGATTTTTCACAGCTATTCAGCAAAATGAGAAAGATTTCACGAGGTCTTAGTGAAGAAAAACGATATGAGCGGCTCCATCATTTTACTGCAAAAATTCACTCATCAATGAAAATCGACGATGTGTTAGAAGAAATTATTTATACATTGAAGCAAGTGTATCCGTCATTTACATATTATTTATTTTTGTCACATGACAACCAATATCACGAGCATTTGCCAATCAAGCCGCTCGCTTTTGAAGAAAACGATGAGAATATGGCAGCAATGCAAGCATTTCTGACGGGAAAAATTCAGTTAAAGGACTCCATTCAACTCCGTCGTTCGATTTTGTATGCACCCATTAAAGGAGCACAAGGCGTTTATGGTGTGCTTGAAATTATTGCTCCCTATATTATGGAGTTTCCAAAAAGTGAAGTGAATTTTATTTCTTTATTGGCAAATACAGCGGGAAGCGCACTAGAAAATGCCCAACTATACGAACAATCGCGTAGGCTCGTCGCTGATTTGCAGCTCATCAACGAAACAATGCACCGTCTCAATGCGAATTTGCGCCTGCAAGATGCGTTGCAATTTATGGTACAGCAAATTAAACAATCATTTTGTGCTGAAGAAGTCGGCTTTTTCCTCTTTCAAGGTGCGAAAAAGAAACTGTTGCCCGGAAGCACACCGTTCTTTCAATCCCGCCAATCGAAAAAGTATATTGAATTCGTTGCGAAGCGAATCCAAACAGAACGGGATATGGTATTTTTGGGAGATGCCAAAATTCATACATCTCCATCCATTCCAGCATTTCGGTCGTTAATGGCTGTTCCGATGGTGCAGCACGGAGAGCTAAAAGGTTTTGCTGTCGTTTTGCATCGCCAGCCTTACCATTTTACATTTGAAATGTTTAAATTATTGCAGTCATTAATTCATCACTCTACTCTTGCGTTTACAAATGCGATGCTGCGCGAGGAATTAGAGAGACTCGTCATTACAGATTATTTGACAAAGTTATATTCGCGTCATTATTTAGACGAGCAAATAAAAAAATCGATGCACCGAGATGCGTTCGGTACGTTCATTTTAATTGACATCGACAATTTTAAAGAGATTAATGATACATATGGACATCAAACAGGTGATGCTGTAATCGTTCAAGTAGCCAACATCATTAAAGAAAATGTTCGCGACAGCGACATCGGCGCTCGTTGGGGCGGCGAAGAGCTGGCGATTTATTTGCCAAAAGTAGGGCTGACCACAGGAATTTCAATTGCGAATCGTCTCGCGGCAAAAGTGAGACAAGAAACGAGTCCTCCTGTAACGATTTCCTGTGGCGTTTCGTATTGGAAAAAAAATCGGCTAGAGGAAGCCAGTGAATTGTTTAAACGTGCGGATGAGGCGCTATATATGGCGAAAAGAACGGGAAAAAATTGTGTGTTTGTAAAAGACTATCATCATCAATATAAAGCATAAAAAGGAATCCGTTTCGCTTGGATTCCTTTCTTCACGTCTCTGTCTCATTATTATAATTATAATGAGGCGACAAGTGTTTCGACGAATTTTTCTAAATAATATTGGTCCACTTCATCAAAACGATTTTTCATAGGGCTGTCAATATCTAGTACTCCAATCACTTCGCCGTTTTTAATCATTGGTACAACAATTTCAGATTGGGATGCGGCATCGCATGCAATATGCCCAGGGAAAAGATGAACGTCAGCAACGCGCTCTGTTTTTTTGTTTTTGGCTGCGGTTCCACACACACCCTTACCGAACGGAATTCGTACACAAGCCGGCAGTCCTTGAAATGGACCTAGTACGAGCTCATCTCCTTCTGTTAAATAAAAGCCGACCCAATTAACTTTTTCTAAAAATTGATTTAATAGGGCAGAAGCGTTTGCTAAGTTGGCAATCGCATTCGGTTCTCCTTCGATTAACGATTTTAGCTGTTTAATCACTAATTCGTAATTTTCTTCCTTTGTTCCGTTATAGGCAGTAACGTGAAACAAAAGTATCGCCTCCCTGTTTACATATGCGCTTATTGTATGAGGAGTGGCAATGGATTGTCAAATAAAAAGTACTTCTTTCACCATTACCTCGATTCCTTGATGTAAATCGTTCGCACAATGTGCATCTGATCCGTAAACGATACGTATGTTGCGCTTCATTGCTTCATAAATGACCCAATCTGGAGGATAAGGTTGTAAGCAAAGAGGTTTGTGGACACCGGCACCGTTATAGTCTAGCTCATAACCTCGCTTTTCGATTTCATCAAGAATGTGTAAAATATGGTTGGTCATTTCCTTAGCACAAGGAAATTGCTTTTGAAACTTACGAACGAGTGTCATATGGCCGATGCGTTTCGGTTTATATCGACCGAGGTCGGCGCGAATCGACTGTAACACGGTTTCGTAATACGCTTCGTACACTTTTGTGATGGAGCCAAATGCGTCAACCATTGCTGCAAACATGTTGGGGCTATAATCTAAACAAAAAAATTGCTTACCGCATGAAAGAAAATGAACAGATAAAATGCTATCATCTAATTCAGGGCCGACTTCCTCAAGAAATCGCGCCGTCTCTTCTTCGTATCCGACAATAAAATCAACTTCTAACCCGATATGGATGGTAATATCCGCTTTATATTGCTTTTTTAGCTCACGGAGTGTCGATATATATTTATCCATATGTTCAAGCTTCATTGCGCTATCTTGGTGTGGGGTCGGATCAGAAAAAGTCAGAGGTAGCGGGGCGTGCTCGGTGAACGAAATTTCCTTATACCCTAAATGAATTGCACGTTCAATATACTGTTCGAACGAATCAGTGCTTCCATGCGGACAAAACGGCGTATGAACATGTCCGTCTCGCAAAGCAATCACTCCTTTCTTCGGCGTACGATGAAAAAAATGAGGATTTCTGTAAAAAAAATTAAAAATTTTGCTCAAAAAATGTCGTTAACATGGTATCATAAAAACATTGAAAAAACATTATCAAGATGTTTTTGCCTTCTCGATAAACTGTCATTTTATTTCTTTGACTAACTCGGGTGCAAGGGGGCTACTTATGGAAATCGCAGTAATGATTCTACTCCTTATGTGTGGAGTAATGATATATAATTACATTTATCGGAAGAGATTGTATCAAGAAATTGACCGACTTGAAGCGTGGAAAATTGTCATCATGAATCGGCCGATTACCGACGAGCTCTCCAAAGTCAAACGGCTCAATATGACAGGAGAAACCGAACAGTTATTTGAGCGCTGGCGCCACCAATGGGATGAAATTGTCGCTACACAACTTCCGATGGTGGAAGAAAAATTATTTGATACAGAAGAACTCCTTGATAAATACCGTTATCAAAAGGCAAAGGCGTTGCTAAGAGAGATCGAGCATACGCTTCGCAAAATCGAAGAAGATATTCAAACGATTCTTCACGAACTAGAGGAATTGGTTGGAAGCGAGGAGCAAAATCGTACCGAAATCGAAGAGCTCAAACAAATATATCGAAACGCGAAAAAGACATTGCTAGCCTATCGCCATACATTTGGAGATGCAGAAGCAAAATTAAACGAAAAACTTGACGAGATTCATAGCGAGTTTCAACGATTTGAAGATTTAACGAATTCCGGGAATTATTTAGCAGCGAGAGAAGTTGTTCTATCCTTAAAGCAAGAACTAAGCGTGTTCTCACAAATGCTTCATGACATTCCTGAGCTATTTAACGAATGTCAAACGACGATTCCTGCTCAACTTGCAGAGCTTTTAGATGGTTATAAGGAAATGAATGAATCAGGGTATATTCTTGATCATCTCCAGATCGAGCAAGAAGTCGCAGAAAAGCAAGAAAAACTACAACAGTACATCGAAATGATTCACGATCTCCGCGTGGAGGAAGCGAAACAAGCCATTGGAGAGATCAAAGAAGAGATTGACACATTATACGACTTATTAGAAAAGGAAGTCATCGCCCATCAATATGTCAAGGAAGAAGTTGGAAAAATTAGGGAACAGCTATATCAGTTGAGTGAAGAAGCGAAAGAAACGAGTGAAGAGACTTTATTTGTGCAACAAAGCTATCGCTTGTCTGCTCAAGACCTCGAAAAATATCGCAGCATTGAAAAACAAATTCATCAATTAGTAAAACGCTTTTCGCTCATTCAAGCTCGCATGATCGAAGAACAAACAGCCCATTCGATTTTAAAAGAAGAGCTTGAACAATTAGTGGCACAAATAAAAATGATGAAAGAAGAGCATGAGCAATTTCGCGACATGCTGCAAACGTTGCGAAAAGATGAATTAATTGCGCGCGAAAAATTAAGTGATATGAAAAAGAAGCTATCTGAAGCCATTCGTTTAGTGAAAAAAAGCCGGTTGCCGGGATTGCCGGAAGCATACAAATTACAGCTAGATGAAGCGAAAAATTTGCTGATGCGTGTCACGCTTCGCCTTGATGAAAAGCCATTAAATATGGAAGCCGTAAATCAAGCATTAGATGAGGCTGCTGTTTTTGTGCAACGGGTGTATGAGCGAACGACCGAAATGATTGAACAAGCGGAGCTAGTCGAGAAGGTCATCCAATATGGAAACCGTTATCGTCGTCGCTATTCGTCAGTCAAGGAAGGGCTTGAGGAAGCTGAGTTATCATTCCGTAACTACGATTACGAGCTAGCGCTAGAACAAGCGGTAGCGACTGTCGAAAAAGTTGAACCAGGTGCGCTGCAACGAATTCAACAATTGTTGGAAAAGGACGAGTCGAAACAGCTAAGTGAAAAAGGCAACCGATAAATATCTATCCAGATAGATATTTATCGGTTTTTTCGTGAATAATGTAAATGGTATGTTTTTGTTGCGATAAAGCGATTTTATTTTATATTATAAAAAACGGACTACCTGTTTATGTGAGCATGGACAATCGGAGGCTGTAGGTCATGATTTATTTAGATAATAGCGCAACGACAAAACCGTTTCCGGAAGTAGTTGACTCGTTTGTGACGGTTGCAACGAAATACTTTGGCAATCCGTCTTCTCTCCATGAACTAGGAATGAAAGCGGAACAGTTGTTGACGCAATCAAGGGAACAAATAGCGAAATCGTTAGGAGTAAAACCGAGTGAAATCATTTTTACTTCCGGGGGAACGGAAGCGAACAATTTTGCGATTAAAGGGGTTGCACTTACGTATCGCCATCGCGGTAATCATATTATTACAACGGCGATTGAGCATCCATCGATAACGGAACCGTGTCGCCAATTAGAAGAGCTAGGGTTTGATGTAAGCTACTTGTCCGTCGATAAGACAGGACGGGTGAACATCGATGAATTAGTGAAAACAATTCGTGATGATACGATTCTCGTTTCGATTATGCATGTAAATAACGAAATTGGCTCGATTCAACCGATTGAGGAAATTGGTCAATTGTTAACACAATATCCGAAAATCCTTTTTCACGTCGATCATGTCCAAGGTATAGGGAAAGTTCCGCTCCAGTTTCATAAAGCGCATATTGACTTATGTACGATGTCCGCTCATAAGTTTCATGGTTTGCGTGGAGCAGGCATTTTATATGTTCGTGACGGTGTTCGGCTTTCTCCGCTTTTAGCAGGAGGAGGTCAAGAAATGCAACGACGTTCCGGCACAGAAAACGTAGCGGCGATTGTGGCAATGGCAAAAGCGTTACGGATGTCTTTAGAAAAATATAGGGAGCGTATTGCTTATTTATGGGATGTCAAGAAAACATGGATTCGGGAGCTGCAAGCAATCCCAGATATTCAGGTAAATACGCCCCTCGAGCACTCTGCACCGCATATTATTAATTTTTCATTAAATGGTTTAAAATCTGAAGTGTTTGTTCATGAACTGGCTAAACAAGACATTTTTGTTTCGACAACTTCTGCTTGTTCGTCGAAAAAGAAAGCACCAAGCAAAACGCTATTGGCGATGGGGGCGGACCAAAAACGAGCCGAAAGCGCCGTCCGCGTTAGTTTATCATTTGAAAATACATTGGAAGAAATTCCAATTGCCATTCGGGCTATGAAAGAGGCCATTCAAAAATTACAAGAGGTAACGAGGTAAGAGAGATGAAGTATGATCGCATTTTAATTCGTTATGGAGAAATGACCACAAAAGGACGAAACCGTAATCATTTCGTTGTTCATCTAAAACGAAATATTAAAAGAAAATTAAAGCGATTCCCCAATATAAAGATTGAGTCGATGCGTGACCGGATGTATATTTTACTGAATGGGGAACCGCATGAAGATATTATTGAACAGTTAAAAACGGTATTTGGAATTCATTCGTTTAGCTTGGCGATGAAATGCGAAAATGACCTTGAACAAATCAAGGCAACGGCATTGGCGGCTGTAGAGCAATTGCCGCATAAAGGAAAAACGTTTAAAGTGAGTGCCAAGCGGGCAGATAAGCAATTTCCGTTTAGCAGCA
This sequence comes from Thermaerobacillus caldiproteolyticus, assembly GCF_013761245.1. Taxonomy (GTDB): domain Bacteria; phylum Bacillota; class Bacilli; order Bacillales; family Anoxybacillaceae; genus Thermaerobacillus; species Thermaerobacillus caldiproteolyticus. The sequence continues at coordinate 550,468 of NZ_JACDUT010000001.1, read as the reverse complement.
ATGAACTCAATTATGAAATTGGCAGTTACATTTTACGAAATACAGACAGTTTAACGGTAAATGTGCATGAGCCAGATATTAATGTTCGGGTCGAAGTGCGAAAAGATGGAACATACGTAACGTGCCGCGATATTCCAGGAGCGGGCGGGCTTCCGGTTGGAACGAGCGGAAAGGCAATGCTCATGCTGTCCGGAGGAATCGACAGCCCTGTAGCGGGATATTTAGCGATGAAACGCGGCTTGAAAATTGAAGCAGTGCACTTTTTCAGTCCACCGTTTACGAGCGAACGCGCTAAACAAAAGGTGATTGATTTAGTGAAAAAACTAACGAAGTTCGGTGGAAAAATCAAACTCCATATTGTTCCGTTTACAGACATCCAGCAAGAGATTCATAAGCAAGTGCCGGATGGGTACTCGTTAATCTCATCTCGAAGAATGATGTTAAAAATTACGGATGCATTGCGTCAAAAATATAATGGACTTGCCATTGTGACAGGAGAAAGCCTTGGACAAGTTGCCAGTCAAACGCTGGAAAGCATGACGGTCATTAACGATGTAACAACAACACCGATTCTTCGCCCGCTTGTTTCGATGGACAAAACAGAAATTATTAAAATCGCGAAAGATATTGACACTCATGATATTTCGATTCTTCCATACGAAGATTGCTGTACCATTTTTACACCGAGTGCTCCAAAAACGAAGCCGAAGAAAGAAAAAGTGATTCATTATGAAAGTTTTATCGATTTAACTCCATTAGTAGAGGAAGCGATTGCTAATACGGAAACATTAGTGATTGATGAACAATTTGCCACGGTGGATGAATTCGAGCAACTATTCTAAATCTCAAAATTTACCAAAATGATCAATGCATGATTCCATGTGTTTTCACACACTCTATAGGTACAAGGAGGTGAAGACACATGGCACGCAATAACAACTCTAATCAATTGCTAGTTCCTGGAGCACAACAAGCTCTTGAGCAATTGAAATACGAAATCGCCCAAGAATTCGGCGTAAAATTAGGTGCTGAAACTACTTCACGCGCAAACGGTTCTGTTGGTGGAGAAATCACAAAACGTCTTGTTGCTATCGCGCAACAACAATTAGGCGGTTCTCAATTTTAATTGAATATTATGGCTACAGGGCGGGGTAATCCCGCCTTTATTATTTTAAAAAAATATACAAAATATTAAGATAATTTCGTATAATTGATTAAAGAAAACTTGATGCAAGGGGATGGGGAAATATGAAACGGGAAGATTTAATCGCTCCTGAACGCTATAATTTAACTTCTGAAATTGAAAAATACGCACAAGGTACTCCAAACAAAATTGCGCTAAAGTGGGAGAACGAACAGGGGGAAACGAGGGAAATTACATATGCCGAGCTTATGAGAAATGCGAATAAAATTGGAAACGCTTTACTTTCCTGTGGTTTGCAAAAAGGGGATAAGGTACTCATTATGGTGCCGCGCTTAATTGAAGCGTATGAAGTATATTTAGCCGCTTTAAAAGCGGGCCTCGTCGTCATTCCAAGCTCGGAGATGTTAAGAACAAAAGATTTACAGTATCGTATTTCGCATGGAGAAGTAAAAGCGATCATTGCGTATGAGCAATATATTGAGCAGTTTAACCCGATTGAAAATATTCATCACATCGTCAAATGGCTTATTGGACAGCGAGAGGTAGATGGATGGCTTAACTTAACAAAAGCAATTGAACGTGAAAGCGCCGAACTCGTTGCTGCTGATACTTCTCGCGACGATATGGCATTTTTATCGTACACATCAGGAACGACGGGAAATCCAAAAGGAGTCGTTCATACGCATGGATGGGCGTATGCTCATTTACGTACAGCAGCAAAAAATTGGCTTTGCATTGAAGAAAATAACCTTGTATGGGCAACTGCGGGTCCGGGATGGCAAAAATGGATTTGGAGTCCATTTTTATCAACGCTCGGTTCAGGAGCAACAGGATTGGTCTACCATGGCCGTTTTGATCCGGAAAAATATTTTCAGCTTTTAAGTAAATATGAAGTGAATGTTCTTTGTTGTACGCCGACGGAATACCGCTTAATGGCTAAAGTGACAACGCTCAGAAACTATCAATTGCCGCATTTACATAGTGCCGTATCTGCGGGGGAACCATTGAACCGAGAAGTCATTGATACATTTGAAAAATATTTCAATATTCAAGTGCGAGACGGATATGGGCAAACAGAAAATACCTTGCTTGTTGGCGTTATGAAAGGGATGAAAATCAAACCGGGTTCGATGGGGAAACCGACTCCTGGCAATCATGTTGAAATCATCAACGAAAACGGTGAACCTTGCAAGGAGGGAGAAGTAGGAGATATTGCCGTCCATATCGAAACACCGTCCTTGTTTAAATATTACTATAAAGACCCTGAACGGACAGCGATGCAATTTCGTGGGAACTACTACATTACAGGAGATAAAGCGAAAAAAGATGAAGATGGATATTTTTGGTTTGAAGGGCGTGGTGATGATATCATCATCAGTTCTGGCTATACGATTGGACCGTTTGAGGTCGAAGATGCGCTCGTCAAACATCCGGCCGTCAAAGAATGTGCTGTTGTGGCAAGCCCGGATGAAGTGCGCGGTCATGTCGTAAAAGCGTTCATCGTGCTTCGCGAAGGGGTTGACACGAATGATCCAGCGCTCATCCCAGCGTTACAAGAGCATGTCAAACAACTCACTGCTCCGTATAAATATCCACGCAAAATCGAATTTGTTGATGAATTACCAAAAACGACATCTGGAAAAATTCGACGCGTCGAATTGCGCGAACGAGAAATGCGTCTTGCCCAACAGAAATAAGCATATAAAAGAGAGCTGTCCTATAAACGTTTTATCATATGCAGTCGTATAGTATTTAAAAAGGGCTTTCCCTTTGTTTTGGAGGGACAGCCCTTTTTCGTGGTCTTGTCCGGCTGGCAACGCCGTCTGGAAAATAGCCTTCCTCTGTCGTTTTGTTTCTTGTCCTCAATCCCCTTCTCCCTCGAAGCAGGAAGCATCTAGAGTCGGTTTCAGGGAGATAGTATGGTGAAATAGTGCGGCTTCCTCTTTCTTATAAAAACGTCCGCTTTACTTTTTCCCAGAACGAGTTATCTTTTAATCTTACCGTCTTAATCACGCGATCGCTTAAGACAATATCAATTTTTTCGATATGTTGAATACTGAGGGCTTCGTTGTCCATTCCGATAATCGGATAATGATTTCCTTCCGGAGAGATTTTTAAGGTCAATTTTCGTTCCCCGCTTAAAATGAACGAAGACCCTAATGTCCGATAGCGATTGTTATTCAACGAAGCCAATTCACTCACTTGAATGCAAGGAAGAAGAGGATCTACTACCGCCCCGTTAACGGATTTATTATAAGCTGTGCTTCCTGTTGGAGTCGCTACAATCATTCCGTCCCCACGAAATGTTTCGAAATGAAGATCGTCAATAAATACATCCATTACAAACGTTTTAATAATTCCAGAGCGAATCGAGCACTCATTTAAGCAAAAAAACGAAGCCGTATCATCGATGGTCGCTTGAATGATCGGATATCTTCTTACTTCAATTTGTTCGTTTTTCATCGATTGAACCATATGGTTGACATCGTCAATATGAAAGTCGCAATAAAAGCCGCGTGCGTGTGATGGAAGCGTAGAAATGCCCGCGTATAGGCAATCATTTCGAAATCCCGTTTGTCTTACAGCTTGAAGAAACGAACCATCGTCGCCAATGCTGACAATGATATTGGCATTGCGGTAATCGCCAACTACGACAAACCCGGATTGTTGGGCTAATTCCATAAGCGGTTTGACTTGTTCTATGAGTTGTTCATCGTGCTTATAAAAAAAATAAAGGTGATTGCGGCGCTCTGGCATGTTGGAAACCTCCATTTATCATAGTTTTAGTGAACTCATAATTATGGTAAAATAAATGAATCATACATATATTGTACCATTATTGGAATAAATCTAAAATAAATCGTGTTGTTTTAGGAGGAAGAATGATGAATCGAAAACGCTGGATTGCGTTAGCCATTGCGGCGGCATTATTTATTATTTCAGCATTAGTTCATGTCGTCACATCAATGATTGCTGGAGATGTAGGGAAGTGGTCAGAAGAGTGGCTCTCCCTGGCCGATCAAGATTTTAGTGAGGAAGTACTTGAGGATGGGGATGAATTGAAAAAAATTGTTGTACTTGAGGTGAACGGTGTCATTCAAGAAGGCGAAGATACAGAATCTTTATTCACGGCTGCCAGCTACGACCATCGCGCATTTTTGAAAATGATCGAGCAAGCCAAAAATGATGATACGGTTAAAGCAATTGTATTGCGTGTAAACTCGCCGGGTGGCGGTGTGGTAGAAAGCGCTGAAATTCATGACCAATTTGTAAAATTAAAGAAAGAAACAAAAAAACCGATTTACGTATCCATGGGCGCGATGGCGGCCTCAGGAGGGTATTATATATCAACGATGGCCGATAAAATTTTTGCAAGTCCCGAAACCATTACAGGCTCATTGGGAGTTATTATGCAAAATATTAATTATGAAGGGCTTGCTAAAAAGTACGGAGTGGAGTTTGTAACGGTAAAAAGCGGTCCTTATAAGGACATCATGAGTCCTTCCCGGAAAATGACAGAAGAAGAACGGAACATTTTACAATCACTCATTCGCAATTCGTATGATGGATTTGTGAAAGTAATTTCGGAAGGAAGACATATTCCAGAAAGCGAAGTTCGCAAAATTGCTGATGGACGTATTTATGACGGGCGTCAAGCAAAACAATTAAAACTGATTGATGAGTTTGGATATTTAGATGACACGATTGCTGCAATGAAAAAAGATCATCATTTGGAAGGAGCTCAAGTCGTTACGTACACGAATGAGCTTCCGTTTAGTTCTTTATTCCAGATGAGCATGCAGCGGTTATCGACAGCGAGTCAAGAAATTACTCAATTAAAAAATGTATTTTCCAAACCAACTTCGCCTCGTTTAATGTATTTATATGCAGAGTAAAGGAAGTGAACATGTGTGATGGGAGAAAATGTATATACAGCTGCGACAGAAGAGGTCCTTCCTCCCACGACGGTGACCAATCGTTATGCTGGATTTTGGATGCGATTTTGGGCCTATTTATTTGATTTGCTTGTTGTGGGGAGTATCAATCGCTTAATTGTGTATCCGCTCTTTCGCTTTTTCGATCTGTCCGTTGATCAAACAAGCATGTTTGCTCCGATTACGATTACGACAACAGTGGTGTTTTATGCATATTTTGTGTTAATGACAAAATACTTTCAACAAACATTAGGAAAAATGGTATTTGGCTTAAAAGTCATTGACATCAATCACCAATCTTTAACATGGTCGACGGTGCTATTTCGTGAGGTAGTCGGAAAGTTTATTTCCAAAACCATTTTATTTATTGGCTTTTTATTTGTAGCCTTTTCCGAAAAAAAGAAAGGCCTTCACGACCAAATCGCCGATACAATTGTTGTTCACGAATAAACCTGTCTGTATGACAGGTTTATTTTTTTGTGCATGTGGTGACAATGGTATGATGAAGGGAGTGCTAATGTTGAAAATAGCTTGCATCATCATTGTCGTTCTTTTCTTATTGCTTTTATTATTTTTATTACTTTCTATTATGAAATTATCGGTTACGATTTTTTTTCAACATGCGCAAGACGATGATGAATGTCGGATTACGATAAAAACATTATTTGGTCTTATTCGCTATACAATTCACGTTCCGGTTATTAAGGTAGACAAGCAATCGCCTAGCATTATCATTACTCATAAAGAAACGGTAAAAAATCTTTCCGAAAGTCCATCGAAACGAAGCAAATATACTCTGAAAGATATCATTGATACTTTCGAAAAAACAAAAAACTTCGCGCGGCATGTTGTCCGTTTGAATGAAATTGTAAAAAAGTTTTTTGCACGTGTTTCAATCACGAAGTTTGAGTGGCAAAGTAAAATTGGAACAGGGGATGCTGCTTATACAGGAATGGCAGCTGGATTAGGATGGTCGCTGAAATACAGTATTGTTGCTCTTTTCAGCAAATATATGAAATTAAAAACGATGCCTGTTCTTATGATCACTCCTTGTTTTCAACAAACTGTTTCTGAAACAAAATTTGTATGTATGATTCATTTTCGAGTCGGGCATGCTATATTAGCAGGAATACGGATTGTGAAGTATTGGCGTGGCAACCATTTGTCGGAGATCAAATCGTTTGCCACTCAACAAGCAAACGAAAGCTACTAGGAGGAGTGTATTATGAGCAATCATCCAATCCAAGGACTTATGACGACGGCGATGGAAAACTTGAAACAAATGATTGATGTCAATACGATTATCGGTGACCCTGTCGAAACACCAGACGGTAGCGTTATTTTAACCGTCTCCAAAGTAGGCTTTGGGTTCGCGGCAGGCGGAAGCGAATTTATGCTTGATGAGAAAACAAATGGGGTGGAAAAGCAACCCGGAACCGCTCAACCAACAAAAGAAGAACATCCATTTGGTGGTGGGAGCGGTGGCGGTGTGTCCATTACGCCGATTGCGTTTTTAGTTGTGAACTCTTCAGGAGTGAAGCTTCTTCATCTTGATGAAAGCACGCATTTATATGAAAAACTTCTTGATTTCGCTCCGCAAGTAATCGAAAAAATTCAAACTATGCTAAAGAAAAATAAAAATGAATCACAACATCCCACGACTGGAACAATACCGAAACAGGACTTGGGAGATTTAGGGATTTAATTGTCCTATAAGTCAAAATCATTGAAATTTTTTTGTATTCCCGTTATGATGACTTTGTACATAACTTTTCGGGAGGAAAATTTTCAATGGTTAATGTAACATTTAAAGGTAATCCAGTGACATTAGTTGGAAATGAAGTCAAAGTTGGCGATCAAGCGCCAGACTTCAAAGTGTTAGCGAACGATTTATCAGAAGTAACGCTTGCGGATACAAAAGGGCATGTTCGCCTTATTAGTGTCGTTCCATCACTTGATACAGGAGTATGCGATGCGCAAACGCGCCGTTTTAACGAAGAAGCAGCGAAATTGGACAACGTGAAAGTGTTAACGATTAGCGTCGACTTGCCATTTGCTCAAAAACGTTGGTGCGGAGCAAACGGCATTGAGAATGTCCAAACGCTTTCCGATCATCGCGACGTGTCGTTTGGGCAAGCGTATGGAGTGTTAATTAAAGAGTTACGCTTATTAGCGCGTGCGATTTTTGTTGTTGACAGCAATGATAAAGTAACATATGTTGAGTATGTGCCGGAAGTAACGAACCATCCAAACTACGAAGCAGCAATTGAAGCGGCAAAAGCAGCAAAATAAGTATGGAACAGAATGAAAGAGGCCTCGACTTGTTCGAGGTCTTTTTCCGTGAGGGAAGCGTTTTACGCCGTTGGCCAGTCCTTTTGCTTACGAAACAGTGCAAGAAAACACTTGCCATAACCGCGTCGTTATTCATACAATAAGACATTGGACACCCATCAGAAAGGTGGAGAAAAAATGACTACTCCAGTTGAACGATTATTCACACTGTTTGATGAGACGGCAACAATTTTGCAAGAAGAGTTACAATGTACATATTTAGAGGCAGTTGCTGAAACAGGAGAGAACGTCTTTCACGGGGACGTGCTGCAGGAAGAAGTAAGTGAACTCAATGCTAAAAGATTGAAGAAAGAGTATAAAGAAATTCAACTCGATCGCTTTACAAACGAAGAGATTCGCAAAGCATTTCAACTCGCTGTGTTAAAAGGAATGAAAGAACATACGCAACCGCACCATCAAATGACTCCGGATGCGGTAGGTCTGTTCATGAGTTATATAGTCAGCAAATTCACTGGAAAATATCTTGCGTTAACGATTCTTGACCCTGCCGTTGGTACGGCCAATTTATTGACGACCGTACTCAACCATTTGCCGGGCAAACAAGTGAAAAGTTATGGAGCCGATGTCGATGATTTATTAATCAGACTCGCTTATGTGAACGCCAATTTGCAAAAACAACCGATCCAACTGTTTAATCAAGACAGTTTACAGCCGCTGTTTGTCGAGCTTGCGGATGTTGTCATTTGCGATTTACCGGTCGGCTATTACCCGAACGATGCAAACGCGTCTCGTTTTGTATTAAAAGCGGAGAATGGTCATTCCTATGCGCACCATTTATTTATCGAACAAAGCTTATATTATACAAAAGAAGGAGGCTATCTGTTTTTCCTAATTCCAAACTCTTTATTTTCAAGCGATCAATCGGCGCAGCTGCATACCTTTTTAAAAGAGCAAGCGGTCATTCAAGGACTATTGCAGTTGCCGATGTCGATGTTTAAAAACGAACAAGCGGCGAAAAGCATTTTTATTTTACAAAAGAAAGGCGCGAACGTAAAAGCGCCAAAAAAAGCGTTGCTTGCTGAGCTGCCAAGATTCTCGAATAAACAAGCCATGCAGGTGATGATGCGAAAAATCGATGAGTGGTTTGCGACAGAAAAGCATGAATGAACAGATGGTTCCCGTGGAAGCGGGAACCATTTTTTGTATTTTCGAAATATAAAAACATATAAAATGCAAACGGTTACATAGTGATAATGTTCTTGAAAACGTGGGGGAAACAGGCATAAAATGAAAAAGGTATATTGAAATTGCTTTGAATCGAGCACAATAAGAATAACAATACTTGCCATGTAACATTAAAGGAGCTGTTTCGAAATATGTCAAAAATTATGGCCATTAACGCCGGTAGTTCATCTTTGAAATTTCAACTGTTTGAAATGCCGAGTGAAACGGTGTTAACCAAAGGGTTAGTGGAGCGGATTGGCTTTGAAGATGCGATTTTCAATATTACGGTAAACGGCGAAAAAGTTCAAGAAGTCATCTCGATTCCTGACCATGCTGTTGCTGTAAAATTGCTGCTTGATAAATTAACTACTTTTGGCATTATTCAATCATTTGAGGAAATCGACGGAATCGGCCATCGCGTTGTTCACGGTGGCGAAAGATTTAGCGACTCGGTTCTCATCACAGATGAGGTGTTAAAAGATATTGAAGAGTTATCAGAGCTCGCTCCGTTGCATAACCCAGCGAATATTGTCGGCATTAAAGCGTTTAGAGAGGTTTTACCAAATGTACCGGCTGTCGCTGTGTTTGATACTGCATTCCACCAAACGATGCCAGAGCAATCATTTTTATACAGCCTTCCGTATGAGTACTATACAAAATTCGGAATTCGTAAATACGGATTCCATGGAACGTCCCATAAATATGTGACGCAACGTGCGGCGGAATTGCTTGGGCGCCCGATTGAGCAGTTACGCTTAATTTCTTGCCACCTAGGAAACGGTGCAAGTATCGCTGCGGTAGAAGGCGGAAAATCGATTGATACGTCCATGGGCTTTACACCGCTTGCTGGAGTAGCTATGGGAACGCGTTCCGGTAACATTGACCCGGCATTAATTCCATACATTATGGAGAAAACGGGGAAAACAGCGGAAGAAGTCATTGAAGTGTTAAATAAGAAAAGCGGAATGCTCGGTATTTCTGGTTTCTCTAGTGACTTGCGCGATATTGAAAAAGCTGTCGCAGAAGGAAACGCGCGTGCCGAGTTAGCGCTAGAAGTCTTTGCTAACCGCATCCATAAATACATTGGTTCGTATGCAGCGCGCATGTGCGGTGTTGACGCGATTATTTTCACAGCTGGAATCGGTGAAAACAGCGAAGTCGTGCGGGCAAAAGTATTGCGCGGGCTTGAATTCATGGGTGTATACTGGGACCCAGCGTTGAATAAAGTAAGCGGCAAAGAAGCGTTCATTAGCTATCCGCATTCGCCAGTTAAGGTGCTTGTTATTCCGACAAATGAAGAAGTGATGATTGCTCGCGATGTGGTGAGATTGGCGAATATAGCGTAACGACAAAAGCTGGATATGGTTTCATATCCAGCTTTTTTATATACTAAAAAGAAACAATGAGAGAAAGGTGGAAGACAGATGAGCGTTGAAGAACACAAAAAGGAAGCGCCGCGCGTCATTCGATGTAAAGTGATTACGGTGAGCGATACGCGAACATTTGAAACGGATAAAAGCGGAAAATTTATGATCGAATTATTGAAAGAAACAGGTCATGAGGTTGTAGACTATGAAATTGTCAAAGATGAAAAAAAAGAAATTCGCCAGGCGATTTGGAGCGGGTGTGAAGATGCAAACATTGACGTTGTGTTAACGAACGGAGGAACCGGAATCGCGAAACGAGATGTGACGATTGAAACCGTGAAAGAAATCATTGAAAAAGAAATCATCGGTTTTGGTGAACTGTTTCGCATGCTGAGCTATACGGAAGACATCGGATCGTCGGCAATATTGTCGCGCGCGATTGCCGGAGTAGCGAATGATACGGCGATATTTTCCACTCCAGGCTCAACAGGTGCGGTCAGACTTGCAATGACAAAATTGATTTTACCGGAGCTTGGTCATGTCATTCGTGAGATTAGAAAGGATTTATAATTTCAACAAGCGGCTTTTTTTAAAGCCGCTTGTTGAAATTATTGATGAATTCGCACCGAAACGGTTTGATTCATCCGATACCAAATCCACAAATCATTAATAATGGAAGCTAACTCCGCAATCTCTGAATTTAATGCACATGAACGAGCGAAATTGTTTTCTTCGCCCAGTTCTTCCTGTTTTTGATTGATGATTCGTTCGAGTTCCACAATTCGGTCAGGGATGGTCCCTCGAATCTTTTCCCACTGAAGTAAAATCACGTGTTGTTCTGCTTCACTATAGTCTTCCCATTCTTTCTCAAGCTTTGGTAATGGGATGCCAAGTCGCTCGTCGTAAATAAAATACTGTTTCATGTCTCTCCCTCACTTTCCCCTGTCTTTATTGTACAAAAAAGGATGAAAAAGAACCAACAGATTCATGTGAGTATTTTTATGAATAACTATTGAAAAGATCAGCAAAAGCTGATAAAGTGATACTATATAAAATGAATAATTATTTATATAAAAGTATATTTATGTGTGAGGGAAGGGGAACCAATATGGCAAATCCGAAAATTGTATTAGCCTATTCTGGTGGTTTAGATACATCGGTCGCAATTAAGTGGCTTCAAGAGCGAGGCTATGACGTAGTTGCGTGCTGCCTTGATGTCGGTGAAGGAAAAGATCTTGATTTTATTAAAGAAAAAGCACTAAAAGTGGGAGCGGTAAAATCGTATGTCATTGATGCAAAAGAGGAGTTTGCGAATGAATATGCGCTTGTCGCATTGCAGGCCCATACTCTTTATGAAGGAAAGTATCCGCTTGTTTCGGCATTGTCTCGTCCGCTAATCGCGAAAAAATTAGTCGAGATTGCTGAGTTGGAAGGAGCCGTAGCGGTTGCGCACGGCTGCACAGGAAAAGGAAACGACCAAGTTCGTTTTGAAGTGTCGATTAAAGCATTAAATCCGAATTTAGAAGTAGTGGCGCCAGTACGTGAATGGAGCTGGTCGCGCGAAGAAGAAATTGAATATGCCAAAAAACATAACATTCCGATTCCGATTGATTTAGACAGCCCGTTTTCGATTGACCAAAACTTATGGGGCAGAAGTAACGAGTGCGGCATTTTAGAAGATCCGTGGGCAGCTCCGCCAGAGGAAGCGTATGAATTAACAGCGGCGCTTGAGAATACACCTAATGTACCGGAAATCATTGAAATCGGGTTTGAACAAGGTGTTCCAAAAACATTAAACGGAAAAGAATATTCGCTTGCTCAATTAATCCTTGAATTAAACGCAATTGCCGGAAAACATGGAGTTGGACGCATCGACCATGTGGAAAACCGTCTTGTCGGCATTAAATCACGTGAAGTGTACGAGTGCCCAGGAGCGATTACGTTAATTAAAGCACATAAAGAATTAGAAGATCTAACACTTGTGAAAGAAGTTGCTCATTTTAAACCGCTTATCGAGCAAAAATTAGCGGAAGTCATCTACAACGGTCTATGGTTTTCGCCGTTAAAAGACGCGCTAGCAGCCTTCTTAAAAGAAACGCAAAAAAATGTCACCGGAGTTGTGCGCGTGAAATTGTTTAAAGGTCATGCGATCATTGAAGGACGTAAATCGGAATTCTCATTATATGATGAAAAACTGGCGACATATACATCCGAAGACCAATTTGACCATCAAGCAGCGGTCGGTTTTATTTCTCTATTCGGCTTACCTACAAAAGTATACAGCATCGTTAACAATCAAAAGAAGGTGGGCGTGTGAAAAAACTTTGGGGTGGACGGTTTACAAAAACAGCGGAAGAGTGGGTCGATGAGTTTGGCGCCTCAATCCCGTTTGACCAAGAGTTAGTCGAAGAAGATATTGAAGGCAGTATCGCCCATGTCACGATGCTTGGAAAATGCGGGATTTTGCCCAAAGAGGATGTCGAGAAAATTAAAGCAGGATTGCTCACTCTTTTGGAGAAAGCAAAAAAACAACAGCTTGAGTTTTCCGTTGCGTATGAGGATATTCATTTAAATATTGAGAAAATGCTTATCGACGAAATCGGTCCGGTCGGCGGCAAATTGCATACAGGAAGAAGCCGGAACGATCAAGTCGCGACCGACATGCATCTATATTTGCGCAAGCGAGTCAATGAAATCATCGAACTTATTAAAGAATTGCAGAAGGTGCTTGTTGAAAAAGCAGAAGCGCATGTCGAAACATTGATTCCTGGCTATACGCATTTGCAGCGGGCGCAGCCTGTTTCCTTTGCACATCATTTAATGGCGTATTTTTGGATGTTGGAACGCGATCGTGAACGTTTTGCAGAGTCATTGAAGCGGATTAACAAGTCGCCGCTCGGCGCAGGAGCGTTGGCAGGTACGACATTTCCAATTGACCGCCATTTGACGGCCGAGCTTCTCGGTTTTGAAGGAATCTATGAAAATAGTATTGATGCGGTGAGCGACCGCGATTTTATCATTGAATTTTTAAGCAACAGCGCCATGTTAATGATGCACTTGTCACGTTTTTGTGAGGAGCTGATTCTTTGGTCAAGTCAGGAGTTTCAATTCATTGAATTAGATGATGCATTCGCGACGGGAAGCAGTATTATGCCGCAAAAGAAAAATCCAGATATGGCGGAATTGATTCGCGGAAAAACGGGAAGAGTGTACGGAAATTTATTTGGCTTATTAACGGTGATGAAAGGAACGCCGCTTGCTTATAACAAAGACATGCAAGAAGATAAAGAAGGTATGTTCAATACGGTTAAAACAGTGACGGGTTCTTTAAAAATTTTTGCTGGCATGATCGCGACGATGAAAGTGAATATGAACGTCATGGAAAAAGCAACGAAACAAGATTTCTCGAACGCGACCGAGCTTGCGGACTACTTGGCCAACAAAGGGGTGCCATTCCGCAAAGCGCATGAAATTGTTGGTAAGTTAGTGTTAGCATGCATTGAAAAAGGAATGTTTTTAGCGGATTTACCGCTCTCTGTATATAAAGAAGCGTCCGAGTTGTTTGAAGAGGATATTTATGAAGTGCTGAATCCATATACAGCGGTCAACCGCCGCAATAGCGCAGGTGGAACCGGTTTTGATGAAGTGCGTCAGGCAATAAAAAAGGCAAAACAATGTTTATAAAAGGGAACGATCTGCATACAGTGTTGAGTGCCAAACAGGGTTGACTCCAAGAATGGGTCAGCCCTGTTTTTTCTTAATCTATGATTCTATTCCCCTTCTTTTTCTGTACGTACGACAAGGACATCACATTTCGCATAGCGTGTAATGTGTTCGGAAACGCTTCCAATTAACAGGCGCTCAACGGCATTTAATCCTGTTGCTCCGCAAATAATTAAATCAGCCTGATATTTAGGAGCAACTTCTTTAGCGATTTTTACTTTCGGCGAGCCAAATTCAATGTCGATTGTTACGTCTTTCAATCCTGCTTTAATCGCTTGTTTTTGATAATTATCCAATAGCTCTTTTGCATATTTCTCAGCACGTTCTGTTACTGTGAGGTCATATCCATCCACTATTGCAAAGCTTCGAACGTCAATAATATGAGAAAGAATGAGCTTTGCATCATTTCGTTTCGCGATTTGAATCGCTTTTTTAAACGCCCACTCTGCCTCTTTCGACCCGTCTATCGCTACAACAATCGTTTTATACGTCATCGCCATTTTCCCCACTCCCTTTTGGATAGAAATGTCATTTCTAATAACAGTATATCATAGGAAAAAGAAGGGAGACTAACGTTGTCATGACATTTTTATGAAAAGGGGGGGCAGCGATGGAAAAGAACGATAAAAAAACATTGTATTACGATGAAGAAGCCGTACAGACGATTAGTGAGCAAATTACGGATGCGTATCATAGCGGTGTTATTGAACAAGAGGAAGCTTATTATCATCCAAAACGTGAAATCGGCGAATAATCAACGCATCATCATGGCGTATACACGTCATGATGATTTTTTATAAGAAAAAGCATAAAGAGAAAAGGAAACGATTTATTGAACGATGCCTAGATGCCATATAGGTACAAAAGAGTGACAAATCTCAATTTTGTTCTAACCGCTTGAAAGTACTAGCATTTTTTTGACATCATGTTTAGGCAGAGCTTCTTTTTCTTTCTTGTTGTTTTTCAGTTTGTAGGAGGAAACGAAGGGCATTAGACTTTATCGCATATATGATGGCGCTTTTATTTTTAGCGCGGGGGAAGTATCATAGATGTTTTTCTTAGCGATTTTATAGTAAAGTAAAATTAAACACTGTTTATGGGGAGGAATAACTGTGCGACATGCCCTCATAACGGCCGGAGCGAAAGGACTAGGGAGAAAAGTGACAGAAATGTTGCTTGAAAAAGGCTATTCGGTGACAGTGAACTATCGAAGTGATGAAACGGCTGTAAAATCATTGCAAGAGAAATATGCGCATCTTTCAGAACGGCTTCAGTTTGTAAAAGGAGATGTCACAAGAAAAGATGATTTGTATCGTCTTGTTGATCAGGCGTTCGAAAGGTTTGGGCGCATTGATTTTTTAATTAATAACGCAGGACCGTATATTTTTGAAAGAAAAAAATTAGCTGACTATGATGAAGACGAATGGTATGAAATGATCGAAGGGAATTTAAGTGCGGTTTTTCATTTATTTAAAAAAACGATTCCCATTATGCGCAAGCAGCGGTTTGGCCGCATTATTACATACGGGTTCCAAGGAGCAGCAAGCGCTCCGGGATGGCTGCATCGTTCTGCGTTCGGTGCTGCCAAAGTCGGACTTGTATCGTTAACAAAAACGATCGCGGTGGAAGAAGCTGAATATGGCATTACTGCAAATATGATTTGCCCTGGAAATATTGTAGGCGATATGAAGGAAGCGACGATTGCCGATTCACGAAAAATCAAGGACGATATGACCCCCATTGGTCGATCAGGGACAGGGGAAGACATTGCGCGAGTTGTGGCGTTTTTATGCGAGGAAAACTCGGATATGATTACAGGGACGGTCATTGAAGTCACAGGGGGACTCGATGTCATACATCGTTATCGTTAATGTGAATATTTTTCCAAAAATCATCTCATTCTAACGTAATGAGGTGATTTTTTTATGAAAAAAAGTATGATTGTCGCATTCTTAATGTTGCTGATACATCTGCCAGTAGTGTGTGCAGCTGAATTTCAGCAGGGAAATCTATTTAAAATTAAGTTAGTGTCAGAACATGAAACTGTGCAATGTGAGTATTATTCTCCTGATACGTATCAATGCGAAAAAAACGGCTATAGTTTAGACGAAAAACAGGCAAGACGTGAATTATCGCTTCTTTTTCATCAACTTCATCTTCGTCACGATGTCAAAGTTGAAGAAATGGTTCATTCTTTAGAAAAGACAGGTTATAACAATGTAAAGTTTCTTGATGTAAGATGGATGGATTCTCATCATCGTTTATTTACATGGATATGGGAGAAAGATGAGTAAATAGCTAGTATCACGCTTTACCGATAAACGGATATGTTATAGTAAGCAAATAATTTAGGAGGAATTTTATCATGAAAATCGGTATTCCAAAAGAAATAAAAAATAATGAAAACCGTGTTGCTATTACCCCAGCCGGCGTGATGACGTTAGTCAAAGCGGGGCACGACGTGTATATTGAAAAAGGAGCAGGGAGTGGATCTGGATTTTCTGATGAGGAATATGTGAAAGCTGGGGCAGCCATCGTTGATACAGCAGAAGAAGCTTGGTCGATGGATATGGTGATGAAAGTAAAAGAGCCGCTTCCAGAGGAGTACGGATATTTTCGTGAAGGATTGATTTTATTTACGTATTTGCATTTGGCACCAGAACTGGAATTGACAAAAGCGCTCATCGACAAAAAAGTTGTCGCCATCGCTTATGAGACAGTGCAATTAGCTAATGGTTCCTTGCCTCTACTGACACCGATGAGCGAAGTAGCAGGTCGAATGTCGGTACAAGTTGGTGCACAATTTTTAGAAAAGCCGCACGGTGGAAAAGGGATTTTGTTAGGGAGCGTGCCGGGAGTAAGACGCGGAAAAGTCACCATTATCGGTGGCGGAGTGGCTGGAACGAATGCGGCGAAAAAGGCTGTTGGTCTGGGAGCGGAAGTGACGATTATTGACGTCAATCCGGATCGGCTCCGCCAGCTTGATGATTTATTTGGGGATCATGTGACGACATTAATGTCAAATACGTATAATATCACCGAGTCTGTCAAAGATTCCGATTTAGTGATCGGAGCGGTTCTCATTCCGGGAGCGAAGGCACCAAAACTCGTGACGGAAGAAATGATTAAATCGATGACGCCGGGGTCGGTTGTTGTGGATATTGCGATTGACCAAGGAGGAATTTTTGAAACGACGGATCGCGTCACAACACACGATGATCCGATTTATATTAAACATGGGGTTGTTCATTATGCGGTTGCGAATATGCCGGGAGCCGTGCCGCGTACGTCTACCTTTGCGTTGACGAATGTTACGGTGCCATACGCGTTACAAATCGCTAACAAAGGATATCGGCAAGCGTGTCTAGATAATCCGGCTTTATTAAAGGGAATTAATACATTAAACGGTTACGTCACCTATGAGGCGGTGGCAAAGGCACATGGATTGACGTTTCAAGATACGAAAACATTATTAGAACAAAGTTGAATACGTTGTTGGAAGCGGGAGTCTTCGTGGTAGTTGATGATGAAAGAAACGAGCGGCGTCTTAGCTTGAGCTTTGGAAAACGCCGCTCGTTTTATCGTTATATTGTGAGCAATTCTTTTGGATAGCTTGTTAACGTTTCGACTCCATCATCAGTAATGAACACATCATCTTCGATTCGAACTCCGCCAATGGAAGGAACATAAATACCTGGTTCAATCGTAAATACCATACCGCGTTGCAATGGCATTGTGTTTGTGGCATTCATCGACGGATATTCATGAACCTCAATTCCTAATCCATGCCCGACGCGGTGGGTAAAATATGCCCCATATCCGGCTTGCTCGATGATTGCTCTTGCCTCTTTGTCGATCGATCCGATTTCTGTCCCCGGTCTGGAAGCGTGAATGGCTGCAAGCTGTGCTTTTAAGACCGTTTCGTAAATGGTTTTTTGTTCGTCTGTCGCTTTTCCCACTACGACCGTTCTTGTAATGTCAGAGCAATATCCGTCAAGGACAACACCTAAATCAAATAATACAAAATCTCCGTGTTGAACGGTCGCTAAACCCGGTACACCGTGAGGATCGGCCGTTTTTTGACCGGTTAACACCATTGTTGCAAACGACATTTCGCGCACGCCTTTTTTCTTCAGTTCGTATTCAATCGTGGCGATGATATCTAATTCCGTTTTTCCTTCAGCCAGTGCTTTAATTCCGATGTCGACGCCAAAATCGGCAAGCTCAGCGGCTTGACGCAAAATGACAATTTCTTTTTCATCTTTGATCATGCGTAATTCCCGCAGTTTTTCTTCCGCGTTGAGGAACGAGCGCACCGGAAAATACGTATGTAACTGTTCGTACCGTTCGAGAGAGAGATGGCTTTTTTCAATGGCAATTTGCTCGGGAACGACTTGTCTTGCGTTGATGTTTTTATAGATAAGCTCCCACGGATTGTCCGTATCGCTATAGCCGAGCGTGTCATATTGCCAACCTGCTCGTTTAGCTTGAGATACTTCCATTTGCGGACAAACTAACATCGGTTCACTGTTCGGGAACACTAGTAACGCCAGCAACCGTTCATGAGGATCGCTATAAAATCCGCTTAAATAAAAGACATTGGGTGTTGACGTAATCAACGCAAACGAAATATTTTGTTCTTGTAGCCATTGTGAAAAAGATTGAAGTCTTTGATTCATTTTGTTCACTTCCTTTCTACATTTTGAGAGTATCAATAATAGAGCAAGATGTAAACGATGATTTACTCTAAAGAAGGAAATTAGCAATGAATCACGAATAAGTAAGGCGGAAACGTTCGCAAGAAAGGAGAAGATAGCGTTGAAATTAACGTATCATGGACATTCCGTTGTAAAAATTGAAACAAGCGGGAAAACGATTTTCATTGACCCGTTTATTACAGGAAATGAAGCAACAGATTTAAAGGCGGATGAAGTGAAAGTCGATGCTATTTTACTTACACATGGACATAGTGATCACGTCGGTGATACTGTTCAGCTTGCTTTAAGAAATCAGGCGCTTGTCGTGGCACCGTTTGAATTGGCGACCTATCTAAGCTGGCAAGGGGTAAACGCTCATCCAATGCATATTGGTGGATCACACCAATTTGATTTTGGAAAGGTGAAATTGACACAAGCGTTCCACGGCTCAAGCTATATTGATGAGAACAAGCAAATCATTTATACAGGAATGCCGTGCGGAATTTTATTTTCTGCTGAAGGAAAAACGATTTATCATGCAGGAGATACGGGATTGTTTTCGGATATGAAGCTCATTGGCGAGCGCAACGACATTGATGTGGCCTTTTTACCGATTGGGGACAACTTTACGATGGGACCAGAAGATGCTGCGTTGGCTGCTGAATGGCTTCGCGCTAAAACCGTTGTTCCGATTCATTACAATACGTTCCCGCTTATTGAACAAGATCCACACCGATTTGTGGGAATGCTAAAAGATGGAGTCGGTAAAGTGTTGCAGCCGGGAGAAAGCATTGAGTTGTAACATGTAAAAAAGGAGACGTCTCACAAACAATGAGGCGCTCCTTTTTTGTTGAAAAAATCGACACTCGCTAGCTTCGTTGAATCAAGCGCCGTTCCCCCGTATAATGAAAATAGGACATCTTGTAAAGGGTGAAGAAATTTGGCGACAAAACATGAACAAATTTTACAATATATTGACAGTCTTCCGGTTGGAGAGAAAATTTCCGTTCGGCAAATTGCCAAGGAAATGGGGGTAAGTGAAGGCACGGCTTATCGCGCGATTAAAGATGCGGAAAATAAAGGGTATGTAAGCACGATTGAGCGTGTTGGAACGATTCGGATTGAGCGGAAAAAGAAAGAGAATATTGAAAAGCTGACATATGCGGAAGTCGTCAATATTGTTGATGGGCAAGTATTAGGGGGACGAGAAGGATTACATAAGACGCTCAACCGTTTTGTCATTGGCGCGATGAAGCTGGAGGCAATGATGCGCTACACCGGAGCGGGCGATTTGTTAATTGTCGGGAACCGGACGAAAGCGCACCAGCTTGCTTTAGAAGCGGGAGCAGCCGTGTTAATTACCGGCGGTTTTGATACAGATGAGTATGTGAAAAGATTAGCCGATGAATTGCAGCTCCCGATTATTTCGACGAGTTATGATACATTTACCGTTGCAACAATGATTAACCGTGCCATTTACGACCAATTGATAAAAAAAGAAATCGTTCTTGTCGAGGACATTTTAATCCCGCTGGAGAAAACGATCTATTTAGAAACGACGGATAAGGTCGAGAAGTGGTATCAGCTCAATCGTGAAACAAAGCATAGCCGCTTTCCGGTTGTCGATTCCCAATTGAAAGTACAAGGAATGGTGACAGCGAAAGATGTGCTTGATTGTGACCGTGAGCTGCTGATTGAAAAAGTCATGACAAAACATCCGATCACGGTGAACGGAAAAATGTCGGTGGCTTCTGCTTCTCACATGATGGTATGGGAAGGGATTGAACTATTGCCTGTGATCGATGAACATAATCGCTTACAAGGAATTATTAGCCGCCAGGATGTATTAAAAGCGTTACAAATGGTTCAGCGTCAGCCGCAAGTTGGAGAAACGATTGACGATATTATTACAAGCCAATTTCGCGAGTCTGACAGCGATCAAAAAGCAGAAAACGTCTTTCGTTGTACGATTACGCCGCAAATGACGAACTATTTAGGAACGTTATCGTATGGAGTGTTTACGACGATCGTGACAGAAGCAGCGACGCGAGCATTACGTTTTTATAAGCGCGGCGATTTAGTGATAGAAAATATTACGATTTATTTTATTAAGCCGGTGCAAATTGAAAGCACAATTGACATCAAAGCGAAGCTGCTAGAAGTCGGGCGGAAATTTGGAAAAGTTGACGTCGAAGTATACAATGAGGGGACCGTTGTCGGCAAAGCGCTGATGATGTGCCAGTTAATTGATCGCTAAAAAGAAAACGGGGATTTAGGCCCCGTTTCTTGCCATTTGCTTTGCTTCTTCGATGACAAGAGGCAAGTAATGCTTGTAGGCGCGATAACCAGCCCATACACTTCCGCCACCAATAAGCAAGAAAATGACTCCAACAATGAAAGAGATCATCGATGAATGAAGAAAAAACTGATTGATGCCGAAGAAAAAGACAAACGAGCCAAGTGCCATGCTTGATTTAGCGGCAATCCAGCGGCGTTCTACCGGGCGATGGCTCCGAAAGTATTTGATTTTATAGTACGCATAAAACGAAAGCGAAAATATAATCAAAATAACAAATACAGGCATAGGCGAACCTCCATCTTTCGTCTTAATCCCATTGTACATAGAAATGAGGAAGAATTCTAGCAACGAATTCTATTTTTCACTTATAATGAAAGAAAACAATCGCAAAAAGAGGAGAACTTATATGAACGAGAAAGCATTGCAAATTTTAGAGACGATTCGACAGTTTGATACAATTATTATTCATCGACATGTACGTCCAGATCCAGATGCGTATGGTTCTCAAGGGGGATTGGCCGAAATTTTAAAAGCTTCTTTTCCTGAAAAAGCGATTTATACAGTGGGGAAAGAAGAAGAGTCGCTCCAGTTTTTACGACGGTTAGACAAAATCGATGACGACGTATACGAAAATGCGCTTGTTATCGTTTGTGATACGGCCAATCAAGAGCGAATTTGTGACGGCCGCTACCGACTAGGGAAAAAGCTGATTAAAATCGACCACCATCCGAACGAAGATCCGTACGGCGATCTTTTATGGGTCGATACAAACGCCAGCTCCACAAGCGAAATGATTTACGAGTTTTATTTGGCAGGCAAAGATAAGGGACTGGTGATGACAAAAGAAGCGGCACGCCTCATTTATGCGGGAATTGTCGGTGATACAGGCCGCTTTCTTTTTCCAAGAACGAGCCAAAAAACATTTCAATATGCCAGTGAACTCATTGAGTATGGCTTTTCATTAGCAGAGCTGTATGATGGGTTATATCGTACAAAGGTCAATGTCGCTCATTTAAGCGGCTATGTGTTACAAAATTTCCAACTTTCTTCATCTGGTGTGGCGTCAGTAAAGATGACGAAAGAATTGCTATGCGAGTATAACGTAACTCCTTCGGAAGCATCCCAGCTTGTCAGCCTCCTCGGTAATATTGAGGGAATTACTGCGTGGGTCTTTTTCATTGAAGAAGAAAAGGAAATTCGCGTTCGCTTCCGTTCAAAAGGACCGATTGTTAATGAAGTAGCGAAAAAATATAAAGGCGGGGGTCACCCGTTAGCCGCAGGCGCTTCCATTTATTCATGGGAAGATGCTGATCGTGTCATTGCTGACTTAGAAGCGATTTGTCGTTCCTGAAATAACAATGTCCCGACGCAATTGTGCTCGGGACATTGCTTTATGAATTGACCGGTTTTAATCTTAATTCAATCGACAAGGTGGTAAATAAAAAAAGTTCTTGGATTTCGAGCCTGTATGTCTGTTCATTAATCCTATATGTTTTATTTTCAATCGCTTTTGTTAATAATTCTTTACTTTTATAGACCGTTTCGATATCTTTGGCAATAAGATGGGAAATGTCTTCTTTGACGCTTTCTTGAATGCGAAAGGTCGTGTAAGAATCCAGCTTGTATTGCTCTGCGTTGATAAGACGAATGTGAATTTCCTGTACTGTTAATTTTTTTTTGTTGATTTTATTCAGCTTAATGTAGTCCTCTTGCCAAATACGAATATCGTTTTTTAAATCGGCGATTTGATCATTTAATTCAGCGATTGTGCGCACATGTTCTTCTTGTAAAACGCCAAATAGATGTAAAAATACAAACCAACTAATGATCGCACCAACCGCTACTCCGGCAAAAAAGCGTTGCCATGTGGGCAGGCGGTAATAAGGGGGAATTCTCATGGGGAAATATGCTCCTGTGTTAACCAATTTACGATCGTTACGCCTGTTTGCGCGCCACCCATCGCCGAAAGAATGAGAAGAAATTGCTTAATGATATCACGAGTTTCTCCTAAAAATAAGCCGCGTTCAACGCTATAAAACGTATCAAACGTCCCGCCGATTGCAGCTACGACGGCCCAAATTTTTAAGTCGCCTGCAAACCGATACATCGCTGTTAATGGCTGCTCACCTGTTAAAAATGCTCCTAATCCTCCGATCAAAGCGCCGCCGAACAGCACGCCTAACGCGATAAAGTAACTTTGAATAAAAGCCGGTAAAAACGCTAATTTCATACTCATTGTCGCCTCAGTCCTTTCTTTTACTATGTATATGGACAATCGATCAGGAGTATGTTTTGCGTTTTCAAAGTTTCGTCGACTATAATGAAGGAAAAAGGAGGGAGTGCGTTGTCGTTTGTTCACCTTCATGTTCGGAGCGGTTATAGTTTGCTAAATAGTACGGCTAAAATTCCCGATTTAGTGAAAAGAGCGAGCGAATTAGGATTTCAGGCACTCGCCTTAACCGATGAAGATGTGTTATATGGAGCCATTCCCTTTTATCAAGAATGTAAAAAATATGGAATAAATCCGATTATTGGTATGATCGCGCGTATACAGATGGAAGAAGAGACATATCCGCTTGTGTTATTAGCAAAAAACGAAATTGGCTATCGTCATTTACTCAAAATCAGTAGTACGATTCAAACAAAAACAGTGAACGGAATCCCCGAAAAATGGATGGAGCATTATCATGATGGGATAATCGCGCTCACTCCCGGAAAAGACGGTTATATTGAAAGATTGCTGCGCCGCCATCAGAAGAAGAAGGCGCTTGAGATCGTGATGCGATATAAGCGTATATTTGGTGATGATGCTTTTTACATAGCGATTCAGCGCCACGGATTACAAGAGGATGGTGAATGGCAAGGCGAACTTATCCGTCTGAGTGAAGAAACGAATACGCCGCTTGTCGCCACGAACGATGTTCATTATATCGAAAAAGAAGATGCCTTCGTTCATGATTGCTTACTTGCGATGAAACAAGGGGTAAAACTTCAAGACGAAGGAAGGAGACGATTACCGAATAGCGAATACTATTTAAAATCAACTAATGAAATGATCGAGCTGTTTTCTGATATACCAGAGGCGATTGAAAATACTGTAAAAATCGCACGACAATGCCATGTCGATATTGAACTGGGAAATCGCATGCTGCCAAAATATCCGGTACCGACAAATCAATCAGCTGATGGCTATTTGCGCGATCTTTGTTTTCAAGGACTGCATGAACGTGTTTTGTCCCCTTCTTCGGAGTATATAGCGCGCTTGAACTATGAGTTGGAGATTATTCAGCAAATGAAGTTTAGCGACTATTTTTTAATCGTTTGGGATTTTATGAAGTTTGCAAGGAAGCGAGGAATTTTGACGGGACCTGGGCGCGGATCGGCGGCAGGCTCTCTAGTGGCATACGTTCTTTATATTACAAACGTGGACCCTCTCGAACACGGCTTATTGTTTGAACGATTTTTAAATCCGGAGCGCGTGTCAATGCCCGATATTGATATTGATTTTCCGGATGAACGCCGCGATGAAGTCATTCAATATGTGGCCAATAAGTATGGAAAACAACATGTCGCGCAAATTATTACGTTTGGTACATTCGGAGCAAGAGCGGCACTTCGCGATGTCGGAAGGGTCATGGGGGTAACGACAGCAGAAATCGATCAGCTGGTAAGGCAAATTCCCGCTAAATTAGGCGTGACCCTTCAAGAAGCATACGAGCAATCGCTGTCTTTTCGGCAAGCGGTGAGTTCGTCACCAACAATGCAAGAATGGTTTGAAACCGCTTTGAAATTAGAAGGTCTACCGCGCCATACATCGATCCATGCGGCAGGAGTTGTCATCAGTGAACAGCCGCTTTCCGACATCGTGCCGCTGCAGCAAGGGCATGACGACATCTATGTCACGCAATATCCGATGGATGTGTTAGAACAACTAGGATTATTAAAAATGGATTTTCTCGGATTGCGTACACTAACATTTATCGGGAATATATGTGCTCTCATTCATCGCCATACAGGAAGCACGGTCGACTTACAAACCATTCCGTTTGATGATGCTAAAACGTACGCGCTATTAAGTGAAGGAGATACAAGCGGGATTTTTCAGCTCGAATCAGAGGGGATGAAAACCGTTTTAAAACAGCTAAAGCCGTCTCAATTTGAAGACATTGTCGCTGTCAATGCTTTATACCGTCCGGGACCAATTGATTATATTCCCGTATATATTAGGCGGAAACATGGGCATGAAACCGTTACCTACCTTCACTCTGACTTGGAACCGATATTACGGTCCACATACGGTGTATTAATTTATCAGGAACAAATTATGCAAATTGCTGCAAAAATCGCGGGTTTCTCGCTCGGACAAGCGGATTTGCTTCGCCGAGCCGTGGGCAAGAAGAAAAAAGACATTCTTGACCAAGAAAGAGAGCACTTTGTGAAAGGATGTATCGAAAACGGATATGGCGAAGCGGTAGCCGATAAAGTATACGACTTAATTGTACGATTTGCCAACTACGGTTTTAACCGAAGCCATGCCGTTGCTTATAGCATGATTGCCTATCAGCTCGCTTATTTAAAAGCACATTATCCGTTATACTTTTATGCAGCGTTATTGACAAGTGTCATTGGTGATGAGGAAAAAATCGCTGCTTATATTTGCGAAATGAGACAAAAAGGGATATCATTGTTTCCACCTTCTGTAAATCAAAGTAATTACTCCTTTTCCATAGAAAAAGGGGGAATTCGCTATAGCCTTGCTTCCATTAAACATATCGGCACGGCAGCGGTAAAAGCAATTGTGCAAGAACGGAAAAAACGGCCGTTTACCGATTTCTTTGATTTTTGTACCCGTCTATGGGGAAAAGCGATCAATCGGAAAACGATAGAATCTTTTATTTTAGCCGGATGTTTCGATGAATTTGGCGTTGAGCGTGCTTCTTTACTAGCGAGTATAGATATTGCACTTGAACATGCAGAATTAATGGGACCGTATACGGATGCAGATAGCGATTTATTTGCGAACGAATGGTCGTTTAAACCAAAATATGTGGAAACGTCCCCTCTTTCTGTTGATGAAAAGCTATCACATGAAAAGGAGTTGCTCGGTGTTTATGTCTCCCCTCACCCGGTAACGTTATATAGACAGCGCATTCAAGCAGTCGGGACGCGGCCGATCGCTCATGTAGGAAAAGGAAGAGTTGAGCAGGCTGTTCACGTCGGTGCTTATCTTTTACGCGAGCGGAAAACACGGACGAAAAAGGGAGAAGAAATGGCATTTTTGACCATCAGCGATGAAAGTGGTGAGATGGAAGCTGTCGCCTTTCCTGATGTGTATCGTCGCTATTTTTCTTTTCTACAAAAAAGCAGCGTAGTAGTGTTAGAAGGAAAAGTAGATGTTCGCGGAACCAAAGTGCAATTGGTTATTAAAAAGGTTATCCCAATCGACAAGCTACACGCACTTTATGTGAAAATTTGTCCAGATCATATGGCAACAGGGAAGTTATCGAAACTAAAAAACATTTTGCAAAAACATCGAGGAGAGGTCCCTGTATTCCTTTATTACGAAAAAGAACGGAAAACCGTAAAACTTTCAGAGGAATACGGAGTCGATGCTACCGCTGAATGTGTAACCGAGCTGAAAGAACTACTAGGCAACGAATATGTTGTACTAAAATAATATTTCTTTACTATTCGTGCATTTTGTTATATTGTATAAACATTAGGTGGTCAGACCAGTCTTGTTTGACCGTATGGTAAGGAGTGAGTCATGTTGTCTTTACGTGAGGAAGCGTTACATATTCACAGAACACATCAAGGAAAACTAGAAGTAAAAGCAAAATTTCCGATTACGAACGCTGAACAACTGAGCTTAGCCTATTCACCGGGCGTGGCAGAGCCTTGTAAGGAAATTTCCCAAAACCGCGATCATGTCTATGACTACACGATGAAAGGAAATAGCGTGGCGGTGGTGACGGATGGAACAGCTGTATTAGGGCTTGGAAATATTGGACCTGAAGCTGCTTTGCCGGTGATGGAAGGAAAAGCGGCGTTATTCAAATGCTTTGCAGGAGTCGATGCGTTCCCAATTTGCTTGAATACAACTGATGTTGATCATATTGTTCAAACGGTAAAATGGTTAGAACCGACATTTGGCGGGATTAACTTAGAAGATATTGCAGCGCCGAATTGCTTTCTCATTGAAGAACGGTTGAAAAAAGAGTTACAAATTCCAGTCTTCCATGATGATCAGCATGGAACAGCGATTGTTACGGTCGCTGGGCTTCTTAATGCGTTAAAAATTGTAAAAAAACAGCTGAAAGACATTAAGGTCGTTATTAATGGTGCTGGTGCAGCAGGAATTGCGATTATTAAACTTCTTTATCGCTACGGTGTTCGTCATATCATTATGTGCGATTCAAAGGGAGCAATTTTTGAAGGGCGTCCGTATGGTATGAATCGGATGAAAGAAGAAGTAGCAAAAGTGACAAACCCTGAAAAAATTGAAGGACCTTTACAAGAGGTCATCAAAGGAGCGGACGTCTTTATCGGCGTTTCCGTGGCCGGAGCGTTAACAAAAGAAATGATTCGAATGATGAACGATCAACCAATTATTTTTGCGATGGCGAACCCTGTGCCGGAAATTATGCCAGAAGAAGCGATAGAGGCAGGAGCTGCTGTTATTGGTACCGGTCGATCCGATTATCCAAACCAAGTGAACAACGTTCTGGCGTTTCCAGGAATTTTTCGCGGTGCTTTAGACGTGCGAGCAAAGCAAATTAACGAAGAGATGAAAATCGCTGCAGTCGAAGCAATCGCTTCGTTAATTACGGAGAACGAATTGCAGCCAAACTATGTTATTCCTGCGCCGTTCGATCCGCGTGTCGCTCCAGCTGTTGCCGCAGCTGTGGCAAAAGCGGCGATTGACACAGGGGTAGCGCGCATTCACATCGATCCTGAAGAAGTAGCTAGCAAAACGAGACAAATGGCTGCAATTAAGTGAGGCGAGTGGGAGCAAAAAAGATGACTTCAAAAGTCTACGTCGAGACGTTGCAACAAATTCACCGAATTATCCAAGAAGATGGGCTTGTTGCAGGTGATAAAATTCCTTCTGAACGCGAGTTATCAGAACGGTTAAAAGTGGGGCGCTCTTCAGTGCGAGAAGCATTACGCGCCCTTGAATTTCTTGGTATTATTGAAACGCGGCGCGGTGAAGGCACGTACATGAAAGAATTCGGCGAGCATCAGCTCATTGACCTGTTAGGAACGTTTATTTTGCAAGAGGAAAAAGCAAAAACAGATTTAGTAGAAACGAAGGTGCTACTGGAACAACTTTGTTTACAATTAGCCTGCAAGCGCCGTAGCCAAACAAAGCTTGATGAGCTGAAAAAAATGATTCGACAAAAAACGATTAATTACGAGCGCTTTTTGAAATGGGTGACCGAGGCAGGAGAGAATTATTTACTTGAGCGGATTTGGCGTGTGCTTAATGACTTTTTTACCTCAAACTATGATGCCATTTCGCTGCCTATTACCTTTTATGAAAATATGGGACATGCGTTCGAAACACAAGATATATCAGCGATCCTTGATCTATTCACTGAACATGTCGTCATGCCATTGTCGAAACAGCCATGACACGTTTTTACAAAAAATGTTGTCCATTTCATATACAGTAGTGGTAAATCAACTAGCGAAGGAGGGGCACCTCTTGCTGAAAGAGTTGTTTACGAAAAAGAAAAAATACGCTTCAATTCCTTCTGAACATGTCAAACAAGAAGTTCCTGAAGGAATTATGACAAAATGTCCAAAGTGCAAAAAAATTATGTATACGAAAGAACTTGTCAAAAATTTACGTGTTTGTATGAGCTGCGGCTATCATCACCCGATGCCGTCCCACGAACGGATCGCTAGTTTATTAGATGAGGGAAGTTTTCAAGAGTACGATGCCGATATGATTTCCGAGAATCCGTTACAATTTCCTGATTATCTAGAAAAGCTGGAAGCCGATCGCCGCAAATCAAAATTAAATGAAGCGGTCATTACGGGCGAAGGAACGATGAATGGGCATCGGCTTGTCATCGCGGTCATGGATTCAGCGTTTCGCATGGGAAGTATGGGTTCTGTTGTTGGTGAGAAAATTACGCGCGCCATTGAAAAGGCAATGGAGCTTCGCGTGCCTTTTATTATTTTTACCGCTTCTGGCGGAGCACGCATGCAAGAAGGGGTATTAAGCCTTATGCAAATGGCAAAAACGAGCGCAGCGCTGAAGCTGTTTAGTGATGAAGGCGGACTCATTATTTCTGTGATGACCCATCCGACAACAGGCGGTGTATCTGCGAGCTTTGCTTCTTTAGGTGACTATAACTTCGCGGAGCCGGGAGCGCTCATAGGTTTCGCCGGTCGTCGCGTCATCGAACAAACGGTGCGAGAAGAGTTACCGGAAGACTTCCAAACCGCTGAATTTTTATTGAAACACGGGCAACTTGACGCGGTCATTCACCGGCATGAGTTAAAAGAAACATTAACGAATGTTCTTGACATTCACCAAAGGGGAGGTGACGGCGAATGGTGGGAGAATTAGAATTTGAAAAGCCGTTGATAGAATTGCGAAAAAAAATTAGCGAGCTCAAGGAATTTATGAAAAATGCCGATGTAGACCTTTCGGCAGAAATCGAAAAATTAGAGACACGATTGGAAAAGCTCGAAAACGAAACATACGCGAACTTAACGCCATGGGATCGTGTGCAAATTGCACGCCATCCGAATCGTCCGACAACACTCGATTACATTGAGCGGCTGTTTACGAATTTTTTAGAATGCCACGGCGACCGTTGCTTTGGCGACGATGAAGCGATCGTTGGCGGGATTGCGAAATACCATGGGCTTCCAGTTACGGTCATCGGCCATCAGCGCGGCAAAGATACGAAAGAAAATATACGCCGCAACTTCGGAATGCCGCATCCAGAGGGCTATCGGAAAGCGTTGCGTCTCATGAAGCAAGCGGAAAAGTTTCAACGGCCGATCATTTGTTTTATTGATACAAAAGGAGCCTACCCAGGAAAAGCAGCAGAAGAACGAGGACAAAGTGAAGCGATCGCTAGAAACTTATTTGAAATGGCAGGATTTACAGTGCCGATTGTGTGCATTGTCATCGGTGAAGGGGGAAGCGGTGGTGCATTAGCCCTTGGTGTCGGCAACTATATTCATATGCTTGAAAACTCGACGTACTCCGTCATCTCGCCAGAAGGTGCGGCAGCGATTCTGTGGAAAGATGCTTCTCTTGCGCAACGGGCAGCCGAAACAATGAAAATTACCGCGTCAGATTTAAAAGAACTCGGAGTCATTGATGAAATTATTCCAGAAGTTCGCGGCGGAGCACATCGAAATGTTGACGAACAAGCAAAAGAAATTGACAAAGTGCTCAAACAATCGCTGAAACAACTGCTACAATTAAATGGGCCAGAGCTTGTGCAGCACCGATACGAAAAATTTAAGCAAATTGGTCAATTTAGGTTTTCTCGAGATTATCTTGGGATAAAATAATCATGGGGCTGTCTCATCAATGGGACAGCTTTGTTATTATTGAAAAATTTATTTTAACATTTGTGTGAAAAGTTCATTTTAAAGTTGCAAAAGAACGGTTTCTCTATTGTGTTCTACTATGCTTCGTGTTATTTTATAGAATGTTGATGAGTTTTTAAGAGGTATGAGGTCGGACTTTTGTGGAGAGAACAAATGATGAACGAGGTGAATAACGTGAAAAGAATTGGTGTATTAACGAGTGGCGGCGACTCACCAGGAATGAACGCAGCGATTCGGGCTGTTGTGCGCAAAGCCATTTACCACGGAGTAGAAGTATTCGGTGTGTATCATGGCTATGCAGGACTGATTGCAGGACACATTAAAAAACTTGAGGTAGGCGATGTTGGGGACATTATTCATCGCGGCGGCACGATGTTATACACGGCACGTTGCCCGGAATTTAAAACGTTAGAAGGGCAGCTAAAAGGTATTGAACAATTGAAAAAGCATGGAATCGAAGGATTGGTCGTTATCGGTGGAGACGGCTCTTATCAAGGGGCGAAAAAATTAACAGAGCACGGGTATCCATGTGTTGGGGTGCCAGGAACGATTGATAATGACATTCCGGGGACTGATTTTACGATCGGCTTTGATACGGCATTAAATACCGTTATTGATGCGATCGACAAAATTCGTGATACCGCTACTTCTCATGAGCGTACATATGTGATTGAAGTCATGGGACGTCATGCTGGAGATATCGCACTTTGGGCAGGTCTTGCTGGTGGTGCAGAAACAATTTTAATTCCGGAAGCGGACTATGATATGGATGATATCATCGCTCGTTTAAAACGAGGACATGAGCGTGGTAAAAAGCATAGTATTATCATCGTTGCTGAAGGTGTCGGAAGCGGAGTTGAATTCGGAAACCAAATTCAAGAAGCGACCGGATTCGAAACGCGTGTAACTGTATTAGGACACGTGCAACGCGGTGGTTCACCAACGGCATTTGACCGTGTTTTAGCAAGTCGTTTAGGCGCTCGTGCAGTTGAGTTGTTGCTTGAAGGAAAAGGTGGACGCTGTGTCGGTATTCAAAATAACCGCCTCGTCGATCACGACATTATTGAAGCTTTATCACAAACGCATACGGTTGACCAAAAAATGTATCAATTATCGAAAGAACTTTCGATTTAAAACATGGTATCGTTACCATATATATGAATGAAAGGAAGAATAGAACATATGCGGAAAACAAAAATCGTTTGTACGATTGGTCCGGCAAGTGAAAGTGTGGAGAAGCTTGTCGAGTTGATCGAAGCGGGGATGAATGTAGCGCGTTTGAATTTTTCCCACGGCGATTATGCAGAGCACGGTCAACGTATCCAAAATATTCGTGAGGCGGCGAAAAGAACAGGGAAAACGGTAGCGATTCTTTTAGATACAAAAGGTCCGGAAATTCGTACACATAACATGGAAAATGGGGCTATTGAACTACAAGAGGGATCACAACTCATCATTTCCATGGATGAAGTGCTTGGTACACCAGAACGAATTTCTGTTACGTATGAAGGACTTATTGATGATGTAACTCTTGGTGCCAAAATCCTTCTTGATGATGGGTTAATCGGACTAGAAGTGTTATCTGTCAATAAACAAGCGCGCGAAATTACGACAAAAGTTCTTAATGGCGGTGTATTGAAAAATAAAAAAGGGGTAAACGTACCGGGTGTCCGTGTCAATTTACCGGGGATTACGGAAAAAGACCGTCAAGACATTTTATTCGGAATTGAACAAGGCATTGATTTTATCGCTGCTTCGTTTGTGCGCCGTGCCTCGGATGTATTAGAAATTCGTGAGTTGTTAGAGGCAAACGATGCACTTGATATTAAAATCATTCCAAAAATCGAGAACCAAGAAGGCGTCGACAATATTGATGAAATTCTTGAAGTAGCGGACGGACTTATGGTGGCGCGCGGTGATTTAGGAGTGGAAATCCCAGCGGAAGAAGTGCCGCTTGTGCAAAAGGAACTCATCAAAAAATGCAATGCGCTCGGTAAGCCTGTAATTACCGCGACGCAAATGTTGGATTCGATGCAACGCAATCCACGGCCGACGCGGGCAGAAGCGAGCGATGTGGCAAATGCTATTTTTGACGGTACCGATGCGATTATGTTATCAGGAGAAACCGCAGCGGGGCTTTATCCTGTTGAAGCAGTAAAAACGATGCACCAAATTGCTTCGCGCACAGAGCAAGCATTACAATATCGAGATTTATTGGCACAACGTACAAAACAAAGCGGAACGACGATTACTGATGCGATCGGTCAATCCGTTGCACATACAGCGTTAAATCTTGATGTTGCTGCGATTGTGACTCCGACGGTAAGCGGACAGACGGCGCAAATGATTTCTAAGTATCGTCCGAAAGCACCGATTGTGGCGGTTACTTCTAGCGATTCCGTATCTCGGAAATTGGCGCTTGCATGGGGAGTATATCCGCAAGTCGCTCCGCAAGTGAACACGACTGATGAAATGCTTGATATTGCTGTAGAAGCAGCAGTGAAATCAGGAATTGTCAAACATGGCGACTTGGTGGTCATTACGGCTGGCGTTCCAGTTGGAGAAACGGGTTCAACGAACTTGATGAAAGTTCATGTCATCGGTGACATCATCGCCAAAGGGCAAGGGATTGGCCGCAAATCTGCTTTCGGAAAAGTCATCACTGCGAAAACAGCTGACGAAGCGCTTAGCAAGATGACAGAAGGTGGGATTCTTGTTACCAACAGCACCGATGCAGATATGATGAAAGCACTGGAAAAGGCAGTGGCGATTATTACAGAAGAAGGCGGTTTAACAAGCCATGCGGCGGTAGTTGGCTTAAGTCTCGGTATCCCGGTAATCGTCGGAGTGCCAAACGCTACTTCGATTTTAAGAGATGGACAAGAGATTACCGTCGATGCTGGATTTGGCGCTATTTATCAAGGACATGCGAGCGTATTATAAGGTATAATAAAAACAGAGAGAATCCTCTCTGTTTTTATTCTTTTTTCAGGAAGGAAGAGGCAGCATGAAATTGTTGATAACATTGTTTATTATTGTTCCGGCATTGGAAATTTTCTTATTTCTTCTTTCTGGTCAAACGATCGGCGTATGGCCGACAGTAGCGCTTATTTTTGCCACCGGCATTATAGGAACATGGCTTGCGAAACGACAAGGCGTAACGGTCATTGAGGAAGCGAAAAACGAGCTGATGCGCGGGCGTCTTCCGAGTGAAGCGGTGTTGGATGGCATTTGCATTTTTATAGGCGGTGTTCTTTTATTAACGCCGGGATTTTTGACAGATATTGTAGGATTCATATTGCTTCTTCCAGTTACTCGTAAATTTATCAAACCGTTTCTTGTTCGCTGGCTAAAGTCCTCTTTTACCACCAAAACATTTTTCTATATAAAAAGATAAGAGCTTTCCCGTTACGGAAGGCTCTTTTATGTTGTCGGTTTCCCGATAATAAAATTCCAAATATCTTGAAAGACGTTCGCACTATGCAATGTCCGAATAATGACAAGCAATACCGGTCCGGCAATCAAGCCGAGAAATCCAATAAGCTTAAATCCAACGAATAAAGCAATTAATGTTGCCAGCGGATCAAGACCAATCGAGGATGAGAGTACTTTTGGCTCCATAATTTGCCGTTGGACTAATACAATAATATACAAAATTCCTAATCCGATGGCAAATGGGACATTTCCGCTGACGGCAGCGTAAATAATCCAAGGCACAAACACGATTCCTGTTCCTAAGTATGGTAAAATGTCAACAAGGCCAATAATCAGCGCAATCGTAATGGCATAATCGACGCGGAGAATCAATAGTCCGATTAGTACAATCACAGTTGTAATCGAAATGAGCGTTACTTGTGCTTTAATAAAACCAAATAACGCTTTTTTTAAGTTAATAAACACTGTCCGTCCGCTTGTCCGTACTTTGTGAGGCAACACTTTTTGCACCGCTCTGCTGAGCCGATACCAATCTTTGCTGATGAAAAATGTTGCCAGTAGCGAAAAGATAATGACTGTTGCCGCATTCGGCAGCCAGCCAAGCAGCTTCGGAATGTTTTGTAGCACATCTTGAATAAATTGTCCGACCGTTGTAGCAATTTTTGTACCAACCGATTGAATGTTGCTCATGATCGTACCTTGTTGATTTGCATCTAAATTTTTAAATAAAACCGCTAAATCATTATAAATTGGAATAATCTGGCTGGCAAAAAAGTCCTCGATATACATGACTAACTTTTGAAAATGTCCAGGCACAACGTCCGCTAAATATTGAGTACCTGAGACGATTTCCGCAATTAATAGCGTTACTAGCCCTGCCAAGATCGCAAATAAAAGAATTAGCACAATAGCAACAGCCAATGCGCGCGGCATTTTCGCTTTTTGTTCCAAATAGTTAACAAAAGGGTTAATCATAAAAGCAATGAAAAAAGCGATAATAAACGGATAGGTAACGGTTGATACATAATAAATGCTCAGTGCGCCAAGCGTAACAACAGCAATGACAAAAAGAAAACGAAGGGCGCTATGTAAATGATGTTTGGACAATATGCCACCTCCATATTTTTTCCATAACTATATATTACAAGTTTATATACGTGATCGTAAAGAGGAAGGTTTCATGGAAGTAAAACTACATATATAGAAAGGAAGGAAAATCATTGAATCAGCCAATTTTATTTTTGCTTATTTTGTTGGTGACAGGTATTATTGCGAAAAATCAGTCATTAATTGTAGCTGTTTCCATTTTATTGATTGTAAAATTGATCGGTCTAGAAGACAAGCTGTTGCCCACGGTTCACGCTAAAGGGATTCAATGGGGAGTAACAGTCATTACTATCGCAGTATTAGCACCAATTGCCACTGGAGAAATTGGATTTAAACAACTAGGGGAGTCACTTCAATCGTTTTCTGCTTGGATCGCCCTTTTATCTGGTATTTTTGTGGCATTAATTGCGAAAGGAGGAGTAACGCTACTATCAACGGACCCACATATGACAGCGGCTCTCGTATTTGGTACGATTATTGCTGTTTCTGTATTTCACGGCGTTGCAGTTGGGCCGTTAATCGGTGCAGGGATTGCCTATATGGTTATGAAAGTGATAGAATATTTATAAAAATCATTTTTGTGTAATAATATTTAAGAAAGATTGAGTTGTTTTGATTCACAAAAGTCAGATAATTGTTTATAATATAGACATAAGCCCTTTTACTTTCAGAAAACAGAAGGATTGATGATGCATTCATATTGTCACCAACGCTTCAGTTGGTGACAATATGAATGCAATATAAAATGTAAGCATTTTCTTTTGGGGTTTTATTCATTCATTTCGAGCAAGCGCTCGCTCTCATATCGTGAAACGCAAATGGGAGAAGGGGAATCTTTAGAGAAAAGGAGAGATGGTTATGACAGTAACACGCGGTCTAGAAGGGGTTGTCGCAACGACGTCCAGCATCAGCTCGATCATTGACGACACATTAACGTATGCCGGCTATGATATTGATGATTTAGCAGAGAACGCGACGTTTGAAGAAGTCGTCTATTTGCTTTGGCATCGCGAGCTTCCAACAAAAGCACAGTTGGAAGAATTAAAGCGGCAATTGGCGGAAAATGCCTCAATTCCCAAAGAAATAATCGATCATTTTAAAGTGTATCCAATTAAAAATGTACATCCGATGGCGGCGTTACGAACAGCGGTGTCTATGTTGGGATTATATGACGAAGAAGCGGATGTGATAGATGCGGATGCGAACTACCGAAAAGCGATCCGTTTGCAAGCGAAAATCCCGACAATTGTGACAGCATTCTCTCGCATTCGTAAAGGACTAGAGCCGGTTGAACCTCGCGAAGATTTAGGATTTGCAGCGAACTTTCTTTACATGTTGACAGGGGAAGAGCCGAACGAAATTGCGGTAGAAGCATTTGATAAAGCGCTTATATTGCATGCAGACCATGAATTAAATGCTTCGACATTTACAGCACGCGTCTGTGTTGCGACATTATCGGATATTTATTCGGGCATTACAGCAGCGATTGGCGCGTTAAAAGGGCCTCTTCATGGAGGAGCGAACGAGGCCGTTATGAAAATGCTTACGGAAATTGGCAGTGTCGACAATGTCCAATCATATATTCATAAAAAGTTTGAAAACAAAGAAAAGATTATGGGATTTGGTCATCGTGTCTATCGACTAGGCGATCCACGAGCAAAACATTTGAAAAAAATGTCAGAGAAGCTCACAAAACTTGTTGGTGAGCCGCATTGGTATGAAATGTCAGCAAAGATTGAAGACATTGTCACATCAACAAAATCATTGCCACCAAACGTTGATTTTTACTCTGCGTCTGTTTACCATTGTTTAGGAATTGATCATGATTTGTTTACACCAATTTTCGCAGTAAGCCGTATGTCAGGATGGCTTGCGCATATTCTAGAGCAATATGAGAACAACCGTCTCATCCGGCCGCGCGCTGAATATACTGGTCCAGCGAAGCGATCATATGTGCCAATCGAGCATAGAGATTGAAATTTGTGGCATAAAGGGTGAGAAGATGTTTGCATGTTCTCACCTTTATTATCAAATAAATTGGAGGTTGTGACAGTGGTTCAAGGAGAAAAAATTACAGTAACAAATGGTGTGTTAAACGTACCAAATAATCCAATCATTCCATTTATTGAAGGAGATGGGACAGGCCCTGATATTTGGGCGGCAGCTTCCCGCGTTTTAGAAGCCGCTGTAGAAAAAGCATACAAAGGCGAAAAGAAAATTGTCTGGAAAGAAGTGCTTGCTGGGGAAAAAGCGTATAATCTTACAGGAGAATGGTTACCGCAAGAAACGTTGGATGTTATTCGTGAATACATAATTGCCATTAAAGGGCCATTGACAACTCCAGTTGGTGGTGGCATTCGTTCATTGAATGTTGCTCTTCGCCAAGAGCTGGATCTATTCGTTTGCTTACGCCCTGTTCGCTACTTTAAAGGGGTGCCTTCGCCAGTGAAGCGCCCTGAAGATACGGATATGGTTATTTTCCGCGAAAATACGGAAGATATCTATGCAGGAATAGAATATGCCAAAGGAACACCAGAAGTGAAAAAAGTCATTGAGTTTTTACAAAACGAAATGGGCGTTCGCAAAATTCGTTTCCCTGAAACATCAGGGATCGGCATTAAACCAATTTCGGAAGAAGGAACAAAACGATTAGTGCGTGCGGCGATTAACTATGCGATCGAGCATGGACGAAAATCCGTCACCCTTGTTCATAAAGGAAATATTATGAAATTTACGGAAGGAGCTTTTAAAAACTGGGGTTACGAGTTGGCTGAGGAAGAATTTGGAGATAAAGTATTCACATGGGCAGAATATGACCGTATCGTTGAAGCTGAAGGAAAAGAAGCAGCCAACAAAGCGCAAGCAGAGGCAGAAGCTGCTGGAAAAATCATCATTAAAGATGCGATTGCGGATATTTTCTTGCAACAAATTTTAACGCGTCCGCGCGAATTTGATGTCGTTGCGACGATGAACTTAAACGGTGACTACATCTCTGATGCCTTAGCTGCTCAAGTCGGTGGCATCGGAATTGCACCTGGTGCGAACATTAACTATGAAACAGGACATGCGATTTTCGAAGCGACTCACGGTACAGCTCCGAAATATGCGGGATTGGATAAAGTGAATCCATCATCTGTTATCTTATCAGGTGTAATGATGTTTGAGCATCTCGGTTGGAACGAAGCAGCGAAACTCATTATTGATGCTATGGAAAAAACAATTGCTTCAAAAGTTGTTACCTACGATTTTGCTCGTCTCATGGAAGGAGCAACGGAAGTGAAATGTTCTGAATTTGCCGATGCATTAATTCGCAATATGGGAGAATAATGGAGAGAGGATGAGAAACATGGCAATGAAACGGAAAAAAATTTCAGTCATTGGAGCAGGATTTACAGGAGCAACAACCGCATTTCTTTTAGCGCAAAAAGAATTAGGTGATGTTGTGCTTGTAGATATCCCGCAGTTGGAAAATCCAACGAAGGGAAAAGCATTAGACATGCTTGAATCAAGTCCTGTTTTAGGCTTTGATGCCAACATCATCGGTACTTCGGACTACGCCGATACGGCCGATTCCGACATCGTTGTCATTACGGCAGGTATTGCACGCAAACCAGGTATGAGCCGAGACGATTTAGTAACAACGAACCAAAAAATTATGAAAGCTGTTACGAAAGAAATCGTCAAATATTCACCAAACTGCTATATTATCGTGCTTACAAACCCAGTCGATGCGATGACATATACGGTGTATAAAGAATCTGGATTCCCGAAAAACCGAGTTATCGGCCAATCCGGTGTGCTTGATACAGCGCGGTTCCGCACATTTGTAGCTCAAGAATTAAATCTTTCCGTAAAAGATATTACTGGATTCGTATTAGGCGGACATGGCGATGATATGGTACCCCTCGTTCGTTATTCTTATGCAGGCGGTATCCCGCTTGAAACGTTAATTCCAAAAGAGCGCCTTGATGCAATTGTGGAGCGCACGCGCAAAGGCGGCGGAGAAATCGTCAATCTGTTAGGAAACGGTAGTGCTTATTACGCTCCGGCTGCTTCTCTTGTCGAAATGGTTGAAGCGATTATTAAAGACCAACGCCGTATTCTTCCAGCGATTGCTTACCTTGAAGGTGAGTACGGCTACGAAGGCATTTATTTAGGTGTACCAACTATCTTAGGTGGCAATGGTATTGAAAAAGTTATTGAGCTTGAATTAACAGATGAGGAAAAGACTGCTCTCGCTAAGTCTGTTGAATCTGTTAAAAATGTAATGAAAGTATTAGAATAACTAAAGAACAACAAAAAATTCGGGGATGATTCCCCGAATTTTTTCCACATAAAAATGAAAACGTTTTCTGAACAAAGGGGTGTTAGCATTGCTAAAAAAGCGTAAACTAGGGAGAAATATATCAGAAATCACGGTCGGGGAAAAGCTTGTAATTAACGCTAAAATTGAAGATAAAGATTTATTGCTTTATCTCGGATTGACAGATGATGCAAACCCTTTATACATTCAGCACGATTATGCTTCACAAACACCGCTGAAAAAGCCGATTGTTCCAGCCATTATGTTAACGGGAATGATCACATCTGCTATTTCGAAATATTTGCCGGGTCCGGGAAGTCATATCACGAAACAAGAAATCCATTTTTTAAAACCAGTTTATCATTACGAGCAATTGCAGTTTTTATTTGAAGTGAAGCATGTAAATGAAGAAAACCATTGCATTGATATTGACGTTCAAGCGTTGCGAGATGAAAAAGAAAAAGTATTGGAAGGCACGTTGTCAGTTTGTCCACCGTATGTGTTATCGGCGTGGGATAGTCGAGTACTAGAAAATTTTTAGAGTGAGAAACCACCTTATCATAAGGCGGTTTCTTTTCTTTTTATGTTTTATGGTATGATAAAGATAAACATCTATCCTACAATGATGGAGGAGTCTATGAGCAAAAAAGTGTTAGTTGTTGATGATGAACAATCGATTGTAACGCTTTTGCAGTACAACTTAGAGCAAGCCGGATTTGAGGTGATTACGGCGAATGACGGAGAAGAAGCGATGGAAAAAGCGCTTAGCGAGCAGCCGAATTTAATCATTCTCGATCTTATGTTACCAAAGCTAGATGGAGTTGAGGTATGTAAACAACTAAGACAGCAAAAAGTAATGATTCCCATTTTAATGCTGACGGCGAAGGATGATGAATTTGATAAAGTGCTTGGCTTAGAGCTGGGTGCCGATGATTATATGACAAAACCGTTTAGCCCTCGCGAAGTATTGGCTCGTATTAAGGCAATTTTGCGGCGCACACAGCTATCAAGTGAACGCGAAGAAAAAGAAGAAAGCGATAAAATTTCGATTGGTGATTTAGAAATCTTCCCTGATTATTATGAGGCTTACTTTCAGCGTAATCGCTTAGAGCTCACACCAAAAGAATTCGAGCTTCTCGTGTATTTAGCAAAAAATAAAGGTCGTGTTTTAACGAGAGATCAACTGTTAAGCGCAGTTTGGAACTATGATTTTGCTGGAGATACCCGCATTGTCGACGTTCATATTAGCCATTTGCGTGAGAAAATCGAGCACGATACGAAAAAGCCATTATACATTAAAACGGTAAGAGGACTAGGGTATAAGCTTGAGGAGCCGAAACGGAATGACTAGTTTCCGTTCCAGACTATTGTTTGCGCTTGTTTCGCTCATTGTCTCGGTATTGATTTGCCTCGGTTTATTGCTCGGCCAGCTGTTTAAAGATTTTTATTTAGAGGCGATGAATAAACGAGTCGAAAAAGAGGCAAAAATCATCGCTCTTTTACTTGAACATGAAACGATTGACATGATTCGCCCGCAATTAAAGGAGATGAGTGAAACGCTGTCGTCGCGCATTACCGTGTTAGATAATCGGGAGCGGACGTTATTGGATACGGGGCGTATTGCTCATATTAGCGATGATGACCATGAAAAAATTGTCCGGGACATTTTGCATAGCAAAAAAAACAAAGAGCTTTCCATCATTGAAGAAAAGCATGATGTCTATTATTACATCGTTCCTTTTTCGAAAAATGGTCAAGAGGCAGGATACGTTATTTTAAGCTCCCCGGTGAATTCGCTGAAAAAGGTCAATCAACAAATTTGGGGAGTATTAATTAGCAGTTTAGGAACGGCTTTAATTGTCATTATTTTGTTAGGATTAAAAATTGCTGACCAATATATGAAGCCAATTGAAGCAGCAACGAAAGTCGCCTTCGAATTAGCGAGAGGAAACTACAAAGCGCGAGTATATGAAACGCGCAGCGACGAAACAGGGATGCTCAGCCATTCTATTAATATTTTAGCCCGCAATTTGCAAGAGATGAGCAAAGTGCAAGAAATGCAAACGGACCGTTTACATACGTTAATCGAAAACGTAGGAAGCGGTCTAATTCTCATCGACAGTCGCGGCTATATTAATTTGGTAAACCGCACGTATAAAGAAATTTTCCATATTCGCCCGGAAGAGTATTTATACCGATTGTATAATGAAGCCTTCGCTCATAAAGAAATCGTCAAGCTTGTTGACGAAATTTTTATGAAAGAAGTGAAAGTACGAAAACAGCTTGTACTGACGGTTGATATTGAACGAAAACATTTTGAAGTATACGGTGCGCCGATTATTGGAACAAACGACGAATGGAAAGGAATTGTTCTCGTTTTTCATGACATTACGGAGCTGAAAAAACTTGAACAAATGCGCAAAGATTTTGTCGCAAACGTATCGCACGAGCTAAAAACGCCGATTACGTCGATTAAAGGATTCGCCGAAACACTACTGGACGGGGCAATGAAAGACGAGCGGGCACTTGAACACTTTTTATCCATTATCTTGAAAGAAAGCGAACGCCTCCAGAGTTTAATCCAAGATTTACTTGATTTATCAAAAATTGAACAGCAAGGGTTTCAATTGCAGTTGGAAACGATCAATCTTTTCCAACTTCTTAAAGAAGTAATTATGATGTTTCATGGAAAAGCGGCGGAAAAAGACATTGATTTACAGCTCAATGTCTCACAACCGATATATATCAATGGAGACAGTAACCGCCTAAAGCAAGTGTTGATTAATTTAATTACAAATGCCCTTACGTACACACCTCAGGGGGGACGTGTAGAAGTAAGCGTTGAAGATCAAAATGAAGAAGTGCTCATTCACGTGAAAGATACAGGAATCGGTATTGATGAAAAGGAAATCCCCCGCATTTTTGAACGATTTTATCGCGTTGATAAAGCCAGAAGCCGAAATTCTGGCGGGACAGGATTGGGGCTGGCGATTGTAAAACACTTAGTTGAGGCACATCACGGCTATATTACGGTCAAAAGCCAAGTTGGAAAAGGAACGACATTTACAGTTCATTTTCCGAAAGAGCAATAGATTTACAAAACATTAACAACGGCTTTACTTCCGATTCATAAACATTTGTTACGATCAGTAGTGAAAACCCCTTCATCCAAGGAGCCAACCCTTGAGAGAGACGAGAACGAAAAAATGTTCTCGTCTTTTTTTATTTATCATGCTAATCATGTTACAATAGAGACAAGATGTTTTTAGGAGGGGACATGTTTGAAAAAGAAACTCGTACTAATCGACGGAAACAGCATTGCTTACCGCGCTTTTTTTGCGCTGCCGCTTTTACATAATGAAAAAGGAATCCATACGAACGCGATTTATGGCTTTACGATGATGTTAATGAAAATTTTAGAGGAAGAACAACCGACGCATATGCTGGTGGCGTTTGATGCAGGTAAAACGACGTTTCGTCACAAGACGTTCGAAGAGTATAAAGGGGGCCGGCAAAAAACACCGCCGGAATTATCGGAACAGCTCCCGCTATTGCGCGAGTTGCTGGATGCTTACCAAATCCGTTCGTATGAACTCGAGAACTACGAAGCAGACGATATTATCGGTACATTATGCACACAGGCGGAAAAAGAAGGATTTGAAGTAAAGGTCATTTCTGGGGACCGCGATTTAACGCAACTTGCTTCCGAACATGTTACCGTTGACATTACTCGAAAAGGAATTACCGATGTCGAGTCGTATACACCGCGTTTGATTGAAGAAAAATATGGGCTTACCCCAAAGCAAATTATTGATTTAAAAGGATTAATGGGCGATACATCAGACAACATTCCGGGGGTGCCGGGCGTTGGAGAAAAAACGGCGCTAAAGCTTTTAAAAGAATTCGGGACAGTGGAACATCTTCTTGAATCACTTGAACAAGTGAGTGGGAAAAAGTTAAAAGAAAATCTTGCAGAACATCGCGACCTAGCGCTAATGAGCAAGGAATTAGCCACGATTTTGCGCGATGCCCCGCTTGAAATCACGATTGAAGATACGGAATATCACGGGTACAATCTCGACAAAGTGATTGCCTTATTTAAAGAGCTGGGGTTTAACTCGTTACTAGGAAAAATCGCTCAACAAGAGGACGTTGAAGA
Source organism: Thermaerobacillus caldiproteolyticus (assembly GCF_013761245.1). GTDB lineage: Bacteria > Bacillota > Bacilli > Bacillales > Anoxybacillaceae > Thermaerobacillus > Thermaerobacillus caldiproteolyticus. Next base: position 507,201 of record NZ_JACDUT010000001.1, on the reverse strand, counting down.
CACAACGGAACTATCGTCTATTGACTATACTATCGTCAAGGATGTGACCGACTCTATCTTAACAAATGAAGCGGCACTTATTGTTGAAGTACTTGAAACCAATTATCATAAAGCTCCGATTCTCGGATTTGCCATTGCCAATGAGAGGGGAAACTTTTTTATACCGACTGATGTTGCGTTATCATCTTCTCTCTTCAAACATTGGCTGGAAGATGAGACAAAGAAAAAAAGCGTCTTTGACGCCAAAAGAGCGATTGTCGCTTTAAAATGGCAAGGAGTTCATCTACAGGGAATTGATTTTGATTTATTAATCGCTTCTTATATTTTGAACCCATCGCAGTCAACGGAAGATATTGCATCCATTGCGAAAACAAAACAATATACGGACGTACAAACGGATGAAGCGGTATACGGAAAAGGAGCCAAACAAAAAGTACCGGATGAAACGGTTCTTGCTGAACATCTTGTCCGGAAAGCAGCTGCCATTCGCGCTTTAAAAAATGAATTCATTCAAGACTTACAAGAAAATGAGCAATACTCCCTTTTTACTGAATTAGAATTGCCGTTAACGCTCATTCTAGCGGAAATGGAATTTACCGGCGTCAAAATCGATGTCAAACGATTACAGGAAATGGGAGAGGAGTTAAGCGAGCAGCTGAAAACCATTGAACAGGAAATCTATGAACTTGCTGGACAAGAATTTAATATTAACTCCCCAAAACAATTAGGAGTTATTTTGTTTGAAAAATTGCAGTTGCCGGTTATCAAAAAGACCAAAACAGGCTATTCAACATCGGCGGATGTATTAGAAAAGCTCGCTTCTTATCACGAAATCGTTGAGAAAATTTTACACTACCGTCAATTAGGAAAAATTCAATCTACGTATATCGAAGGATTGCTGAAAGTCGTTCATGCTGACACGAATAAAGTGCATACGATTTTCAATCAGGCGTTAACACAAACAGGAAGATTAAGCTCGACCGAACCGAACCTACAAAACATCCCGATTCGCTTAGAAGAGGGAAGAAAAATCCGTCAAGCGTTTGTGCCGTCCGAGCCGGATTGGGTCATTTTCGCTGCTGACTATTCGCAAATTGAATTGCGCGTTCTTGCCCACATTGCCAATGATGAAAATTTAATCGAAGCATTCCGTCATGATTTAGATATTCATACGAAAACGGCGATGGATATTTTTCATGTAAAAGAAGAAGAAGTAACGCCGCAAATGCGCCGCCAAGCAAAAGCGGTTAATTTCGGCATTGTATACGGAATTAGTGATTACGGTTTGTCACAAAACTTAAATATTTCCCGAAAAGAAGCGGCGCAATTTATTGAACGGTATTTTGCTAGCTTTCCAGGCGTCAAACAATATATGGAAGATATTGTGCAGCAGGCAAAACAAAAAGGATATGTGACAACATTATTACACCGTCGTCGCTATCTTCCTGACATTACGAGCCGCAACTTTAATTTGCGCAGCTTTGCGGAGCGAACGGCGATGAATACGCCGATTCAAGGGAGTGCAGCCGACATTATCAAAAAAGCGATGATCGATTTAGCGAACCGATTGGAAAAGGAACAGCTGCAGGCACGCATTTTGCTGCAAGTTCACGATGAATTGATTTTAGAAGCTCCGAAAGCGGAAGTGGAACGATTGAAGCAAATTGTCCCTGAAGTGATGGAACATGCGATCGAATTAAATGTACCGCTCAAAGTCGATTATCATTTCGGACCAACATGGTATGACGCAAAGTAAAGGGAGTGATGATAGTGCCAGAATTACCAGAAGTCGAAACGATCAGACGAACGCTCATTCCATTAACCGTCGGAAAAACGATTCAAGACGTAAAAGTATTTTGGCCGAACATCATTAAACATCCTAGCAATGTAACACAGTTTATTGAGATATTAAAAGGGCAGACGATTCAACAAATTGGACGGCGCGGGAAATTCCTGAAATTCTTTTTTGATGAACATGTTCTTGTATCCCATTTGCGCATGGAAGGGCGTTACCTCCTGCAAACAACGGAGGTACCGCTCGATCCGCATACGCATGTTATTTTCCAGTTTACCGATGGAACGGAATTGCGTTATCGCGATGTGCGGAAGTTTGGCACCATGCACGTATTCAAAAAAGGGGAAGAAGAGCAACAATCTCCGTTGTTGAATCTTGGACCTGAACCGTTTTCTCAATCATTCACTCCGGGTGTTCTTGCCGACAAACTCCAAAAAACAAATCGAAAAATCAAAACTGTGCTTCTTGATCAAGCAGTTGTCGTGGGGCTTGGCAATATTTACGTTGATGAGTCATTGTTTCGCGCGCGCATTCATCCGGAACGTCCCGCTTCTTCCTTAACGACGGAGGAAATCGAGCGCCTGCATCATGAAATCGTTGCTACGCTGCAAGAGGCGGTCGAAAAAGGCGGCAGCACTGTACGATCGTACGTGAATACACAAGGAGAAACCGGGATGTTTCAACTGCAATTATTTGTATACGGACGTAAAGGGGAGCCATGCAAACAATGCGGGCATCCGATTCAAAAAATTGTCGTCAGCGGCCGCGGCACGCATTATTGCGAGCGGTGTCAGCAATAAGGTGAATGCATAGGGATAGGTATAAAATCTATAAAAATACTTAAATATCTCCTGTATCAAATTCAAGTGAAGGAGGTGTGGATCTGGTTACTAAAATCGTTGTCATGTACTGGCCGATGGAAGGAGTGGTACATGACGTAGCTGTCGCTAACAGCGAACCACTGGTGGTCATTCGCAGCAGGTGAATGACCAAGAGATTCCCTTCCAGATGGAATACAGTGAGAATCCGGGCGGCAAGCAGTTTTGCTGGTTCGATCGCGATAAGTAGATTTTAGTAATCAGGAGAATGTCATTAACGATTGGTTTAACAGGTGGTATTGCGAGCGGCAAAAGCACGATTACACGGATGATGCGGGAACTGGGGATCCCTGTGATCGACGCTGACCAAGTGGCCCGCGAAGTCGTTGAAATTGGTAAAGAAGCGTATAAGAACATTATTGAGGTGTTTGGCCGGGAGATTTTACAGGAAAACGGAGAGATCAATCGTGCGAAGCTCGGAGCGATCGTTTTTCATGATGAAGAAAAACGAAAAAAGCTGAACGCGATTGTTCATCCGGCTGTTCGTCAACATATGCTCGCCAAAAAGGAGGAGTATATCCACCGTGGCGAGAAGACGATAGTCCTTGATATCCCGCTTTTATTTGAAAGCGGACTCACCCATTTTGTCGATAAAATTATCGTCGTGTATGTCGATGAACATATTCAGCTTGAGCGCCTCATGAAGCGTAACGGCTTTTCTCAGGACGAGGCGCTCGCAAGAATACAGGCGCAAATGCCGTTACACGAAAAAGTGAAAAAAGCTGATGCGGTAATTGATAATAATGGAACGATTGAAGAAACAAAACAACAGTTGCTACAAATTTTAACAAAGTGGGACGTCCTATAAAATTAGGACGTCTTTTTTATTATTTTTATGTTATTTTACCTCCACAAACCCTTAAAATATGTTATACTATTTATACAAAATGCTGTTTATTAGTATAACATATATATGAGGGGAGAAAGCTAATGAAAGCAAAAATAGCGATTAATGGGTTTGGACGAATCGGGAGAATGGTGTTTCGAAATGCCATCGACGCAAAAAACTTAGATATCGTTGCCATTAATGCAAGTTACCCAGCTGAAACGTTGGCTCATTTAATAAAATATGATTCCAATCACGGAAAATTTTCGGGGGAAGTCATTACGCTAGAAGATGGACTTCTTGTAAATGGAAAAAAAGTAAAGTTGTTAAGCTTGCGCGATCCGAAAGAGCTTCCATGGAGAGAACTCGGTATTGATATTGTTATCGAAGCGACAGGAAAATTTAACTCGAGAGAAAAAGCGAACTTTCACTTAGAAGCGGGGGCCAAGCGCGTGATTTTAACCGCTCCTGGAAAAAACGAAGATGTGACGATTGTGATGGGCGTCAATGAACATATGCTTGATGTTGAACAGCATTTCATTATTTCCAACGCCTCTTGTACAACGAACTGCCTCGCTCCGGTAGTAAAAGTGCTTGATGAAGCATTTGGAATCGAAAACGGGCTCATGACAACCGTTCATGCGTATACAAACGATCAGAAAAATATCGATAACCCGCATAAAGATTTGCGTCGTGCCCGCTCTTGCGCCCAATCGATTATTCCAACAACAACAGGTGCAGCGAAAGCGTTATCGTTAGTATTGCCGCATTTAAAAGGAAAATTGCACGGCATGGCGCTTCGCGTTCCAACGCCAAATGTGTCGTTAGTTGATCTAGTTGTCGACGTTAAGAAAGAGGTAACGGTGGAGGAAGTGAATGAAGTGTTCATTCGTGCCGCTAATGGATCGCTAAAAGGAATCCTTGATTTTACAACGGAACCGCTTGTCTCGATCGATTTTAATACGAACCCGCATTCAGCAATTATTGATGGATTATCAACGATGGTCATGGAAGGACGAAAAATTAAAGTATTAGCTTGGTATGATAATGAATGGGGCTATTCATGCCGCGTAGTTGATTTAACGAGCTTAGTGGCAAGCAAAATGATGGAAATGGTACAAGTTAATGCTTGAGAAACAACGCAGCGCTGATGGTGATCATCGGCGCTTTTTCTGTTTCTGAAGCGTTTTTATGATGGAATAAAAGAAAGAAAAGATAACAAACAACATCCCTTTAACAAAAAATTAAAAAATTGTATTGCAAAAAAAAAATAAACAAAGTATACTATGTCTCGTGAACTTCTTAAACGCAACGGTAATGTGACTACTTAAAGGGTTAGGACCTCTTTGGACTAACTTTCCCCCGTGGTAGTTATACATGCCATTATGCAAAAGAAATTCATGTTTATTTTTTGAAAATTTGTTAAAGGGGGATTATTAGTATGGATACAATGGGTCGTCACGTTATCTCTGAATTATGGGGATGCGATTTTGATAAGTTGAACGATATTGAATTCATTGAAAAAACATTCGTTGATGCAGCATTAAAATCAGGTGCAGAAATTCGTGAAGTAGCATTCCACAAGTTTGCGCCGCAAGGAGTAAGCGGTGTCGTCATCATTTCCGAATCTCACTTAACGATTCACAGTTTCCCAGAACATGGGTATGCAAGCATTGATGTTTACACATGTGGTCATTTAGATCCGACAATTGCAGCTGATTATATCGCTGAAGCATTAGGAGCACAAACGCGTGAAACAATTGAACTTCCACGCGGTATGGGTCCAATCGAAATCAAAAAAGCAAAAGCTTTATAAATCATAATGGAAACAAAAAGAGGTGTCGATGTTGCACCTCTTTTTTTCGCATTGTACATATATACGGGAGCAGTGGTATGATAAAAGTAGTATGGTAACAAGGGGCGGCAAGGAAAATGAGCGTTTGGAACAAGTTAAAATATGTGTTAACGAATCATTGTGAAACGCGGGAAAACCATGAAGACGAGCAGTTGCGCAGCCGGTATTATAAAACAACAAATGCAAGCGCCATAAAGACCATTAAAGAACTTATCGAGTCTTCGCCAGATTATGAATTGTTATCCGTCTCAGATGAACGTGGAGAATTAAGCGCGACCACTCGTCGTGGAAAAAAGGCGTTCATTGTCATTACTGTCATTTCTGTTCGTCCATTTGAAACAGCGATCGATTTTTCTGTGACAACGGAAACGAAATTATTGCCATTTGATTTTGGTTGGAGCCGTCAGGTCGTTGTCGATCTATATCGAAAACTCGATCAACGTCTCCATTATATTGGTTCAGGAATCAACGGATGAGGAAACGACTTGTCCACTGTCGGCTGTTTCGCTATGATAAAAGTAAGAATAAAAACGGAGCTGGTTATATGAAATGTCCATCATGCCACCATCATGGCACAAGAGTCCTTGATTCGCGCCCGGTCGATGAAGGACGTTCGATTCGTCGTAGACGGGAATGCGAACAATGTCACTATCGCTTTACGACGTTTGAAAAAGTCGAAGAGATGCCGCTCATCGTTGTCAAAAAAGAAGGAACACGAGAAGAATTTAGTCGTGAAAAAATATTGCGCGGCTTAATTAAAGCATGTGAAAAACGTCCGGTTGCTTTAGAACAGCTGGAACAAATCACTCAAGACATCGAAAAAGAATTGCGAAACCGGGGAGTGGCAGAAGTAAAGAGCGAAACAATCGGCGAAATGGTCATGGAGCGGTTATCAAAAGTGGACGAGGTCGCTTATGTCCGGTTTGCTTCCGTCTATCGCCAGTTTAAAGATTTAAATGTGTTTATTGAAGAACTGAAAGAACTCATTAAAAAGGAACAGCGCTAACAAGGGCTTACATAATACAGACAAGCCCTTTTTTAGTCTATTGAGGAAGGTCGAGAGCATGGAACATCATTGGAAGGAGTTAATTCCGGTTGACCGTTACACTGTGCGAAGCAACGGAATTTTGCACGATTTTGATCGAAAAGTCATCACGTTATTATATCAACCGTTAATTGGACATCGGGCGTTTAGTTTATACATGACATTATGGAGCGAATTAGAACAGCAGCTTTGGGGAGAAGAAACGACTCACCATAGTCTTATGGCGATTATGCAATGCAGCTTGAAGGATATTTACGATGAACGTCTCAAGCTGGAAGGAATTGGACTATTAAAAACATATGTCAATCATGAACAAGACCCAAAACAGTTCATTTACGAACTGCAACCACCGCTGACACCGGAGCAGTTTTTCACCGATGGCGTTCTGAACGTTTTCCTCTATAATCGTATTGGTAAAACTAAATTTCATAAATTAAAGCAATTTTTTTCTACCCCATCTATCGACCGAACGAAATTTTCTCCCGTTACTCGATCATTTAACGACATCTTTTATTCCGTTCATCCTGAGCAAATGGTCGCGGTCATGAACGATGAGACAAAAAACGATTTACGTGTATCGGATGGATACGAATATATCGGACGAAGCGAAGAGCATTACACGCTCGATGATGAGATCTTTGATTTTGAGTTATTTTTTGCGGGACTGTCGACTCATATCGTTCCCAAACGAGCGATTACGACCAAGGTGAGGGAAGCGATTAAAAAGTTAGCGTTTTTGTACGGAATTGGGCCACTCGATATGCAAAAGCTCGTCATGAACGTCATTGATCCTTCTTGGCATATTGATATTGATGCTTTGCGAAAAGCCGCACGCGACTGGTATCAGTTTGAGCGCGGAGAATCGTTGCCCAGCTTAAGCGCACGCGTTCAGCCATTGCCATATCGGACGATGACCGATGTAGAGCCCAAAACGAAAGAAGAGCAGCTCATCAAACAGCTAGAAACCATTTCCCCACGTCAGCTGTTGATTGATATTTCCGGCGGTGCGGAGCCTTCTATGAGCGACTTACAACTCATTGAAGACATTATGTTCCAACAAAAATTGCTTCCCGGTGTCGTCAACGTCCTGATTTATTACGTCATGTTGCGCACAGATATGAAACTATCGAAAGCTTATGTAGAAAAAATTGCGAGCCATTGGGCGCGAAAAAAAATTCGCACCGTCAAAGAAGCAATGGAGTTGGCCAAACGGGAGGCGAAGAAATATCAAAGCTGGGCGAACGAAAAAGAGAAAAAAACGAGCAAAAAAGTCGTTCGCAAAGAAATGTTGCCTGATTGGCTGAACATGGATTATAGTCAAAACGGAAGCGAGACAACAGAAGAACAAGCCGTCGATGTAGAAGAAAAACGCCGCGAATTAGAAGAACGATTAAAAAAATATCGCAATGAGTAGTGGGATGTGGAATAATGGAACGAATGAATCAAATATTGAATCGCCTGCTTCACCGTAAAGATTTTCAACAACGATATGAGCAACTAAAAAACGAAATTCTCTCTCATCGAGAGGTACGGGCGTTTTTGCATGAGCATGAAGGCGAAGTAACAAAAGAAATGATCGATCGAAGCTTAATGAAGCTATACGAATTTATCCAACAAAGTAAAAACTGTGAGCAGTGCCCAAGTTTGGAACAATGTAAAAATCTATTAAAAGGCTACCACCCTCATCTTGTATTACAAGGAAATTCGATTGACGTTCAGTACGACCGTTGCCCAACGAAAGTCAAATACGACGAGCGAAAACGGCAAGAATCACTCATTCAAAGCCTATTTGTTCCGCGCGAAATTTTACAAGCATCGCTATCAGACATTGACCTTGCTGATGAAGGACGAATGAAAGCAATCGAGCTGGCCGAACAATTTGTTTCCCATTACGAGCCGGGGAAAAAGGTGAAAGGACTGTATTTATACGGCTCATTTGGCGTAGGCAAAACATACATTCTCGGAGCGATTGCCAACGCTCTTGCGAAAAAAAACATCTCTTCTCTCATCGTATACGTACCGGAATTTTTCCGTGAGCTAAAAAGTTCGCTACAAGATCAAACGATTCAAGAAAAGCTGGAATATGTCAAAAAAGTCCCCATTTTAATGTTAGATGATATTGGAGCTGAGTCGATGTCCAGTTGGGTGCGCGACGATCTGTTAGGTCCAATTTTACAATATCGTATGCTAGAAAACTTGCCGACCTTTTTTACATCGAATTTTGACTTGCAACAGCTTGCCCATCATTTAACATATTCCCAGCGCGGGGAAGAAGAGCAAATGAAGGCAGCACGCATTATGGAACGCATTCGCTACTTAGCCCAGCCAGTTGAAATTAAAGGGAGAAATCGTCGCCTTGACTAGGATATTTCATGTACAGTGAAATATCCTTTTTCTTGTGCCTTAGCCTTTTGCTTTTTCTGATTCTAAATGAGTTTGTCCTCCCATATATATAGAACAAGCATTCACTCATAAGGGGGGACAACGTTGATTGAAATTTATTTCGAACAAGCGAACGATGCTGAAAAACTATTTCATGTCTTGAAACAGAAACAGCAACATGAAAAAAATAGGCTCTTTCAATTAGCGTACACCGGTGATTCGCGCGTGACGATTTACATACAGCAGAACCTTCGCGAGAGCATTTCTCGCTTTCTCATTCCGTCAATTACTCAATTTATTCTTCGCTTTATCGAGGATCGGCTCTTATTATCGATTATTTCAGGCACGTTTTATTTCAAAGATGAAGAGGAGCAACAACAAATTTTGCAGCTTGCTCATTCGTTTATTGACGGGGAACGGTACGATTATCGGTGTGACCACGAACGTGTCATCCCGCGTGAAACGTTAATTGAAGAAGCGCTGTTGTTATTTTTAAAAGATGACCTTTCCTTTTCGTTTGAGTCGTTTGTCAAATTTCGCTTAAAACTGTATATCGAACGGCTCCAGCATTATGTCGAACTTGCGATTGACGAATATAAGCTAGAACAAGAATATCAAAACTTTGTTCAAATGCTGCGCGATTGCGTACAATCGCGCCAGTCAAAGCTATCAGCGATTCATCTTGTGCATCAACCGCCAGGTTTTGTTTTTTATGATGAAAAATTCCAAAAAATTACATTAAGCCAGTTAAAACAGCTGATTGATCGAAATCTTATCATCAGTCAGCCGATGTATGTTGATTCTTCCGTGTTGGCTCCGCTCGTCTCCATCGCGCCGCAAAACATTTATTTATACACGACGCATGAAGATGATGGAATGGTGCAAACGATTCAAAATGTATTTCAAGAGCGCATTCAATTATGTCACCCCGTTGAGTTTGGCAAAAATGGACAAGGAATGACTTGATTTTTGTTTTTTCTCGTTCTATAATTACGTACATAAGTTGTGAAAGATGGAAATAATGAAAAAAGTGATGATGAGGACACGGGTGTATTTTTACGGTTCCCAGAGAGGGAAGGCAGCGGCTGGAACCTTCCTAACACGAAAAATGCACTTACCACCTCTAAACTTCAGCAGTGAACGATGGGCTTTCATCTAGTAATTGCTGACGGGAAGCGCCGTTATGCCATTCGAGCCATCGCTTTAGGCAAAAAGTGCCTTTTTCTGTCTGCGGTGGGAAGAAGGGTGGAACCACGAAACAAACTCGTCCCTTAGTTGAGGGATGAGTTTTTTTATTTAATAATTAAAAAAAGGATAACATTTAAATCGCTACCTAGCACCAGCGCCCAAGCCTTCGGGGGCAAGCCAGTCCTCTTAGGGCGACAAGCCGTCTAGCGGATGAAGAACATTTGCCCATTGCGGAAGCTGGGATGGTGACATTTTGCCGTTTGTCCACAAGACGTGGGCAGTTTTTAGGTGAAATTGGGGCGCTTGCGCTTTTTTATCAATGAAGGAGGAGTGAAAGGAATGTCAGACGTGATTCGCATTACATTTCCTGATGGTGCCGTAAAGGAGTTTCCAAAAGGAACGACGACAGAAGACATCGCGGCATCGATTAGTCCTGGTTTAAAGAAAAAAGCGATTGCCGGAAAATTAAATGACCGATTTATTGATTTGCGCACACCGATCTATGAAGACGGTACGATTTCGATCATTACGCAAGATATGCCAGAGGCGCTTGAGATTTTACGCCATAGTACTGCTCACCTTATGGCGCAAGCGATTAAACGGCTGTACAAAAATGTGAAGCTTGGTGTTGGACCAGTCATTGAAAACGGCTTTTACTATGACATTGATATGGAAGAATCGCTGACGCCAGAAGATCTTCCAAAAATTGAAAAAGAAATGCAAAAAATTGCTAAAGAAAACTTGGAAATCGTTCGGAAAGAAGTAAGCCGTGAAGAAGCGATTCGCCTCTATCAAGAAATCGGCGATAACTTAAAGCTTGAGCTTATTAACGATATTCCAGAAGGAGAAATTATTTCGATTTATGAGCAAGGAGAATTTTTCGATCTTTGCCGCGGTGTTCACGTTCCATCAACGGGAAAAATTAAAGAATTTAAGCTGTTAAACATTTCCGGTGCTTACTGGCGCGCCGACAGCAAAAATAAAATGCTGCAGCGCATTTACGGAACAGCGTTCTTCAAAAAAGAGGATCTTGAAGAACATCTTCGTCTTTTACAAGAAGCAAAGGAACGCGACCATCGCAAGTTAGGCAAAGAACTTGAGTTGTTTACAACATCACAAAAAGTCGGACAAGGCCTACCGCTTTGGTTACCGAAAGGTGCGACGATTCGCCGTATTATTGAACGATACATTGTCGATAAAGAAATCGAATTAGGCTACCAGCATGTATATACTCCGGTGCTTGGCAGCGTCGATCTATATAAAACATCCGGTCACTGGGACCATTATAAAGACGGCATGTTCCCGCCGATGGAAATGGACAATGAGCAACTTGTACTACGTCCGATGAACTGTCCGCACCACATGATGATTTATAAAAATAAAATTCATAGCTATCGGGAATTGCCGATTCGCATTGCCGAACTCGGAACGATGCATCGATATGAAATGTCGGGAGCACTTACAGGACTTCAGCGTGTCCGCGGTATGACGCTTAATGATGCTCATATTTTCGTGCGTCCTGACCAAATTAAAGACGAATTTAAGCGCGTCGTCAACTTAATCCTTGAAGTTTACAAAGACTTCGGCTTGGATGATTATTCGTTCCGTCTTTCTTACCGCGATCCACATGATAAAGAAAAATATTATGATGATGATGCGATGTGGGAAAAAGCGCAGAGCATGTTAAGAGAGGCGATGGACGAACTTGGACTGGAGTACTATGAAGCGGAAGGAGAAGCGGCGTTCTACGGCCCGAAATTAGACGTGCAAGTACGCACAGCGCTTGGCAAAGATGAAACCCTGTCAACGGTTCAACTCGACTTCTTATTGCCGGAGCGTTTTGATTTAACTTATATTGGCGAAGACGGCAAACCGCATCGTCCAGTTGTCATCCACCGCGGTGTTGTTTCAACAATGGAACGCTTCGTCGCCTTTTTAATCGAGGAGTACAAAGGGGCATTCCCAACTTGGCTTGCTCCGGTACAAGTGGAAGTCATTCCGGTTTCGCCGGCAGCCCATCTCGATTACGCTTACGAAGTCAAACAGAAGCTTCAATCCCAAGGATTCCGTGTCGAAGTGGATGAGCGGGATGAGAAAATCGGCTACAAAATTCGTGAGGCACAAATTCAAAAAATCCCTTATATGCTTGTGGTTGGGGATAACGAAATGAAAGAAAACACCGTAAACGTCCGTAAATACGGGGAGCAAAAGAGCGACACAATGGCGCTGGATGCCTTTATCGATGCGCTCAAAGCCGAAGTGCATCGATAACTTTGAAGCCGCGGGGAAGTATTCCGCGGCTTTTTTTCAAAATTTTTATTGCAAAATTTGATACAATTGATTATAATTAAAGGCGTTGTTTATAAACAAGGAATAATCCTTGACATATTGTTTTCGTTGTGATAAAGTATCTAAGGTGAATAGAATACTTGTTTGTGACAAAAGCAGAAGCACCCGCTTCTCACCTGATTGACGCTACTAGCTGTTAACAGGTTGTTACGGTTTGCGCATGTATTTGATCGTAATCAGTGTGGGTGTCGTATGCACTCACACTTTTTTATTAGAAAAAACTGTAACAGAGGGGTGCAATAAGCAAACAAGTGATTCGTGAATAAACCTTGGAGGTGGCTAGTTATTAGCAAAGATTTTATCATTAACGAAAACATTCGTGCACGCGAAGTCCGCTTAATTGATCCAAACGGTGAACAACTAGGAATCAAATCGAAACAAGAGGCGCTCGAAATTGCCGCAAGAATGAATCTGGATTTAGTGATGGTGGCTCCGAACGCGAAACCGCCGGTATGCCGCATTATGGATTACGGTAAGTTCCGCTTCGAGCAACAAAAGAAGGAAAAAGAAGCGCGCAAAAAGCAAAAAGTTATTAATGTGAAAGAAGTGCGCTTGAGTCCAACGATTGAGGAGCACGACTTTAACACGAAGCTCCGCAATGCGCGCAAGTTCCTTGAAAAAGGCGATAAAGTAAAAGCGACGATTCGTTTTAAAGGACGGGCGATTACGCATAAAGAAATCGGTCAACGTGTATTAGATCGCTTTTCTGAAGCGTGTGCTGATATTAGCATCGTTGAGTCTGCACCGAAAATGGACGGTCGCAGCATGTTTTTAGTACTAGCACCGAAAAACGATAAATAATCGAACGAGGAGGAACACCCTATGCCAAAAATGAAAACTCATCGAGGCTCTGCTAAGCGTTTCAAAAAAACTGGTACTGGTAAGCTAAAACGTTCTCATGCGTTTACTAGCCACTTATTCGCAAACAAAACGCAAAAACAAAAACGTAAACTTCGCAAAGCGACATTAGTATCTTCTGGTGATTTCAAACGCATTCGTCAAATGCTTGATAACTTAAAATAATTTCAGAAACGAAACATAAATCGTAGGAGGGAATACACATGCCACGTGTAAAAGGTGGAACAGTAACGCGCAGACGTCGCAAAAAAATTCTTAAACTTGCAAAAGGCTATTTCGGTTCTAAACATCGTTTATATAGAGTTGCAAACCAACAAGTAATGAAATCTTTGATGTACGCGTACCGCGACCGTCGTCAAAGAAAACGCGACTTCCGCAAACTTTGGATTACGCGTATTAACGCAGCAGCTCGTATGCATGGTCTTTCTTACAGCCGCTTTATGCATGGTTTAAAATTAGCGGGTGTGGAAGTAAACCGTAAAATGTTGGCGGACTTAGCGGTGAACGATGCAGCTGCATTCGCACAACTAGCAGACCTTGCAAAAGCGAACTTAAATAAATAATAAATAAACGAATGATAAAAGCGGAGGCGACCTGTTTAAGTGTGAGGGTAATGCTTTTTACCCGCAGAGGTGCTTGTCATCTCAAGGGAGAAAGTGATTTGCCCTCAAGCTGCTAGTCGCTGAAGCTAGACAGATGGCCATTCTCGGTTGTGGGGATGGTCATTTTTTGTAAGGTAGGGAAGATCATGACTTTATACATGTTTTTTATCAATATTCTCGGATGTTTTATCATGGCCATTGACAAGCAAAAAGCGAGAAAAAGAAAATGGCGCATCGCCGAAAGCACGATTTGGTGCGTTTCGCTCATTGGCGGTGCGATTGGGACAACGATTGGCATGCATCTGTTTCATCATAAAACGAAACATCGCTTGTTTCGCTATGGATTGCCTCTACTTGCTTTTCTTGATGTTATTGTCTATTTTATTTTCTATCAGTAATGGGGGAGAGAAACATGGACTTGCAAAAACTTTACTCACTGCAACGACAATTAGATAAGCGCATTGAGACACAACATGGGTTGCAAGAGGAAAACTTAGTCGAGAAAAAGATATTGGCCCTTCTTGTGGAAATTGGTGAACTTGCCAATGAAACGAGATGCTTTAAGTTCTGGAGTGTCAAACCTGCGGCTCCTATGGAAAAAGTGCTCGAGGAATATGTGGATGGGCTGCATTTTATTTTGTCGCTTGGAATCGAATGTAATTTTATTCATACTGTGGAAGAAGATGAAGACGAACGCTATTCACTTGTGGAACAGTTTTTGCGCGTTTTTCAAGCGGCAAATGAATTTAATAAGGCGAAATCACTAGAGTCCTATAAACGTTTATTCACAACGTATTTACAGCTTGGGACGCAATTAGGATTTACATCTGAACAAATCGAGCAAGCATACATTCACAAAAATGAAGTCAATCATGAGCGGCAAAATCAGAATTATTAACAAATTTTGTACATTTTTGCGCGTTTTGGATATACTGAATGTGGAAAACGAATGAAAGGGGTTTAATGATGGCGAGACTAGATGAAACATTAACGATGTTAAAAGACCTCACTGACGCAAAAGGTGTGCCGGGCAATGAACGCGAAGTGCGCGAGGTAATGAAAAAATACATAACGCCTTATGCTGATGAAGTGACGACAGACGGTCTTGGCAGTTTAGTGGCGAAGAAGAAAGGAAAAGCAGATGGACCGAAAATTATGGTTGCTGGCCATTTAGACGAAGTCGGTTTTATGGTCACACAAATTGATGAAAAAGGATTTATCCGCTTTCAACCGTTAGGCGGTTGGTGGGGACAAGTGATGCTCGCCCAACGTGTTACAATCATGACGAGAAAAGGCGACATTACGGGGGTCATTGGCTCTAAGCCACCGCATATTTTACCGCCGGAAGCGCGCAAAAAACCGGTTGAAATCAAGGATATGTTTATCGATATTGGCGCTTCAAGTCGTGATGAAGCAATGGAATGGGGGGTGCGCCCGGGGGATTCGATCGTTCCGTATTTCGAATTTACCGTCATGAATAACGAAAAAATGCTCCTCGCCAAAGCATGGGATAACCGCATTGGTTGCGCAATTGCAATCGATGTATTAAAACAATTAAAAGATGTCGAGCATCCGAACGTTGTATACGGTGTCGGTACAGTACAAGAAGAAGTCGGTTTACGCGGTGCGAAAACATCGGCAAACTTCATCCAGCCGGATATTGCGTTTGCTGTCGATGTCGGTGTCGCCGGGGACATGCCTGGAGTTTCTGAGAAGGAAGCAATGGGCAAGCTCGGAGCTGGTCCTCACATCGTGTTATACGATGCGACGCTTGTGTCACATCGAGGATTGCGCGAATTTGTCATTGAGGTAGCAGAAGAACTAAATATTCCATACCATTTTGACACGATGCCGGGTGGTGGTACAGACGCCGGGGCGATTCATATGACTGCAAGCGGTGTTCCATCGTTAACGATCGCAATTCCAACGCGCTACATCCACTCACATGCAGCCATACTTCACCGCGAAGATTATGAAAATACGGTGAAACTTCTTGTTGAAGCGATTAAACGTTTGGATGAGAAAAAAGTGAAGGAAATTACATTTGATGAGTAAAGAAAAAGCCGGTAATAAATGCCGGCTTTTTCTTTTTGTCATTATTAATTTTTGCTATAATCAACAAAAAAGAATGAATATTCGAAATTTTTTTGTGTAGATTATTTTAATCTGAGGGGAGAAGAGGACAGGTGGTTTCTCACAATGTGTGGAATGCTGATGTATATGATGAAAAATTATCTTTTGTATCCGATTTAGGAAAAGACCTTATTGAGCTGCTCAATCCAAAAAAAGGGGAGAAAATTCTTGATTTAGGCTGCGGCACAGGAGATCTTGCTTATGAAATTTCAAAGTCAGGTGCCACTGTTATCGGAATGGACTTATCCTCGGAAATGATTGAAAAAGCTCGGACAAAATATAAAAATATTCAATTTGTGATTGACAATGGTGAATCATTTCGCACAAATGAAGAGTATGATGCTGTATTCTCCAATGCCGCTTTGCACTGGATGAAACAAGCAGCAAAGGCAGTGGAATCGATAGCGTTGGCATTACGTGTAGGCGGAAGATTTGTCGCTGAGTTTGGAGGAAAAGGAAACGTAGAGACGGTTGTTCAGGCGATAGCAGATGTTTTATTTCAAAATTATGGGATTGATGCAACAGAAAGAAATCCTTGGTATTTTCCAAGTATAGGAGAGTATAGCAGTTTGCTTGAAAAACATGGATTTCGTGTTCTCTATGCTAGTCATTTCGACCGCCCCACTCCACTACCTGATCAAGATAAGGGGTTAAATTACTGGCTGGACAGTTTTGCTGGTGATTTTTTTACCGGAATGGATTCATCTGAAAAGGTTTTACTTTACGAAGATCTTAAAGATAGGCTAAGACCATATTTATGTAAAGAAGGAACGTGGATTGCTGATTATAAGCGTATTCGAGTAATGGCTATAAAGGAAAGATGATGGGATTGTCGCTATTAGGAAACGATGAAACGAATGACGCAGAGGCGTTATGGAGTAAGAAGGTAAAATCAAAATTATTAAAAATAGCTGTTGGAGAGTAAAAGCAATGGCAAAAAGGCGTTTGTGACTTTGATGTTTGTTTTATTAGTCGGATGTTCGCAAAAACTCATTGTTTTCACTGGCGGGGGAATTGATACGAAGGAGTAAAGGAAACACAAACTGGTAATCGGGAAGAGCAACAGATTGTATTGATATTGATTCTGTCAGTACATTGAACTAAACTATAAAATCGCGAGTGCTGATGGCAGGACAGAAAAAAGGTCAGAGATTAACCGAAGATGATATACTCGAAACCTCTGGTAGAGCTTCGATAGGTGGATCGCTTTTGCAGCAGAATGCTCAATGGCAAGCGGTGATTGAATGGAATAGCAGGAAGAAAACATCTATTCTCACGGCTGAGAAACATATTGACATTAAAAGAGAGGTCCATGAATATAAAAAACGTGAAAAGAAAAGCACCAGATAGCTCTTTGCTTTGTCAGGAGTGTTTGCCTTGTCTTGATAATTCCTTAGAATTCAATCATCCCGCCATTTTACTTAATCATTCCCTCAATTGTTTGATGGTGGTGTGTTTAGTAAAAAAGCGGGAAAGAAGGGACCTATAGCGTCAAATCACCCTTTTTTCTTCATCAAAACAAAAAGCCACCGCATTTTGCGGCGGCTATTTCTTCACGGCTTGCTCTAGTGTGGCAAGCATCATCTCTTTTTGCTGTTCAGTCGAATGATTCCAAATTGCTTCAAAGAAAACGCCGAGACCTGGCAAATATTTTTCCTCTCCTTGTTGGATCGCGTCGACAATCGTATCTTCTAATTGTTCTTTTGTGTTGTTGGCTACATTTTGCATAATTGCATGGCGCAAATTTAAGTCCATCTGATTCACCTCGCTAATTATGTATTACACGTTTATTTTTTGCTCGATTTTCGTTTATTATGTATACAGACACGTAAAAAGCAAAGGAGAATTCGATTTGAAACGAATTGAATCAACAAAAAATCCACAAGTTAAACAGTGGAAAAAGCTATTAACAAAGAAAGAACGGGAAAAAACCGGCTTGTTTATCATTGAAGGGTTTCATTTAGTCGAGGAAGCGTTAAAAAGCGGTATTCACATGGTGGAAATCATTTTAGAGGAGAAAAAAGAAATTCCGCCAAATTGGGATGTGGATAACCTCCCGATTACGATAGTAACAGAAGAAATTATGAAGACAATTAGCGATACAGAAACGCCACAAGGAATCGCTGCTGTGTGCAAACAATTTACATATGAACAAATCGATTGGGGAAAAGCGAATGTGTTATTGATCGATGCGGTGCAAGACCCTGGAAATGTCGGGACAATGATTCGTACTGCCGATGCGGCAGGAATAGATGCCGTCATTCTCGGAGAAGGCTGTGTTGACTTGTACAATCCGAAAGTTATTCGCGCCACACAAGGCTCGCTGTTCCACCTTCCGATTATTCGCGGAAACCTTCGTGAGTGGATACACACATTAAAAGAGCAGCAAGTCCGTATTTACGGTACAGCGTTAGAAAACGGAGAAGATTATAAACAAGTGAAGCCGAACGAGCCGTTTGCCCTTCTTGTCGGAAATGAAGGCAGCGGTGTCAACAAAGAACTGCTTCAGATGACTACGAAAAATTTATATATCCCGATTTACGGTAAATCCGAGTCATTGAATGTTGCCGTTGCCACGGGAATTTTGCTTTATTATTTGCGCGGATAGCCTAAAAAACGACCGGTATGGATGAAATGAAGCCTGATTATTGAACATTTCGACGTACAAAACACGCATATGAAACAATGAAGATAGACACTGTTCAATTGTAAGAATACATGAAACAAGTAAAAGAAGATGTTGCAGTGTTAAAGTGGGACGTTGCCAGCCTCAAAGAAGGACAATCTCGCCAAGATAAAATACTAGAGCGGCTTTTGGTTCGTTTAATCGAACAGCTGATATGGTGGAAGTGCGGCGATGAGATAAGACTATTTGCACAGATAGAGGTTGCAACGCTCCTTTTGTTTGCCTATAATATAAAAATAGCGAAATAAGGAAAACAACGATGATAGAGAAGAGTAGCTTGCCACTCGCCATCCAGGGAGAAAACGCCGTAGACTGGGAGCGTTTTTATGGTAGAAGCAAGTGAATTCACCTCTGGAGTTGACACTTGGACCATTCTACAGCAGTAGAATGTAAAGGTGTTCCGGCAACGTCCGTTATCCCAATGAAGTGAACAGTGCTTTTTTGCGCTGTTAAGAAGGGTGGTACCGCGATTTCACTCGTCCCTTGTTTGAGGGGCGAGTTTTTTATTTGAAAAAAGGAGGAGTAGCACATGAAAGAACGATTACAACAACTTCAACAAGAAGCGCTTGAGAAAATCATAGCAGCAAGCGATTTAAAAGCGCTTAATGACGTTCGAGTCGCTTATCTTGGCAAAAAAGGGCCGATTACGGAAGTGCTTCGTGGCATGGGAAAATTATCTCCGGAAGAGCGTCCGATTATGGGAGCGCTAGTGAATGAAGTGCGCGAAGCAATCCAATCTGCATTAGAAGAAAAACAAGCGAAATTAGAACAAGAAGAAGTTGAGAAAAAATTAGCTTCCGAGGCGATTGACGTAACACTTCCAGGACGTCCTGTGAAACTGGGGAATCATCACCCGCTTACACGGGTCATTGAAGAAATCGAAGACTTATTTATCGGCATGGGCTATACGATTGCCGAGGGACCGGAAGTCGAGAAAGACTATTACAATTTTGAAGCGTTGAACTTGCCAAAAGGCCATCCGGCGCGCGATATGCAAGATTCGTTCTATATTACCGAAGAAATTTTGCTTCGTACCCATACGTCACCAGTGCAAGCGCGCACGATGGAAAAGCATCAAGGACGCGGTCCAGTCAAAATTATTTGTCCGGGAAAAGTGTATCGCCGCGACAACGACGATGCGACGCACTCTCATCAATTTACACAAATTGAGGGGCTTGTTGTCGATGAAAACATTCGCATGAGCGATTTAAAAGGAACGCTTCGCGAGTTTGCCCGCAAAATGTTCGGGGAAGACCGTGACATTCGCTTCCGTCCAAGCTTTTTCCCATTCACTGAGCCATCTGTAGAGGTAGACGTTTCTTGTTTCAATTGTGGCGGGCATGGCTGTAATGTATGTAAAGGAACAGGCTGGATTGAAATTTTAGGTGCGGGTATGGTTCATCCTAACGTTCTTGAAATGGCAGGCTTTGACTCGAAAAAATACACGGGCTTTGCGTTTGGAATGGGACCGGAGCGCATCGCCATGTTGAAATACGGCATTGACGACATTCGCCATTTCTATCAAAATGATATCCGTTTCTTGCAACAATTTCATCGTGTGTAAAAGGGAGGGTTAAACGATGTTTGTTTCATATAAATGGTTACAAGAATATGTTGATTTAACGGGAATCACCGTAAAAGAATTAGCTGATCGAATTACAAAAAGCGGCATTGAAGTGGAAAGTGTAGAAATATTAAATAAAGGGGCAAAAGGGGTTGTCGTTGGACATGTGCTTGAACGCGAGCAGCATCCCAATGCCGATAAATTAAGCAAATGCCTCGTCGATATCGGCGAAGGAGAACCAGTACAAATTATTTGCGGTGCCCCGAATGTCGCAAAAGGACAAAAAGTCGCCGTTGCCAAAGTCGGAGCAGTATTGCCAGGCAACTTCAAAATTAAGCGGGCAAAATTGCGCGGCGAAGAATCGAATGGGATGATTTGTTCGCTTCAGGAACTTGGCGTTGAATCAAAACTTGTTCCGAAAGAATATGCAGACGGAATTTTCGTCTTTCCAAGCGATGCTCCCGTTGGCGCGGATGCATTAGAGCTATTAAACTTAGACGATGAAGTATTAGAGCTTGGCTTGACACCAAACCGCGCTGATTGCTTAAGCATGATCGGTGTTGCCTATGAAGTGGCGGCGATTTTAGGCCGGGATGTGAAGCTGCCAACCATCGAGCTTCACGAAAATGATGAAAACGTTCATGATTATATATCCGTGCGCGTCGAAGCGACGGAAGACAATCCGTTATACGCAGGACGCATTGTGAAAAATGTAAAAATCGGACCATCACCGCTTTGGATGCAAACACGCTTAATGGCAGCCGGCATTCGCCCGCATAACAATGTCGTTGATATTACGAACTATATTTTGCTTGAGTACGGCCAACCGCTTCATGCGTTCGATTATGACCGTCTCGGCTCCAAAGAGATTTTAGTGCGCCGTGCCAAAGCAGGTGAAACCATCATTACACTGGATGATACGGAACGAACGTTAACGGAAGACCATCTCGTCATTACAAACGGAACAGAGCCTGTCGCGCTTGCCGGTGTCATGGGTGGAGCCAATTCCGAAGTACAAAACGACACAACGACCGTGTTTATTGAGTCTGCTTATTTTACAAGCGCGACGATTCGAAAAGCGTCAAAAGACCACGGCTTGCGCAGTGAAGCAAGCACGCGTTTTGAAAAAGGCATTGATCCGGCGCGTACAAAGGAGGCGTTAGACCGCGCGGCTGCGTTAATGGTCGAGTATGCTGGCGGAGAGGTGGTTGGTGGCGTCGTCGAAGTGAATACGCTCAAGCAAGAAAAAGTGACGGTTACCATTACACTTGACCGCATCAATCGAGTGCTTGGCACGAACATTACAAAAGAGGAAGTCGCAACGATTTTAACGAACTTACAATTCGCCTTTACCGAAGATAACGAAATATTTACGATTACCGTTCCATCACGTCGTCGCGATATTTCTATTGAAGAAGATATTATCGAAGAAGTAGCGAGATTGTATGGCTATGACCGCTTGCCGGCAACGTTGCCGATTGCGGAATCCAAGCCGGGAAAACTGACGTCGTATCAAGCAAAACGCCGCAAAGTGCGCCGTTATTTAGAAGATGTCGGTCTATTCCAAGCGATTACGTACTCCTTAACAAGTGAAGCAAAAGCGACGATGTTCGCTTTAGAAACAGCAAAACCGATTCGCTTGGCGCTTCCGATGAGCGAAGAGCGCAGTGTTCTTCGTCAAAGCTTACTGCCGCATTTGCTCGAAGTTGTCAGCTATAACCGTGCGCGTCAAGTGGAAAACGTTGCAGTGTACGAAACAGGTGCGGTGTATTTAACAAAAGATGCACATGAACTTCCAGAAGAAAAAGAACGTTTAGCTGGAGCGATCACTGGCTTATGGCACGCAAATCTATGGCAAGGGGAGAAAAAAGCGGTTGATTTTTATGTCGTCAAAGGAATTCTTGATGGATTATTCCATCTGCTTGGCTTAGAACAACGCATTGAATATAAGCAAGCAAAACGCGAGCATATGCATCCGGGACGCACGGCAGATATTTTGCTTGACGGGAACGTAATCGGCTTTGTCGGTCAATTGCATCCACGCGTGCAAAAAGACTATGATGTAAAAGAAACGTACGTTTTTGAATTAGCCTTGACCGACTTGTTGAACGCAGAAGTGGAGGACATTCGCTACTCGCTAATTCCACGCTTCCCATCGATCACACGTGATATTGCTCTTGTTGTTGATGAGCAAGTGATTGCAGGGGATATTCAACAAGCAATCATCGAAGCAGGCGGCGAATTGCTGAAAGAAGTAACGATTTTCGACGTGTACAAAGGCGACCGTCTACCTGATGGCAAAAAGTCCATTGCCTTCTCCCTCCGTTACTTCGACCCAGAACGCACATTGACAGACGAAGAAGTGACAGCCGTACACGAACAAGTCATCAAAGCAGTTGAAAAACAATTCGGCGCGACATTGCGCGGATAAAAGTAAGCCCCCATTTTATGCGGAAGCATAACGTGGGGGCTGCTTTTATGCTGTGCGTTACGTTTTATAGAAAGGAGATAGAAAGTGAGAGTGGATGTATGAGTACAAAAAAGAGGATCTGGAAAGTATACCGCATTATTGATATTCCGCGTACTAATAAGCTGTTAGTGTTTTTGCACTTCTTTACCGGTAAATAAACGATTGAAATTTATGTCATTCAAAATACGGAAAATCATGGAGGAAACAAAACCATTGGCAAGGGGTGACGTGTATGTATGAAGCGGTGAATATGTCTCCGTTCCCCGTGTTAGAACACCAAATCGTTTTACTAATTAAAGAAAAAGTACATGCAAGGGTCCGTGAAGCTAGAACATAATAGGGAAATGATGAACGAGTTTGTCCAGCCCGATGCAGCAGTTGATTGTGAACGGCCGGTGAAGGTTATTGACGGATACAAAGAGCTTCCGATTGTCGCGATAAAAGTAGCCAGTCCGCCTACTTATAAGACAGATTTCAGATATTTATTATAGGGGACAATGGAGTGCTAGATCGTTGACCTGCATCATCAAATTGTTCGTCAAAACGTGTTAGAAGAAGGAACCGTTTATGCCGAAACGATCATGGAGTAGGAGTAGCATTTGATTCTGTCATCAGGAGTATGGACACAGTAGCGAGATATTTCGAGATGTGGAATAGCGTTGAATATCGATCTAGCGCGATTATACGGCATCTTTTTTATTTGTCTTGTTTTCTTTGTTTAAGCATACGACGATTTTTGATCGTTTATGTGTATGAAAAAAGGAAAAAGATGTATTTACATTTTTTAAATATTAGTGTACTATGTGACTAGAACACTAATTCACTAATATTAGGGGGATACAGCATGAATCCGTGGGTTGGTCTTTTAAAAAAGGAATTTCGTATTTCCAGACTGTGGATTTTCGGAAGTGTTGGGTTTGTTGTGATTAGTAATTTGATTGCATATGCTTTTTCGCTAAAGTATGGTGATCCGGGAATTCTGTTTGTTCCATCTATAGTGATTGTAGCTTTTCATGTTTTTTATGTAGCTTTCTTTATGTTTGTCAGTTTACAAATAGAGTCAAGACACTTACATTTATGGATGCACACTTCGCAATCAGCTTTTCGCTTATTAGGTGCAAAGCTATTCGTTGGCGTAGTGGGATTCCTAGTTTCTTTTCTTGTTGCTGGAATATTTGCATACGTAGGGTTTGTGCAATTACGAGGCTCGTATATAGCGAAGGAAACATGGGATTCTATGCTTGTACTAAATAGCGGACTGATTGTTGCGGGAAATATTGTTTTTCTTTCCATTTGTATCGCAATTTGGTTGGTATTTTGTTGGACGGTGTACCGCTTATGCAAACAGTTTGCACCAAAGCTGGGTATTATAATGACTTCTATTATCATTGTTTTGTTTGCGTGGTTAGAGAATTGGTTTGGAAAAACTGCTTTATATGATCGATTAACAAAATGGGGGTATTTCGACATTGAATTTATCAACACCATGGTGATGAATGGAAAACATGTGATATTGGAAAAAACAGAATATTTTCCACTCGGTGTACTTGTTTACTATGCGTGTATCGCTATTGGGCTATTTCTTTTATCTGCTTGGTTAATTGACAGAAAAGTTGAGGTGTAAGCGTGATGACCGAGGAGTTCGATGCAACGAAACCGATATATATGCAAATAATGGAGAAAGTTAACAAAAAAATTGTACGAAACGAATGGAAAGCGGGAGACAAGCTGCCGTCGGTGAGGGAAATGGCGGTGCAAACAGGTGTGAATCCGAATACGATACAGCGCACGTACAGTGAACTGGAAAGGATGGGAATTGTGGAAACGCGGCGCGGCCAAGGAACGTTTGTGACGGAAAATGAGGAAGTGATCAAACGATTGAGAGAGCAACTGAAACAAGAAATTATGTCAGATTTTGTGCGAAATATGAAAGAATTAGGGTTTACGATTGATGAAATTGTTGCTTCGTTAAAAGACTTCAGTCAGGGAGAGGGGGTATAAACAATGATTCAATTGAAAAATGTGACGAAAAAGTACGGCAATGTCGTCGCGTTAGACGATATATCGTTGAGCATGGAAAAAGGGAAAATCATTGGGGTACTTGGAGCGAACGGAAGCGGAAAATCGACCTTTTTAAAGTTAATTGCCGGATTGGTGTTTCCGACGAACGGGAAAGTCTTCGTTGACGGACATGAGGTGACAAGAAGAATAGGTAGAAATGTCGCATATTTATCAGAACTGGATGCTTACTATGACGGATTTACCGTTCAAGATATGCTGGAGTTTTACGCTTCTCAATTTATGGATTTCAATATGGAAAAAGCACGTGACATACTGGACTTTATGCAAATAGAACCGGTAAAAAAACTAAAACATTTGTCAAAAGGAGGTCGCGGTCGAGCGAAAATCGCCTTTGCTTTGGCAAGAGAAGTACCGGTTTTGCTTATGGATGAACCGTTATCGGGACTGGATCCGATGGTTCGTGAATTGATTATTAAGGGATTGATATCGTTTGTTGATTTAGAAAAACAGACTATTGTTATGACCACGCATGAAGTCGATGAGGTGGAGAGCTTGTTAGATGAAGTCATTTTTCTTCGTGACGGAAAAGTGGTGGAACGAGCTTTCGTGGACGAATTAAGAGAAAAGAGTCGTTGCAGTGTCGCTGGCTGGCTTAAAAAAATTTACGAAGGAGAAGAAAAACAATGAAACCGCTGCTACAACTAAAGAATGTAAGGAAAGATATTGGAAAGAAAACAATTATTCACGATTTATCATTGGAAGTATTTGCCGGAGAAGTGTTTGGTTTTCTCGGACCAAACGGGGCGGGAAAAACGACAACGATTCGCATGATTGTAGGACTGATGGGAATGACTAGCGGTGAAGTGCTGATTAATGGAATCAGTATTAAAAAAGACTTTGAAAAAGCGATACAACATGTTGGAGCCATTGTGGAAAATCCGGAGATGTATAAATTTTTAACGGGTTATCAAAATTTACTGCACTATGCGCGAATGGCAAAAGGAGTAACAAAGGAGCGAATCGATGAGGTTGTCAAGCTGGTCGGCTTGGAAAAACGAATTCATGACAAAGTGAAAACGTACTCGCTTGGAATGAGACAGCGATTAGGATTAGCGCAAGCTTTGCTGCATAAACCTTCCTTACTTATTTTAGATGAGCCGACGAATGGACTTGATCCTGCTGGCATTCGCGAAATACGCGACTATTTGCGTAAGCTGGCAAAACAGGAAGGATTAGCGGTGATTGTTTCGAGTCATCTTCTCTCAGAAATGGAAATGATGTGCGATCGGTTTGCTATTATTCAACATGGAAGATTAGTAGGAATCGAATCGGTTCAAGAGCTGTCGAAGCAAGCTCAAAAGGTGCTGATTACGGTTGAGCCCGTGGAGCAAGCGTTAAGCATTATTAAAAGGGCATATTCTAGTATCAACATGAAACCTACTAATCAGGGAATTGAAGTTTCCATAGATTATGAGGAAATTCCTCGCTTAAATGCGATGTTAGTGTCTGAACATGTAAAAGTGTATGGTATTCAAACGATGACGAAATCGTTAGAAGAAAGATTTTTAGAAATGACGGGAGGAAACGAAATTGCCTAGTATCATCTCATTGATTCAAAACGAAAATATGAAAATTTATAGGAGAATAAGCACATGGTTTATGATCGGGCTGCTTGCTTTGGCGACATTGGCAGGAGCATTGATTACAAAAGCAACACATAAAGAACAGCAAAATTGGAAGGCGGGAGTTGCCTCGGAGATTCAAACACTTAAGGAGCAGCTTTCAGACGAAAAACTACCTAAGATGTATAAAAACCACTTAGAACAGCAGTTGAAAATTAATGAATATCGCCTTGAACATGATATAAGGCCGGTTCCTTCCAATTCGTTTTGGGGATATATGGTTAATTCAGCGGATATGATTCAGCTCATTACTCTATTTACGATTATTGTTGCCGCGGGAAGTATTGCCAGTGAATTTTCATGGGGGACGATTAAGCTGCTGTTAATTCGTCCGGCAAGCCGTTCAAAAATTTTACTGTCAAAGTATGCAGCGACTCTTTTATTTGCTTTCTGCATGCTGCTGTTGTTACTGATGTTTTCGTCTATCATCAGTGCCATTGTTTTTGGAATCGACCATATTCGTACGCCATATCTAGCGTATCAAAATGGAAACGTCGTTGAAACAAATATGTTGTTCCATGTTATACGTGTATATGGGCTGAATTGTGCCACCCTTGTGATGATGACAACGTTTGCCTTTATGATATCCGCAATATTCCGCAACAGTTCTCTTGCGATTGGTTTGGCGATTTTTCTTATGTTTGTCGGTACGGAAGTGACAGCGTTGCTGGCGATGAAATTTAAATGGGCGAAATATTTGTTATTTGCTAATACCGATTTGCTACGATACATTGATGGAGTTCCGCTTGTGAAAGGAATGACGATGTCATTTTCCATCCTAATGCTATTTGTTTATTTTATTGTATTTAATAGTTTCACTTGGCTCATTTTTCGGAAACGCGATATTGCCGCGTGATATGGGAAAAGTAATTATAACCATGAAAGGATGCCGACCGAGATGATATGGCGACATCCTTTTTTATGTTTGAAAAAATATCGAATTCGCTTCGAACGTGAAATCAGGAAAAACAAAAGACACGTTAGTTGTTGTCCTATGCCAAACGTTTCTCTTTTTTTGAAAAATCCGTCCTCTAGTCTAAACGCTTCTATCGTCCGATAAATGGGATCTGCAATTCAGTATTCTTGAGCATCGAAGTGCACATATAGTTTAAATTTTTCATTTCGATCTTTTAGGACGGCGGACGATGATAGTACCTCCACAATGAGCACCCGAGCGCCTAAACATCCATTTTGGGTTAATTGGTGTTTATGACAAATGATAATGAACGACATTGGTTGCATGTTCGTAATCATCGTCTAGCGCAAATCGGACATCAAAGGGAGCGATCGCTGCATAGCAATTTTTATTCAGAAAATAAGAACGCAACAAAAATGATAATTCCCCTACAGCAAATTGATGCTCCCAAGTTGGGAGGGACTCATGTTGTAAGGGATGCTGTCGATCAGTTTCCAGTGTCCTTCCTATTGAAGATAGTCTTGGTACGAATGTGTGTTTGTGAGTTCTTATTTTATTCTTCATCGTCTCACTTTTTCATTGTTATACCGTTATTTTGTAAATAAAAATCTTTTCCGTTGACTTTTTCCATCTACATAGTTAAATTGTTTAATAGTTAAATAGTTGAACTATTTTTGTGGAAGAGGTGAGATTTTGCAAAGGGAAAAAATTAATGTGCTCATTGAGCGGTATCTTTCTGTTTCGTTTTTGGTGACGAAAAAAGCGGCAGCATTAGTGAAGTGTGAAATCGACGAAGATATGACAAACGACCAGTATTATCTTTTACGTTACGTGAAGAAACGGGAAACATGCACTTCAACAGAATTAGCATCGGTGTTTGGCGTAAACAAAAGTGCGATCACAGCGATGATGAACCGTCTTGTTGATAAAGGACTGATTCAACGAACGCGCGATGAAAACGACAGGCGTGTCGTCTATTTAACGCTAACCGAAAAAGGAAACGAATGGTTCGTAAAAACAGAAGAAAAAATTCATAAATTAGTCGAATCGCTCATAATGAAATTTTCGGAACAAGAAATTGAATCATTTATTCAAACGTATGAAAAACTAGCAAGAATTTTACAAGAGTTGGAGGAAACACAATGAGGGCCATCGTGAAAGGAAAATGGTTCGTTTTGCTTGCATGGGTCGCTAGTGTTGTTGTGTTGATGATGACAGCGCCGAATATGGCGGAGCTTGTCCGTGAAAAGGGACAAATTACCGTTCCAAAAGGATATTCTTCCTCGTTGGCAACCGAAATTTTACATGACGTGCAGAAAAAAGAACAGAAAGGCAACGAAGTTACCGTTGCGCTCGTGTTTCATCGCGACGGTCGCTTGGATGATAAAGATTGGAAGGAAGCCGAAAAAGCGATTCGAGAGCTTGAAAACAACAAAGGAAAGTTAGGGATTACGGAGATTGTTTCTCCTGTCAAAGAAAAAGAATTGAAGGATGAACTTGTTTCGAAAGACGGAACGACGATATTAACATCAATTCACATGGAGCGAAATGGACGAAGTGCGAAAGAAATGAGCAGCGCCCTTTACAAGGCGATTGATGATATTTCATTAGCCCATTATTACACAAGCAGTTGGATGATTGATGAAGATGTTGTGGCTAGCTCACAAGCAGGATTAAAGAAAACAGAAGGTATTACGGTTGTGTTCATTTTAGTCGTGCTTTTTGTGGTGTTTCGCTCGTTTGTCGCTCCATTTGTTCCGCTTCTCACCGTCGGGATGACGTATTTGGCTTCCCAATCGCTCGTTGCGTTTTTAGTCGACAATGTGAACTTTCCGCTGTCCACGTTTACGCAGACATTTTTAGTCGCGGTGTTGTTCGGGATTGGGACCGATTATTGTATTTTGTTGCTGAGCCGGTTTAAAGAAGAATTATCGCAACACGAAAGTCGAACCGACGCGATTGTCGCGACGTATCGTACCGCTGGAAAAACGGTGTTATTTAGCGGATTTGCGGTGATGATCGGGTTCGCGGCCATTGGGTTATCGACGTTTAAATTGTATCAGTCGGCTGCCGCGGTAGCGGTAGGGGTGGCGATTTTACTTGTGGCGCTCATGACACTCGTGCCATTCTTTATGGCAGTGCTTGGTCCAAAATTATTTTGGCCGGCCAAAGGGAAGCTGGAGCATAAACAAAGTAAACTATGGGATTTTGCCGGACGCTTTTCGTTTGCAAGACCGCTTGCTGCCTTATTGATTGTGGCGGTTATTTCTCTTCCTGTTTTGTTGACATATGATGGGGATTTATCGTTTAACTCCCTTGAGGAAATCGGTGATGACTATGCATCGGTAAAAGCATTTAACATTATTGCCAAAAGTTTTAATCCAGGCGAAGCGATGCCGACACAAATTGTCATGAAAAATGATGAAAACATGAATGAGCCTGAATATTTTGCGCTCATTGAAAAAGTGAGCCGCGAAGTTGAAAAGGTCGACGGAGTTGACAAAGTGCGCTCAGTTACAAGACCAACAGGAGAGCCGATTCAACAATTATTTGTGGCGGAACAAGCGAAAAGCTTAAAAGAAGGTCTCGGGCAAGGAAATAAAGGAATTGAACAAATTAGTTCCGGATTGAACAAAGCAAGCGAGCAACTTTCCGCTTCGGCGCCGAAACTAAAGCAAGCCACAAGCGGTATTCAGGTGCTTGTATCAGGAACGAACGAATTAAAGTCAGGGGTTGGCGATCTGCAAAAGGGACTTTCGCAAATTGAACAAGGCATTCGCAATGGCTCTATGGGGGCGGGTGACATCAAGAAAGGATTAGAGGACATTCACACCAATGCCAAGAAACTGTTAGCCGGTGCGCAACAATTGTTGCAAGGGTACGAAACAGCAGGTTCTAGCTTATCTTCGCTTCTTGAACAATACGAGAATATGGAAACAGGGGTCAACGCATTATCGCAACAACTATCAGCGATGAACGAATCGTTGAATCATATTGAACAAAATCACCAAGAATTGCAGCAAGACCGTGAGTATCAACAAGTGAAAATGGCGGCCTTCCAACTAACGCAACAATCGAAACAAATGGCGGTTGGATTTCAACAAGTTAACGATGCCCTTCGTCAAGTAAGCGATGGCGTTCGTCAAGCAAATGGCTCGTTTGCCCAATTGATTGCCGGACAAAAAGCACTGATCGATGGCATGACGAAGCTGATTAACGGTCTTGAAAAACTGCAGCAAGGCATGGAAAAAGCGGCGGATGGCCAACAGCAAATTATCCACCAATTGCCGCAGTTGTCAAATGGATTAAGTCAACTCAACGCTGTCCAGGAACAGCTGTTAAATGGATTTTCCCAACTTGACGGGCAAATGAATCAGCTAATTACGGGACTCGATAAAAGCGCGGATGGGCTCCGTCAAGTAGCAAATGGTCTTGGTTCTGCCGAAAATTATTTGTCTGAGCTTTCCTCTTCGCCGGATGAGGAAATGACCGGGTGGTATATGCCGAAACAAGTGCTTGACAGCAAAGAGTTTGCCCAAGCAAAAGAGGTATATATGTCTAAAGATGGGAAAGTCGTAACATTTGATGTCGTGTTCAAGAAAAATCCGTATTCGACAGCAGCGATGAACCAAATTGATGATATTAAGCAAGCCGTAGAGCGTGCAGTCAAAGAGACGAAACTAGAGAATGCGAAAGTAGCTGTCGGTGGTGTGACAAGCATTTATTCCGATTTGCATGAGATTTCGGCAAAAGACTATTCTCGTACTGTTGTTTTGATGTTAATTGGAATTGCTTTGATTTTAATTGCATTGCTTCGTTCATTTGTTATGCCGATCTATTTAATTTTATCGCTTATTTTAACGTATTACACCTCCATGGCGGTAACCGAGCTTATTTTTGTACAATGGCTAGGTTATGATGGCATTAACTGGGCGGTTCCGTTCTTCGCGTTTGTTATTTTAATCGCCTTGGGCATTGACTATAGCATTTTCCTTATGGATCGCTTTAACGAATATAGAGACAAACCGGTACAAGAGGCAATGCTTTTGGCGATGCGCAACATGGGAACGGTCATTATTTCCGCCGCTGTCATTTTAGGTGGAACGTTTGCGGCGATGTATCCGTCTGGAGTGTTATCGCTTTTGGAAATTGCAACCATTGTATTAACCGGATTAGTCTTGTATGCGCTTGTCGTTTTGCCATTATTCGTTCCTGTTATGGTAAAAACGTTTGGAAACGCCAATTGGTGGCCGTTTATGAAACAGTGATGTAACGTGAAAAGTGGATGCCCAAAAGTAAAAGCTTTTGGGCATCCTCATTAGAGAGAATATATATAAAATGAAAAGAACACCGATCCCATGATGTCACTTCTATTCATAAGGGCTTGTTCCATGAAGGCAGAAAAAAAGAGGAATTCTTCAGAAACAATACATGAGTTGTATCTTCAAAGAAAGAATATGTAAAGAATGATTAGTGAGAAAGGAATACCCACCGATCCTATGAAACAGGAATCGAAGCTCTCTTTTTTACGAAACAACCTAGTTAAAGGAATACATAGGAATTAATTTGTCAGTGAAGGAGCACGACCATATTCAAGGACTCTATATCTCAATCAATAGATACAAACATTCTTAATAACTAAAGAACGTAAGAACTGATTTTGCTCGTTGGTTACACAATAAGAATGACGTTTCCGAAAAAATTTTTTATTTTGTCATACATAAGCATATTTTTGGAGTTTCAGAAAAAGGTAGTATATGATATCAGTAACTTACATAAACAGGGAGGAATGACAATGGCGAATACGAAGCGTATTTTAATGGTTGTTACAAATCATACGACGATTACAGATGATCATAAAACGGGGCTTTGGCTTGAGGAATTTGCGGTTCCTTATCTTGTCTTTAAGGAAAAAGGATATGATGTCAAGGTAGCAAGTATTCAAGGAGGAGAGGTGCCTCTTGATCCCCGCAGTATAAATGAAAAGAAACCTGAATGGGCAAAAGCGGAAGAAGAGTTGAAAAGCACAGCTCGTTTAAGCAAGGAGGATGCAGCTGGATTTGATGCCATTTTCCTTCCGGGTGGCCACGGGACGATGTTTGATTTCCCAGATAATGAAACACTCCAATATGTATTGCAGCAATTTGCAGAGGACGGCAGAGTCATTGGTGCCGTGTGCCACGGGCCATCGGGTCTTGTTAATGTAACATATAAGGACGGAACTCCGTTAGTAAAAGGAAAAACCGTAACCGCGTTTACTGACGAAGAAGAAAGAGAAGTGCAATTAGATAAGTATATGCCATTTTTGCTTGAATCTACTTTGCGCTTAAGAGGAGCTAATTTCGTTTCTGGAGAAAAATGGACAGATTTCTCTGTTCGTGATGGGAATTTAGTAACGGGACAAAATCCGCAGTCAAGCAGAAGCACAGCGGAAAAAGTGATCGAAGCGATCGAAAATTATGGTTCATAAAGCAAAAGCACCGTACAAAACAACAACGTTTTGTACGGTGCTTTTTTGAAAAGGTAAGAAAGCAAACATTGTGCCTAGCTTCACGTACTATCGTCTTGAGATAGCTTCGACTCAAACTATTGATGAAGGGCACAATGTCCGGCATTCGGCGGGCCACAGGACGTGACAAGAGACGAATGGGATCTTTTCGGTGAATTTCTAGCGCTTGTTGCCAATAGGAAGGACGCTTACGCTTTTTTATATATGGGCGATACGTCTCGCTTTGTCTGTATTGGCGAAGTGAAGTTTGGCGCACGTATCAAGTACAGAAAGTCCGTGCGTTTCCATTAACTTCGCCGCCACTTGGTCGACTTGCTCCCCTGCTCCTTTTGGAAGCTCCATGCCTACCTGCTTGCTTAATTGTTCCATTTCATTCAAAAATACATAGCGAGCGATCATCGAAGCAGCGGCGACGGCGACATGAATCGTTTCTGCTTTTGGATAACAATATACTCGTTCGCAGATAACCTCTTTTTCTCCTTCTAAATATCGGAAATATAAATCACGTTCAATAAATTGGTCAATTAAAATTGCTTCCGGTTCAAGCGGTGCGAGCTGTTGAACGAGCTTTCGAATTGCTTCATTATGTAACAATGCTTTCATTTTGGTTTGCGGCATTCCGCTTGCTTGCCATTCGTTGTACGTTGGATTCGAAAGAACGACGGAGCAATACGGGATGGCTTTCATGAGCGAAGGAGCAAGCCGGCGAATTGCTTCATCCGTTAACAATTTCGAATCTTTCACTCCCATGTTTTTGATAGTTTCAATGTTTTCTTTTGCGACATAAGCAGCGACGACGACGATTGGTCCGAAATAATCTCCTGTTCCGACTTCATCCGATCCGATCGCCGATACAGCTGTCCAGTGCGGTTGTTGAACAGGTACTGACTCTTTTACCGATTCATTTGTCCACCGTGCTGCTTCTCGTTCTGCCTCTTTTCCTTGAAACAGCACTTTTCCCGAGCGATACGCAGTAATCGTGCAACCTGCTAGTTTGGCAACAAATAAAGCGCCCGTTGGAAGGTGATCTGTTATATAAGAAGCATAATGCTGCCTCATTTCATCGATCATCATTTTCGTTGCTTTTATGACGTGATTGGCCAAATTCCTCATCTCCTATTAAAGATTCATCCACCGGAAGGGGAAAGGTCACGTCTTTTCATTATACCAGCATTCATGGTATGATAAACATTAGGATTTTTACGAATGGGGGAAATAATTTGGCAGAGCAACAAAAAACGCGGATTACGGTCGACATATATGGACAGCAATATGCGATTGTTGGCACGGAAAGCTCTAGCCATATTCGGTTAGTGGCGTCGATTGTCGATGATAAAATGCGAGAAATTAGCGCGAAAAACCCGACATTAGATATTAATAAACTGGCGGTATTAACGGCTGTCAATGTCGTTCATGAATACATAAAATTAAAAGAGGACTACGATCGACTTTTACAGCAAATGAAAAAAGAAAAGGATGAGTGACTGAATGGTTGATTTAGTATTGCTTTTCATCCTTTTAATGGGATTTATGATTGGCTTAAAACGCGGATTTATTTTGCAGTTTATTCATATGACAGGATTTATCATCGCATTTGTCGTTGCCTATATGAACTACGAAAAATTTGCACCGACGCTTCGATTATGGATTCCGTATCCTTCGTTCGGCGATCCGGAGACGGTCAAAATGTTATTTGAAAGCGCGCATCTTGACGAAGCTTACTATCGAGCGATGGCGTTTGCGATTTTATTTTTTGCGACGAAAATTATTATGCAAATTATTGGCTCTATGCTTGATTTCGTCGCACAATTGCCGCTGTTGCGAAGCGTGAATCGTTGGGCTGGCGGTGCGTTAGGGTTTGTTGAGGTGTACTTAATCGTATTTCTTTTCTTATATGTCGGTGCCCTCATTCCGATTCAAAGTTTGCAGGCCCAGATTCAACATTCGTTTATGGCCACTGTCATTGTCAAGCATACTCCATTTTTATCTGACATGCTGAAACAAATGTGGATTCATTATATGGCATAGCGACTTCTCTATCCGATAGGGAAGTTTTTTTGTACTTTTTCACGAAAAACTTGTATCATTTTTCATAGTGGATCGTACGTATAGGTGGTGTTTGTCATGCTAGCCAATAAAAAAGATGTGATTCAGCTATTGGAAACGATTGCGTTATATATGGAAATCAAAGGAGAAAATCCGTTTAAAATTGCTGCGTTTCGCAAGGCGGCGAACGCGTTAGAGACCGATGAACGCAGTTTAGCAGAAATTGAAGATTTCACAAAAATTCCGGGAATAGGAAAAGGGACATCTGCCGTCATTAAAGAATTTCTCGAAACAGGGAGATCAATGGTGCTTGAGGAGTTACAAAACGAGATTCCGTCTGGTTTATTTTCGCTTTTAAAAATTCCCGGACTTGGCGGCAAAAAGATTGCCAAGCTATATCAAGAGCTTGGAGTTGTTGATGTCGCTTCTTTAAAGGCTGCTTGTTTGGAACAGAAAGTGCAGGCGCTTGCAGGATTCGGAAAGAAAACCGAAGAAAAGATTTTAGCTGCAATTGAAGAGATGGGTTCTCGTCCGGAGCGCTTGCCGCTTGCTTTAGTGCTGCCGATTGCTGAGGAAATTGAACAGCAGCTGGGGAACATGAGTGGAGTGATTCGCTTTTCCCGTGCCGGAAGCCTGCGGCGCATGAAGGAAACTGTGAAAGATTTAGATTTTATCATTGCGACCAATGAGCCGCAGCGGGTACGTGAACAATTGGTTGCGTTAGCCAATGTTTCTGCTGTCATCGCCAGTGGCGACACAAAAGTATCGTTACAGCTTCGCTATGAATATGAGATCGCTGTCGATTTTCGCTTAGTGACCCCGGAACAATTTGCGACTACTTTGCATCATTTTACAGGTTCTAAAGAACATAATGTGCGGATGCGGCAACTGGCGAAAGAGCGCGGGGAAAAAATTAGTGAATATGGTGTCGAGAACACAGAAACAGGCGAAATAATCACGTTTGCGGATGAAAAAGAGTTTTTTGCCCATTTTCGATTGCCGTTCATTCCGCCAGAATTGCGCGAAGATGGAAGTGAAGTGGATCGGTATCAGGAAGACTATCCTCTTATTCATTTTTCCGATATTCAAGGGGATTTGCATATGCATTCCGCTTGGAGCGATGGCGCGTGCTCCATTGAGGAAATGGCGGAAGCGTGCCGCAAAAAAGGATATCGATATATGGCGATTACCGATCATTCACAGTTTTTGAAAGTAGCGAACGGCTTGACAGTCGAACGATTAAAACGACAACGTGAAGAAATCGAACGGTTAAATGCGAAATACGATGATTTTACCATTTTATCCGGCGTTGAAATGGACATTCTGCCTGATGGAACGCTCGATTATGATGATGAAGTGCTTCAGGAACTGGATTTTGTGATTGCCGCGATTCATTCGGGATTTTCCCAGCCGCGTGATGTGATTATGGCACGGTTAAAAGCGGCATTGAACAATCATCATGTCGATCTCATTGCCCACCCGACAGGTCGGTTAATTGGGCGGCGTGATGGTTACGATGTAGATATAGATATGCTTATTGAGCTTGCGCGGGAAACAAATACAGCGCTTGAATTAAACGCCAACCCGCATCGGCTTGATTTAGCCTATTCGTACTTAAAAAAAGCACAAGAGGCTGGCGTCAAAATTGCCATTAACACGGATGCCCATCATTTGGACATGCTAGAGGATATGAAAGTGGGCGTGGCAGCAGCTCGGAAAGGATGGATTCGTAAAGATACGGTGATCAATACGTGGACGTTGGAAGAACTGCGCCAATTTTTACGGCGACATGACGAAAAATAGTAAACATGGAGGTTTTTCATCTGTGCATACACGAGTTTTCAAAGTGTTAGAGTTTGACAAAGTGAAAGCCCAATTGCTAGAACATGTATCTTCGTCATTAGGAAAGGAAAAGGTAGAGCGGCTATTTCCATCTTCTGACTTTGATGAAGTTGTTCAATGGCAGGAGCAAACCGATGAAGCAGTCGCTTCTTTACGTCTGCGCGGGCATGTTCCGCTCGACGGAATTGTTGATATACGGTCAAGCGTGAAGCGAGCAAGCATCGGCGGAACATTAAGCCCTCAGGAATTGCTCGATATTGCAAGTACCTTGTATGCAGCTAGACAAATGAAAACATTTATTGATTCGCTCGCGGAGGATTCGTCATCGTTTTCCCATTTATCGCAATATGCAGCCGGGCTCGTTTCGTTGTCCGAGATCGAGCAAGCAATTAAAAAATGCATCGATGATCACGGTGAAGTGCTGGATAATGCCAGTGAGCGTTTACGGTCGATTCGTCAGCAGCTACGAAATACAGAAGCGAGAGTTCGCGAAAAATTGGAAAATATGATTCGTTCTTCATCGGCGCAAAAAATGTTATCGGACGCGATTATTACCATTCGTAATGATCGTTATGTTATCCCGGTAAAACAAGAGTATCGCAGCGCTTATGGCGGCATTGTTCATGACCAATCGTCTTCCGGAGCGACGTTATTCATTGAGCCGCAAGTCGTCGTCGATTTGAACAACCAGCTTCAAGAAGCTCGCGTCAAAGAAAAACAGGAAATAGAGCGAATTTTAATGGAGTTAACGGGAAAAGTTGCTGAACAAGCAGATGCTCTGTTAGAGAACGTCAACATATTAACCGAACTCGATTTCTTGTTTGCCAAAGCGAAATACGCAAAGAAAATAAAGGCAACAAAGCCATTGATGAACGATCACGGCTATATTCGCCTGTTAAAGGCGCGCCACCCTCTCATTGATCCGAATGTCGTCGTTCCAAATGATATTGAACTTGGTAAAGATTACACAACGATGCTCATTACTGGTCCGAATACAGGGGGAAAAACAGTCACGTTAAAAACGATCGGACTGTTGACGCTTATGGCGCAAGCAGGTCTCTTTATTCCGGCGTTGGACGGTTCGGAATTAGCGGTGTTCCGCTCCGTTTATGCCGACATTGGCGACGAACAATCAATTGAACAAAGTTTGAGTACGTTTTCTTCCCATATGGTCAACATTGTCGATATTTTGCGCAACATTGATAGCGACAGCCTTGTGCTGTTTGACGAATTAGGAGCAGGGACAGATCCTCAGGAAGGGGCAGCGCTGGCAATTGCCATTTTGGACGAAGTACATCAACGCGGAGCGCGCGTTGTCGCGACGACGCATTATCCGGAGTTAAAAGCGTACGGGTATAATCGACGCGGCGTCATCAATGCGAGCGTTGAATTTGACATCGAAACATTAAGTCCGACGTATAAATTATTAATCGGTGTTCCAGGGCGGAGTAACGCGTTTGAAATATCAAAACGTCTCGGCCTTGACGAGCGCATCATTGAACGGGCGAAATCCCATATCAGCGCAGAAAGCAACAAAGTCGAAAATATGATTGCCTCCCTTGAGCATAGTAAAAAGCGTGCGGAAGAAGAATGGAAACAGGCTGAAGACGCACGGAAAGAAGCGGAGCGGCTTCGCAACGAGTGGGAAGAGAAGCTTGAGGAATTAAACGAAAAACGAGATGAACTTATTGAAGAAGCGAAACGAAGAGCCGCCGATATCGTCAAATCATCTCAACAAGAGGCGGAACACATCATTCGTGAGCTTCGGCAAATGCAGAAAGAAAAGCAGGCGGAAATTAAGGAGCACGAGCTGATTGCTGCGAAAAAACGGTTAGAAGAAGCAGTACCAACGTTCGATTCGAAGAAAAAAGTGAAAGCGGCGAAGCGGACGCATCATGAATTTCGTCCTGGTGACGAAGTGAAAGTCGTTCATTTAAATCAGAAAGGTTACTTGCTTGAAAAAGTATCTGACGATGAATGGCAAGTGCAGCTCGGCATTTTAAAAATGAAAATTAAAGAGCGCGAGCTGGAGTATATCGGCAGCTCGAAACCGACAGAAACGAAGCCGCTAGCAACTGTCAAAGGAAAGGACTATCATGTTGGGCTTGAGCTTGATTTGCGCGGGGAACGGTATGAGGATGCGATTGTCCGCCTCGAAAAATATATTGATGATGCGCTTTTAGCTGGTTATCCGCGCGTTTCGATTATTCACGGAAAAGGCACAGGAGCGTTGCGAAAAGGAGTACAAGAATTTTTGAAAAAACACCGTTCCGTCAAAAACATTCGCTTTGGCGAGGCAACTGAAGGAGGAACGGGTGTTACGATTGTGGAATTGAAATAATAAGGGGCGAAGACGATGAACTCCTTTTGGGAAAATGAAGTAGTGAAAATTGCAGCAAATTTTAGTGTAGCTGTCCTATGTATGGTTGTGTTTTTAGCGATTTTTGAGCTCGTCACCAAATATAAAAATTGGGATGAGATTCAAAATGGAAACGTGGCTGTTGCTATGGCAACGGGTGGAAAAATTTTTGGTATCGCTAATATTTTTCGATATGCACTTCATCATCATGATTCACTGCTTGCGATGATCGGTTGGGGTGTGTACGGGTTTATTTTATTGCTTATCGCCTATTTTATTTATGAATTTTTAACGCCAAAATTTAATATTGACGAGGAGATTGCCAAGGATAATCGTGCGGTCGGCTTGATTTCTATGGTCATTTCGATCGGCTTATCATTTGTGATTGGTGAAGGAATTCATTAGAACGAATACGGGGAGTAAAAGAGAGATGGAGACATTAGCGAAGGTATTATTTGTTTTATGTGGTGTCTTTCTTGTCATCGGCATTGTTTACTTATTATTTTTTGCTTAATAAGAAAACAATAAGCGTCCTACAACAGCAATAGTAGGCGCTTATTTTTTTATGATGTAAAATTTCGAAAAGTATAATAAAATAAAAATGAATCGTCTGAATAATCAAACACGGAGGGGATATGATGGAAAAACCGTGGCTCGCTTATTACCCGCCGCAAATTTCGCCACATCTTGACTATCCGGCAAAAACGCTACCGGACTATTTAAGGGAAACGGCAGCGCAATTTGGGCAAAAAGAAGCGATTTATTTTCTTGGAAAAACGTTAACTTTTCAAGAGGTGTACGAACAGTCGTTAGCTTTCGCAAACTATCTCGTGAACATCGGACTAAATAAAGGAGATCGTGTCTCGATTATGCTCCCAAACTGTCCGCAGTCAGTCATCAGCTATTACGGGGTGCTGTTCGCTGGAGGAATCGTCGTACAAACGAACCCGCTTTATACGGAACGCGAGCTTGAATACCAACTTAACGATAGCGGAACAACGGTGTTAATTACATTGGATATGCTTTATCCAAAGGCGGTCAAAGTAAAAGGGCACACGAACGTCAAGCACATCATTATTACGAGCATCAAAGATTATTTACCGCCACTGAAAAAATGGCTCTATCCATTTGTGCAAAAAAGGCAGCAGCCGGTTGCGGTGCAAATCGAAGAGCGTGACGACCAGCATCTCTTTTCCAATATTGTTGCCCGAACGAGCCCAAATGAAATCAATGTTGAGGTCGACCCAGTTGAAGATGTTGCATTGCTGCAATATACGGGTGGCACGACAGGGTTTCCGAAAGCAGCGATGCTTACCCATCGCAATTTAATTGCGAACACGTTGATGTGCGTTCATTGGATGTACCGCTGCGAAAAAGGGAATGAAGCGATTTTAGGAGTATTGCCATTTTTTCACGTGTACGGCATGACGACGATTATGAATTTAGCGATCATGCGAGCGTATAAAATGATTCTCCTCCCGAAATTTGATGTCGAAATGACGCTAAAAACGATCGAAAAGCAAAAACCGACGTTGTTCCCCGGAGCACCGACGATGTATATCGCACTATTAAATCATCCAAACTTATCCCGTTATGATTTGTCGTCCATCAAAGCATGCATTAGCGGTTCGGCTCCGCTGCCGGTAGAGGTGCAGGAGAAATTTGAACAAATAACCGGAGGAAAGCTCATTGAAGGATACGGTTTAACTGAAGCATCCCCTGTTACCCATGCGAATTTTTTATGGGACGGTGAACGGATAAAAGGAAGCATTGGCGTTCCGTGGCCGGATACGGAGGCAAAGATTATCTCGCTAGAAACTGGACAAGAAGCGAAGGTGAACGAAATTGGTGAACTTATTATTCGTGGTCCACAAGTGATGAAAGGATATTGGAACCAACCATTTGAGACGGAAAGTGTATTGCGCGACGGCTGGCTATATACAGGGGATGTAGGATATATGGATGAACGTGGATATTTCTTCATCGTCGACCGCAAGAAAGATATAATTATTGCCAGCGGATATAATATTTATCCGCGCGAAGTCGAAGAAGTATTATATGAGCATCCAAAAGTGAAAGAAGCGGTCGTTGTTGGCGTTCCGCACGAATATCGAGGCGAAACAGTGAAGGCGGTTATCGTGCTCAAAGAAGGAGAACAATGTACCGAAGAAGAGTTGGACGAATTTATGAGAAGTCGATTGGCAGCCTATAAAGTGCCGCGTATCTATGAGTTCCGTAAAGAACTTCCAAAAACAGCGGTCGGGAAAATTTTACGCCGGGTGTTAGTGGAAGAGGAAAACAAAAAAGGGTAAAAGGGCCTGCCAACGGAAAAGGCTCTTTCTTTTGTAA
Source organism: Thermaerobacillus caldiproteolyticus (assembly GCF_013761245.1). Classification (GTDB taxonomy): domain Bacteria; phylum Bacillota; class Bacilli; order Bacillales; family Anoxybacillaceae; genus Thermaerobacillus; species Thermaerobacillus caldiproteolyticus. The sequence goes on along the minus strand of NZ_JACDUT010000001.1, from coordinate 465,845 downwards.
AACTTCATCTTGACAAAATTAACAGATAGTTTTTAAAATAGAAATATGAATGATTATTCATTCATATTTTGAAAAGGAGAATGAGTATTGAAAAGAGACAAACCGAAATTTAAACAAATCATCGAAGCAGCAGTAGTTGTCATTGCCGAAAACGGCTACCACCAAGCACAAGTATCCAAAATTGCGAAACAAGCGGGGGTCGCAGACGGAACGATTTATTTATACTTTAAAAATAAAGAAGATATTCTCGTTTCGCTTTTTCGTGAAAAAATGGGCTCATTTATTGAGAAAATTGGGCAAGAAATAGAAGGAATTTCGAGTCCTTCACAGAAGTTATATGTGTTAGTAGAAAAACATTTTCAACTATTATCTGCTGATCGTCACTTAGCGATCGTTACTCAACTTGAATTGCGTCAATCAAATAAAGAATTGCGTCTACGAATTAACGAAGTGCTAAAAGGCTATTTACGCGTTGTCGATCAGATTGTCAAAGAAGGAATCGAAAAAGGAGAGTTTCGCAAAGATTTAGATGTTCGCCTTGCAAGACAAATGATTTTCGGTACGATTGATGAAACGGTAACGACATGGGTGATGAATGAGCAAAAATACGATTTAGTGGCTTTAGCCAAACCTGTTCACGAGCTGTTGACAAGAGGCTGCTCCGCCTCTTGAATCCAAGAAAATGACAAAGGGGAGAGGGAGAACATGGAGTTTTTCAAAACGAATACGGAGGGATTTGTCGCGACTGTTTCTCTTTTGCACCCTCCGGCCAACGCATTATCGTCCGCTGTTTTGAAAGAGCTTTCAATGCTGTTAGAACAATTAGAGACCGATGACAAAGTTCGGGTCATTCTTCTTCATGGAGAAGGGAGATTTTTCTCCGCTGGTGCCGATATTAAAGAATTTACAGCTGTTAGCTCAAGAGAGCAGGCAGCGGAGTTGGCACGTGCAGGTCAACAAGTCATGGAGCAGATAGAGCAATTTCCAAAACCGATCATTGCCGCCATCCACGGAGCTGCATTAGGTGGTGGATTGGAGCTGGCGATGAGTTGCCATATTCGTATAGTTGCAGAAAACGCCAAACTCGGATTGCCGGAATTGCAGCTGGGCATTATTCCGGGATTTGCCGGAACACAGCGATTACCCCGTTACGTTGGTTCCGGAAAAGCGGCAGAAATGATGTGGACAAGTGAGCCGATTACCGGCACAGAAGCGGTTCAATGGGGTCTGGCGAACCGGGCGGTACCAGAAGAACAGCTGCTGGAGGAAGCGAAAACATTAGCAAACAAAATCGCGCAAAAAAGCCCGATTTCCATTCGCGCTACGCTTCAACTTTTAAACGCCGCGAAGGAAAAATCATTTCATGAAGCGGTCCGCTATGAAGCAGAGCTGTTCGGAAACGTGTTTACATCCGAAGATGCAAAGGAAGGCGTACAAGCATTTATCGAAAAGCGATCTCCGCAATTTCAAGGAAAATAGCAACTTAAATTTACAGAATCTTTAAAACTGAATAAATGTTTCATAAACATAAGGAGGGGCTTTCATGAACATTTTTGTCTTAATGAAGCGCACGTTTGACACAGAAGAGAAAATTGTCATTGCGAACGGCAAAGTGAATGAAGATGGTGCTGAGTTTATTATTAATCCGTATGATGAATACGCGATTGAAGAGGCGATTCAAGTTCGCGACAAGCATGGCGGAGAAATTACCGTGATTACCGTAGGAAATGAGGACGCGGAAAAAGAATTGCGCACTGCATTGGCGATGGGATGCGATAAAGCAGTGTTAATCAACGTCGAAGATGATGTAGAAGAACAAGATCAATATACCACTGCAAAAATTATTGCCGAATATTTAAAAGATAAGCAGCCAGATTTAATTTTAGCTGGAAATGTGGCGATTGACGGCGGCTCAGGACAAGTCGGCCCGCGCGTCGCTGAATTGCTTGGCATTTCTTACGTGACGACGATTACGAAGCTTGACATTGATGGTGGAAAAGTAACGATCGTTCGCGATGTTGAAGGAGACGAAGAAATCATTGAAGCATCGCTTCCATTGCTGGTGACAGCGCAACAAGGGTTAAATGAACCGCGCTATCCTTCTTTGCCAGGAATTATGAAAGCGAAAAAGAAGCCGCTCGAAGAATTAGAGTTAGATGACTTGGACTTAGAAGAAGATGATGTAGAAGCGAAAACAAAAACAATCGAAGTTTTCTTGCCGCCGAAAAAAGAGGCAGGAAAAATTCTTCAAGGCGAGCTGGCGGATCAAGTAAAGGAGCTTGTCACGCTGTTACGCACAGAAGCGAAAGTCGTTTAATGATGTGAAGAATCGCAATCGTTTATTTTAGCAAACAGGGGGATGGAACATGAGTCGAAAAGTAATAACATTAGCAGAAATTCGTGACGGATCATTAAGAAACGTTTCATTTGAAGCGATTGCTGCCGCGAAAACGATCGCTCAAGGCGGAGAAGTCGTGGCTGTATTGCTCGGAGAGAGCGCTCAGTCATATGCCAATGAGCTTATTTATTACGGAGCAGACCGCGTCGTCACTGTTGAAAATGAGAAATTGAATCATTACACTTCCGATGGCTATGGCCAAGCGCTCATGGCAGTTATCGATTCAGAAAAACCGGAAGGAATTGTCTTTGGTCATACTGCGTTAGGAAAAGATTTAGCGCCAAAATTGGCGACAAAATTAAACTCCGGTCTTGTTTCCGACGTCGTTGCTGTAGAAGAAGCGGGCGGAAACTTAGTGTTTACGCGTCCGATTTACTCTGGAAAAGCGTTTGAAAAGAAAATCGTCACCGATGGTGTAATTTTTGTTACCGTTCGTCCAAACAATATTCCAGTGCTTGAGCGGGATGAAGCACGTTCAGGGAATGTCACGAACCTATCCGCTAATATTAAAGACCTGCGTACAATTGTTAAAGAAGTTGTCCGTAAAACAGCTGAAGGTGTCGACTTATCGGAAGCGAAAGTCATCGTCGCTGGCGGTCGCGGCGTGAAAAGCGCGGATGGATTTAAACCGCTTCAAGAATTAGCCGAAGTGTTAGGAGGCGCCGTTGGGGCGTCACGCGGTGCGTGCGATGCTGGCTATTGCGACTACTCATTGCAAATTGGCCAAACTGGAAAAGTGGTTACTCCTGATCTTTATATCGCGTGCGGCATTTCCGGAGCGATTCAACACTTAGCCGGTATGTCCAACTCCAAAGTCATTGTCGCCATTAACAAAGACTCTGAAGCAAACATTTTCAAAGTGGCGGATTACGGCATTGTCGGCGATTTATTCGAAGTTGTACCGCTTTTAACGGAAGAGTTTAAAAAGCTGAAAGTGCGTTCATAACGATTTTCAAAACGGGTGAGAAGCCCGTTTTTTTCTTAAGCATAATTATCTTGTGAAAGCGAATATTAGAAGTGAAGCAAAAAGTTAGCACCTGCATCGATTAAATGATATACTTTGTTTACATGCACATAGTTATGAATAGGAGGAATGGATAATGGCAATTGTAAATGCGACTGATCAAACATTTGCGACAGAAACAGGCGAGGGAGTTGTAGTAGTCGACTTTTGGGCTCCTTGGTGCGGACCTTGCCGAATGATCGCACCTGTTTTAGAAGAAGTAGATCAAGAAATGGGAGACAAAGTAAAAATAGTGAAAGTGAACGTCGATGAAAACCAAGAAACTGCAGCAAAATACGGCGTAATGAGCATTCCGACTTTGTACGTTTTCAAAAACGGCGAAGTTGTAGATAAAGTAGTCGGATACCAGCCAAAAGAAGCGCTTGTACAATTGTTAGAAAAACATGTGTAATCGATGGAGTTAAAAGAGGTTCGGACAATCGTCTGAGCCTCTTTTTTACATCTTACATTTATTGGCGGTTTCATAAGTTATGAGACGAGCTCTCCTCTCATTTACAAAAAAGTTTCTCTCTAGATTATAGATAGAAGTAAGGATGGATAATTTGAGAATAAATGTAAAAAAACGTTGACTGACTAACAAAAATCATTTATATTTGTATACAATAAAACCGATAGGAAAAGTTTGTATAAAGTTAACGGGCTGATCGGACATACCGAAGGTCTTTGATGACATGAGATGTTTCATGCATCAAAGACCTTTTTTCTTTCTATTAAACATAGTTTTCCTATAGGAATAATAAATAAAATTTGCTTCGCATCAAGAATGTAGATAGTAAAGGATTGAAACCAAGCACAAGGATGATAAGGAGGGATCGCTTTTGGGTGTACAGATTCATATAAGAGATAAGTCTTTCCGAAAAGGACAGACGACGGTTCATGCTCTTCAGGATATCCATTTAGAGATTGCCGATGGAGAATTTGTCACTGTCATTGGTCCAAGTGGCTGCGGAAAAAGCACCTTGCTAAAAATCATTGCTGGACTTGATGCGGATTACAACGGGATCGTGGAAATGAATGGCGTTCCTATTCAAGGACCGGGAACGAATCAAGGATTTATTTTCCAAGAACATCGCCTATTCCCGTGGTTGACCGTCGAAGAAAATATTGCTGCAAATTTATCGCTGAGAGATCGGGAAATTCGCAAAAAGGTAGATGAATTGATTGATATTGTCCGGCTGAAAGGGTTTGAGAAAGCCTATCCAAAGGAATTGTCGGGAGGAATGTCACAGCGAGTCTCGATTGCTAGAGCGCTGTTGCGAGAACCAAAAATATTGTTACTAGATGAACCTTTTAGTGCACTTGATGCGTTTACAAGAAAACATTTGCAGGATGTTCTTTTGGAAGTATGGAGGAACAAGCGCATAACGATGATTTTAGTGACTCATGATTTGGATGAAGCTGTTTATCTAGGGAGTCGAGTAGTCATCATGAAGGCAAAACCAGGGCGGATCAGCAGAATCATTCCCATCCATTTACCGTTTCCGAGACAACGGGCTCATCCGTCTTTTCAAGAAATGAGACAAAACGTGTTGAAAGAGTTCGAAACCATAGAAGCTCCTCCTTTGATGGAGGGACTTGGAATCTAATATAGAGGGGGAAGTTTCAAGGTGAGAAAAAGAATGGCTTTTCTGTTGATGATCGGGCTTATTTCATTTGTTTTTGGATGTAGCAGTGAAAATGTTGCTACTGGATCGAAGAAGAAAACAGAAAATGTCACGATTCGAATAGGAATTCAACAAAGCCTCGGTCCACTTTTATTAGCAAAAGAAAAAGGATGGTTTGAAAAAGAATTTGAAAAAGAAGGCGTGAAAGTCAAGTGGACCGAGTTTCAAAGTGGACCTCCACATTTTGAAGCAATGGCTTCGAATAATCTCGATTTTGGCGCTGTGGGGAATTCTCCCGTTATTTCTGCTCAAGCTGCAAACATTGATTTTAAAGAAATCAGCAAAAGCTCCGACGGGCTAAAAGGAGATGCTATCCTCATTCCAAAAGGAAGCAAAATCAAGGATTTGAAGGATTTAAAAGGAAAAAAGATTGCCGTTGCCAAAGGCAGCAGCGGATTTAATTTTTTATATGAAGCACTTCAGCATGCCGGATTGAAGGCATCCGATGTGGAAATGATTCAGCTGCAACCAGATGAAGCCCAAGCAGCCTTTGAAACTCGCAAAGTGGACGCTTGGGCGATTTGGGAGCCGTATATCTCCTATGAAACAATTAAAAACAAAGCGAAGGTGCTGGCAGACGGAGAGACTCTTCATGTTTATTCGCCGGGGTTTGTGATCGCACGATCCGGGTTTACAAAGGAACATCCTGATTTAACGGTTCAATTTTTAAAAGTGTACGAGAAAGCACGACGTTGGCAGAATGAGCATTTTGACGAAGCGGTTTCTATTTATGCGGAAGCGAAGAAATTGGATAAGGAAGTCGTTGCGCAAGCGTTGCGCAACAATCCAGCATTAAATGAGCCTATTACTGATGACATTATCAAAGCTCAACAGAAAACGGCCGATTTTCAATATTCGCAAAAAGTCATTAAAACGAAGATTGATACAAGTAAAGTAGTCGATAACCAATTTATTAAAAAAGCATTGCAAGAACTGAAGAAGGAAGGTGAGGAAAAGAATGGATAAAACGACCATGACCGCTAGACAATTCCTTGTACGAAAGGAGCGGGTAGGGCGAATTTTTATTTTTAAAGACGACAGATGGAAGAAAAGTTTAAAAAAAGGGGCTACACATGCAATTTTGCCGCTCCTTCTACTTGTTGGATGGCAGCTTACGGGGATGCTTGGTACAGTCTCCAAAACGGTATTGCCGACTCCATTGGATATTGTTCAAGCGTTTTACCATCTGGCAGTTTCAGGAGAACTGACTACCCATTTGAAAATTAGCGTATTTCGTGCAGCAGCAGGATTTTTATTGGGAGCTGGTCTCGGCATTGTTGCAGGTATCGCCGTAGGTTTTTCGACGAAAACGGAAGGAGTATTAGACCCGACTCTACAAATGTTGAGGACGATTCCTCATCTTGCCGTGGCACCGCTTTTTATCTTATGGTTTGGGTTTGGAGAAGCGTCTAAAATTTTACTCATTGCCAAAGGAGCGTTCTTTCCGATTTATGTAAATACATTTCTTGGTATACGCGGCGTCGATGCAAAGCTGTTTGATGTAGCGCGCATTCTTCATTTCAGCCAATGGAAGAAAATCAAGCTGCTCATTTTACCTTCTGCTCTTCCCAATATTTTATTAGGGATTCGTTTATCCCTTGGGGCTGCGTGGCTAGCGCTAGTTGTTGCTGAACTGATGGGGTCAACAGAAGGAATCGGTTATATGATGATGGATGCAAGGCAGTTTAGTAATACCGATATTGTCTTTGTCGGCATTATCATTTTCGCAGCGGTTGGAAAACTGACAGATTCGTTTGTCCGATTATTAGAAAAACGATTGCTTCGTTGGCAGGATACGTATAAAGGGAGCATATAAGAACGTACGTAAAGACGAGAGGCCGGCGTTTATGGACATAGATTTCATACAAAGGAGAGGAAATAAGTATGGCCAATATTGTATTGATTTCTGGGAGTCCATCTAAAAATTCTAAAACAGCTTCCATTACGAACCAATTACAAAAGGAGTTAATAGAGAGAAATCATCGCACCTCTTTGATTGATGTACGTGAATTGCCAGCGGAGGACTTGTTATATGGCAACTTTAATAGCAAGGCGATTACCCATACTCATGAGTTGATTCGCCATGCAGATGCCGTAATTGTGTTAAGTCCCGTCTACAAGGGAAGCTACACAGGAATTTTAAAAGCTTTTCTCGACTTGTTACCAGAAAAGATTTTCGCGGGTAAGGTGATTGCCCCAGTCGTAACGGGGGGAACGATCGCCCATCTTTTATCCATTGAATATGCTCTTAAACCGATTTTTTCCATAATGGGAGCAAAGGAAATTTTGCACGGAGTATTTATTTTAGATACGAATATTCAGCGAAATGAGAAAGGAGATGTATTTTTAGATAGAGAGCTGGAAGAAAGAGTCGAAAGTTTGTTGAAAGCCATCGAAAGAAAGGAACCGACTATTTAAATAAATAGAAAGGGGTAAGGAGAATGGAAATTTTATGGTTTATTCCTTCTCATGGGGATGGGCGATATCTCGGAACGACAAAAGGAGGACGTTCAGCTGAGTATAGCTACTTTCGCCAAATTGCACAAGCTGCGGATCGACTTGGATATAAAGGAGTATTGATTCCTACTGGAAAATCATGCGAAGATCCGTGGTTGTTAGCGGCAGCACTTGCGACGGAAACAGAACAATTAAAGTTTCTTGTAGCTGTTCGCCCTGGTTTGATGTCTCCTACCTTGGCCGCAAGAATGGCTTCAACGCTTGATAGAATTTCCGGGGGACGACTGCTGATCAATGTAGTAGCTGGCGGAGACCCTGTAGAGCTCGGTGGGGACGGACTGTTTTTAAGCCATGATGAACGTTATGAAGCAACAGATGAATTCCTTACGATTTGGAAAGGGCTGCTGAACGGTGAAGAAGTGACATTTGAAGGGAAACATCTAAAAGTGAAAGGCGGAAAACTTCTATTTCCTTCTGTGCAAAAGCCGTATCCTCCGATTTATTTTGGCGGCTCGTCTTCGGCGGGGCAACTCGTAGCAGCAAAACATGCGGACGTATATTTAACTTGGGGGGAACCACCAGAGCAGGTAGAAAAGAAGATTTCAGAAGTGAGAAGACTGGCCGAGAAGCAAGGGAGAAAGGTCGAATTTGGAATACGGCTTCATATCATTGTTCGTGAAACGGAAAGGGAAGCATGGGACGCTGCCGAACGGCTGATTCAATATGTGGATGAGAAAACGATTCAAGAGGCGCAGCGAGTATTTTCCCGCTATGACTCCATAGGACAGCAGAGAATGAGACAACTGCATAATGGAAGCAGAGAGTCTTTAGAAATTAGCCCTAACTTATGGGCTGGGGTCGGTCTTGTAAGAGGAGGAGCAGGAACGGCTTTAGTGGGGGATCCGGAAACTGTGGCAAAACGTTTGCTGGAATACCGACAATTAGGGATTCATCATTTTATCTTATCTGGCTATCCACATTTAGAAGAAGCATACCGTGTTGCTGAATTGTTATTTCCGCTTTTGCCATTGAGTCACAGTAAGTCAAAGGAAAGCAGCGTACAAGGAGAAATTATCGGAAATGAATTTTTCCCTTCATTTATTAAAGTGTAAACAAAAGCAGAACCTGCCGATAAATCCGGCGGGTTATTTTTATTTTACAAAAAGCTTATTGATGTTAATAATCATTCTCTATTATAATCAGCTTATGTTAATGAAAATCGTTATCGAAAAGGTATCTAGGGAACTCCATAGTTAGTTAAGTGAAAGATGATCGCTGTTTTTGCTGCGTTTGCATGATCGGGGCGCGTGCTCCAATAATGGGAAAGCAGCGGCAAAGAAAACGACAAATTGCTTCTGAACAAAAAGAAGGAAAATCAGCAGAAACAGAGGAAAAAGAAGCAGAAGAAGATCATTACGGGACGTATTCCAACAAGCAGCTATGGAATTAGAAAAAGCAAAAGATAGTCCAAAAGTCGATTTTGATCAAGGCATTCAACTTGTATGACACCAATTTACACGTGCTTGTATAGAAGCGAGGCGAAGAATTTTAAGACAATATATCACTACATCATTAGCAGCGGGAAAAGAAGGTTTGCTTCCGCCACGGTAGTGAAACGAATTTTTGATAAATTAATGCAAAAAGTATTTTATACAACCAGTAAACATAAGTCTGCCAAAATCGAAGAAAATGGACAAGTAAAGAAGAAAGAAATTTTACAGCCAGCGGCGGAAAAACATGGCGTGATGCTGCTTACAGCAAAAATCTAGTAAACACGACGGAAGAGGAATTCACTGAAGTTGAAATGTCGTAGAAAAGATCATAAATTAGCGCTTCTGCTTAGCAACCAAGTAGAAAACATAATAAAAACATTTTATTTAGCGACGAGAGCGTTTTTAAACGGTGATGCGGCAAAGGCAAGTCAATGTGGCAAAAGAAGAGATGAAAAAGAAGCGAAAGTCGAACAAGCAGAAGGACAGGAGGCATTCTATCAATCCGTTTACCCATATATGAAAAAACAGGCAGCGGAGGAAGCGTACTAGTTTGATTTGCAAATCGGTGTAAAGACAATTTAATTCCAAAACAATCAATCATGTGTTTGCATGTGGTTTAGCCAAAGCTGCATTACATAAGTTATGAAGAATTTGGGCAAAGATGAATCAGCTGTGACAGCGCTTTTAACATGGTACGAATGATAAATGATGACTAGATAAGCAAGCATACACAACACTTTATGACCAAGCACAAACATAGAAGCAGTAAAGGCGAAGAACAAAGAAGAGGAGGAAAATGTTCTTTCTTAATGAAGAACGATATTACAAACCATTGTGAAAAAAGCGAAATAATGGCGGCATCGGGAAAAGGGCGATTCCAAAAGGGATGATACGGTGATTCATAGGGCTGTTTCCGGATTTTGGGTAAGCCCCTTTTTGCCTTTATCTCTCAAAAACAGATTTTGGTGTTTCTGTTTTCTTATTTTCTTATGATAATATGCTAGTAGGAATGAACGATAAACTTGAGGTGAATCGATTGAAAATCTTCATTACAGGTGGAGCAGGATTTATCGGCAGCCATCTTGCAGCTAAATTGCTCTCGCTGCAACACGACGTCATTGTCATTGATAACTTCCATCCCTACTACTCTACTGAACGCAAGCGCCAACAGTTTCGTGAACTCACGGGTAGTAGTAGTGTCCCGGTCTATGAAATTGACCTGCTTGATGGCGAAAAAACAGAAGCTTTGTTTCGCCGTTATCAACCTGATTGTGTTTACCATTTAGCTGCTTTGCCCGGCGTTCCGAATTCGCTGCTTCAACCGCTTGAGTATGTTGATTACGATATTAAAGCGACAATTAACGTAGTAAATGCGGCAGGAAAAGCTGGTGCCAGCCATGTACTGTTTGCTTCTTCATCTTCCGTCTACGGCGATCAAGGAAACATGCCTCTCAAAGAAGAAATGGCAACGGGAAATGTCATTTCTCCGTATGCGGCGGCGAAATATGGGGCAGAGTCTTTTTGTTATGCGTACGCCAATTTGTTCGGATATCAATTAACGATTTTCCGCTATTTTACCGTTTATGGTCCGTGGGGACGTCCTGATATGGCAATCAGTAAGTTTATTCGCCGATTATTAAACGGAGAAGAGATTGTAGTGTACGGAACTAAAACCGCCAGAGACTACACGTTTGTCGACGATATCGTGAATGGAATGGTGGCGGCGCTACATAGACGCGGGGGAAACGATGTGTTTAATTTAGGCTCAGGGCGTCCGGTTACTATGGAAGAATTGTTGCATCATTTACAAAAGCATTTTCCAACGATGAAAGTGCGATATGCCCCTGAACGGGTTGGTGATGTGAAAGCGACATGGGCCGACATTACAAAGGCGCAACAAGCCTTTGGATATAAGCCGACCGTTTCATTTGAGGAGGGGCTGGCCAAAACGATTGCGTGGGCAAAAAACTATGAAGCATAAGTATGGAAAAATCACCATAAGGCTTATAGGGATCGGACTTGTCGTTACGTTTTTATGGCTGACGTATCACTATTTTGAGGGGAGTAAGCTCCTTGACCATTTTCACCTGCTGCTAACGGCGCCGGACAAGTTGACAGTGATGTTTGTTGTATACGGTGTTTCCTTTTGGCTGCGGGCACTAGTGTGGAAATCGTATGTTGGAAAAGACATTTCTCTCACTGTTTATTTAAAAGGATTATTTATGAGTTTACTTATCAATCATCTTGCACCAATGAAAATAGGGGATATTGCTCGTGTTGCTGTTTTAGCGAAGCAGAGGGGAGTATCAGTCGATGAATCTATTCATTCTGTTGCCGTTATGCGGATAATGGATATGCTTGTGTTATGTCTTTTTTCGGCATGTGGGATGTACATGTATTTGAATCGATTCCCGATCAGGACAAGCATGTTTATCTTTCTTGGCATTACTGGGACGGTCATGATCGTTGCTGTTTTGTTGCGAAAATGGAATGTCAAATTTATTCGTAAGCATATGCACATGTTTCTGGATGCATTAGTAGGGCGGCGTGGAGTATATATTGTAAGCTTCATTGCTTTCAGTTGGATTTGTGAAGCGATTGTGATATATGAGATGGCCAATATGCTGGGATTATCATTATCAATCTTTGAGTCCGTATGGGTAAATAGCGTAACGGTATCCGGTCAAGTGTTTCAAATCGCCCCGGGCGGTCTAGCTACGTATGAAGCAGTGATGGCATTTGCGATAACGAGAATTGTGCCGTTATGGGACAAAGCATACATGGCGGCCATTGTTACTCATGCGTTTAAGTTTGCATTTTCTTATATTATTGGGCTTGTAGTTTTTGTTGCATCTCCAAAAGAGGTTCAGCTTGTTCGTTCATTGTTGAAGAAGGGAGTGAGGGAATATGAAAAAAGCATCAAAAGTTGAAAAAGTAGCAGCAAGATGCTGGAACTTGTTAAATGAAGGGAAACCATTTACCCCCATTTTTGTTATAGGCACGATGGTGCTTTATCATTTGACTGATCTCGGAAATGTTGAGAATGTCAAGCAGCTTTTGTCTAGTTTTCTATTGATGTTGCCGCTTCTTGTTATCTATTATATATACGATTATCCGTTATTTTTGCGGAATTATCTATGGATTCCATATGTGGGCTTTTTAATCATTTGGCGGTTTGCTGACCTTTCATTAATCGCTTTAGCGATTGGTTTGTATTTTTTCTTTACCGTGTTTTTTTGGGGAACGCTTTATTACCATTTGCGCATCGGGACAACATGGTGGAACTTCACCCGCTTTTGGAAGTTGGTATTGAAAAATAGCGATTCGACAAGCGGAAACGCGCAAGAGCAACTTCCGAAGTTTTTGCTTTTATTGTCGATATGGCAATATGCGTATGAGCAGATCGAAGGCGGATGGCAAACGCTGAATATCGCTAGTTTTGTGATGTATTATACAGGCGTCTTCTTGTTTTCGTTTGTTTTACATAAGCAGCTATTTGACTGGAAGCCAAACGTGATTCCGACGTATACGAACAATGTCGATATCCCTGCACGCGCATTAAATGATAAGGTCATTGTGATTGTCATTGACGGAATGCGGAAAGACCGTTTTGAGCAAGCGAACGCGCCATTTTTAAAATCGTTACGTAAAAATGGGACGGAGTTTACGCAAATGGAAACGGTATATCCAGCTCGTACGGTCGTTTGTTTTACATCGATGTTTACAGGAACATATCCATTTGAACATGGCATCAAGTCCAATATGGTATGGAAACTCGGGATCAAGGTCGAAAGCATTTTTGATTCGTTACGAAAAGTCGGGAAAACCGGTCGACTGTTAGGCATTGCCCACCTTGTCGATTCGCTGGGTGATGATGTTGAAACAGTAACGGCGGTCATGCATAACGATGTTGCCGACCGAAACATTATCGAGCGCGCGAAACTCATTATGAAGGAGCAAGATCCCGATTTGTTCGTCGTGCAGTTGATTGCGACAGACCAAACGGGTCATAGCCGCGGGGTCTTGTACGATGAATACATTCAAAAAATCGAAGAAGCTGATGCATTAATTCAAGAGTATGTGGAATGGCTTGAAGAGCAAGGAAAATTGAAAAACGCGACGCTCATCATCTGTGCGGATCATGGACAAGCTGATGGCATTGGCGGACACGGCCATCTTGATGAAGGGGAACGATATGTGCCATTTTTTATGTATGGACCAGCTATTGAACGAGGAAAGCGAATTGATGAAAAACAAAGTCTCGTATCGCTAGCGCCAACCATTGCGTATTTGTTAGGAGCTCCTTATCCGAGTCATAGTCGTGGCCCGGTATTAATCGAAGCGATTCGAAAGAGGGAACAGCATGAAGAAACAAAAAGTGATCGTGTTTTTACCCGCGTACAATGAAGAACAGTCCATCGGTGAGGTCATTAGAAAAATCCCCCGCCAGTTTCATCCATTGGTCGAAGTGAACGTCTTAGTCATCGATGACGGCTCAACCGACGAAACGGCGGCGGTCGCACAAGCGGCAGGAGCAGATTATATTTACAAAATGGGCCAAAATTACGGGCTTGGGGCAGCGGTGCGCCAAGGATTGAAAGAATGCATACGTCTCGGAGCGGATATCGGTGTGATGATTGATGCTGATAACGAATATCCAGCTGACCAAATTCCTGATTTACTTGCCCCCATTTTTAATGGAGAGGCGGACTATACGATGGGGGCTCGCTTTCTTGGAACGATTCAGGGGATGAAGTTACATCGCCGCCTCGGCAATTATTGCTTTACGCTATTGCAATCGGTGTTGCTGCGAACATGGATTTATGATGGACAATCAGGAATGCGTGCGTTTTCCCGTCAAGCGATGGAACATGCAGAAATTATTCACGATTACAATTATGCGCAAGTGCTGACACTAAATTTAGTTCGCAAAGGGTTTCGTGTCAAAGAAGTACCGATCCGCTATCAAGTGCGAACAACAGGGAAATCGTTTATTAAATTTCGCGCCTATCTTACCGCCGTTCTTCCAGCGATTTGGAAAGAAATGAGGAGACCCGTAGAAAAGGTACAAATTGATCTGAATGCTCACTTACTTCCGACCGATGAAACAAAAAATTGTTCATAACGAATGATGTTCTCCCTTTACTTTTTAAAAAAGTAAAGGGAATTTCTGTAATCTTTTTTATTGACACATAAGATGATAATGATTATCATTAATCGTGTAGGAGGAAACTTAGAGATGAAGCGATTGTATTTATTTTTTTGTTTATTATTGATATTCATTTTCAATCATACATCATCGATTGCGTTTGCTTATTCATATGGTGACCCAAACGAAGAGAAAGTCGCGGAAGTATATAAGCAAATGGCTGAAAAATTGAATCAACAACCACCTAATTTTGCTGAGGCAAAAGAGATTTTTGAAACAGTGAAAGAAGAAATAGATATGCATATGGGAACAGAGCCATCGAAGGCTGTGTTAGCAGCGATCAAAGCGAAAGAGAAAGAAACCGTATTGAAAGATATGAGAAAAATCCTCGTTTTAAATATCGCGCGGCGTTTGGAAAACATCGAGAAAAATTTTGACCAATACGATACAAGCAAGCGTCTGTTAGCGAAAGCATTTGCTACATACGAAGCACTGTCTCCGATCGTGCAAGCGAAAGATGCGGCGCTTGACAAACAAATGAGAGACGAGTTCGACAAAGCATTGCAATCATTAGGAAATCCTGGATTGTTTGGTGTCGGCCAAAAACAATCGAATATCGACCAATTTAAGAAAAGCGAAGACATCATTTTAACATCCTTACAAAAACAATTTGGATTAAAAAGTTTAAAAGTCGGACATTTTTCTGAAAGTGCGACGGAAAAGTCGGAAGCAGTGCAGCAAAAAGACTGGACCGATTTATCGAAGCTGAAAAACTGGATTCCGCTTGTTGTTCTCATTGTTGTCATTGGTGGAGTGGTCATTTATTCGCTACGGCGAAGACGAACATAATCGTTCGGTAGGAAAGGGGATCATCGCATGGAAGTTCAAGCGCTGTTAATTACGTTTCGTGAAGCGTTAGAGGCTCTGCTTATTGTTGGAATTATTACGTCTTATTTAAAGCGTGTCAATCATAAAGAATATACGAAATATGTATGGCTAGGGGCTGGATTGGCTGTTTTAGCGAGCGCTGGTGTTGCGCTGCTCTTCCAGGTCGTTTTTACAGGGTTTGCGGTCATGGGAAGCGAAACGTATTTAAAAATCGCGATTATGTTTATTTCTGTGATTTTGTTAACGCAAATGGTCTTTTGGATGGCAGAGCATAGTCGCGACATGAAAAAAAGTGTCGAAGGAAAGATGGATAGATTTATTACGACAGAGAATGTCGTCGGCATGGTGATTCATTCGTTTTTAGTCGTGCTTCGTGAAGGTGTGGAAACAGTATTTTTCTTTGCTGCCATCACGCATGGAAACCTTGGAGCAGCGATGCAAGGCTGGGGAGCGGCAACAGGCATTATGATTGCCGCAGTTGTCAGTTACTTCTTCTTCAAAGGTACAATGCGCGTACCGCTCAAAACATTTTTTAAGGTGACAGGTGCGTTCATTATTTTGATTGCTGCAGGGCTGTTAGTTCAAGGAATTTCCATGCTTCAAGATTTAAACATCATCGGCAGCGTTATGCCGCATGTATACGATTTGACATGGCTGTTACCTGAACATCCGATTGACTATGAACACTATCTTCGTGACCACGGAGTTGCGCCGATTTTCTCAGGAAATGTCGGTGTATTTTTAAAAGCGCTGTTCGGGTATTCGGCGATGCCGTCATTAGAAGAGGTCATTGCTTACGTCGGTTACTTTGTCGTTATTTATTTATTAGTCACCAGTCGACATGCGAAAGAAACAAGAAACGCGGAGCAAAAAGAAGCGGACGCTCAAGCGCTTGGACCAAAAACAAAAAATGTTGTGTAAAAAGTACAAGACGCTGTTGTCTTGTGCTTTTTCATTTGTAAAGGTGAGGAACATGGTAAAACATTTTCTGGGAAATAATCGATTTGTGTCATATTTTAGTTTGTTCATCTTATTTATCGTATTTTATGTTGGGATTCGTTATGCAAGCTCTTATGCTGCCACATGGGATCAAGTTGATTTCGTACTTGCGTTAGACCGCTATGATTTATTGGCAATGCAACCGCATTTTCCGGGGTATCCGTATTTCATTCTTGGCGGTATGTTTGTTCACGCGTTCATTGATAATCCTGCGAAAGCCTTATCTGTGTTTAATGTGCTTGCCTTGTTATCAGCAACGATCCCAATGTTTTTCCTTCTTAAAAAGAATCACTCAACCAAAATAACATTGCTCATCATTGCGCTCATTCAATCGGCAAGTTATGTGATGGTCATTGCTGACCAGCCAATGTCAGAAGGAGCAGCATTAGCGGTTTTATGGTGGTATTGGTGGGCGATAGAGAGAGTAAGAGAGAATACCGCGTGGTGGACGCAACTTCTTCCCTTAGGCTTTTTTAGCCTATTAATGGGAATTCGCCTTTCATACGCTCCTTTTGGAGTTGCCATCGCATTTTTATGGTATGAAGATTGGAAACGGAATCGAAACGTGAGGAGAATTCTTTTCTTTTTGCTTGCCTTTTTTCTCTTTCAACTTATTTGGGTGACGGCGGTTGCTGCCACGGAAGGAAGCTTCAAATCCTTTTTGAAGCTTGCTTTTTCGTTTACGAATGGTCATTTTCATGAATGGGGCGGTGCAGCTACGAGCGATGAGCAATCATTTTTTCAGAGAATCATCCAATTTATATTTTATAATATCATTTGGATAGGTGTAGCGAGTAAAACAGTGTTGTTGCTTTTGTTATATATCGTTATGCTGATATGTGCTCGCCAATCCCGCTCATTTATGTTTTCACGTTGGCTTGTTTTTTCCGGCTTCGCTTATTTTCTTTGGGCATTATTAGCCCAAAACATTGACAAGCCCCGCCACATTGTTCCGCTCATTCATCTTCTTTTGTTTTACGGATGGGCGCGTTATTTTAATAAAACAGTATCTGCTAATCGGCTGGTGTTAGCGGTGATGATTTTGACCGCTCAACTCATCGTCGGAGCGTTCAATGTGCGAGAACAAGCATCTCGCTTGCCAGCAACGTATCAGTTGGCGTATGATTTACAAAACAGCAATGAACGTTTCGTGTTGTATACGTGGGAAGAAACGAGGGTGTTACAATATCTTCACGTTGATTTTCCCCATAAGCAAGTGTTACATTTTTCATTTTTTTTACAGGACAAGGAGAACTATCAACATGTTAAAATTTATATGACAGATCATGTCATAAAAGGATTTCGAGCGCAAGGAATTTCTCTTGCCGGACATTTGCGCAAAGTGAAAACGTATCATTCAAGTACACTGGCGGATCCGGTATATGGGAACATCACCTTATATGAATGGATAGATTAAAATAATGGAGTGATTATGATGCATGATCACTTAAAAGAAAAATTAGCCGTACTTCCGGAACAACCGGGCTGTTATTTAATGAAAGATAAAAATGGTACGGTCATTTATGTAGGAAAAGCAAAAGTACTAAAAAATCGGGTGCGTTCGTACTTTACGGGGACTCATGATGGAAAAACGCTGCGGCTCGTCAATGAAATTGCCGATTTTGAATATATTGTCACATCATCCAATGTCGAAGCGCTTATTTTAGAAATGAACTTGATTAAGAAATATGACCCTAAATATAATGTCATGCTAAAGGATGATAAAAGTTATCCGTTTATAAAAATTACGGCAGAGGAGCATCCTCGCCTCATCATTACAAGAAAAGTAAAAAAAGATCACGGAAGATATTTCGGCCCATACCCGAACGTGCAAGCGGCGAATGAAACAAAAAAACTGCTTGACCGTATTTATCCGCTTCGGAAATGTTCGACGCTGCCAAACCGAGTTTGTCTGTATTATCATATGGGACAATGTTTAGCGCCGTGCGTGCATCCTGTTTCCGAACAACAAAATAAAGAGATCGTCGAACAAATCGTGCGATTTTTAAACGGCGGATATAAAGAAGTGAAAAAAGAGCTAGCGGAAAAAATGATGAAAGCGGCCGAAGCGCTTGAATTTGAACGGGCTAAAGAATATCGTGACCAAATCGCTCATATTGAAGCAACAATGGAAAAACAAACGATGACGTTGAACGATTTCGTCGACCGCGATGTATTCGGTTATGCCTATGACAAAGGGTGGATGTGCGTTCAGGTGTTTTTCATTCGTCAAGGAAAGCTAATTGAACGCGACGTTTCGATGTTTCCAATGTATCAAGACCCGGATGAAGAACTGTTAACATTTTTAGGGCAATTTTATACAAAAGCGAATCACTTCAAGCCGAAAGAAGTCATCATACCTATGGATATTGACGGTGAATTAGCGGAAAAGCTGCTAGAGGTAACGGTTGTTCAGCCAAAAAAGGGAAAGAAAAAAGAACTTATTGATTTAGCATGCAAAAACGCGGCAATCGCGTTAAAAGAAAAATTTTATTTAATTGAGCGTGATGAGGAACGGACGATTAAAGCGGTTGAAAACTTAGGAAAAACGCTTGGAATTCCGACGCCGCACCGCATTGAAGCATTTGATAACTCAAATATTCACGGGGCGGATCCTGTTTCCGCGATGATCGTCTTTATTGACGGCAAGCCGGAGAAAAAAGAATATCGCAAATATAAAATTAAGACGGTCGAAGGCCCTGATGATTACGAGTCGATGCGCGAGGTCGTAAGGAGACGCTATACGCGTGTGCTAAAAGAGCAATTGCCGCTTCCCGACCTTATTATTATCGATGGGGGAAAGGGGCATTTAGCCGCTGTGCGTGACGTGCTTGAAAACGAATTAGGGCTCGATATTCCGCTTGCCGGTCTTGTGAAAGACGAAAAACATCGCACATCTGAATTGATTATGGGCGATCCACCGCAAATCGTTTCATTAGAGCGAAACAGCCAAGAATTTTATTTATTGCAGCGCATTCAAGATGAGGTCCATCGTTTTGCGATTACGTTCCATCGCCAAATGCGGGGAAAATCGCTGTTTCAATCGGTGCTGGATGATATTCCGGGCGTCGGTGAAAAACGCAAGAAAGCGTTATTGAAACATTTTGGCTCCATCAAAAACATGAAAGAAGCAACGGTGGAAGAATTACAGAAAGCGAACATTCCACTGGCGGTAGCCAAAAAAATTTATGAGAAATTGCGAGAATAATATTGTCAACGAAATAAAAGTTTGATATGATTTCCCTAAATTGCATATTCATACACTTCCGAGCGCTGAAGTGAAGATAGAGGTGCGAACTTCAAGAGTAGGCATTCTGAGGAAAATGAGTTCCGAAGACGAATGTTGAAAGGGGAGCGTCGCCGAAGCGAAAAAAGTCTCATTGCTTTTTTCGCTGGTCCTGCGTTTAAGAAATGTAGGACTGTCAAGATGATTCATCTTGGAGAGCTATCTCACTGTGTAAAGCGAACGTATTTTTTCGTTATGCACAGCAATGAGACCTCTCATTGCTGTTTTTTTATTTCTATACCGAATTATTTCAGGATAAAGGATGAGGAGAATGGCTATCATTGTTCAAAAGTTTGGTGGAACATCAGTCGGTTCAATTGAACGTATTCAAAACGTAGCGAATCGAGTAGTAGAAGAAGCAAAAAATGGGAATCAAGTTGTTGTTGTTGTGTCTGCAATGGGAAAAACGACGGATGAGCTTGCTCAGTTGGCAAAACAAATTTCCAAGCAGCCAAGCAAACGAGAAATGGATATGCTTCTTTCGACAGGAGAACAGGTGAGCATCGCACTTTTAGCGATGGCATTGCATGAAAAAGGATATAAAGCCATTTCCTTGACTGGATGGCAAGCAGGGATAACTACGGAAGCGATTCATGGCAATGCGCGCATTATCAATATTGATACAGCGCGTATTCGTCGCCATCTTGAGGAAGAGGCGATTGTCATTGTTGCAGGTTTTCAAGGGGTAACAGAAAATGGAGAAATTACGACGCTCGGACGCGGTGGTTCCGATACAACGGCGGTCGCGTTGGCAGCGGCGTTACAAGCGGAAAAATGCGACATTTATACCGATGTGACCGGCGTATTTACGACCGACCCGCGCTATGTGAAAACAGCAAGAAAACTCCAAGCGATTTCATACGACGAAATGCTTGAGTTAGCGAATTTGGGAGCCGGGGTATTGCATCCACGCGCCGTTGAATTTGCGAAAAACTATCAAGTGCCGCTAGAAGTGCGTTCGAGTATGGAAAATGAGAGAGGCACGATTGTAAAGGAGGAAGTTTCAATGGAACAACATTTAATCGTGAGAGGTATCGCATTTGAAGATCAAGTTACAAGAGTTACTGTTCAAGGGCTCGCAAGCGGATTACATACACTACCAACGATTTTTACCGCATTAGCGAACCGTGGAATTAATGTCGATATCATTATTCAAAGCGTGACAAGTGCTGAGACAACGTCTGTTTCGTTTTCAATTCGAACAGAAGATTTAAAGGAAACATTACAAGTATTACAATCGCTGGAAGGAGCGAAAGTCGAGTATGAAAGCAACTTAGCGAAAGTCTCTATCGTTGGGTCCGGCATGATTTCCAATCCGGGAGTGGCTGCGCAAATGTTTCAAATATTAGCAGAGCGCGGAATTGAGATTAAAATGGTAAGCACATCGGAAATTAAAATTTCAACGGTGGTTGAGGAAGCAAACATGGTTTCAGCAGTGGAAGCGTTACACGAAGCGTTTCAACTCGATGAAGAAAAGGTACCAATCCGTTCATAAATAAAGAGAAATGAAATAAGAAGCTTGCATGTTGCAGGCTTCTTATTTCATCACTTCGTCTTTACGGTCCCATTTCACCGTAAACACAACTTTTTTTGTTCGCTTTTTTGGTTGTTCGTATGCTTCAGCAACACAGTGTTTTTGCTGTTCGATTTGCTGAGCAAGAAAACCGGCTTCTAATTGAAACGTGCAGTCTTCGTTGAGCGCCAATCGTGTCGTCACAAGCTCTCCGGTTAACTCAATTTCAAGTTCATCGTTGCGTTCATTTATAACGGTTAGCGTTCCCCATCCAGCTTTGTCAAAAAACGACATCACGTCATCGAATGTTTCTAGTGGATAGCGGCGTGCCAAGTTTTTTCCAGCCCAATATAAAATATTAGGAGTCTCTTTTCCTAACAAATCAGGAAGAAGAACTTCGCGAATCAGTTCATAACCGAACCCAGAAATATGAAGATGTTGCAACGATTCATATTGCTTTTCTAACGGTAATTGTTTCACATACTTCCCCTCTTTCTAACCAACATTATAGCTAAATGGGGAAAAACGTGCATCATATTTCTTACTTTGGGAATAGTAATTTTATAAAAAAATATTGTTGTAATTTTCGAATGATTGAACATTTTATGAACTCGTTTTCTTGACGCTTCTACATTGTGGGAGTACAATGAATGTGACGCATGATTAATGGAAATGGAAGCATTTACAGTTCTATTAATCATGAAGTTCTAGATTTCGTGGATGGGGAATGCACTATTTTCATTGTCACTATCTAAAGGGGGTTTATATATGGCAGGAAATCGCGAGTTTTTTTACCGTCGACTCCATTCACTGTTAGGGGTCATTCCAGTTGGAATTTTTTTAGTACAACATTTAGTAGTGAACCATTTTGCGACAAAAGGACCGGATGCCTTTAATCGCGCGGCGGGTTTTATGGAGAATTTGCCGTTTCGTTATTTTTTAGAAATATTTGTTATTTTTCTTCCGTTATTGTTCCATGCGATTTATGGTCTTTATATTGCTTTTACGGCAAAAAACAATGTCAGTCGCTATGGTTATTTCCGCAACTGGATGTTTATGCTGCAACGACTAACAGGGATTATTACTCTTATTTTTGTCACGTGGCACGTATGGGAGACGCGTGTACAAGCTGCGTTTGGAGCAGAAGTCAATTATGAAATGATGGCGAATATTGTTGATAATCCATTCATGCTTGCTTTTTATATCGTAGGGATTATTTCGACAGTATTCCACTTCGCAAACGGTTTATGGTCTTTCTGTGTAAGCTGGGGATTGACAGTGAGTCCTCGCTCACAACAAGTATTTACATATGTGACAATGGTGATTTTTGTTGCGCTTTCCATCGTTGGCATTCGTGCCATTTTAGCATTCGCTTAATCCACAACTAGCAATCTTTTAGGGAGTGAGTCACGATGAAAAAAGGAAAAATCATAGTAGTTGGTGGCGGTTTAGCCGGACTAATGGCAACCATTAAAATCGCGGAAGCGGGTGTGCCAGTTGAGCTGTTTTCGCTTGTGCCAGTAAAGCGATCTCACTCTGTTTGCGCTCAAGGTGGGATTAACGGTGCAGTTAATACAAAAGGCGAAGGGGACTCTCCATGGGAGCACTTCGATGACACTGTATACGGCGGTGACTTTTTAGCGAATCAGCCACCGGTGAAGGCAATGTGTGAAGCGGCTCCAAGCATTATTTACATGTTGGATCGCATGGGAGTCATGTTTAACCGTACGCCTGAAGGATTATTGGATTTCCGACGCTTCGGTGGAACGCAGCATCACCGTACTGCATATGCGGGAGCAACGACAGGGCAACAGCTGCTTTATGCGCTCGATGAGCAAGTGCGCCGCCACGAAGTAGCCGGACTTGTCACTAAATACGAGGGATGGGAATTTTTATCTGCTGTATTAGATGATGAACAAATTTGTCGCGGAATCGTCGCACAAAACTTAACGACAATGGAAATTAAAGCGTTTCCTGCAGATGCGGTCATTATGGCCACAGGCGGACCTGGAATCATTTTCGGAAAATCGACAAACTCAATTATTAATACAGGCTCAGCAGCTTCGATTGTTTATCAACAAGGCGCTTACTATGCGAATGGTGAATTTATCCAAATCCACCCAACTGCCATTCCGGGGGATGATAAATTACGCCTCATGAGCGAATCGGCTCGCGGTGAAGGTGGACGAGTATGGACATATAAAGATGGTAAACCGTGGTATTTCTTGGAAGAGAAATACCCAGCTTATGGAAATTTAGTACCTCGCGATATTGCTACAAGGGAAATCTTCCATGTGTGCGTAGATTTAAAGCTTGGCATTAATGGAGAAAACATGGTGTATTTGGATCTTTCCCATAAAGATCCAAAAGAATTGGACGTGAAGCTTGGTGGAATTATCGAGATCTATGAGAAATTCATGGGCGAAGACCCACGAAAAGTCCCGATGAAAATTTTCCCTGCTGTTCACTACTCAATGGGAGGCTTATGGGTCGACTACGATCAAATGACCAATATTAAAGGCTTGTTTGCTGCCGGAGAATGTGATTACTCGATGCACGGAGCGAACCGTTTAGGTGCAAACTCATTGTTGTCTGCGATTTACGGCGGTATGGTCGCGGGTCCAAAAGCGGTAGAATACATTCGTGGATTAGAAAAGTCGTCCGATGCGATGCCATCTTCATTATACGACCGCTATTTGAAACAAGAGGAAGAAAAATGGGACAATATTATGTCAATGGATGGAACAGAAAATGCCTACGTTCTTCATAAAGAACTTGGCGAGTGGATGACTGATAACGTCACCATTGTTCGCTATAATGACAAGCTTTTGAAAACAGACGAAAAAATTCAAGAGTTGCTGGAGCGTTATAAAAATATTAACATTAACGACACTGCAAAATGGAGCAACCAAGGGGCATCTTTCACTCGTCAGTTATACAACATGCTGCAATTAGCACGTGTCATTACGTTAGGGGCTTACAACCGCAATGAGAGCCGTGGTGCTCACTATAAACCAGAATTTCCAGAGCGCAATGACGAAGAGTGGCTCAAAACAACGATGGCTCGTTTTACACCAGATGGGCCGGCATTCCATTACGAGGATGTAGATACGTCGTTAATTAAGCCACGCAAACGCGACTATACGAAAAAGAAAGAGGAAGTGAAATAATCATGAGCGAGAAAAAAACGATTCGCCTCATTATCACTCGACAAGATCGTCCTGATTCTGCGCCATACGAAGAGGAATTCGAAATTCCGTATCGTCCGAATATGAACATCATTTCTGCGCTTATGGAAATTCGTCGCAATCCGGTAAATGCTAAAGGAGAAAAAACGACCCCGGTTACTTGGGACATGAACTGTCTGGAAGAAGTCTGCGGAGCTTGTTCGATGGTCATTAACGGGAAACCACGCCAATCCTGTACAGCCCTTATCGATAAATTAGAACAGCCGATTCGTCTAGAGCCAATGCGGACATTTCCGGTAATTCGCGACCTTCAAGTGGACCGCAGCCGTATGTTTGATTCATTGAAGAAAGTGAAAGCATGGATTCCGATTGACGGAACGTACGATTTAGGTCCTGGTCCACGCATGCCGGAACGGAAACGACAATGGTCGTATGAACTCTCTAAATGTATGACATGCGGAGTTTGTTTGGAAGCATGCCCGAATGTCAACAGCAAATCGAACTTTATCGGTCCAGCACCGCTTTCTCAGGTACGGTTGTTCAATGCTCATCCGACAGGAGCGATGCATAAGGCGGAACGGTTACAAGCCATTATGGGAGATGGTGGTCTTGCGAACTGCGGTAATTCGCAAAACTGCGTCCAATCTTGTCCAAAAGGCATTCCATTAACGACATCAATTGCCGCATTAAACCGTGAAGCAACGATCCAAATGTTCCGCAACTTCTTCGGAAGCGACGAGGTATAACTACTGATCCTCTTCATGGGCTCCCATGAAGAGGATTTTTGTTAGGGGGAATTCAATGAAGAACATTGATTATATTGGTAACATGGAAGAATGGCAGCAATCCTTTACCTTTTTTCATCGTATCAAAGTGCGCTTTTGCGAAACAGATATGTTTGGTCATTTAAACAATACAGTCCCATTTATTTATTTTGAAGAGGTACGAACTGAATTTTTAAAACGTATCGGTTTTATGGGGCAATGGACAAGTGCACAATCGGAAGAAATTCCAGTAGTCGCTGATCTAAAGTGCGACTTTTTACAGCAAGTCTTTTTTAATGATGAGCTTTACGTATACGTGAAAGTGCACCAAATCGGTCGTTCATCGGTCGATTTTCATTATATGGCGAAAAGAGACAACAAAGAGATTGTGTTTGTCGGTCGAGGAGCGCTTGTGCAAATTAACAAAAGAACGGGAAGAAGTGTTCCATGGAATGAAGAGATGAGACAACGATTACAGCAGTCACAAGTCGTTTCGTTTTTTTAGATAAAGTACCTATTTTTCTAGTAGATAAGCGAATTGCTGTCACCGTAACCCTCCGTTTTACATACTATATGGTGAATAATACCCATCCGGTTGTTCAGGTCTGGCTAAAGCAAGGAGGGTTACAATAATTGAAGGAGAAATCATTTCAATCAAAGCCGTTACTCACAAAAAGAGAAAGAGAAGTGTTTGAATTATTAGTTCAAGATAAAACAACGAAAGAGATTGCAAGTGAACTGTTTATTAGTGAAAAAACAGTTCGTAACCACATTTCGAACGCAATGCAAAAGCTCGGAGTGAAGGGGCGCTCACAAGCGGTCATTGAATTGCTTCGAATGGGGGAACTTGAACTATAGGAAATGCCGGCTAACCTTACTTTTAAGGTAGCCGGTTTATTATTGTTAACTGATCAAGCCGCAAAAATTTTGTTAATGAATGAAGGCATGTTTTAATTTGTCAATGATTTCATTAAAGTTAAATAGTTAGTGATCTACTTATGCAGGGGAGTAGAAGGCTGAAATGTTACGCTCCATGTATGCGCAGATAAAGGCCATTGGGTCTTTGCTTTTTGTCATATCAGAATGTATATCTTTCTTTTTTTGAGAAGAACAGTTTAGCTCAGTTGCCAACGTGTCAACTGCTTGAATCAACTTCTTCGCTGACATGGGCCGAGGCATTGCAGGCGCAGTATCTGGAAAATCGCTTCGCTCTGTCGTTTGGTCTGGCTCTGCGGTCAGTTCTCTAACCTTCTCTCTAGAGAGGAGAACACTTGGAGCTTGCTCTCTTGTCATTGATTATGCAGCAAAGTGTAGTAAAATGAAGATAGTGCATGTTGCTTGCATTTTCATAAAAAAAAGTAAACAATAATAAATGCGTGCGCGGTTATAGGGGAGATCGTATGTCATCCCAATTTGGGCGAAAAGCTGCTGTTGTAGAGTTGAAAAATTGCTGCGTTTTATCGCTGCAGAGTTAAAGCAGAGAGGACGAGAGATTCTAACGCAATATCCGATTACTCCCCCTCAATTTGTTGCCTTACAGTGGCTGTTAGAAGAAGGGGACTTGACTGTCGGTGAATTATCGAACAAAATGTATTTGGCATGCAGTACAACAACTGACTTAGTGGATCGAATGGAGAAAAATGGATTAGTAGCAAGAGTCAGAGACAAACATGATCGACGGGTGGTGCGAATTCATCTTCTTGAAGAAGGTGAACGAATTATTGAGGAAGTCATTAAAAAGCGACAACATGATTTAGCACAAGTACTGGAAAGTTTTTCGGAAGAAGAGATTGTCTTTTTAGAAAAAAGCTTAAAAAATTACATCAAGAAATGAAGAAAGAATGAGGCGATCACTTGGAAAGACCAATTGGTGTTATTGATTCAGGAGTTGGAGGACTTACTGTTGCAAAAGAAATTATGCGGCAGTTGCCAAAGGAACAAATTGTTTATCTAGGAGACACAGCACGTTGTCCATATGGTCCGCGTCCAGAAGAAGAGATTCGTCAGTTTACATGGGAAATGACGAATTATTTATTACAATACGACATCAAAATGCTCGTTATCGCTTGTAATACGGCTACGGCCGTTGTGTTAGAAGAGATTCGTGAACAATTGGATATTCCTGTGTTAGGTGTGGTGCATCCAGGAGCGCGGGCAGCATTAAAAATGACGAAAAACGAGCATATCGGTGTTATTGGTACGATTGGTACAGTGAAAAGCGGAGCATACGAAAAAGCGCTCAAATCTATCAACAATCGAGTTCATGTTGAAAGTTTAGCTTGTCCGAAATTTGTTCCGCTTGTAGAGAGCGGAAATTTCGAAGGGGACGAGGCAAAAGAAATTGTTGCCGAATCGCTTGAACCTTTAAAATCAAGCGACATTGATGTTCTTATTTTAGGATGTACTCACTACCCATTATTAAGTCCATTAATTAAAGAGTACATGGGAAAAAAGGTCAAATTAATTTGTTCCGGTGATGAAACGGCCCGCGAGGTAAGCGCGATTTTGCACCATAGTCATTTGCTGCATACAGGAAAGCGATATAACGAGCATCTCTTCTTAACAACAGGGCCAAAAGAATTGTTTCAAAAAATTGCTTCAAAATGGTTTAGAAAACCAATCGAAAATGTCAAAACGATCGAACTGTAAAAAAATCCTTCAGCAATTTAGCTGAAGGATTTTTTTATTCTATTTTTCTAAAAGGCTCGTATACATAGTAGTACAAACCATAAGTAGGAGGGAAAGGCCATGTTCAATCGCCGAACGTTAAAACTTGCAGCATCTGTAATTACTTCAGCGATATTGCTTAGCGGCTGCGGATTGTTTGGAAAAGATAAGGCAGTGAAAGAGATTGACCCACCACAGGATGTCAGCTATTTAGAAGACGGAAAATCGCTGCAGCAATCAACTGGAAAACAGGGAGACCGCACAGGGGAGGTAAAAGAAGAACAAAAAGCGACCGAGACTGTCAAACGAGAGCTGTATTTAATTGATAAAAACGGCTTCGTTGTTCCACAAACACTTGAGTTACCGAAAACAGATGCCGTTGCAAAACAAGCGTTAGAATATTTGGTCGAAGGTGGACCTGTTTCTGAACTATTACCGAACGGGTTCCGAGCCGTACTACCGGCGGATACGCGAGTACTGGGAGTCAAGCTTGAAAAAGATGGGACCATTATTGCTGATTTTTCCCCGGAGTTTGCTAATTATAAACCGGAAGATGAAAAGAAAATTTTGCAAGCCATTACATGGACATTAACGCAATTCGATAATGTTAAGAAAGTAAAAATTCGCATTAATGGTTATGACCAAACCGTCATGCCAGTGAATAAAACGCCGATTCAAGATGGCGTAAGCCGTGAAGATGGAATTAACATGGATACAAGCGGAGTTGTCGACATTACGAATACTCACCCGGTTACAGTCTATTTTTTGGCGCAACAAGGGGAACATACTTACTATGTGCCGGTTACACGGCGCGTTTCGAATAAAGAAAAAGATGATATTGTCGCTGTTGTCAATGAGTTGATTAAGGGGCCGAGTTATGGAGATGGACTTGTGAGCGATTTTCAACCGGATGTACAATTAGTAGGAAAGCCAAAATACGAAGATGGTAAAGTTACGTTGAACTTTAACGATGCCATTTACGGAAGCAATAAGAAAAATGTCATTTCCGATCATGTTTTAAATTCACTTGTTCTTTCACTCACTGAACAAAAAGGTGTTGAAAGTGTGGCGATTACCGTCAACGGCAAAGCGAATCTTGTGAAAGAAGACGGAAAAGCACTTTCCGAGCCGGTGACAAGACCAGAAAATGTGAATACAGGTAGTTTTTAATGCTATACTATGATATAAAAAGAGGTAGGCTATCACGCCACCTCTTTCTATTTATATTGTGCACTTCATTAAGGGGGCTTTTTCATGAGAGTCGATGGAAGAGAAAACAAACAGCTGCGGCCAGTACATATTGAAACGCATTTTATTAAACATGCAGAAGGCTCTGTGTTTATTACGGTTGGGGATACAAAGGTCATTTGTACGGCGAGCATTGATGATAAAGTGCCGCCATTTATGCGCGGTGGGGGAAAAGGATGGATTACTGCCGAATATGCGATGTTACCACGTGCCACAGAGCAACGAAATGTACGTGAATCAAGCAAAGGGAAAGTTTCTGGACGCACGATGGAAATTCAGCGTCTTATTGGTAGGGTGCTTCGTTCTGTCGTAGATTTAGAAAAACTTGGAGAAAAGACGATCTGGATTGATTGTGATGTTATTCAAGCGGATGGTGGTACGCGTACAGCATCGATTACGGGAGCATTTGTTGCGATGGTACTAGCGTTTGCAAAATTGGTAGAAGAAAAACGATTGGCGGAGATTCCTGTTACCGATTTTCTTGCTGCTACATCAGTGGGAATCGATCCGCAACACGGTGTCATTCTTGATTTAAATTATGCTGAAGATTCGCAAGCAGAAGTAGATATGAACGTCGTCATGACGGGGGCAGGCCATTTTGTTGAAATTCAAGGAACAGGAGAAGAAGCAACGTTTTCACGCGAGCAATTAAACGAGCTATTAGAGACAGCAGAACTAGGAATTCGACAACTTATCGATATTCAAAAGGAAATATTGGGATCATTAGCAGAACAAATTGGTGCCAAAATGAGCACAGAGGAGAGAGTGAAAGAAGCATGAAAGAAGTCATTATTGCGACGAAAAATGCGGGAAAAGCAAAGGAATTTCAAACATTACTTGCGAAAAAAGGAGTTGAGGTAAAGTCTTTATTAGATTTTCCTCATTGTCCGGATGTGGAAGAAACGGGACATACATTCGCCGAAAACGCGATATTAAAAGCGGAAACGATGGCAGAGTATTTTCATACAATGGTCATTGCGGATGATTCTGGATTATCGATTGATGCGCTTGGCGGAAGACCTGGGGTGTATTCGGCACGCTATGCTGGCGAGGAAAAAGATGATCAAGCCAACATTGCCAAAGTATTAGAGGAGCTCAAAGAAGTTCCGTTGGAAAAGAGAACGGCTCGCTTCCATTGTGCGCTAGCTGTAGCCATGCCTCACCGTCGCACTGTCGTAGTTGAGGGAACGTGTGAAGGATATATTACAGAAGAGCCAAGAGGAGAAAATGGATTTGGATACGATCCAATTTTTTATGTTCCGCAAAAAGGAAAAACGATGGCGGAATTGACAAAGGAAGAAAAGAACGGAATTAGCCATCGCGCCAATGCTCTAGCTAAACTAGAAAAGCAGTGGAATGAAATTATCAATAACGGGGAGTAAAGAGAAATGAAAGTGCTCATTGCAAGCGATAGCCATGGATTGACCAAAGAGTTAATCGAAATCAAACAACGATATCATAACGAAGTAGACGCATTGATTCATTGTGGTGATTCCGAACTACCAGCAGATTGCGCAGAATTGGAAAGTTTTTTGTATGTTCGAGGTAATTGTGATTTTACCACCGAATTTCCAAAAGAACGCATAGAAGAGATTCAAGGGGTTCGCTTTTTTATTACGCATGGTCATCTTTATAATGTAAAAATGACGCTTATGAACCTATATTATCGTGCTCAAGAAACGGGAGCAAAAGTTGTTTGTTTTGGGCATTCCCATATTGCAGGGGCAGAGATGATTCATGATATTCTCTTCATTAACCCTGGGAGCATTGCCCTGCCGCGGATGAGAAAAGAAAAAACATATGCTTTGTTGCAAATGGACAACGGACAGGCAACGGTGCAATTTTACGACATCAATGGACAAGAAGTATCATCCTTAACAAAATCATTCACATTTTGAGCGAGAAATGACCTCTCGCTCCTTTTTATATCTTGACTTTATAGAGATGCTCCCCTATAATAAAAAATGTCTTTGGAACGTCGTAGTAACTCATCTGGATAAAGCACGATCGAATCCCCTCCCTGAGAGATAGCTACATCGTACCGCTTAAACTGCTTCTTGAATCATCTTTCTGAGAGGAAGCGGGACGAAATGCGGTGAGACTACTTCGTAAATTGAATATCATGTCCCAGTAGCTCAGCTGGATAGAGCAGCGGCCTTCTAAGCCGTCGGTCGGGAGTTCGAATCTCTCCTGGGACGCTTAAAGCCTTTCTTTCCTTACTTAGGAAAGAAAGGCTTTTTTATTAGATCTTTTAATGTTGCTTCCCCTTTTCATAAAAAATTTTCTCGCTAGCTCATCTCTTGATTTCATCGTAATGTAAGCGTATACAAATAGTCTAACGAATCTAAATATTCAAAAAATAGTATTGACTCTCCTTTGTTTTGGGATTATTATAATTTTCAAATAAATCAAAAGAATAAAAACAGTACACCCACAAAGAGGGCTCACTTAGCAAGGGAAGAGGGGAAAAACGTTGAGTGAACAATGGATTTTTTTAAACAGTGAATTTGTCACAAAAGAAAACGCCAAAATTTCTGTATATGATCATGGTTTTTTGTATGGAGATGGAGTGTTCGAGGGAATTCGTGTCTATAGCGGCAATGTTTTTCGTCTGCAAGAGCATATTGACCGCCTTTATAATTCCGCTAAATCAATTTTATTAACAATTCCTTACTCAAAAGAAGAGATGACGGACATCATTGTTCAAGCTGTTCAAAAAAATCAGTTTCAAGACGCATATATTCGCGTTGTTATCTCAAGAGGTATCGGTGATTTAGGACTTGATCCGTACAAATGTCAGAAACCTCAAGTTGTTGTCATTGTCGAGCCATTGGCAATCTTCCCAAAACATTTATATGAAACAGGAATTGAAGTGGTGACAGTACCAACAAGAAGAAACCGTTCAGACGTTCTCAGTCCAAAAGTCAAATCGCTGAACTATTTAAATAACATCCTTGTAAGAATTGAGGCACATTTGGCAAATGTGAGCGAGGCGTTAATGTTAAATGATCAAGGATATGTGGCAGAAGGATCGGGTGACAATGTGTTTATCGTCAAGAATGGTGTTCTTTATACGCCGCCTGGATACGTTGGGGCTCTTGAAGGAATTACACGTGATGCGATTATAGATATTGCCCGTGAGCTTGGCTATGTTGTTAAAGAAGAGCCGTTTACTCGCCATGATGTGTATACGGCGGACGAAGTCTTTCTAACAGGAACAGCAGCTGAAGTGATTGCGGTTGTGAAAGTTGACGGTCGCGTCATTGGCGATGGAGTACCCGGACAGCATACGAAGCGATTGCTTGAAGCGTTCAGACAGCGCGTCGTTTCTGAAGGAGTTAAAGTATATCAACCGAATGCAAACGTTGGATAATGCACCATGACAAATATAGAAGGAAAAAGCGTTGAAGAGGATAAGTAGTCAGCGGCAAGGGTATCTACAGAGAGCCGGGGGAGCTGAAAACCGGTGATGCCTCCGTTTGATGAACTCACCTCCGAGTGCCAACTTGAACGTAACCAAACTAGTAGAGTTGGCCGGGTGAAACACACTTCACTCGTTATTAAAAAGAGCGGCCGCTTGTTCAGCGGACGCTCATGAGGTGGTCATACGGCCACGAAGAAGGGTGGTACCGCGGAAAGGAAACCTTTTCGCCCCTTTGACCTGACAAGGTCATGATGGGGCGAAAAGGTTTTTTTAATGGTTTTTAGAAAATGGGGAGGAAGGATGAAGCATGGCAAATATGAAAGTAGAGGAAAAACGGGCGCAAAAGACAAAAATGAGCGGAGCATTAATGCTGATTGAGGCATTAAAGGCCGAAAACGTGGAAGTGATTTTTGGGTATCCCGGCGGGGCAGTATTACCGATTTATGACAAACTGTATAGTTCTGGGGTATTTCATGTATTAACGCGTCATGAGCAAGGAGCGATTCATGCTGCGGAAGGATATGCGCGTATCTCTGGAAAACCGGGAGTGGTTATTGCCACATCGGGTCCCGGAGCCACAAACATTGTGACAGGATTAACGGATGCGATGATTGATTCGTTACCACTTGTCGTTTTTACCGGGCAAGTTGCTTCCAATGTCATCGGCTCCGATGCCTTTCAAGAAGCGGATGTCGTTGGCATTACGATGCCGATTACGAAACACAACTATCAAGTCCGTGATATTCAAGAGTTGCCAAAAATCATTAAAGAAGCGTTTCATATTGCCACAACTGGCAGGCCAGGTCCTGTGTTAATCGATATTCCAAAAGACATGACAACGATGGAAGGGGAATTTGATTACGAGCAAGAGATTCATTTGCCGGGATATCAGCCGACGATTCATCCGAATCACTTGCAAATTCGCAAGTTAGTCGAAGCGGTTAGCCAAGCGAAAAAGCCAGTCATTTTAGCAGGAGCAGGTGTTCTGCATGCCAACGCTTCGAAAGAGTTGCAACAGTACGCAGAACAACAGCATATTCCAGTCATTCATACGTTGTTAGGATTAGGAGGATTTCCGGCTGACCATCCATTGTTTCTGGGAATGGCAGGCATGCACGGCACATATACCGCGAATATGGCTCTATACGAATGTGATTTGCTCATTAATATCGGCGCACGCTTTGATGATCGCGTGACTGGAAACTTAAAATATTTTGCTCCAAACGCGACTGTCGCCCATATTGACATCGACCCAGCAGAAATTGGCAAAAACGTTCCGACGAAAATTCCGATTGTCAGCGATGCGAAAGAAGCGTTAAAAGAATTGATTCATCAAGAAGGAAAACCGGCGGATACAACGGCTTGGCTCGCTCAGCTAAATGAATGGAAAAAACAATTTCCGCTTTATTACAAAAATGATGTGCAAACAATCAAACCACAAAAGTTGATCGAAATGATTTACGAATTTACGAATGGGGAAGCGATTATTACAACCGATGTTGGACAACATCAAATGTGGGCGGCGCAATATTATAAGTTCAATAAGCCGCATCGCTGGGTGACTTCCGGTGGACTTGGAACAATGGGATTCGGTCTTCCGGCAGCGATCGGCGCTCAATTAGCAGACAAAAACGCTACGGTCATTTCGATTGTCGGTGACGGCGGATTTCAAATGACGTTACAAGAGTTGTCCGTCATTCGGGAATTGAACTTACCGATTAAAGTGATCATCGTTAATAATCAGTCGCTCGGCATGGTTCGTCAATGGCAGGAAATCTTTTATGAAAAACGGTATTCTCACTCACTCATTCCAAACCAGCCGGATTTTGTCAAGCTGGCAGAGGCTTACAACATGAAAGGATTTCGTGCAAAAACAGAAGCAGAGGCCTGTGAAATATTAAAACAAGCATTTTCGCTTGATGAACCTGTACTGTTAGATTTTCACGTCACAGCTGATGAAAATGTGTACCCGATGGTCGCACCAGGAAAAGGATTGCATGAAATGGTGGGGGTGAAACCATGCGACGAATCATTACAATGACGGTGAATAATCGTCCCGGCGTAC
This sequence comes from Thermaerobacillus caldiproteolyticus, assembly GCF_013761245.1. GTDB lineage: Bacteria > Bacillota > Bacilli > Bacillales > Anoxybacillaceae > Thermaerobacillus > Thermaerobacillus caldiproteolyticus. Next base: position 431,618 of record NZ_JACDUT010000001.1, on the reverse strand, counting down.
TGAATCGCATTACTGGACTATTTACAAAACGCCATTACAACATTGAAAGTATTACCGTTGGGCATACAGAAACAGAAGGGGTTTCACGGATGACATTTGTCGTGAATGTAGAAGATGAGCGTACAGCAGAGCAAATTACCAAACAATTAAACAAGCAGATTGATGTGCTGAAAGTGAATGATATTACCGATCAAGCGATTGTGGCTAGGGAATTGGCGCTCATTAAAGTTTCTGTCACGCCGGCCTTGCGCCAAGAAATTTATACGCTCATTGAACCGTTCCGCGCCTCAATTGTCGATGTGAGCCGAGACAGTCTTGTTGTTCAAGTTACAGGCGAACCGGAAAAAGTAGAAGCTCTCATTGATTTATTAAAACCTTATGGAATTAAAGAAGTAGCACGAACAGGAACAACTGCGTTTACACGCGGCTCACAAAAAACAGCCGCATCCTATAAAACAGCTTTCATCATTTAAATTTAACAAATAAAAGGAGAGGATTTACTATGGCAAAAGTCTATTATAACGGAGATGCAAACGAAAAATATTTACAGACCAAAACAGTTGCGATTATTGGATATGGTTCTCAAGGCCATGCTCATGCTCAGAATCTTCGTGACAGCGGAGTAAATGTTATCGTCGGGCTTCGCCGAGGAAAATCATGGGAACAAGCAGAAAAGGATGGATTTCAAGTTCGGACCGTTCGTGAAGCAACAAGAGAAGCCGATATTGTGATGGTATTGCTTCCGGATGAAAAACAACCAGACGTATACAAAGAAGAAATTGAGCAGGAGTTACAGCCGGGAAATGCACTAGTATTTGCTCACGGGTTTAATATTCATTTCAATCAAATTGTTCCACCGGATCATGTCGATGTGTTTCTAGTCGCTCCGAAAGGCCCGGGACATTTAGTTCGCCGCACTTATACAGAAGGAGCTGGTGTACCAGCATTAATTGCTGTCTATCAGGATGTAACAGGAGAAGCAAGAGAAACGGCGCTTGCTTACGCAAAAGCGATCGGTGCAACAAGAGCTGGAGTGCTAGAAACGACGTTTAAAGAAGAGACAGAAACAGATTTATTCGGTGAGCAAGCGGTATTATGCGGTGGATTAACATCGCTGATTAAAGCGGGATTTGAAACGCTCGTAGAAGCAGGCTATCAACCAGAAGTCGCTTATTTTGAATGTTTGCATGAGATGAAATTGATCGTAGACCTGATGTACGAAGGAGGTCTTTCTTGGATGCGTCATTCGATTTCTGATACGGCACAATGGGGTGATTTCATCTCTGGACCGCGCGTCATTAATGATTCTGTCAAAGCAGAGATGAAACAAGTGCTTCATGATATTCAAACCGGCAAGTTTGCGAAAGGATGGATTTTAGAAAATCAAGCGAACCGTCCAGAATTTAATGCGATTAACAGACGTGAAACAGAGCACCTCATTGAAATTGTCGGTCGCCAGTTGCGAAGCATGATGCCGTTTGTAAAGGCAAAACAGAAAGACGTGGTGGTTTCGAGTGCGAAAAATTAACATTTTTGATACAACATTGCGTGATGGTGAACAATCAGCCGGAGTGAATTTGAATTTACAAGAAAAATTGGAGATTGCTCGTCAGCTCGAACGTCTCGGAGTTGACATTATTGAAGCGGGATTTCCAGCTGCTTCAAAAGGTGATTTTCAAGCGGTAAAACAAATCGCGGAAACGATCAGAACATGCTCTGTTACCGGGCTTTCTCGCTCGGTACAGAGCGACATCGATGCTGCATGGGAAGCGTTAAAAGGCGGAGCAGAACCACGTCTTCACCTGTTTATTGCAACATCCCCGATTCATATGTTCCATAAATTGCGCATGACACCAGAACAAGTCATTGATACAGCAGTAGCTACAGTGAAGTATGCAAAACGTTATTTTCCGATTGTTCAATGGTCTGCGGAAGATGCTTGTCGTAGCGAACTTCCATTTCTAGTGAAAATTATTTCGGAAGTGATTAAAGCAGGAGCGAATGTGATTAACATTCCTGATACAGTGGGGTATATTACCCCGAAAGAATATGGGGAAATTTTCGCCTTTTTAACCAACAATATTCCGAATATTGAAAAAGTATCTCTTTCTGCTCATTGCCATGACGATTTAGGAATGGCAGTAGCGAACTCATTAGCGGCGATTGAACATGGCGCAACCCAAGTCGAAGGAACGATTAACGGAATCGGTGAGCGAGCAGGGAACGCTGCATTAGAAGAAGTAGCAGTCGCGTTATATATTCGCAAAGATTATTATCAAGCCGCAACGCGTCTCAACCTTCAAGAAATTAAACGAACAAGCAATTTGGTCAGCAAATTGACAGGAATGGTAATTCCGGCGAACAAAGCGATCGTCGGCAAAAACGCCTTCGCTCATGAATCGGGGATTCACCAAGATGGCGTATTAAAAGAAAAAACGACATACGAAATCATTTCGCCGGAGCTTGTCGGTGTTCAATCGAACTCGATGGTGTTAGGAAAACATTCTGGCCGCCATGCATTGCGGAATCGTGTGGAAGAGCTTGGATATACATTGTCTGAGGACGAAATTAACAAATTATTCGTTCGCTTTAAAGGATTAGCAGATAAGAAAAAAGACATTACGGACGATGATTTAGTCGCACTGATTTTTGAAGAAAAATTTGATCATTTCAAAGAGTTTTATCAACTTTCTTCCATTCAAGTCCAATACGGGACCAACCAAATTCCAACCGCTGTTGTTGTATTAAAAGACGGACAAGAAAACGAAATACAAGAAGCAGCGACGGGAGCAGGAAGCGTCGAAGCGTTGTATAACACATTAGAGCGATGCTTTAAGACGTCCGTTATACTATTGGACTATCGAATCGAATCAGTCAGCAGTGGAAGGGATGCGCTTGCGCAAGTGTTTGTCAAAGTGCGTGTCAATGACATTGAAACAAGCGGTCGAGGTACTGCGCAAGACGTACTGGAAGCCTCAGCGAAAGCGTACATTAATGCCGTCAATCGCGTTTTCATGATTGAGAAAATGCGTGTAGAAAATCCAAAAGTAGCAATGAAATAACGGAGGGGGAGCAAAATGGGAAATTATCGGATTGCCGTATTACCGGGAGACGGAATTGGAAAAGAGGTAACAAAGGGAGCTGTGGAAATTTTACAAGCAGTTGCCACGAGATTTCATCACCAATTTGAATTTGTTTACGGACTCATTGGCGGTGAAGCGATCGATCAAAAAGGAACGCCGTTGCCAGACGAAACGCTTGCGATGTGTCGACAAAGCGATGCGGTACTTCTTGGAGCTGTTGGTGGTCCAAAATGGGATCAAAATCCTCCGCATTTGCGTCCAGAAAAGGGATTGTTGGCAATTCGGAAAGAGATGAATTTGTTCGCAAATTTACGCCCAGTGAAGTTTTATGATAGCTTAATTGATTCTTCTCCTTTAAAAGCAGAGGTCATTCAAGATGTTGACTTGTTAATTGTAAGGGAACTAACAGGTGGATTGTATTTTGGAAAACCGAGCGGTCGCCATGTTGAAGACGGTGAAGAAACAGTGGTGGATACGCTTCTTTATAAACGTGAAGAGATCAAGCGAATTGTGACAACCGCATTTGAACTTGCGAGAAAAAGACGAAAAAAAGTGACGTCTGTCGATAAAGCGAATGTGCTTGAATCAAGTCGAATGTGGCGTGAAATCGCTGAGGAAGTTGCCCGCGATTTTCCAGATGTCAAGTTAGAGCATATGCTTGTCGATAATGCGGCGATGCAGCTTATTCGTAATCCCAAACAGTTTGATGTGCTTGTGACGGAAAACATGTTTGGCGACATCTTGAGCGATGAGGCATCCATGTTAGCCGGCTCCCTTGGCATGCTACCGTCAGCAAGCTTGTCGACATCCGGCCCGAGCTTATATGAACCGATTCATGGATCTGCTCCTGACATTGCTGGACAAAATAAAGCGAATCCGATTGCAATGATCTTGTCAAGTGCGATGATGCTTCGCCTATCTTTTGGCTTGCATGAGGAAGCAAAAGCGATCGAGAAGGCGGTTCAACAAGTGCTGACATCAGGATATCGCACAGCGGATGTAGCGCGAAATGGCCAGCGCATCGTTTCGACGAAAGAAATGGTTAACGAAATTAAAGCGACCATTCTTGATGATGGGGCAATTTTGAATATTATGGCTGTCTATGCCTAATACTTGCGCATGCCAAGAGCATGTGCGCCGCTATATCATTGCTAGTTGTGAAATAATGAGCATACATTTCTGGTAAGAGAGGTGGAACGAGTGAAACCGAAAACAATTATTGAAAAAATTTGGGAAAATCATGTTGTTTATCGTGAAGAAGGAAAACCGGATTTACTATATATCGATTTGCATTTAGTCCATGAAGTCACCTCTCCGCAAGCGTTTGAAGGATTGCGGCAAAAAGGGCGGAAAGTGCGCCGCCCTGATTTAACCTTTGCGACGATGGACCACAATGTTCCGACGGTCAATCGCTTTGTTATTGAAGATGAAGTAGCGAGAAACCAGATGACAGCGTTAGAACGAAACTGTCGCGAGTTTTCCATCGCGCTTGCCGATTTATACAGTTCCGAACAAGGAATCGTTCATGTCATCGGGCCTGAATTAGGATTGACGCAGCCGGGGAAAACAATCGTTTGCGGAGACAGTCATACATCGACACACGGGGCGTTTGGCGCGCTTGCGTTCGGAATCGGGACGAGTGAGGTCGAACATGTGCTAGCGACCCAAACGCTATGGCAACATCGTCCGAAGACATTGCAAATTCGTGTCAACGGCCGGTTAGAAGAAGGAGTCACGGCGAAAGATGTCATTTTAGCGATTATTCATCGGTATGGAGTTGACGTTGGAACGGGTTACATTATTGAATTTACCGGTGATGTCATACGCAACATGTCAATGGAAGAGCGCATGACCATTTGTAATATGGCGATTGAAGCAGGAGCGCGCGCAGGATTAGTGAGCCCTGATGAAACGACGTTTGAATATTTACGAGGACGAAAATATGCTCCGAAGGGAGAAGAGTTTGAGAAAGCGGTAGAGCGCTGGCGGCAACTTGCGACAGACGAGGGAGCGACATATGATAAAACAATTGAAATCGATGCTGCTGCGATCGCTCCGATGGTCACGTGGGGAACGACTCCAGGAATGAGCATAGCGATTGATGGAACCGTACCGTACCCGGAAGATTTTGCGACAGAGACGGAACGAAAGGCTGCGCAACTTGCTTTACGATACATGGGGCTTGAACCGGGAACACCGATGACGGAAATCCCTATTCAACACGTCTTTATCGGCTCCTGTACGAATTCGCGCATTAGTGATTTACGTGCAGCCGCGCAAATTGTGCAAGGAAAAAAGGTGGCGCCAGGTGTACGGGCGCTTGTTGTACCAGGATCGCAACAGGTAAAGCGAAAAGCAGAAGAGGAAGGTTTGGCCCAGATCTTTATCGATGCTGGGTTTGAATGGCGCGATTCCGGTTGTAGCATGTGTCTAAGTATGAACCCGGATGTCGTGCCGGAAGGAGAACGATGTGCTTCAACATCCAACCGCAATTTTGAAGGAAGACAAGGAAAAGGGGCGAGAACGCACTTAGTCAGCCCAGTGATGGCTGCCGCTGCTGCGATTTATGGCCGATTTGTTGATGTTCGAAAACTGCAAACAGAGACGGTTCGTTAAGGGGGAAAGAGACGAATGCAACCATTTACAATCCATAAAGGAAAAGTAGCTGGACTCGATCGTGCCAATGTTGATACAGATCAAATTATTCCAAAGCAATTTTTAAAACGAATTGAGCGTACAGGATTCGGAAAATTCTTATTTTATGACTGGCGGTATATTAACGAGCATACGCTCAATCCTGATTTTGAACTGAACCGTCCGGAGAACCAAGGTGCGACAATTCTTGTGGCAAACGAAAATTTCGGCTGTGGCTCATCTCGGGAACACGCCCCATGGGCATTACAAGATTACGGGTTCAAGGCGGTTATAGCGCCATCGTTTGCCGACATTTTTTATAACAACTGTTTGAAAAATGGACTATTGCCAATTCGATTAGCGAAACAAGACGTCGAGTACCTTTTACAAGAAAGTGTGCGCGCTGATTACGAATTAACGATCTCACTTGAAGAGCAGCGCGTATATGATGGAACCGGATTTGATCGGACGTTTGACATCGACCCGTACCGAAAACAGCTGATGCTGAAAGGTTGGGATGAAATTGATTTAACATTTGTGTATGAACCATATATTATCGAATATGAGAAAAAGCATCATCCTGTTTCGTAACTTTTGACAAAAGCTGACTCTGCTTCGGAGTTAGCTTTTTTATTTCCACTTGTATCCTTCATGAAATCTTGATACACTGATAAGCAAATTGGATTGCGGTGAATGAATATGAAAAAGAACAAAGGAAATATTATTCAATTTCCAAAATTACGAGAACGGTTACTTGAAAGAGGAATAGAGGCGTTACAAGCAAAACAGTATCGGGAGGCGCTTCGCTTTTTCTATGAAGCGGATGACATCGAACCGAACGATCCAGAAGTGGAGCTTAGTATCGTCGTTTGTTTATTTGAATTGGGGGAGCTAGAAGAAGCAAAACAGCGTTGTCAATTGATGCTTCAAGATGGAAGGGGAGACGATATACAGCTTTTGCAAATATATTTGTCGATTTTAATCCATTTACAACAATATGAACAAGTAGAGGAAACGGTTCAAGCGGCTTTGCAAAAGCGCGCTCTTCCTTCTTCCGTTCGCGAACATTTCACCCGTTTGCTTCACTTGAGCCAAAAAATGAGCGAACACCCATTGCCGTTTTCAGACAATGAGGATATTCGCCTATTAACCGAGTCAGAAAATGCCGCTGATCATATGAAAGTCATCGAGCAGCTTGAAAATGAAGATATTACTCCGATTCTTCCGGTTTTGACACAATATTTAACTGATGAAAGTTATAATCCGATAACCAAAACGATGATTTTGCGTTTGCTTACATTAAAACAGGTGAGAGATACAGTGACGATAAAAAAATTTGGCGACACGATGACAGTCATACCAGCCATGCTCGATGAATCGATAGAGACTCATTTTGCTGCGGATGTATTACAACTGCTCGAACACCATTTAGCAAGCGAGAATCCAAGTTTATATGAAATTGCTGCGCATATTTGGCTTCGCTACGTATACATTCTTTACCCATTTTCTCCTACACAGACATCCTGTAAGCAATGGGCGGCAGCGGTTCATACAGTCGCTTGCCAGTTTCAAGGAGTATCGATACCTATCGAAGAAATCGCTCAGCTCTATCATGTAAGTCTTGAAGATATAAAGCCGCTTTGCAAGAAACTCTATGAAATAGAAGAAATTTCTTATCTTAAATAGGCAGTTTATATTGAAACATCGTTGTTGTATGTTATAATATAATGGTTGTATTACGCATATGTTTTTACTATTTTATCTACATACATGATAGGATATAAAGATCATGAACATGTATTCATGATCTTATTCATGAATGATTTTTTGTTGGAGGGAACAATATGTCAGTAAAATGGGAAAAACTAGAAGGGAACGAAGGCGTTCTTACTGTAGAAGTAGATGCCGAAAAAGTCAATCAAGGGCTGGATGCCGCATTTAAAAAAGTAGTAAAAAACGTTAGTCTTCCAGGGTTCCGCAAAGGAAAAGTGCCTCGTGCTCTATTTGAAAAACGCTTTGGTGTGGAAGCGTTATATCAAGATGCGCTTGACATTTTATTGCCAGAAGCGTATGCGAAGGCAGTAGAAGAAGCAGGTATTGAGCCTGTTGATTATCCACATATTGATATCGAGCAAATGGAAAAAGGAAAAAGCCTTATTTTCACAGCGAAAGTAACAGTAAAACCAGAAGTGAAATTAGGTCAATATAAAGAGCTTGAAGTTGAAAAAGTGGATGCAACTGTTACGGACGAAGATGTTGAAAACGAATTAAAACGTCTTCAAGAAAATTATGCGGAACTTGTCGTCAAAGAAGACGGGAAGATCGAAAACGGTGATACAGCCGTTATCGATTTTGAAGGATTTGTTGACGGAGAGCCATTCGAAGGCGGAAAAGCGGAAAACTATTCTCTTGAAATCGGTTCTGGCACATTTATTCCTGGTTTTGAAGACCAATTAATTGGTTTAGAAGCCGGAGCGGAAAAAGACGTTGAAGTGACATTCCCAGAAGAATATCATGCCAAAGAATTAGCTGGCAAACCAGCGACATTCAAAGTAAAAGTGCATGAAGTGAAAACAAAACAGCTTCCAGCACTTGATGACGAATTCGCAAAAGATGTTGATGATGAAGTCGAAACGCTAGAGCAGCTGAAAGAAAAAATTCAAAAAAGATTAGAAGAAGCGAAAAAGAATGAAGCAGAAGCAGCTCTTCGTGACGCTGTCGTCGAAAAAGCGGCAGAAAACGCAGAAATCGACATCCCAGAAGCTATGATTAAAAATGAAACAGACCGCATGTTACGCGAATTTGAACAACGTTTGCAAATGCAAGGCTTGAACCTTGAACTTTACTATCAATTCTCCGGTCAAGATGAAGCGGCGCTGCGTGAGCAAATGAAAGAAGATGCTGAAAAGCGTGTCCGCATTTCCTTGACATTAGAAGCAATTGCAAAAGCGGAAAACATTGACGTGACAGATGAAGAAGTAAATGCAGAACTTGAAAAAATGGCAGAAGCTTATAATTTATCTGTCGACCGCCTCAAACAGCTACTCGGCAGCACGGAAGGCGTCAAAGAAAATTTAAAATTCCAAAAAGTAGCAGATTTTCTTGTGGAACATAGCAAAGCTGTTGCATAATAATAAATAAGGAACAAGGCGCGAAATCGTTCGTGCCTTGTTCTTTCATACAATTACAGTATGTGATTTTAAATTTTCTAACTTTTCTAATACATTCCAATTTTTTTATTAGCGTTTTTGTGATGGTTTATGATAAAATGACGAGTACATAAGTTTTACAATTAACGTTTTGTGGAAAGGTTAAATAAAGTACATACGATTGCGTGATTTTGATAACAAGGGGTGAAAGTATGTTTAAATTTAATGACGAGAAAGGACAGTTAAAGTGTTCTTTCTGCGGAAAAACACAGGATCAAGTCCGCAAACTTGTTGCTGGTCCTGGTGTATACATATGCGATGAATGTATTGAACTATGTACAGAAATTGTGGAGGAAGAATTAGGAAACGAAGAGGAAATCGAATTCAAAGATGTTCCAAAGCCAAAAGAGATTCGCGAAATTTTAGATGAATACGTCATCGGACAGGACGAAGCGAAAAAGTCGTTAGCGGTTGCTGTGTATAACCACTACAAACGCATTAACTCGAACAGCAAAATTGACGATGTAGAATTATCGAAAAGCAATATTTTAATGATTGGGCCAACAGGAAGCGGAAAAACGTTACTCGCACAAACATTGGCGCGTATTTTAAACGTTCCATTTGCGATTGCCGATGCAACATCGTTAACCGAAGCGGGATATGTCGGGGAAGACGTTGAAAATATTCTTTTAAAACTTATTCAAGCGGCCGACTACGATGTGGAAAAGGCAGAAAAAGGAATTATTTACATTGACGAAATTGATAAAATTGCCCGCAAATCTGAAAACCCATCGATTACGCGTGACGTATCCGGAGAAGGAGTACAACAGGCGCTGTTAAAAATTTTAGAAGGAACCATTGCAAGCGTTCCACCACAAGGGGGGCGCAAACATCCGCATCAAGAGTTTATTCAAATCGATACAACGAACATTTTATTTATTTGCGGTGGAGCGTTTGATGGCATTGAACCAATTATTAAACGTCGCTTAGGTAAAAAAGTGATCGGTTTTGGAACTGACATTCAGCAAGAGAATATCGACGAAAAAAGCTTGTTGTCAAAAGTGTTACCGGAAGATTTATTAAAATTTGGATTAATCCCAGAATTTGTTGGGCGCTTGCCGGTGATTACGAGTCTAGAACCGCTTGATGAACAAGCATTAGTGGACATTTTAACAAAGCCGAAAAACGCTATTGTAAAACAATATCAAAAAATGTTGGAACTAGATGAAGTGGAGCTTGAATTTGAAGAGGAAGCGCTACGAGAAATCGCGAAAAAAGCGATCGAACGCAAAACGGGCGCACGTGGTCTTCGCTCCATTATCGAAGGGATTATGCTTGATGTCATGTTTGAACTCCCTTCCCGCGAGGATGTGCAAAAGTGTGTCATTACGGCGGAAACGGTGCGTGGAAATATGCCGCCAAAGCTCATTCGTCATGACGGTACGGTCGTTGAACAAGAAAGAAAAACATCCGCTTAGCACTAAAGGAGGCTGCCTTAACAAAAGAAGGCAGTCTCTTTTTTGTTTATTCCTGCCCGAAGGCGGAGATACTATACATACTACATAACTTAGAGGGCAGGAGGATTTTGGCTAATGAATTGGACGAACGTTGCTTTATTGGTACAACTATTTTTCGGGGTTGTCATTGGTATCTATTTTTGGAATTTATTAAGAAATCAACGAACCCAAAAGGTTTCCATTGATAAAGAATCGCGAAAAGAAATGGAACAACTGCGGAAATTACGTTCGATTTCGTTAACAGAGCCGCTTGCAGAAAAAGTGAGACCAAAGAGCTTTGAAGACATTGTCGGACAAGAGGATGGCATTAAAGCATTAAAGGCAGCACTATGCGGTCCAAACCCGCAACATGTCATTATTTACGGACCGCCGGGGGTCGGGAAAACTGCAGCTGCACGTCTTGTGCTGGAAGAAGCGAAAAAAAATCCACTTTCCCCTTTTAAAAAGAACGCGGTCTTTGTAGAATTAGATGCGACGACGGCACGATTTGATGAACGTGGTATTGCCGACCCGTTAATCGGTTCTGTTCACGATCCGATTTACCAAGGAGCAGGCGCGATGGGACAAGCTGGAATTCCGCAACCAAAACATGGAGCAGTCACACATGCCCATGGCGGCATTTTATTTATTGATGAAATCGGTGAGCTCCATCCGATTCAAATGAATAAATTGCTAAAGGTGCTCGAAGACCGGAAAGTGTTTTTTGAAAGTGCGTATTACAGTGAAGAAAATCCACAAATCCCAACCCATATTCACGATATTTTTCAAAATGGCTTGCCGGCGGATTTCCGACTCGTCGGGGCAACGACAAGAACGCCAAACGAAATACCGCCAGCGATTCGCTCGCGTTGTCTAGAAGTGTTTTTCCGCGAGCTTGACCAAGATGAAATTGCGCTTATCGCGCGAAAAGCGGCGGAGAAAATTCGCTTAAACGTGTCCGAAAATGGCATTCGTATCCTTGCCTCTTATGCCCGAAATGGTCGCGAAGCAGTGAATATGATGCAAATCGCTGCCGGAATCGCCATTTCAGAAAAACGTGAAATGATTCTTGATAAAGATATTGAGTGGGTCATTCACTCTAGCCAATTATCACCGCGATATGAAAAGAAAATCGCCGATACATCGATGGTTGGATTAGTCAACGGATTAGCGGTGTACGGTCCAAATATGGGGGCGCTGTTAGAAATTGAAGTAACAGCATTGCCGACGAAAGAAAAAGGAACGATTAACATCACCGGCATTGTGGAAGAAGAAAGCATTGGCGGACGAGAAAAATCAATTCGTCGAAAAAGCATGGCGAAAGGATCAATCGAAAATGTCATTACCGTTTTGCGGGCGATGGGTGTTCCGGCTGATCATTACGACATTCATGTCAATTTTCCTGGAGGAATTCCGATCGACGGACCATCAGCCGGAATTGCGATGGCGACTGGGATTTACTCCGCCATCTACGGTCTATCGGTTGACCGAACGATTGCGATGACTGGGGAAATTAGCATCCATGGTCACGTCAAACCCGTCGGTGGGATTTTTCCAAAAGTGAAAGCGGCGAAACAAGCGGGAGCGAAAAAAGTCATTATTCCGTTTGACAATATGCAGTCGATTTTACGGGAAATCGAAGGAATTGAGATTATTCCAGTTCATCATTTAGAGGAAGTATTTTCTGTTGTCTTTAAAAAAGATGATAAGCAAAATAAGGTCGTTCCTGCGACGTCGAACCATTCAGAAACGAAATCAGTGTAAGCAGATACTTGCTCGACTTCGACTTGGCAAACCGTGATGTCGAAGTCGGCTTTTCTTTGTAAAATGAAAATGCAATGTGAAAGTTATATAGAGCTACCTTTTTGGTTTGTCCCTTCCGTGCTGGCTTTCTTTCGTGAAATCATCTTATCTTACATCTTGTAAAGTGAGGATGAGGAACATTTTACTTCAAAAGAGAAGTGTTCCCCTTTGCTTTTTTGTGATTGCCTAGTTCGGGGGCCAGCTTTTTTGTGCCAAATAACATTCATCCTCGTGAGAAGCAAGAACGACGAACATTTGGCTTCGAGTGCTATTTTCACCGCCACAGCTTTTCGGCTTGCATACAATTTTACAAACATACTGCTGTGCTATACAATAGACGAATAGAAGTGAGTTGGAGGTGTTCGCCATGGCGAGAAAGAAAGAAATCATCGTACCCCTCCTTCCATTGCGTGGCTTACTTGTTTTTCCGACGATGGTGTTACATTTGGATGTCGGTCGTGAAAAATCGGTTCAAGCATTGGAAAAAGCGATGGTGGAGGATCATACGATTTTGCTTATATCACAAAAAGATGTTTCCATTGACGAACCAAGCATTGACGATATGTATGAAATGGGGACATTGGCGCGCGTGAAACAATTGCTCAAACTGCCGAATGGAACGTTTCGCGTTTTAGTCGAAGGAATTGTTCGTGCGAAAATTGTTGCTACGGTCAGTGAAGAGCCATGTTTTATTGTTAAGGTAGAAAAGTTTGTTGATCGAGCGGCAAAAGATTTAGAAGATGAAGCATTAAAGCGAACGATGCTAGAGTATTTTGAACAATACATAAACTTATCCAAAAAATTATCGGCAGATATTTATGCTTCGATTGCCGACATTGATGAGCCGGGACGAATGGCGGATATTATCGCTTCGCATCTGCCGCTGAAACTCGAAGAAAAGCAAGACATCTTGGAAACGGTGGACATAAAAGAACGCGTTCATAAAATTATTCGAATCCTTCATAACGAAAAAGAAGTGTTGCAGCTCGAGAAAAAAATTAGTATGCGCGTGAAACAATCGATGGAGCGGACACAAAAAGAATATTATTTACGTGAACAAATGAAGGCGATTCAAAAAGAGTTAGGTGAAAAGGAAGGAAAAACAGGGGAAGTCGAAGCGCTCAAAGAGAAAATCGAAGCAGCTGGCATGCCCAATCATGTCAGAGAAACTGCCTTAAAAGAGTTAGAACGATATGAAAAGATTCCGGCGACTTCCGCTGAAAGTGCCGTTATTCGCAACTATCTTGATTGGCTTCTTGCTCTTCCATGGACGAAGCAAACAGAAGACATTCACGATATAAAACGGGCGGAAACGATTTTACACGAAGAGCATTACGGTCTTGAAAAGGTAAAAGAACGGGTGCTTGAATATTTATCGGTACAGCAATTAACGAAATCGTTAAAAGGACCGATTCTTTGCTTAGCTGGACCACCGGGAGTAGGAAAAACATCGCTAGCTCGTTCGATCGCCAAGTCTCTGAATCGCCATTTTGTCCGCATTTCCCTAGGAGGGGTTCGCGATGAATCGGAAATACGCGGACATCGCCGTACCTATGTGGGGGCGATGCCGGGGCGAATCATTCAGGGAATGAAAAAAGCAGGAACGATTAATCCTGTATTTTTGCTTGATGAAATTGATAAAATGTCAAGCGATTTTCGCGGGGATCCGTCAGCTGCGCTTCTTGAAGTGCTAGATCCTGAGCAAAATCATGCATTTAGCGACCATTATATTGAAGAGCCGTATGATTTATCGAAAGTGATGTTTATCGCAACGGCTAACAACTTAGCGACGATTCCACAACCGCTCCTGGACCGAATGGAGATTATTACGATTCCGGGTTACACGGAAGTGGAAAAGCTGCATATTGCCAAACAACATCTTCTTCCGAAACAAATGAAGGAACATGGATTGAGAAAATCGGGCTTACAAATGCGCGATGAAGCGATATTGCACATCATTCGCTATTATACGCGGGAAGCCGGTGTGCGCGAGTTAGAGCGGCAGCTGGCAGCAATTTGTCGGAAAGCTGCGCGCCTTATTGTATCGGAAGAAAGAAAACGTGTCATTGTGACCGACAAAAACTTGGAAGACTTTTTAGGAAAGCGAAAATATCGTTACGGTCAAGCTGAGTCGGAGGATCAAGTCGGAGTTGCGACAGGGCTGGCATATACGCCGTTTGGCGGTGACACCTTATCCATTGAGGTTTCGCTATCGCCGGGAAAAGGAAAATTAGTGTTAACGGGTAAATTAGGCGACGTGATGAAAGAATCAGCCCAAGCAGCGTTTAGTTATGTTCGTTCCCGTGCGAAAGAACTTGGAATTGACCATGATTTTTACGAAAAATATGATATCCATATTCACGTTCCAGAAGGAGCTGTGCCAAAAGATGGGCCATCTGCCGGCATTACGATCGCCACAGCGCTAATTTCCGCGTTAACAGGGCGACCAGTAAGCCGATTTGTCGGCATGACCGGAGAAATTACGCTGCGTGGTCGCGTGCTGCCGATCGGCGGATTAAAAGAAAAGACGTTAAGCGCCCATCGCGCCGGACTGAAAAAAGTCATTTTGCCAAAGGAAAATGAAAAAGATTTGGAAGATATTCCGGAAATCGTGAAAAAAGATTTGGAATTTGTTCTTGTATCCCATTTAGACGAAGTACTACAACATGCATTGGTAGGGGAGAAACAATGAAGGTAACGCATGCAGAAATGGTCATTAGCGCTGTTAAACCGGAGCAATATCCAGATAGCACATTGCCTGAATTTGCGCTAGCGGGGCGCTCTAATGTAGGGAAATCTTCATTTATTAACAAAATGATTAACCGAAAGAACTTAGCACGCACGTCCTCAAAGCCAGGGAAAACACAAACATTGAACTTTTATCTCATTAATGAATCGCTCTATTTTGTCGATGTTCCCGGTTACGGTTTCGCGAAAGTGTCCAAACAAGAGCGAGAAGCATGGGGGAAAATGATTGAAACGTATTTGACGACAAGAGAGCAATTGCGTGCGGTCATTCTCATTGTCGATTTACGTCATTCACCAACAAAAGATGATGTGATGATGTACGAGTTTTTAAAGCATTATGACATTCCGGCCATCATTATCGCGACGAAAGCGGATAAAATTCCGAAAGGAAAATGGCAAAAACACTTGAAGGTTGTTCGTGAAACGCTGAATATCGTTGATGGAGATGAACTTGTTCTCTTTTCAGCTGAAACCGGTCAAGGAAAAGACGAGGCGTGGGCCGTATTGCAGCGCTTTATCTAAGCCGGAAAAACACCAGCTCATGAAAGTGGCTGGTGTTTTTGTATGAATTATTTCCTTTTTATCAATAATATGTATATGCCAGAAATAATTAAGCCAATCGGCCAAAAATTCCAAAGAAACGTAATGCCATTTTCAACAACATGAAACAAGCGGCTCCATCGCTCAGAAAACAAAATAATGCATGCGAGGGCAAAAAAGAATAAGCTTTGTATGAACCCTGATTTCATTTTTCGCGAACTTAGTAAAAACGCTACAGCGATGATAAAGAAAAACATTCCGACGTTAT
This sequence comes from Thermaerobacillus caldiproteolyticus, assembly GCF_013761245.1. GTDB lineage: Bacteria > Bacillota > Bacilli > Bacillales > Anoxybacillaceae > Thermaerobacillus > Thermaerobacillus caldiproteolyticus. Next base: position 415,897 of record NZ_JACDUT010000001.1, on the reverse strand, counting down.
TCGGCCAACGTTTTGACAATTGAATGAGAAGAAAATGAAGGCCAAAGCCGAACAAAATCGTTCCTGGAAAAATGTGCTGGTATTCACGCGCAGAATACGCTTGTCCAAGCAGGGCGATGCCGAAAATGACGAAAAGGGTTGGCCATCCTTGAAAGGCGCTCAACAACGGAAGCTGGAGCTGATTTATTAAAAAATAAGCGCCTAATCCAATGAGCGTAATTCCAGTGAAAATTCCTTGCTTTTTCATCGGTTCCTCCTTGTTTTCCAGTGAGCGTTGTTTGCTGAATGTCGATTTTTTTGTTAAGGTGAATGTGGAGATGTACTGTATAAAAGTTTATCATACGCTTTCAAATTGTGTTCACATTTTTTTCGGTCAAAGTGAGATATACATGCTATAATAAAATGAGATAGCTAGCACTTTTGATTGAGGGGGTATAAGAGAAAGTGCATATTATTGTCGTTGGCGTAAACTATAAAACGGCCCCTGTCGAAATTCGTGAAAAACTGACGTTTAACGAATCGGAACTGGTCGAAGCAATGAAGATGTTACAACAACAAAAAAGCATTTTAGAAAATGTCATTGTTTCTACATGTAATCGCACGGAAATTTACGCTGTTGTCGACCAGTTGCATACTGGGCGTTATTATATAAAATCGTTTTTAGCTGATTGGTTTCAACTGGAAAAAGAAGAGTTGACTCCATACTTAAAAGTTTTAGAAAATGAGGCGGCAGTCGAGCATTTATTTCGCGTCGCCTGTGGGCTCGATTCGATGATTTTAGGGGAGACGCAGATTTTAGGACAAGTGCGTTCAAGCTACCTTCTTGCCCAACAAGAACAGACGATTGGAACGGTGTTTAAACAGCTATTTAAACAAGCGGTTACGCTTGCGAAACGCGCTCATTCAGAGACGGAAATCGGATCTAATGCGGTTTCGGTAAGCTACGCCGCCGTTGAGTTGGCAAAAAAGATTTTTGGAGACTTATCGACAAAACACGTCCTCATTTTAGGTGCAGGGAAAATGGGCGAATTGGCCGTACAAAACCTTTACGGAAGCGGCGTGAAAAAAGTAACGGTCATCAACCGTACGTTTGAGAAGGCGCAACGGTTAGCAGAGAAATTTCTTGGAGAGGCAAAGTCGCTTTGTGAGTTGCAATGCGCTCTTATCGAGGCAGATATTTTAATCAGTTCGACCGGTGCAAAAGATTATGTCATTACAAAAGACCTGATGGTTCACGTTGAAAAAATGCGGAAAGGCCGTCCGCTGTTTATGGTCGATATTGCCGTTCCGCGCGATTTAGATCCGGCGTTAGCGGAACTTGAAAGCGTCTTTTTGTATGATATTGACGACTTAGAAGGAATCGTTCAGGCGAATTTAGCGGAGCGGAAAAAAGCAGCCGAGCAAATTGAAATGATGGTTGAGGAAGAGCTTGTTGAATTTCAACAATGGCTTCATACGCTTGGCGTCGTTCCTGTTATTGCTGCACTTCGTGAAAAAGCATTAGCGATTCAAGCGGAGACTATGCAAAGCATTGAACGGAAGCTCCCGCATTTATCAGAGCGCGATCGGAAAGTGTTGAATAAGCATACAAAAAGCATTATCAATCAATTGTTGCGCGATCCGATTTTGCGTGCGAAGGAATTAGCGGCAGAGCCAAATGCGGAAGAGGCGCTCCGATTGTTTACGAAGATTTTTAACATTGAAGAGGCCGTACAAGCGCAAAAGCAAGCAAAAGGCGATGGTGAACGCTCGATTGCGCCATCTCTACAGTCATAAGAGAGGATTTTGACGAATGTTAGAGATGAGTATGACACGATTGTATGAGCTGTCGGTAATTTTGTATGCAATGTCTGTGTTGCTGTATTTTATAGATTTTCTGCATCATAACCGGAAGGCGAACCGCATTGCCTTCTGGTTGCTTTCTATTGTCTGGATTTTTCAAACATTTTTTTTCATGTTCCGCATTGTTGAAACAGGACGATTTCCAATTTTAACGATGTCGGAAGGACTCTATTTTTATGCATGGGTATTGATTACGTTGTCGCTTGTGATCAATCGGGTGCTGCGCGTTGATTTTATCGTATTTTTTACGAATGTATTAGCCTTTTTTATTTTAGCGGTTCATACGTTCGCCCCAAGCCATCACCAGTCAGCGGCCGCGGCGGAAAAATTAATTTCTGAACTGCTCATGATTCATATTACGATGACGATTTTAGCGTATGGGGCGTTTTCCCTTTCGTTTGTTTTTTCCATTTTATATATTATTCAATACAATTTATTGAAACAAAAAAAATGGGGGAAACGGTTATTACGAATGACTGATTTAACGAAATTAGATTACATGTCATACGTTTTAAATCTCATTGGATTGCCTATGTTGTTATTAGGGCTGATTCTTGGGGTTATTTGGGCGTACATTAAAATTGACCATTTTCACTGGTATGATGCCAAAGTATTAGGGTCTTTTTCGGTTCTCGCGGTTTACAGCATTTACTTTTACAAGCGTGTCGTTCAACAAGTGCAAGGAAAGGCAATCGCAATTTGGAACATTGGCTCTTTTTTATTTCTATTAGTCAACTTTTTCTTATTCGGCAGTTTATCAAAGTTTCATTTTTGGTACTCGTAGTGGAGGAATAGAAAATGCGAAAAATTATTGTCGGTTCACGGCGCAGTAAGCTCGCACTAACACAGACAAATTGGGTGATTTCAAAATTAAAACAGTTAGGAGCGCCGTTTGAATTTGAAGTGAAAGAAATCGTCACAAAAGGGGACGAAATTTTACATGTAACTTTATCGAAAGTCGGAGGTAAAGGGTTATTTGTCAAAGAAATTGAACAAGCGATGCTGCGCGGCGATATTGATATTGCTGTACATAGTATGAAAGATATGCCGGCTGTGTTGCCGGACGGATTAATGATCGGGTGTGTGCCTGTCAGAGAAGATCATCGCGATGTCATCATTAGTAAAGATCATGTTTCTTTTTTTGACTTGCCGAGCGGTGCGGTGATTGGGACAAGCAGTTTGCGGCGTTCCGCTCAGCTTCTTTCGAAACGGCCAGACCTTGAAATCAAATGGATTCGTGGCAATATTGATACGCGTCTAGCAAAACTACAAAGTGAAGACTATGATGCCATTATTTTGGCAGCAGCCGGATTAGTGCGAATGGGATGGGCAAGAGATGTCATCACCGACTATTTGCCGATTGATGTTTGTCTTCCAGCCGTCGGTCAAGGCGCGCTGGCGGTGGAATGCCGTGAAAACGATACAGAGTTATTACAATGGTTACGGAAATTGAATGATGTGGAAACGGAGCGAGCGGTGAAAGCAGAGCGCGCCTTTTTACATCGAATGGAGGGTGGCTGCCAAGTTCCGATTGCCGGATATGCTTATATGAACGAGCAAAAAGAGATCGTATTAACTGCACTCGTTGCGTCTCCAGACGGTAAAGAGCTGTACAAAGAAGTCGTTGCCGGAGCGAACCCGGAAGAGGTGGGGACAAAAGCGGCAGATCTGCTTATCCAGCGCGGCGCGAAAACGCTGATTGACCGTTTGAAAGAGGAGCTCGAGACGCAATGAAGCTCCACCCGTTACGTGGAAAAACCGTTCTTGTGACAAGAGGAAAGGAGCAGGCGCAAGCTTTTTCAGACAAGCTTAGACAAGTCGGGGCCATTCCGATTGAAATTCCGCTTATCTCCTTTTCCGCTTCTGAACATAACGAACAGATTGGACAGTGCGTCCGTGAGCTGTATCGTTACGATTGGCTCATTTTCACAAGCGCTAACGGTGTGCGCTTTTTCTTTCCGTTTATCAAACCAGGCACGAAGCTTCCGAAAGTGGCAGTTGTCGGAAAAAAAACGGCGACGGCTTTAGAAAAGCACGGCATTCAGCCTGATATTGTGCCGGATGAGTTTGTCGCTGAAGGATTAGTCGAAGCATTAAAGCCAATCATCCAGCCGAACGAACGCATTTTGCTCGTGAAAGGGAATTTGGCGCGTCCCATATTAAAAGAAGCACTCATTCGGATAGGAGCAACCGTCACTGACCTCGTTGTTTATGAAACGAAAATTAATGAAAGCGGAAAGGAACAGCTTATCGATTTGTTGCAGAAGCGAGCGATTGATGTCATTACGTTTACGAGCTCATCGACTGTTCAAAGCTTTATGCGCATGCTGGACGAAGTGGACTGGGTTCCGCTCCTTGAGCAGTGTGTCATTGCTTGCATTGGTCCGGTGACGAAACAGGCAGCCGAGAAAGCGGGATTACGTGTGCATATTTGTCCAGAGCGTTACACGATTGATGATATGATAAAAGAGATGGGGACTTATTTTTCCTAAAACGAATCATAGGGGGAAGACAAAATGAATTCATTACACTTTGATCGTCATCGTCGGTTGCGGCAAACAGCGAATTTACGAGCAATGGTGAGAGAAACGCATCTTCATGTCGAGGATCTCATTTATCCGATTTTTGTTGTCGAAGGAAAAGAAACGAAACAAGAAGTGCGGTCCATGCCGGGAGTATACCAGCTTTCACTCGATCATCTCAATGATGAAATCGCTGAAGTCGTCGAGTTAGGCATTAAATCCGTCATCGTGTTCGGTGTGCCGGCAGAAAAAGATGAAGTCGGTTCGCAAGCATACTGTGAGCATGGAATTGTGCAACAGGCGATTCGGCAAATCAAAGCACACTATCCGGAGCTAGTGGTGATTGCCGATACATGTCTATGTGAATACACAAGCCACGGCCATTGCGGCGTTATCGAAAACGAGCAAGTTGTAAATGACCCATCGCTCGAGCTGCTTGTAAAAACAGCGGTCAGCCAAGCGAAAGCAGGAGCAGATATCATCGCTCCTTCAAACATGATGGATGGCTTTGTTGCGGCGATTCGTCAAGGATTAGACGAAGCCGGATTCACTCATGTGCCGATTATGTCGTATGCAGTAAAATATGCTTCTGCTTTTTATGGACCATTCCGCGATGCGGCTGATAGCGCTCCACAGTTTGGTGATCGGAAAACGTACCAAATGGATCCGGCCAACCGTCTTGAAGCATTTCGCGAAGCGGAATCCGATGTGCGCGAAGGAGCCGACTTTTTAATGGTGAAACCGGCGCTCGCTTATTTGGATATCATCCGCGATATGAAAAACCATTTCCATCTTCCGATTGTTGCTTACAATGTAAGCGGCGAGTATTCGATGGTGAAAGCGGCAGCGCAAAACGGATGGATCAATGAAAAAGAAATTGTTATGGAAATGTTAATCGGCATGAAACGGGCGGGAGCCGACTTAATTTTAACGTACTTTGCGAAAGATGTAGCTCGTTGGTTAAACGAATAGAAAGGGGAGCGAACATGCGAAGCTACGAACGTTCAAAAGAGGCGTATCAGGAAGCTGTTCAATTGTTGCCGGGCGGCGTAAATAGCCCTGTCCGGGCGTTTAAATCGGTCAACATGACGCCGATCTTTATGGAGCGCGGCCAAGGTTCGAAAATTTATGATGTTGACGGAAACGAATATATTGACTATGTGTTGTCATGGGGGCCGCTGATTTTAGGACATGCGAACCCTCGTGTCGTTGAAGCGTTAAAAAAAGTAGCAGAAAACGGAACGAGCTTTGGTGCACCGACGCTAATCGAAAATGAGTTAGCGAAGCTTGTCATTGAACGCGTGCCGTCGATTGAAATTGTCCGAATGGTGAACTCGGGAACGGAGGCGACAATGAGCGCGCTTCGATTAGCGCGCGGCTATACAGGGCGCAATAAAATTGTAAAATTTGAAGGCTGTTATCATGGTCATGGCGATTCGTTGTTAATTAAAGCAGGTTCAGGAGTGGCCACTCTTGGTTTACCTGACAGTCCGGGGGTTCCGGAATCGGTAGCTCAAAACACGATTACTGTTCCTTACAACGACCTTGAAAGCGTCAAATATGCGTTTGAGCGATTTGGCGAAGATATTGCCGCAGTCATTGTCGAACCAGTCGCTGGGAACATGGGGGTCGTTCCACCAGAGCCGGGCTTTTTGCAAGGATTACGAGACGTGACGAAACAATACGGAGCGCTCTTAATTTTTGATGAAGTGATGACAGGATTTCGTGTGGATTACCATTGTGCGCAAGGATATTTCGGCATTGAACCAGATCTGACGTGCCTTGGAAAAGTCATTGGTGGCGGTCTTCCTGTTGGAGCCTACGGCGGTAAAGCCGAAATTATGGAACGAGTCGCCCCAAGCGGACCAATTTATCAAGCAGGGACATTATCCGGCAATCCGTTAGCGATGACGGCCGGATATGAAACGTTAATTCAACTCACTCCGGAGACGTATGAGCAATTTAAGAAAAAAGCAGATCGTCTGGAGGAAGGCTTGAGACAAGCGGCGACAAAATACGAAATTCCTCATACTATTAATCGCGCTGGCTCGATGATTGGCTTTTTCTTTACAAACGAAAAAGTTGTAAACTATGAAAAGGCGAAAACATCCGATTTAGAGATGTTTGCCGCGTATTATCGCGAAATGGCGGAACAAGGCATTTTCCTTCCACCTTCGCAATTTGAGGGAATGTTCTTATCAACGGAACATACGGATGAAGATATTGAAAAAACAATTGTTGCAGCGGAAAGAGCGTTTGCTAAACTAAGAGGAGCGCAATAGGTTCAATAAGGCACGATAGAAAGATAGTGTAGGGCTGTCCCATTATTTTTGGGGCAGCCCCATTTTTTATTCATATCTCCCGACCGTCACTCATACAATTGATAATGTCATAGAAATTTGCGGGCGAAAGACATGGAAGGAGGAGTTGCGGTTGGACCAATCATATTTGCGTTTTTCCCTCGAGGAATCGATCTGGTTTAAAAAGGGACAGGAAGTCTCTGAATTGATTTCGATTGCTCTTGATCCAGTGATTTCAGTTGATGAATATGAGCATTATATTACAATTCGCGGAGCGTTAGAATTAAGCGGAGAATATCGAATGACTGAGGAAGAAGAAAGCGACTCAGAACTGTTCGATTTTAGCGCACATCGCTTTGTACAACGTGTAACGACGCGTGAGGATGGGATTAGTGAATTATTTCATCGTTTTCCTGTCGATATTACCATTCCGAAAAATCGCATTCAAAATTTAGAGGATGTCTATGTTACAGTCGAATCATTTGATTACGACTTAGGTGAAAATGGTCAGCTCGTATTGACAGCTGATATTTCGATTAGCGGCATTGGCGAAGAGACGCGCAACGAGTCCATACAATACGAGGAAGAGGAAGAAGAGCCATTGTTTGAACCGTTTGAGGTGGTAGCACGTAAAGAAGCTTACGAGGAAGAGACGGAGCAGTTTGAAGAACGTGAAGTATATGACGAAAGCCTAGAAGAAGAGAAAAATGAAGAGGCTTCTCCGATCAGTGCAGCTCAAACTGAGCTTGTACAGAAAGAGAGCGAGGTGCTGAATCGAAACGAGGATAAAGAACAGCTTGCGACAATTGCTGAGGAGATTGACACCGTTCAAGAGAAGGAAGAAACAAAAGTATCGATCGGAGCAATTAAGCAAATAGAAAATAGAGATGAAAACGAGGAAGAGTCGGCTGATAAAAAAGTGAAGGAGTATTCAAAATCAAAAAATGAAAACGCCCTTTATTTAACGAAATTATTTGAGAAGGGACAAGGAGAGGATTTTTCAAGAGTCAAAATTTGTATCGTTCAGCAAGGGGATTCATTGGACAAGATCGCTGAGCGCTATGATGTCACTGTGCAACATCTGCTTCGTGCCAATCATCTCGATTACGGAACGGATATTCATGAAGGACAACTGTTATATATCCCGGTGCCGGCGGGCAGCCGCGCATAACGGTGAGTGAAGAATGCTTCCTCACTTCTTTTTATGTGGAGAAGGGGGGCTTTTTGTTGAATCGTGAACTTCTTGAATTATATCGCCCCATTTTGCAACAGTACGGTCTACAAGCACATCGGATAGATCATGTTGGAAAAGTGAAAAAAGTCTATACGAACGTCGGCGTATTTGCGCTGAAAGAAATAAAGCATGATAGGCAGATACAAACCGTTCAGCAAGCCTATTCTCTCTATACAAAACAATCAGTTCCTCTCTATTTGTCAAGACAAGGAACTCCGTTTGTTTTTTATCAAGGGCAATACTATTACTTAATGCCGTGGATCACTCAAGGAACAAACCCAGAGAGAGGAGAGCGGATACGCTCCTTTTTTCGAGATCTTGCTTACCTGCATCGACAATCACTAAAAGAAGTCGATGTAAAAGAAGAGGAAATTACCCATTATTATGAAGCACGGAAAAGCGAGTGGGAAAAGCAGCGGACCTTTTTACAATCATATGTCGAACAATGTGAACATGAATGGTATATGTCTCCGTTTCAATTACAGGTTTGTACGTATTTTCATGAAACGATGCAAGCGTATTGGTTTGCCGAAACACAGTTAGAAAAATGGTACGAGAAAATAAAAGAAACAAAAAAGTGGAGAATGGTCTTTATTCATGGGAATGCTTTATTATCACATTACGTACACGATGAAAAAGGAAATCGGTATTTCCTTAGTTGGGAGCGCGCCTGTTGGGCATCGCCACTTGCCGATTTATTTACATCTTTATATCATCATGTCCGAACGTCTCATCCGATCGGTGACGAGTGGATAGATGGGGTTGTAGAATATGAGCAACAATTATCCATTCTTGATGAGGAGCAAGCCTTTTTTTTCAGTCATTTAGCTCAGCCGGATAGCATGTATCGTTTTGTTTCCCAATATGCCACCGAGCGGCAAAAAGAAAGAAGCGAGCGCGACTATGTTTCCCGATTACACCGACGATATTGGGCAATGAAAAATATCGAATATATCGTTATGCGTCTTATACAAATAAAAGAAGCCAAACAAGCGGAAGAACAATCGGAAGTTTCTTTGTAATTTAAATCCATTCAAGATGCAAGGCCACGGCAATGAGTACAAAAATCGCTAATAAAATAACGTCAATTGGCGTCGGAAAAAAAATGGTGCGAATCCCTTGGAAAATCGTAATCGGAATAATGACTTGTACGCAAACGATACGAACTTGACGAAGCCACGGAGGCCACGAAAACCGGTTAAAATTCTTCATCCATCATCTCTCCTAACAGTGTGCTACTAATACATTATGAAATAATGAGGATAATGTGATTTTTTTGTCACCAAAAAGCGAAATGAGAATAAATAAATAAAAACTTGGAAAAGATGATTGACGATGAATTTGGTTTTTCGGTAGTATAATAAACAGAAACGTGAAAAAGCGAAGATAGGGAAGAGTACAACGAATAACGCCTTCAGAGAGAGAAATCAGTAGCTGCGAGATTTCTTAGGTCGGTTATCGTTGGAAGGTCGCCCTTGAGCTGCTTCTTTGAACGGCATTGCTTAGTAGAAGAAGCCGGTTACAGCCGTTATTGCGATGAAGTGCTTAAGCAAGAGGAAAAGTGTGCCTACTTGCTTAAGAAAAAAGGTGGTACCGCGAAAGTTACTCCTTTCGTCCTTTTCGGATGAAGGGAGTTTTTTATTTTTACGATAGGAGGGAAAACAAGATGGAGACAAAAGAGATTACAATGTCGACAAAGTACGACCATAAAGCTGTCGAAACAAACCGCTATCAATGGTGGTTGGAAGGCAAATTTTTTGAAGCAACAGGTGACAGCGATAAACAGCCGTTTACTATTGTCATTCCACCGCCAAACGTCACAGGAAAATTGCATTTAGGTCATGCGTGGGATACAACGTTGCAAGATATTATTACGCGCATGAAACGGATGCAAGGCTATGACGTTCTATGGCTTCCAGGAATGGACCATGCCGGTATTGCGACGCAAGCAAAAGTAGAAGAAAAGCTTCGTCACCAAGGGCTTTCCCGCCATGATTTAGGACGTGAAAAATTTGTTGAAGAAACGTGGAAATGGAAAGAAGAATACGCCGGTCACATTCGTGAGCAATGGGCGAAATTAGGGCTTGGATTAGATTATACGCGCGAACGTTTTACGTTGGACGAAGGGCTGTCCAAAGCGGTTCGCGAAGTATTTGTATCGTTGTACAAAAAAGGCTTAATTTACCGCGGCGAATACATTATTAACTGGGACCCGGTAACAAAAACAGCGCTGTCAGATATTGAGGTCATCTATAAAGATGTACAAGGTGCGCTTTATCATATGCGTTATCCGCTCGCTGACGGCTCTGGCTACATTGAGGTAGCGACAACACGTCCAGAAACGATGCTCGGTGATACAGCGGTAGCTGTGCATCCAGAAGATGAGCGCTATAAGCACTTAATCGGCAAAACGGTGATTTTACCGATTACTGGTCGTGAAATTCCAATCATCGGCGACGAGTATGTCGATATGGAATTCGGTTCCGGAGCAGTGAAAATTACGCCAGCGCATGACCCGAACGACTTTGAAATCGGGAACCGTCATAACTTACCACGCATTCTCGTTATGAACGAAGACGGTACGATGAACGAAAATGCGATGCAATATCAAGGACTTGATCGTTTTGAATGCCGTAAGCAAATCGTCAAAGACCTTCAAGAACAAGGAGTTCTTTTCAAAATTGAAGAACATATGCATTCTGTTGGTCACAGTGAGCGAAGCGGTGCCGTTGTTGAGCCGTATCTTTCTACACAATGGTTCGTGAAAATGAAACCGTTAGCGGAAGCGGCGATTGAGCTACAAAAAACAGACGGAAAAATCAACTTCGTGCCAGAACGTTTTGAGAAAACGTATTTACACTGGCTAGAAAACATTCGCGATTGGTGTATTTCTCGTCAGCTATGGTGGGGACACCGCATTCCGGCTTGGTATCATAAAGAAACTGGAGAAATTTATGTGGACCATGAGCCGCCTGCGGATATCGAAAATTGGGAACAAGACCCAGACGTATTGGATACATGGTTTAGCTCCGCATTATGGCCATTTTCAACAATGGGCTGGCCGAATACGGAATCTGAGGACTACAAACGTTATTATCCAACCGATGTACTCGTAACAGGATACGATATCATTTTCTTCTGGGTATCGCGAATGATTTTCCAAGGTCTTGAGTTTACAGGAACACGCCCATTTAAAGATGTATTAATCCACGGATTAGTACGCGATGCGCAAGGACGGAAGATGAGCAAATCGCTCGGCAACGGTGTCGACCCGATGGATGTGATCGACCAATACGGCGCTGACTCGCTTCGCTATTTCTTGGCAACTGGAAGCTCACCTGGTCAAGATTTGCGCTTCAGCACAGAAAAAGTAGAAGCAACATGGAATTTTGCGAACAAAATTTGGAACGCTTCCCGCTTTGCGTTGATGAACATGGGCGGTCTAACATATGATGAAATTGATTTAACAGGCGAAAAATCGGTTGCGGATAAATGGATTTTAACGCGTCTCAACGAAACGATTGAAACGGTAACGAAGCTGGCGGAAAAATATGAATTTGGCGAAGTTGGTCGAGCGCTTTACAACTTCATTTGGGATGACTTATGCGATTGGTATATTGAAATGGCGAAGTTGCCGTTATACGGTGATGACGAAGCAGCGAAGAAAACGACTCGCTCTGTTCTGGCGTATGTGCTTGACAATACAATGCGTCTATTACATCCATTTATGCCGTTCATTACCGAGGAAATTTGGCAGCATTTGCCGCATGAAGGCAAATCCATTACGGTAGCGAAATGGCCAGAAGTTCGTCCGGAATTAACGGACAACGAAGCGGCAGAGGAAATGCGCCTGCTCGTGGACATCATTCGTTCTGTGCGCAATATTCGTGCAGAAGTGAATACGCCATTAAGTAAGCCGATTACGCTGCATATTAAAGCGAAAGATGCGAGCATTGAAGCAACGCTGAAGAAAAACCGTGCTTATCTCGAACGATTCTGCAACCCGAGCGAATTAGTCATTGGCACTGATATTCCGGCGACGGAAAAAGCGATGACCGCAGTGGTAACTGGCGCTGAATTAAGCTTACCGCTTGAAGGATTAATTAACATTGAAGAAGAAATCAAGCGTCTCGAAAAAGAACTTGAAAAGCTTGATAAAGAGGTCGAGCGCGTTCAAAAGAAACTCAGCAACGAAGGATTTCTTGCGAAAGCACCGGCTCACGTTGTCGAGGAAGAACGAAAAAAAGAAAAAGATTATCTTGAAAAACGTGAGGCAGTCCGTGCGCGCATTGCCGAATTAAAAAAATAGACAATCGTCTTATTCGTCATTTATCATGAAGACGAATCCGCTTTCTTGGATTCGTCTTTTTACTACGTTGACAGGGGAGATGTGAAATGGTTCACACATATAAAGAGGCCATCGATTGGATTCACGATCGGTTACCGTTAGGAATCAAACCGGGATTAAAACGGATGGAATGGTTTATGGAGCAACTAGGACATCCAGAGCGCCGCGTGAAGGCGGTTCACATTGCCGGAACGAACGGCAAGGGATCAACCGTTTGCTATTTGCGCCATATTTTGCAAGAGGCGGGTTATTCCGTCGGCACGTTCACATCACCATATGTGGAACAATTCAATGAACGGATCAGCGTGAACGGCAAGCCGATTCGCGATGAAGAGATTGTCGAACTTGTGCAAATCATCAAGCCGCTTGCTGAAGAACTTGAAAAGACAGAGCTTGGTGCGCCGACCGAATTTGAAGTCATTACTGCGATGATGTTTTACTATTTTGGGAAAATGAATATTCAAGACATGGTCATCATCGAAACAGGTCTCGGCGGCCGTTTTGATTCGACAAATGTCGTGTATCCAATCCTTTCGATCATTACAAACATCGGCTATGACCATATGAACATTTTAGGAGATACGCTTGAGAGCATCGCTTTTGAAAAAGCCGGAATTGTTAAATCAGGTGTTCCCGTCATTACTGGTATTGAGCAATCGGAAGCATTGCAAGTTGTTTCGGAAAAAGCAAACTCTCTCAAAGCAAAAACGTATGTCATTGGAAGAGATTTTATCCTCACCAATCACTCAGCAACAGAAACAGGGGAACGCTTTTCGGTTGAAACACCATTTGCACTATACCGTGATATAACGACAACAATGTTCGGGACTCATCAAGTAAAAAATGCCGCGCTCGCAGTCATGGCAGCCGATTATTTGCGGACGTATTATTCATTTATCATTGAGGAAGAACACATTCGTGATGGAGTGGGAAAAGCCAAATGGATCGGCCGTTTTGAATCATTGTCCGATAATCCGCTTATCATCATTGACGGTGCGCATAACGAAGCGGGCATTCGTAGTGTTATTGACACGGTACAAACGCACTATCCTGACAAAGATGTTCACGTATTGTTTGCGGCCTTATCCGATAAGCCGCTTGAAAAGATGGTTCAACCGCTTGCTGATATCGCTGAGACGATCACATTTACTTCTTTTCCTTTTCCAAGAGCAGCAACCGCTGAACAATTAGCTGCCTTATGCGAACATAAGGCAAAAGCGTGTGAAGATAATTGGCAGCGATGGATAAAAGAGAAACAGATCAACTATAAGGATACCGACCTCTTTTTAGTAACAGGTTCGCTCTATTTTATTTCTGAAGTGAGAAAATTCTTAAAAAAATAATATTTATGTAGGAACAATTGTTGGTATAATGAAAGAAAAATAGTACTTTTGAAGGGGGGGAGGAGTGAGTGATACAGAGAAAAAACGCTTTCATGTTCTTTGGTTTCGTCATTATTCTCTTTAGTTTGTTTTTTAGCAATGGAAATACGGTTTTAGGAAGTAGTTCGGATAACGCTTCCTTAGTCTTTGATGTAACACCTTCACAAAATGAATACGCTAAGCCGGCAAATGAAGACGCTCAAGGAAGGTTAGACGTGACGTTAACCCCCCAAGGAAAAATTACCAGCATTGTCCGTCCGCCTATTGATGTTGTCTTTGTTTTTGACGTGTCAGGATCGATGGATGAATTAGGAACAAATCCGATGAAATTTCAAAGTGCCAAACAAGCGCTCAGCTCAGCCGTAGACTATTTCAAGGCCAATGCGAATTCTAGTGACCGATTTGCCCTTGTTCCTTTTTCTAGTGATGTTCAATACAATAAAGTCGTTCCGTTCCCTAGTGGAACGTATGATGTCAAACAGCATTTAGATAAGATTTTACAAACGGCTAATAGCCTCGTTGCAAATGGTGGAACTAACTACAAGCAAGCTTTGCAGCAAGCTCAATCGTTTTTCAACGATCCGACCCGCAAAAAATATATTATCTTTTTAACGGATGGGGTGCCAACGGTTTCTAAAGCGAAAGAGCCGGTTACGTATGAAGTTTGTGAAGGAATATGGCCGTGGAAAAAATGCAAACAAGTAACAGAAGATTTAGATGTCGAATATGTACTATACTCTGATGGAAGAACAGCGGATCGAACTATTTATTATCCAAGTGGTAAGCAAACAGCCACATACCGTAGTTATACAACTTACAAAAATTTCGAAGAAATAATCCGTACTCATGGAATTAATGTGGCAAAAGATCTTGGAATGAATAATATTACGCTTTATTCCATTGGCTTTGGTGACAATAAAGACGTCGATATGGATTATTTAGAGAAGCTATCATCGACAACAGGCGGGCAAGCGAAGCAAGGAACAGCTCAAAACTTAACGGAGATTTTCCAACAATTTTCGAAACTAGCAACCGACCCGGTATTAAGCGGAACGGTAAAAATTCCGTTAAAAGCGTTTAACGGAAAAGTACAGATTGTGGAAAATGAAAACGTTTGGCTTGACGATGCGAAAGAAAATGCATATATAACCTTTAACATCAGTTATAAAGTCGGGCAGCCGGCACCGCCACCCGTTAATATTTCGATTCCGGTCTTATTTAAAGAAAAAGGAACATATACATTTAATTTGGAACTAACGTATCGTGATGTGTATGGAGTGCTGCAGCCAGCAAAGACAAAATCGGTGACGGTAGTCGTGAAAGATGAAGTTCCCCCTTCATTTACAGGCAATGTTCGTTTACAAGGAATTTCAAGAAATGTTAGTGACTTAATCAAATACGGAAACAATAACAGCGACTCCAATCGGTTTACCGCCCAATATTCATTAACCGCCGTTGGATATGTGGGAAGCGGTGTGACGGGTAACTTGAGCAATATTAAAATTATTCAGCCTCTTCCTGAAGGAATTACCGTTGTTCCTTCACCCAATGTGAATGTTTATAGCAATAATGATGTAACGTATGCCGAAATCGATTTTCCGAACACCAATATTGATTATACAAAATTAAATAGCGCCAATCTTACAGCTAGTTTAACGTTGCAAGCGAACTGGGCGATGGAAGGGGTGCAATTGCCAATCGCAACTGTTTCGTTTACAGATAGTAAATATGGTGCGCGTACTTCAACATTGCCGGTAGCCCCGCAATTCATCAGCATGAAAGTGCGGCTATTAGAATTTCCTGACATTTATTATGAAGGAGATAGTCGCGGGCTTGTTTCAAAGTGGCAATCGTTAGCTGCATCTACTAATTTGCTTGCGACGACAAAACATCCGAACGACTATGGTCTGTTGATGTTACCAATCAAATCGATGGAATTTAAGCCAAATAGCAGTGACCTTGTCATCATCGTTACGTACAAAAATGATGAAATCGTTGAATTAAACCTAGCCCCTCGATTGAAAATTTTTAAAGAGAACGGTCAAGAAGTGGCGAGTGGCTCCGTTGTCACAGAACCGACAAAAGTGCGTGTAGTCGGCTTAGTGGCAGGAGAAGGGGTATCGTATGAATATCGAGTGGAAAATGCCAAACAAGATGCAAGTTGGAAACCGTTAAATGATCCTTATGAAATACCGATTACCTTCGATGGATATTCTGTTATTTCCGTCAAATCAAAAGGCGGTTTTACAAAAGGAGACGGCATTGCCACTGTATCTTTAACCTATAAAAAATTGATTAGCCAATTACAATTAGGAACGTATCAATCAACGATGAATGTGGGAGCCACCCAAACGATTCCGGTAACGATTGTACCGAATGACGCAACGGACCAATCACTTCAATGGACTTCAAGCGATCCGAACGTAGCAACGGTCAACGAAGGCCAAGTGGTTGCTGTTCATCCAGGTGTAGTCGATATTACTGTTAAAGCGCAAGACGGCAGCAATGTCACAGCTACAGCGAGAATAACGGTTATCGATCCAGTAATCCCGCTTGAAGCAATTCAATTCAAACAGCCGATTTTGTATGTTACAGTAGGAGAGCAAATAGAAATTAACTCAAAAATCACATTTATCCCAAGCAACGCGACAAACCAAAAAATTAAGTCTGTTCAATCTAGCGCTCCGGAATATGTTGAAGTGCGTTCGCAGAATGGAAAATGGTATATTGTTGCCAAAGATATCGGATATGCGACGATTACCGCAGTCGCTGACGAAAAAAACCCGCTCGGTCAGGACATTGATGATTCGATGATGGTCATCGTTCAAGAAAAAACATCTTCGGACGGTGAAAATGGAAAGAATAGATGGTAATAAAACGACATAGGGCACACCCTATGTCGTTTTTATTTCACTGTGAGCTTATCAACGATGACATCTAGTTTTTTTACAAATGGAAGTCCTAAGCCACGGTCGATAAACACAGATTTATCATGGCGAATGACAAAACGAGCTTGTTCTTTTTTGTCTAACGATGAAGGAGGAGTGAATGAAATCGTGCCATTTTGTTTTGTCGCTGAACCGCGATATGTGTTAATAACAAGACCGGATGTATCCGCATCCGTAACTGTTTCGTTTTCGTTTCCGCGGGCAAACAATCCACCTTTAATATTAATGTAAGACCCTACTGTGTAAAGAACGGCGTTGCTATCTGTATAAAAATATCCTTTGAGATTTGATTTATCAAATGAAAAAGAGTTATTAAACTCATTGATACGAGCGATTTCTAGAGGTCCTTTTGATAACAAAACAACTTGTTTGTCGTCCCAACCAGAAATGTTCGCGTTGTAAATAAACGTACGATTAAGAACGTAAATGGTTGAATCAAGTTGTACATTTCCGCTAATGGTTAGATTGCCAAAAACGAGAATATTTCCTCGCACTTTCACTGGTTTGTTTACGCTATTTCCTAAAAATAAATCACCGTTCACAACAAGCCATTTGTCTTTTAAGTTAATCTCTCCACTATCAATAAAAAATGATGGAAGCTCATTGGACTCAAGAAGGATGGATTGATTTGATGTTTCTGATAAGCCACTTTTAAGAGAATGGGCATTATCGAAAATAGTAAATTGTTTTTTAAACTCATTGAGTAGTTGCTCGCTACTTTTATCAATGTTTGCTTCATACTGTTGACTAAACGTTTCAATCCCTGCCGCATTCAGAAGTTTGTCTTTGAATGTCCAATCAAAATCGACATCGATAAATTCGTCTTGCTCTTTTTGTACGGAAGGTCCTTGAGATTGAAAATGGACATCGTTTGAATAGTTCGATAAAACACGTTCAAAGCGATTGTTCCTAATATCGTAGCAAGAATCTGCCCCATTCTTGTTGTCACAAGAGTAATGGCTACCGTTCACAAACAATATACTCGTTTCACTTGTTGTTGGAAACGAGGTTTGTTCGATATATTTTTGTGAGTTGTCAATGTAATTAGCAACATTTGTGACATAAAAATCCTTTCCTGCATAAATATTTCCGTCAATATATGCTCCGCCATTTAATGTAACATCCTCGTTTGAGCCGATAGCGTATTTTAAAAAGCTTGGTGTATTGGTTAAAATGACTTGCCGCGAGACGGTTTTTGCACCGGATGATTTCGAAATGATGTAGACGCGTGTAAATAGCTTTGTACGGTTGATTTGCTTATCATTCGTTATATCTTGAATCGTTACTTTATATTTTTCTTGTAAGGCTGGGAGAAATGTGGCCAAGTCCGCATCGAGCTGGAGGGGAGTTGACAGCTCTAGCTTCTCTATTTCAACTTTCATTTCCGCAATCGTTTCTTCAATCGCTTGCGTCGCTTCATGAAGCGATTCGACGTCCTGCACGCGCACTTCAGTGAATTTTGCCTGATAAATGGAGGCGGATAAAATAGTCAAGCCGAGAATGAAAAAAATCGTGATAATCAGCAAGGTGACTACTAAACTATATCCTTTATCATTCATGAGTCCACTTCCTTTAAAATCCGAATTCCGTTTTTAATGTAAATGGTTTTATATACAGGAAGTCACTTGGTGTTTCATGGTCACGGTCTTGGACGGTGAGCATGAACGTGACAATCCCGCTTTGACAAACGCTGCCTTCTTGTCTAACGCAGCTGTACGAAAGTTTCGATTGATTAGAAAGAATTTTTAAGTGATCTGAGTTTAATTTTTCATCGTTAATGAATACCGCATCGTTTTGTAATTCAATAGACAATGTTTCAGTAGCTGTCTCTTTTTCTTCGACAAGTCCAACAGATGGGTTAATGACTTTTTGTTTGTTTTTGATAAACTGAATTCGTTCATTCGTCGTTCCTTCCATATCAATCCCATCCGGCGAAAATTGATAAAGCCTATTCATGATTGTTGCGACCACATAATCCGCCTCGCTGCGCAGCTGATTTTCAATGCCGATTCGCTTATACGCATTTATGCCGCTTAGAAACACGCCGTAGATCGAAGCGAGTATGAAAGAAGAAATAGTAATCGCCGCTAATAGTTCGACGAGCGAGATTCCTTTCTCGTTATTAACGAATTGTTTCATTTGCGATCACACCTTCCAGCCATTCCGCGTCCTCCTCTTTATCTCCCCAGCGGACGATAACATAGATTTTAAGCAAGTAGTTTTGTAAGTTTGGATCTGTATTTTTGATACTTTCTCCTTTGATTTTTTGTTTCAGAGATGATGGAAATTCCGGCGGGGGAGAATTCTGTAATTTATTCCATGTTTCGGTATCGTTATAAGGAACGAGGAATAAGTGAACGCGCTTTTCGTCGTAGGTAACATTATTAATGGTCGGCCGAAGGAGCGCCTCGCAAACTTGTTGGTTCTCAAACAATGATGAGCTGCAGTGGGAGGCGTCAATCCGCGCAAACGGTTCGTCTGTGTTATGTATTTGTTCGTCGACATATTGCTTCAATGCTGTAAAATCGCGGTGTTCCATATATGCTAATATACCGCGGGCGATGTTGATGGCGACTGTTTTCCCTTGGTTGTATGTCGTGTATTTCATCGCGTTCGTAAAAAAGGAAAACATTCCTATTGCAACAGCGGACAAAATAACAATAGACGCTAATATTTCGATCAATGTAAATCCGGTTGAAGCATGGAGTGCAAAAAATTTCTTCCGCTCCATTTCGCATACCCTTCTTTCAAAATAGATAACTTTATTA
This sequence comes from Thermaerobacillus caldiproteolyticus, assembly GCF_013761245.1. GTDB lineage: Bacteria > Bacillota > Bacilli > Bacillales > Anoxybacillaceae > Thermaerobacillus > Thermaerobacillus caldiproteolyticus. The sequence goes on along the minus strand of NZ_JACDUT010000001.1, from coordinate 396,553 downwards.
TACAATATGTTAGAGTCAAGTATTGTTTTATTTTTAGGAAATTTGTCTGATATTGTGTCGGGAAACGGGGTGAAACATTGAAACCGGTTTTATTTACGCTTGTTGCTCTTATGACTGTCATTCCTTTTTTATTCATGTTGCCCCTTGGGCTGAGCCGGCGTGGGAAAATCGTTGCACTTGTGGTTTCGTTATTGTTATCACTACTTGCAGTGATGGCGAAATCAGTTTTTCCACTTTGGCAGCTTGGACTGCTTTTATTGCTGCTCGCAATGGCAATGACGTATTTGCTCGATCGTCAACTTGGCCATGTTCTTTACGCGGCTGCGAAGGAAGAAGAGGACGAAGATGACTATGATCCTTTTTTATTTCATGTACAAAACGAAACGAACGCAGCAGCTGAAGAGCAGGAAGTTGTTCCCAGACATGATGATGTCATTTTACCGACTGAGTCAATGGTCCCGGTTGAAGAGCAGCCATCGATCGAGCCGTTAGAAAAAGAAGAAATTTTAAAAGAGCCTCTTCTATCTAACGATGAGACGAATGCAGAATTACTAGAAAATGATGATGACATTCAATTTCTTGAACATCGTTTTGAGTTGTTGGATGACATCGTCAAAGATGAAACAAAGCAGGAGAAACATGATTCATTTGCTGGAGAGGAGCCGTTTTTTGTTGAAGCAGAAGCGGCATCTTTATTGGAAGTAGACGAAATCGAGGATAAAGCTTTTCCAGAACAGGAAATGATGGAGCCATTACCGAACGATGAATGGCTTTCTGAATGGCATCCTGTCGACGAGCAGGCGGAAGAGGCAATGGCCGTTGAAGCGCTTCCCGACATCGAGATTGTTCAACATACCGCTGCTGGTAATAAGTCACCACTTCAAAAGCAACTGTTACATACGGTCATTACTGAGCTTCAGTTGAGCCGAAAGCATCTTGAAAAGGCGGAGTATGAACGCTGTATCCATCAATGTCTCCACCCTCATTTACCTGATGATGATTATTATGCGTTTGCGCGTTTGTTAATCGAGCATTATCTTTTAGAAAAAGATCATGACAAACTTGCTTTATGGCTTGCTCATTTGCAAGAAAAGTTCGCTCATTATCCGATTCTATTAAAAGAAATCCAGTTTCTTCATCATACATTGATGAAATCATAACAGACAGGTGTGGTGAAAGTATGAAAAATAGTGCGCAAATTGTAGGACTTCCGATTATTAGTATTTCTGACGGAGTGCAAATTGGAAAAGTGAACACATTAGTCATTAACCCGGAAAAAGGTTCGATTGACTTTTTAACCATTGAACAAGAAGATGCTCAATTAAGTTTAAAAGCGATTCCTTTTAAAAAAGTTGTCGGAATCGGTGAATTTGCTGTAACGGTCGAAAGTGAAAACGCTGTGATAGACTTAGCTGAAATCCCGATTGCCAATCAATTGGTCAACAAACAAATTCGTATTAAAAATACAAAAGCGATGACAAGAAAAGGGCAGTTGCTTGGCGAAGTGACCGAGTTTTTTGTGGATGAGGAAACAGGAGAAATTATAGGAATTGAGTTACATACGAATGGACGCCAAGTTGTGTTATCATCTGAATTTGTGCTGACATATGGAAAAGATATTCTCATTGTCAATGAAAATGCTTCTTCATCTTTGCTCGATGAAGCAAGTGCGCTCACTCAAAAAGAAGACGAACAAGAGGATGATATTCCGGAAAAAGGGCCGGAAAAAGGGAAAGAGGAGACAGCGGTTTCTGTCGATATCGAACATCGCGAGCGGCTTTCGGACATGGCAACCATCGAAGAAGAAGCGGAAGACGACGAAGCATTGCAAGCTTTGCGAAAAAAGCAAATTGAACTATTGCAAGGAAAACGAGTGACAAAAGATATTCTTGACCAAAATGGCAATGTGTTGATTGAAGCAGGGACAATTTTAACAGTGGAACATATTACAAAAGCACAAGAGGAAGGGCCGAGCGTCATTGTCGATGTATCGATGAACGTTGAGGCGTAGGCAAAGGGGGCTTTTGCTTGTGAGGCAAGCAGCTGCGGTAAGATTGTTCGTTGTCATTATCATTTGCACCGTCTATCTTATTAGTTTCTCACAAATCGGCGCCTTTGCTTATCAATCATTTTTCGAGGAGCCGAACCGCTTTGCTGAAGGAACAATGATTGGCACCGTTTCTGTATCAAAGCAATCAAACGACGAAGCAGTTCATGTTGTTCAAGAAAAGGTGAACCAATGGAAAGAGTCAGCAGCCATACAATTAATCTATCAGGAAAACAAAGAGACGATTCCTGCACAACTGTTTACCTTTCAAGTCGAACGAAGCGTCAAACAAGCCGTTAATGGGCAGCGCTCGTTGCTCATTGTTCAATTGGATGAACCGACGCTCATAAAACGTCTCAAAGAAATGCTTCCCCCATCAATATTCTCTTCTATTAATCTCGAAAAATTAAAACAAGATATGACAGCAATGGCTGCCAACTTGGTGGGGAAACAGTCGATTGATTTAGCCAACTACGTTGTCAGTCAGCCGACAGAACAACCAATTAGTGCGGCGACAATAGAAAATTTAGGGGAAAGCCGCGCGGAGATCATCGCATGGGTATCGAATCATCCAACGATTGAACTGAAAGGGAAAAGTGTTTTTTCGCTATCGGCTTATTTCCGCCAAACAAATGAACCGCTTTCTTCCGAAGCAATGAGCCTTATTGCTTCGGCTGTGTACGAAGCGGTTTTACCGACGAATTTTACGGTACTTGAGCGTCATACGAGCCGTGAGTTGCCGGATGGCATCCGACTCGGCTATGAAGCAAGTGTAGACCAAGACAAGCGCGATTTTTGCTTTTACAATCCGAACACAAGTACCTATACATTGCAGTTGAAGGCCGTTAATAACGGCTTCAGCGTCACGCTAACGGGACTTCCATTGATTCATAAATATGTAGTGAGCGTTGACGGAATTGAATACTTTTCTCCAAAAACGATTGTGCAATATAGTTCGCTGTTACAGCCAAATGAACGGCGGGTAAAACAAGAGGGCAAACAAGGCATGCTTGCAAAAGTAAAAAAAGAAATCTATGACGGAAACCATCATCTGCTCAAAACGGAAGTAGTGGCGGAAGATTTTTATCCGCCGGTGCCTGCTATTGAGGTTCGCGGATTAAAGCTTGGGATTGATACATCAAATAACGCAACAACTCCGACCTCTGGCACAAACGAGGAACAGCCTCCATCAGAACAAAACAGCCAACAAAGTGAGACCGAGACTACCACAGCGGTACCGCCAACACCTTCCAATCTTGATCAGTACGAAAAGTAGGGATGATCATGATGAAAAAACAAGAACGAAAGCGATTGGGTGATTTATTAGTCGAGGCTGGACTGATTACAGAAGAGCAGCTGCAAGAGGCGTTACGAGAAAAAGCTCCCGGACAAAAGCTGGGAGATGCGCTCTTGCAGCGCGGGTATATTACGGAACAACAATTAATTGAAGTGCTGGAATTCCAATTAGGAATTCCGCATGTCAGTCTATATCGTTATCCGATTGACCCGAAATTGACGAATCTTGTTCCAAAAGAATTTGCCAAGCGTCATATGGTCATGCCGTTAAAAGCGGAAGGGGATCGCTTGCTTGTCGCGATGGCGGATCCGATGGATTTTTTTGTGATCGACGATTTACGTCTTTCGACAGGGTTTCATATTGAAACTGCCATCGCTTCGAAAGATGATATTTTGCGAGCGATTAATAAATATTATGACATCGACGAGTCGATGGAAGATTTTTTACGCATGACTCCGACGCCCGAGACGGTGGAAGAAGAACGAGTGACCGAAGAAGATTCACCGATTGTTCGACTTGTCAACCAAATTTTACAATTGGCAGTCGAGCAACGGGCGAGCGATATTCATATTGATCCGCAAGAAACGAAAGTGTTGGTTCGTTATCGCATTGACGGCGTGTTGCGCACAGACCGCGCGCTGCCCAAGCATATGCAAAGTGTATTAACAGCGAGAATTAAAATTTTAGCAAATATGGATATAACTGAACATCGCATTCCGCAAGATGGTCGGATTAAAATGAATATAGACTTCCATCCAGTTGATTTGCGTGTTTCGACGTTGCCGACGGTATACGGGGAAAAAATTGTGATGCGTGTCCTTGATTTAGGAGCGGCGCTTAATGATATTCACAAATTGGGATTTAATAAATTAAATTTGCAGCGATTTATTGAACTCATTGAAAAGCCAACGGGAATTGTATTAATTACCGGACCAACTGGCTCTGGAAAATCGTCGACACTGTATGCCGCGTTAAACCGTTTAAATAGCGAAGAAGTGAATATTATTACAATTGAAGACCCGGTCGAGTATCAACTAGAGGGAGTTAACCAGATTCAAGTCAATCCGAACGTCGGGTTAACGTTTGCGCAAGGGTTGCGCTCGATTTTGCGCCAAGATCCGAACATCATTATGGTCGGGGAAATTCGCGACCGGGAAACGGCGGAAGTGGCAATTCGCGCGTCTCTGACAGGGCATTTAGTATTAAGCACGCTACATACGAATGATGCATTAAGCACGATTACGCGCCTCATAGATATGGGAATCGAGCCGTTTCTTGTTGCAACGTCATTAACGGGGGTTGTTTCGCAGCGGCTTGTTCGCCGCGTCTGCCGCGATTGTCAACAAGAACAAGAACCGACGAAACGAGAAATCGAAATTTTCGCCCGGCGCGGTATGAAAATCGAAAAATTAGTTCGCGGGCGCGGTTGCCCAACATGCAATATGACAGGCTATAAAGGGAGAATTGCTCTTCACGAATTGCTTGTGATGACGGACGAAATGCGGCGCGTCATTTTAAATCACGAACCGTTTTCGAAGTTGCGTGAGTTAGCGATCAAAAATAAAATGATCTTTTTAATTGATGATGGATTATTAAAGGTAAAGCAAGGGATTACGACATTAGAAGAAGTGCTGAAAGTGGCGATTTTAAGCTAAAGGTGAGGGCCATGAAACAAAGATTAGACCAGCTTTTACGCGCAGCATTTGAACACAAAGCTTCCGACGTCCATGTAACGGTTGGCGTACCGCCGATTATGCGTATTAACGGCGAACTCAAAAAATACGGTCAAGATGCATTACGGCCGGAAGATACGGAAGCGATGGCAAGATCGGTTATGCCTGATAGGTTGTGGAAGGAATTTCAAGAAAAAGGGGAGCATGACTTTTCATACGGCATTCCCGGTGTGTCCCGTTTCCGCATAAACGTGTATAAGCAGCGTTCCTGTATTTCGCTCGCCATTCGCGTTGTGCCGACAATGATCCCGACGATTGAAGAGCTGCGCCTGCCAGAAGTGTTAAAGAGGATTGCCGAAAAGCCACAAGGACTTGTGCTTGTGACAGGTCCGACGGGAAGCGGGAAATCGACAACTCTTGCGGCGATGATCGACTATATGAACAAAACGATGCGCAAACATATTATTACGCTTGAAGATCCGATTGAATATTTGCATAAACACGGCCAATGCATTATTGACCAACGCGAGGTCGGCTTTGATACGAACAATTTTGCCAACGGTTTGCGCGCCGCGTTACGGCAAGACCCGGATGTCATTTTAGTTGGAGAAATGCGCGATTTGGAGACGATTCATACAGCGATTACGGCGGCGGAAACAGGGCATCTTGTTCTTGGAACGTTGCACACGGCAAGCGCCCCAGCGACGATTGACCGGATTATCGACGTGTTTCCGCCCGCCCAACAATCGCAAATTCGTATTCAATTAGCGTCGGTGTTAGTGGCGATTATTTCGCAACGTCTGTTTCCGAACGCGCAAAAAACAGGGCGGGTCGCAGCCACAGAAATTTTGTTGAATAACGCGGCGGTGGCGAACTTAATTCGAAACGAAAAAATTCACCAAATTATCAATGTCATGCAAACGAGCCGCGCACTTGGGATGCATACGTTAACAACAAGCATTAAAGAGCTAGTACAAGCCGGGCTTATTGCGAAAGAAGCCGCTATGCCTTATCTCACTCAGGAGCGGGTGGACTGATATGCCGCAATTTAAATACGAAGGCCGCAATATAAAAGGGCGAAGACAAACAGGAACGGTCACAAGCACATCGAAGCGGGAAGCGATTCTCAAATTGCGGCAAAAAGGTATTAAAGTGCTCGACATTCATGAGGTGCCAGAGACGCTGCTAAACAAAGAAATTACGTTTGGCAACACCGTAAAATTACAAGATTTCGTCATTTATTTGCGCCAGTTTGCGACATTGTTAAAGGCCGGCGTGTCCGTTGTCGATTCAACGCGCATTTTAGCGAGTCAGACGGAAAGCAAGGCGCTCAAAAAAGCGCTTTTCGATGTCGAAGAAGAGTTGCGTGCGGGAAATCCATTATCCGCCGCAAGCGCCAAACATCCGCGCGTGTTTCCCCCGATGTTCGTCAACATGATGAAAGCTGGGGAAGCGGCGGGAAACATGGATGAAACGCTCGAAAGACTAGCCGATCATTTTGAAAAAATTCATCGCACACGGCAAAAGATCGTCTCTGCACTTGCCTATCCAATCGCTGTCGCCATCATTACCATAGCTGTCGTCATCTTCTTGCTCATTGGCGTCGTTCCGACCTTTGTACAAATGTTTGCTGACTTTCATGCGGAATTGCCGGCGATCACGAAATTCGTTCTCCGAGCAAGCGAGATCATGCAACGATATTGGTGGCTTGTTGTAATCATGCTTGTCGGAACGTATGCCCTATTTTCGATTATGAAAAAGCAAAAACAAACGAAATATTACATCGACTATATGATGTTGCGCATTCCGATTTTCGGGAAATTGCTGCAAAAGGCGGTGCTGGCGCGGATGACGAGAACATTAAGCTCGTTATTTTCAAGCTCCGTGCCGATTTTACAGGCGCTGTCGATCGTCGAAAACGTCGTCGAAAACGAAGTTATCGCCAAGGTGATGAAACAAGCGCGCGATGCACTCGAGCACGGACAATCGCTCACCGAACCGATGAAACGTCATTGGGCGTTTCCGCCGCTTGTCACGCAAATGATTGCAATCGGAGAAGAAACGGGATCGCTTGATGCGATGCTTGCCAAAGTCGCCGACTTTTACGAAGCGGAAGTCGAAACGGGCACCGATCGCCTTAAGTCGCTCATCGAACCGTTCATGATCGTTCTTTTGGCCGGTGTTGTTGGAACGATCGTGACGTCTATCATCGTTCCAATGTATGATATTTTTAATCATATTCAGCAATGATATTAAGAATTTATTTTCAAAAAAATGAAAAATATTGTAAAATAATAGATAAAAAGACTTATAAATACAGGAAAAAGGAGAGGAAATTATGTTAAAGCGCTTGTTGAAAAACGAACGGGGACTCACATTGATTGAATTGCTTGCGGTCATTGTCATTTTAGGAATTATCGCGGCGATTGCGATTCCAGCGATTGGCGGACTTATTGACAACTCGAAAAAAGATGCACATGTATCTAACGCACAGCAAATGATTAATGCAGCAAAAATCGCGGTAACGTCTGATAAAGATTTGCTTCCTCCTAGCGGCCAAACTAAACAAATTACATTGGAAAATTTAGAGAATGATGGATATTTAGAAACAGTGAAGGATCCAGATAAAACTAGTAACGGTTATGATGAAAGAGGATCTTATGTTGAAATTGAGAATACAAATAACAAATTATCATATAGCGTTAAGTTGGTTAATTCGGAACGAGGCGTCCAAACTGATTCTGGTGGGCCTGTTGATGAAGATGATTTAAAGCGTTCTGCAGTACGTCCGTAATGGTTTGATTTAGAATGAAACAAGTATTCATTTTTATATACTCCCTCCTCCTCGGCTCCTTTTTCAACGTCGTTGGACTTCGGGTGCCGATGGGAGAGTCGATTGTCAAGCCTCGTTCGCATTGCCCACGCTGTCAGCGTACGCTGACAGCGTGGGAATTAATTCCTGTCGTTTCTTATGTCATTCAAGGCGGGAAGTGTCGCGGGTGCGGTGTGCGTATTTCGCCGCTTTATCCGTTTGTTGAGCTTTCGACCGCGATTCTTTTTACGATTTCGCCGCTCGTGGTGGGATGGTCAAAAGAATTGATCGTTGGTTGGACGCTCATTTCGTTATTGATGATTATCGTTGTTTCTGATCTTCGCTATATGGTCATTCCTGATCGGGTGTTACTCGCTTTTGCCGCCATATTGATTCCAGAACGAATGTTTGTTCCTTTGTCGCCATGGTGGGATTCGCTCGTTGGTGCAGGTGTCGGTTTTTCTCTTTTGCTGCTTATTGCCGTCATTAGTAAAGGCGGCATGGGCGGCGGAGATATTAAATTGTTTGCGCTTCTCGGCTTCGTGTTAGGATGGAAGATGGTATTGCTTTCTTTCTTTCTTTCGACGCTTTACGGAACGATTTTTGGACTTGTCGGCATGGCGTTTGGCAGTGTTCGCCGCGGAGAGCCGATGCCGTTTGCCCCTTACATTGTATTGGGAACGTTAACCACTTATTTTTTCGGACAAGCGTTCATAGAGTGGTATAAGCAATTTATCTTGTTTTAGTACGAGGGGAACTGAATATGCTCAATATTGTAAAACCGCGACATAAAATAGCCAATCTTGTGATAAAAGACCATGTGATTCGCTATGTTGAGGTCAAGCCTCATGACCCGTTTTCGATTCATAAATACGGAGAGCGGGAGTTGCCGAGCGGAGTCATTCATGATGGGAAAATCCTCGATCGCGAAACACTTGAAATTATTTTGGAAGAATGCGTAAGTGAATGGAAGCTGAAACATCGTCGTATTCGTTTTATCGTTCCTGACTCGGTTGTTGTCATTCGGCAAATTCCACTTCCAAACGATTTAGAAGAAGATGAGATTCGCGGGTACTTGTTTATGGAATTAGGAGCGACGATTCATTTGCCGTTTGAAGATGCCGTTTTTGATTACGTTATTTTAGAAAAAACGGAGGAGAAGTTGACGATTTTATTGTTTGCTGCTCCGGAACAAGCCGTGATGAGCTATGCTGATGTATTGGATGTGGTAAAGCTGCGTCCAATTGCTGCTGACGTGTCGCCGTTATGCTTATATCGTTTATATTATGCGGCTGACCAAGTGAAAAAAGATGATCACTTATTGCTCGTACAGATGGATGTATCAGCGGTGAATGTGAGCGCATTTTATCAACATAAACCTGTTTTTATGCGCCACCTTTTGATGGAATGGCAGAGAGAGCAGCATGACATGAAACAGCTTGAAGAACTGCTTCAACCATTTGAAGACGTTTATAAAGAAATCGAGCGGATGATGAGCTTTTATCGCTTTTCTATTCATCAAGGAAACGAACAAATTAAGCGCGTGCTGTTAACGGGGGATCATCCTCATTTGTCATCGATTTATCAATCGATGCAAGAACGGTTTGATGTCCCGATTGAACGCCTTTCCGACAAAATAGCAAGCGTCATTGATTCGCGCTACCATTTAGCATGGGGACTAGGACTAAAAGAGGGAATTCATCATGTTCGTCGACATTAACTTACTGCCAAAAAAAGAGCCGAAAAATGTTGTTTTCCTTGTTAGCATAGCGATTGTATTGCTGTTTGCTGGGGCAATGGCTTTTGTTTTTTACATGTCGGTGCAAAAAACGGAAACGACCATTCATTCGCTCACACAAGAGTTAAAGAAAATCCGTGCGTTACAGGCAGTCCAACAAGAAAAATTAGTGAACGCTCAATCGTTGAAAGAAGTGCAAGAGTTAGAAAAAACGGTCAAATGGGCTGAACAATACCCGATGAAAACGGTTCTTCTTCTTCGCAGTATGACAAAGCTTTTGCCGGAAAGAGGCTTTATCATGAATTTTTCCTATGCAGAAAACGGAACGGTAAGCGTCACCGTACAGTTTGATACGAGCGAAGAAGCGGCATATTATTTAAAAAGGTTATCCGATGCTGATTTTGTGGCCGATGTACAATTGAAAAGCCTTACGACTGCGGAAGAAAAAAGCGATGAGGAAAAAGACGAGGAAAACATAGAACATATATTGCCGCGCTATATCGCTCAATATGAATTGCACGTGAACAAAAACGCTTTAAAAGAAGAAAAGGAGAAGAAACAATGACCGTCCGTTTTTCCAAACGCCAACTCGTTTTCCTTTTCACTTTTCTTATTGTCATCGCTGCTTTTTTTGCCGTTCTTTATGTTTATACACTCAAGCCGCTTTATAACCGGATGGATGAGCTAAGCGCGACCGTTGATAGTGAGAAACAGCTATTAGCAGCGACAAAAGCCCAAGTCAGTCAACAACAAACACAAAACACCGAAAGTGTCGTTGAACTAGAAAAAAAGGTACCAGTCAAACCGCTTGTCGAACAGCTTTTGCTTGATTTAGAGAAAGCAGAAGTCATTTCGGACAGCTTCATTTCGAACATGACATTTAATGAGGAAGCCGAAATCAATTCGTCTGAACAATCATCAACAACGAACGAAACGAATGAGCAAAAAGAAACGAAGTCGTCGACATCATCGAGTGAGTCATCTCTCTCATTGCCAAGCGGTCTTAAAAAAATTTCTGTTCAACTAACGGTCCAGTCACCGTCGTACTATCAGTTAGAACGATTTTTACAAACGTTAGAGGAATTGCCGCGTATCGTTTCTGTTGAATCGCTGTCATTTACCGGGAACCCAGAATTGACATCGATCGATACAGAAGTCAAGCCATTAACCTATTCACTCACGATTAGCGCGTTTTATCATCCGGGTTTAGCCCATTTACAAAATGAACTGCCGCCGCTTGACGTTCCTCCGCCGAGCGAGAAGCGGAACCCGTTAACAGAAATCACCCCGAATGACTCGCCAAAAGAAGAAATGTCACCGGGGCGGTAACATTGAAACGGAGAGGGATCGCATGCTGTTGCGCACAAATAGAGGGATGACGCTCATTGAACTATTAGCGGTCATTGTCATTTTCGGGGTGGTTTCCCTTATTGCAGTGATCGCTGTCCTTCACATCATTGAAAAGTCAAGAGAGCAAGCGTTTGTTTCCAATGCTTACGCGCTATATGAAGCAGCTCGTCTCCATGTCGGCGCAGAAAAAGTCGAGTTTCTTTCTCCCCGCTCGTCGGAAACATTAACGTACAAGCAACTTGTGGAGGACGGCATGCTCGAACCTATGCAAGACCCGTTCACAGGAAATGTGTTATCACCTGAGAATAATTCATCGTATGTGTTAGTAAAAAAACGCGAAGACGGTAACCTAGAATATTCTGTTTGTTTAAAAGGAGAAACGAAACAACTTTGTACGTACTCTGAACAGTCTCCTGAAGTGCCTATTGATGCCTTGTCAGTGAAAGAAATTCGCGATCAATAAGGAGCGAAATTTGACGAAAACCTTCGAGAACAAGACGACAAATGTCTTGTTCTTTTTTTCTTTCTTTATGATAGGATGAACGGAGAACGAAGGAAACGGGGATGATGAAAAGATGGACAAGCAAGGAAAAGAGATTTCGATTAAAATTAACGGTAAAGAACGGCCGTTTACAACAGAAACATCAACGTATATAGAAGCGGAAATAAGTGCGGCGAAGGAAGAAGAACCGCTCGCCTTGGAAGCTCCGCCGCTCGTTTCGTTTCCATCCGAAACAACGCCATCAAAGAAGCGGCCGAAGGTGAACAGGATGATAAAAACGCGCGTGAAATCCGCCGTTTTTTCGATTTTTATGGCTGTGATTATTGGGACAAGCTTCGGCTTTATTGTTCTCAATGTCATTCCGGAGAAAAAAGAGCCTATGTCTCTTCAGAAGGACCGCTCGCTTTCGGCGATTTCGCCAGCATCGTCGTCGAAAACAGCAAATGTTCCCCCGTCTTCAGCCGCTGAAGGAAACACAGAGTCAGCGTTTACCGTCAGTGTCATTCAAGCAGGTGTATTTAGCGATGAGAAAGCAGCAAAAACTTATGCAAAACAATTGCAGAATTCCGGAATTCCGATTGTAGTGGCGGTTGGCCAACAGCCGATATCATTATTCATCGCGGTGGGTGCCGATAAGGAAACGCTGCAGCCACTAAACGATTGGTACAAGCAAAAAGGACAAAGTACGTATATGAAATCACTATCTTTAGGGACCGTTAATGATCGGCAACTCCAAGATTTCCTAACCGCTAGCGAATCTTTATATGAAAAAGTTGCTGTCTTATCTGCTCGCTTGTTAGGAAAAGGAGAAGTAAAACCAAATGAGTGGGCATCTTTAAAAAATGCGTATAAGCAATTTGAATCACAATCACCTTCAAATAATCAGGCCAAGCAATACGTTCGACACTTAAAAAATGCTTATTTATCATTGGACGCTTATCAAGAAGAAGAGGATGATGCATTGCTGTGGAAAGCCCAACAAGAACTTCTTGAAGCATTAAACGATTATATTTCATTAACCTCGTGAAGAAGCGAATTTAGCTTCTTTTTTTTTGGAGAATTTTGTCGCATTTAAAAATTGTGTCTAAACGTGAGATTTGGTACGATACAATTGTATCTTCCAATTTGAAACGAATTGCAAAGGGTGATGTCAATGAAACGATTACTATTAGCTTCTAGTTCTCCTCGTCGCAAACAACTGCTTGAAATGGCGAACCTCTGCTTTGAAATCCTCCCTAGTCATATTGATGAACAATTTCAAGAAGACGAATCCCCTGAACAAATCGTTCAATCGCTTGCTTATCAAAAAGCAAAAGCAGTGGCTAGTACTAATCCTGACGCATACGTCATTGGTGCGGATACAGTCGTTGTTTACAACGGACACATTTTAGGAAAGCCGAAAACGAAACAAGAAGCAGCCAATATGTTATGCCTCTTATCTGGAAATACTCACGAGGTGCTAACAGGAGTAGCCATTGTCACACCGGACCAGGAAACAGTGTTTGTTGAACGGACAGCAGTAACCTTTTGGGACTTAACGGAGGAGGACATTTCCGCGTACATTGCCACTGGCGAACCAATGGATAAAGCGGGGGCATACGGCATCCAAGGACAAGCGGCACTATTTGTCAAACGAATTGAGGGAGACTACTTTTCCGTCGTCGGCTTACCGTTATCGCGTACTGTTCGTGAACTAAAGCGACTTGGTTGGTAAAAGATCATAAGGATTTGTTGTCTTAAGTTGTCTGGAAAAAAGCATGCTTTTGAAAAGGAATTTCGTCTGCAAGCTGGCTGTTGAAAAGTGCCAAAGCCAAAAAGGGGGTATTCATTCTGAAAACGATGTCGTTAATGATTCGAGATGTGCCAAAAGAGTCCCGTCCGCGTGAACGTCTCGTTATGAATGGACCAGAAAGTTTAGCGGACCATGAGCTGCTTGCAATTTTATTGCGGACAGGGACAAAAGAGGAATCAGCGTTGCAGCTTGCTCATCGTCTGCTTCATCATTTTGAAGGATTACGGCAGCTAAAAGATGCAACGATTGAAGAAATGACAAGTTTAAAAGGGATCGGTACAGCCAAAGCGATCCAAATTTTAGCGGCGCTTGAATTGGGACGGCGCATTAGTCGCCTTAGTTACCATGAACGATATGTGATTCGTTCTCCCGAAGATGGGGCAAAATATGTGATGAACGACATGCGTTTTTTGTCTCAAGAACATTTTGTTGCTATTTATTTAAATACGAAAAATCAAGTTATTCATCGTAAAACGGTGTTTATCGGTAGTTTAAACGCCTCTATTGTTCACCCGCGTGAAGTGTTTAAAGAAGCGATTAAGCGATCTGCTGCCTCTATCATTTGCGCTCACAATCATCCTTCAGGTGATCCGACCCCGAGCCGCGAAGATCTCGAAGTTACGAAACGACTCGTCGAATGCGGTCGAATGATCGGAATTGAAGTGTTAGACCATCTCATTATCGGTGATCAAAAATTTATCAGTTTGAAAGAAAAAGGATATATGTAGTAGTTCTCTTTTTTTGTCGAATAAGTTATAATAACAGTTATGAGTTTTTCATAGCCTTTTCTTAGGGCGGTGCTGTACAAAAACATATGAAAAATCGACAAAATTAGCGAATTTTTATAAAAAAGTATTCGTTTCAGAAAGGAAGATACGGACTATGTTTGGATTGGGGACAAGAGATCTTGGAATCGATTTAGGAACGGCCAATACTCTTGTATATGTGAAAGGAAAAGGAATTGTTGTCAGAGAACCATCAGTAGTTGCTTTGCAAAAAGATACGAAACAAATTGTTGCAGTTGGAAATGAAGCGAAAAATATGATTGGGCGGACACCGGGAAATGTAGTTGCGTTACGCCCAATGAAAGATGGCGTCATTGCTGATTATGAAACAACTGCGATTATGATGAAATACTACATTAATCAAGCAACGAAAAACAAAGGATTGTTTGCTGGTAAGCCATATGTGATGGTATGCGTACCGTATGGCATTACAGCAGTAGAAGAGCGTGCGGTCATCGATGCCACACGTCAAGCTGGTGCACGCGATGCGTATACGATTGAAGAGCCGTTTGCGGCAGCGATTGGTGCCAACTTGCCTGTATGGGAGCCAACAGGGAGCATGGTTGTCGATATCGGTGGCGGTACGACAGAAGTTGCCGTCATTTCTCTTGGCGGCATCGTTACAAGCCAGTCAATTCGCATTGCTGGCGACGAAATGGATGAATCGATTATTCAATACATTCGCAAAACGTATAACTTAATGATTGGGGAGCGTACAGCTGAAGCAATCAAAGTCGAAATCGGTTCTGCTGGAGACCCTGAAGGAATTGGTACAATGGAAATTCGTGGCCGCGACTTATTAACGGGGCTGCCAAAAACGATTGAAATTAGTGCAGAAGAAATTGCCGAAGCGTTACGTGACACCGTCTATGCGATCGTGGATTCCGTGAAAAATACCTTAGAAAAAACGCCACCGGAATTAGCGGCGGACATTATGGATCGCGGCATTGTCTTAACAGGTGGCGGCGCGCTCTTGCGCAATCTCGATAAAGTCATCAGTAAAGAAACGGACATGCCTGTGATTGTTGCGGAAAACCCGCTTGACTGCGTGGCGATCGGCACAGGTAAAGCATTAGACCATATTCATTTGTTTAAAAACAAGGCGAGGGACCATCGCTAATGGTAAGAGGGTGTCGACATCATGCCACAGTTCTTTTTGAATAAGCGATTAATTTTGTTACTCGTCAGCATCATTTTTCTCGTGGCATTGATTGGTTTTTCCTTAAAAGAACGGACAGAGCTCACATGGCCAGAACAGTTTATTAAAGATACAACTGGTTTTGTACAGCTTATCTTTCATAAGCCCGCACAACTTGTTGCGGGCTTCTTTGAGAATATTCAAGACATCAAAAATACATACAAAGAAAACAAGTTACTCAAAGAACGTCTTGATGAATATGTAACCTTAGAGGCACAGCTTCAAACGTTAAAAAAAGAAAATGCCGAGCTTCGGGCGATTTTGAAGAAAAAGGAAAGTTTGCGTGATTTTGTACCGATTCAAGCAACGGTGATCGGACGAAATCCGGATCGTTGGCAAGAAATTATCATTGTCAATAAAGGAGAACAAAACGGCGTTAAAAAAGACATGGCGGTCATTACGCCAGAGGGATTGGTCGGGAAAGTGCAACATGCTTCTCAATTTACATCAACTGTTCAGTTATTGAGCGCACTCGACCAAAAAAATCGCATTTCCGCTTATGTGCAAGGCAAAGAAAATGTATTTGGATTAATTGAAGGATACGATGAAAAGCGGAAGGCATTGCTTTTAAAGGAAATTCCGTTTGATGCCAAAATTGAGAAAAAGCAACTCGTCGTAACGTCTGGTCTTGGCGGTATTTTCCCAAAAGGGTTACCTATTGGGGAAGTCATGGAGGTTGTACCAGATCAGTACGGATTAACAAAAATGGTCTATGTGAAGCCGGCTGCCAATCTTTATGATATTGACGATGTCATTATTGTGAAACGAAAAATTGGTGAGACGTTACAAGAAAAGGAGGAAGCAAAGTGAAAAAACTCTTTCTTCCTTTTCTTGCAACAGTATTTTTCATGAGCGAAAGCATTTTTATTGATCTTTGGCCAAAAGATGAGTTGTACCAGCAGTATGTATTTGTGCCTCGCTTTTTACTTATTTTCCTTATTTTCCTGACTGTTTATGTCACGCAAACGCATGGAATGGTATATGGGTTGATTTTTGGCATGTTATATGACATCGTCTATACAGAAGTTCTTGGTATATATATGTTTTCATTTACCCTTATTGCTTATATGATGGCAAAAGCGATGAAAATATTTCATAATCATCTTTTTATTACTTGTTTTCTTAGTATGATGGCTGTCTCTGTTCTTGAGTTTTATGTGTACGGAATTCAGTTGCTTATTGGAAAAACCAACATGTCTTTTCACGATTTTTATTCACATCGCCTGCTGCCGACGCTGGTGTTAAATGTTATATTTATTATTTTATGTTCTTACCCATTAAAGCAGTGGTTAGTAAAAATCGGACGTCGCGAGCGGGAAGAATGAAAAAGGAAAACGGACGGGGTTTGTAGAATTATTCGTTGAGGTGAACGTTGTGAATAGGCAAAAACAATCATATGTAACGATTAAGGGAACGAAAGATGGGCTGACGTTACATCTCGATGATACGTGTTCCTATGATGACTTAATTGCCGAATTGGAAGAAAAGTTAACGGTGAATGAACCGAAGGAATCAGACGGTCCGCTCGTTTCTGTTCATCTCAAAGTTGGAAATCGTTACTTAACACCGAAACAGGAAGAAGAGCTTCGCGCGTTAATTCGAGGGAAAAACAATTTAGTCGTTCAATCCATTGACAGCAATGTCATCACGAAAGAGGAAGCGCTTCAATGGAAACGGAAAACCGAAATTGTGTCAGTGTCTAAAATTGTTCGTTCAGGTCAAGTGTTGCATGTGCAAGGCGATCTTTTATTAATTGGTGATGTGAATCCTGGAGGAACGGTTATTGCCGGGGGAAACATTTTCATTCTTGGTGCATTACGGGGAATTGCCCATGCGGGGTATTATGGAAATAAGGATGCGGTCATCGCAGCCTCGATTATGAAGCCGATGCAGTTAAGAATTAGCGACGTGATGAGCCGTGCTCCCGATTATAAAACAGATGAGCGGAATGAGATGGAATGTGCGTATATTGATGATGATAACCAAATTGTCGTTGACCGCTTGCAGTTACTTACGCATCTACGACCGAATTTGTCACGGTAAGAAAGGAGAATGTAGCAGTGGGAGAAGCTATCGTCATTACATCAGGAAAAGGCGGCGTCGGAAAAACGACAACGACCGCTAACGTAGGAACAGCGCTTGCGTTGTTAGGAAAGCGTGTCTGCCTTGTTGATACGGACATTGGCTTACGCAATCTTGATGTTGTCATGGGGCTTGAGAATCGTATCATTTACGACTTGGTTGATGTCGTAGAAGGTCGCTGCACCATTCAAAAAGCGCTAGTGAAAGATAAGCGTTTTGACGACCAACTTTATTTATTGCCGGCAGCGCAAACAAGCGATAAAACAGCGGTCACGCCGGAACAAATGAAACGTTTGGTTGAAGAGCTGAAACAAGATTATGATTATGTGCTGATTGATTGCCCAGCTGGAATTGAGCAGGGCTATAAAAATGCTGTGGCGGGAGCGGATGCAGCAATTGTCGTGACAACGCCGGAAGTGTCAGCGGTGCGTGATGCTGATCGAATTATTGGTTTACTAGAAAAAGAGGAACATATTAAGCCGCCTCGCTTGGTGATTAATCGGATCCGCGGTCATATGGTGAAAAACGGAGATATGCTCGATATTGACGAAATTGTCATGCACTTATCGATTGATTTATTGGGAATTATTGCCGATGATGAAAATGTCATTAAAGCGTCCAATAACGGGGAGCCGATCGTCCTTGACCCGAGCAGCAGAGCCTCCATCTCTTATCGCAATATCGCCAGAAGAATTCTTGGTGAATCTGTACCGTTACAACCATTAGAAGAGGAACAAAAAGGTCTCTTTGCAAAAATTAAAAAACTTTTTAGTGTGCGTTAACCCCTGCTAACTAGGTTAGTAGGGGTTTTTATCATATATTCATAGGTTGTCTAATAAACTAGTACAAACTACGTTGTAAGGGAATGGTGAGAGATGGATGAATAAGCGTGCTCGAGAGATTCGCAAGCGAATCGAAAAACGAAGACGAGATCGGCAGAATCATTATGAAGCACCACGACAAGCCCTATTTGATGTAACGGATGAAGAGCGATACGGACAACCGGTCATTACATATGACCGTTACTCGTTGGATGAAAAGCACCCTCTGTTTCGAAAAGAAGTATTTCTTTTCAAAACGCTTTTCTCTGTTTGTCTTGTATTAGTGACGGCAATTTTATTTAAACATCCATCAACAACGCTAGAACCGGCAAGAGATTTTGTTAAAAAGACGATGGAACAAGAATTTCAATTTGCTGCTGTGTCCCATTGGTATGAAAAACAATTCGGGGAGCCGCTGGCATTATTTCCAACGGAAAAAAAAGACACAAACGCCTCAAAAACGAAACAGTATGCGGTTCCTGCTTTAGGACGTGTGCTTGAAAACTTCCAAAAAAACGGTCAGGGGGTTATGGTGGAAACGACAAGTAACGCAAAGGTTGAAGCAATGAACGAAGGCATTGTGGTTTTTGCCGGAACAAAAGACAAGATTGGCAAAACCGTCATTATTCAGCATGCTGACGGAAGCGAATCATGGTACGGCAACTTAGGAAAGATTGCCGTGAAACTCTATGATTTCGTGGAAACGGGGAAAGAAGTCGGAACAGCGATGAATAATGCCGACAATACAAAAGGGGTATTTTACTTTGCGATTAAAAAAGGGGATCACTTTATTGATCCAATTCAGGTGATTTCCTTTGAATAAGTATGTATCGGTACTGACAAAAATCCATATTCATCCGCTGCTATGGCTCATGAGCGGAATTGCCGTTGTGACTGCCCATTTTCAACAATTGTTTCTGCTATTTTTCATTGTCTTTATTCATGAGCTCGGTCACGCTGTTGCCGCTCTTTTTTTTTCATGGCGCCTGAAACAAATATTGTTGTTACCGTTTGGCG
Organism: Thermaerobacillus caldiproteolyticus; assembly: GCF_013761245.1. Lineage (GTDB taxonomy): Bacteria > Bacillota > Bacilli > Bacillales > Anoxybacillaceae > Thermaerobacillus > Thermaerobacillus caldiproteolyticus. The sequence goes on along the minus strand of NZ_JACDUT010000001.1, from coordinate 377,439 downwards.
GTGTTGCCGAAGTGGAAGAGCACGGGAATCGTCCGTTTCACGAAGAGTTGGTTGTCACTCTTGCCGGCCCGGTACAGCATATTTGGCTTTTAGGAGCTGCCTTTCTTCTATGGAAAAGCGGCATGATCACAACCGAGGGATGGAGGATGTTTGTCCATGATAACATCGCTGTACTTCTCATCAATTTATTACCGATTTGGCCATTGGATGGTGGAAAGCTATTGTTTCTTGCATTGGCGCGCCATCTCCCATTTAGTGAAGCGCATGAAAAAATGGTTTTTTGTTCGTTTGGGGTACTGGCTATTTTGGTAATAGCAATTGTTTTTATTGAACCGTCCCAACTCGATCTCTGGGTTATTGTTCTCTTTCTCATGGTCTCTTTATGGAAGGAATGGCGTCATCGTCACTATGTTGTCATGCGCTTTTTACTTGAGCGCTATTATGGAAAAAGAGGTGACTATATGAAATTGCAGGCGATTACCGTTGACGAAACAGAACCGATTCTACATGTGCTGCAAAAATTTTATCGCGGTCAAAAACATTCGATTGTCGTTGTGAAAAATAACAAAAAGCAAGCGACCCTTGATGAAAATGAACTTCTTCATGCTTTTTTTACCGAACGGCAAACCGACGAACAGGTAGGAAACCTTATATATAATATATGAGCCGGTTGGCTAATATATAGGAAAATTTTATAATATCAATGTCAATGAGAGCAGTCAAACATATTGACAGCTCTCGTTTAGTTATGGTACTATTTCTCGTGTTGTAGAAAATTTTGTACCGTTCAGCTAAACGGACAAAAAAGGCGGTGCAAAGGTTCGTCTTTGCAGCACCCGTACTACAACCGCTCAGCGCAGGTTCCAAGCTTTCGCAATCGCGAAACGCCTCGTTGCTGGCGAGTCTGAGTCTATGTTAGGAGGTGCAATGATGTACGCAATTATTGAAACTGGCGGTAAACAAATTAAAGTTCAAGAAGGTCAAGAAATTTACATCGAAAAAATCGACGTAGCAGAAGGCGAAACCGTGACATTCGACAAAGTGTTATTCGTAGGTGGCGAGACTGTAAAAGTTGGAAATCCTACGGTCGAAGGGGCAACGGTAACGGCGAAAGTGCAAAAACATGGTCGTCAAAAGAAGATCATCGTTTTCAAATATAAGCCGAAAAAGAACTATCGTCGTAAACAAGGTCACCGTCAACCTTACACAAAAGTAGTCATCGAAAAAATTAACGCGTAAGACACTAGCGATGATAAAGGTAGAAATTGAACGCACAGACGAAGGAAAAATCCAAGCGTTTACGATGAAAGGTCACGCGAATTTCGCGGAACGTGGACAAGATATCGTTTGTGCTGGAGCATCGGCCGTTTCGTTTGGCGCGGTGAATTCCATCATTGCGCTGGCGAACGTTCAACCGCGTATCATGCAAGGGGAGGAAGGCGGCTATCTTCGTTGCGAGCTTCCTGTTATTGAAGACCCGGCAATCGAAGAAAAAGTCCAGCTTCTCCTTGAAGCGATGCTCGTTTCTTTACAAACGATTGAGAGAGATTACGGGAAATATATTCGCATTATTCAACGATAACAGGAGGTGACATACATGTTAAGACTTGATCTTCAATTTTTCGCATCGAAAAAAGGTGTAGGTTCTACAAAAAACGGTCGTGATTCTATCGCGAAACGCCTTGGCGCAAAACGCGCTGACGGCCAATTCGTCACAGGCGGTTCCATCCTTTACCGTCAACGTGGTACAAAAATTTACCCAGGTGTAAACGTTGGTCGTGGTGGCGATGACACACTTTATGCGAAAGTCGACGGTATCGTTCGCTTTGAACGTCTTGGCCGTGACCGCAAAAAAGTGAGCGTTTATCCTGTCACACAAGAAGCATAAGTGAGCGTTGGGAAACTCTAACCTTTTGGTTAGGGTTTTCTTTTTGTCTAGCTTCAGCACTTCAGCAGCCAGCTTTCTTTTGCCCGATAACCTTCTTCTCGAGGCGGGAAACATTTCAGCTGAATTCGAGGAAATTAGGAAGGTGCATTTTTCCGCCACCTACAGGATGTGAACAGCTTTTAAGCAAAACTGGCCCGCCTCTTCTTTTCTTAAAATGCAAGCACTTCTCGGTCAGAAGAACATTTCTTTACGGCATTAGATACTCTCCTCCGCTCTTCTTTACTAGCCGTTTTATTTATCATTTGGTATAATTTTGCTAAAAACGAATGAGTAGGGGCGCCACACATGGAGAAACAATGGAGTATATTGGATGTGCTACGCCATTCCCGACATGATTGGTTAAATAAAATTCAGCTCATTAAAGGGAATTTGGCACTCAACAAGGTCGAACGGGTCAATGACATTATTGAAGAAATCGTTCGTGATATGCAACATGAAACGAAACTAACAAATTTAAAAGCGGCGCGCTTTGCTGAGATGCTAATGACATACAATTGGGAAGCGCGATGTGTTGTACTAGAATACGAAGTGATCGGGGATGAATGTGATTTATCCTCCCATGATGCGGAGTTAACACAATGGTGCCGCTCGTTTTTTGCTGTTATTGAGCAACAAGCGGATATAAATAGGGAAAATTATTTAGAGATTTCTATTGAAGTTGCCAAGAGAGAAATCAGATTGTTTTTTGATTACAATGGAACAATAAAGAATATGAACGCAGTTAAGGAATGGCTTGAAGAGCATAAAAAAGGAATCGCGATTCATATTGATCATTTTCATATACATAATGAAGAAATGACCGTGCTCATAAAGATTGACTTGTAAGCATCAAGAATAGATCGGAGGAAAAAGCATGTTTGTCGATCAAGTAAAAATTTATGTCAAAGGTGGCGACGGCGGAAACGGAATGGTGGCGTTCCGCCGCGAAAAATATGTGCCAAAAGGCGGTCCAGCCGGCGGTGATGGTGGAAAAGGCGGCGATGTCGTATTTGTCGTCGATGAAGGGTTACGGACGCTGATGGATTTTCGCTACCAGCGCCATTTTAAAGCGGCAAAAGGCGAAAATGGGATGTCGAAAAATCAGCATGGGAGAAATGCCGAAGATTTAATTGTCAAAGTTCCGCCGGGAACCGTCGTTATTGATGACGAAACGAAACAAGTCATTGCCGATTTGACAGAAAACGGCCAGCGTTTTGTCGTTGCTAAGGGAGGCCGTGGTGGACGTGGAAATACAAGGTTTGCGACACCGGCCAATCCGGCTCCGGAAATTGCCGAAAATGGGGAACCGGGAGAAGAACGTTATGTCATTCTTGAATTAAAGCTGCTAGCTGATGTCGGGTTAGTTGGTTTTCCAAGCGTCGGAAAATCAACGCTTCTTTCTGTCGTTTCCGCAGCGAAGCCAAAAATTGCGGATTATCATTTTACGACGCTCGTTCCTAATTTAGGGGTCGTCGAAACGGAAGATGGCCGCAGCTTTGTCATGGCCGATTTACCGGGACTAATCGAAGGAGCTCACCAAGGTGTTGGGCTTGGTCACCAATTTTTGCGTCATATTGAGCGAACACGTGTCATTGTTCACGTTATTGATATGGCGGCGATCGAAGGACGCGATCCGTATGAAGACTATTTAGTGATTAACGAGGAACTAAAGCAATATAATTTGCGTTTAACAGAGCGGCCGCAAATTATTGTCGCCAACAAGATGGACATGCCAAATGCCGAAGAAAATTTAAAGGCTTTTAAAGAAAAACTGCAAGAAGACGTACCGATTTTCCCGATTTCTGCCATTACAAGACAAGGACTGCGTGATTTGTTGTTTGCCATTGCTGATCTTCTTGAGACAACGCCGGAGTTTCCGCTTCATGAGGTGGAAGAACCAGCTGTGCAGCGCGTGGTGTATAAACTGGAAAAAGAAGCGCCAGCGTTTACAATCACGCGTGATAGTGATGGAACGTTTATCGTGTCGGGAGAAAAGGTCGAAAAATTGTTTAAGATGACCGATTTTTCAAGAGAAGAATCCATTCGTCGTTTTGCACGGCAATTGCGGGCGATGGGAGTCGATGATGCGTTGCGGGAACGCGGGGCAAAAGACGGCGATATTGTCAAATTGTTGGACTACGAATTTGAATTTATCGATTAATTCAGCGGGGAGGGGACGCGGTCTGTTGGATAAAAAATTTTATTTAGTGCGGGAAGACGTATTGCCAGAAGCGATGCGAAAAGTATTACAGGCAAAAGAATTGTTAGAACGAAAAAAAGTTGATTCCGTTGCCGAAGCAGTGCAAAGAGTGGATGTAAGCCGCAGCGTGTTTTACAAATATCGCGATGCGGTATTTCCCTTTCAAGCAGTTGTTAAAGAAAGCATTGTGACGTTATTTTTCCATTTGGAAGACCGTTCCGGTACGTTGTCGAAGCTGCTTGCTGTTGTCGCGGGGGCTGGATGCAACGTGTTAACCATTCATCAAACGATTCCGCTTCAAGGCCGCGCGAATGTAACTTTGTCCATTAGCACAAGCGATATGCAAGAGGACATTGACGACCTATTAGCAAAATTGCGCTGTCTAGAATTCGTCGAAAAGGTAGAAATCGTTGGTTCAGGGGCGTACTAAGTTAAGGGAGAGGCAAATGATGAAAATTGGTTATTTAGGACCGAAAGCAACATTTACCGATTTAGCAGTCACAACGATGTTTCCACAGGCAGAAAAAATTTCGTACGATACGATTCCCGAATGTATTGATGCTGTGAGTCATGGGAAAGTGGAATTAGGGGTGGTACCGCTTGAGAATGCGCTGGAAGGCTCAGTCAATTTAACGATCGACTACCTTATTCATGAGCAATCATTGCCGATTGTCGGGGAAATTATCGCCCCGATTCAACAACATTTAATGGTGCACCCTTATCATGTGAACGGTTGGAAAGACGTGCAAGAAATTTATTCACATTCTCATGCTATTGCGCAATGCCATAAATTTTTACATACCCATTTTAAAAAAGCGAAGTATGTGTATATGACTTCAACAAGCGCAGCCGCTAAGTTTGTTAGTGAACACCCTCACCTTCATATCGCCGCGATTGCCAATCGGCTAGCGGCGGAAGAATACGGCTTGACGATTGTTCGTGAAAATATTCACGATTACGATTATAACCATACACGATTTATTATTGTCCGTAGACAAAATGAGGAGTTAACGATTGATTCGCCGCTATATGCTGGTGATAAAACGACTTTGATGATCACGCTTCCGAAAGACCAAGCTGGAGCTCTTCATCAAGTGCTGTCTGCGTTTGCATGGCGAAAATTAAACCTAACAAAAATCGAATCCCGTCCCGCTAAAACCGGATTAGGCAACTACTTCTTTATCATTGACATTGATCAAAAAATGGACGACGTACTCATCCCCGGAGCGATTGCTGAACTCGAAGCACTTGACTGCACCGTTCAAGTGTTAGGGAGTTATCCATACTATATTGTTTAAAAACGTTCATAAACGGCAAACATCTTTGAAATCAAAGTGCTGTTTGTTTTGCCAAAAAGGTGAACAGCGAAACATGGATGTGTAAAGATAGTTTTTATCGTGGGTACAAAATCGGTCATAGCTTCAGATGAAAGGAAATCCCCGGCTGTGAAAATAATCACGGCTGCGGGGATGTTTTTACATGTTTGTATAAAATGCGCTGATGGCTCTGTACCATTTGTTTTGGGAGTTGCTCGACATGAAAAAAGCGAAGATCCAATGATTCGTTAGGGTCCATGTGCAGATCTCCGAGAAATTCGTTCGTTTCGTACACTATGGTGACCATATAGAATTCGTCTCCATTGGCTGCCTTCACGTAGTTATTAGCTCCTGAAATAACATCGATCATTTTGCATTTTCCTATTGTCAGCCCAGTTTCTTCTAACACTTCACGCCGTGCCGTTTCTTCTGTGGATTCCCCCAATTCCATCAATCCACCCGGAAGTCCCCAGAAGCCATGCGGATGTTTTCGTTGTTGTAACAATATTTCATCGTTTTTATTTTTGATAATCACCAATGAACCGACTAAGATTAATGGCCGATGTCCGACAAGGGAGCGAAGTTCTTCAATGTATCCCATTTCGTTCTCCTTTCCATTGGTTTAACAAATAAGGCCCTTACTATAAAGGTAAGGGACTTCGTTTCATGATTCAATCAGAAACCCAGCCTTTTTGAGGGCAAGGCAGGCCGCGTCGAGCTTGGCGATGGAGTCCGCTTCCAGCGTATGAAGGTGGGTACCGTCGGTAAGCTGTAATAAGTAAGAGGAATTTGTTTCCTCAATTTTTTGAATGAATTGTTCCACTTCCAGACGGTTGCTGACCATGACGGAAGCGGTTAAATCACCGTAAACGGGATGTTCGATTTTCACATCTTTGACAGTAACGCCGTGATCGACAATAAGCTGCAATTCTTCTTTTGTCTGTTCCGGAGCATGATAGCAAGCAACGACACGAGTATATGTTTCGTGTGGGACGTTGGTTGGAAGGTATAAATAGCCTTGGCTTGTCGCAATAATCGGCTCATTACGCGCTTTCAACAACGAAATGTCCTGCACAATCACTTGACGGCTGACATTTGTTTTCGCTGCCAATTCCGCTCCTGTTAATGGCTGTTCACTTTCTTTGAGCCACTGCAAAATGAGCTTGCGCCGCTGTTCTCCTAAAATTTTCTTCTCCTCTTTCAATCGTTTCTACCCCTTTCTATGTTGACAAATCTCTTCTAGTACGGCCACAAGTCGATCGATTTCCGCAACAGTTGTAAATCTTCCAAAGGAAATGCGCACAAACTGCTTTGCTTCTTCTTTTTCTTTTCCAATCGCCAACATTGTTCGAGAAGGTGCCTGTTTTCCTATTTGGCAAGCACTTCCGGTAGAAATTGCAATGCCATGGCGGTTGCACTCCAACATCGTATATTGTCCTTCGATTCCTTGGACAGAAAGACCGATAATATTCGGTAAATGGGCTTCTGGATGCCCTTCGATTGTAATGGGCAATCTTTTTTCATGAATCAGAGAAATAAAGTATTGCCGCAATTGTTCGAGCCTTGTTTGTTCGTTGATGAGATCGGCACAAATATGTTGCGCCGCTGTGACGAACGATGCGATTCCCGGAACATTGACCGTTCCCGGGCGAAAGCCGTATTCGTGCGTGGCGTTTGGAAAGCAAGCATTCCATTTTATGCGCGGATCGATGTAAACGGCTCCGACTCCTTTTGGACCGTAAATTTTATGAGCAGAAATCGAAAGACTGTCGATACACATTGCTTGGACATCTACATGTATTTTACCAAAGGTTTGGACGCAATCGCTATGAAAGATGACCCCATGTTGGCGCAATCGTTTTCCGATTTCTTGAATTGGCTGAACGGTTCCGATTTCGGGATTAGCATGATGAATTGAGGCGAAAATTGTTCTTGGGGTAATCGCATGTTCGAGTTCCTCGATATCGATCAGTCCAAACCGGTCAACCGGTAAATACGTTACGTCATATCCTTCTGTTTCTAGCTGTTGGAACAAATGATACAACGAGGCATGCTCAGTCGCGGTTGTAATAAGATGGTTCCCTTTATGACGATGTGCTTGAATGATCGAATGAACGGCGAGAATGTTGGACTCGGTACCCCCGCTTGTAAAATAAATTCCACGCTCGTCACCATGAATGAGTGCTGCGAGTTCTTTTCGGCAAATGTCTAACAAGCGATTCGCGGCGCTGCCAATATCGTGTAAGCTGCTCGAATTGCCAAAGTAGGATGTTGCTGCTTCGGTATAAGCGTGCAGCGCTTCTTTGCTCATTGGTGTTGTTGCGGCGTAATCGAAATAAATCATTAAAATCATTCCTTTTTAAAATGATTAAGAAAACTCTTGTCATCAGTTTAAATATATGTCAATATATGTGTCAAGACAGTTGAAAAATAGGAGGCACCTGTATGCCGAAAGAACATGTCATTATTGTCGGAAGCGGTATAGCCGCTTTAGTGACTGCATGGCACTTACATGAATATCGAAATGTGATAATTTTCACAAAATCCAAAAAGGAAGAAAGTAACTCGTGGTTGGCTCAAGGGGGAGTGGCCGCGGCTTTTTCCAAGCAAGATGACTGGCGGTTTCATTATGAAGATACGATGATCGCGGGTGGTTACCATAACGACGAGCGAGCAGTTGAGACGCTCGTTAAAGAAGGTCCGAAACGGATTCGCGAACTGATTGCTGCTGGCTTACAATTCGACACTGATAAAGATGGACGATTTCATCTTGGGAACGAAGGGGCACATCGGCACAGAAGAATTTTGCATGCAGGAGGCGACCAAACAGGGCGAGCGCTTGTTTCGTTTCTGTTGGAGCAGCTGCGCGGGAACGTGACGATCATTGAAGACGAATGTGTCATTGAGTTACTTGTTCATAACGGCCGCTGTATCGGAGTAAAAACGAAAAATCACTCTGGGATTATAGCGGCTCATTACGCGAGTGCCGTCGTTCTTTCGACGGGGGGATGTACGGGGATGTACGAATTTTCTTCGAACGCTTCGACCGTTACTGGTGACGGCATTGCTTTAGCCTATCGCGCAGGTGCGGTTATTACGGATATGGAGTTTATTCAATTTCATCCAACGATGCTTTGTGTTGACGGAAAAGCGGTCGGCCTTATTTCAGAAGCGGTGCGCGGGGAAGGAGCGGTGCTAGTCACCGAAGATGGAACAAGACTGATGGAACATGTCCATCCACAACAGGATTTAGCTCCTCGCGATATTGTTGCCAGAACGATTCATGGGGAGATCATCAAAGGAAATCGCGTATATTTAGACATTTCTAAGATCGCTAATTTTTCGGAGCGATTTCCGGCCATTACGAAGCTATGCAAATCTTATGGAATCAACATTGAGACAGGAAAGCTTCCTGTGGTACCGGGGGCCCATTTTCTCATGGGCGGCATTCAAGTTGATAGTCGCGGGCAAACGTCTATACCGGGCTTGTATGCAGTAGGGGAAGCGGCTTGTACAGGAGTTCACGGTGCGAACCGTTTAGCGAGCAACTCGCTGCTTGAAGGAATCGTCTTTGGCGCACGGGTAGCAGAAACGTTACGGCGGCATGAGCAAAATACGATCACATACGAGCATCTGGAAAATCGATTTGTGAAAAAAAGCAGAAAATTACTGCCAACGAAACAGCAAATTCAAACAATCATGATGCACTATGTCGGAATCGTCAGAGACGAACAACGTTTAACATATGCAAAACAATGGTTTGAGCAATTTTCAATTCCCGATTTCGTCAACACAAATGTCGACGACTTCAAGTTAGAAGAAATCACGATCATCCATATGCTCATTACAGGATGGTTAATCACAACTTCTGCGTTGCAGCGAACAGAAAGCCGCGGAGGGCATTATCGGCATGATTATCCACATGCAGATGAAAATTGGCAACAACGGCGCATTTTGCGGGTAAAACAGGAACTTATGGCCAAAGTGTGGGGGGAAAAATGATGAATACGATGAAATTACAGCAAATGTTGCAGCAATTTTTTCTAGAAGATATCGGTGATCGTGATGTGACAAGCGAAACGATTTTTCCGAACAAAAAACGAGCAACAGGGGAGTTTCTGGCGAAAGAGGAAGGAGTTTTAGCCGGAACGGACATCATCGCAACAGGCTATCATCTGTTAGACCGGGAGATAGAAATCACTTTGCACAAGAAGGACGGCGAACAGGTGAAAAAAGGAGAACTCATCGCTACGGTTTCTGGTCCGATTGCACCATTACTAACCGGCGAGCGTGTCATTTTAAACTTATTACAGCGAATGAGCGGAATCGCAACATTAACCCATCGCGCTGTTACGACTTTAAATAGCGCACACACACGCATTTGCGATACAAGAAAAACAACGCCAGGGTTACGAATGTTAGAAAAATATGCAGTCACATGTGGAGGCGGCTATAATCATCGCTTCGGTCTGTATGATGGAGTGATGATTAAAGATAATCATATTGCCTTTTGCGGCTCGATTACAAAAGCGGTAGAAGCCGTTCGCGGCAAGCTTGGCCATATGATCAAAATCGAAGTAGAAACAGAAACGAAAGAACAAGTGCTAGAAGCGGTTGAAGCGGGCGTCGATGTGATTATGTTTGATAATCGTACTCCAGAGGAAGTGTGTGAGTTTGTCCAGCTTGTTCCTAAACAGATTATTACGGAAGCGTCTGGAGGAATTACGTTAGAAAATCTTGCGCAATACGGAAATACGGGTGTTGATTATATTTCGTTAGGAATATTAACCCATTCAGCGAAAGCATTAGATATTAGCTTTAATATTGAAGGATGGAAATAGGGGGAGAGAAACGATGAATGTGTTAGAAATGATGAAACAGCATGATGACATGCCACAAGACTATAAAACGATGAGTGTCGGGGAAATGGAAGCGCGTGTCCGTGCCATTAAAGAAAAATTTGGAGAACGGTTGTTTATTCCGGGACATCATTATCAAAAGGATGAGGTCATTCAATTTGCCGATGCGACCGGAGATTCATTGCAGCTTGCACAAGTCGCAGCGAAAAACGATAGAGCGGAATATATTGTATTTTGCGGTGTTCATTTTATGGCAGAAACAGCGGATATATTAACAGGGGATCATCAAAAGGTGATTTTACCTGATATGCGAGCAGGCTGTTCGATGGCCGATATGGCGGATTTGGCACAAGTCGAGCGGGCATGGCCGATTTTGCAGGAGCTATTTGGGGATACGATTTTGCCATTAACATACGTAAACTCAACAGCGGCTATTAAAGCGTTTGTCGGGTGTCATGGCGGAGCCACTGTTACATCGTCCAATGCAGAAAAAATGGTTGCTTGGGCATTGACGCAAAAAGAGAGGATCTTTTTCTTGCCGGATCAACATTTAGGAAGAAACACTGCGTATAAGCTAGGAATCGGTCTCGATGAAATGGCTGTGTGGAATCCGCTCACCGACTCACTTGAATATAAAGGAGATGTGAAACGAATCAAGGTGATTCTTTGGAAAGGGCATTGCTCTGTTCATGAAAATTTCACTGTTAAAACTATTGAATACATTCGCCAAACAAAGCCAGATATGAACATTATCGTTCATCCGGAATGCAGCTGGGAGGTTGTTCAGCAGTCGGATTACGCAGGTTCTACGAAATATATTATTGAAACAATTCGAAACGCACCAGCGGGAAGCAAATGGGCGATCGGAACAGAAATGAATTTAGTCAACCGGCTCATTCAACAACATCCAGACAAAGAGATCATTTCGTTAAATCCTTATATGTGTCCATGTCTAACGATGAATCGCATCGATTTGCCGCATTTACTTTGGGCGTTAGAATCATTAGAACAAGGCAAAATCGTCAACCAAATTACCGTTCCATCTTCCATCGCCAAAGATGCCGTTCAAGCGCTTGAACGAATGTTAGCCCATGCATAAGAAAAGCGGAAGTGCTACGAATCGCTCTCAAAGCCAAATGTTCTCCAAGCAAGAGAATGGATTTCATGAATTTCTCTTACCCTATGCTTCGCTTTAAGGAGTTAAAGTAAAACAAGGTCTGATGGAGCATTTCCATCAAGCCTTGTTAATTTTTTATCATAAAATCATCGTTTCGTTCATAAGTTGTGTTGAAGGATCATGGTGACAACAAGCTGAAGCTGAAATACAATGCAAAGAGTTTGGGTGTAGGAGGGGAACGGAGTGAAAATCCATATCGTACAAAAAGGCGACACGCTTTGGAAGATTGCGCAAAAATATGGGGTCGACTTTGAACAATTGAAGAAAATGAACGGTCATTTAAGCAATCCGGATATGATTATGCCGGGGATGAAAATTAAAGTGCCGACAGCAGGAGTCCCTGTCAAAAAAGAAATGCAAAAGAAAGAGACAAAAATTAATATCGCTCCGAAGAAAGAAGTGCCGAATATAGAACATCCATATGCCAATGTGAAACCATTTGTTTCGTTTGACATCGAAGCGGAGGTCTCTCCGAATATTAACGTCAATCCGCCAACCCAAGTAACACCAAAAGAAACGCCGAAAGAAGCAGTGAATAAGATACCGAAAGAAAACATCAAAGAGACACCAAAATCAGTAATAAACGAGGAACCGAAAGAAACGCCAAAAGAAGCAGTGAACAAAGTACCAAAAGAAAATATCAACGAGATACCAAAGGAAAACAAAGTCGTCAATGAAAGTCCATCGAAAATCACTAATGAAGCGCCAAAACCATTAGAAACGAATAAAGAACCTCAAAAAGATTTGGAAAAAATAGTGAATGTATCACCGCTCACGCATACGATTCCACCAGTATCTCCTCAAGCAAATGTCAATTTTTCGAATGTCATACCGAATTTGCCGCCCCTTCCGCCAAAGCCAGCAAATATTTTACCAGGCATTATGAAGCATGATACAGAATTAGAAAGTCCGGAGGAAATAAAAGCAGAAAAAGAAAAAGATATAGATCATGAACAGCCGCCGGAGTTGCCAAAAATTCCTTATGTTCCGGTAATGCCGCAACAAACGTCACCGCAATATGGGATACCGGTACAGCCGAATGTTCAATTGCAAGAACCACCATGCGTTCCGGTTACTCCTGTTTTACCGGGGCACGGATTTTATTATTCGCCAATCTCACCAATAGGAGGATATCCGCCGTATCCACAGCCGCCGATGCCGGGATTGATGGAAAGCAGTTCACATCAGTTTCCGGGTATTCATGAAAGCAGCAGTGAATCGTCGGAGTTCGTACCACCAATGCCTAATGTAGCAGCACCCAATATATCACCAAATATATCACCGAATATACCACCGATGCCCAATGTAGCAGCACCGAATATAAGCCCAGAGACAAAAGAAAATGTACCGCCACAAGTACAGAGTCCTGTACCGTTGCCTTATCCAACAACACCGTGCGTACCTGTTACACCGATTATGCCTGGGTATGGATGGTATCCGCCAGCTTATCAAGGGCCGTATATGCCGGCTGCTCCATCTCATTATCCTGTCCCAACATATCCGGTACAACCGTTTCCTGTTTATCCAACACAACAGCAACCATCTATATATCCCGTTACACAAGCGCCGGGGCAACCGTATTTTCCACCAGCTCCACAGCAATTATTTATGATGCCCGAATATGGAGAGAGCAGCGAACATGACTAATAGAAACGGGAGAGACGATACCATTGATCGTCTCTCTTTTCTTCTTGAGGCGGAATATGGGTTGCATCTCGAGAAACTTACTGTTTTAAAGCCGCGAGTATGGCTCGTTCATACGGATGAAGGGAAGTGGATATTAAAGGGATATCAAACATTTTCAGAAGCGGCTCGGCAGCTGTTATTTCTTCATTCATTAAATCAAGCGGGGTTTTCCAACGCTCCCTCGATACGAACGACGACATTTCAGAACGGAATTTTTACGTTTCAACAAGCGTACTGGATATTACAAACCTACATTCCCCATGTGAAACGATTATCGTTCACTTATGAAAGTGATATTCGTGACGGTCTGACTTTATTGATGAAGTATCATACGTTTACTGAGCAATTAGTCAACATTCCGTTTTTTCGAGCTACGCTTCCTCATTATCATTTGTACGAGAAATGGTGGCAGCGTTATCATTATTTCTATTCTCATTTGCCGTTCATCGAACGAGTGATGGACAAGGAAGAGCTTGCTTTTATTCTTGAATGCGCCCAATATTTCCTGCATTCTTTTTCGCGATTTGCTCCTTCTCTAGCAGAAGAAGCGGTGACCATTATCCACGGAGATGTTGCGTCCCACAATTTTTTACGGACAGAGGAAGGAACGGTATACTTAATTGACTATGATTTAATTGTTATTGCGCCGTCAAGTATTGATTATTTGCAGTACGCGAGTCGCATTTTACCGCATTTACAATGGTCAATGGATCGTTTGCAGGAATTTCCGCCGTTTTCCTTATGGTTAACAAAGCCATGGTTTTTGCATGCACTTCTTTTTCCTGCAGATATTATGCGGGAATGGCGAATTATTTTACAAAACAACAGGCTGTGGACGATTCCCTATTTTCATGAACGTAAACAGTTTGTCCAAAAAATCGTTCATATGATAAGATAACGTATATGTCATTTTTCGTGAAAGGAAGTCGAATGATGGAAGAGAAAATTCAAAAACTGATTGAATGGCTTCGTGAACAAGTGGCAAATGCAGGGCTTAACGGCGCGATTGTCGGAATTAGTGGCGGAATCGATTCCGCAGTTGTAGCTCATCTCATTAAGCGAGCATTTCCTGACAACTCGTTAGGATTAATTATGCCGTGTAAAAGCAATCCGAAAGATAAGGAAGATGCCTTAAAAGTTGTTGAAAGTTGCGGAATTAAGCATTTTGTCATTGATTTAACGGAAACGCATCAAACGTTATTTCGCGAAATTGAAAAGCAGTTAAAAGAAAAAGGCGAGTGGAACGAAGAAGCAGCACGGTTAGGTGATGCGAATACGCGAGCACGCTTAAGAATGACAACATTGTATGCTGTTGCCAATAATTATGGTTACATCGTTGTCGGAACCGACAATGCGGCGGAGTGGCATACAGGATATTTTACAAAATATGGTGATGGCGGAGTCGATTTAGTGCCGCTCGTTCATTTTACTAAAGGAGAAGTTCGCGAAATGGCACGCATTCTTGGCGTTCCTGAAGAAATTATTACGAAAGCGCCAAGCGCAGGATTATGGGAAGGACAAACAGATGAGAGTGAAATGGGAACAACATATGAGATGATCGATAAATATTTAAAAGGCGAAGAAATCCCTGAAAAGGACCGACAAATTATTGAACGCCTACATAACCGCTCTCATCATAAACGTCAATTAGCGATTGCGCCGCCAAAATTCTAGTCTTACCGCTAACTAACAGCGATAAAATCCCCGCTTATTTGCCAAGCTAAGGATAGGTCAAAGGAAGTTTCTTTGACCTCGTTCGAAGGCAAATAAGGGGGGTTTTTTCCGTTGAGAAGAGTAATGACAGCAATTGGGATGGTTTGCCTTGCCGGAGGACTCGCTGCGTGTGCAAATTATGCAGACAATGACAATACGCGATATAACGATACGACCCGCCCGATCGGGTATTATTCCACTGACCGCTTAAACGATCAATATCGCTACGGCCGTTACGGAACGAACCGTGAAAATTATGATAATGCTTATATATTGAATGGTCAAAGCGGCCCAATAACGGATTTTCTAGGTACGGATAACAACCGCACGCGTATTCCAGGTCTCACTCGATTTGATACAGAAACACCAGCTCTTCCGCTTGATGATGATTTCGGTGATGCAGACCGAAATTATCATGGACATTTAAACTCAATGAACGCGAAAACGCATCCATCGTATTATAAACATTATGATGGACGACTAGCAGAAACAGTAGCTCGCCGCGCTGCTACGGTAAAGGAAGTTGGGGATGCGCGTGCCCTTGTCTATAACGACCATGTGTTAGTCGCCATTACAACGAACGAAAAAGACACGAATCGTGTTGAACGATTAGTGTCCAAAGCGATTGCGCCATATACAAAGGGAAAACATGTGCGTGTTGTGTCAAATCCAAGCATGTACAATCGCGTTCGGGTGATTGATAATAACATTCGCTATGGACGTCCGTCTGAAGAAATTGAACGGGATTTAAAAACAATTTTCTATAACGGGCAAATTATTGAGCGTCCAGCTAACCATCGATAAAATCATATAAGGGATGCCACTTGTTATAGGGCATCCCTTCTTGATGAAATTTTACCGTTTCGTGTTTTTTTGGTATAGTAATATCGGAAATTTCGTGTGATGAGAGGAGAAATTTAGAATGGCTGGACATTCTAAGTGGAAGAATATTCAACGCCGAAAAAATGCGCAAGATGCAAAGCGCGGAAAGCTGTTTATGAAGTTAGCGAAAGAGATTTATGTCGCTGCAAAAATGGGCGGAGGTGACCCGAGCACTAATCCGAGCTTACGCCTTGTCATCGAAAAAGCGAAAGCGGCCAATATGCCGAATGAAAACATTGAGCGCGCTATAAAAAAAGCAACAGGAAATCAAGACAATACGAACTATGAAGAGATTCGCTATGAAGGATATGGTCCGGGTGGCGTTGCAGTCATGGTTGTCTGCTTAACTGATAATAAAAATCGGACTGCCTCTAACGTGCGTGTAGCGTTTTCGAAAAACGGCGGCAACCTAGGTGAAACAGGCTGCGTATCCTACTTGTTCGACCGAAAAGGATTGCTTGTCATCGCGAGAGAAGGACTTGACATTGATGAAGACGAAATGCTTCTTCAAGCGATCGAAGCAGGCGCGGAAGAAATGGAAACAACTGAGGACTCATTTGAAATTTATACAGCGCCAGAAACGTTCGAAGACGTCAAAAATCAGCTGGAAGCGAACGGTTTTACATTTGTGAGTGCGGAAATTACCATGATTCCGCAAACATACACGACGCTAACCGGCGACGATTTAACGAAAATGCTCAAACTCATCGACACGCTTGAAGACGACGATGACGTGCAGGAAGTATATCATAATTTAGATGAGTCAGGGATTGAGTAATGATTGTTGATATATCAACGTGTTATGTCCTTATTTCCGCTTAAAACATCCAAAAAATCTGATGGATGATGACATACATTCTAAAAATCATCATCCCGCGTTACGATATCCATCCAATGCATAAGAAATTTACTTTTTATGCAAAGGATGGATTTTTTATGCTTTTACATGAGGTGTTGCAGGGATTTCTTTATTACATCCAAGTCAAGAATTACACAGGGCAAACGATAAAAACAATAATAAGGCATTTATTAAGTATCTACAGAACGAGTGGCAATTTGAAGAAGTTGAAGAGGTCAAGTCATCACATATTAAAGCGTATATGATGTATCTAAAAAACAAAGGCAGAAAAGAAACATACATCAACAGTATTTGCGCTCCCTATTTAATTACTGTGTAGAAGAAGGGGATCTTTCTCCAAAGGAAAATCCTTGTACACATGTAAAGAAGTTTAAATTTGATGTTGAGCACGGATGGTTTAAGTTTCTTTGATTGGGAGCGCTTAGCTATGGAGAAATTAAGCGAAAAGTGACTGAAAAGATTAGAAGGGAATGGATAAAACCTCTTTTATTGGTGAAAATAGAAGTAGATTTTATTTTTACCTTGAAAGAGGGGAAGAGATGGTGCGAGTTCATTCCATTTATGCTATGGCGATGATCGTATGGCTGCTTTCCACATCAAATGTTTTCGCGGAGCCGTCCCCCGTGAAAATGAATGTAATTTTAGAACGAATGTATTTAGATGGGGAAGTCAGTGAAGAAATTAGAGAAGAAACAGTTGTCTCTATGAAAGATATATGGAAAAAATATGAAGGATGGCAGCTTGTCGATATGGATGACGAGCAAATTGTCTTTCAAAAAACGATCAATGACATTTCGCCTCTTTTAAAAGCGAATGGGTATTTTGGGCTGACGAAAAATGGAACGCTGTCCATTTTTGAAGGAAAGCCCAATAAATCATCGCGCGTCATTCAATCGTTTTTCCAAATTGACATCAAAAAGTTAGAAAGCCGGCAACATGAACAATTAAAAAAAGGGATTCGCGTCATTTCGAAATCGCAGTATAAAGATATTATTGAAACATACCGGCATTTTGCGCTGATGCCGTAAAAAGACTTATCGCTACGATAGGTCTTTTTGTTTTGGACAAAGAGGAATATACATTCGCTTTTTTCTCATTGTATGGTACAATGAAAAGCAGTGAGAAAAAGGAGAGGAGTACGGTCTTGATTGAGTTTATCCGTGGATATATCGATTATGTTTGTCCTGAATATATTGTTGTTGAAAGCAATGGAGTAGGGTATCAAATTTTCACTCCAAATCCGTTTTCGTTTCACAAAAGTCATGATACAATCGTGACGGTCTATACATATCAATATGTGCGGGAAGATGCGATCGCCTTATACGGATTTCGCACGCGCGAAGAACGAACATTGTTTGCGAAACTTTTGCAAGTCTCTGGCATCGGGCCAAAAGGGGGACTGGCGATTTTAGCGGCTGGGCAGCCGCGGCAGCTTGTTGAGGCGATTGAACAGGAAGATGAAAAGTTTTTATGCAAATTTCCGGGTGTCGGCAAAAAAACGGCACGGCAAATGATTCTTGATTTAAAAGGTAAGCTGCAATCGGTCGTTCCAGACGCTTTTCCAGATTTGTTTACTTCACACGAAGAGTCGCTTTCTCCGCAATTATCGGCGCTTGAGGAAGCGATTGAGGCGTTAAAAGTGCTCGGATATGCAGAACGGGAAATTCAAAAAGTGATGCCGTCATTAATGAAAGAAAATCTGTCCACCGATCAATATATTAAGCTAGCGCTCCAAAAATTATTAAAATAGGGAGGGGAGGAGAATGGAAGAGCGTCTTGTCTCCAGTGATGCTCATCGCGAAGACGTTTCACTTGAATATAGTCTCCGCCCGAAATTTTTACACGAATATATTGGACAAGATGGAGTAAAAGATAATTTAAAAGTATTTATTGAAGCAGCGAAAATGCGCGGGGAAACACTTGACCATGTGCTTTTATACGGTCCGCCAGGGCTTGGGAAAACGACGCTGGCAACGATTATTGCTAATGAAATGGGAGGTAACATCCGTACTACCGCTGGCCCGGCGATTGAGCGTCCCGGTGATTTAGCGGCGATTTTAACTTCCCTTGAGCCCGGCGATGTGTTGTTTATTGACGAAATTCATCGCCTGCAACGCTCAGTAGAAGAGGTGCTGTATCCGGCGATGGAAGACTATTGTTTAGATATTGTTATCGGCAAAGGGCAAACGGCGCGTTCAGTTCGCATTGATCTTCCGCCGTTTACACTCGTTGGTGCCACGACGAGAGCAGGGGCATTATCGGCTCCGCTTCGTGATCGCTTTGGCGTGTTAAGCCGTTTGGAATATTACGCCCCAGCGCAATTGGCGCAAATTGTCAAACGAACTGCCGATATTCTTGAGGTAGGCATCGAAGAAGAGGCGGCATTTGAAATTGCACGGCGTTCGCGAGGAACACCGCGCATTGCCAATCGCTTATTGCGGCGCGTTCGCGATTTTGCCCAAGTGCGCGGCGATGGAACGATTACGTTTGCGTTAGCCCAAGAAGCGCTTGAGCTATTGCAAGTCGATCGACTCGGATTAGACCATATTGACCATAAATTATTAAAAGCGATTATGGAAAAATTCATGGGCGGGCCGGTTGGGCTCGACACGATTGCCGCTACGATCGGCGAAGAGGCACAGACAATCGAGGATGTGTATGAACCGTATTTGCTGCAAATCGGCTTTTTACAGCGAACATCACGCGGGCGCATCGTAACAAGTCTTGCTTATGAGCATTTTGGAATGGAGGTTCCCGAAAAATGAATAACCTTCCAAAAACAATTATGGTGATCGGGGTTGTATTGATTATCATTGGGTTTCTTATGCAGTTTATTAAACTAGGTCGACTTCCTGGAGATATTATTATTCGAAAAGGAAATACGACATTTTATTTTCCGGTTGTCACGTCGATTGTGTTAAGCGTCGTGTTATCATTCATTTTTTACGCGCTTAGTCGGTTTCGTTGAACATAACTGCAAAAAAGAGGTGAGCTACTGTGAAAGTAGACTTATTTGATTTTGATTTACCAGAAGAATTAATTGCGCAAACACCGCTTCCGAATCGCGAAGCGTCAAGATTGATGGTACTTGATAAACAAACGGGCGCGATCAAACATGAAACCTTTCGTGCGATTTTATCGTATTTACGTGAGGGAGATTGTCTTGTATTAAATGATACGCGCGTATTACCTGCGCGCCTTTATGGAGAAAAAGAAGATACAGGGGCAAACATTGAAGTGCTGTTATTAAAACAAGTGAAAGGTGATCGCTGGGAAACGTTAGTGAAGCCTGCGAAACGTGTGAAGATAGGAACGACGATTTTGTTTGGTGACGGGCGGTTAAGAGCGACATGTGTCGATACGCTCGAACATGGGGGGCGTGTGCTTGAGTTTGAATATGAAGGAATTTTTTATGAAGTGCTAGAGTCGCTTGGAGAAATGCCGCTCCCGCCTTACATTAAAGAGCAGTTAGACGACCGCGAACGTTATCAAACTGTGTATGCTCGAGAACGGGGCTCAGCGGCGGCACCGACCGCAGGACTTCACTTTACCGAACAGCTTCTTGACGATATTCGTGCCAAAGGAGTACATATCGCGTTTATTACGCTTCATGTCGGTCTCGGCACATTCCGCCCTGTTAATGTCGAAAATGTTGAAGAGCATGATATGCACGCCGAATTTTATCAAATGACAGAGGGAACGGCGAGATTGTTAAATGAAGTGAGACAGCAAGGCGGACGTATTATTGCTGTCGGCACGACGACGACGCGCACGTTAGAAACGATTGCTTCAAGACATAACGGTACTTTTGTCGCTGAAAGCGGCTGGACGAGCATATTCATTTATCCGGGCTATGAGTTTAAGGCGATTGATGGCATGGTGACGAATTTTCATTTGCCAAAATCGACGTTGATTATGCTTGTCAGCGCGCTCGCCGGGCGAGAAAACGTCTTGCATGCTTATGAAGAGGCAGTAAAAGAACGCTATCGTTTCTTTAGTTTTGGTGATGCCATGTTGATTATTTAAGAGAAGCGGAGGTGAGCCGCCTCCCCACCGAAAGGCGTTAGAGGATTAGCAAGGAGGCTCAATTCGGCTCTTGCTACGTCCTGTGATCCGCCGAGTGATAGACAATTGTATCCTCCCGCAGCGGGGACAAAGCGTCGCAAATCGCTCTCAAAACCAAATGTTTTTCGAGTATGGAAATGTTTGTAATTTAGAGACGGGAAGATAGAGAATTTGCATTTTTACTTTCCTACCTTTTTAGAAAGGAGATACTCATTTGACAGCAATTCGATATGAATTAATCAAAACATGTAAGCAAACCGGAGCACGGCTTGGGATCATTCATACTCCACACGGTTCCTTTGAAACGCCGATGTTTATGCCGGTTGGCACGCTGGCAACGGTGAAAACTTTGTCGCCGGAAGAATTAAAGGAAATGGGCGCAGGGATTATTTTAAGCAATACGTACCATTTATGGCTTCGTCCGGGGCATGACATTGTCAAAGAAGCCGGTGGGCTTCATTCGTTTATGAACTGGGATCGCGGTATTTTGACCGATTCCGGCGGCTTTCAAGTGTTTAGTTTAAGCGAATTCCGAAGAATTGAGGAAGAAGGAGTGTATTTCCGAAATCATTTAAACGGGGATAAGCTCTTCCTTTCTCCAGAAAAAGCAATGGAGATTCAAAATGCGCTCGGTTCGGATATTATGATGGCGTTTGACGAATGCCCGCCATATCCGGCAACATATGAATATATGAAGCAGTCGGTGGAGCGGACGAGCCGTTGGGCGGAGCGCTGTTTAAAAGCACATCAACGCCCGCATGACCAAGGATTGTTTGGTATTGTTCAAGGCGGTGAATTTGAAGATCTTCGAAAACAAAGTGCACAAGACTTAGTATCGCTTGATTTTCCTGGATATGCCGTAGGTGGATTGTCCGTTGGTGAACCAAAAGAAGTAATGAACCGCGTTTTAGAATTTACAACTCCGCTTTTACCGGCGAATAAACCTCGCTATCTAATGGGGGTAGGTTCTCCGGATTCGCTCATTGACGGAGTGATCCGCGGCATCGATATGTTTGACTGCGTCTTGCCGACACGCATTGGTCGCAACGGAACGGTCATGACAAGCGAAGGACGCGTCGTTATTAAAAACGCGCAATACGCGAGAGACTTTACACCGCTTGATCCAAATTGTGACTGTTACACATGCCGCAACTATACACGTGCGTACATTCGACATTTAATAAAATGTGATGAAACGTTCGGAATTCGTTTAACTTCTTATCATAATGTGTATTTTCTGATAAAATTGATGGAGCAAGTGAGACAAGCTATTCGTGACGATCGTCTTGGCGACTTCCGCGAAGAGTTTTTTGAACGATATGGGTTTAACAAACCGAATGCGAAAAACTTTTAATTCCATTGCTTAGAAAGGGGTGAAATCGATGGCAACGCTAGTCAATTTATTACCAATTCTTTTATTTTTCGTGATTTTCTACTTTCTGTTACTTCGTCCGCAGCAAAAACGCCAGCGTGCGATTCAACAAATGCAGGCGAACTTAAAGAAAGGGGATAAAATCGTCACGATTGGTGGATTGCACGGCATTATCGACTCAGTTGATGAAGATAAAATCGTGATCCGTGCTGGTGACGGTACTCGCCTTACATACGATCGCTCAGCGGTGCGTGAAGTAGTTGCAGAAAATAAGTAAACGAATAAGGCTGCTTCTTCATTTGAAGAAGCAGCCTTTGTTTTTTACATTTAACTTCGTGATGCGGTTATGTTCACTCCAAGAACTCCTCCAAGCATAGCTGCTGCTAAAAAGCCGAGATGGTAGAGCCATTGCTTAAGCGAGAATGATTGCTCTAGTCCTAAAAACTGGAACAAAAGGACAATCACTGTGAATAGTACACCCGTAGCCCCACCCATAAGCCAGCCTTTTTCTTTCCCTTTTCCACCGGCGACAAATCCTCCAATAAACATTGATAAAAGGGAGCTTGTGAAAATCATCCATGTCAATGACGACTCTTCGATACTTGTAAATTTCATCATTAAAGATAAAAAGAAACTGACGATAGCGGCAAGTAAAAAAATCGTCACAATTCCATAGACAATCGCTTTCCCTAACCTTGTCATTTTTTCTCCCCCCTCGTCCTATGGATGTTTTTAGCAAAAGTATATTCGCCGCAGGACATGTTTAGAAGTGGGCTTGATTATTTTTTTATCAGGAAAAAGACACGGAGAAACGGAATTCGCATCAATTCTTCACGTTTAATGAGCTTGAAGATGATTAAAAGCAACATGTAAACGATGGTAGTAATGATGATAGCAGCAGTCGTTCGTACATTGAGCGGAAATGTCGCAAAAGAATGGGAGAACGTCATATAGCCGACGATGCCAGCGATCAGCATTGTGATGGAAGCCTTGATATATTCTGTGACATAGACGGAATAGGACACAACTTTGACCATCGTTGCAAAATGAAGAAGTGTGACTAACACGGTGCCGATGGCGATCGCTAATGCGGCTCCCATAATTCCTAAACTTGGTCGCGTCGCTAATGCAAAAATACATACTGTTTTTACAACCGCTCCAATAAGGCTGTTCGTCATGGCTGCTTTAGCTAGATCAAGACCTTGTAAAACTGCTTGTAATGGACCTTGAAAGTAATAGAATAGGAAAAACGGCGCCATTACTTTTACGAAAATGGATGCCTCGCTTGTACCGTACATGAGTTGCATAAGTGGATCGGCGAATACGTATAAGACGATGACCGACAGCCCGCCTGTAACGAGGGAAAGACGCATTGCTTGTTGGATTCGATGTTCAATAAGAATCATTTGCTGTTGGGCAGCCGCTTCGCTAATCGCAGGAACGAGAGACGTCGATAACGAATATGTAATAAACGACGGCAGCATCAGCAAAGGAAGTGCATATCCTGTGAGTTCTCCGTATTGTTTTGTCGCAAGAGAGGTAGCGACTCCGGCAATCGCTAAACTGTTGGCGACGACAATTGGTTCAAAAAACCAAGCAATTGAACCGATGAGGCGGCTCCCGGTTGTCGGTAACGCGATGCGCATTAAGCTCACAAATGTTTCTTTTCCCGCTTTGACATGTTTAAAAAACTGCGTTCGTACTTTCATTCGCTTTTTCAGTTTAAACATATACAATAAATAAACGAGAGAAACGAATTCCCCGATTACGGAAGAAAGCATTGCTCCGGCAGCTGCGTACTCAATTCCGTATGGTAAAAAGGCTTTCGTGCAAACAGCGATTAAACTGATGCGAACGATTTGCTCAATCAATTGAGAATATGCGTACGGTTTCATTTGTTGTTTTCCTTGGAAATAACCACGCAATACGGAGGAGATAGCGACAATAGGAACAACTGGTGAAATCGCCAATAATGGATAATACGTGCGCGGATCAGTGAATAATGTTGTTGACAAAGTCGGAGCAAGCAAAATCATCGCCGGGAAAAAGATGATGCTTAGCCCTCCGGTGGTCGCTAAAGAAACGACAAGAATTTTCTTTACTTTCCGTTGGTCGCCGACCGCCTCTGCCTCGGCAACCAGCTTGGAAATCGCCACAGGAAGCCCCATTTGGGTAATCGTAATTGCTAATACGAGCGTCGGAACAGCCATCATGTACAAGCCGACGCCCTCTCCTCCAATAACACGTGCCACAACAATTCGATTGACAAATCCAAGAACTCTTGTAACGAGGCCGGCAACGATTAATATGAGCGTTCCTTTTAAAAATTTAGACATATCATCTCCCTACCTTCTCAAACGCGGTAATCTTTTATACAATTAACTATATGCATACCATGTGAACAAGCATGACAAGTACTGCCGTTCAATAAAAGGGGAGAAGGGGTCGATCATGGATAAAGAGAAAATAGAAGAGTTGCGCGAACAACTTATGCCGGTGTTAGAATGCAAATACGATGAGTTTCGGTTGCTTGGCTATGAACAAGTGGAGATCGAACAAATTTGGGAGTGTTTATTTTATAAAAAATGGAAAAAATTAAATGAGAAAAAAAAATTATTTGAGCTAGTTGAAGACATTCTGTCGCTTCGTATCGGTGATTATATGGCGTTTTTAACCATGAAAACGTATCAGCAACAGCGTTCGGCAGACGGTAACGACTTAGAGGTGGCGTTGAAAGAATTATTGTAATAATGTTTTGGCATTTGACAGCTCTCGGAAACTGTTTCATAATGGGAATATTGAGAGAACTCTGGCTCTTTTAGCCGGATTCTTTTATGTCGTAAGGAGGATTTTTTATTATGGTAAAAAGAAGTCGCATCGTTGCGTTTTTCCTGTTGCTCCTGCTTTTAGGTGGAACAATGGGAACAACCATTCAAGGAATTTTACATAATATGAAACTAGGGCTTGATTTACAGGGCGGCTTTGAAGTGCTCTATGAAGTAAAGCCGGCGAAAAAAGGAGATAAGGTTGACAAACATGCACTTGTGAGTACAGTGAGTGCCTTAAACAAACGGGTGAACGTACTGGGAGTGAGCGAACCGAACATTCAAATTGAGGGAAACAATCGCATTCGCGTTCAGCTCGCTGGTATAAAAGATCAAAACAAAGCGCGTGAAATTCTTTCTACTCAGGCGAAACTGACGTTCCGTGATGTTCACGATCATGTATTGATGGATGGCAGTGACTTAGTCCAAGGAGGGGCGAAACTTTCTTTTGACGAAAACGGAAAGCCAAGTGTGTCCATTAAGCTGAAAGATGCGGATAAATTTAAGAAAGTGACTGAAAAAGTGTACAAGATGGGCGCCCCGAATAACTTATTAGTCATTTGGCTTGATTTTAAGGACGGGGTTGATTCTTACGCGAAAGAGGCGGGAAAAGCAAAACCAAAATTTATTTCCGCCGCAGCAGTCAATCAAGTGTTTGACCAAACGGACGTCTCTATCGTTGGCAATTTTACTGTTAATGAAGCGAAACAATTGGCTGACTTATTAAATGCCGGTGCGTTGCCAGTTGAATTAAAAGAAATTTACTCCACATCTGTTGGTGCACAGTTTGGAGAAAACGCATTACAAAAAACAGTTTTTGCTGGAATCGTTGGCATTGCTGCAATTTTCTTGTTTATGATTTTGTTTTATCGCTTACCAGGTGTTATCGCTGTCATTACGTTATCAGCCTACTTGTATCTAACTATGCTTATTTTTGATTGGATGAATGGCGTTTTAACATTGCCGGGAATTGCTGCCCTTATTTTGGGGGCTGGAATGGCGGTCGATGCGAACATTATTACATATGAGCGAATTAAAGAGGAAATCAAGCTCGGCAAGTCGATTATGTCGGCATATCGCACGGGAATTAAAGGTTCGTTTGCGACGATTTTTGACGCGAACATTACGACGATTATCGCTGGGGTTGTGCTATTTATTTATGGGACAAGCTCTGTTAAAGGGTTTGCAACTACGCTCATTATTAGCATTTTAGTAAGCTTTATTACCGCTGTCTACGGGACGCGTTTATTGCTTAGTTTATTAGTGTACAGCCGCGTTCTTAATAACAAGCCGGGCTATTTCGGTGTCAAAAAATCGGAAATCTTAAATATTGCCGAAACGAACGAGCATACGGAAGTACCGACGAAGTTTGACCGTCTCGATTTCGTCAAACATAGCAAAAAGTTTTTCCTTCTTTCTGGAGCGCTTACCGTGCTCGGAATTGTTGCCCTGTTAACGATGAAATTAAATCCTAGCATTGATTTTGCTAGCGGAACGCGAGTCGAAGTGATGAGTCATTCGCCATTGAACGTGCAGCAGTTAGAGGATGAATTTAAAAAGCTCAATCTTGAGCCAAAGGACATTGTGTTGTCAGGGAACAAGAAGCAAATAGGCGTTGCTCGTTTTATTGGTGTTTTAAACAAAAAAGAAATTTCTGAGCTAAAAAGTCATTTTAAACAACAATATGGATTTGAACCGAACGTCAGCACTGTATCGCCGACAGTAGGTAAAGAATTGGCAAGAAATGCGTTTATTGCCGTGCTTATTTCATCGATCGGGATCATTATTTACGTCACGATTCGCTTTGAAATGTATATGGCGCTTGCTGCGATTATTGCTTTATTGCATGATGCGTTTATTATCATTACATTTTTCAGTTTAACGCGTTTGGAAGTTGATTTAACGTTTATTGCCGCGGTATTAACGATCATCGGTTATTCGATTAACGATACGATCGTCACATTTGACCGAATTCGGGATCTAATGAAAAAGCGGAAAGTCAAAACAGTGGACGATTTAAAATATATTGTGAACCGTGCATTGCAACAAACGCTTACCCGTTCGATTAACACCGTCTTAACGGTCATTTTCACTGTTGTTGCCTTGTTGATATTCGGAAGCGAGGCAATTCGTAACTTTAACTTAGCGTTATTAGTCGGTTTAGTGTCCGGTGTCTACTCTTCCTTATGCATTGCTTCGCAACTATGGATTATTTGGAAAGGAAAACAATTGAAAAAAGGAAAAGTCAAAAAAAGAACCGAAAAAGATTTAGAACCGCAAGTGTAAAGGCAGGGATGCTCCATGAAGAATGGGGCATCCTTTTTTAGTAGTGAGGAAGGGGAAATCGGATAAACTAACGATAAATAACGTTTCACGAAAGGAAGAGAATAGTGAAAAAGGAAGAGCGTTTTAAACAAGCGGAATTTGCAGCAATGGTGGGGATTGTCGGCAATATAGCGCTAGCGATTGTAAAATGGGTGGCGGGGACTGTTGGGAATAGTAAAGCTCTTATCGCGGATGCAGCACACTCGGCATCCGATGTCGCTGGCTCGCTTGCAGTATGGATTGGATTGCGCGCGGCGAAACAACCGCCTGATGAGGATCATCCGTACGGGCATGGCAAGGCCGAACCGATTGCCGCCATTATTGTAGCGGTTTTATTGTTCATGGTGGGGATAGAGATTGGCCGCTCTTCTGTTCAAGCGTTTTTTCAACCGCTCGAACCGCCGGGAATGATTACAGTATATGTCGTGATCTTTTCAATTATCGTGAAGGAAGCGATGTTTCGTTATAAATATCAGTTAGGAAAAAAAGTAAAGAGTAACGCTATCATTGTGAATGCTTACGAGCACCGCTCCGACGTCTTTTCATCGATTGCAGCACTAATCGGAATCGGAGCGGCGATTGCCGGAGGAGCATGGGGAGTGGAGTGGCTTGTTTATGCTGACCCGGTGGCGGGATTGTTCGTTTCTCTTCTCGTTTTGAAAATGGCGTGGACGTTAGGGAAAGAATCCATTCATGCGACGCTTGACCACGTGCTGCATGATGAAGAAACAATCCATCTCCGCGAGGCGGTTTTGTCGTTTCCAGACGTAAAGCAAATTCATGAACTGCATGCACGGGAGCATGGCCATTATGTTATTGTTGATTTAAAAATTGCTGTTGACCCATCGATTACCGTTGAGGAAGGGCATAGAATCGGAAAAAAGGTTAAAGAGAAACTGCTGACATTGCCTCACGTTCATAATGTCATGGTACATATTAATCCATATTATCCAGAAAAAGCGAAGTAAAGTCATTGACCGGATATTTGAAAAAACGGAATGATTTCATTGCCCACCCTTTTTTCCTTTTGTATAATAGGGAGAGTTGAGGTGGGAGACATGTTAACCGCGAAAACTCGCTGGGATGTAAAACATCCTGATGTTGATAAAAGCAATGAATTGGCAAAACAATTAAATATCGCTCCACTTGTTGCTTCATTGCTTGTAAATCGAGGGGTAGATACGGTAAAAGAAGCAGAGGTATTTTTATCTCCGATGAAACAACCGTTTCATGATCCGTTTTTACTTGATGGAATGGAGCAAGCAGTGGCGCGTATTCAGCAAGCGGTCCAAAGCAATGAGCGCATTCTTGTCTTTGGCGATTACGATGCCGATGGTGTGAGCAGCACAACCGTAATGGTCAGTGCTCTTAAAGAAATCGGTGCTATCGTTGATTTTTATATTCCGAATCGCTTTACGGAAGGGTACGGACCGAATAAAAAAGCGTTCTGTTGGGCGAAAGAACAAGGATTTTCTTTAATCATTACAGTCGATACGGGTATTGCCGCAATTGATGAAGTCGCATTAGCGAACGAGCTTGGAATTGATGTAATCATTACCGATCACCATGAACCCGGACCAACGTTACCGGATGCGTATGCGATTATTCATCCGAAAAAACCCGGAAGTACATATCCATTTCGTGAACTGGCAGGCGTTGGAGTCGCCTTCAAGGTCGCGCACGCGTTACTTGGGGATGTGCCTCGTCATTTACTCGATGTTGTCGCTATCGGCACTATAGCCGATCTCGTTTCTCTTACGGGAGAAAATCGTCTATTAGTCGCACAAGGGTTAGAGCAGTTACAGGCAACGACACGTATCGGGTTGCAGGCGTTATTGAAACAGTGCGGCATTCAAACGAAGGAATTAAATGAAGAGACAATCGGGTTTGTCATTGCTCCGCGCATTAATGCGGTCGGACGGTTAGGGGGAGCCGATCCCGCTGTACGGCTGTTGATGACAGAAGATCAGGACGAAGCACGAATGCTAGCGAAGGAAATGGACGAGCTGAATCGAGAGAGGCAGCGACTTGTGGCGGAAATGGCAGAAGAAGCAGCACAAATGGTCAACGAACAATTTCCACCTTCGGAACATAAAGTGCTTGTAGTGGCGAAGGAAGGTTGGAATCCAGGAGTTGTCGGTATCGTCGCTTCGCGGCTTGTTGAGCAGTTTTATCGTCCAACCATCGTCCTTAGTCTTGATCCTGAAAAAGGAATTGCGAAGGGCTCTGCGCGAAGCATTCATGGATTTGATATATTCACTCAGCTATCGGCATGTCGTGATATTTTACCGCACTTCGGCGGGCATCCGATGGCGGCCGGAATGACGTTATCGATTGAGCATGTGGATGAGCTGCGTCAGCGCCTCAATACATTAGCGAACGACATATTGACAGACGATGATTTTATTCCAATGACGACCATTGATGTTAAATGCTCGGTATCCGATTTGACGCTCACAGCGGCTGAGCAGTTGCAAAAGCTCGCGCCATTTGGAGTCGACAATCCGAAGCCGCTCATTTTAATTGAAGATGTCTCCATCCAAACGATTCGCCGCATCGGTGCCGATCAGTCGCACGTAAAAGCCGTATTTGAACAGGATGGCGCAACGATTGAAAGCGTGGGTTTTGGCTACGGCTATTTGTATGACGAAATTGCTCCTGATGCGAAAGTATCCGTCGTTGGAGAACTATCCATTAATGAATGGAACCATATTCGTAAACCGCAACTGATGCTATGTGATGTTGCTGTACATGAATGTCAACTGTTTGACATTCGCGGCATGCGTCATGTACATCCGCTGTTTTCCTCTCTTCCGCGGGAAAAGAGGCTGTTTATTGCTTTTCATGAGGAGACAATAGAAGCTTTACAGTTACACGATTATCGTGAAGAAATATGCTATCTTTCTTCGCTGAAAGAAGCAGAGCAGCTTCACATTGCTGATCGCTATGTCGTACTGCTAGACTTACCTCCATCGCTAGAAATGATGAAAGTTTTATTATGTTCTAGTTTACCTGCGCGCATTTATGCGTTATTCTATCAAAGGGAGACTCATTTTTTTAGCACGTTGCCCACGCGCGACCATTTTAAATGGTTTTATGCGTTTTTACGGAAGCGCGGGATTTTTGATTTAGCCAAATATGGCGATGAATTGGCGCGGGCACGCGGCTGGACAAAGGAAACGGTTCATTTTATGGTAAAAGTGTTTTTGGAACTAGAATTTATTACACTAAAAGATGGAATGGTTTCTCTTGTTCATGAGCCGGCTAAACGCGATTTAACTGAGTCACCTACATATCGTTTGAAACAAGCTCAATTCGAGCTGGAAAAACTCTTTTTATACTCATCGTATCAACAATTAAAGCGTTTCCTTTTCGAGATGAAAGGTTCGCGAACATATGAGGAGGCAAACGTGTAATGGACTTGAAACAATATGTGACGATCGTTCCTGATTTCCCAAAACCAGGAATCATGTTCAAAGATATTACAACACTTATGGATAAGGGAGAAGTATATAAGTACGCGACTGACCAAATCGTGCAATATGCGCGAGAAAAGAAAGTTGATATCGTCGTCGGTCCGGAAGCGCGCGGCTTCATTATCGGCTGCCCGGTTGCCTACGCGCTTGGTGTAGGATTTGCTCCGGTGCGCAAAGAAGGAAAGCTTCCGCGCGAAGTCGTTCGTGTCGAATACGGATTAGAATACGGAAAAGATGTGTTAACGATGCACAAA
The DNA here is from genome assembly GCF_013761245.1 of Thermaerobacillus caldiproteolyticus. Classification (GTDB taxonomy): domain Bacteria; phylum Bacillota; class Bacilli; order Bacillales; family Anoxybacillaceae; genus Thermaerobacillus; species Thermaerobacillus caldiproteolyticus. The sequence continues at coordinate 346,503 of NZ_JACDUT010000001.1, read as the reverse complement.
GATGCCATTAAGCCGGGCCAACGTGTATTAATTACGGACGATTTACTTGCGACAGGTGGAACGATCGAAGCCACAGTTAAACTTGTCGAACAGCTCGGCGGCGTTGTTGCAGGGATTGCATTTCTTATCGAGCTCACCTATTTAGAAGGACGTAAAAAATTGGAAGGATACGACATTTTAGCGCTTATGCAATTCTAACCATCGACATATGTCTGTCATTTCGCTAAAATAGTCATAAGAGATGTTTTCGCAGAGGGCACTCAAATGGGTGCTCTTTCTTATTAGTTTCACTATAACCCTTTACATCTGAAAAATTTTTCATGATAATAGTATCAATACGTTATTTTATTACACGCAAAGGTGATCCCATGGCCAATGAACAGGTGTTAACGGCGGAACAAGTCATCGAACAGGCAAGTCGATATTTGTCGGAAAAAGATGTTGAATTTATAAAAAAAGCATATGAATTTGCAAGCGACGCTCATCGCGAACAGTATCGCAAGTCGGGAGAACCGTATATTATTCATCCGATTCAAGTGGCGGGCATTTTAGTTGATTTAAAAATGGACCCGGCGACGATTGCCGCTGGATTTTTGCACGATGTCGTTGAAGATACGGACGCGACAAAAGAAGATTTGGAGCGAGAGTTCGGCAATGAAGTCGCGATGCTTGTTGACGGTGTGACGAAGCTTGGAAAAATTAAATATAAATCACATGAAGAACAGCAGGCGGAAAACCATCGAAAAATGTTTTTGGCAATGGCGCAAGATATTCGCGTCATTTTAATTAAATTAGCGGACCGTCTTCATAACATGCGAACATTAAAACATTTGCCGCTGGAAAAACAGCGAAGAATCGCCAATGAAACGTTGGAAATTTTCGCTCCGCTGGCACACCGGCTTGGAATCTCGAAAATTAAATGGGAATTGGAAGATACAGCACTTCGTTATTTAAACCCGCAACAGTATTATCGGATTGTCAACTTAATGAAGAAGAAGCGGGCAGAACGAGAACAGTATTTAGAAGAAGTCATTCAAGAGGTGCGCGAACGCCTAAATGAAGTGTCGATTAAAGGCGAAATTTCTGGAAGACCAAAACATATTTACAGCATTTATCGCAAAATGGTGCTGCAAAATAAACAATTTAATGAAATTTATGATTTGCTGGCGGTTCGCATTATCGTCAACAGTATCAAAGACTGCTATGCGGTATTAGGCATTATTCATACATGTTGGAAGCCAATGCCGGGACGGTTTAAAGATTACATTGCCATGCCGAAACCAAATATGTATCAGTCGCTTCATACGACCGTTATCGGTCCAAAAGGTGAACCTCTTGAAGTGCAAATTCGTACATTCGAAATGCATCAAATTGCCGAGTTCGGAATCGCTGCCCATTGGGCATATAAAGAAGGAAAAACGATCAAACCGAATTCATTCGAGGAAAAGCTATCATGGTTTCGTGAGATTTTAGAATGGCAAAACGATGCGAGCAACGCCGAAGAGTTTATGGAAACGTTAAAGATGGATTTATTTTCTGACATGGTGTTCGTATTTACACCGAAAGGCGATGTCATTGAGCTGCCAGCCGGCTCGGTGCCGATTGATTTCGCATACCGTATTCACTCCGAAATCGGAAATAAGACGATTGGCGCAAAAGTGAACGGGAAGATGGTTCCGCTTGATTATAAGTTAAAAACAGGCGACATCGTGGAAATTTTAACATCGAAACATTCCTACGGTCCAAGTCAAGATTGGTTAAAACTCGCACAAACGTCTCATGCGAAAAATAAAATTCGCCAATTTTTCAAAAAACAACGCCGCGAAGAAAATATTGAAAAAGGAAAAGAATTAGTTGAAAAAGAAATTCGCAACCTCGGTTTTGATGTCAAAGAAATTTTAACAGTAGAAAATGTGAAACGCGTTGCAGAAAAATTTAATTTTTCTAACGAGGAAGATATGTACGCAGCGGTCGGTTATCATGGTATTACCGCTGCGCAAATCGCCCACCGCTTAACAGACAAGTGGCGGAAGCAGCGCGATTTAGAAGAACAACAAAAGAAATTAGCAGAAACGATGCATGAAACAAAAATGCCGGTTGTCAAAAAACGAGACTATGGCATTCGTGTACAAGGGATGGATAATTTACTCATCCGCTTGTCGCGCTGCTGTAATCCGGTTCCCGGCGATGAAATTATCGGGTTTATTACGAGAGGGCGCGGTGTTTCTGTTCATCGATCCGATTGTCCAAATGTTCAGTCCGAAGAAGCAGAAGATCGCTTAATTTCCGTCGAATGGGAAAGTAATGCTAAGACGAACCGGGAATATAATGTGGAAATTGAAATTTCCGGCTTTGACCGGCGTGGATTATTAAACGAAGTGTTACAAGCGGTCAATGAAACGAAAACAGATATTTCCGCTGTTTCCGGACGGTCGGATCATCGAAATAAAATTGCTACAATCCATATGACGATCGCGATTCAAAATGTAAGTCACTTGCAAAAAGTGGTTGAACGAATTAAGCAAATTCCTGATATTTATTCCGTGCAGAGAATCATGAATAATTAGAAAGGAACACGTATATGAGAGTAGTTGTCCAACGAGCTAAAGAGGCAAAAGTGACAGTCAACGGGGAAGTGGTTGGCCGCATTGAATTCGGCCTTGTTCTTCTTGTCGGTGTGACGCACCGCGATACAGTAGAAGATGCGGTCTTTGTCGCTGATAAAATCGCTCATTTGCGCATTTTTGAAGATGATTCCGGCAAAATGAATTTATCCTTATTAGATGTCGGAGGCGCGGTTTTATCCGTATCGCAATTTACGCTGTATGGCGACTGTCGAAAAGGAAGACGACCAAACTTCATGGAAGCGGCAAAGCCGGATCATGCGTTGCCGATTTATGAGGCCTTGAACGATGAGTTGCGGAAAAAAGGGATTCAAGTGGAAACCGGTCAATTCGGAGCGATGATGGAAGTACAGTTGACGAATGACGGTCCGGTGACACTCATTGTCGAAAGTAAGGAAAAAAGCGAGTAACGAACATGTTGCTCGCTTTTTCTTTTTAAAATTAAAAAGGTCAGCTACTGAAAATAACTCCTTAAGCCGCTAGCGATTGCTTCTGTAATTTGCTGTTGATATTTGTTCGAAGCAACGATATTGACTTCAGCAGGATTGCTGATATATCCGAGTTCGAATAAAACAGATGGCAAGTCCGTTTCGCGAATGACGTGAAAATCTCCAAAGCGAATCCCGCGATACGGGACGGAAGTAATGCTAGATAACGGACCGGCAAACGACAATGCAAGCGGATAATCCGCAAGCGAGTCATAATAATAAATCGTCATCCCTCTTGTCCGCGAATCCGATGAGCTATCATAATGAATGCTGATAAAGGCATCGGCATGATAGCGATGAGCGATTTGCACGCGATCCGGTAAGGATACGTATTTATCGGTTGTTCGAGTGAGAATGACATTGGCACCGGCCTCTTTCAACCGTTGCTGTAACAATTGCGCCGTTTTTAACGTGAGCATTTTTTCCATTATTCCATTTTTGCCGATCGTGCCACTATCTTTTCCACCATGACCGGCATCAATGACAATCGTTTTATTGTACAGCGCATTTTTTGGATTTTGCTGAACAGCTGATACGAGCCAACTAGCAATATATCCGCTTCCCTTTCCCGGAACTTCGATTTTGTACCAATTTTCTATGCTTGTTATTATGCGATATTGTTGTCCACGATGTGCCGTTGCTTGTACTTTTGCTTGAAGCGATGGCATTGAGCGGATGTTGACTCCATCGTACAATACCTTGACATAAGAAGGAGATACGGATATGTATGCGCGAGAAACCCATCCGGTAAGTCCGCTATTGGTCGTAATTTGATACCATTGATCATTTTCAGCCATAATGCGAACTTGTTGACCGTGAGTTATTTTTCCGAGAACGTTTGCTTGTTGGGACGGCTGAGTTCGCACGTTTAACGTATCGGCTGTCACTATACCAGCCTGAATACTTGAATGAACATGTTCTTCATTGCCATTTGTAAGATAAGTGGATGACACCCATCCTGTAAGCGACGCCGTTTTCACTTTTGTCCAACCGTTTTTTGTCTCTATCGCCTCGACAGATTGTCCACGCTGCAAATAGCCAATGACGCTTGCTTGGCTATTTGGGGAGGAACGAACGCGCAGTTGATCGACGGTCGATATCATGCGTCGCTTTACTTCTGATACGTACTGCTTTGCCACCCAACCTGTTTCTGTCGCACTTAATTGTAACTGTACCCAACCGTTTGTTTCTGTAATGGCCGTATACGTTTCTCCCTTGTTTAGCATCTTTTTAACACGATAATGAGTACCTGGTCCTTCCCTCACATTGAGGCGATCTACTTGTGTGATCACTGTTTTTGTTTCCGCCCATGCTGTGGAAAAGTGAATCGAAAGTAGAAATATAGCGGTAATAAACAAATAAACCGCTTTTTTTGCCTTAAAACGGAACAACCAACCACCCTCCTTTCGATAAAATCCGAGAGATTATAGGAATTCTACAAAAGGGGAAAAAATCCTTTTATTTTTTCTGCAAACGGGAAAGATAGGTAATAAGGCTGAACGAGGGAAGGAAGGTTATGATGAGAAACAGTGCAAAAGGAGAGTTTGCGCAACGAAAGGCGAGCGAATTATTTCATGTCGACTTCCATGAATTTATGAGAAAGGAAGCGAACCATACGGCATTTGAGTTAGCGTCTGAATTTGGTTTAACATTAAAAGATGTGCAAAAATTAAAAAAACAATTATCCCGTTCATAAACATGCGTTCACTTCTTGACAAAATACGTGTTCATTCGTAAGATAAGTAGTAAAAATTGTTACATACGAAAACCAATGATGGAGAAGAGTAGTTAAGAGTACACATGGCCAGAGAGGAAATGCCGTAGGCTGAAAGCATTTCTCCATGATGACTTAACGAACGAACACTCCGTAGGTTTCTCTTTGAACGCGAACGCTAGTAGGAGAGAACGCAAGCCGGGCGTTATCGGTGAAAAGTGGAAGCACGTCAGCTTCAATTAGGGTGGCACCACGGGAACAACGCTCTCGTCCCTATGTTTTATAGGGGAAGAGAGCTTTTTATTTTTTCATAGGGAGGTTGGCACATGTCGTTTCAAATTCCAAGAGGAACACAAGATATACTGCCGGGTGAAACAGAAAAATGGCAATATATTGAACAAACTGCACGAGACCTTTGTCGTCGTTATAACTATAAGGAAATTCGCACACCGATTTTCGAGCATACGGAATTGTTTTTGCGAAGTGTAGGTGATACAACGGATATCGTGCAAAAAGAAATGTATACGTTTGAGGATCGCGGTGGCAGAAGCATCACTCTTCGTCCAGAGGGAACGGCATCGGTCGTCCGTTCGTTTGTAGAGAATAAAATGTATGGCGATCCGAATCAACCAATCAAACTTTATTACGTAGGACCGATGTTTCGCTATGAGCGTCCGCAGGCGGGACGATTCCGTCAATTTGTCCAATTTGGTGTCGAGGTGCTTGGAAGCCATGACCCAGCGATCGATGCCGAAGTGATTGCGCTAGCAATGGAAATTTATCGATCACTAGGATTGCAGAAATTAAAGCTTGTCATCAATAGCCTTGGGGATGCAGAAAGCCGAAAAGCGCATCGGGAAGCGCTCATCAACCATTTTAAACAGCGAATTGGCGAGTTTTGTGAAGATTGTCAAGCTCGTCTCGAAAAAAATCCGCTTCGCATTTTAGACTGTAAAAAAGATCGCGACCATGAATTAATGATGACGGCTCCATCCATTCTTGACTATTTAAATGATGAATCTCGGCGTTATTTTGAAAAAGTACAAATGTACTTAACGAATTTGGGAATAGAGTTTGAAGTCGATTCCCGTCTTGTTCGCGGGCTTGATTATTACCATCATACCACCTTTGAAATCATGAGCAATGCTGAAGGATTTGGAGCGATTACAACATTATGCGGGGGCGGTCGCTACAATCGATTAGTACAGGAAATCGGTGGACCGGAAACGCCAGGAATTGGTTTTGCGTTAAGTATTGAACGGCTGCTTGCTGCACTTGAAGCTGAGAACATTTCATTGCCAGTCGGCAAAGGAATTGATTGCTACGTCGCTGCATTAGGAGAAAAAGCGAAAGACGAATCTGTGATTATTGTGAACCAGTTGCGCAAAGCAGGGATTGTCGCAGACAAGGATTATCAAGACCGAAAAGTAAAGGCGCAATTGAAAGCGGCCGATCGCTTACAAGCAAAATATGTAGCCATTCTCGGGGATGATGAGCTGGATAGAAAGGTCATTAATGTAAAAGACATGAACACAGGCGAGCAAACAGAAGTGCCGCTTCATTCGCTAGTCGAATATTTGAAAGAAAGGTTACGATAGGAGGGACCGATGAATGTTTGGAAGGACGTACTATTGTGGTGAAATCACAGAGCAAGCAATTGGGGAAAAAGTAACATTAAAAGGTTGGGTGCAAAAACGCCGCGATCTTGGCGGACTCATTTTCATTGATCTTCGTGACCGAACTGGTATCGTTCAGGTGGTCGTAAATCCGGAAGTGTCCGAAGAAGCGTTAAAAGTGGCAGAAGCGGTGCGCAACGAATATGTGCTTGACGTAGAAGGAACTGTGGTTGCTCGTGGAGAAGGAACGATCAATCCGAACATTCCGACAGGAAAAATTGAAATCCAAGCAGAGCACGTTACGATTATTAACGAAGCAAAAACACCGCCGTTTGTCATTGCTGATCAAACCGATGTGGCGGAAGATGTGCGTCTAAAGTATCGTTATTTAGATTTGCGTCGTCCTGTCATGTTTCAGACATTAAAATTAAGACATCAAGTGACGAAAGCGATTCGTGACTTTTTAGACGAAGAAGGATTTTTAGAAGTAGAAACGCCGATTTTAACGAAAAGCACGCCAGAAGGAGCGCGCGACTATTTAGTGCCAAGCCGCGTTCATCAGGGGGAATTTTACGCTCTTCCGCAATCGCCGCAAATTTTTAAACAGCTATTGATGGTGGCTGGATTGGAACGCTATTATCAAATTGCTCGCTGTTTTCGCGATGAGGATTTGCGCGCTGACCGCCAGCCGGAGTTTACTCAGGTCGACATTGAAACATCGTTTATGAGTCAAGAAGAGATTATGGAAATGGTCGAGCGTATGATGGCTCGCGTTATGAAAGAGGCAAAAGGCGTCGATGTTGCTCTTCCATTTCCACGCATGTCTTACGATGAAGCGATGAACCGCTACGGTTCAGATAAGCCAGACACACGCTTTGGCTTAGAGCTTGTCGATGTATCTGAACAAGTGAAGGACTCTGGTTTTAAAGTATTTGCCAGCGCGGTAGAAAACGGTGGACAAGTCAAGGCGATTAACGTAAAAGGAGCGGCGGACAAGTATTCCCGAAAAGATATTGATGCGTTAACGGAATTTGTTGCTCGCTACGGAGCAAAAGGGCTTGCGTGGCTCAAAGTCGAGGAAGACGGTCTCAAGGGGCCGATTGCGAAGTTTTTTACAGAAGAAGAACAAAGCGGCTTAATAAAAACGTTGGAGGCAGAAACAGGGGATTTATTGCTGTTTGTCGCTGACAAGAAGACCGTTGTCGCTAGTGCGCTTGGGGCATTACGGTTAAAACTTGGCAAAGACTTAAAGATGATTGATGAAACGAAATTTAATTTCCTATGGGTTACAGATTGGCCGCTATTAGAGTATGACGAAGAAGAAGGGCGTTACTACGCGGCACATCATCCGTTTACGATGCCGGTGCGTGAGGATTTATCGCGATTAGAAACAGAGCCGGACAAAGTTCGTGCTCAAGCGTATGACCTTGTGTTAAACGGCTATGAACTCGGTGGCGGATCACTTCGCATTTTTGAGCGCGATGTGCAAGAAAAAATGTTTAAAGTGCTAGGATTTACCGAAGAGGAAGCGCGCGAACAGTTTGGCTTCTTATTGGAGGCGTTCGAATATGGTACTCCGCCGCATGGAGGAATCGCGTTAGGACTAGACCGTCTTGTTATGTTGCTGGCTGGTCGTTCAAACCTTCGCGATACGATTGCCTTTCCAAAAACGGCCAGTGCGAGCTGCTTGTTAACCGAAGCGCCAAGTCCAGTCAGTGACAAACAACTGGAAGAACTACATTTAGCGGTTGTTTTGGAAAAAAATGAGTAATTTCCGACTATTCCCTTCTTGAAAAGGCTTTAAAAGTGTGCTATCATACATTCAAAAGCCGGCAGTCCTGATGTGTTCGTCGTATAACCTATTGTTTTGACCGAACAATATGTTATACGGGAGCCCGGGGTTTTCAAGCGGCGTACATGCCTCTTGGACCGGAGGACGTGCAAACCTTGGAACAGGGCACCCACCTGCTGAGGGCGGGTTTCAAAACGAAGGCATCGACGGCACGATTGGGACTTACATATGAGTTATCAATTCCCTATGTAAAGCCAATGCTTTACATAGGGTTTTTGTTGTGTACAATAATCAAAAAACGATGAGATTGTTACTGGAGGATGAACATGCTACATCAGTTCTCACGCAATGAATTAGCGATTGGAAAAGAAGGATTAGCAAAGCTAAAAAATGCTACTGTCGCCGTTTTAGGGGTGGGCGGAGTTGGTTCCTTTGCCGTTGAGGCATTAGCGCGATCCGGAGTAGGACGGCTCGTTCTTGTGGACAAGGATGATGTTGATATTACGAATATTAACCGACAAATTCATGCACTTCTTTCAACGATTGGTCGCTCGAAAGTGGAACTCATGAAAGAGCGGATTGCGGATATTAACCCAGAGTGTGAAGTCATTGCTTTGCAAATGTTTTATACAGAAGAGACGTATGAACAATTCTTTAGTTACGGACTCGATTTTGTCATTGACGCTTCTGATACGATTACGTATAAAATTCATTTGATGAAGGAATGCTTAAAACGCAATATTCCAATTATTTCGAGTATGGGAGCGGCCAATAAAATGGATCCTACCCGTTTTCGCATTGCCGATATCTCCAAAACGCATACCGATCCGATTGCGAAAGTCATTCGTACCAAATTGAGAAAAGAAGGAATTCGCAAGGGGATTCCAGTTGTCTTCTCCGATGAAAAGCCAATTATTATCCGTGAAGATGTTCGCAAAGAGGTAGGCAATGACCAATCAGCGATTCGGAAAGCACAAATGCCCCCTTCTTCTAATGCATTCGTACCATCGGTGGCAGGACTGATTATGGCATCTTACGTCGTTCGCGAATTATTAAAAGATATCAAAATTTATCGTGTTGGTGAAGAGTAAATAAGAAAAGTGGAAGCCGTGCAAATCGTTCGCGAAGCTAAATGTTCTTTGCTTTGAGGGCTCATTTGGCATAAGAGTGCTAGACAAATAAAGAACAGTGCTCGAATAAAAAACGTCGCAGATGATGTGCCTGCGACGTTTTTCTAATAAGTAAAATTTGAATTGCTATGCCCAATCGCTCTGGGGGAAATAATCTTCTCTCTCAAGAGGACAAGCCGTCTAGAGAGAAGGACATTTGCCCATTGAGGGAACTGGGATGACAACATTTCGCCGTTTGCCCACAGGATGTGGAAAGGTTTTAGGCGAAATGGGGGCGCTTGTGCTTTGCTTGATTAATGATGAGCAATTTGTTCTAAATTCCCGTTTTTATCCATTCGGAATATCTGGGCTGGTTGCGAACCATGCTCTTCTTCTAATACGAGTTTTCGAGCGCGTTCCATAATTTTCACAAGCGCTTGGTAATCTTCTTGAATGGTTGTTTGTTGTTCATGGAGACGATCGAGTTTTTTCTGTAACTCTTGGTTACGCTGTCGGAACTGTGCATTTTCTTTTTTCAGCTGTTCATTCTCTGTCCGCAATGCTTGAGCGTGATAATCGCTCGTCTGTAATGTTTGCAAAAAGGCGATACATTGCTCAAGTGTAATCGCATTTGGTGCAGGCAGAAGGGAAACTGTTGCATGGCGAGGAGAATTCAAGCTTTCTCCTGTAAGAGAAGCGGCTTGCATCACGCCCGTTTTCTGTAGCTTTTTCGCCTGTTCTAATGCTCTCTTTCGTTCTTTTCGCTGTTTTTTCGCTAGCTCAATTGCTTGAACGTATTGTTTTCTAACTTCTGCGTTCCAGCGAAATCCACAAGCAGCTGCCGTTCGATTTAGCTGATCTCCTACTTCTTCAAACGCAGCAAGCTGGGTACGACCTTCACGAATATAGCGCAATACCGTTTCTGCTAATAACAAATCTTCTTCATGAGACCAAGCATCTTGTCTTGTTTTCATATTGTCACTCCCTAAGGCGCATAATTTCGTAGAGTTTCTACCATTTTCTCCAAATAGTATTCATTTTAAACACTTTCGAATGTTTTTGATCGTTACAATGGTGATGAACAAAGTCTTCTACGGCAGATTGAATATACATTTTAGGTGAATAGGCGCTCTCCTTTGCTTCAGTATACGTCTTAAGACTTAGATAAAAATATAACTTAGGTTTATTATGGAGGGTTCAATGATAATGTAAGATACAGATGCTAATGATTTACATTTAGATTACTAGTGAAATTCTTTATGCTTTCGATGAGAAATCTATTATTGTGTTATTGATTGAAAAAATTTCGTTATTCGACTATATTTTGTATATGACGACCGGTCGGCTTAGAAAAATATCAACCGATCGGTCATACATAAATTTTATTTTTAGGGAGGAAAGGATTGAACAATGAATTTTTTAACAAGGTTTAGTTTAAAAAATGCAGTTGCGGTATTCATTATTTCTTTTCTACTGATTCTGGGGGGATTGTATTCATTTTCTTCCTTGAAAGTAGATTTACTACCGAACATCGAGTTTCCTCAGCTATCGATTGAAGTTACTTATCCAGGAGCGTCTCCTGAGGATATTAATAATCAAGTGACTTCCAAGCTTGAAGAAAAGTTCAAATCGCTTGAGGGACTAAAACAAATGCAAAGCTCTTCCTTTGAGAGCATTGCCATTATTAATCTCGAATTTCCTTTTCATACCGATATGGATGAAGTGGAACGTCAAGTTGACACATTGATTAAAGATACAAAGCTTCCGGACAATGTCCAAACAAAAGTAAATCGTTTTTCGTTTGGAACTTTCCCGATTTTTAATATTTCTTTGTTTGCCAAAAAAGATGTTGATTTACAAAAATTATTAGAACAAGACGTGATCCCGGAATTAAATAAAATTGATGGCATTAACTCCGTTTCCGTCGGCGGAATGAAAGAAGACGTTGTTCAAATTACTGTCGATAAACAAAAGGCGTTACAAGCAGGGCTAAGCTTATCGCAAATTAAGGACCAAATTAATGAGAAGTACGTTTCTTTCCCAGCTGGAAATGTCAACACGGATACGTTGCAAATTCCTGTACGCATTCAAGAGAAGCTTGAAACAGTTAGGGCTCTGGAAAACATGACATTAACGTCACCACTCGCTCAAACAACGACCCAATCGTTTCAAAGCGGAGCAATTCAGTCAGGAACACCTTCGCATCCACCATTAAAGTTAAAAGATATTGCTAAAATTGAAACCGTGACAGATCGTCCGGAAATTACACGCTACAACTTGAATGAATCGCTTTCGATGGCGATTACGAAAAAGCAAGATGCCAATACGGTCGAAGTAGCGGATAAAGTCATAAAAGTGCTAGATGCCCACAAAGATGAGTTTGATTATGCGATTGGTTTTGATTCTGCTGAAGGCATAAAACAATCGGTTGAATCGCTCGTTCGCGAAGGACTATTAGGTGCTTTGTTTGCTTCTATTGCTGTGCTTGTGTTTTTGCGCAACGTTCGCGCTACAGTTATTGCCATTGTTTCGATTCCGCTTTCGCTATTAGTTGCATCGATTTTCTTACATCGAATGGATATTTCGTTGAACGTCATGACCCTTGGGGGAATGGCGGTAGCTGTTGGACGTGTTGTTGATGACAGTATCGTTGTCATTGAAAATATTTTCCGACGCGTCCGCAAATCGAAAACAGGTATAACGGATGAGCTTGTTCAAGACTCTACAAAGGAAATTTTAAAGGCGATTACGTCATCCACGATTACAACCGTTGTTGTCTTTTTACCGCTTGGCTTTGTCGGCGGAATTACCGGGGAGTTTTTCTTACCATTTGCCTTAACGATTGTATTTGCGCTGCTTATGTCATTAATCGTTGCGGTTACAGTCGTACCGATTTTAGCGAAATTTTCATTTAAAAAAGTTCCGCCTGAAGAGAAAGAAGGGGCATTGCAACGCGTTTATGGGCGAATCATTGCTTGGTCGTTAAACCATAAGGCAATCATCTTAGCGTTGTCTATTGTATTGCTTGGCGGTTCGCTTGCGCTCGTACCGAAATTAGGATTCACCTTCTTACCGAACGAAGAGCAAAAAACGCTTGTTGCAAGCATTGAATTGCCTTCATCTACATCGCTTGAAAAAACAAATGATGTTTCTTTAAAAATCGAAAAAATGTTTGATCAGCAAAAAGAAATTAAGGAAGTCACTGCAGGAATTGGAAGCCGCGACTTCCGTACCGGCTTAAAGCGACCAAATCAAGCAAGCTATTTCATTAACTTAAAAGAAGGAGTAAATGTCGCGTCATTTATTAAAAAGCTGGAGAAAAATATGCAACATATCGCTGACAAAGAAGCGCCTGGTACGAAGCTCGGGGTGCAAGAATTGGACGCAGGGGGACCGCCATCAAACAACAATATTAATATTGATTTATACTCCAATGATTTAGCGGCCTTACAAAAGGCGGCAAAACAAGTAGAAGATTACTTGAACAAGCGGAAAGATTTAAAATATGTGACAAACAATTTCTCTGATAAACAAAAACAAGTGATTGTTAATATTGATCCGGAAAAAGCAGCTGCTTACGGCGTATCTGGTTTCCAAATTCTCGGAACGATTGCCGATGAAACAAAGCCGGTTGAAGTCGGAACGCTGACGCTCGACGGCGTTGACCGAACTGTTCAACTATCGTATGATAAGAGTCTTGATTCTGTTGATGCATTAAAGAATACGTTGATTTTTACAAAACAAGGACTTGTTCCTATATCTGAACTTGCCACAGTCAAAGAAGTTGAGACGTATACATCAATTCAAAAACTAGACGGAAAAGTATTTGCACGTATATCGGCACAAATTGTTGGTGACGATATTCAAAAAGTAACGAACGATATCATTAGTCGTGTGAAAAAAGATATCGACTTGCCAAAAGGCGTCTCGTTTGAAGTCGGCGGCGGTAGTGACGAAACAGTCCAAACGTTCCAAGAGCTTGGATTAGCGATGATTGTCGCCATCGGTCTTGTGTATATCACTATGTTGATCACATTTGGAAAAGCAAGAATTCCATTTATCATTTTATCATCGCTCATTTTCGTTCCGATTGGTTCGCTTCTTGGTTTATATATGGCGAACGAGCCAATGTCTATCAGCGTCATGATCGGGTTGTTAATGTTAATTGGAATTGTCACAACGAATGCGATTGTCCTTGTTGACCGCATCGGACAAAACCGTGAACAAAAAGGGATGACGATTCGTGAAGCACTCGTGGAAGCAGGAAAAACGCGCTTGCGTCCGATTTTAATGACGGCGTTTGCAACCGTGACCGCTCTCATTCCGCTTGCGCTAACGAAAGCGTCAGGAACGTTAATCTCAAAAGGACTAGCGATTACGGTTATTGGTGGTCTTACTTCTTCAACGTTATTGACGCTGATCATCATTCCAGTGATGTATGAACTGTTCTTTCTTCGCCAAGCAAAAGCGGAACGAACCATAAATAGCAACTAAATATAAAGGGATGCCTCATTGCCGATGAGGCATCCCTTTTTCCATTATCATGGGCCCAATTTATTTTGAAACCGAAATGCATTATAATAAAGATAACGAATGAAACGAGGAAGGAGAAGACATTGAGCAGAAGAGAAGAGATTATTCAAGCTGCGACGAAGCTGTTTGCGCAAAAGGGGTATTACGCGACTTCCATGCAGGAAATTGCCGAACAGAGCGGAATGGCGAAAGGCTCGATTTATAATTATTTTAAATCAAAAGAAGAAATTGCGGTGTGCATTTTTCGCTATCATTATGAAAAGCTATTTAGAAAGATGGCTGAAGTCAACGAAGATGAAACGTTATCACCAAGAGAAAAATTTGAAAAGCAACTGTCGATTCAAATTGAGGAGTTCTATCGCCATAAAGAACTGGTACAGATGCATATGGGAGAACAAGCAGTGAAAGTAAATGATGAAGTCCATCATCTTGTCTTTCTCATTCGGGCTAAAACGCTCAATTGGTACCGACAAGCGATTCAAGATATATATGGAGAGCGGGTCAAGAATTTTGCGTTAGATTGCGCAACGATATTAAATGGCATGTTGAAAGAATATATGTTTTATATGGCCATTGACCAAAAAGAGCTTCAAGTGACAAAAGTAGCTCCGTTTCTTCTTCGTCGCCTTGATGCGATTGTGGAAAGCATGACGGAAAGAGAAAGCCCTTTACTAACAATTGAGATCATGAAGGACTACCTTTGCGTGGAAAAGACCAATGAGCAAACAAAACGACAGCGAATTATTGACTGCATTGATGAAATATTGGAGACACTTGAAGAAAGGGATAGGAATGAAAGCGATATCATTCGTTCGTTAGAGATGTTAAAGCAAGAATTTAGTCAGAAAGAAGAAGCGAGAAAATTTATCGTAGAAGCGTTATTGCTTTATTTAGAAAGTTTGCAAGTGCCATTATTAAGAGAATTGAAAGCAGCCATACAGCACTATTTCAGAACATAAAAGTTCTCTGTCATTGGCAGGGAGCTTTTGCTATTTTCATCTACGATTTTGAACGAAATGAGGGATGTTCTATGCTTTTTGTACAAGAGCCGCTATCCGTGCGGATGAGACCGCGAACGATTGATGAACTAATCGGACAGCAACATATCATTGGTCCGCATACCGCCTTATATAAAATGATACATAACGGTTATGTTCCTTCTATGCTTTTATATGGTGAGCCGGGGGTGGGAAAAACATCGTTGGCTTATGCGATCGCCGGCACGGTCGAACGGGAATTTTTTGCGATGAATGCGACAACATCTGGAAAGAAAGAGATGGAAGAAGTAGTAGCGAAGGCGAGAATGACGGGAAATGTCATTTTATTTATCGATGAAATTCACCGCTTTAACAAGGCGCAACAAGATTATTTGTTGCCGAATATCGAAAACGGGCTCATTACGTTAATCGGTGCCACGACAGAAAATCCATTTCATGAAGTAAACCCGGCGATCCGCAGCCGATGCGGTCAAATTAAACAACTAAAACGTCTGACGAAGGAAGACATTCTTCAGTTATTGCAACGAGCATTAAGCGACCGCGAGCGCGGATTAGGGATGCTATCCGTTCGTATCGCCGAGCCGCTGCTTGCCCTGATTGCCGAGGCGACAAACGGTGATGCTCGTTCCGCATTGAATGTGCTGGAATCAGTTGTGTACGCTTCAGAAGAACGGAACGGTGAAGTAATTGTTGATGAGCAAACTGTATTAGACTGTGTAGAAAATAAAGGATTTACCCATGATAAAGAAGGGGATATCTATTACTCATTATTATCGGCTTTTCAAAAAAGCATTCGCGGTAGCGATGTCGATGCGGCCCTTTATTATTTGGCGCGGCTGTTGGAAGGCGGCGATTTGGCAGCCATTTGCCGTCGTCTTCTTGTTATTGCCTATGAGGATATCGGCTTGGCAAACCCGCTCATGGGTGTAAAAGTTACCGCAGCCATTCAAGCAGTTGAACGATTAGGTCTTCCGGAAGCACGAATCCCGCTTTCCGTCGTGACGATTGAATTATGCTTGAGCGCTAAATCCAACTCCGCATATAAGGCGCTTGATGAAGCGATTAGCGATGTGCGAAGCGGAAAGATTGGTGACATTCCTGATCACTTAAAAGACGCCCATTATAAAGGAGCAAGCGTACTTGGCCACGGAAAAGGCTATCAATACCCGCACGACTATCCAAATAGCTGGGTGGCTCAACAATATTTGCCGAACGAACTTGTCGGTACGCACTACTACGTCCCAAAAGAAAACGGTGAAGAAAAATATTATGCGAAAGTATATGCAAGACTTAATGAACTAAAACGCCAACACGAAAGTAAGAGGAAATGAAAGTGCAATATGTTTTATGTTATAATGACAAAGGCTTCTCATTATTTTTTATACATGGAGCGTGCCTGTTAACTACCCACCCCTTAAGCGAGCGCTTTTTGAAGTGGGAGCTTGCCAGTGTCCAGCAGTACGAACGTGCGTGCAGCGTACTGCTGCCTTGTCTTGGTCTCTGCATCGGGACAGGTTGACAACTTACCCGACTTACAAGAGACATGCTCAAGTAGCCACCGCAAGCAGTACTTCTATTTCCAAGCATTGCGGATTCTTGCTGTACACTCAACGTTTTACGGTTGCAACGACTTCCTGCAACCGCCCTCATACTTTGAGCTGGCAAATAGTTTTTACGAGTACCTTGTCCAACGGTTTTCTTATATTTTCATTATACCACGAAAGGGGGAACACAAGGGGATTTTGTCAGAACATTAACGTAGCTAAAGCTACCTCTTTTCTGACGCACATTCCTCCCCCACTTATGGGAGTAGGGGTCTCCTGTGCGAAATGATGAAAAACTCTCATAACCTTTCTTTACTGTTCCGTTGGATCGTGTATTTTATCGGGCTACTCATTATGTCGTTTGGCATTGTATTAACAATTAAAGCCAACATTGGGTGTGCACCGTGGGATGTGCTTCATATTGGATTATACCGGCAATTTGGCTTCACGATTGGCACATGGTCCATCATTGTCGGCGTTATGATTTTAACGATTTCTGCGCTTCTTTCCAAACAGTTCCCAAAAATCGGTGCATTTCTCAATATGATATTTGTTGGGCTGTTTATTGATTTATATATGATGATTCCGTATCTTCATACGCCACATACATTCGGGGCAAAATTGATCATGTTGCTTGTTGGCATCGTCATTACTGGATACGGAATGGGTTTTTATATTTCCGCAAACATGGGTGCCGGTCCGCGCGACAGTTTAATGCTTGCTTTAATGGAGCGAACCGGCTGGAAAGTGCAACATATTCGAATTATAATGGAAATATTTGTCCTTTTGCTTGGTTGGCTATTAGGTGGTCCAGTGTCGCTAGGCACACTCATTTTTTGCATCACCATCGGTTCTGTTGTTGGAATTTCGTTACCACAGTGTCAACGAATGACAGAACGAATCATCACTAAACCAATCAAAATAGAAACGAACGGTCTAAGTCGTTAGGAGGAATACAATGAAGATTTCAACAAAAGGCAGATATGGATTAACAATTATGATTGAACTTGCCAAAAAATATGGCGATCGACCAATTTCATTAAAATCGATTGCGAAAGCGCATAATTTATCCGAACATTATTTAGAGCAGCTCGTTTCGCCATTGCGGAATGCAGGACTTGTCAAAAGCATTCGCGGGGCGTATGGCGGCTATGTATTGGCAGATCATCCTGCAAAAATTACGGCTGGAGATGTCATTCGAGTTCTTGAAGGGCCAATCAGTCCGGTTGAAGAATTGGAAGAAGAAGAGCCAGCAAAGCGCGAGCTATGGATTCGCATTCGCGATGCGGTGCAGGAAGTGCTAGATAGCACAACGATTGAAGATTTAGCGAAATATAGCAACGGCGATGACGAAGCATATATGTTTTATATTTAATTGACGAATGAAAGGAGAATGCATAGTTGGAGCGGATTTACTTAGATCATGCCGCTACGTCGCCTACCCATCGCGATGTGGTGGAGCGAATGGTGCCGTTTATGACTGAAGTATTTGGTAACCCGTCCAGTATTCATTTTTTTGGCAGACAAAGCCGTCAGGCGATTGACGAGGCAAGGGCAGTGGTGGCCAATAGCATTGGAGCAAAAGAAACAGAAATTATTTTCACAAGCGGTGGAACAGAAGCGGACAACTTTGCTTTGGCTGGAACGGCAATGGCCAATCGTAACAAAGGAAACCATATTATTACAACCTCTATTGAACATCATGCGGTATTGCACACATGTCACTACTTGGAGCGACAAGGATTTGATGTGACATACCTTCCGGTGGATGAACAAGGAAACGTCTCCCTTGATGATGTCAAAGCAGCGCTTCGGGATGAGACAATTCTTGTTTCCATCATGTTCGGCAACAACGAAGTCGGTGTATTACAACCGATTAAAGCCATTGGTGAGCTCGTAAAAGATCACCAAGCCTACTTTCATACGGATGCGGTACAAGCATATGGGCTCGTTCCAATTGATGTGAACGATTATCACATTGATTTATTGTCTGTTTCTGCTCATAAAATTAACGGTCCAAAAGGGGTCGGATTTTTATATGCACGAGAAACGGTAAAATTGTCTCCGCGGCTGTATGGCGGTGAGCAAGAGCGAAAACGCCGGGCGGGAACGGAAAACGTCGCTGGAATTGTTGGGCTCGCCAAAGCGGTAGAAATCGCGCAACAAACGATGTCAGAAAAGCAAATGATGTACCGCGAATTAAAAGAAACGATGCTATCCGTTTTCGATGAATCAGGAATTTCGTATTTCGTCAACGGCAACCAGAACGCATGCCTTCCTCATATATTAAATGTCGCGTTTCCGGGAACAAACGTTGAATCAATGCTCGTGAACTTAGATTTAGCTGGGATTGCCGCTTCAAGCGGGTCAGCTTGCACAGCGGGGTCAGTTGATCCGTCTCACGTTCTCGTTGCCATGTTGGGGAAAGAATCGGAGCGGATTCGCTCTTCCATTCGCTTTAGTTTCGGGCTTGGAAATACGGTAGAACAAGTTAAAAAAGCTGCTTATGAAACCGTACAAATTGTTCGGAGACTTACAAATCGCTGAGGAGAGAGGTGACATCAGTGAAAAAAGCACCAAAAGATACTCGCGTCGTCGTCGGTATGTCGGGAGGCGTCGATTCTTCCGTCGCAGCGCTGCTTTTAAAGCAGCAAGGATATGACGTCATCGGCATTTTTATGAAAAACTGGGACGACACCGATGAAAACGGAGTATGTACAGCGACGGAAGATTACGAAGACGTCATGCGCGTCTGTAATCAAATCGGCATTCCATATTATGCAGTTAATTTTGAAAAGGAATATTGGGATAAAGTATTTACGTATTTCCTAGATGAATATAAAGCGGGCCGAACACCGAATCCGGATGTACTGTGCAATAAAGAAATTAAATTTAAAGCCTTTTTAGAGCATGCGATGTCGCTTGGGGCGGATTATTTAGCGATGGGACATTATGCACGTGTAGAATATCGCGATGGCGAATATAAAATGTTGCGCGGCGTTGACCAAAATAAAGACCAAACATATTTCTTAAATCAACTAGGACAAGCTCAACTTTCTAAAATCATGTTCCCAATCGGCAATATTGAAAAAGCGAAAGTACGGGAAATTGCAAAAGAGGCAGGACTTGCCACAGCAACGAAAAAAGATAGCACCGGCATTTGTTTTATCGGCGAACGCAACTTCAAAGAGTTTTTAAGCAACTACTTACCGGCTCAACCTGGAACAATGCAGACGTTAGATGGCGAAATTAAAGGAAAGCATGACGGATTAATGTATTATACCATTGGGCAACGCCATGGTCTTGGCATTGGCGGAAGCGGCGAACCTTGGTTTGTCGTCGGAAAAAATGTAAAAGAAAATATTCTTTATGTTGCACAAGGATTCAATAACGAATTGCTCTATTCCGATTCCATTATTGCAACAAACATTAACTGGGTCTCTGGCCGCATTCCAACCGAACCGCTCAAATGCACGGCGAAATTCCGCTATCGCCAGCCAGACACAGGAGTAACGGTTCATGTCATTGATGAGAACACGGTAAGAGTCGTTTTTGACGAACCTGTTCGTGCGGTCACACCAGGTCAAGCGGTTGTCTTTTATAACGGTGAGGAATGTCTTGGCGGCGGAACGATTGACGAAGTGTTCCGAAACGGTGAAAAGCTTTGGTACGTCGGGTAAACCGAAAAGCGAAGGCAGTATAAATTCGACTAAAATTTCCCACGTCCTGTGGGTAAACGGCGAAATGTCGCCATCCTAGCTCTGCGATGACCAAATGTTTTTCAGACGTCGAGGTGCTTGCCACCTCAAGGACGAAGGTGATTTGGCAGAAGAGAGCTAGCCGCCGAAGTTAGACAAGAAAAGAGCGGAGGCGCCCCTCCATAAGTAGTAATGAAAAGCCTCAACTCCAATGTGGGTTGGGGTTTTCCTGCCATATGAAGGAATTTTTATAGAAGTTATCGAACGTATGTACTATAATGAAGCTAAGGAGTGATCGTGGCGTGGAAGATAAAAATCAAGTCGGAATTGCCTATATGCAGCAAGGAAACTATGAGGAAGCCGTGAGATGTTTTCATGAAGCGATTGAAGAAAATCCAAATGACCCCATCGGCTATATTAATTTTGGCAACGTATTAGCTGCTGCCGGGGAAGAAGATAAGGCGCTGAATTTTTTCAAAAAAGCGCTGGAGCTAGATGACAACGCCGCTACTGCTTATTACGGGATCGGTTCTGTTTATTACAACCGCCAGCAATTTGCTCAGGCGAAAGATATGTTTGAACAAGCGATAAAAAAAGGCTTACAAGATAGTGATGTCTTTTTTATGCTTGGGATGTCGCTCATGTATTTAGAGCAACCACGTCTGGCCCTTCCGTATTTGCAGCGCGCGGTAGAACTTAATGAGCGCGATGTGGAAGCGGTATTTCAGCTTGGCCTTTGCCTTGCCCAATTGGAATTTGTCGATGAAGCGATGAACTATTTTCAACGAACGATTTCTTTAAATGAACGCCATGCTGATGCGTATTATAATTTAGGCGTTGCTTATGCGTATAAAGACGATATTAAGACAGCACTTGATATGTTTACAAAAGCGCTTGACATCCAGCCGGATCACTTGTTAGCCGGACATGGAAAAAAGTTGATGGAAAAAACGTTACAACAATCATAAAAAAGGGTAGGGGATTCCATTGCAACAACAAGAATCGTTTGCCTTAGGGGAAAAGTCGTTTATTAAAGGAACGCATGTCGTGACCATTTTTCATAATGAAAACAATCTTTATTCCGTTGTTCGTGTTCGCATCGAAGAAACGAATGAAGCGTGTGATGAACAAGAAGTTGTTGTAACTGGATATTTCCCTCGCATGAATGAGCATGATACGTATATTTTTTACGGCGCGTTTAAAGACCATCCGAAATTTGGACGGCAGTATGTGGCGGAGCATTTTCGCAAAGAATTTCCGCACACCAAGGAAGGCGTGATTCATTATTTGTCGAGCGATTTATTTAAGGGAATTGGCAAAAAAACGGCGAAAGCGATTGTCGATGCGCTCGGAGAAAACGCCATCTCAAAGATTTTGGCAGACCCTCACGTGTTAGACGATGTTCCGAGACTTTCAAAAGAAAAGGCAAAGGAGCTATATGATTCCTTACGGGCGCATGAAGGGCTTGAACAAACGATGATCGCCCTTTCTCAATTCGGTTTTGGTCCGCAGCTGTCGATGAAAATTTATCAAGTGTATCAAGACGAAACGCTTGCGATTATCCAACAAAATCCGTATCAACTCGTCGAAGATGTCGAAGGAATCGGATTTGGACGAGCGGATGAATTAGGGTATCAACTAGGGATTTCTGGAAATCACCCTGCCCGTATCCGCGCAGCCTGCTTATTTGTATTGGAACACGATTGTTTGCAAGAAGGACACGTCTATTTAACGGAGGAGCAGCTGATCACAAACGCCAAGCAACTGCTTGAAGCAAAACGGGACGAAAAAATTCCTGAATCGGCCATTTCCCATGCAGTAATGATGCTTGTGGAAGAGGGAAAACTTATGTGTGAAGATGGCAAGTTTTACGTTCCCTCGCTTTATTTTGCGGAAAAAGGAATCGTAACCAATATAAAACGGCTATTGCAACAAACGGAGGCGGTAACTACGTTTCCGGAATCGGAATTTTTACTGGCGCTTGGCAGATTAGAGGAACGTCTCTCTGTTCAGTATGCCCCTTCACAAAAGGAGGCAATTCAAAAAGCGCTGGCCTCCCCGCTGTTCATTTTGACAGGCGGACCTGGAACAGGAAAAACGACCGTCATTAAAGGCATTGTTGAAATTTTTGCGGATTTGCATGGATTTTCTCTCGATCCGAAAGATTATAGCAAAGATGACCCGTTTCCGATTTTGCTTGCTGCTCCAACAGGAAGAGCGGCAAAACGGATGAGTGAAGCGACTGGGTTGCCGGCAGTGACCATTCATCGCTTGCTTGGCTGGAACGGGGTAGAAGGGTTTACTCATGATGAGGACGAGCCGATTGACGGGAAGCTGTTAATCGTCGATGAAATGTCAATGGTTGATACGTGGTTAGCCAACCAGCTGTTTAAATCTCTTCCTGATGGCATTCAAGTCATTCTTGTCGGCGATGAGGATCAATTACCGTCTGTTGGGCCGGGACAAGTATTAAAAGATTTGCTGCAAGCTGGCATTATTCCAACCGTTCGTCTCACAGAAGTATATCGTCAGGCAGAAGGTTCGTCGATTATTGAATTAGCACACCAAATGAAAAACGGGACGCTGCCGTCAGATCTTACCGCACCGAAAGCCGATCGTTCGTTCATTCGCTGTCAAACAGGACAAATTGCTGATGTTGTTCGGCAAATTGCTGATAATGCGCGCAAAAAAGGATATGCGGTGAAAGATATCCAAGTGTTAGCGCCGATGTACCGTGGTCCTGCCGGGATTGACCGCCTCAACCAAACATTGCAAGACTTGTTTAATCCAAAATCGGAGAAAAAGCGGGAACTTTCCGTTGGTGATGTCGTATATCGCGTCGGTGATAAAGTATTGCAGCTTGTCAATCAGCCGGATGAAAACGTCTTTAACGGTGACATTGGAGAAATTGTCGCGATTTTTTACGCGAAAGAAAATACGGAAAAACAAGATTTAGTTGTTGTTTCCTTTGATGGAAACGAAGTAACGTATTCACGTCAAGATTTATCACAAATTACTCATGCCTATTGCTGCTCGATTCATAAATCACAAGGAAGCGAATTCCCGATTGTTATTTTGCCTGTCGTCAAAAGTTATTACCGCATGTTAAAACGAAATTTACTCTATACAGCAGTGACAAGAAGCAAACAATTTTTAATATTATGCGGCGAAGAAGACGCCTTTCAATTAGGGGTTGCCCGCTGCGATGACGGGGCACGGCAAACGACATTAGCGGAAAAATTACAGCAATCCCTACTGCCCCTAGCAGAAGGCGAACTTCCGCTTGATGACGCTAACATCGGGATGGAAAACGTTTCACCGTATGACTTCATGAACGAACAGCCAAGCTAAAAATGTCTGGAAAGGTGGAGAGATCTTTGCGGACATTTTCTCATCTGAAAGGTCTTCCTGTATACGAGCAGCATACAGGAAAGACGATTGGAAAAGTAAGCGATATTTGCTTTACGAATACGGGGAAAGTACAAGGGCTGATCATCGAAAGCAAAGGATGGTTTTCTCGACATCGTTACATCCCGCTTAGCGCCATTCAAGCGATTGGAGTGGACGGGGTGTTCATTACTGATTTTCATGCTCTGCAACCGACTGCGTCTTTCCAAACAGGCTACTCTCTTTACAGTCAGCGAGGAATTGCCGGAAAACCGGTCATCACTACTAATGGCAAGAAACTTGGTTTATTGGAGGACGTATATTTTCATGAGCAATTGGGCATAATCGGAGGATATGAGATTACAGATGGCTTCTTTGCTGATTTGATGGAGGGAAAAAAGCGAGTGAATACCGTCCCGTTCACAGTTGGAGAAGAGGCTATTATCGTAAATACGACGATGTAAGGAGAGTGGCCTTTTGTGCTCATATGCCCGAATTGCAAAAGTAAAAATTTAGGTAAAATCGGTGTGAACCAGTATTATTGCTGGGATTGTTTTATCGAGCTTTCTGTTTCCAAAGGCATGATTTATACCCATCAAGTAGAAGAAGATGGGACGTTAAGTTCATTAGATGATTTATTTGACGAACATGAGCGCACGATTCATTTTTAGGAGGGAAAGAGCATGAACCGCACAACGACCTCTCTTTTAGCTGTTGGTTTGGGGGTAGCCGCTTACCGGTTAGCGCAGCGCAATAACTGGATAAACAATCGTACGATGAAAAAAATGCGTCGTCGCCTAACTAAATCAATTTTTTAAACGTAGTTGCCAATTCTCGCACTTTTTCGCGAGAATTGGCTCTTTTTTGTATAATTAGCCCCCATTCTCCTACACTAACGGGTAGGGGGTGTTGGCGTGAGTGAGCAACAGTGGTTCTCGTTCATTCGGTTAGGAAAATTTTTATTAATGGTCATTATTGTTTATCTTATCATTCGGCTGAAAGCGGTATGGCTGCCTGTTCTTGATTTATTTGTAACCGCACTCATTCCGTTTCTCATTGCTGCGTTTATTACGTATTTGTTACATCCGATTATTGAATACATTCATGAAAAAGGAATTCCACGCTGGCTGGCCATTTTAATGATTTATTTTCTGTTTTTTGGCGGGGTCGGATACGGTATCTATAAAGGGGTGCCTCTGTTTATCCAACAGCTAAAAGACTTAAGCGAAAGTTTACCAACGCTCATCGAAACATATAGAGGCTGGACGAGGCATATTCATAATGAAACTTCCGCTTGGCCTGTGGAAATTCATACACGGATAGAAACGATGTTAGCACAGGCGGAACAATTAGTCGGAAACGTGTTAACAATGGTGTTGAACGGAATAAAACGCTTTGTAAATTCTGCTGTCGTGTTTGCTTTAATTCCTTTCATTGTCTTTTACATGTTAAAAGATATTGACCAAATTAAAAAGGCAGTTTGGTATGTAACCCCAAAGCGATGGCGCTCGCCCGGTCTCGCTTTTTTAAAAGATGTCGATGAATCGCTCGGCAACTATATTCGTGGTCAATTATTTGTCGGTCTTCTTATCGGCATTGTTGCCACCATCGCTTTATGGCTTGTCGGAATGGATTATCCGCTTTTGCTCGGCTTCATTATCGGAGCGACGAACATTATTCCCTATTTTGGACCTATTATTGGTGCGATTCCAGCGGTTATTTTGGCGGTGACCATGTCCTTAAAAATGGTACTCATTGTGACAGTGATCATTTTTTTATTGCAATTTTTAGAAGGGAATATTTTATCGCCGCTGATTGTCGGAAAAAGCTTGCATATGCATCCGCTTGTCATTATGTTCGCCTTATTTCTTGGTGGAGAAATTGCTGGGGTCATTGGATTAATTGTAGCAGTTCCGTTTGTCGCTGTGTTAAAAGTGGCGATTTTGCATGCGAAAGAACATTTCAGCCCGCGTTGACAAACAAAGGCAGCTTGTCTATAATCTGTGAGTGAAAAGATAAATACATAAGGCGATGACGGATCGAGTATGTTACAGTCCATCTTAACGCGCGTGCTCGCGCACAGAGAGGAATTTCCGAGGCTGAAAGAAATTCCAGATGAAGGGTAACAGAACGCTAATCCTGAGCGCAGGCAAAACCTGACGGATCAGCCACGTTACGGCTGTTGAGGTGATGAACGGTTTTCGTTCATAAACAGGGTGGTACCGCGAGCACAACTCTCGTCCCTGAATAGGGATGGGAGTTTATTTTTTATATAATAAATAACGAGGAGGAAGGGATATGAAGAAGCTTACGTCAGCACAAGTTCGCCAAATGTTTCTTGACTTTTTCAAAGAAAAAGGTCATGCTGTTGAACCGAGCGCTTCATTGATTCCAGTTGATGATCCATCGCTATTATGGATTAATAGCGGTGTAGCGACATTAAAAAAATATTTTGATGGGCGTGTTATTCCTGATAATCCACGTATTTGTAATGCGCAAAAATCGATTCGAACGAACGACATCGAAAACGTCGGAAAAACAGCACGTCACCATACGTTTTTCGAAATGCTCGGAAACTTTTCCATCGGTGATTATTTCAAGCGGGAGGCCATTCATTGGGCATGGGAATTTTTAACAAGCGACAAATGGATCGGCTTTGATCCAAATCGTTTATCGGTCACGATTCACCCGGAAGATGATGAGGCATTTGAAATTTGGCACAAAGAAATTGGTCTTCCAGAGGAGCGGATTATTCGCCTCGAAGGAAACTTCTGGGACATTGGCGAGGGACCGAGTGGACCGAACACAGAAATTTTCTATGACCGCGGAGAACAATTTGGCAACGACCCGAACGATCCAGAGCTATATCCAGGCGGAGAAAACGATCGTTATTTAGAAGTATGGAACCTCGTTTTCTCACAATTTAACCATAACCCTGATGGTACATACACACCGCTACCGAAGAAAAACATTGATACCGGTATGGGGCTAGAGCGGATGTGCTCAATTTTGCAAAATGTTCCAACCAACTTTGATACTGACTTATTTATGCCGATCATTCGTGCTACCGAGCAAATTTCTGGTGAAAAATATGGGATTGACACCGAAAAGGACGTCGCGTTTAAAGTGATTGCGGATCATATTCGGACTGTTACATTTGCGATTGGCGATGGGGCACTTCCGTCGAACGAAGGTCGCGGTTATGTGTTACGCCGCTTGTTGCGCCGTGCTGTGCGTTATGCGAAACAACTCAATATTCATCGCCCATTTATGTACGAATTAGTTCCAGTCGTTGGCGAAATTATGGTCGACTACTATCCGGAAGTGAAAGAAAAAGCCGCGTTTATTCAGAAAGTCATTAAAAACGAAGAAGAACGTTTCCATGAAACGCTTCATGAAGGTCTTTCTATTTTGGCAAGCGTCATTCAAAAAGAAAAAGCGCGCGGAAGCAATATAATTTCCGGAGAAGACGTGTTCCGGCTTTATGACACATACGGCTTCCCTGTCGAATTAACGGAAGAGTATGCGCAGGAAGAAGGAATGGAAATTGACCACGAAGGATTCGAACAAGAAATGGAACGCCAACGCGAACGCGCTCGTGCTGCCCGCCAAGATGTCGATTCGATGCAAGTACAAGGCGGCGTGCTCGGCGACATTAAAGTAGAAAGCAAATTTGTTGGTTACGATCAGCTTCGCACTCAATCGACAGTGACGGTCATCGTCAAAAATGGCCAGCTTGTTGAGGAAGTAAACGAGGGTGAAGAAGCGCAAATTATGTTAGACGTCACACCGTTCTATGCGGAAAGCGGAGGACAAATTGCCGACCAAGGCTGGATCGAAAACGAGGCAACGAAAGCGTACGTGAAAGATGTACAAAAAGCGCCGAATGGTCAACATTTACATCATATCGTCGTCGAAAAAGGAACGCTCAAAAAAGGTGAAATCTACACAGCCCATCTCAATGAAGAAAAACGCGCCAACATTATTAAGAATCATACAGCGACACATCTTTTACATCAAGCATTGAAAGATGTCCTCGGCGTTCATGTCAACCAAGCAGGTTCATTAGTTACGCCGGAACGGTTGCGCTTCGACTTCTCGCATTTCGGTCAAGTAAAACCGGAAGAACTTGAGCAGATTGAAGCGATTGTCAACGAAAAAATTTGGCGCAGCATTCCGGTTGAAATTTTCTACAAACCTCTTGAAGAAGCAAAAGCGATGGGAGCGATGGCGCTATTTGGTGAAAAGTACGGTGACATTGTTCGCGTCGTCCAAGTTGGCGACTATAGCCTTGAGCTTTGCGGCGGTTGCCATGTGCCAAACACAGCTGCAATCGGCTTGTTTAAAATCGTCTCCGAATCGGGAATCGGAGCAGGTACACGCCGAATCGAAGCAGTAACGGGAGAAGCAGCGTATCGATTCATGAACGAGCAAATCGCCCTGCTGCAAGAAGTTGCTCAAAAATTAAAAACGAATCAAAAAGACATCATTGGACGCATTGACGCTCTCATGAACGAAATCCGTGAGTTGCAACGCGAAAACGAATCATTGGCAGCGCGTCTCGGAAATATGGAAGCCGCTAACCTTGTGAACAAAGTGAAAGAAATTAACGGCGTCAATGTACTAGCAAGCAAAGTCAATGCCAACGATATGAACAACTTGCGCACAATGGTTGATGAATTAAAGCAAAAATTAGGATCCGCTGTCATTGTATTAGCATCTGTCCAAGGAGAAAAAGTAAGTCTTATCGCTGGTGTGACCAATGACTTAATCGAAAAAGGGTATCATGCTGGCAAACTCATTAAAGAAGTAGCAACCCGCTGTGGCGGTGGCGGCGGAGGTCGTGCCGACATGGCGCAAGCAGGTGGAAAAGACCCGAATAAAGTCGGAGAAGCACTTCAATTTGTTGAAGAATGGGTAAAATCCGTTTTATAATTTGCGTCATATAGTGTACAATGGATGTAAGATAGGGAGATGCCAGATTTCGGTGAATTGGAGAGCGAGGTGTATAACGGTGAGCTCATTTGACCAGACGATGCAATTTAACTTTTCGGAAGAGCCTGTGGAAACGGATATTCGTGAAGTGCTGTTAACCGTATACGAGGCTCTGCAAGAGAAAGGGTATAACCCGATTAATCAAATTGTTGGCTATTTACTATCTGGCGACCCAGCTTACATCCCTCGTCACAAAGATGCACGCACATTAATTCGCAAAATTGAACGGGATGAATTAATCGAAGAATTAGTGAGATTCTATTTACAGAAGCAACGAAAGGATTGACGTATGCGCGTATTAGGATTGGATTTGGGGACAAAGACGCTTGGAGTAGCTGTCAGTGACGAATTAGGCTGGACCGCGCAAGGGCTTGAAACAATTTCAATCGATGAAGAAAACGGAGAATTTGGCTTGAACCGGCTCCGTGGCATTATCGAGGAGTACAACGTCGATACGATCGTGCTTGGTTTTCCGAAAAACATGAACGGAACGGTGGGACCTCGTGGCGAAGCGAGTCAACGTTTTGCCAAGATACTGGAGCGCGAATTTTCGTTGCCTGTCATTTTATGGGACGAGCGTCTTTCGACAATGGCAGCCGAGCGCATGCTTATCGCTGCCGATGTCAGCCGCAAAAAGCGGAAACAAGTTATTGATAAGATGGCAGCTGTCGTCATTTTACAATCTTATCTTGACAGCAAACAGTAAACGGAGGTAAAAGAAAATGGAACATGGCGATAAACATATTACCATTGTCGATGAAGATGGCAATGAACAACTATGCGAAGTATTGTTTACATTTGAATCAGACGATTTTGGAAAATCGTATGTATTTTATTACCCGATCGGTGCTGAATACGACGATGAAGAAGAAACAGAAATTCACGTATCGGCTTTTATCCCTGGGGAAGACGATCAAGAAGGAGAGCTTCAACCAATTGAAACAGAAGAAGAATGGGATATGATCGAAGAAGTATGGAATACTTTCTGCGCTGAAGAAGAGGGAGAATAAACAAGCGGAAGCGCCCCCTTATCCCTGAGGTATCACAAGGGGATGAGTTGCCGGACATTCAGAAAAGCAGAGAGGCGTGTATTGTGCACGAATGCAATCATTAAGATGAAAGAAGTGAAAAAGATGGCCCGCGATAACGGGCTGTCTTTTTTTGTGGAAAAAAGCAAAGAGATAGCGAAAAATGCGAAAGTTTGTAGTATAATATCACGAGTGAAGGGAGGATTCCAATGCAATATAACCAATTTTTCCAAAAAGATGTACAAATTGTGAGGAAAGTTGTTTTCATCGTATGCACCGTTATGTTGATTGGCTTTATCACGATCTTAGCAGGAAGTTATTTATATATAAAATCGGCTCTAAAACCAGTAAATCCAAAAGATCGTACTGCTGTTCACGTATCGATTCCAATTGGGTCTTCCGTCAATGATATTGCTGCAACGTTAGAAAAAAAACATCTCATTAAAAGTGCGACTGTATTCCGCTATTATGTGAAATTTAAAAATCATGCTGATTTTCAAGCGGGAGAATATGAATTAAATCGAGCAATGTCACTTGAAGACATTATCGCTACTTTAAAAACAGGAAAAGTAATGGAGAAAATGAAATTAAAAATTACGATTCCTGAAGGAAAACAATTGACACAAATCGCGGAAATTATTGCTAAAAAAACAGGATATAAACAAGAAGATGTTATGAAACAATTAAATGATCGTCAATATATTCAACAGTTGATTCAAAAATATCCGACGGTTTTGTCAAAAGACATTTTAAACCAAAACATTCGTTATCCGCTCGAAGGATATTTATTCCCGGCAACATATTCATTTAAAGAGAAAAAACCGCCGATTTCAACGATCATTGAAGCGATGATTGCGAAAACAGCTGAAATAGTAGCGAAATATGAGGGGGAAATGAAAGAGAAAGAATTTACTCCTCATCGCCTGTTAACAATGGCGTCGTTAATTGAAGAAGAAGCAACAGAAAAAGTTCAACGTAAAAAGATCGCAAGCGTTTTTTATAATCGTCTGCGTGTTGGGATGCCTCTTCAGACCGACCCGACTGTTCTTTATGCGCTTGGAAAACATAAAGAACGAGTTTATTACGAAGACTTGAAAGTAAATTCACCATACAATACGTACATTCATAAAGGATTGCCGCCCGGCCCGATTGCCAATGCCGGCGAAATGTCGATCCAAGCGGCGCTTCAACCAGCTCAAACCGACTATTTATATTTTCTTGCTACTCCGGCGGGGGAAGTTATTTTTACAAAAACGTTAGAGGAACATAACAGGGAAAAGGAGAAACATATTGGAAAACAATAGATATAGATATAAATGAGTGGTTTTTGGGTAAAACATTTCGCATTTCACTTCTTTTTATGATAGTATATATAAAGTTATGGATAAGTCTAAAGCCATATGATCCTGTTTATAAGAGTCTGCTTTTAGGGACTCTTATTTTTACGAGGAGGAGCACGGTTGTTGTCGAGCGAAGTTGGACGTTATTTAGAAACACTGATTCCGGAGCGGGAACAAGAAATTCGGGAGATCGAAGCATATGCGAAACAAAACGATATCCCTATTATGGAATTAACCGGAATTGAAGCGATGTTACAAATATTAAAGTTCATCCAGCCGAAGAAGATTTTAGAAATCGGAACAGCGATCGGCTATTCGGCGATTCGCATGGCTAAAGCGTTGCCGAATGCAAAAATTATTACGATAGAACGAGATAAAGAGCGGTATGAACGGGCGCTTTTTTATATAGAGCGAACGAATACAAACAAACAAATTGACGTGCTGTTTGGCGATGCACTTGATTTATATGAGGAAGTTGCTAAGCACGCACCGTTTGACGCTATTTTTATTGATGCGGCAAAAGGGCAGTATCAGCGCTTTTTTAACATGTATGAACCGCTTTTGAGTAACGGTGGTGTCATTATTACCGACAACGTACTATTTAAAGGGCTTGTCGCAACAGAGGAGCCGATTGAAAATAAACGGATTCGTCAATTAGTCAAAAAAATTCGCAGCTATAATGAGTGGCTGGTACATCGCGATGATTACGAAACGGTCATTTTTCCGATTGGTGATGGAATCGCGATATCACGAAAACGAGGTGAAGGAGAATGAAAAAACCGGAATTGTTAGTGACGCCGACGAGCGTTTCTCATATTCATGACTTGGCGAGCGCAGGCGCAGATGCGATTATCATTGGCGAACAGCGTTACGGTTTGCGTCTAGCGGGAGAATTTCGACGCGACGACATCGTTGAAGCGGTCAAAATCGCTCGGCAATACGGGATCAACGTATATGTAGCCATGAACGCGATTTTTCATAACGACAAAGTCGATGAACTCGGAGATTATGTTCGCTTTCTTGCTGATACAGGGGTCGATGCGATTGTATTTGGCGACCCGGCGGTATTAATGACCGTGCGCGAAGTAGCGCCGCATATGAAACTGCATTGGAATACGGAAACGACGGCAACGAACTGGTATGCATGCAACTATTGGGGGCGCAAAGGGGCCAAACGCGCCGTGCTTGCCCGTGAGTTAAACATGGATGCTATTATCGAAATTAAGGAACATGCCGAAGTGGAAATCGAAGTACAAGTACACGGGATGACATGTATGTTCCAATCAAAGCGTTCCTTAATCGGCAACTACTTTGAATATCAAGGAAAAGTGATGGAAATCGAAAGACGAAAATACGATAAAGGAATGTTTTTGCATGATAAAGAACGTGACAACAAATATCCGATTTTTGAAGACGAAAACGGTACTCATATTATGAGCCCGAACGATATTTGTATTATTGATGAGTTAACAGAAATGGTCGATGCAGGCATTGACTGTTTTAAAATCGACGGAGTACTTCACGCGCCGGACTATATCACGGAAGTGACGAAAAAATATCGTCGCGCCATCGACCTATGTGCAGAAAATCGCGGGCAATATGAAAAAGAAAAAGATCAACTGCTAGCGGAAATTGAAGCGATTCAGCCAAAACATCGTCCGTTAGATACAGGGTTTTTCTTTAAAGAAACGGTGTATTAAAATGAAAAGGAGGTTGAACATCATGCTTTTAAAAAATGACAACATTTCCGAAATCATTAACGGAAAGCGCGTCATTACGAAAAAGCCGGAGCTTCTTGCTCCAGCAGGCAACCTTGAGAAACTCAAAGTGGCGGTTCATTATGGCGCGGATGCTGTATTTATTGGCGGACAAGAGTACGGACTTCGCTCTAACGCCGATAACTTTACACTAGAAGAAATCGCAGAAGGCGTTCGCTTTGCGAATCAATATGGAGCAAAAATTTATGTGACGACGAATATTTACGCCCATAACGAAAATATTCCGGGGTTAGACAACTATTTAAAAGGACTTCAAGAAGCTGGTGTGCACGGCATTATCGTGGCAGATCCGCTCATTATTGAAACGGCTCGCCGTGTGGCACCAAAGCTTGAAGTGCATTTAAGTACGCAGCAGTCGCTCACGAACTGGAAAGCGGTGCAGTTTTGGAAAGAAGAAGGGCTTGAGAGAGTCGTGCTTGCACGCGAAACAAGCGCAGAAGAAATTCGTGAGATAAAAGAAAAAGTGGACATTGAAATTGAAGCATTCATTCATGGCGCGATGTGTATTGCCTACTCCGGTCGCTGTGTATTAAGCAACCATATGACCGCACGCGACTCGAACCGCGGTGGGTGCTGTCAATCATGC
This sequence comes from Thermaerobacillus caldiproteolyticus, assembly GCF_013761245.1. GTDB lineage: Bacteria > Bacillota > Bacilli > Bacillales > Anoxybacillaceae > Thermaerobacillus > Thermaerobacillus caldiproteolyticus. The sequence continues at coordinate 313,273 of NZ_JACDUT010000001.1, read as the reverse complement.
CGCTGGGACTACGATTTATACAAATTGGACGGTGGAAAAGAAATTCCATTATTTGACGAAAAGGATGCTCCGTTTGCAATGAGTCCGAAAGACTTAAACTTAATTCAATCCATTCCAAAAATGATTGAGTTAGGTATTGATAGTTTAAAAATTGAAGGACGCATGAAGTCGATTCACTATGTAGCGACAGTCGTAAGTGTTTATCGCAAAGTGATCGATGCGTACTGTGCTGATCCTGACAATTTTGTCATTCGAAAAGAATGGCTAGAAGAACTCGATAAATGTGCCAATCGCGATACAGCTCCAGCCTTTTTCGAAGGAGTTCCGGGATATAAAGAGCAAATGTATGGCGTTCATAGCAAAAAGACAACGTATGAGTTTGCCGGGCTTGTATTGGATTACGATAAAGAAACGAAAATGGTCACACTGCAACAGCGGAACTTCTTTAAACCGGGCGATGAAGTCGAATTTTTCGGTCCGGAAATCGAAAACTTTACACAAGTGGTCGAAACAATTTGGGATGAGGACGGAAACGAGCTTGATGCGGCTCGTCATCCATTACAAATTGTTAAATTTAAAGTCGATCGCGAAGTCTTCCCATACAACATGATGAGAAAGGAGAACTAAGATGGGGAAGAAACCGGTTGTTATCGGAGTCGCTGGCGGCTCCGGTTCGGGGAAAACAAGCGTGGCTAAAGCCATCTATGAGCATTTTAAAGGTCACTCGATTTTAATGCTTGAGCAAGATTTTTATTATAAAGATCAAAGCCATCTTCCATTTGAAGAGCGATTAAAAACGAACTACGATCACCCGCTTGCCTTTGACAACGATTTGTTAATTGAGCACCTTCAAAAATTGCTTAATTACGAACCGATTGAAAAGCCGGTTTACGATTATACGCTCCACACAAGAGCGGATAAAGTTATTCATGTCGAACCGAAGGACGTCATCATTGTAGAAGGAATCCTTGTATTAGAAGATGAACGATTACGCAATTTAATGGATATTAAGGTATATGTCGATACTGATGCCGATATTCGCATCATTCGTCGCTTGCTACGTGATATTAATGAACGAGGTCGCACGTTAGAATCGGTCATTGAACAATATGTCTCCGTCGTTCGTCCAATGCATAATCAATTTATTGAACCGACAAAGCGATATGCCGATATCATCATTCCAGAGGGCGGACAAAATTATGTGGCGATTGATTTAATGGTCACAAAAATTCGCACAATTCTTGAACAAAAGTCTTTTTTGTAATAACATAACATAGATAATATAACAAACTTTCCCCGCATGTTTGTACGAACGGATAAACCCGTTCGTATTCTACATAGCCAGGAAAAGCGGAGGCAAGTAGGTAACACGGTATTATACAAAATTCTGATAATAAAAATAGAGGAGTGAACCGTTATGGCAATGGAAAAAGAATACCCGATGACAAAAGAAGGGAAAGAGAAGCTGGAACAAGAGCTTGAGTATTTGAAAACGGTTAAGCGGAAGGAAGTTGTGGAACGCATTAAAATTGCACGTGGTTTTGGTGACCTTTCCGAGAACTCTGAATACGATGCAGCGAAAGACGAGCAAGCTTTCGTTGAAGCGCGCATTCAAACGCTCGAAAACATGATTCGTAATGCTAAAATTATCGAAGAAGATACGGAAAACCCAGATGTCGTCTCATTAGGAAAATCCGTTACGTTCATCGAACTACCTGATGGTGAAGAAGAAACATATACGATTGTCGGGAGCGCTGAAGCGGACCCATTTGAAGGAAAAATTTCAAACGACTCGCCGATTGCCAAATCACTTCTCGGCAGAAGAGTTGGAGAAGAAGTGATGGTACAAACTCCTGGCGGCGAAATGTTTGTAAAAATCGTTGCCGTGAAATAGGTTTTAAAATTTAACACCTCGTCGAAAATGAAGACGAGGTGTTTTTTATGTGGAAAAAAAGAATGTTTGTTATTTTGGCACTCATTCAACTCTGTATCTTTCTATTAATCGGACGACTCATTCAAATTCAATTAGTAAGCACAGAAACGTTTTCGAAAAAGAAAGTGAATTTAATCGAGGAAAGCGTCGCGCAACGGACGCAAGAAATGGTCATTGACGCAGGAAGAGGCACGTTTGTCGACCGAAATGGCAAACCGCTCACGAATGAATATATTCCTTCACTTGTTCTTTTTCCATTTTTAAAAACGATGAATTGGCCGATGGAGAAATTGGCAGCGATTCTTGACATTTCCCCAAGCATCATCGCTTCAAAACTGCAACAAGCGAAAGAACCGTTCATTTTTTCACTCGGAGGAGAGCCGTTTGCATTGACAGAGACACAAATGGAGGAGATTAATCGCCTTCACATTCCGGGCGTGCTCGCGGTAAAAAAACAGTATCCGCTCGAAAAGGTGTATGCTGAGCACCTCATCGGCTTTACTCGCGAAGATGCCCAATTATTGCACTCTCGCTACCCAGACCGTCATCTTTCTCCCCACACGGAAGTAGGGATCCATGGATTACAAAAAGCATTTGATGAATTTTTAATTCCAGAAGGAGAAACGAAGCTATTGTATCACGTCGATGCAGAAGGCAGGCCTTTATTTGGCATTGATGTGAAATATAGCGACCCTGGCAATCCATTTTATCCTGTTTCTGTCCAAACAACGATCGATCGCGATTTGCAAGAAATTGTTGAATCTGTTGTGCAACAGCATCAATTAAAAAAAGGTGGGGTAGTTTTACTTGATATTCAAACAAACAGCGTGCTAGCGATGGTGAGCCGTCCTGACATGGACCCGCGCGATCCATACAAAAATAATGCGGCAGAAAATCAAATGATATTGCCGCAAATCCCCGGTTCGGTGTTTAAAACGGTTATCGCTGCTGCGGCGATAGAAAAGGGGATTGTTTCCAAAGAAAGAACCTTTGACTGCAGTAAAAAAATTGACGGAATTACTCCAGAGAATGAGCATTTATATGGAATGCTCAGCTTTGAAGAGAGCTTTTCAGTGAGCTGTAATAATACATTTGCCACATTAGGAAAAGAGCTAGTCGACCAAGATCCAAATATCATCGAACAATATGCACAAAAACTAGGATTATCTCCGCTCGCTGGTTGGCAAGGTGATGTTTATCATTTGACGAACTTCAGGCAATTTCCTGAAGAAAAAAGGGCAACGATTTGGTATGACAATAGCGACAAATCCGTGCCGCTTGCCGTTGCACAGACATCGATTGGGCAAAAAAACGTTCGCGTGTCGCCGCTTTCAGTCGCAAATATGATGGCAACGATCGCGCGAAACGGGGAAGCAAAGCAAGTGAGGGCAGTGAGCAAAATTGTATACAAAAACGGCACAACGTTATTCTCATTCCCAGAACAACGCTTTTCGGACGAGGACCCGATTTCTCCAATGACAGCGATGAAATTGCAACAATTATTGCGAAAGGTCGTTACCGATGAGCGCGGCACAGGGCGGCGATTTCAAACGCTTCCGTATGCGGTCGCCGGCAAATCCGGGACAGCACAAACAGGAAAAACAACACCACAAGAAGGAGAATTGGTAAATAAATGGTTTGCTGGCTATTTTCCAGCCGAATCACCGAAGTATGCGCTCGTTGTCGTCGATTTAGAACGTCCAAGTTCGCAAGCTGTGACAAACGATGTATTTTATGACATTGTCAAGAGAATATATGAGTTTAATGAACAGCAGAAACAATAGGACATAAATCGGAAACGGTGACGAAACAGTTTATTAGGAGACATAACAATGCTACAATAAGAACGATTGGAAGAACACAGGGAGGGATCGCGGTTGGCGAAAGAAATGGGACCTCGTTTTGAACAGCGAGCAAAACGCCGGAAAATTAATCGTATGTTAAATATGGCGATTGCTTTCGTATTTATATTGATTCTATTTTTTGGCTGGCAATTGCTTTTTGCTGATGATCATCCAAGCGAACAAGCGACACAGTCAGATAAAAAAATAGAAAAGAAGAAAAATGATGATGATCATGGTCATGATCATGATCATGAGAAAAACGTTGAGGTCGAAATCGGAAAAACAGAGAAGCCAAAGGAAGAAGTGACGGAAGAAACAACAGAAGAAACAGATGAGCCAGAAGAGAAGCAAGAAGTGATTGAGACAGCAGGAGATCCGTCATCAAACATTCTCAAAGAAATTGTTAATCCGTCGTGGCAGCCGGTTGGCACGACACAATCCGAACCGCATGTAACAACGTTTGATGAAAGCTCTGTAGACTGGAAAGAAATGCTCGATGCGGTCAGTTATGCCACTGGGTTGGCACAGTCTGATATGATTGTATGGTTTATCGGCAACAATGGACCGAATAAAGCGGTCGCGACGATTTCGACAAAAGATAAAAGCCAATATTACAAAGTGTATATCGAGTGGGTGGAAAACCAAGGATGGAAACCAACGAAAGTGCAACAACTAAGGCAGAAGGAATAGCAAGCTGACACATCGAAACTAAACAACACGAAACGGATCTCCTGACGCGGTAAAGAACACGTGCATTTCGCTGAAAGAATTACTAGCTGCGCCTGAGATGATCCGGTGCATGTCAGCAAAGACGTTGGTTCAAACAGTAGAGAGCCGAAACTAGGCAGGAAAGTGGTAACCACCTGCTTACGGGAAAAAAGCGGATTTTCTCATCAGACGAGAAATCCGCTTTATTTTTTCGCCTTAAAATGGACGACGGCGCTATAAAACCTCTGTCCGTTCTCCGCCACATGCATTTGATGGGACACATGATGAACGTGCAATAAAATCGCCTTATTATTTTCAATTTGTTCATTAATTTTTTTCTCTAATGTTTGCAAATCATCCGCTTCAAAAAATTCGATTTTATCTTCAATGAGATCGAAAGAAATATTCATGATCATTCTCCTTTCCACGTTCAGTGTAACAAATTTTCGCTGCATATTCTACAATCATGCGGAGATAGTGATTGAAGAAAAAGAAAACTTATGATACATTGAGAACAGATTATCTTGTAAATTCATAGTATACTTATAGGAATTATAAAAATGTGGAGTGTGACATCATGGGTAGAGAGTTTCTTGATTTGTTTGAAGCATGGGCAGATTCCTATGATCAATCTGTAGAAGGATATGATCAAGAGTATCGAGAAGTGTTTGCTAATTACGAAGAAATTTTAAATACAGTAGCAACTAAGGCCGGAAAGGTAGTCCTAGAATTTGGCGTTGGGACGGGAAACTTAACGAAAAAATTGCTCGAACAAGGCAAAAAAGTATATGGAATTGAACCGTCCGGGCCGATGCGCAAAAAAGCATACGAAAAGTTAGGCGAGCATGTATCTATTGAGGATGGTGATTTTTTACAATTCCCTCTTCCACAAGAACCGATCGATACGATTGTTAGCACCTATGCCTTCCATCACTTAACCGATGAAGAAAAAAGAGAAGCCATTGCCAACTATGGAAAGCTATTAGCGAAAGGTGGTAAAATAGTGTTTGCCGATACGGCATTTCGCGATCGGCAAGCATTTGAGCGTGCGATTGAGGAAGCAAAGAAGCGTGGCTTTCATAATTTAGCGGACGATTTGCAGCGCGAGTATTACACGACGCTCGATGTACTCACCAATCTATTTGAAACGAACGGATTTACCGTTACATTTGCGCAACATAACGCGTTTGTATGGGTGATGGAGGCAATAAAACAGTAAGAGAAAGAGGGAGACAGAATTGAAAATAGCAATCATTGGTGCAATGGAAGAAGAGGTAACAATTTTACGCGAAAAAATGGAAGACCGAACGGAAACGACGATTGCCAATTGCGAATTTTCGACAGGCCGCATTCACGGAGCAGATGTGGTGTTATTAAAGTCAGGAATCGGTAAAGTCAATGCAGCAATGGCGACGGCGATTTTGCTTGACCGCTTTCAACCGCAATATGTCATTAACACAGGTTCCGCAGGTGGATTCTCCGCAGCACTTAACGTAGGAGATATTGTCATTTCAAGTGAAGTGGTGCATCATGATGTTGATGTGACTGCCTTTGGCTACGAATACGGTCAAGTGCCGGGAATGCCTGCGCGTTACAAAGCGGATGAAACATTGGTGAAAATCGCGGAACAAAGTGCTCAACACCTCACCGACGTTCAAGTGGTCAAAGGATTAATTGCGACAGGCGATTCGTTTATGAACGACCCATCGCGCGTCGAGTTTGTTCGCAGTAAATTTCTAGATTTATACGCCGTTGAAATGGAAGCAGCAGCGATTGCCCAAGTGTGTACACAGTTTGCGGTTCCATTTGTCATCATCCGTGCGTTGTCTGACATTGCCGGAAAAGAATCGAATGTTTCGTTTGAACAATTTTTGCACACAGCTGCCCTCCATTCCTCTAATTTAGTACTATCAATGTTAACAGCGTTACAGGGCTAATCAAAAGAGGAAGGGAATCCCTTCCTCTTGCCATGTACATGAACGAAAGAACGGAGTGACATCATGAAAGTATTTAAAAATGTTCATGAGCTAGTAGGGAATACGCCTGTTGTGGAAATTACGCAGTTTTCGCTGCCTGATGGTGTCCGTTTGTTTGCTAAGCTCGAATACTTTAACCCCGGCGGAAGCATTAAAGACCGCCTAGGACAAGAGTTATTACGCGATGCGCTAGAAACGGGAAAGTTAAAAGAAGGCGGAACCATTATTGAACCAACGGCCGGGAATACTGGAATCGGGTTAGCACTTGCAGCGATTGGAAAAAATATTAACGTCATTTTTTGCGTTCCAGAAAAATTCAGTCTGGAAAAACAAGAGATGATGAAAGCATTAGGTGCCACGATCGTTCATACGCCAACGAGCGAAGGGATGCAGGGAGCGATCAGAAAGGCTCAGGAGCTTGTCAAAGAAATTCCGAACTCGTATTGCCCGCAGCAATTCGCTAATCCTGCCAATCCGAGAACGTATTATAAAACGCTCGGTCCTGAACTTTGGAACGACCTAGACGGGCACATTGACGTGTTTGTCGCCGGTGCCGGTTCGGGCGGTACGTTTATGGGAACGGCACGGTTTTTAAAAGAAAAAAACCCGAACATTAAAACGGTCATTGTCGAACCAGAAGGATCCATTTTAAATGGAGGCGAACCTGGACCGCATAAAACAGAGGGGATTGGCATGGAATTTTTGCCAGACTATATGGATCCGAGTTATTTTGACGCCATTCATACGATACGCGATGAAGATGCTTTTGGGCGTGTGAAAGAGCTTGCGGAAAGAGAAGGATTGCTTGTCGGTAGTTCCTCAGGAGCTGCGTTTCATGCGGCGTTACTCGAAGCGGAAAAAGCGAAACCTGGAACGAATATTGTCGTTATCTTCCCAGACAGCAGTGAGCGTTATTTAAGTAAAAAAATTTATGAAGGTGGGATATAAGAATGAGACAGAAAACGAAACTGATTCATGGCGGCATTTCCGGTGATCCGCATACAGGAGCGGTCTCTGTTCCGATTTATCAAGTAAGCACATACAAACAAGAAGGTATCGGCGGACATAAAGGATTTGAATATTCGCGTACCGGAAATCCAACGCGTCATGCGCTAGAAGAGCTGATTAAAGATCTTGAAGAAGGTTACGCCGGATTCGCGTTCAGTTCCGGGATGGCGGCAATTACGGCGGTCATGATGTTATTCAACAGCGGTGACCATGTCATTTTAACAGACGATGTATATGGCGGTACATACCGTGTTATGACAAAAGTGTTACGCCGATTAGGGATTGAATCAACGTTTGTTGATACAAGTGATTTGACAAACGTGGAAAAGCATATTCAACCGAACACGAAAGCCATCTACATTGAAACACCAACAAACCCGTTATTGAAAATTACAGACATTCAAGCCGCTTCTGCGATTGCAAAAGCACATGGGCTGCTCACGATTGTGGATAATACGTTCAGTACACCGTACTGGCAGACACCGATTGCACTTGGTGCTGATATTGTTATCCATAGTGCTACGAAATATTTAGGTGGTCACAGCGATGTCGTTGCAGGCCTTGTCGTTGTGAATTCGCAAGAGCTTGCTGAAAATCTTCACTTTATTCAAAACTCAACCGGCGGTATCCTCGGCCCGCAAGATTCATGGCTTCTCATGCGCGGCATAAAAACATTAGGCGTTCGCATGGAAGAACATGAGGAAAACACGCGCAAAATTGTCGAGTTTTTAGTGAATCATCCGGCTGTGAAAAAAGTGTACTACCCGGGGCTAGAAACACATCCAAACCACGAAATTGCGAAAAAACAGGCGCGCGGGTTTGGCGGCATGGTATCGTTTGACGTCGGAAGCGGGGAAAAAGCGGATCAACTATTAAACAGCGTACACTATTTTACGCTTGCTGAAAGTTTAGGAGCGGTTGAAAGCTTAATTTCGTTACCAGCGAAAATGACGCATGCTTCCATTCCGAAAGAACGCCGCGAGGAATTAGGAATTACCGATGGATTAGTACGCATTTCCGTTGGGCTTGAAGATGTCGAAGATTTGATCGAAGATTTGGAACAAGCGTTAAAATAGAAACTTGGTTAAAATTACATCCCCCATTTTTTTCATATATATGCTACATTTAAAGTGGAAAGCGGGGGATACGATGGATTACCAACAAAAGCAATGGAAAGAAAAAGCAGCGGACTATAAAATGTATGCAGGGGTGTTAGTCGCATTAAGCGTCTTTTTGTATATCGGGACGCTTCTTCCGATTACACCAGAAAAGAAACCGTATTTAATCGGCGTTATTATGATCTTGTTAACCGGATCTTTTTTCTTTTACCAAAAAGCAATCAAATATATTCGCTTACTGCGGGAGTTTGAGCAATGAACCTATCCTTTCATATCGAAAGGATAGGTTTTTTGATTTATTTTTACAGAAAAGATGTTTACAAATACATTTCATTTGGATATAATTACCTCTGTAACATGATTTCGGAAGGAGGTCGAAAACAATGACTATCTTAACAGCAATGATGAAAAGTGTAGATAACGATACAAGTGAACGTATAAGAACTATTCGACCTTCTGATCGTGTTATAGAGATAATGTTCTGTAATATGTAGATAACGCCGCAGGGAGAATAGTTCATCTTCCTGTGGCTTTTTTGTGTCCAAAGCCGCAGGAGATGCTCTCACTGCGGCTTTTTTACTGAAGGAGGTGAAAAATGATGACGATTAACTTGTTTTTTATTACCGTAACCATTCAATGGAGAAAGAAGACAAGGGAAGAAATCGAACATGAACGCCTTGTTAAACAAATTGAAGAAGAAATTATGGACCGTAAATGTTCGATGCACAAACTATTTTAATGCAAGGAGGTTTTTTCAATGATGACAGTGAAAAATCGAATGATAATGTGGCTATGGGGGACGGGAGATTCCACCTAACCGATGGGAGAATGCCAATGATGCTGCGAGTTTTACTATTGACCATTGAATTTCATAAATTGTTCAAAACCTTGCTACGAAACTTGCTGCCTCTTCGTATAAAATAAAAACAAAGAACGCTAAGGGGAGGAACAAGGGATGTTCGCCATAGTAATGGGGATTGTAATTACAGTGTCAATTGCGTTAATTATCAGCGCAGAAGTCAGTGTAGAAGCTAAATAATTTTGCATAAAAGAGGGAATCGCAAATAATCGAGATTCTCTCTTTTTCTTATTGAAATTTATAGATTGATGCCTTGACACTGAGTAATATACTGAATATTATAAAAATAAAGATATTATTGGTGACAATTTGAGGGCAATGCTTGTTTTCATTGTTCGGATGGAAACACAACCCCGGCGTATCTTTAGGATATGACGGGGTTTTTTATATGCAGGAGGTGAGGGTTATTCTTAGCACTATACAACTTTAAGACCTATTATTGAAGGAGGATAACTGAATGAGAAGATGGCTTTCGCTAGTCTTGAGCATGTCATTTGTATTTAGTGCAATTTTTATAGTATCTGATACGCAGAAAGTCACCGTTGAAGCAGCTGGAAATCTTAATAAGGTAAACTTTACATCAGATGTTGTCTATCAAATTGTAGTGGATCGATTTGTGGATGGAAATACATCCAATAATCCGAGTGGAGCATTATTTAGCTCAGGATGTACGAATTTACGCAAGTATTGCGGTGGAGATTGGCAAGGCATCATCAATAAAATTAACGATGGGTATTTAACAGATATGGGTGTGACAGCGATATGGATTTCTCAGCCTGTAGAAAATGTATTTTCTGTGATGAATGATGCAAGCGGTTCCACATCCTATCATGGTTATTGGGCGCGCGATTTCAAAAAGCCAAACCCGTTTTTTGGTACCCTCAGTGATTTCCAACGTTTAGTTGATGCCGCACATGCAAAAGGAATAAAGGTAATTATTGACTTTGCCCCCAACCATACTTCTCCTGCTTCAGAAACGAATCCTTCTTATATGGAAAACGGACGACTGTACGATAATGGGACATTGCTTGGCGGTTACACAAATGATGCCAACATGTATTTTCACCATAACGGTGGAACAACGTTTTCCAGCTTAGAGGATGGGATTTATCGAAATCTGTTTGACTTGGCGGACCTTAACCATCAGAACCCTGTTATTGATAGGTATTTAAAAGATGCAGTAAAAATGTGGATAGATATGGGGATTGATGGTATCCGTATGGATGCGGTGAAGCACATGCCGTTTGGATGGCAAAAATCTCTGATGGATGAGATTGATAACTATCGTCCTGTCTTTACGTTTGGGGAGTGGTTTTTGTCAGAAAATGAAGTGGACGCGAACAATCATTACTTTGCCAATGAAAGTGGAATGAGTTTGCTCGATTTTCGTTTCGGACAAAAGCTTCGTCAAGTATTGCGCAATAACAGCGATAATTGGCATGGCTTTAATCAAATGATTCAAGATACGGCATCAGCATATGACGAGGTTCTCGATCAAGTAACATTCATAGACAACCATGATATGGATCGGTTTATGATTGACGGAGGAGATCCGCGCAAGGTGGATATGGCACTTGCTGTATTATTGACATCCCGTGGCGTACCGAATATTTACTATGGTACAGAGCAATACATGACCGGTAACGGCGATCCAAACAATCGTAAGATGATGAGTTCATTCAATAAAAATACTCGCGCGTATCAAGTGATTCAAAAACTATCTTCTCTCCGACGAAACAATCCGGCGTTAGCTTATGGTGATACGGAACAGCGTTGGATCAATGGCGATGTGTATGTGTATGAGCGACAGTTTGGCAAAGATGTTGTGTTAGTTGCCGTTAATCGTAGTTCAAGCAGTAATTACTCGATTACTGGCTTATTTACAGCTTTACCAGCAGGAACATATACGGATCAGCTTGGCGGTCTTTTAGACGGAAATACAATTCAAGTCGGTTCAAATGGATCAGTTAATGCATTTGACTTAGGACCGGGGGAAGTCGGTGTATGGGCATACAGTGCAACAGAAAGCACGCCAATTATTGGTCATGTTGGACCGATGATGGGGCAAGTCGGTCATCAAGTAACCATTGATGGCGAAGGATTCGGAACAAATACGGGCACTGTGAAGTTCGGAACGACAGCTGCCAATGTTGTGTCTTGGTCTAACAATCAAATCGTTGTGGCTGTACCAAATGTGTCACCAGGAAAATATAATATTACCGTCCAATCATCAAGCGGTCAAACGAGTGCGGCTTATGATAACTTTGAAGTACTAACAAATGATCAAGTGTCAGTGCGGTTTGTTGTTAATAACGCGACTACCAATCTAGGGCAAAATATATACATTGTTGGCAACGTATATGAGCTCGGCAACTGGGACACTAGTAAGGCAATCGGTCCAATGTTCAATCAAGTGGTTTACTCCTATCCTACATGGTATATAGATGTCAGTGTCCCAGAAGGAAAGACAATTGAGTTTAAGTTTATTAAAAAAGACAGCCAAGGTAATGTCACTTGGGAAAGTGGTTCAAATCATGTTTATACGACACCAACGAATACAACCGGAAAAATTATAGTGGATTGGCAGAACTAATAGAAGCCCCTTGAAATCAAGCAATTATGCGTGATCTCAAGGGGCTTGATGACGCTATGGCTGCTTCTCTGTTTCATTCGGCAAAAAGTATGAAACATTTTTATAATTGCCCGCTTTTCAATGCATGATACATAGATTCCTAATATGCCCAGCTCTTTGGCGATTTCCCGATATGTGTTTCTCTCTGCAAATCCAACCTGAACCGGCTAATCATCACTTCTTTTTCCCGTTCATCCAATACGTCAATGTATTTTGACTTGTTCCAACTCCATGTTCAATTGGGTTTCATCGACGACATCTTTTCTCGGATTTTAGTAAGTATGAGGCTAAATTCATTTACACTAGTACCACACACAAATTCAAATACACCAAAACAGCTGGAATTTTGGATCATAAACTCTTAGACGCACATCGCTTGGTTGAACGTTTCACATAAAATAGGACATATCATTAGCCAACCAAAACGATAGAGTTCTAGAAATGATCCAAACAGCTTTTACGAAATATTTTCTTTTTACTCTTTAACTGACTTATCTGTTAACCGCCTATGCTGTATTTTGCGATTCCACAGATTATAGAAAAAGTTTTTTTCATGGGAGACATCCTGCCGCATCTATGCAGCACCATCAGAAGGATGATGAATTTTCAGGATAGTTATTAGGGAACTATGGGGTTGTTTATGACGTTTATTTAAGTAATGCCGCTGGAAAACGAATTAAAATTACACCGAACTTAACTTAGGAGCTACACAAGCATAAATTGTATTATGGACAGCTGCTAATTCTTGGTGTAGAACCACTTATGTAAGTCGTTCCAGCTCTGAACCACTTTGGTATATGTCTGTACCTAGCGATGGCCATTTTAGATTTATCCTTCCTGGCGGAAACTTTGGAAATGTTTTATTTGAAGTAGTCAACTAATATAGTATCAGCCCCTCCAATAGTTATTGTTGGCAGATCAGCTTGTCGGCTTTGTCGACAAGCTGAAGACAAATAGTTAACTAATGAGATAAAGGGTTATGAGATTAGCTGTCGAATCACTTCTGAAAGACGAAAGATTCCTTTTTCCAAGTCAGCTAAAGAAGCATAGGAATAAGAAAGACGAAGGTACTGGGTCGCATGTTGATCATAGACATTTCCCGGGTTCAATAGAATTCCTCGCTCTAATGCTTTTTCAAAAAGTTCCTTTATGGAGAGTGAAGGTAATAAGCGTAGCCATATATAAAAACCGCCCTTGGGAACAGACCAGGTCGCAATGTCGGAAAAATACCTCTGCAATGAATCGATCATGATCTCTCTGCGAATCTTCAATTCCTTTCTGACCTCTTCTAAATGTTGATGATAGAACCCAATTGATAGCCATTCCGCAACAGTCCACTGAGACAAGGAACTGGATCCGTAATCGGTTTGCATTTTAATATCCGCCAATCGTTCAATGACAGGCTTCGGTCCGACTACCCAGCCGATTCTCAAACCTAGACTCAATGTTTTCGACATGCTTCCCAGGTATAGAACAAGCCCATTTTTATCGATGGCTTTTAAAGGTGGAGGAGGCGGTGAATCGAGCCAGAGTTCCCGGTATACGTCATCTTCAATAATCGGCAGTTGCTCTTGTTCGCATACATCAATCAGTTCTCTCCGTCTTTCTTCGGACATCAAGATTCCCGTTGGATTATGGAAGGACGGAATCGTATAAAGTAACGAAGCATTTTGCCGCTTTTTTTGTTCCGTAATCGTTTTTATTTGAACTCCATCTTCATCTAAAGGAAGTCCGAATAATCGCATCCCGGCAGATTGAAACACATGCAGGGAATACAGATACGATGGTTTTTCCAGAAAAATCGTAGCCCCCCGCTGCAAGAGACCTAATGAAATCAATTGCAATGCTTGCAAAGCTCCTGACACAATCAAAATGGAAGAAGGGGAAGCCTCAATCCCGATGGTTTTCAAATATCCACTAAGCTGTTCTCTAAGAAAAAGCAGCCCTTTCGGTTCTTCGTAGCCAAGTGAATCAATGCGGTCCGGCAACCGCTTAAATACTTGTTTCATCATCTTGCGTGGAAATAAATCAGGAGAAAGCTCTCCCGTTCCCAACCGGATGATAGCTGGATCAAACTCTGCTTTGTTGATTTCCTGTATCGTAGGCAAATTGGGGTAATGGCTCCCCGCTTGCACATAGGAGTTCCAGTCCGGGGGAGGGGTAGAAGTCATCAAGGACCATGTATTGTTAATCACTTTCGTCCCGCTTCCGCTTTTTCCTTCGAGCAATCCCTCTGCGGTCAATTCTTCCAAAGCCGCAACGACCGTGCTGCGGTTCACTCCCCATGCTTGGGCCAATGTGCGTTGGGGAGGGATTTTCATCCCTACAGTCCATTCTCCTGTTTCAATCTTTTCTTTTATATATTCTTTGATCTGGATATAGAGGGGGATTGGAGATGATTTGTCTGGTTTCCAATCTACTTCGATCATGAAAGATTCTCTCCCATATAAATATAAAAACTTTTGAATTCATATATTTAAACGAGTCTGTAGATAAGGTAAGGCATTAAACAAAAAGCTCACCTTTCAAAACTGTGACCGCCTTACCTGATAATAGGACATGATTGTTTGACATTTTGACCTTTATCATTCCGCCTCTAGCTGAGGCCTGATAGGCAATAAACTCGTCTTTGTTTAACCGGCGCTTCCAGTAAGGTCCCAAACAGCAGTGTGCCGAACCGGTAACTGCGTCTTCGACAATCCCTTGTGCGGGAGAAAAAAATCGAGAAATGAAATCAAACTTTCCAGAACTTGACCGGCTTGTCACGATTACTCCACGAATCGGGAGTTGCGCAATGGAACCTATATCAGGTGTGAGATTTTTTACTATATCCTCTGACTCGACTTCGACGATATAATCAAGTTGATTTTTTCCCACGTATTTTGGTACAACTCCCAATGCTTTAATCAGTTTGTCCGGGGCAGTTATTTCGTGATCCGGAGCGGATGGAAAGTCAAGTTCAATCCAACCATTCTTTACAGTGGCAGTGAGTATCCCGCTTTTTGTACTAAAACTTACTGGATTTTCTGCTTTTATGTATCCCATCTCCCATAAAACGTAGGCGCTAGCCAAAGTTCCATGCCCACAGAGCGGTATTTCAGTAGTCGGAGTAAACCAACGCAAGCTGAATCCGCCATTTGTATATTCGAGAAAAGCAGTTGTTGGTAAATTGATCTCCTTCGCTACCTTTTGCATCCATTCGGCATCCTTTGATCCCGGTAAAACACAAACAGCAGCAGGATTTCCTGTAAATGGTTGATCCGTAAAAGCATTTATTAGAAAAATTTTCATTTTTCCCCTCCCTATCATTCTTGTTTCGATTATACAATTTGGTTGGTATAAAATCCATCCAATTGGTTGGAGACAACGATAGATATCCAAGTATAATTGTATTCATATAGCACGCAATAGGAGGGATTGGAATGATAGAAGCCTTCATTCACGGACTGATTCTTGCGTTTGGACTCATTCTTCCTCTTGGCGTCCAAAACGTTTTTGTTTTTAATCAAGGAGCCCTTCAGAAACGCTTCATCCATGTGCTTCCGGTCGTTCTTACTGCTTCACTATGCGATACTCTTTTAATTACCCTTGCTGTTTTCGGGGTATCTCTTGTGATTTTAGGTTCGTTTTGGCTCAAAACGATACTACTGAGCGTCGGGATAGTGCTTTTGCTATATATGGGATGGAACACCTGGAAAAGTACCCCTGAAAATAGCAACAACGAAAATATAACCAAAGAAACGTTTACTCCTCTCAAACAAATTGCGTTTTCGGCTTCAGTCTCGCTGCTGAATCCTCATGCGATCATGGATACGGTTGGGGTGATCGGAACAAGTTCACTTCAATACAATGGAGGGGAAAAAGCAGCTTTTGCACTTGCCTGTATTCTGGTTTCTTGGGTCTGGTTCATAGGATTGGCTGTGGCAGGCCGAATAACAGGGGAGCTAGATAAATCTGGACGTTTGATGATGGTCCTCAACAAAATTTCTGCCCTAGTGATGTGGGGAGCAGCGGTTTATATTGGATTAACACTGGCGAAATAAAAGCCGGGTTTTCGGATTATTGCGTGGAATGTTAAGGAATAGAGGTTTCATTATTCCCCGCCAGTGATGTATTCGAATAAAATTTAGTGATGATTCAGTAGTATCGTATAGCGTAGTTTTAGATAACTCTTGTAGAGTCATTTAAACATAGTAGTAAACTAAAAGGAGGAGTCCAGTTAATAATAGGGAGACCGAGAAGCAGGAGAAATGATTTACGCGGAATCGAAAGGAGGAACTAGGATTGAATCATCCGTACGCTCATTATCGTTCCTTATTTCCGGTTTTAGCATCTAAGATCCATCTTGCGAGTTGTTCACAAGGTGCAATATCCAAAGCTGTTTCTGAGTCTATGGAAGAGTACCTGAATAGTTTACTTACGATGGGAGTTAATTGGAATCCATCCATCCAAGAAGTCGAAAAAGCAAAAAACGGTTTTGCAAAATTAATCGGTGCTGATCCGAATGAAATTGCTGTATTAGGATCGGTCTCTGATATTTTTTCCGCTATTGCTTCTTCTCTTTCTTTTGAAAAAGGGAAAAATAGAATTGTTACTACAGATATGGATTTTCCAACCGTAGGTCATGTATGGCTTGCCCAGGAAAAGTTTGGTGCGAACGTGAGTTTTATCCCTTCACACCATGGAGTTATCCCTATAGAGTATTACGAACGTTTTGTAACGTCTGATACGCTCATCACATCCATCTCTCATATTTGTTATTACAATGGATTCAAGCAAGACATTAAAGCTATTGCAGAAATTGTTCATCGTAAAGGTTCTCTTTTATTTGTTGATGCTTATCAATCAGCAGGACAGGTTCCCATTGATGTAAAGAAAATGGATATTGACATATTGGCAGCAGGAACTAGGAAATACATGTTAGGTATTCCAGGGATGTCCTTCTTATATATGAAAACCGAGCTTGCAGAGAAATGGAAGCCACGTGTAACAGGATGGTTTGGCCAGGAGAATCATTCGAAATTCGATGTTCATCAACTAACACAAGCGCCTGGAGCACGTCGATTTGAGACTGGAACACCATCTTTCATCAGCGCTTATGCCGCTACTGCCGCTATTCGTTTGCTTCTTGAGATAGGAGTAGAGAATATATCTTCTTATTTAAATCAATTAGCTCAATTCACATTAGATTATGGACAAGAAAAAGGATTACGCGCTGTTGGTCCGCTATCTGCTGATCAACGAGGCGCCATGACTGCTTTTTATGCAGAAAATGCTGGGCAGATAGAATCTATCATGAAAGAGAGAAATATTATTGTTTCTGCCAGAAACGATGTAATCCGAATCGCTCCCCATTTTTACAATACACAGGATGATGTTCGGCAGGCGATTGACGAGCTAACAACTGTTCTTAATACTAAGTAACGGATAGCTTAACAAGATGGGCATTAGAGGAAAACTGTCATGAACAATGTACCAAAAGAGTCGCAACTGTTCCACTCTTTTATTAAGGAAAGGACTTATCCCCATCGACATCAAGTGAAGCAAATGCTTTTTCTATCTCTAATCACATCGATGTTAGAAAGGATGTTTTATAGAACATTTATGAATCAAATCATGAAGTGCTCTGTCATCTGTTTTCATCGCAACAACTTCAACCAATCGCAAAAGATATCGGATTTATGCAACGAAAAAAAGCTACCGAAATAAAAACGAAACTCAGATAGAGAATCCACATAAAAGGACAAGCCCATCCATTGTCCTGTAGACAGTATCTTTCCTGCTTGCTTTGACCATCGAAAGGTTGTATACAGATTTTATCATGTTTTAGTACGTTTTGGATAAATCGTCTGTACGAACGCGAATCCGCCAGCGTAGAAACAGCATCACACAAAAAAGGGGCAATCCCAGAATGATTGCTCCCTTCTTTTGGAAAGTATTATGATTATCGACGTTTCTCCTTTTCGTTGCGATAAAATTCATGAAACATTTTCATGAGTGCCCGCTTTTCAATGCGCGATACGTAGCTTCTTGAAATGCCTAGTTCTTTAGCGATTTCCCGCTGTGTTTTTTCCCGTTGCAAATTTAGCCCGAACCGGCTGATGATCACTTCTTTTTCTCGTTCATCCAGCACATCAATATATTTTTTGACTTGTTCTATCTCCATGTTCAATTGAATTTCATCAATGACATCTTCTCCCTCGGATTTTAATACATCAATGAGGCTGATTTCGTTTCCTTCCTTATCTTGGCCGATCGGCTCGTGAAGGGAGACGTCCTTTTTTGTTTTCTTTAACGAGCGCAAATGCATCAATATTTCATTTTCAATACAGCGAGCCGCGTATGTTGCGAGTTTTGTTCCCTTGCCTTGTGAATAGCTTTCAATCGCTTTAATGAGGCCGATGGTTCCGATCGAAATTAAGTCTTCGACGTCTTCGCCTGTGTTCTCAAATTTCTTGACAATATGAGCGACAAGTCGTAAATTATGTTCAATTAAAATGTTGCGAGCCTCTTCATCGCCTTCTGCCATGAGCTGTAAGTATTTTTCCTCTTCTTTTACGCTTAGCGGTTGGGGAAATGCGTTATTTTTAATATATGACACTAAAAACAATAACTCTTTAATGATGAACGTAAATGCAGACAAGATGCCAGACATTTTCTCACCCCACCCCATGTTGTTGTAGGCATGCGCCTATTACTTATATGTATGAAAAGGCGAAGTTGTCCGTGTTTGGACATAAAAAAATAATGGTAGTAAATGACAATATTATGCGAATATTCTTGACATAATTCCTTAATGAGGATAAAATAAGTTTGTCGTTTTATGTCTAAAAAGGGGGGAAGTCAATGAAAAAAATTGGACTTGCTTGGCAAATTTTTATCGGATTAATTCTTGGTATTGTTGTAGGAGCGATTTTTTACGGAAACCCTACCGTAGCGACATATTTGCAACCAATTGGAGATATTTTCCTTCGTTTGATAAAAATGATTGTTATTCCAATTGTTGTGTCAAGTCTTATCGTTGGCGTAGCAAATGTTGGGGATTTAAAGAAGCTCGGAAAATTAGGTGGAAAAACACTCATTTATTTTGAAATTATTACAACGTTCGCGATTGTGGTTGGTCTATTAGCGGCGAACCTTTTCCAACCTGGAGAGGGTGTCAATATGAAGAATCTGGAAAAAACGGATATTCAAAGCTATGTGGACACAACGAATGAAGTAAAACATCATTCGATGGTCGAAACCGTTGTGAATATTGTGCCAAAAAATATTGTTGAGTCGCTCGCGAACGGTGATATGTTAGCAATTATTTTCTTCTCTGTAATGTTTGGATTAGGTGTTGCAGCGATTGGGGAAAAAGGAAAACCTGTTTTGCAATTTTTCCAAAGCACTGCAGATGCGATGTTTTATGTGACGAATCAAATTATGAAGTTTGCACCATTTGGTGTGTTTGCGTTAATTGGTGTTACCGTTTCTAAATTTGGTGTTGAATCGCTTGTTCCATTAAGTAAACTAGTGCTTGTAGTCTATGGAACAATGATTTTCTTTGTGGTTGTTGTCCTTGGAATTGTAGCTAAATTAGTGGGTGTGAATATTTTTCATGTCATCAAAATTTTGAAAGATGAGCTTGTGCTTGCGTATAGTACAGCTAGCTCGGAGACGGTACTTCCTAAAATCATGGAAAAGATGGAAAGATTCGGATGTCCGAAGGCGATTACGTCGTTTGTTATTCCAACAGGTTATTCGTTTAATCTAGATGGTTCAACGTTATACCAAGCATTAGCAGCTATTTTCATCGCACAATTATACGGAATTGATATGTCGATTACGCAGCAAATTTCCCTTTTATTAGTATTAATGGTAACATCGAAAGGAATCGCTGGAGTACCTGGTGTTTCATTCGTTGTCTTATTGGCAACGTTAGGAACAGTCGGAATCCCAATCGAAGGATTAGCATTTATTGCAGGAATTGACCGGATTTTAGATATGGCTCGTACAGCTGTGAACGTAGTTGGAAACTCTTTGGCAGCGGTTGTCATCTCCAAATGGGAAGGACAATATAACGAAGAAAAAGGAAAACAATATGTCGAAGAAGTTGTACGAAGCGCGTAATGGAAAGGCGGCTATCCTCATCATAGATGAGGCGGCCGCTTTTTTATGTGAGATGAACATTGTCTAGCACAAGCACCCGACTCGTTTGTTTCTTGAATCAGCATTGATGCAAAACTCGAACAAAACATGGCTTAAAACGTAACGATTTAAGCTGCTCTGGATGGAAAGCTGTTTTGCAGGCGAAGAACATTTGCCGATCACGGGAGTCATGGTGGTGACATTTCGCTGTTTGTCCGCAGAATGCAGGCAGTTTTTAGGCGGAATTGAGGCGTTTACGTCTTTTTATTAAGCCTACAGACTTATTTTTTTATATGTACTTAGTATAGTATAATGTTGCTTTGAATATGGTTAAATTGGGAGCCTGTCTGATACATAGGAGGGAAAAAGATGCACGAACTAATTCAAAATATTTTCGCTTTTTTAGCAGATTTAGGTTATCCCGGAATTGCGCTTGCGTTAATGATCGAAGTCATTCCGAGCGAAATTGTATTAGCTTATGCGGGGTATTTAGTTTCACGTGGAGAAGTTTCATTTGTCGGTGCAGTGATTGCCGGAACAATCGGCGGAACAATTGCTCAACTTTTTCTTTATTGGATGGGGTATTATGGAGGTAGACCATTTCTTGATAAATATGGGAAATATTTATTAATTAAAGAGAAACATCTTCGTTTATCAGAGGAATGGTTTGAGAAGTACGGCTCGGGGGTTATTTTTACAGCCCGTTTTATTCCTGTTGTTCGTCATGCGATTTCCATCCCTGCCGGAATCGCCAAAATGCCGTGGTCGAAATTTACGCTATATACCACATGTGCCATCATTCCTTGGTCGATTTTCTTTATTTTTCTTGGAGACCGTTTAGGAAGCAATTGGCAACGTATTGATGAAATGGCACGGCCATATTTACAGCCTATCATCATCATTGCTGTTGTCGCTATGATCGTTTATATTGCTTTTCATGTTTATCGACGCAAAAGAAGTGCGTAAAAGAATGGAGAGGGCCAACAATCGTGAAAACTAAGGAAAAGTTTTCACGAAAGAGGGAGATGAATGATGACGATTGATCAAATTTGTACGATTGGCCCAGCTACTAACAATCCAGAAATGATTCGCGCACTTATGGAACACGGAATGACGATTGTACGTCTGAACCTGTCTCATGGGGATCATTTGGCTCATCGCCAAGTGATAGAAACTGTTCGTTCTTTCAACAAGCAGCTTGGAAAGCAAGTGAAAATTTTAGGCGATTTACAAGGTCCGAAAATTCGTCTCGGAGAAATCAAAGAGGGAAAAGCCGTCCTTCAAAAAGGAGAGACATTTGTGTTGTGGACGACTCTATGCATGGGGACGGAGAAGGAGGCGAGTGTTGACTACCCGAATATAGTCAACGATGTAAAAGTAGGAACGAAGATATTAGTTAATGATGGGGAAGTAGAGCTTGTTGCTAGGCGGGTTACCAATCAGTATGTTGAAACTGAGGTAGTCAGAGGCGGAACCATTGGAAGCAGGAAAAGCGTGAACCTCCCTGGTGCAAAGCTATCGATCCCTGCATTAACGGAGAAAGATAAGCGTGATTTGCAATTTTTGCTGGATGAACAAGTCGAAATGATTGCTTGTTCGTTTGTCAGAGAAGCTGATCATGTCCGTGACATCCGTGATATAATTTCTTCTTTCAGCTGCACTTGTCCTATGGTGATTGCGAAAATCGAAACATTAGAAGCAGTAAGAAATTTTACTGATATTCGCAACGAAGCGGAGGGTATTATGATTGCGCGCGGAGATTTAGGAGTGGAGTTGCCGTTTGCTTGGGTACCTTTGTTACAAAAGGCAATGATTTATGAGTGCAATCGCTTTAATACGTATGTTATTACCGCGACACAAATGTTGCAGTCCATGATCGAACATGAAAGGCCGACTCGCGCTGAAGTGACCGATATTTTTCAAGCGGTGCTAGATGGGACAAATGCGGTGATGTTATCAGCGGAAAGCGCATCCGGAAAGCATCCGATTGAAAGTGTCACAACATTGAAAACGATTAGTTCATTTGCGGAAAACATGAAATGTGAAGCGCCATTTGATTTTCAAGATATGATAAAACTGTTAGACACGGTATAAATGATTATGGGGAGAGGGGAGCATGACAAAATTTGAAGCATTTATTTTGGGGATGATCCAAGGGTTAACAGAATTTTTACCCATTAGCAGTACCGGTCATTTATATTTAGGAAGACATTTATTTGGCCTTGATGAAGCAGGATTGTTTCTCGATACGATGCTTCATATTGGCACATTGTTAGCGGTGTTTGTCATTTATAAAGAGGAATTGCTTTATATTATTCGAAAGCCGTTTAGTAAATTAACGTTTTTACTAATTATTGGTACGATTCCTGCCGTTGTGATAGGTCTGTTATTCAAAGATTATTTTGAGGAAATCTCGAAAACGGGTGTAACGATTGGATGGGAGTTTTTAATTACCGGTATGTTTCTGTGGTTAGCTGATGGCGTCAAAAATGGATATAAACGAATGGATGATATTACTTATACGGATGCGCTTGTCATCGGTACGTTTCAAGCAGCCGCCATTTTTCCAGCAATTTCACGTTCGGGACTTACAATTGTCGGCGGATTGATTCGCAAGCTCGATCGGGAAACAGCTGCCTATTTTTCGTTTTTGTTATCAATCCCAGCAATTGCTGGAGCGATTGTATTGCAGTCTCTTGATTTATTAGAGGGGAAAGTGGAGGCGATCTCCGTTAGTGCGCTCGTTATCGGAGCAATATCTTCCGCATTATTTGGCTACGTAGCTGTACGATGGATGATTAATTACTTACAAAAGCATTCATTGAAGGGATTTGCTGTATATGTATGGATTCTCGGTATCGTCGTTCTCACCTTCCAATTGACCGGAAGATTTTAAACACGGCCTATTAGAAAAGGTCGTGTTTTTTATTGATTGTCTTTTTTTCATTCGTTATATTTATTAATAGAGATCGATGATGATGCAGAAATGAGTTGAATGAGGGACAATGGTGAAAAAATTTTTCATACTTGCTGTTATTATTGCTATTGGTTTATTTTTAGTTCCATATAGCTTACCGCTTATTTTTGCGCTAATTACTGCGCTTTTATTAGAGCCTGCTGTGCAAAAGTTGCAGCGAAACTATCATTTAAAGCGAATTCATGCAGTGACGGCTGTTTTCTCCCTATTTCTTATCATGTTTGGATTTGTTTCTTACTTTATGGTAGTCATTCTTGTTCAACAATTTATGACGTTTTCGCAAAAATTGCCATCTTTTTTAGCGGAAACAACCGAAGTAGTCAATCGCTTTATCCAAACATGGGAATCGTATTCCAGTTCGATTCCAAAAGAAATTATCTCATCATTAGAAAATAGCGTAGAAACAATTAAAAATTTACTTCTTGAATTTGCGACAAACTTGACTCAATCGATTATTCACTACATTACGATGGTTCCAGAGTTTGTCATACACTTTTTAGTTTATTTAGTCGCGTTGTTTTTAATTAGTTTAGATTTGCCAAGGTTAAAAGCGGGAGTCAAAAAGCATTTATCGCCTCGTACGGAAGAGAGAGTAACGTTTATTGTCACACAGTTAAGTAAAGCGGGAATTGGTTTCATCAAAGCGCAATTTTTATTAAGTGTCATTACGTTTTTACTCGCACTAGGCGGACTTTTGCTTTTAAAAGTAGACTACGCTGTCATTTTGTCACTTCTCATTGTTATTGTTGATATTTTACCGATTTTGGGAACTGGTTCCGTTCTTGTTCCGTGGGGAATCATTAGTATCGCAAACGGTAACGAAACGCTCGGGATTGGGCTCATTATTTTATTTGTCGTGATTACAGTTATCCGGCGGATTATTGAGCCAAAAATTTTCTCATCAAATTTAGGCATTACACCTTTAGCCGCGTTAGTCAGTGTGTATTTGGGCTTTCAGCTACTAGGATTTATCGGTCTTTTCCTTGGTCCAGCACTTGTTATTATTATGGAAGCGATGATCAAAGCAGGAGTGATTAAATTTTCATTTAAGTTGTGATAAACAAAGGAGAGGTAAGTCACTTTCCTGCAAGGTTTCACCAAAGAAACGCTTAGAGCAGGCTAGCTACTGAGCTACATAAAGTCTTTCTTGTTCCATTCATGCTTTTATGAAGTATTGCGCAGTTGCTATATAATTTGTTAATTAAAAAGAGCTGACGGAAACTCCGTCAGCTCTTTACTCATTTTTGCTTTGGTTGTTTGGTAAAATCAAAATTTCGACACGGCGATTCTTCATCCGTCCTTCTGCTGTGTCGTTGGAAGCTACAGGCTTAAATTCACCGTATCCTTTTGCGCTAAACCAGCGTGGGTCTAGCTGTTTGTTTTCTAATAAAAGCTTCATAAAATTGACAGCACGCATGACGCTCAATTCCCAGTTTGAAGAAAATTTGGAATTGCGAATTGGCACATTGTCCGTATGTCCACTGACAATAATATTGCGTGGTGGATTCATGACAAGAAGGCGAGAAATTTCTTTAGCCAACTTTTGATCCTGTGGCCGCACATCTGCACTTCCTGAATCAAATAAGATGTCATTTAGGATGGTAATCAGTAACCCTTCCTCTGTCAACGTCGTTTTTAATTCGCCGGTTAAATGTTGCTTTTCAATATATTGATTAATTTTTGCCTGAATTTCTTGCAGTTCTTTTTGTTCTTGCCGCTGTTGTTCGTTTTGTTGCTGTTTTTTCTTGTTTATCGATGGCGACTGAGGCTGCTCTTCTTCAATCGGGCTTGGAAAATCAAAAACACCGATTCCCCCCGATATGGCACTATTAAACGAACGGGCAATCTCTTCGAATTTTTTCTGATCAAGCTGACTACTGGCAAATAGGACGATAAACAGCGCCAACAAAAGCGTCAATAAATCCGCATACGGAATGAGCCATGTTTCATCAATATGATCTTCATGATGATGCTTCTTTTTTTTACTCATCTTGTTTCTCTCCCTGTTCCATGATTCGTTTTCGTTCGCTTTCCGGGAGATACGAAGCTAACTTTTGCTCGATAGCGCGAGGAGCTTGTCCCTCTAAAATCGAAAGCACTCCCTCAATCATTACTTGACGTATTTTTACTTCCTCTTTTGATTTTCGTTTGAGCTTATTGGCAAATGGGTGCCACAATACATAACCGGTAAAAATACCCATTAATGTCGCGACGAATGCGGCACTGATCGCATGACCAAGCTCACTTACATTGTCCATATTTCCTAACGCGGCAATTAAACCAACAACCGCTCCAAGTACCCCGAGAGTCGGAGCGTATGTACCTGCTTGAGTAAAAATCGCTGCATTGGCTTGATGGCGTTCTTCCATTGCTGCAATCTCTTCGGTCATCACATCGCGGATAAAATCCTGGGTTTGTCCGTCGATCGCCAAGTTTAATCCATTGCGTAAAAACGGATCTTCGATTTCCGATACTTTTGCCTCTAATGCCAATAATCCTTCGCGGCGTGCAATATTCGCCCATTCTACAAACATTGGAATTAATTCTTCAATCGTAGGAATGTTTTGCTCTTTAAAGATGACACCAAATAGTTTAGGTACTTTTTTTATGTCGCGTGTTGGAAAGGCAATCGTGACTGCCGCTGCGGTTCCAACAAGAATAATCAAAATCGCCGCAGGGTTAATTAATACGCTTGGGCTGACTCCTTTAAAATACATTCCCACCCCTACAGCAATAATGCCAAGTATAATTCCAATAATAGATGTTTTGTCCAATGTAATCCCTCCGTTACTTGTAAAAATTAGCTGTTAGGTGTTGTGGCTGTGTTTGATTTCTACTATATTCTTATAATCAATCCAGATTTATCATATAATTAATCCAAGGAATTGAAAAGGGAATTTGGTATGAGTCAAAAATAAAAGGCTGTTCCTTTCATCGCCTTTTGCCTTGAAAGGACAGCCTGTTTCCCTTTATACTTTTTTCAATTTAAAGGTTCCCACCATTAAAAACGATAAAATCATGATGAAGAAAATAAAAAATTGTGGAGGAAAATAATGAATGGTTAAATAACTTAATGTAAGCAGTACTCCGGCAGCTGTAATTGGGAGTCCCGAAAAATATCCATTGTTTTCACTGATGTTAAATCGTGCCAAACGAAACGCACCGCATCCAATATATAAAATGGTGAAAAATGAACCGGGAGCGCCAAATTCGTGCAACAAACTTTGATATATCAATAGTGCTGGAGCCACACCAAATGATATAATATCACTCATTGAGTCCAATTGTTTGCCGAGTTCTGATTCAATATTTAATTTTCTTGCGACTGTTCCATCAAATCGATCGGCTAAGGCAGCTAAAAAGATGAGTAGTAAACTGACATTGAACTGCCCTTTCATCGTAAATAAAACAGAAAAACCGCCTAGGCAAAGGTTGGCTAATGTCAATACGTTTGCTGTATGTGCCTTTAACTTTTTCAGTGTATGATCGAGATAGTCTGATAAAAACATTTCTCCTCACTCCTTTTTCGCACTAAACGCGACAAAAAAATCTACTTCAATTATAATCATTTTATTTATAATATGAAAAGTAGTAAAGATGACTTGAGACATAAATTGGAGGGAACTTGTTTGTTAAAATGGTTGTATCGCTTTATGATTGAATTAACGAATCACTCATTTTCTTCAAAAATGATCGCCTTTTTTACGAAATCGCGGTTAAGTGCCATTCTCATTCCATCTTATGCTAAAATTTATCAAATTAACCAAGAAGAGATGGAAAAAAGTTTACACCATTATGAAACACTGCAGCAATTATTTATTCGCAAACTAAAGGCTGGGGCAAGGCCAATTGATCAAACAGCCAACAGCATTATTAGCCCTGTTGATGCAGTCATTGAAGATATCGGTACAGTTAGCGAAAACAAAGAAATCATCGTGAAAGGAAAAACGTACTCCATTCAAGAAATGCTTGGAAGCGACAGCGCTGCTGAAAAATATTTAAATGGATTGTTTATTATTTTGTATTTAAGCCCAAGTCATTATCACCGAATTCATAGCCCAATATCTGGAGTCGTTACGCGGCAGTGGTCGCTTGGTCATAAATCCTATCCTGTCAATCAGCTTGGGTTAAAGTATGGAAAAAAGCCATTATCTAAAAATTATCGAATGATTACGGAAGTGAATGCCAGAGGAAGGAATATAGCCATCGTGAAAATTGGAGCGATGTTTGTTAACAGCATCGAATTAACCCATCCGAATGACCACCTTGTTAAAGGAGAAGAAATGGCGTATTTTTCGTTTGGTTCTACAGTCGTATTGTTATTTGAAAAAGATAGTATGGAGCTTGATTCAAGAATCACGGCTCCGATGGCTATTAAGGTTGGGGAACGAATCGGCTATTTAAAATAAATAAAAAAAGAGCCCTGTGGCTCGAATTTGTATCTTATGAGGAAAGTCTGATTCTATGTCCTAATGAACGTCGGAGAATTTCTCTTTTAATCAATTCGATAAATTCAGGGCTTAACTTGAGCTCTTTTGCTTTATAGTACGATTCAATTAGCAACTCATCCGATAAATTTTTCATGCCGAGAAACCTCCTTTAACGATGGAATAGAATTTGAAATCAATACATATAATGGTAAGTTACCTTTAATGTAACACGTTTAAACATGTAGAACAATCGTTCTGTTATCCACAGTGCTTAGTGGATAACATGTGGAAAATGTGTTTATAAAACACAGGAAAGTAGATATAGTATGTGTGAATAATGTGGGTAAACTTATCCACAGTTTGTGAAAAAGAAGAAGTTTGTCGAAAAATTTTTTAGTCTTGTATATATTTGTAAAACTTTGTTTTGAAACGATATAAAAAATTATGTATGATGGTTAAAGGCTGAATGTGAAAAAAGAAAGGTGAAGAGGGCGTGCTCAACTATTTTTTACCTAGTCAATATGCGAAGAGCGTTTTTGATATTACTCCAGAAATGCTAAAAGAAAAAGGAGTTAAAGGGATTATTACCGATTTGGATAATACGCTTGTTGAATGGGATCGTCCGTCGGCTACACCGGAGCTTACGCAATGGTTTCAAAGTATGAAAAATGCGGGCATTAAGGTGATTATCGTATCAAATAATAACAAAAACCGCGTCCAATCATTTGCTGAACCGCTCGGTATCCCGTTTATATTTGAAGCAAGAAAACCGCTCACTCGCGGGTTTCAAAAGGCATTATATATGATGGATTTGCGAAAAGAGGAAGTTGTTGTCATTGGAGATCAACTGTTAACTGATGTGCTTGGAGGAAACCGTCTTGGTTTGCATACGATTTTAGTAGTGCCAGTTGCCCAAACTGACGGGCTATGGACGCGGTTGAACCGAAAAGTGGAACGGAAAATTTTAAATATAATGCGACGAAAAGGCATGATTTACTGGGAGGAATGATGGTGGAACAAGAAGTAATTCGCTGTATTGGTTGTGGAGTACAAATTCAAACAGAAGACGAAACAAAAGTGGGATATGCTCCTCCAGCTGCTTTGGAAAAAGAGGAAGTCATTTGTCAACGTTGTTTTCGTTTAAAACATTATAATGAGATTCAAGATGTCTCTTTAACCGATGACGATTTTTTAAAAATTTTACATGGAATCGGTCAAACAGATGCTCTTATTGTCAAAATCGTAGATATTTTTGATTTCAACGGAAGCTGGCTGCCGGGATTGCATCGTTTTGCTGGCAACAATCCGATTTTGCTTGTTGGCAACAAAGTTGACTTGCTTCCTAAATCAGTGAAATATCCGAAATTGATTAATTGGATGAGAAAATCCGCGAAGGATTTGGGATTAAAACCGGTTGATGTTTGTTTAATTAGTGCAGTCAAAGGAATTGGGATGCGTCAAGTGATGGAGATGATTGACCACTACCGCTCGGGCAAAGATGTGTATGTGGTCGGCTGCACGAACGTCGGAAAATCGACGTTTATTAACCGGATCATTCAAGAAGTGACTGGTGAAGGAAACGTGATTACAACGTCGTATTTTCCAGGAACGACGCTTGATGTTATCGAAATTCCGTTAGACGATGGTGCGGCCATTTATGATACACCAGGGATTATTAATCACCATCAAATGGCGCATTTTGTGGATAAAAAAGATTTAAAAGTGATTACTCCAAAGCGAGAAATTCATCCGAAAGTATATCAGCTTAATGAACAACAAACATTATTTTTCGGTGGACTTGCGCGGTTAGACTATATAAAAGGAGGACGCCGCTCGCTCGTTTGTTATTTTTCCAACGAGTTATTGATTCATCGAACAAAGCTAGAAAAGGCCGATGAACTTTATGCCAAACAGCGGGGAGAGCTATTGCAGCCGCCGCGCGCAGACTATATGGATGAGCTTCCGCCGCTAGTTGCCCATTCTTTTACGATTAAAGAAGCAAAAACAGATATTGTCTTTTCTGGACTTGGATGGGTGACTTGTAATGAGCCGGGAGCACAAGTGAAGGCGTATGTTCCAAAAGGAGTTAGTGTATTCATGAGAAAATCGCTTATTTAAAGCAAAGTACGTGTTGGGGGAAGAGGAGAATGAGAAAGCTATACGCGTTAATTGGGTGCCCTGTGCAACATTCGCTCTCACCGCTTATGCATAACGATGCGTTTCACCAGCTAGGAATAGAGGCATACTATCATGCATTCCATGTCGAGAGAGAGCAGTTAGAAGAAGCGGTAAAAGGAATAAAGGCGCTCGGCATTTCGGGAATAAACGTTACCATCCCACATAAAACTGCGGTTATTCCGTTCTTAGATGAGGTAGATGAAACGGCGCGACGTATCGGAGCGGTCAACACGATTGTGAATGAAAATGGCCGACTAATCGGTTATAATACAGACGGTCCCGGTTTTGTGCGCGCATTGCAGGAAGAAGTAAAAGTAGAAGTGGCAGGAAAACGTATTTTGCTCATTGGGGCAGGTGGAGCAGCAAGAGGAATTTATTTTACGCTTGTTCACTGCGGGGCAGAGCGGATTGACATTTGCAATCGTACTGTTTCTAAAGCCCAGGAACTGATTGCTGAATCCGATGTTGCGATTGCTTCCGCCGCTTACTCGTTGCAGGAAGCTGAGGAGCGCTTGGGAGATTATGATATACTCATTAACACAACATCAGTCGGGCTGTATCCGCACGTGGATGAGATGCCGATTTCGCTTGCGAATATGAAGGAAGGGACGGTCGTGAGCGATATTATTTATAATCCATTAGAAACGAAATGGCTTCAAGAAGCGCGCACGAGAAAGGCGATTGTACAAAATGGAGTCGGAATGTTTGTATATCAAGGAGCGTTAGCTTTTGAAAAATGGACAGGGATTTTTCCAAATGTTCAACGGATGAAACAAATTGTTATTCAACACTTGGAGGGAAACAATGTTAACAGGTAAGCAAAAACGTTTTTTACGAGCAAAAGCTCATCACTTGAAGCCGATTTTTCAAGTAGGAAAAGGCGGAGTTAATGAGAACATGATCAAGCAAATTGTTGATGCGTTAGAAGCGCGTGAACTCATTAAAGTGAGTGTGCTGCAAAATTGCGAAGATGATCGAAATGTTGTGGCTGAACAGCTTGCTGCTGGTGCTAGCGCGGAGCTCGTCCAAACGATCGGCAATACGATCGTCTTGTATAAAGAATCAAAGGAGAACAAACAAATCATCTTACCGAAATAAACGAACAGTTGGCTGACAAGGGGAGGGAACAAATGAAGAAAATCGGAATTTTCGGGGGGACGTTTGATCCGCCGCATTACGGTCATTTATTAATGGCAAATGAGGTGTTACACGCCTTGCACTTATCGGAAATTTGGTTTATGCCAAACCATATCCCTCCTCATAAGCAGCATGAACAAGTGACATGCAGCGAAGACCGATTGCATATGCTTCAACTGGCGATTGCTGATCATCCGCAGTTTAAAATCGAAACGATCGAGTTGCAACGGGAAGGACCTTCTTATACGTATGACACGATGCGTCAATTAAAAGCCATTTACCCCAATAACGAGTTTTATTTTATCATCGGTGCAGATATGGTGGAATATTTGCCGAATTGGTATTATATTGATCGACTCGTTGAATTAGTCACGTTTGTTGGAGTGAAACGCCCCGGCTTTTCACTGAAAACATCATATCCGCTTATTGAAGTGGAAATCCCTGAATTTGCTGTTTCATCATCGCTCATTCGTGAGCGAATGAAACATGGAAGAAGCATTCGTTATTTAGTACCGGAACAAGTGAGATTGTATATTGAGGAGAAGAAGCTCTATGGAACGTCATGAAGCGTTAGCTATTGTAAAACAACAATTAACAGAACATCGTTACCAACATACGCTTGGTGTGATGGAAACAGCGATACAGCTAGCCAAACGGTATGGTGCCGATGTAAAAAAAGCGGAATTAGCCGCGATTTTTCACGATTATGCGAAGTTTCGTCCGAAAGAGGAAATGAAACGAATCATTTTAGAGCAAAATATGCCAAACGATTTACTTTATTATAATACAGAGCTTTGGCATGCTCCGGTTGGAGCTTACTTAGTCAAAACGGAAGCCGGTATTCAAGACGAAGAGATTTTAAATGCGATTCGCTACCATACGTCTGGCCGTGCGAATATGACGTTGCTTGAAAAAATTGTGTATGTTGCTGATTATATCGAACCGGGGCGCATTTTTCCGGGGGTAGATGAAGTGCGCGAATTGGCACAACAAGATTTAGATAAAGCGCTTATAAAAGCATTGCAAAACACGATTCAGTTTTTGTTGAAAAAGAATCAATTGATTTACCCGGATACGATCCATACGTACAATTCACTGATCATGACTATAAAGGGGGAACCACGTGAATGACGGAACGAGATATTTTACGTGTCGCTGTTCGAGCTGCAGATGAAAAAAAGGCAGAGGATATCGTTGCGCTGAACATGAAAGGCATCTCGCTTGTGGCGGATTATTTTATGATTTGTCACGGGAATTCAGAAAAGCAAGTACAAGCTATTGCGCGGGAAATTAAAGAGAAAGCAGAAGAAAACGACATTCCTGTCAAACGTTTGGAAGGATTTGACGAGGCGAAGTGGATTTTAGTCGATTTAGGAGACGTAGTCGCTCATGTCTTTCATAAAGATGAGCGCAGCTATTACAACCTAGAGCGTCTGTGGGGAGATGCACCGCTTGAGGATGTAGCGAGTGATTTACAACAATGACCTATGAATCATTTGCCTATTGGTACGATGAGTTAATGAAAGAGGCACCGTATGACTCGTGGCAAGCGTTTGTAAAGAGCAAAATTAAAATGTATGGACGAACAAAAACAAAGCGCTTGCTTGATGTTGGATGTGGAACTGGAGAGTTAGCGATTCGTCTAGCGAAGGACGGATTCGATGTTACTGGTGTAGATCTATCAGAAAACATGCTCGCTGTTGCGCAAGCAAAAGCGGAGAAACAGCATATATCAGTGCAATTTTTTCAGCAAAATATGACGGAATTAGAAGGATTTTCACCGTTTGATTGTGCGATGATTTTTTGTGATTCACTGAACTATTTACAACATGAAATGGAAGTGCAGCAAACCTTTTCGCGCATTTACGAGCTGTTACATGAAGGTGGGTTATTATTATTTGACGTTCACTCCACTTATAAAATGGATCACATTTTTCAAGATGCAACATTTACAAGCAACGATGAGGAGATTAGTTATATTTGGACATGCTATCCTCTTGAAGAGGAACATAGCGTCGAGCATGAATTAACGTTTTTCGTTCGTGAAAAAAACGGAAAATATGAGCGGTACGATGAAGTGCATGTTCAGCGTACATATGACGTTGAACAATATAAACAATGGCTTGTCTCTGCTGGGTTTACAGTGCTTGAAGTAACAGCCGATTTTACGGACGAACCGCCAAGCGATATGGCGGAGAGAATTTTCTTTGTTGCCAAAAAATAAGCTGTCCGAATGTCTGAACGAATCCGTGTCCGCATGACACGGATTCGTTCAAAATCCGGATAACTTTTTTATTTAAGCAGGATTTTTCATTTTTTTAGCGAATTTCATGATTAAATTGCTGTTGGATTTTCGCTACTTCTTCGTGAAATTTTGCGTGCGTTTTTTCAAACACATGTTCAAACAGTTCCCCAAGTTCGGCTTCTAATACCGCAATTCCTTCACCGGTAATTCCGCCTTTCACGCATACTTTTTCCTGTAGTGTCGAAAGCGTATATACGTTCTTTTTCAATAATTCCCCTAAGCCAATAATCATGTCGCTTGCGAGCATTGTTGCTTGCTCCCTTGTAATCGCTGTTTTTTGTACAGCTGCTTCGATAAAACGCTGAAGCAAGTAGCTAAAAAAAGCAGGACCGCAGCTGGCAATATCCGAAGCTATTCGTGTAATTTTATCATCAATATAGGAAGGTGTAGAAATGCGTTGAAATAAACGCTCAATATATGCTCGATAATGAGCCGCACAACGGTTTCCAAATGTAATCATTGAACTCCCGGAAAGTGCTCGGTTGGTAATGCTAGGAATGACACGTGCAACATGACATGGAACGACCGACTCAAGTTGCTGAACGGTAATCGGGCTTGTGATCGAAACGATACAATGCTTTTCGGTCCAATACGAAGATAATCGTTCTAAAAGGGGGTGAATGTCCAATGGCTTCACGCATAGAAACACAATGGTTGCCTGTTGCACTAGCTCCTCAGTGTTCGGAGTGACTTGTATTTTTTGGAATTTACGCTGGATCTCGAGAGCTTTTTCGATTGTACGGTTCGTAATCAAAAGGTCTTCTTCTGCTACTGCTTTCGACTCCAAAAACGCTTCAATTAAAATCCTTCCCATATTTCCCGTACCAATCATTCCGATTTTCACGTTTTGCTCCCCCCTCCTTTATTGTGATGACCGATATCCCTCTCTTAAACGATATGTATGAAGAATTGCCAAGGTTTATGACATATTTTGAAAGGATGGTTGCTGATGTGGCAAACGATAAAAAAATATGACAAACGGTGGTTGCTTGTGATGGCAGTTATGCTTGTTGCGATCGTTATTTTGATGAGGAGCAACGAGCAGAAACAAGATCAAGCATTTTCTCATGTAATAGATGCACCAGAGGAAGCAACATATGAAGAAAATAAAGAAAAACAAAAAGAGACGAGCATCGTATTTGTCGATGTGAAAGGAGCGGTTGTCCGCCCGGGAGTATATGAAGTGACAGGAACTGCTCGTATAAAAGATGTCATTGCGATGGCGGGAGGATTTACAAAAGAAGCCGACCAAGCAAAAGTGAATTTAGCAGCGAAAATTCATGATGAAATGATGATCTATGTTCCAACGCGCGGGGAAGAAAATGTGTCAATGGCGGCAGCAGTGAATGCGTCAGCGTCCTCAGAAACGACGAAAATAGACATTAATACAGCTTCGCTTGAAGAAATTCAACAGCTCCAAGGGATCGGGCCGACAAAAGCGGCAGCGATTATCGCGTACCGTGAAGAGCATGGACCTTTTCGAAAAATCGAAGACTTGTTGAAGGTAACAGGAATTGGTGAGAAATCACTTGAAAAAATGAAAGAGCAAATCATCATTCGGTGACGGCGTTGACGCGCTGAGAGCATGTCATTAAACTAAGGTTGTATACGTAATGATAATGGGGGAGAAGCACGATGGAACGAATTACATGGGATCAATATTTTATGGCACAAAGTCATTTACTCGCATTGCGCAGCACGTGCACGCGATTAGCGGTCGGGGCGACGATCGTCCGCGATAAACGGATTATTGCTGGAGGATATAATGGCTCTATTGCTGGCGGCGCTCATTGTATTGATGAAGGCTGTTATGTCATTGATAATCATTGTGTCCGCACGATTCATGCGGAAATGAATGCGATTATTCAGTGTGCAAAATTCGGAGTGCCGACAGAAGGGGCAGAAATATATGTTACTCATTTTCCATGTTTGCACTGCTGTAAAGCGATTATTCAAAGTGGTATTCGCGCCGTATATTACGCTCAAGATTATAAAAATCATCCGTATGCTCTTGAACTTTTTCAACAAGCGAATGTGCGTGTCGAGCAAGTACCATTTAATGCTGAAATATTATCACTTCTACAAAAATGAAGAAACAAGGGCCCCTACTTGTCTATTTATTGGCAGAAAAGTAGGGGCAATAAAAGGAGATTGAAAAGCGATGAAAGACAATCTCATTTACATGGCTGTGGCTGCCATAGGAGGCATTGCACTGGGATATAGTCAGCCAAGTCTGTTTAGTTTCTTGCTTTTGTCCGTTTATAGTTTTTTTCTTTTTGTTCGGAAGAGACAGCTCTTTTTTCTATGCGCGATAACAACGGTTGGCTTTTATTTATATATGATATATACAGATAGTCACAATCGTACGATTCTTTCCGAAAAAATGAATGATTTTTCTATTCGTCTTATCGCACCGATTACGATTGATGGTGACCGATTAAAAACGATTGTCAAAACGAAGCAGCACGAAAACGTGCAGCTTATTTACGTGATTAAAACTGAACAAGAAAAGAAGCAGCTTTCCATGTTAACGCTTGGCATGGTATGCTCGGTGAAAGGAACGTTGGAACGTCCTCAGCGGTCACGAAATCCGTATGCGTTTGATTATCAGCAATATTTACGATTTCAGCATATTCACTGGTTACTAAAGCCTCACTCGTTTTCTCCTCATCATTGCCGCAATACACCACGCACGTGGTATGAAACATTGCTTTCGATTAGGCAAAAAGGACTTGATGATATCAAACAATATTTTCCCGCGTCAACGGTCGGAATTGTGCAAGCACTTGTGTATGGTGAACGGTCTCAAATGGATGATTCGCTTCTTGAAGGGTATCAACAGCTTGGCTTAGTACATTTATTAGCTATTTCTGGGTCACATGTCACCTTGCTTGTTGGAGCGTGCTTTTATTTCCTCATTCGCTTTACGACAAGGGAAACAGCAACGATTCTTCTCCTTATCCTTCTTCCCGTTTATACAGTTATGACCGGGGCATCACCTTCTGTTATTCGCGCTTCATTCATGGCGATGATTGTCTTATTTGCTGCTTACAAAAAAATAGCGATATCTCCTCTTGATGTGCTCTGTTTGACATGTATGGCCATGCTTATCTTACAACCGTATGCGTTATTTCAAGCAGGATTTCAATTGTCATTCATTGTTTCGTTTGCGTTAATTGTATCTTTGCCCTGCATTTTACAGTTTTCTGCCTCCTTAGCACGTCTTATTGTCACGACCCTCATTGCTCAAGTGAGCGCACTTCCTTTTCTGTTATATCACTTTTTTGAATTTTCCCTTTTCAGTTTTCCGCTCAATATCGCGTTTGTTCCACTTTATTCCTTTATTATCTTACCTCTTTCTCTGTTGTCTTTGGGTGTACATTACGTATACGCGCCAGCTAGTTCGCCGTTTGTATGGGCGTTAGAACGAGTGATTACGATTTCCAACGATTGTGTGACGTTTTTCTCCTCTCATGCCCCGCTCTCGATAGTTCTTGGAAGACCATCTCCGTTTTTGCTTGTTTGCTATGGTATCGCAATTGTATTAGCTTTTATACGTCTGGAAAACAAGCGATATGATGGATTTTTATATGTGTTAATCGCTATTTTCTGTCACGCTGTATCTCCATACATTGATCGTTATGGGGAAGTGGTGATCGTAGACGTTGGACAAGGAGATTGCATATATATAGAGCTGCCGCATCGAAAAGGTGTGTATCTGATCGATACAGGAGGAATGCTTTCATTTTCAAAAGAGCAGTGGCAAATGCGTCAACACGAATGGGAAGTAGGAAAAGATGTCGTCATTCCGTTTTTAAAAGGGAACGGTGTTCGTCATATCGATAAATTGCTCATTACTCACGGAGATTATGACCATATGGGAGCAGCCAAGAGCATAATGAATGATGTACCAGTAAAACAACTGGTCATTGGAAAAGGGGGAACGAGAAATTCACTGCAAGCGGAGCTTGTTGATGTTGCGAAGGAGAAACATATCGCGGTGAAAGAAGTAGAAAGGGGAGATAGTTGGTATGTGAACGACTTCCGATTTTATATATTAAATCCGTCCACACAATCGCAAGAAACCGATGATAATAACAACTCCATTGTTTTATATACAAAACTTGGGGGGCTATCATGGTTGTTCACAGGAGATTTAGAGGAAAAAGGAGAGGAACAACTGATGGAAGCGTTCCCGCAATTGCGCGTCAACGTTTTAAAAGTAGGACATCACGGGAGCGATACTTCAACAAAAGAACCATTGTTACAAGCCATTCAACCGGACATCGCTCTCATCTCTGTTGGAAAACAAAACCGTTATCACCATCCTCATCCGGATGTTATCAAGCGGTTGCAGGCACACGGCATAACGATATGGCGGACCGACCAAAATGGCGCGATTCGGTTTTTATATACGAAAAAAAGAGGAACCTTTACAGTTATGCTGCCATAGCATAATATCAAGAGTGATGAAAAAGAGACTGCGCTTCCGCAATCCCTTTTACTTCGTGCGTATGTAGCCGATTACGAACCGAAAAATTTAACTAATGTAGCGATAATAAACATTGTTGCAAAAAAGCCGAATGAAACCATAAAACCGACCGCAGAGTCAACAGCATCGTTGCGTTTACTTTGCACGTCTTTTTCGAATTCGTTCATTTGTTACCCCTCCTCATGCAATCATTTTTAGTATAAGCGAAAAAGAAAAAAAAATCTATATCACATTGCTCATTTCCTACGTTGACAACAGTTAACACAAATACTTTGTTACGGGCGGGAAAATATAAAAATAACCGTTGACAAATAAGGTCCTAGGACTTATTTGTCAGCGTTTATATAAAGGGGGATCGGTTTCTTTCGTTAACCGATTCCCTTGTAAAAATGCAGAAAACGTTGTATCTTTTCATCATGAACGGTTGAAAAAAAGAAACGGAGCAGAGAAACATGGTGGTTGACTTTTGGGGAAAAATAAACAAACAACATTTATCTTCCCTCTACTTATTATATGGAACAGAGTCGTTTTTATTAAATGAAACATATGAACGAATCATTCGCATCGTTTTAAGTGAGGAAGAACGAGAATTTAATTTATCCATCTATGATTGCGAAGAAACGCCGGTAGAAGCAGCGATAGAAGATGCCGAAACGCTTCCGTTTTTTGGAGAAAAGCGGGTAGTACTAATAAAAAATCCTTATTTTTTAACAGCTGAAAAAGGAAAAGAAAAAATTGAGCATAATCTCAAAAAAATAGAAGCGTACATAGCTTCTCCATCACCTTTTTCTGTCGTGATTTTTGCCGGCTTGTACGAAAAATTAGATGAGAGAAAAAAACTAACAAAGCTGTTGTTGAACAATGCAGAAGTGTTTGTTGCCTCCTCATTGAATGAAAACGAGTTGCGTGAATGGATGAGGGAGCGACTGCAAAATCATGGAGTAGTCATGGATGAAGAAGCTATGGAGACATTGCTGCAACTGGCAGGAACGAATGTGATGTCGCTGGCAAATGAGCTTGACAAACTAGCGTTGTTTGTTGGACAAGGGGGAACAGTGACAAAAGAGACGGTGGAGATACTTGTTTCCCGCACGCTTGAACAAAACGTGTTTGCGTTAGTGGAA
Source organism: Thermaerobacillus caldiproteolyticus (assembly GCF_013761245.1). Lineage (GTDB taxonomy): Bacteria > Bacillota > Bacilli > Bacillales > Anoxybacillaceae > Thermaerobacillus > Thermaerobacillus caldiproteolyticus. The sequence continues at coordinate 274,422 of NZ_JACDUT010000001.1, read as the reverse complement.
AAAGTCATCCAGCGCGATATGGCTGATGCGCTGCGAGTTTTTTACGATTTGCTTGAACTCAACGAAGAACCAATCAAAATTTTAGCGTTGCTTGCAAGCCAGTTTCGCCTTTTATATCAAGTAAAAGATCTCGCCGCAAAAGGGTACGGGCAGCAGCATATCGCTTCTTTGTTAAAAGTTCATCCGTTTCGTGTCAAACTGGCGATGAGTCAAGCCTCTTTATTTTCCGAACAAGAACTCATGCGGATGATTCACGATATTGCTGAGGCGGATTATCAGATGAAAAGCGGGGGAATGGATAAACGTTTAATCATCGAACTATTATTGATCAAATGGGGCAAAGAGCGTAAGTAAAAGCTCTTTGCTTTTTTATGTTGAACCAAAAAGAAAACGACCCTAAAAAAGGTCGTTTGTTTGAAGAAGGTGGTTATACAAGCCACCTCATTTTTCTTGTTACGCCGTGATGCTGTTTAATTTTTTCGCTAGGCGAGATTTTTGACGGCTTGCTGTGTTTTTATGAATAAGCCCTTTGCTTGCCGCTTTGTCTAGCTTTTTCGAAGCGATAATAAATGCTTCTTGTGCTTTTTCAACATCTTTTAGCTCAACAAGCGCTTCGAATTTTTTGATCGCCGTGCGCATTGCAGATTTCATAGAAGCGTTATGAGCGCGGCGTTTGTTGCTTGTTTTCACACGCTTAATCGCTGATTTAATATTTGCCAATGTCTTTCACCTCCGTAAAGCTGTCCATATACATCATTGTCTTGCCATTTCAATGAATAGAGACATATCAAGAACAAATGATATTCTATCAAACAGAGTACAATTATGCAAGACTATTCAAGCAAAAATACTTTACTTAAACGAATGGACAGACGTGAGGAATGAAATGGTAAAAAAACGGTGACAATAGATGATAAATGATTTGGTGTGAAAGGAAGGAGTATATGGATCGTTCAGTCGACTTAAGCATGTATTCAGTACGAACCGATTTGGCAATTGAAGCGCACGAAATAGCCATTGAGGAACGATTGCAACAAAAAAGAGAAGCATCATCCCATATTGAAGGGGTGAGAATTCAGGATCGTGAGCTGGATGGCATTAAGTTATCCTATGTTGAAGTCACAGACGAAGGTTCGAAATCCATCGGCAAAAAAGCAGGAAAATATTTAACGATTGAAGCACAAGGGATTCGCGAACATGATACGGAGTTGCAAAAAAAGGTACAAGATGTGTTTGCAAAAGAATTTCATGCTTTTTTACAAAAATTGAACATTAATAAAGATGCAAGCTGTCTTGTTGTCGGCCTTGGCAATGACAACGTTACCCCGGATGCGCTTGGTCCGCTTGCCGTTGAAAATTTACTCATTACAAGACATTTATTTCATCTTCAACCAGAGAGCGTCGAAGAGGGATTTCGTCCTGTCAGCGCGATAGCTCCCGGTGTCATGGGAACGACGGGGATTGAGACAAGCGACATTATTCGAGGCGTTGTAGAAAAAACAAAGCCGGATTTTGTCATTGTCATAGATGCATTAGCGGCGCGTTCTATTGAGCGTGTCAACGCCACCATTCAAATTTCTGATACGGGCATTCATCCGGGATCCGGAGTGGGAAATAAACGAAAAGAATTGAGCCAAGAAACATTAGGAATCCCGGTCATTTCTATTGGCATACCGACCGTGGTAGATGCCGTCTCTATTACCAGTGATACGATTGATTTTATCTTAAAGCACTTCGGGAGGGAAATGCGCGAAGGTCATCGTCCATCTAGTGCCCTTGCGCCGGCGGGATGGACGTTTGGAAAGAGAAAAACGTTGACTGAGGAGGATATGCCATCAGAAGCGCAGCGCTCTACGTTCTTAGGAATGATTGGGACGCTAAGCGATGAAGAAAAGCGGAAGCTGATTCACGAAGTGCTCGCGCCGCTTGGCCATAATTTAATGGTTACTCCAAAAGAAGTCGATATGTTTATTGAAGATATGGCTAATTTGCTAGCAAGCGGTCTCAATGCTGCGCTGCATGAGCAAATTGACCAAGGTAATACCGGCGCTTATACACATTAGAAAAAAGTTGTTCTATCTTTTCCGGCTTGGCCATACGTTAAATTAGTAGACAAGCTTGGAAAGGGTGAGAACATGAAAAGATTTCGTTCTCAGCAAATGATTGTAACTGTTCATGGGACGAGCTTAAAAAAAATGATGGTATTAGCGGTTTTAGGATGTATGATGATGTTTATTTTGATCGGATTAATGACTTCGTTAAAGCCGGAATACCGAATTTCTTCTTCTTCCGTCAACAATGTAACGAACCATTTTCCAGAAGAAATGTTCGTTCATGTACTTAGTTTTGAAAATCATTATTTTTCACAAGGGTTACCAAAAGAACAGCAAAAAACAAATTATTCATCTGTATTGTTTCGCATGGCAACAAGTATTAATCCAGACGACCCTCGCAGTTTACTCGGAGGGGAATTGCCGGGATTTGCGCTCTATGATAGCAAAATTATTGTCGCTGGGGAGGGAACGGATTATACGAACATGCCGTACGAATCGGCACCGCCGCTTGAAGTAATGCTTGCGGAACGGGAAGCTTCACTTGAAAGCTTACATCAGGCAGATAAAGACAATGAGGAAAAACCAGTGCCGCCACCAAAAATGACAACCGGCGGAAAAAAGGTAGTGTACATTTATCAGACACATACATATGAATCCTATTTGCCTGCTTTGAAGGGAGTAACCGATCCCGATTTAGCATTCCACCGTACCGTTAACGTCACAAAAGTAGGACAAAAGCTAGCGGAAGAAATGGAAAAGCGCGGTATCGGGGCGGAAGAGAGCAATGTCGATATTCAGAAAAAATTAGCGGAAAAAGGAATGAAATATTATCAATCCTATGATATGTCGAGAGAAACGGTAGTCGAAGCAATGGCACATAACCGCGATTTACAATATTTCATCGATATTCATCGTGACTCACGAAGACGAAAATACACGACCGTAACGATTAACGGAGTCGATTATGCCCGCATTGCTTTTATTATTGGTGGGGAAAATGCGAAATACGAGAAAAACTTGCAGTTAGCAACGGAACTCCATCGTTTATTACAGAAAAAGTATCCTGGTCTTAGCCGGGGAGTTATTGAGAAAAAAGGAGCAGGAACGAACGGGAAATTTAATCAAGATTTATCAGAAAATGCGATTCTTGTTGAGATTGGCGGTGTCGACAACACATTTCAGGAATTATTCCGTACCGCCACCGCTTTAGCAGATGTATTCAGCGAATATTATTGGCAAGCAGAAAAAGTTCAAGCACCTGCACCGTCTCAAAAACAGTAAGGAGCGGAATTGTCATGGTGAAATTTACAATTCAGTTTTTCGCTGCTGTTGCTCTTCTGTTTTTTGGTGTTTTACTGGGAATGCAGCAAGCGAGTGAAGGATTACAAAAAATGAAAGGATACAACGATCCGTCGTTGCCGACGGTGTTTCACTTTTCTGAAGGTGGACAAGGAGAATTAGAAGCCTCGATTATGGGGAATAAAGTCAAAGTAGAAACGTTTGATGAAAAAAAAGAAAAACTCAACCATATAAAGACATTAAATGTATTTTCCGAGCTTGGCAAACGATTAGCAGACGCTGTCCACTCCTCTATTGAACAGTTTCTTTCTTTGGTAAATCAGCTGCTTGGAAAATAAGGTCGGGCAAGTCCCGACTTTTTTTGTGATATAAGAATTCATATCTTGCTTCCTTTTGGAGGAGAATGGTTCAGCTCAGCTCGTAACGTATCTGCTGCTTGAATCAACTTCTTCGCTGACATGCGACGAGTCATCGCAGGAACAGTGTCTGAAAAATAACCTTTTTCCGTTGTTTTGTCTAGTTCTCTTGTGCCAAATAATCTTCTCAAGCACTTCCTTCAGGCGAAGAACATTTAGCTTTGAGGGAGCTAGGATGCGACATTTCGCCGCTGCCCACAGGACGCGGGCAGCTTTTAGACGAAATTGGGCCGCCAAACATTTCTCGTCGGAAGAACATTTTCCTTCGCTGTTAAGCGATCGCCTTCGCTTTTCTTCATTCGATGATTGAATCTTATCGATTGTGTTGCTATAATCGAAGCTAGTGTAGTCTCGGCATGACAGTAGGAGTGAAAAAAATGAACCGTGAAGAAAGATTAAAAAGACGAGAAAAAATTCGAAACTTTTCTATTATCGCTCATATCGACCATGGGAAATCGACACTAGCTGACCGCATCCTAGAAAAAACAGGTGCGCTTTCTCAGCGAGAAATGAAAGAGCAAATGCTAGATTCGATGGAACTCGAACGAGAGCGCGGCATTACGATTAAATTAAATGCTGTTCAATTGAAATATAAAGCGAAAAATGGGGAAGAGTACATTTTTCATTTAATTGATACGCCTGGCCATGTCGATTTTACGTACGAGGTATCGCGCAGCCTAGCGGCTTGTGAAGGAGCGATTCTCGTTGTCGACGCCGCTCAGGGAATCGAGGCGCAAACGTTAGCGAACGTCTATTTAGCGTTAGATAATAACTTAGAAATTTTACCTGTTATTAATAAAATCGATTTACCGAGCGCGGAGCCGGAGCGTGTTCGTCAAGAAATTGAAGACGTCATCGGTTTAGATGCGTCGGAAGCGGTGCTAGCTTCGGCAAAGGCAGGAATCGGCATTGACGAAATTTTAGAGCAAATCGTCGAAAAAATTCCGGCGCCAACCGGCGACCCAGATGCGCCACTAAAAGCGCTCATTTTTGACTCATATTACGATTCGTATCGCGGTGTCGTTGCGTACATTCGCGTTGTCGAAGGAACGGTAAAGCCGGGGCAAAAGATTAAAATGATGGCGACGGGAAAAGAATTTGAAGTCATTGAAGTTGGCGTATTTACGCCAAAGCCGAAATTAGTCGATGAGTTAACGGTTGGGGATGTTGGCTTTTTAACGGCTTCGATTAAAAATGTGAGCGACACGCGCGTCGGGGATACGATTACCGATGCGAAAAATCCGGCAACGGAGCCGTTGCCAGGATACCGACGGTTAAATCCAATGGTATTCTGTGGTATGTACCCAATTGATACAGCCCGGTATAACGATTTGCGCGAGGCGCTTGAAAAATTGCAGCTCAACGATGCGGCGTTGCAATTTGAACCAGAAACGTCACAAGCGCTCGGTTTTGGATTCCGATGCGGCTTTTTAGGTCTATTGCACATGGAAATTATTCAAGAGCGCATTGAACGTGAATTTAACATCGACTTAATTACAACAGCGCCAAGCGTTGTGTATAAAGTATATTTAACCGATGGGACTGAAGTCCAAGTCGACAATCCATCCAACATGCCAGACCCGCAAAAAATTGATCGCGTCGAAGAACCATATGTCAAAGCAACAATTATGGTGCCGAACGATTACGTTGGGGCGGTCATGGAATTATGTCAAAGCAAGCGCGGCAATTTTGTTGACATGCAATATTTAGATGAAAAGCGGGTCAGCTTAATTTACGATATCCCTCTATCTGAGATCGTGTACGATTTCTTTGACATTTTAAAATCAAGCACAAAAGGCTATGCGTCATTTGATTATGAATTAATCGGCTACAAACCTTCGAAGCTGGTGAAAATGGACATTCTTCTAAACGGTGAAAAGGTCGATGCGCTCTCCTTTATTGTTCACCGTGACTCTGCGTACGAACGCGGCAAGGTAATCGTGGAAAAGTTAAAAGATTTAATTCCGCGTCAACAATTTGAAGTGCCTGTTCAGGCAGCGATTGGAAATAAAATTATTGCACGCTCGACTATTAAAGCGTTACGCAAAAACGTATTAGCGAAATGTTACGGCGGTGACGTTTCTCGTAAACGTAAGCTTCTTGAAAAGCAAAAAGAAGGGAAAAAGCGCATGAAACAAGTTGGTTCTGTCGAAGTCCCACAAGAAGCGTTTATGGCCGTACTAAAAATGGATGATAAAAAATAAGAAAGTAACAAGGCTGTCTCCTCGTTCGATGAGATAGCCTTGTTTTTATGATACAAAAGGAGCGATATACGTTGATAAAAGCAGTCTATTTTCATATCCCTTTCTGCTCACATATTTGTCATTATTGCGATTTTAATAAAGTGTTTTTCAAAGGACAACCCGTTGACGAATATTTGCAGGCGATGGAAAAAGAAATGAAACATACGATGGAAGCCTTCCCGACGGATCAGCTAGACACGCTGTTTGTCGGTGGGGGGACGCCAACGGTATTAGAGATGAAGCAGCTTGATTTTTTTCTCAACAGTATCCATAAGTATTTTCCATTTACTGTCGGAGAAGTCGAGTTCACGTTTGAAGCTAATCCAAATGAACTTTCGAAAGAAAAACTGCGGATGCTAAAAGAAGCAGGGGTCAACCGTCTCAGCTTCGGTGTGCAAACATTTAATGATGAACTATTACAAACCATCGGACGCACTCATTGTGAGCATGATGTGATCCGAACCATTGAAATGGCAAAGGAAGTCGGTTTTACAAATATTAGTATTGATTTGATGTACGGCCTTCCGGGGCAAACGTTGGAGCAGTTTCGTGATACGCTGGAAAAGGCATTTTCTCTTGATATTCAACATATTTCCGCCTATTCACTGATCGTTGAACCAAAAACGGTATTTTATAATTTAATGAAAAAGGGTAAGCTTCTGCTACCAAGTCAAGAAGAGGAAGCAGAAATGTACGAAGAAGCGATGAAACAGATGGAAATGCACGGCTATCAGCAATACGAAATTAGCAATTATGCGTGTCCTGGTTTTGAAAGTCGCCATAATCTTACGTATTGGAATAATGAAGAATATTACGGAATTGGTGCCGGTGCCCACAGTTATGTGAACGGAACACGCAATGTCAACGCCGGGCCGTTAAAGAAATATATTCAGTTGATTGAACAAACCCATTTCCCGTATATCGAAAGTCATACGTTGACATTGGAGGAAAAAATGGAAGAGGAAATGTTTTTAGGGCTGCGAAAAACGGAAGGGGTGTCCAAACAACAGTTTGCGCAGAAATTTCATCGTTCCCTTCATGATGTATTTGCTGAACCGGTTGCAACGGAAACACAAAAAGGATTATTAGAAGAAACGGAAACTCACGTTCGTCTTACTCATCGCGGCAAATTGCTCGGGAACGAGGTATTTCAAGCGTTTATCGGCATAATCTAAACGTTGACATTCTCCTGTAGATTTGATACTTTAATAATAGATTTAGCACTCAATTTGTCCGAGTGCTAACAGAGGTGATGGTAGTTGTTAACTGATCGCCAATTGCTTATTTTACAAGTAATTATCGATGATTTTATTCGTTCTGGGCAGCCTGTTGGTTCTCGGACGCTATCAAAAAAAGAAGAGATTTCGTTCAGCTCAGCAACAATTCGGAATGAAATGGCAGATTTAGAAGAGTTGGGATATATTGAAAAAACGCATATTTCATCCGGGCGGGTACCATCGGAAAAAGGTTATCGCTATTATGTCGATCACCTATTGTCACCGCAACGATTGACACAAGAAGACATAAAAAAAATCAAATCTATTTTCGCTGAACGAATTTATGAATTGGAAAAAATTGTCCAAAAATCAGCTCGAATTTTATCTGATTTGACAAATTATACGTCAATCGTCCTTGGACCAGCAGTAAAGGACAATAAGCTAAAACGAATCCAAATCATTCCGCTCAATAAGGAAACAGCTGTTGCGATTATTGTGACAGATACCGGACATGTCGAAAATCGCGTTATTACGGTTCCGGCTTCGGTGAACGCTTCCGATTTAGAAAAAATGGTGAACATCTTAAACGAGCGTTTATTAGGGGTTCCGCTTATTGAGCTAAAAGATAAAATTTATAAAGAAGTGGCCAACGTATTGCGCACTCATATTCGCAACTATGATAGCATGCTAAAAACGATTGCTGACACGCTTGACGTGCCTCAAGAAGAGAAAATGTTCTTTGCTGGAAAAACGAACATGTTGATCCAGCCGGAATTTAGCGATATTCAAAAGGTTCGTTCACTGATGATGATGATCGAACAAGAAAAAGATTTTTACCGTTTGTTGCGCAAACATAGCAAAAAAGGCATTCAAGTGACGATTGGACGCGAAAATCAGTTAAGTGGCATGGAGAACTGCAGCCTGATTACTGCGACGTACTCAGTTGGCGAAGAGCAGCTAGGAACGATTGCGATTCTTGGTCCAACACGCATGGAATACTCGCGAGTCATTACGATTTTAAATCGAGTTGCTTCCGACTTATCCACCGTGTTAACGGATTGGTATCAAAACAATTAGCATTGGTCATATTGGATAATGGATGGATGGTGTTGTCCTATCCATCCTTTCCTTGTGACGATTACATACATACAGCCCTACTTATTTAAGGGAGGTGAAACCGATGGAAAAAGAACAACAAGAAATGGTGCAAGAACAAGAACAGGCTACATATGAACAAGAACAACATCCAACAGTGAGTGAGGAAGAAAAAGAACACGGGCAAACGGAAGAACAACAAGAACAAGACCAATTAAAAGCAAAAGATGAATTAGCGGAAGCAAACAAAAAAATTGCCGAGCTTGAAGGAAAACTTCAAGATATGGAGAACCGTTATCTTCGTTTGCACGCGGATTTTGATAACTTCCGACGCCGTACAAGGCTTGAGTTTGAAGCGGCGGAAAAATATCGTGCTCAAAGTTTAATCACCGATCTTTTACCCACTTTAGATAATTTTGAGCGCGCCTTAAAGATCGAAGCGGAGGATGAAAAATCGAAATCTATTCTTCAAGGAATGGAAATGGTATATCGCTCGCTAGTTGAGGCGCTAAAAAAAGAAGGAGTTGAAGCGATCGAGGCGGTCGGAAAACCGTTCGATCCACATTTGCATCAAGCGGTGATGCAAGTGGAAGATAACAACTACGAACCGAATACCGTTGTCGAAGAGTTACAAAAAGGATACAAATTAAAAGATCGTGTGATTCGTCCGGCAATGGTAAAAGTTAGTCAATAAGTACAGGAGGGTGATGTCAATGAGCAAAATTATTGGGATTGACTTAGGTACGACAAACTCTTGCGTTGCCGTATTAGAAGGCGGCGAGCCGAAAGTTATTCCAAACCCAGAAGGTAACCGTACGACTCCGTCTGTCGTGGCGTTTAAAAACGGTGAGCGCCAAGTGGGAGAAGTAGCGAAGCGCCAAGCAATCACAAACCCAAATACCATCATTTCTATTAAACGTCATATGGGGACTGACTACAAAGTCGAAATCGAAGGGAAACAATACACACCGCAAGAAATTTCTGCCATCATTTTACAATACCTAAAATCTTATGCAGAAGATTATTTAGGCGAGCCAGTGACAAGAGCGGTCATTACCGTTCCGGCTTACTTTAACGATGCGCAACGTCAAGCAACAAAAGACGCAGGACGTATCGCCGGATTACAGGTAGAGCGTATTATTAACGAGCCAACAGCCGCAGCGCTTGCTTACGGTCTAGATAAAATGGAAGAGGATCAGACGATTCTTGTCTACGACTTAGGTGGCGGTACATTCGACGTATCGATTCTTGAATTAGGAGACGGTGTATTCGAAGTAAAAGCGACTGCCGGTGATAACCATCTTGGCGGCGATGATTTCGACCAAGTCATTATCGACTACTTAGTCGAAGAATTTAAAAAAGAGCATGGCATTGACTTATCCAAAGACAAAATGGCATTGCAACGTCTAAAAGATGCGGCAGAAAAAGCGAAAAAAGACCTTTCTGGCGTCACACAAACGCAAATTTCCTTGCCGTTTATCAGCGCTAATGAAACTGGTCCGTTACACTTAGAAATGACATTAACGCGCGCTAAATTCGAAGAGTTGTCCGCTCATCTTGTCGAGCGCACGATGGGTCCTGTTCGCCAAGCGTTGCAAGATGCGGGATTAACTCCAGCTGATATCGATAAAGTTATTCTTGTCGGTGGTTCAACGCGCATTCCAGCTGTACAAGAAGCGATTAAGAGAGAAATCGGAAAAGAGCCGCATAAAGGCGTTAATCCTGACGAAGTTGTTGCCATCGGTGCAGCGATTCAAGGCGGTGTCATTGCCGGCGACGTAAAAGATGTCGTTCTTCTTGACGTTACGCCGCTTTCATTAGGTATTGAAACAATGGGTGGCGTCTTCACGAAATTAATTGAACGCAACACAACTATCCCAACAAGTAAATCGCAAATTTTCTCAACGGCAACCGATAACCAAACAGCAGTGGACATTCACGTCTTACAAGGGGAACGTCCAATGGCAGCTGACAACAAAACGCTCGGTCGCTTCCAACTAACGGATATCCCACCTGCTCCGCGCGGTGTGCCGCAAATTGAAGTAACATTTGACATTGACGCAAACGGAATCGTTCACGTTCGTGCAAAAGATTTAGGTACAAATAAAGAGCAATCTATTACGATCAAATCTTCGTCTGGTCTTTCTGAAGAAGAAATTCAGCGCATGATTAAAGAAGCAGAGGAAAACGCTGAAGCGGACAGAAAGCGGAAAGAAGAGGCAGAGCTTCGTAATGAAGCTGATCAGTTAGTGTTCACAACGGAAAAAACATTAAAAGAGCTTGAAGGAAAAGTCGATGAGGCCGAAGTGAAAAAAGCTCAGGAAGCAAAAGATGCACTAAAAGCCGCACTCGAGAAAAACGATATTGAAGACATTCGCACAAAGAAAAATGCTCTCCAAGAAATCGTGCAACAATTATCTATCAAATTATATGAACAAGCGGCAAAACAAGCGCAAGCTCAACAAAATAACGGAGCAGATGGCGCGAACAAAAAGGATGACAATGTCGTTGATGCAGAATTTGAAGAAGTAAAAGACGACAAATAATGGCTTCTTATTTAAAAAAGTCAAAGTCAGGCCTGTCTTGGCTTTGACTTTTTTGAAAGATAAACAATTTAAAGAGAAAATGGTTTAACTTCAGCGCCCAGCCGCTCGGGAGCACGTGAATCCCGGTGAGGTGACAGCCACCTCTCCATGGGGTGAAGAACATTCGCTCATCGCGGCTAAGCAGGGCGCTTACGCTTTTCTTAGTATAAAAATATTGCATGTTAAAAGAAACGAATGGTACAATTAGCTTCATGTGAGCGAATCGGGAGTGGATGCTGATGGCGAAACGAGATTATTATGAAGTTCTCGGAGTTAGCAAGAACGCAACCAAAGAGGAAATTAAAAAAGCATACCGGAAACTTTCCAAACAATATCATCCAGATATTAATAAGGCGCCTGATGCAGCGGAAAAATTTAAAGAAATTAAGGAAGCATATGAAGTACTAAGCGATGATCAAAAACGGGCGCATTACGATCAGTTTGGCCATGCAGAACCAAATCAAGGGTTCGGCGGCTTTAGTAGCGATGATTTTGACTTTGGCGGCTTTAGTGGGTTCGGCGGTTTTGAAGATATCTTCAGCTCATTTTTCGGTGGCGGACGGCGTCGTGATCCGAATGCACCGCGTGCTGGAGCCGATTTACAATATACGATGACATTGACGTTTGAAGAAGCGGCATTCGGAAAAGAAACTGACATTGAAATTCCGCGAGAAGAAACGTGCGACACGTGCCACGGGTCTGGGGCGAAACCGGGGACGAAAAAAGAAACGTGCTCACACTGCCACGGCACAGGTCAAATCAGCATTGAACAAACAACGCCGTTTGGACGCATCGTCAATCGAAGAACGTGTCATTACTGCGGTGGAACGGGACAATTCATTAAAGAAAAGTGTACGACATGCGGTGGAAGCGGTCGCGTCAAAAAGCGCAAAAAAATCCATGTCAAAATCCCGGCTGGAATCGATGATGGTCAACAGCTGCGAGTGGCCGGTCAAGGGGAGCCAGGGATCAACGGCGGTCCTCCAGGCGATTTATACATTGTATTCCGCGTAGAACCTCATGAATTTTTCGAACGTGATGGAGATGATATTTATTGTGAAATCCCACTTACGTTTGCACAAGCTGCACTTGGGGATGAAATTGAAGTGCCGACCCTTCATGGAAAAGTGAAGCTGAAAATTCCTGCTGGTACGCAGACAGGAACAAAATTCCGTCTAAAGGGAAAAGGTGTGCCAAACGTACGCGGGTATGGCCATGGAGATCAACATATTATCGTTCGCGTAGTGACGCCGACAAGATTAACGGAAAAACAAAAGCAATTATTGCGTGAATTTGACGAATTAGGTGGTCAAAGCATGCATCATGGAGAGCAAGATAGTTTTTTTAAAAAGGTCAAAAAAGCGTTTAAAGGGGAATAATCAGAAAGGAGCGAGTTGGTAGATTTTATGAAATGGTCAGAAATTAGTATCCATACGACACATGAAGCGGTAGAAGCGATTTCGAATATTTTGCATGAGGCAGGAGCTGGCGGAGTCGTCATTGAAGATCCGTTTGATTTACTAAAAGAGCGGGACACTTCCTTCGGGGAAATCTACCAACTCAATCCTGACGACTACCCGGAGGAAGGAGTCATCATTAAAGCCTACTTGCCTGTCAACAGCTTTTTAGGCGAAACAGTGGAAGAGATTAAACAAGCGATCAATAATTTAATGCTATATGATATTGATATTGGAAAAAATAAAATTACAATTAGTGAAGTAAACGAAGAAGAATGGGCAACCGCATGGAAAAAATACTACAACCCGGTAAAAATTTCTGAAAAGTTTACGATCGTACCGACATGGGAGACGTATGAGCCTGTCTCGAGTGACGAGCTTATTATCGAATTAGACCCGGGCATGGCATTTGGCACCGGAACACATCCGACAACGGTTATGTGTATTCAAGCGTTAGAAAAATGTGTGAAGCCGGGAGATAATGTCATTGATGTCGGCACAGGCTCTGGCATTTTAAGCATTGCTGCTGCGATGCTGGGCGCCAAATCTGTTCAAGCGCTCGACTTAGATCCGATCGCTGTCGATAGCGCGAGACTCAATGTCAAGTTAAACAAAGTTCAACACATCGTGACAGTTTCGCAAAATAATTTATTGGATCGCGTGGAAACTAGAGCCAACGTCATTGTAGCGAACATTTTAGCCGAGATTATTTTACGTTTTGTTGACGATGCGTATCGCCTCCTGGAACAAGGCGGATGTTTTATTACGTCAGGAATCATCCAAGCGAAGAAACAGGAGGTTAAAGATGGTCTTGTCAAAGCGGGATTTGTCATTGAAGAAACGTTAGTGATGGAAGACTGGGTCGCGTTTATCGCGAGAAAAGTGTGAAAAGAAGGTGTCGCTTTGCAACGGTATTTTGTTTCGGACGAACAGATTGTCAACAGGGAGCACATCGTCATTGACGGAGATGATTATCATCATATCGTGCGCGTCATGCGCATGAACGAAGGGGACGGACTCATTTGCTGTAGTGAACATAGCGAAGTAGCGCTATGTCAAATTGAACAAATTACCAATGAGAACGTCATCGTCCGTATTATACAATGGATAGAAGAACAAACCGAACTACCGATTCAAATTTATATTGCTCAAGGGCTGCCGAAAGGGGATAAACTAGAGCTTGTCATTCAAAAAGGAACAGAGCTTGGCGCTTTCTCGTTTATCCCTTTTACGGCGGCTCGCTCTGTTGTAAAATGGGATGCGAAAAAGGCGGATAAAAAGCTGGAACGATGGAGAAAAATCGCCAAAGAAGCGGCAGAACAATCGCACCGTGCAAGAATTCCCGATATTTATGCGCCGATGTCGATACATGAATTAATCCAATTTGCTGCGACGGTCGATTATAAGCTCGTTGCTTACGAAGAAGAAGCGAAAAAAGGGGAGCATGCGGCTTTAGCAAACATCCTGCGTCAAATGAAACAGGGACAGTCGCTGCTTGCTCTTTTTGGTCCCGAAGGAGGAGTTTCTGAACAAGAAATGGTGTTATTAAAGGAAAATGGTTTTCTTCCTTGCAGTCTTGGACCGAGAATTTTACGAACGGAAACAGCCCCGCTCTATTTACTTGCAGCGGCTTCCTATGAATTTGAACTCATGTGAGGTGAAGCAATCATGCCGACAGTAGCGTTTCATACGTTAGGTTGTAAAGTCAACCATTACGAAACAGAAGCAATTTGGCAATTATTTAAACAAGCCGGCTACGAACGAAAAGAGTTCGAAAGCCGAGCAGACGTTTATGTCATTAACACATGTACAGTCACGAATACAGGTGATAAAAAGAGCCGTCAAGTTATTCGCCGTGCGATTCGAAAAAACCCGGATGCCGTCATTTGCGTCACCGGATGTTATGCACAAACATCTCCAGCTGAAGTGATGGCGATTCCTGGTGTCGATATTGTGATCGGTACGCAAGATCGCGCGAAAATTCTTGACTACATTGAACAATTTAAGAGGGAACGTCAGCCGATTAACGGAGTCAGCAATATTATGAAAGCGCGCGTATACGAAGAATTGGATGTTCCGGCGTTCACGGACAGAACACGCGCTTCTTTAAAAATTCAAGAAGGCTGCAACAATTTTTGCACGTTTTGTATTATTCCATGGGCGCGCGGATTAATGCGTTCACGCGATCCGAAGGAAGTCATTCGTCAAGCACAACAGCTTGTTGATGCAGGGTATAAAGAAATTGTGTTAACCGGCATTCATACGGGCGGTTACGGCACAGATATGAAAGACTATAATTTTGCCGCCTTGCTTCGCGATATTGACGAGCAAGTTGTCGGCTTAAAACGGCTTCGCATCTCATCGATTGAAGCAAGTCAAATTACGGACGAAGTGATTGACGTATTAAAACGTTCCGATAAAATTGTTCGTCATTTGCACATCCCGCTTCAATCTGGCTCTAACGAAGTATTAAAGCGGATGCGCCGCAAATATACAACAGAATTTTTTGCCGAACGCTTAAAGCGGTTGCGTGAAGTATTCCCAGAGTTAGCCGTTACGTCTGATGTCATTGTCGGTTTCCCGGGAGAGACAGAAGAGGAATTTATGGAGACGTACAACTTTATTCGTGAACAACGCTTTTCTGAGCTTCACGTCTTTCCGTATTCGAAGCGGACAGGCACGCCGGCAGCGCGAATGCCAAATCAAGTTGATGAAGAAGTTAAAAATGAACGCGTTCATCGCTTAATTGCCCTTTCTGACCAGCTTGCGAAAGAATACGCGTCACAATTTGAAGGACAAGTGCTCGAGGTGATTCCGGAAGAGCGATATAAAGAAGAGCCGGAGAGCGGTTTATATGTCGGTTATACAGACAACTACTTGAAAGTGAAATTCCCAGCGACAGAAGACATGGTCGGTCAACTTGTGAAAGTAAAAATTACAAAAGCGGGATACCCGTATAACGAAGGTGAATTTGTTCGCGTTGTTGCTGATGATGTGCCTCAACAAATAAAGTTAAGCTCGTAACCCAGCTAGGAAGGCTGGGTTTTTGTTTACATGCAATTTTCCGGATAAACTAAACTAGTTTTTGCAAAAAAATAATGATATGATGATAGAGGTCAGACTTCTGCAAATAAGAAAGGAGAATGTAGTCAACATGGCAAACGATATTGCAAAAATGATTGATCATACATTATTAAAGGCAGATACAACAAAAGAGCAAATCGTTAAATTGTGTGAGGAAGCAAAACAATATAATTTTGCGTCCGTTTGTGTCAATCCAACGTGGGTAGCGACAGCGGCAGAGCTATTAAAGGGAACGGATGTTAAAGTATGTACTGTTATCGGCTTTCCTCTCGGGGCAAACACGCCAGAAACAAAGGCGTTTGAAACGAAAAATGCGATTGAAAACGGTGCAACCGAAGTCGATATGGTCATTAATATTGGCGCGTTAAAAGATGGAAATGACGAGCTTGTTGAGCGCGATATTCGCGCGGTTGTTGATGCGGCAAAAGGAAAAGCGCTTGTTAAAGTGATTATCGAAGCATGCTTGCTTACAGAAGAAGAAAAAGTGCGCGCCTGTGAATTAGCCGTAAAAGCCGGTGCAGACTATGTGAAAACTTCAACTGGCTTTTCTACAGGTGGCGCAACGGTTGAGGACGTTGCGCTTATGCGGAAAACTGTTGGGCCAAGCATCGGCGTAAAAGCGTCTGGAGGCGTTCGCGACCTTCAAAGTGCCGAAGCAATGATTCAAGCGGGAGCAACGCGCATTGGTACAAGTTCAGGTGCCGCTATCGTTCAAGGAAAAACAGCAACAACTGATTATTAATCGTCTTTTTGATGAAGAAACAGCATTGCCTTTTCAATCCAATTAGTAAACGGCAAAGCTACAACAGAACAAATTACATTAAACAGTACACTTACATGGGCCAATTGTACATCAGGTGCAGCAGAGAGCGTTTTAGTAAATGAAGCGAGCGGTTCAATGAAAAAATAAAAAGCGGTGACGCCTATAACATTGAACCATAAATGAGTGTACGCAGTGAGTTTCGCTTCTCTGCTTGAACCGATACTTGCTAAAAGACCTGTGACACATGTACCGATATTGGCGCCGAGAAGAATGGCGATGCCAGCTGGCAGTGTCAACAGTTGTTCGACAAGAAAGCTCATGGCAATCCCGATCGTTGCCGCACTTGACTGAATGATCGACGTAAGAACAGTACCGATTCCAATTCCGAGTAATGCGGAGTCGTTTGTTTTTCGTAACCATTCATTCACCACTGGATAGGTAGATAGCGGTTCGGCCAGTTGACGAAATCCGTCCATCGCAAAAAACAAACAAGCAATCCCGACGATTGTCATTCCTACACTAAGAGTGAAACGATGGCGGACAAAAAAGACGAGAAGCGCGCCAAGCAATAACATCGGAATAATGCTTTTGCCTAAGTCAAGTGTAATGATTTCCGTAGTGATTGTCGAACCGATATTGCTGCCTAAAATAATTCCGATCGATTGCCGAAACGTGAAATAACCGGTTGTCACAAGGCCAACGGTAATGACCATCACCGCAGAACTGCTTTGAAGCAAAGCGGTAACCACTATTCCCGTCAAAAATCCTTGCAACGGGGTTTTTGTAAAGCGTAATAGCCATTGTTTTAACTGTTGCGCCGAAAGGGAGTAAAGACCGGATTTCATCATGAACATACCAAGCAAGAAAATGCCCACATAGACCGTAAACCATATTAATAGTTGCATCACTTGTTCTCTCTCCTTTCACCATATTGTATGGACAAGGAAGAGAGACAATGACAGTTTTTTAGTTGACCTACAATATTGCATATATTATAATTGACAAGTACACATTTGGTAACATAAATGTAAGTGGTGTTGTTCGGAGGGAGGGAAGTAGGATGTCAAAAACAATCGTTCGTAAAAACGAGTCGCTTGAAGACGCTCTTCGTCGCTTCAAACGTGCTGTTTCAAAAACAGGCACATTGCAAGAAGCTAGAAAGCGTGAATTTTATGAAAAGCCAAGCGTAAGACGTAAGAAAAAGTCTGAAGCGGCTAGAAAGCGCAAGCATTAAAAGAGGGTGTATTTATGGGTCTTCTTGAGCGTTTAAATGATGATATGAAACAAGCGATGAAAAACAAGGAAAAAGAAAAACTCTCCGTCATTCGGATGTTGAAAGCAGCATTGCAAAACGAAGCGATTAAGCTTGGCAAAAGTCAACTATCGGAAGACGAAGAGCTGACAGTGCTTTCTCGCGAATTGAAACAGCGTAAAGACTCCCTCCAAGAATTCGAAAACGCTGGTCGTTCAGACCTTGTGGAAAAAACAAAAGCAGAAATTCAAATTGTTGAATTATATATGCCAAAGCAATTGACAGAAGAAGAGCTCACGCAAATCGTGAAAGAGACGATTGCCGAAGTGGGAGCTACTTCGAAAGCGGATATGGGCAAAGTGATGGGAGCGATCATGCCAAAGGTAAAGGGCAAAGCAGATGGTTCTCTCGTCAACAAGCTTGTCCAACAGCATTTGTCTTCATAAAAAGCTGTCTCATTTTAATGAGACAGCTTTTTTTATCATGATGTATTGTAAAAATGTGCTACAACCCCCTTTTCTCTCATATGTATGAGATGAAAGGGGGTTCTTTTTTATGGTCAAGAAGTGGCGACAGCGCATGAGAAGTTGGCTTACAAATAAACTGGAACTACCCGCTGACATTGTCATGGACCTTCCCCGCATTACGATGATTGGACAAATACATATTTATATTGAAAATCATCGCGGCTTGCTCACGTTTAGCGATAAAGAATTGCGGTTGCTATTGAAACAAGGACAGCTTCTCGTTCGCGGAGAGCAGTTTGTGATTAAAACAATTTTGCCCGAAGAAATTTTACTACAAGGGAAAATTAACCAAGTAATTTATATAGATGAATAATGTTTTCGGGAGGAAAAGTGATGAAAAACCAGTGGTTGAGCTTGTTCATAGGCAGTGTAAGGGTCAAAGTACAGGGAAGAGGTGCTGAACGATTCATTAATGCTTGCCTACGCAACGGTATTACTGTTTGGGACGTGAAAAAGCATAGTGAAGATATAACGACATTTTTCATTCTCCTGAAAGATATACCAAACGTGCGCGCTGTTGTGAGAAATAGTGAATGCAAGCTTTATTTTATCGGGAAAAACGGTTTCCCTTTTTTCCTAAAAAAAATGGTTTCCAATATCGGGTTTATGGTAGGAATAAGTTTATTTTTCATTATGGTTTTCCTGCTTTCCAACATGGTATGGAACATTCAAATTAAAGGGGCAAAACCCGAGACGGAATATCGAATTATGAAGGAATTACAGCGAATGGGAGTAGAAAAAGGAGCATTTCAATTTCTTATTGACGATCCCGAAACGATTCAGCGAAAACTAACGAACCGTGTTGAGACGATTACGTGGGTCGGTGTAGAGCTAAAAGGCACAACTTTTTATTTTCAAGTCGTTGAAAAAAAGCAGCCGAAAGAGACGAAACGAATCGGTGTGCAACATTTAGTGGCGAAGAAAAAGGCAGTGATTACGGACATGTTTGTCGAAGAAGGACAACCAGTCATTTCCGTTCATGACCATGTCAAAAAAGGACAAATTCTAGTATCCGGTATTATCGGGAAAGAAGGACAAACCAAACTCGTGCCAGCGCGCGGAAAAATTTTTGGCGAAACATGGTACAAGTCTACCGTTGTCCTTCCATTACAAGCATCATTTCATGTATTGACAGGAAAGTATGTAGAAAAGCATTATATTACTATAAAAAACATTTTGATTCCTGTCTGGGGATTTAAAAAACCGCCATTTTCACATTATAAAATCGACCAGCAAAAAAAAGCGCTGCGCTTTTGGCGCTGGGAACTTCCAATCTTTTATGAGCGCGTCATTTATCGGGAAACTGAAGAGGTAACAAGAAACTATTCGTGGGAAGAAGCGCTTCAAAAAGCAAAAGAAATTGCTCGGAAAGAATTAAAAGCGAAATTGGAGGAAGATGCTTCCATTAAAGGGGAAAAAGTTTTGCATGAAGCGAAAGAGAATGGTAAAGTAAGAGTAGAGATGCATTATCAAGTGATTGAAAATATCGCTATACCACAACCTATTGTTCAAGGAGACTAAAGGATGTCAGAAGAGTTCGTAACAATTAGCCAACAAGTAGAAAATGCAAACGAAGCGATTGCACTTTTTGGCATTCATGATGTCCATCTAAAGCGAATGGAGCAAGAGTTAGGTGTTTCCATTGTGACGAGAGGAGAGCTTGTGAGCGTCTCCGGTAGTCCAGAGCACGTTCAGCTCGTTGAGGACGTATTGCGCCATTTATTAGTCGTCATTCGCAAAGGCATTGCCATTAGCGAACGCGATGTTATGTATGCGATCCAAATGGCGAAAAACGGTACGCTTGAATATTTCATCGAGCTATATGAAGAAGAGATTACGAAAAATGCAAAAGGAAAACCGATTCGTGTTAAAACGCTAGGACAACGTCAATACGTGACAGCGATTAAAAAACATGACCTTGTGTTTGGAATTGGACCGGCGGGAACAGGGAAAACGTATTTGGCTGTGGTCATGGCCGTCAATGCGTTAAAAGGTGGCCATGTCAAGCGCATCATTTTGACACGTCCAGCGGTGGAAGCTGGAGAAAGTCTGGGATTTTTGCCAGGGGATTTAAAAGAAAAAGTCGATCCGTATTTGCGTCCGCTTTACGATGCTCTTCATGATGTGCTAGGAGCAGAGCATACGCAACGCCTAGTGGAACGCGGAACGATTGAAATTGCGCCGCTTGCGTATATGCGTGGGCGAACCTTAGAGGATGCGTTTGTCATTTTAGACGAAGCGCAAAATACAACACCAGCACAAATGAAAATGTTTTTAACACGATTAGGATTCGGTTCCAAAATGGTCATTACCGGCGATATTTCACAGGTCGATTTACCGAAGGGAGTCAAATCAGGGCTAGCGGTAGCCAAAGAAATTCTGCCAGCTATCGGTGATATTTCATTTGTATTTTTGGAACAGACAGATGTTGTTCGTCATCCGCTTGTCGCGAAAATTATCCAAGCCTATGATCAAGCCGGGATATAAAGAAAGAAAAGACCCATCGTGCTTTTGTATGGGTCTATTTCTTTAGCAGGCAAAGTGAGGGAAAATCAATTGGAGAGGATTCGTTTTTTTCTTGAGCATGTGAAACATGTGCGTATCATTCGTTATATTTTATTTACGTTTTTGGCATTGCTTATGGTTACGGTGCTTTATTATCATGTGAAACCGCAACAATACTCGATTCGCCCTTTTGATATTTCCAAGGAAACGATTCGGTCGCCGATTACGATTGAAGATAAAGATACAACCGAAAAACTGAAAAAAGAGGCAGCAGAGAAAGTAACAGACGTTTATACATTAAAAAAGGAATATGCAGAAAATCGTGTTGATTTAATTTCATCGTTATTTACAACGATTTTAGACATTCAGGAAGAGACGGGATCGTTAAAAAACGATTCAGAAATAATAAAGAAGTTAAAGGAGCGTTTGCCGCAAGAATGGTTTACGTATTTATCTGAAGATGAGTGGATAAGATTATTGACTGCCAAAAGTGAAGAAATAAGGGTGGCAAAGGAAGCATCGGTGACAGCTGTTCATTCCATTATGAACGAGCCGATTACACAAGAAGAGCTGCAAAAAGCCAAAATGCGCGTGCAAAATGAGTTGAAATACGTGATGCTTCCCTCGTCTTTAAAAGATATTGTCACGAAGTTGACAAAAGAAGCGATTATTCCAAACGTGATTTATGATCGCGCTGCTACGGAAGAAAAGCGAAGACAAGCAATGGATGAAGTGAAACCGGTAAAAATTTTACAAGGGCAAATTATTGTCGAGGAAGGGCAATTTATTACGAACGAAATTTATCATCAGCTCAAGCTTGTCGGATTGTTGGAAAATGATCACTCCATCCAACCTTTTATCGGGCTTCTTCTTTTAGTAATATTATTAATAGCTCCTATCATTTATGGTTTTACGCGGTGGATCGATGATGGTCAACAAACGAATACGTATTTATTGATTTATGTCACGATTTTTACTATTACTGTTATCATTATGGAGCTGATTCGTTTACTTCCGGAAAGCGACACCTTTTCAACCGGCTATCTCGTCCCTGTTGCGTTCGGAACGATGCTTACCCGCATTTTATTGAGCGAACGGCTTGCCATCATGACGAGCGTTATTTATTCGATCTGCGGGAGTGTGATATTTAACGAAGGAATGAACGGCACCTTTCACGCTTCCATCGCAGTATACTTGTTAACAAGCGCTTTAGCGGGAAGTCTGTTTCTACAAAAAGAGCTGCGCAAAGCAAAAATTTGGCAAGCGGGCTTTTTCGTTTCGTTTATCAATATTGTCGTCATGTTAGCGATGATATTGATGAAAAATGGCCATTATTCGATGATGGAAATGAGCATGTTTTTATTAATGGCGCTTGCTTCAGGATTTTTCTCGGCGATCTTTACTATCGGCTTGCTGCCATTTTTCGAAGCGAGCTTCGGAATTTTATCATCGATGAAGCTCATTGAACTTTCGAACCCTAACCACCCATTGCTGCGAAAAATTTTAACGGAAGCACCAGGTACTTATCACCATAGCATTATGGTAGCCAATTTAGCCGAAGCAGCGTGTGAAGCGATTGGGGCGAACGGCTTGTTAGCTCGAGTGGCTTGTTATTATCATGATATTGGAAAAACAAAACGTCCGCGCTATTTTATTGAAAACCAAATCGGCGGAAATCCACATGACCAATTATCGCCGCAATTAAGCAAAAATATTATTATTGCCCATGTAACAGATGGGGTCTCTATTTTAAAAAAATACCGAATGCCAAAAGAAATTATTGATATTGCTGAGCAGCATCACGGTACAACGCTGTTGAAGTACTTTTATCATAAAGCGACGCAACAAATGGATTATGTATTAGAAGAGGAATTCCGTTATCCGGGACCAAAACCGCAAACGAAGGAAGCAGCGGTGATTAGCATTGCTGACAGCGTCGAAGCAGCGGTCCGGTCGCTAGCAAATCCATCACAAGAGAAAATTGAAAAACTTGTCCGCAGCATTATTGCTGACCGGCTTCAAGATAATCAATTCAATGAATGTGATATTACATTAAGGGAATTAGAGCTTGTCGCTAAATCGCTTTGCGAAACGCTCAACGGCGTCTTTCATTCGCGAATTGAATATCCAGACATTCGAAAGGAAAAGGTGAAATAAGCATGAAATTACACATTGATTTTATTGACGAAACAAACGAAGTAACGGAAGAACAACGAAAGATTATCGAACAGTTGTTGAATTATGCTGCCGAGATCGAACAAGTTTCTGAGGGGGCAGAAGTGAGCATTTCCTTTGTTGATAATGAGCAAATTCGCGTCATCAATCGCGACTATCGCGGCAAAGACCAGCCCACTGATGTTATTTCTTTTGCACTTGAGGAAATGAGTGATGGAGAAGTTGAAATTGTTGGAGCTGATTTGCCGCCTGTGCTTGGTGATATTGTGATTTCCGTCCCGAAAGCTAAAGAGCAAGCGGAAGAATACGGGCATTCGTTCATGCGCGAACTCGGGTTCTTAGCGGTTCATGGCTTTTTGCATTTATTGGGCTATGACCACGAAACCGAGGAAGAAGAAAAAGAAATGTTTGCAAAACAAAAACAAATCCTTGAGCAATACGGGTTAACAAGATAAAACATGAGAAGTTGGAAACGCGAAGCGAAAAGTTTTGCCTATGCGTGGACGGGAATCGTGATGGCGATAAAAGAGGAATCGCATATGAAAGTTCATTTGTTTTTTGCCTTCATCGCCATTGTTACTGCCTTCATTGTCAATATTTCAAAAACGGAATGGCTCATTTTATTGGTAACAATAGGGATGGTCATTAGTTTAGAAATGGTGAATACGGCGCTAGAACGCGTCGTTGATTTAACGACACAAGAACTGCACCCGCTTGCAAAAGCGGCGAAAGATATTGCTGCTGGCGCTGTTTTAGTAGGAGCAATGATCTCTGTCATAATCGGTATCATCATTTTTTTGCCATATATCATATAAGTGATGAAATGAGAAAATTCTAATTTTTCTGTTACATTTTTGTAAAGGGAGATGAAATTTTCATCAATTTATTGTAAAATAAAAAAGAAGGAGTTTTACTCCTTTGCTAATTGAAGAAGCAAAAAAGCATGAGAATATTTACGTTCCTTACTCAAAATGTAAAGTCGGTGCCACTTTATTGACAAGGGAAGGCAAAGTATACCGCGGCTGTAACATTGAAAACGCTGCCTATAGCGTATGCAATTGTACAGAACGAACCGCGTTGTTTAAAGCTTATTCAGAAGGAGAACGAGAATACGTGGCGTTGGCGGTGATTGCCGATTCCGATCGTCTGGTGCTGCCTTGTGAGGCATGTCGCCAAGTCATTTCCGAATTATGTCCACCAGATATGAAGGTGGTTTTGGCAAATTTAAATGGTGATACAACTGAACTAACTGTGAAAGAACTACTATCAGAAGCATTTTTAGCGGAGGATTTGCATGAATAGAGAAGGATATAAATCAGGATTTGTTTCGATTATCGGTAGACCGAATGTTGGAAAATCGACGTTTTTAAATCGCGTCATTGGACAAAAAATCGCCATTATGAGCGATAAACCACAAACGACGCGTAATAAAATTCAAGGTGTATATACAATTGACGATGCACAAATCATTTTTATCGACACACCAGGAATTCATAAACCAAAGCATAAATTGGGCGATTTTATGATGAAAGTCGCGCAAAACGCCCTAAAGGAAGTTGATTTAATCTTGTTTATGATCAATGCCGAAGAGGGGTTCGGTCGCGGAGACGCGTTTATTATTGAGCGTCTTAAAGAAATAAAAACACCTGTCTTTTTAGTCGTCAATAAAATCGACCAAGTTCATCCTGATGAATTGCTGCCGCTTATTGACCACTATAAATCGCTGTATTCGTTTGCTGAAATTGTCCCGATTTCAGCGCTACAAGGAAACAACGTAGAAACATTGATCGAACAAATTAAAAAGTATTTGCCGGAAGGACCGCAATATTATCCGCCTGATCAAGTGACCGACCACCCTGAACGGTTTATTATTGCGGAATTGGTTCGAGAAAAAGCGCTTCATTTAACGCGCGAGGAAGTTCCGCATTCAATCGCTGTTGTCGTTGATACGATCGAACGGCGTGAAGATAGCCAGACCGTGTATGTCGGCGCAACGATTATTGTTGAACGCGATTCGCAAAAAGGGATTATTATTGGAAAACAAGGACGAATGCTAAAGGAAATTGGACAGCGTGCCCGTATGGATATTGAAGCGTTGCTTGGCTCGAAAGTATTTTTAGAACTTTGGGTAAAAGTGCAAAAAGATTGGCGAAATAAGCTGTCGCAGTTGCGCGATTTCGGATTTAGGGAAGATGAATATTAATTTAAATTTAGCAAATTTTACGTAACATAAACGTTTCGTAGCAAGACCAACCTATAAATAGATTGAATAACAAGCTATGCTGTAAGGGCGGAAAGGTGTGGTTCGATGCTAGAATTCACATGGAAGCTGTTTAGCCAAACAGGGAATATCGACACATATCTCCTTTTTAAAGAGCTTGAAAGAGAATATCAACCGAATGGCGATGAACAAGAAAATGAAGTAAGCGAAATGGATCAGCCGATTTTCTAAGCTGCTTTTTCAGCTTGGTGGTGATAATGTTGTTTGAAAAATGTGAAGCCATTGTGCTTCGAACCATTGATTACGGAGAAACCAACAAAATTGTCACGTTGTTTACAAGAGAATGGGGAAAGGTGGCTGCAATGGCACGCGGGGCGAAAAAGCCAAGCAGCCGCCTTTCTGCTGTTACCCAACCGTTTACATACGGCCATTATTTAATTCAAAAAAGTCGTGGAATCGGGGTTTTACACCAGGGGGAAGTGGTTGACACGATGCGAGCGATTCGCGAAAATATTTTTACAACCGCCTATGCCTCTTACATTGTTGAGTTGACCGATAAAGTGACCGAAGAGCAGAGAAGAAATCCTTATTTGTTTGAGTTGCTTCTTCAAACACTAAAGTATATGAACGATGGCCTTGATTTAGAGATTCTAATGTACATTTATGAAATGAAAATGTTAAGCGTCATGGGATTGCCTCCTACATTAGATCGATGTGCTGTTTGCGGGCGAACGGAAGGGAAATTTTCTTTTTCCATTAAGGAAGGAGGATTTCTTTGCCATCGTTGTGAACAGAAAGATCCACACCGTTTGCCTCTTTCCCCAGCTGCGGTGAAACTATTACGGCTATTTTATTACCTCGATCTATCGAGATTAGGGAAAATTTCTGTCAAAGATGAAACAAAAAAAGAGCTGCACCATGTCATTTCCGCCTATTATGAGGAGTATTCGGGACTCATGTTAAAAACGAAGCGTTTTTTAACCCAAATGGAACAACTCAAACATCATTTGCAGTGAGCAAAGCCTGTTTATGCAACAGGCTTGATTTTTTTGAACAAAATGAATTTTCACGATTTCTCCTTTGCAAAACGTTTCATTAAGTTATAATATTTTCATATGAGTATAGCCTATTTGGTAAGGTGGTGAGCGACAATAGAACTAAATAAACGCCAAGAGCAAATTTTGCAAATTGTTAAAGATCATGGTCCCATTACGGGTGAAAGTATTGCCGAAAAATTGAACTTAACAAGAGCGACATTGCGCCCTGATTTGGCAATTTTAACTATGGCTGGCTATTTGGAGGCAAGGCCGAGAGTCGGCTATTTTTATACAGGAAAGACAGGTTCTCAACTTCTTGCTGACAAGATCAAAAAAATTAAAGTCAGCGATTACCAATCGATTCCGGTCGTAGTCAATGAAAATGTCAGCGTATATGATGCGATTGTGACAATGTTTCTTGAAGATGTCGGAACGTTGTTTGTCGTCGATGACGAGTCGCTATTAGTTGGCGTTCTGTCAAGAAAAGATTTGTTGCGGGCAAGTATCGGCAAACAAGAGTTAACAACGATTCCTGTGAATATTATTATGACAAGAATGCCAAATATTACGGTTTGTTATAAAGACGACTTGCTCATTGATGTCGCCGAGAGGCTAATTGAAAAACAAATTGATGCGATGCCGGTCGTGAAAAAAACAGAAAAAGGCTACGAAGTGATTGGGAGAATTACTAAAACAAATATGACGAAAGCTTTCGTTTCTCTAGCGAAAGACGATTTGTTGTAGAGAGGGGATGGAGATGAGCCAACGTTTCGTATACGTCGTTTCTGATTCAGGAGGAGAAACCGCAGAGTTAGTGGTAAAAGCGGCAGCCAGCCAGTTTAATAGTTCACTCATCCAATTAAAGCGAGTGCCATATGTAGAGGATAAAACAACATTAGCGGAAGTTGTCGCCCTTGCAAAAATGAATAAAGGGATTATTGCATTTACGCTTGTTGTGCCAGAAATGCGTCAATTTCTTATTGAAGAAGCTGCGCGTGAAGGTGTGGAGGCGTATGACATCATCGGACCGCTTATTGAAAAAATGCGCGATTTGTTTGGCATGACGCCGCGCTATGAGCCGGGACAAGTACGTGTGTTGGATGAAGACTACTTCAAAAAAATCGAGGCGATTGAGTTTGCTGTGAAATATGACGACGGACGTGACCCTCGCGGCATTTTGCGAGCGGATATTGTGCTAGTCGGTGTCTCACGCACATCGAAGACTCCGCTTTCCCAATACTTAGCTCATAAGCGATTGAAGGTCGCCAACGTTCCGATTGTACCGGAAGTAGAACCGCCGGAACAACTATTTAAAGTATCGCCACAAAAATGTTTCGGCTTGAAAATCAGCCCGGAAAAATTGATTTCCATTCGCCGTGAGCGACTCAAATCGCTTGGATTGAACGATCAAGCCATTTATGCCAATATGGATCGAATTAAAGAAGAGCTTGATTATTTTGATGAAGTCATCAAAAAAATTGGCTGCGATGTCATTGATGTAACGAACAAGGCAGTAGAAGAGACTGCTAACATTATTATGAAAAAAAGAAAATTGTAGCACATTCACGATATCGTGAACTGTGCTTTTTTACTTTTCTATAGCATATTCTGACCATTTGTATTATAATAAAAAATTGTGATAAAAATGAACAAAATAGGTTTAGAGTACATATAGAGCGAGTAAACTATTTATAGCTACTTGTCAAGGGGAACAAAAAAATCTTTTTCGACAAAATTCGTTTTTTATATAGGAGGGAAAAGCAGGATTTTTGTGAACGATGTAGAATATTAGGAGGCATAACGGATTGCAACCAACAATCTTTGTTGATGCAGATGCTTGTCCAGTAAAAAGTGAAATTTTCTGGCTCGCTCGTAAATATAATATACTAAGTGTGTTTGTATCTTCGTATAACCATGTTTCTCGTTCTGAAGAAATGAAATGGGTATACGTGGATACAGAAAAAGAAGCGGTCGATTTATATATTTTGAACCGCGCTGTTAAAGGAGATGTTGTCGTGACCCAAGATATCGGGTTGGCGAGCATGCTGGTAAACCGCGGCATCTATGTGATTTCGCCGCGAGGAAAAGTGTATGAAGAAAGGGAAATGGACAATATTCTTCATCTTCGCTATCTTCAAGCGAAACAGCGAAGGCAAGGGATATACCAGAAGGGGGCAAAACGTTTCTCAAACGAGGAACGTCGTGTATTTCTACAAGGTTTCGAAAAAATTTTGTCGAAACTCGCAGGAAATTCCGTATAGGTCGAGAATAATTAACATGGAGCTGTTGATATGGGATACCGCATTCCCGAAGAAACGATTGAAGCGATTCGTCGTTCTGTAGATATTGTCGATGTCATTAGTGACTATGTACAGCTGAAAAAACAAGGACGTAACTATTTTGGTTTGTGTCCATTCCATGGGGAAAAAACGCCGTCGTTTTCCGTTTCTCCTGAAAAGCAAATTTTTCACTGTTTTGGTTGCGGTGCCGGAGGAAACGTCTTTTCGTTTCTCATGGATATAGAAGGAATATCTTTTATTGATGCAGCCAAGCGATTAGCATCAAGAGCAAATATTGACCTATCTCATTTAGCGTTAGACGATCAACGCGAAAGCTATACGGGCGCGAATGAAGCGAAGAAAATGATAGAAGCTCATGAGCTTCTAAAGAAATTTTATCATCATTTGCTTTTAAATACAAAAGAAGGACAAGCGGCATTTGACTATTTGCAAGCACGCGGATGGACGCGTGAAATTATTGAGCAATTCGAAATCGGTTATTCGCCGAATTCATGGGATTTTGCCGTAAAGTTTTTAACGGGACGCGGTTTTTCTCTTGAACTGATGGAAAAGGCAGGGCTCGTTATTCGCAAAGAGAACGGGGGCTATTTTGATCGGTTTCGCAACCGGATTATGTTTCCGATTCATAACCATCATGGAGAAACGGTCGCTTTTTCTGGAAGAATGTTAGGAGAAGGACAGCCAAAATATTTAAATAGTCCCGAAACGTTAATTTTTCATAAAGGAAAAATTTTATATAACTTTCACCAAGCGCGCTTACATATTCGAAAACGCCAAGAAGCGGTTTTATTTGAGGGATTTGCTGATGTTGTTTCCGCGATAAAAGCTGGAGTGGCGTATGCCGTTGCGACGATGGGAACAGCCTTAACAGAAGATCAAGCGCGCATTCTTCGACGAAATGTCGAATCCGTCATCATTTGCTATGACGGTGATACAGCTGGAATTGAAGCAACGTTTCGCGCAGCGGAACTCCTGTCTGGAACAGGTTGTCATGTGAAGATTGCTACAATTCCTGATGGCCTGGACCCAGATGAATATATAAGAAAGTACGGTTCAGAGCGATTTCAACGTGACGTTATTGAAGCGAGCAACTCCTTTATGGCGTTTAAAATGGCGTATTTGCGCAGAGGGAAAAATTTACAGAATGAAAGTGACCAAATCCGCTACATTGAAGAAGTGCTACAAGAAATTAGCCAATTGACCAATCCGATTGAAAAAGATTACTATTTACGACAATTAGCAAACGAATTTTCCCTTTCATTATCTGCTTTGCAGCAGCAATTGGAGCGTTATAAAAAAACGAAAGACAAACATAACGCCGACGCTCGGGAACGGGTAGCAACGCGACAACCGCTGCCTAAAAAACTTCTTCCTGCTTTTCAAAACGCTGAACGAATATTGCTTGCCCATATGCTTCGGAACCGAGATGTTGCCTTGACTGTTCAGCAAGCGATTCAAGGAGAGTTCAACATTGAAGAACATCGCGCCATTGCTGCGTATGTATATGCGTTTTACGAGGAAGGAAACGAGCCGGATGTTAGCTTGCTGATTGCGCGTGTGCCTGATCATTTAAAGCCGCTTGTAACAGAGCTATCGATGCTTCTTATTAACGAAGAAATCTCTACTCAAGAGTTAAACGATTATATCAAACATGTGTTGAATTACCCAAAATGGTTAATGCTAAAGGAAAAAGAACAGGAAAAAATCGAGGCAGAACGGAAAAAAGACTTTTTGAAAGCTGCCCGCATTGCCAAAGAAATAATTGAAATGAAAAAACAATTATCAATTTCGTGACGTTGTTGTAAAGCTTTAGAAGGGGGTAACAAAATGGCTGAAAAATCAGCTCGCTCAAAACAAGTTGACTCTAATGTCACACTAGAACAAGCGAAAGAACAATTAACAGAACTGGGAAAAAAGCGCGGCATTTTAACGTACGAAGAAATTGCCGAGCGATTGTCTGGATTTGATCTTGATTCTGATCAAATGGATGAATATTATGAATACTTAGCTGAGCAAGGTATCGATGTCATTAGTGAATCTGACTTGGACACCGATCCAGACATAGACGATTTAACAAAAGAAGAAGAATTTGATTTAAACGATTTAACGGTGCCACCCGGGGTCAAAATTAATGATCCGGTTCGTATGTACTTAAAAGAAATCGGGCGCGTTCCGTTACTATCGGCTGAAGAAGAAATTGAACTAGCCAAGCGAATTGAACAAGGCGATGAAGAAGCAAAGCGCCGTTTAACGGAAGCCAACCTTCGCCTTGTTGTCAGCATTGCCAAACGCTATGTTGGTCGCGGCATGTTGTTTCTTGACTTAATTCAAGAAGGAAACATGGGCTTAATCAAAGCGGTTGAAAAATTTGATTACCGTAAAGGCTATAAATTTAGTACGTATGCGACATGGTGGATTCGTCAAGCGATTACGCGCGCCATTGCTGACCAAGCGCGGACCATTCGCATTCCTGTTCACATGGTTGAGACGATCAACAAACTCATTCGCGTGCAAAGACAGCTGCTTCAAGACCTTGGCCGCGAACCGTCTCCAGAAGAAATTGCCGAAGAGATGGATTTAACACCGGAAAAAGTGCGCGAAATTTTAAAGATCGCGCAAGAGCCTGTGTCGCTCGAAACGCCGATTGGTGAAGAAGACGATTCGCATTTAGGCGATTTTATTGAAGACCAAGATGCGACCTCTCCATCTGAACATGCTGCGTATGAACTCTTAAAAGAACAGCTGGAAGATGTATTAGATACGCTCACAGACCGTGAAGAAAACGTGCTTCGTTTACGTTTTGGCTTAGATGATGGGCGCACGCGTACACTTGAGGAAGTAGGAAAAGTGTTTGGTGTTACTCGCGAGCGCATTCGCCAAATCGAAGCAAAGGCGCTTCGGAAATTGCGTCATCCAAGCCGCAGCAAGCGATTAAAAGACTTTTTAGAATAACAATTTAATTTACAATGAATAGTTTACTTCTTACAATAGAAGTAAACTATTTTTTATTTCTAGGAAAGGCCGATGAGTATGAATGAAAAAAGACGCGAAATTATTATAAGAGAAATTGAATATTGGAAGCGCTCTCGTCTTCTTCCAGAACAATATTGCGATTATTTGTTGGCCCTTTATACAGAAGGGCTTGCTAGCAACAGATCCCATATTTCCCGATTCAACCTTATCCATCTTTTATTCATAAGTATGATTTGTCTATTGTTTCCAATAAGTATTCTTGTCATTTATTTTACTGAATTGTCATTCGTTTTGCAAATGCTCCTTTTGTTTCTTTTTTTCATTGTATGTATGGTAGCAGTTTGGTTGTGGGCGAAGGAACGAAAACTCATCCATCTTCCGCTTATTAGCGGGGCATTTCTGTTGCTCCTTGCTTCCGTGCAAGCATGTGATTATTATTTTCCGAAAGAAAAAGCTATCGTAGCTGTGGTGATTTTCTTAAATTGTCTATTATGGATGGTGATCGGGATTCGCTTTCGTTTTTTCTATTTCACGATATCAGGCATTGCTGGACTTGGATTGCTGTGCGCCTCACTATTTTTCTAAGCTGGCTTTTATTCTGTGACGATTTTCCATAAGATGATAATTAGGGCTTTTCCTTCTCGGTAATTTACAGTAAAATAAAATTGTTTGTAGCGTTTACATTTTTTTAAAGAGCTCGTTATACATAAGGGAGGTAAAAAACATGAATCGAAATCCATTGATCCCATTTGCGCTCATTATGGTCTTTGGGATTGGTCTTATGCTTGCCCTTTCGTTTAAAGGTCTCGGCGATATGGACGAGCTTGCGAAAGAGAAAAAAGGTGGAGAAAAAACGGAGCAAGCGGCTGCAGCGAGCCCGGAAGAGTTTTATAAACAAACATGTAGCGCCTGTCATGGTGCCAACTATGAAGGTGGCGTCGGTCCGTCGTTAAAAGGTGTGGGCAAACGGCTTTCGTTAGATCAAATTAAAGATGTCATTCAACATGGACGTGGCAACATGCCTTCAGGTCTTGTGCCGCCGGAAAAAGCTGATGAAATGGCAAAATGGCTTTCGAAATTACAATAACAAAAGGTCCTTTCACCTTAGGTGAAGGGATTTTTTGTTTGTGATAAAATAAACAAAAGAACTAATGAAGTTGTGGTGAAAAAGATGAATGAGTTACGTTTATCAAAACGACTAGAGACGGTTGCTTCTTTTATTCCGACGCAATCGAAGTTAGCCGATATCGGTTCCGATCATGCGTATTTGCCTTGTTATGCTTATTTACAAGGATATATTACAATGGCAGTCGCTGGGGAAGTGGCAGACGGGCCATTTCGATCTGCCAAACAACAAGTTGCTAAAACGGGATTAAGTGATGTCATCTCCGTACGAAAAGGAGATGGTCTGGAAGTTATTGCGCTAGAGGAAGTAGATTGTATTACGATTGCCGGGATGGGAGGGACACTGATAGCTAATATTTTAGAAGCTGGAAAAGAAAAACTAGCCGGAGTGAAGCGATTAATTTTACAGCCAAATATCGGTTCCCACGTCGTTCGTCAGTGGTTGATGGACAACGATTGGGAGCTAATCGCCGAACGCATTTTAGAGGAGGATGGAAGAATTTACGAAGTGTTAGTAGCAGAAAAAGGCGATGGCAAAAAACCGTATGATAACATCGAAGCAGAAATACTATTAGGACCGTTTCTTATGAAAGAGAGAAATGATGTATTTTTGAAAAAATGGGAGCAAGAAGTCGCCCATTGGAAACAGATTGTAGCGCAATTAACGGAAAAAGCAACAACTGCCGAAAGTATGGCGAAAAAACAAGAGTTGGAACGAAAAATTCGCATTGTTGAGGAGGCGTTACGATGAAAAAAATACCAAACGGGCATGAAGTCATTCAGCTATTTGAACAATTTGCTCCGAAGCATTTGGCAATGGAAGGTGATAGAATCGGCTTACAGATCGGCACGCTCAACAAGCCAATTCATACCGTCATGATTACATTAGATGTATTAGAAGAAGTGGTTGATGAAGCGATTGAAAACAAAGTCGATCTCATCATCGCCCATCATCCGCCGCTTTATCGTCCGGTCAAACATATCATTACCGACCAAACGCAAGGGCGCATCATTGCAAAATGCATGAAGCATGATATTGCCATTTATGCCGCTCATACAAATTTAGATATTGCTGAAGGCGGAGTAAATGACTGGCTTTCGGAAGCACTCGGGTTACAAGAAGTCGAGGTACTCGTTCCTACGTACGAGGAAGCGCTAAAGAAATTAGTTGTCTATGTACCGGATACGCATGCCGATGCGGTTCGCGAAGCGCTTGGCAATGCAGGGGCAGGCCATATTGGAAATTACAGTCATTGTACGTTTAATAGCCGCGGCATTGGAACGTTTTTGCCGCAAGAAGGGGCGAATCCGTTTATCGGTGAAAAAGGAACGCTTGAAAAAGTCGAAGAAGTACGCATTGAAACAATTTTCCCGGCTTCGTTGCAAAAAAAGGTAGTTACAGCGATGCTCAAAGCTCATCCATATGAAGAAGTTGCCTATGATGTCTATCCATTAGAAAATAAGGGGCGCACATTTGGATTAGGTCGACTCGGACGGTTACGTGAGGAGATGACGCTTGCTGAGTTTGCCGAGCATGTAAAAAAAGCGCTTGATGTTCCAGCAGTGCGCGTAGTGGGGAACTTGCAGGACAAAGTAAATAAAGTCGCCGTTGTTGGCGGAGATGGCAATAAGTATATTTCGCAAGCGAAGTTCAGCGGTGCCGACGTCTATGTAACAGGAGATGTTTACTATCATGTTGCCCATGATGCGATGATGCTTGGATTAAATATTGTTGATCCGGGACATAACGTCGAAAAGGTGATGAAGCAAGGAGTGGCCCGCTTTTTGGAGCAACAGTTCGCTCAACAAAAATTTGCAACAACTGTCTATGTTTCACAAGTACATACGGATCCGTTTACTTTTTTATAAAAACGAGAAGCCGATATTCTGTCTATCCGAAGAATATCGGCTCTTGCTTTCTTATTTTTCCTGTTTTGTTTTTACTTTTGGCAAGATTTTGTGAAGGGGTACTTTTCGTTCACGTTTCCATGTCTCTGGATTATTTGGATCAAACTGCTCAAGAAATGCAATGACCTCTTTTGTAATTGGCGTCGGCGTCGAAGCACCAGCAGTCACCGCCACTTTTTTGGCGTTTTTTATCCAGTCAATCTCAATTTCTGTTACATCCGCCACGCGGTAAGCTTTTGTTCCTGCAATCTCTTCGGACACTTGAGCAAGACGATTCGAGTTATTGCTTTTAGGATCGCCGACGACGATTGTAACATCCGCTTCTTTTGCTTGTTTTGCGACGGCTTCTTGACGAAGCTGTGTTGCCAAGCAAATTTCTTTATGCATTTCGACGTGCGGATATTTTTCTTTTACTTTTTCCATAATATGAGCAACGTCCCATTGGCTCATCGTTGTCTGATTGGTGACCATAATTTTTTCGCTCTGAATGGCTAATTGCTCGACATCATGGACTGTTTCAACAAGATGAATGCGTGTTGGATCGATGCCGACTGCTCCTTCTGGTTCCGGATGGCCTTTTTTACCGATATAAATAACTTCATAGCCGCTTGCCAGCTTTTCGCGAATTAAGTCGTGCGTTTTTGTTACATCCGGGCATGTAGCATCAATAGTGACAAGCCCTTTTTCTCGAGCGCGTTTTTTTACTTCAGGAGAAACGCCGTGAGCGGTAAAAATGACCGTTCCTTTATTAATTTTTTCAAGAATTTCTAAGCGGTTTTCTCCGTCGAGAGTAATGATGCCTTCCTCCGAAAAAGCATCGGTAACATGTTTATTATGAACGATCATTCCTAAAATATAGATCGGTCTCGGCAATGTTGGGTCTAACGCAGCATTTCTTGCAATGACCATCGCATCGACAACCCCGTAGCAATAGCCACGCGGCGTAATTTTGATGACTTCCATTTTTGTTCCTCCTTCGCTCCGCTATACGGAGAGAGTACTTTGAGTGCCTTCTTTCATTATAGCGGAGAAAGAAGGAGAATACAAAGAAGAACTAAATATACAGTTTTGGCTTAGATGGTTTTGGTTCTTTTGTTGTTTTTTCTCGATCAGTTGCTTTAGCGGTTGGAATATCGCGTTTAACGGATGAGGATGTCTTTTTTTTCTTTTCTTGTTTTTCTTCTTTTTCTTCTTTTTCTTCGTTTTCTTCGTTTTCTTCTTCGTTCGTTGTTTTGAGCTCTTTCCATATTTTCATCATTGCGGGGATATTTTTGACAAGCGGACCGTATTGTTGCACCATCGGAACAACGTTTTGGGCAATGCCCAGCATTCTCTGTACATTTGTTAGTATGCCGCCAAGACCTCCTCCGGTGTTGGCAGCAACGTTAGTAGCAGCGTTTTGAAGGGTTGGCATCATGAACCCATGAGGAACAGGAGGGGCTGGTTGTCCTCGGGAAAACAGTCTTGCTAAAAAGCCACCAAGTCCTGGACGCGGCTGAATAGGCTGGGTCGGAAATGATGCGTTCATTAACGGAAATGAACGAGCCGGTGTAGGGGGAAACATTGGGGGTCTACGAATCATCATTTTTTCCTCCTTTCTAGGCAATGTGCATAAACAATGCTTCTTTACATACATTATGCGAACATCACAAAAAGTGTTTTTCGTTTAGACAAGTGCCTAATGTTGCGGCGAATAGTGAAAATCAGCTATAATGGTAAATCGGGTTATGAAGGGGACAACGTCTATAGAAAGGAGCAGGGCGTGTGAAGGAAACATTATTTGAGAGGTTTTCATTTCAACCTTTTCTCATAGAGGCGATTAAAGAACTCAATTTTTATAAACCGACAGAAATTCAAGAGCGGCTCATTCCGAGTATCCTTCGCGGTGAGAGCGCCATCGGTCAATCGCAGACAGGAACGGGAAAAACGCATGCGTATTTATTGCCGATTATTGAAAAAATCGACCCGCGCCGTTTGGAAGTGCAGGCAGTGATCACCGCTCCGACGCGAGAGCTTGCCACACAAATTTACCATGAAATACTAAAAATTACAAAGTTTTGTCCAAGTGATCATCAAATTGTGGCACGCTGCTTTGTTGGAGGAACAGATAAACAAAAGGCGATGGAAAAGCTGAAAAAGCAGCCGCATATTGTTGTGGGGACGCCGGGAAGAATTAATGATTTTATTCGCGAACAAGTGCTTTTTGTTCATACAGCCTCAATGCTCGTTGTCGATGAGGCAGATATGATGTTAGATATGGGCTTTATTGTTGATGTCGATCAAATTGCTGCAAGAATGCCGAAAGATTTACAAATGTTAGTGTTTTCAGCAACAATTCCGGAAAAATTAAAACCGTTTTTGAGAAAGTATATGGAAAACCCAAAATATGTTCATGTTGCTCCGAAGCAAGTCACAGCAGAAAAGATTGAACATATTCTTGTGCCACTCCGTCACCGCGATAAATTGAATTTGTTGCATGACATGCTTATTTCGTATAATCCGTATTTAGCAATTGTGTTTACAAATACGAAAAAAATGGCTGATGAAATAGTGGACGCGCTAAGCGAAAAAGGATTGAAAGTCGGAGTTTTACACGGTGATTTAACGCCACGAGAGCGGAAAAGAATGATGAAGCAAATTCGTGATCTAGAGTTTCAATATATTGTCGCAACGGATTTAGCTGCGCGAGGCATTGATATTCAAGGAGTGAGCCACGTTATTAACTATGAACTGCCGCACGATTTAGAATTTTATGTGCATCGCGTTGGACGTACAGCACGTGCAGGCTACACAGGAATTGCCATCACCATTTACGAACCATCCGACCAAGATGCGCTAACGAAACTGGAGAAAATGGGAATTGATTTTCTTCATCGTGATCTTGTGCGCAGAGAATGGGTTGAGCTTCCGCCATGGAACCAGCGAAAAAAGCGCGAAAAAACAGATGAAGAGCTCGAGCAACTTGTCAACAAGTTGAAAAAAACGAAAAAGGTAAAACCGGGTTATAAGAAAAAGCTAAAAGAAGAAATTGAAAAACAGAAAAAACGGTTGCGTCGCTTAAAGAAAAAATAAAGCGGAACCGGATAGAAAGGGAGACGGGGAATGTTAAAAATTGGCTCGCATGTATCAATGAGCGGCAAAAAAATGCTGCTGGGTGCCAGTGAAGAAGCAGTATCTTATGGAGCGAATACATTCATGATCTACACAGGGGCTCCGCAAAATACGAGACGAAAAAAAATTGAAGAGCTGAATATCGAAGCTGGACTTGCTCATATGAAAGAACATGGCATTGACGAAATTGTCGTTCATGCTCCTTACATTATCAACATTGGAAATACGACAAATCCGGCTACATTCGAGCTTGGTGTTCAATTTTTACGCTCGGAAATTGAGCGAACAGAGGCCATTGGTGCGAAACAAATCGTTCTTCATCCCGGTGCCCATGTCGGAGCAGGAGTCGAAGCTGGAATCCGCAAAATTGTTGAAGGGTTAAACGAAGTGTTAACGCGTGAACAAAATGTCCAAATTGCCTTAGAAACAATGGCAGGAAAAGGGTCGGAGTGCGGCAGCCGCTTTGAAGAGCTGGCGAAAATTATCGATGGTGTGACGCACAATGATAAGCTCTCGGTTTGTTTTGACACATGTCATACCCACGATGCTGGATACAACATTGTCGAAGACTTTGATGGGGTATTGGAAGAATTTGATAAAATCATTGGGCTTGAACGATTAAAAGTTCTTCATATTAATGACAGTAAAAATCCACGCGGCAGCCGAAAAGACCGGCACGAAAATATCGGTTTTGGTCATATCGGATTTCAAGCGTTAAACTATATCGTCCATCATCCGCAGCTTTCTGATATTCCTAAAATTTTAGAAACGCCGTATGTTGGGGAAGATAAAAACAACAAAAAGCCACCGTATAAGTTTGAAATTGCAATGTTACGTGAACAAACATTTGACGAGGAAGTTCTGACGAAAATCATGAATGAACAATAAAGGGAGAAAAGGGCATTTTCACGCATGGTGAAAGGCCCTTTTTAAAAATAAGTATCTTTTACGATTGAGGAACGATTGTTTTAGCAGTCTATGATGACCTCGCCCTTTTCTGATTACTTTTTCTTTATGAACTTTAAAAACAGCTCATTCGCTTGTCTCGCTGTTTGCGGAGACGTAATTTTCGCAAGCTCCTTTATCCATTTCTTCCGTTCTTGCGGGTCGAACACATTGATTTGCCGATTTTGTGCAATATGAATAATTTTTTTTGCTTCTTCCATTGTTAATGAAATACCGTAATCGCGGCTGTACGATACAAGTTCCTCAGGGGTAATCGTTTTGATTTTTTGATTAATGATTTGTTGGTAAATATTCATGATTCGCTCCCTCCTTACTATGTATCGTATGAGAGGCAAGAAAATGAGGTGCTATGTTATAATAAAGCGATGAGTAAAAATGAAGGATATTTTTTGGATACAGAAATAACATGAAAAGGAAAGTATTAACATCACCTGTATCGCCTTTTGTTCATTGTTATTGGCGCTTCGCTTGCTGTGCTGGCGAGAATCAATTCACCGACGTATTTTAGATTACCATTTGGTCGTTCTTGAATTTCTTGGCATCTTGTTGTGTTATTGATGCTCCATTTATGTACTATAGATATAAACAATTGGAAATTTATTTTGTTTTCCTCTATTTTTAGGATTATTCCATGTGCGGCAGTAGAGCGACTTCTTTCCTCATTTTGAGCCATTCACAAAAGAGCCGGTTTTAAGCGACTTTGTTTGGTGGATTGGCGCTAGGTGCTGGTCTAGTGATTGACCACGGCGTTTTTTTAGATGGAACAGAAATTTTACTGGCAAAAAAGCTGCCGTTTTCTATTGGTGAATTTGTTGTGTTTCTGAATTTTTATTTTTAGTTGGGCAGAGTTTGTATTTGTACTAGAGCAAGGAATGTATTCATGGCGTATTGCATTGCTTTTAAAACGATTGATGGTGGTCCAGGAATTAGATGAAACGAAAGCGACGATTATTGTTTCGATCATTATAAAGAAATAGCAGATGTAATTTTGCAATCTTTGAGCCGGGGAGCGTGGGAAGGGCAGCTGCACCACGATTAGAGGTCACAAAATGTTACCCATGAAAGCATGGATTACGATCATGAGTACGTATGAAGCAAGAGGCGCAAAATGTAAATCTGCTATTCACTGAGCGGTGTCGTTTACAAATGACTTCGTTTCAGCTATACTACATTTGTAAATAAATCGTAATCATTCTTATATTTCATAAAAAACAGGTGGGAACGCTATGAAAGGCGAAGATATATTGAAGATTGAACACGTATCGTTCCGTTACGAAAAGGAAAACGTGTTAGAGGATATTACGTTTTCCGTTCCAAAAGGAGCGTTTGTCGGATTAGTCGGTCCGAATGGTTCCGGGAAATCAACGTTATTAAAGTGTATTTTAGGACTATTAAAGCCGCAAAAAGGCCATATCTACTTGTTCGGCACGCGGGTTTCTTCGTTTAAGGATTGGCATCGCATTGGATTTGTGTCGCAAAAAGCGAACAGTTTTAACACAGGATTTCCAGCAACCGTTTATGAAGTTGTAGCTAGCGGGTTAACGGCGAAGCTTGGCTTATTTCGCTTTTTCACGAGCAAAGAAAAACAGGCGGTGCTTGAAGCGATTGAAGCGGTTGGAATGAGCAAATTCCGTCATCAAAATATCGGGGAGCTGTCCGGCGGTCAACAACAACGCGTTTTTATTGCTCGGGCGATTGTGAGCAAGCCGGAGTTGCTGATTTTAGATGAGCCAACGGTCGGTGTCGATGTTCATCATGTGCAAAATTTTTATGCCATGCTTGATGAGTTAAACCGTCACCTCGGTATTACTCTTTTATTAGTGACGCATGATATCGGTACGATTACTGAAAAAGTGACCCATGTTGCCTGTTTAAATAAACATTTATATTTTCATGGGAAAGCGGAAGAATTTGCTGAACTGCAGGAGAAGGAGCTGTCGCATTTTTACGGCCACCCTCTTTATGTGCTTTCCCATCAGCATTGATGAAGGAGCAACGACAATGATTCAAGCGATGTTTCATTATGAGTTTTTGCGAAATGCATTTTTTGCAGGGATATTAATTGGCATTGTTGCCCCGTTATTAGGAGTATTTATCGTCGTTCGCCGTTTATCACTGATTGCTGATGCGCTTAGCCACGTGACGCTCGCAGGAATTGCTGCGAGTTTATTGCTGCAAAAAAAAGTCGGGACATTTGTCAGTGTGAGCCCACTTTACATGGGAATGACCTTTTCCGTTGTCGGTTCCTTATTAGTCGAAAAATTGCGGACCGTCTACAAACATTATCAGGAGCTAGCGATTCCGATTATTTTATCAGGAGGGATTGGGCTC
Organism: Thermaerobacillus caldiproteolyticus; assembly: GCF_013761245.1. GTDB lineage: Bacteria > Bacillota > Bacilli > Bacillales > Anoxybacillaceae > Thermaerobacillus > Thermaerobacillus caldiproteolyticus. The sequence continues at coordinate 233,778 of NZ_JACDUT010000001.1, read as the reverse complement.
AGTGTCATTTTCATTTCGCTTGCAGACGGGTTTAATACCGATTTATTTTCCTATTTGTTTGGCAGCGTGAGCGCGGTCAGCCGCCAAGATGTATGGATTATTTTGGCGATTACAGCTGTAGTCATTGTGACAATTTCACTATTATATAAAGAGTTGTTTTTGCTTTCGTTCGATGAAGAATATGCGGTAGCTTCCGGAATTCGAGCAAAGCTGATTCATTTTGTATTTATTATTCTCGTCGCACTAGTTATTGCAGCATCAATGAGAATCGTCGGCATTTTGCTTGTTTCTTCTCTAATGACGTTACCGGTTGCCGCCAGCATTCGTATCGCAAAAGGGTTTAAACAAGCGATTGGTTATTCCATTTTATTTGGAGAACTTTCGGTTATTGCTGGATTGCTGTTATCGTATCAATTAGACTTAGCACCAGGCGGAACGATTGTGATGCTTGCCGTACTCATTTTACTTATGACGATGATATGGAAAAAGTGGAAAAGGGGATAAGAAAATGAATGTGGCGGAAGCGATTCAATTGATGAAAGAAAAAGGGTTTAAGCATACGGGCAAACGAGAAGATATGTTGCAGCTATTTGCGAATACGAACAAATATTTGACCGCAAAAGATGTATTAGACACGTTAAAAGATGATTACCCGGGATTAAGTTTTGATACGATTTATCGCAATTTATCGTTATTTGTCGAACTTGGAATTTTAGAAATGACAGAATTATCCGGGGAAAAGCATTTTCGTTTTAAATGTAGTACCGTCTATCATCATCACCATTTTATTTGCATGGAATGCGGGAAGACGAAAGAAATTGCCACTTGCCCAATGGATGAGTTAATGGAAAGCTTACAAGGATATGAAGTATCTGGTCACAAGTTTGAGATATATGGAAAATGTCCAGAATGTCAAAGGGATATCTCGTAACGAAGAGATATCCCTTTGATGTTGATTATAAAAGAGCGTCAATATGCTGCTTTGCTTCAATCCAATTCTTCACTCTGATTACTTGTTTCGGAAGAGGACCTTGATTATACGGGGTATCAAATAAAATAACAGGAATATTGCACTGTTCTCCGATATCGCAGGCGTTATCATATTTGTCCTCAAAAAAAGCAGCGATGTTGTATGTTTTCACCGCTTCGATTTTATCGTGAGAGCCGACCAACTCAATATGATGATAATGAACGCCGTTATTTTTAAACCATTTTTCGGTAATATCAAATAAATGCTTTCCTCGCGCGCTGATGTAAAATAATTCATACCGATCCTTCCAGCTGTTAATGACGTCTAACGCATGTTCAGCAAGCGGAGCGCGCTCGTAAATCCTTGCTTCATGTTCTTCCATCCATTTGTCCATTTCTTCCTCTGTCGTATCATATAAGGGAGCTAAGTTATATTGTGTAATATCATGAAGCGTCAGCTTTTTTCGAAAGGATTGATTTAAATAAGGGATAAATGTACTTGGACATGTGACTGTTCCGTCGATATCGATTCCGAGTCGTTTTTTCATGCTTCTTTATGCACTCCTTTGATGATGTCCTTCTTCTATATTGTAGCATATTCATCGTGTTTTTCCTTGTCATGAAAACATTCGCATTTATAATTTTCGAATGACTCTCCATACTAATAAATGCTCCTTACTTAAGGAAAGCGAGGGAACAACATGGTAGATGATCGCAATCGCACGTACAATGAAAGTTACGTGCCATCTGTAGGAAGAGTAGATCAAGAACATGATTTCATGGAAGAAACAGCGACAGAAGTAGCAGATCCGATTCGTGATTACAATCGGAGAGAAGAAAGAGATGATGTCGAAGGAGCAAACGGAAGAGGCATTGGTTGGGTAGCGCTTGTTATTTCTATCCTTTCCCTGTTTATGATGCCGATTATTTTAGGAGCAACAGGGATTATTGTCGGCTTTATCGCACGTCGACGCGGTGCCGAAACGTTAGGAGCTTGGGCAATCGGTATCGGGATTGTATCGATTATTGTTAAATTGTTTATTTTACCGTTTTATTATTAGATAAGAAAAGCAGAAGCGGTCCGTTCAGGAGCAGTGAGCAAACGTTTTTTCTTCGTTCTGTAAAAAAGCTTACACTCCGAAGAGGAAGAACGATAGGCCCTCGACTGTTGAAACAAATGACGTTTCAGTCATATCCTTAGGGCTGTTTGTACAGAGCTCATGCCAAGACATTGATTGGTTGACCGCCGAAGCTGGATAATGCAAAAAGCTTGACGCATCATGCGTCAAGCTTTTTTTGATTCCTTTTCTTTTTGTTTGGCAAAATATTCTTCTGCGAGCTTATCGACTTCTTTTTTCAATTCTTCAACCATCGTTTCTTCTGGAACTTTGCGAACGATTTTACCATGGCGGAACAATAACCCCTCTCCACGTGCTCCAGCGATGCCGATATCGGCTTCGCGTGCTTCTCCCGGACCATTTACCGCACAACCAAGCACTGCCACTTTAATCGGTGCTTTAATTTTAGCGATGTATTCCTCGATTTCATTGGCGATGCTGATTAAGTCAATTTCGATGCGTCCGCACGTTGGGCAAGAAATGAGTGTTGCTGCATTCGAAGCAAGCCCGAAGGTTTTTAACAGCTCTCTTGCCACCTTTACTTCTTCAACTGGATCTGCACTTAATGAAACACGAATTGTATTTCCGATCCCCTTGCTTAAAATCGCTCCGAGTCCAGCGGCACTTTTCACCGTTCCGGCAAACAATGTACCCGATTCAGTGATGCCGAGATGAAGCGGATAGTCAAATGTCCGAGCCGCTTTTTCATACGCTTCGATCGCCAATCGGACATCGGACGCTTTTAACGAAACGATAATATCATGGAAATCAAGCTCCTCTAAAATTCTAATATGGTGTAGGGCGCTTTCGACCATTCCATCAGCAGTAGGATAACCATATTTTTCTAAAATCCGCTTTTCTAATGAACCAGCATTGACGCCGATACGAATCGGAATCCCGCGCTCTTTTGCCGCTTTAACCACTGCCTCAACTTTTTCGCGGCGGCCGATATTTCCAGGATTGATGCGAATCTTATCAGCTCCGCCTTCAATCGCCTTCAGCGCCAATTTGTAATCAAAATGAATATCGACAACAAGTGGGATGTTAATCCGTTTTTTTATTTCTGGAATAGCGTTAGCTGCTCGTTCATCCGGGCAGGCGACGCGAACGATTTGGCAGCCCGCTTCTTCTAGCCGTTTTATTTCAGCAACCGTCGCCTCGACATCGTGTGTTTTCGTTGTTGTCATGCTTTGAATAATGACCTCATTGCTTCCACCGATAGTCAAATTGCCGACGCGAACGGGACGAGTTTTTGAACGATGAATAATTTCATTCACGAAACATTCGCTCCTTTAAGAAACTAGTTCATGTCACCTTCTGAACTATTTTAACAATGTTTGCAGACGATTGACAAGAAATTCGCTGCTTAATGTTTATATATAGGAATTTTGTACGTTTTTCCGATTTGTAGCGAATTCGCCTTTGTTCCGGGATTCAATGCTTCGAAATCTTTGATTAATTGTTCGATGGAAACGGGAAGGGGAGCATTTTGTTGCTTTTCCGCGATAGATAAAAGGGTGTCTCCTGCTTTGACCGTCACCGTTTGATAGTTTATGTTCATTTTTGCTCTTAATTTCGGTTCATGGATGTGGAGCGTTTTTATTTTAGTGGTTGTCGGTAACGTTCCTTTTATTAAATCGTGGGAAACCACGTATAGACATAAGCATAAGACAAGAAAGAGTACGAATTTTTTCATTTTTGTCCTCCAAAATCGTTCTTGTTATAAGTATGTATGCTTGTCCGAGCGAAATATGTCTTATGTGCGAGGCAATCGTTAGATAAAACACCAACGTCTTTACTGAAAATTAACATTGTCTTAATAAAGGCATAAAAATTGTCAGCTACAATGAGCTTGTAGTGAGGCAAAGAAAAATATATGGAGGGTAAAAGGATGCTAAAAAGAAATGTAAAATTAGCTATTGCTGCACTATTCATTACGGGGTCACTTGCTGGATGTGGAACATCTAACAAGACTAACGAAGAAAATGCCGGTACAAAAGATACAAAACAAGAAGCGTATTCCGGTACTATTACATTAGCGGGATCTACAGCCCTTCAGCCACTTGCCGAAGAAGCAGCCAATGAGTTTATGGGGAAATATCCAGATGTTTCTATTACGGTACAAGGTGGTGGAAGCGGTACGGGGGTAAACCAAGTAGCAGCTGGTGCGGTACAAATCGGTAACTCCGATGTTCCATCAGCGGAAAAATTAGAAGATAAAACAAAAGCAGGAGAATTAGTGGATAATAAAGTAGCGGGTATCGCGTTCGCCTTAGTTGTAAATAAAGATGTAAAAGTAGATTCCTTAACAGTACAACAAATTCAAGACATCTTTTCCGGAAAAATCACAAACTGGAAAGAAGTTGGCGGGAACGATGAAAAAATTAATGTCATTAATAGACCTGCCTCCTCTGGTACACGCGCTACATTTGAAAAGACATTAATGAAAGATGTGAAAATCAACGATAGCATTGGTACGGTACAAGACTCTAACGGTGCAGTCGAACAAGCGATTAACTCGACACCAGGTTCGATTAGCTATGTAGCGATGTCTTATTTAGTCGGAGACAAAGCGAACGCGTTAACGACATTAAAAATTGATGGAGTCGAGCCAACGGTAGAAAACATCAAATCACAAAAATATCCATTCTGGTCTTATGAATATATGATCACAAAGGGCGAACCGAAAGATGCGGTAAAAGGGTTTGTAGATTATGTAAAGAGTGAGGAGTTTGCTCCGAAGGTAAAAGAAATGGGCTATATTCCAATGTCTGAATTAGAGTAATTTTATGTTGGGCTGGCTATCGTTAGCCAGTCTTCTTCATTGAAAGCTTCGAGGTGGTGAATTTGATGATGAAGGGGAAAAAAAAGCTCAATTATTGGAAAAGCGAATATATCGGAAGAACGGTTGTTACGTTTTGCGGTTTGTTAATTGTGTTTATTACGCTTTCGATTATTGCGTTTATTTGTAGTAAAGGGATTCAATCGTTTACCCAAAGTCACATTTCTTTAAAGGAAATGTTGTTTTCAACACAATGGCAACCAAATCATTCTGAACCGAAATATGGAGCGGTGATCTTTATTGTCGGTTCCACACTCGTGTCGCTTGGGGCCGTCATTTTGAGCACTCCTATTGCGATTGCATTAGCGATCTTTGTCAATTATATTTCACCGAAATTGGGGTCGAAAGTGTTAAAACCCGTATTAGAATTGCTTGTCGGGATTCCGTCTGTCGTCTATGGATTATTAGGAGTGACGATTCTTGTTCCTTTGCTCAGAGAGTGGTTTGGTGGAGTAGGATTTAGTTTGATTGCGGGCATTATTGTGCTAAGTATTATGATTTTGCCAACGATCGCAAGTATTGCTTCAGACGCGATTGCTGGGGTTCCATTTGCCTATTTAGAAGCATCGTATGGACTAGGATCAACAAGATGGCAAGCGATTAGTCGAGTGATGGTTCCAGCAGCTCGAAAAGGAATTTTAACGGGAATTGTATTGGGATTAGCAAGAGCATTTGGCGAGGCGTTAGCAGTTCAAATGGTGATTGGAAACACCGTAAAATTGCCTTCTGGATTATATAGCCCAACGGCCACATTAACAGGAATTTTAACGATGGATATGTCAAATACGTTAAATGGGACAGCTTGGAATAACGCGTTATGGACATTAGCGATGATTTTGCTGTTTATTTCCTTTTTGTTTATTTTATTGATTCGAGTTATTGCGCAAAGAGGTGAAAACTAAGATGAAGGCAAGAACGGTTGACGCCATTTGGACGGGAATTTTATATACGATTGCTATCTTTGTCGTTGCTTTATTAGTATTTTTGATTGCAGCCATTATTTCAAAAGGATGGGGATTTTGGGATCCTAACTTTCTCTTTGGAAAGCCGAGCAATACGCAGGCAGGGGGAGGAATCGGTCCTCAATTATTTAACTCCCTTTACATGCTAGTTATTACATTGCTTATTTCGGTTCCATTAGGTCTAGGAGCGGGAATTTATTTGGCCGAATATGCCAAACAGGGGAGACTGTTAAACTTTATTCGATTATGTATTGAAACGATGGCGTCTCTTCCTTCCATCGTTGTCGGGTTGTTTGGACTTTTAGTATTTGTTACGTTGACCGGTTGGGGATATACGTTAATTGGCGGTGCTTTGGCAATCACCATTTTAAACTTACCTAGTTTAACAAGAGTTTGTGAGAACGCTATTTTGGATGTTCCCCATAGTGTGAAGGAAGCGAGTCTTGGATTAGGGGCGACGAGATGGCAAACGCTAGTAAGAGTCATCATTCCAGCAGCGTTACCACAAATCATTACTGGAGTGATTTTAGCAGCAGGAAGAATTTTTGGAGAAGCAGCAGCGTTGATTTATACGTCAGGTTTGACTACTCCGTTCTTAAATCCTTCTGCTGATTTATCAAGCAAGTTACATCCGTTGAATCTTTTTCGCCCTGCTGAAACCCTTACCGTACACATTTGGAAACTAAATTCGGAAGGGATTGTTCCAGATGCAAAGTTAATTGCAGCAAAATCAGCGGCCGTCTTAATTATCATGGTTCTTTTGTTTAATATTATCGCCCGCTTTATCTCTATGCTATTACAAAATTATTTTGCGGGAAGTAAGCGGAAAACAAAAAAAAGAATGAAGGCTGCTGCTTAATTGAAGAAGGCCAATAAGCTACAAGTCGTAGCTTATTGGCCTTATCTTTATTCACGGTGAATTTTTGCTGAGGGAATTTCTTTAATAGCTAAAAATAGCACGGTAATGGAAACAAACCAATGAATGAATGGAGCATACGGAACAACAGCTTGCAGCGCTTCCATAATCGCAAAAAAGACAGTTGATAGCGTCACTGCATAAGCGGACATCACCCATGTATGACGATACGTAATTTTTTTGTCGAGTGTGCTTCGCAAAATAAGACCGATGAAGGCAAGAACGGAAACACCGACAAATTTACTGGCACTTGTAAAAAGATACAAAAGGAGAAACGTTAAAGGAACAAGAACAGGCAGTAATGATTGGAGCGTTTCGATAAACGTATGAACATCTTGATTCGTTAATGTTATTTCAGGCAACATCGCATAACTGTAATATTGTGTTTGGTTGTTCGCGACGAGTACCGCCTCATGTTTCAGCAATCCGATAGCATTGCCAGAACGCTCAACCTCTTCTTTCGTAACTTGTCCAGTGCTATCAAAAACGATGGTCAATCCGTGCTCGTCGATGACAATGGGCTGAGTCGCTGAAGAATGGAGTTCGCCGTTTTCAATCGTAAAAGCTGGAATTTCGTTTTTAAGTAACGAGCTTGTATAGCGAATTCCTTCAAGAAAGCTTGTTGTAAAATGATAGGTAAGCGGCAAGGTGAAAATGAGCGCCAGCAAGAATACATATAAAATCGCTTTTCCGATTTTTTGAAAACGAAATCGTGCAATATCCTTTGGAGAATATAAGCTTTTCCATAACTGTATAAACATATTCATCTCTTACACATCCTTCCCTGTCCTCCATGCTCATTGTATATTGTCTAGCTCAATAATTCAACTTCAAGAAAAAAGACTAAACTCCTACACGCGAAAATGATAAATCATATATCGCTATTGAATATGGTCGATCGATTGTCAAAGAGAAAGAACCCTCCTAAGATAAGATGTTCTATCTCAGGAGGGAAATGACGCTTAGACTTTAAATGTTTGGAGCACCTCATTTAATTGTTTAACTAATTCGTTTAAAGATTGGGCTGCATGCGAAACCTCATCCATAGAGGTACTTTGCTGCTGTGCTATTGCGGCCACATGTTCCATATTTCCGGCAATCTGTTGAGAAATCGAAGCTATTTCCTCCATATTCGTAGACATTTGTTTCGTTTGTACACTGACTTGGTGGACAATGGTGGAAACCTCTTTCGATTCTTTCGAGACATTTGTCACAGCCTGTACAATATCCTTAAAGGCTGTATCTGTTTGATGAACCATTTTGATTCCGCCTTGTAACACTTCAGCGCCGCGGGCCATCGATTGAACAGTTTGTTCCACTTCATGTTGGATTTCTTCAATAATTTTTTGAATTTGTTTAGCTGCTTGTCCACTTTGAGCAGCTAGCTTTCTTATTTCGTTGGCCACCACTGAAAATCCTTTTCCATGTTCTCCAGCCCTTGCTGCTTCGATAGCTGCATTTAAAGAAAGCAGGTTCGTTTGACTAGCAATTTGACTGATTAAGTTCACGATTTGATCAATTCGCTTCGATTTTTGACCGAGTAAATATACTATTTCTGCTGTTTCGCCTACGGTTTTTTGCACTAAATTCATTTGTTTCACGGTTTTGTCCACTAATTCATTTCCTATATATGCTTGATGATTGGCTTTGTTCGTCGAGACTTCCACGTCTGCCATGGAAACGGCTGCTTGCTCCATTCCTCTAGCGATTTCATGAAAAAATTGCGAAATTTGAATCGCGGAATTGGCCTGTTTCTCTGTTCCGATCGCCACTTCACTTATTGCTATCGCAATTTGTTCAGAAGCCTGCTTCGACTCGTGTGCTGTGAGACGCAATGTCTCAGAGGAGAGCGTTACATGTTTAGAACTGGCATCCAAATGTCCAATTAGAGTAGTAAGGCTATCAACCATTTGATTAAAGCCGTAAGCCAATGCCTGAATATCTTTACTTGAACCAGTTAATTGTATCCTTGTTTGTAAATTGCCTTGTCCTACTTGTTGCATGGAGTGTTTTAAAAAAGCAATCGGTTTGATAACTTGACGAATGATAAAAAAGCCGATGAGACTTGCAAAAAATATTGTAATAAGAGAGATTTGAATACTTATACGTCCATAGTCAAAAACCGGTTGCAAATACTCTTGTTCTTTAAGAGCTAAAACATATAATTCTCCATTTAGATCCATTGAATAGGCATAAGATAAAGTGAGTCCTTGAAAGTGAAAAATCCCTCGTTTTTGTCTATACATTTTATCGATTACTGAATGAGGTAAAGAAGGTAAAGGACTATCAAATCCTGCCAGCTTTTTGATTGCTTTTTCTTTTGTAATTGTAAACTGCATCGGTTGTAACTGAAGGGCTTTAAATTTCTGTTGGTTTAATGCTAACACATAGGATAACTTTTTATTAAATTCTTCATTCGTAGCCGTTGCCTTTAACATAGAAATTTTTTCGATCATTACTTCAGTCGATAACTGCATTTGTTGCTCTACTGCTCGAATGACAATCTGTTTGTTTTTTTCGTAGCCGACATAAGCAATCATTGCGGAAGATATACATGTAATAAAAATAATGACCAGCACTAATATTGTTTGCAGATTCAATTTGTTTATAAAAGGAAGATGAGAAAAGGTGTAGGGACGTTTTGTTTTTGCTTTCTTTTTCGTTGAACTTTGCAGAACAAAAAAACTTCTCAATAAGCTTAATGAGACTGACCATGATCGTTCTCGTTTTTTCATTTTTTACTCTCCTTTGAGCTTCCTGAGCCATGTATGTAATGGTATTACTTCCAATTTATTCGATGATTTTTATGTTTTTGTTAAGCCAATGTATGAAAAGTGTTAATATAGTGTATGGAAATTGTTAAGCTTCTCTATAAACTTCATTGACCGTTTTCCATTGTATATGTTAAAATCGGAAATACCTAAAGGGTACGGTTTCAGCGATAAATGCAGCTAGAAATTGGGCGAGATGTCCCTTTTTTGAGGAGAGGTCTCGTTCAAATGGGCTTCATCGGGACAACTTTAATACACCGCTGGAGTTAAGCTGAGAGCGGGACAAATGGAACACCAAAATAATTTATGTAACTTGGACCCTTAGCTCAGCTGGTTAGAGCGGACGGCTCATAACCGTCTGGTCGCAGGTTCGAATCCTGCAGGGTCCATCCAAATCTCTATGATGATGAGTTCTACGCTTTCATATGGCTGTCCGATCATTTTTAGGACAGTCTAATTTTTATGAGTGAAAAAGCAAATAAATTGAAACATTGTGGCAATTTTGATAAGCTAATTTTAAACGAACGCAAAGATAGATATACTATCTTGCGTTCGAATACATAAACGATGATAAAGGAGGAGTTTGTATGGCATTTGAATTACCGCAATTACCTTATGCATATGACGCACTTGAGCCACACATTGACAAAGAAACAATGAACATCCATCACACAAAACACCATAACACATATGTTACGAACTTAAACGCAGCTTTAGAAGGGCATGCAGATTTACAAAACAAAACGATCGAGGAATTGCTCAGCAATTTGGAAGCACTTCCAGAAAGCATTCGTACAGCAGTTCGCAACAATGGTGGCGGACATGCTAACCACTCTCTTTTCTGGACAATTCTTTCACCGAACGGCGGTGGCGAGCCAACAGGCGAATTAGCAGAAGCGATCAATAAAAAATTCGGTAGCTTTGCAGCATTTAAAGAAGAATTTACGAAAGCAGCAACAACTCGTTTCGGTTCTGGTTGGGCATGGCTTGTTGTGAATAACGGCGAGCTTGAAATTACAAGCACACCAAACCAAGACTCACCTCTTATGGAAGGGAAAACACCAATTCTTGGCTTAGACGTTTGGGAACATGCGTATTACTTAAGATATCAAAACCGTCGTCCTGAATACATTGCAGCATTCTGGAATGTCGTGAACTGGGACGAAGTGGCAAAACGCTATAGTGCGGCGAAATAATCAATGAGAAATCAAAGATGGCTTCATAAGTGAGGCCATCTTTTTTTAGCATATCAGAATTTATAATTTTTTAAGGAGAAGCATCTAGCTCGGTTCGCAACGTATCTCCTGCTTGAATCCACTTCTTCGCTGCACCGAGTCATCGCAGGCGCGGCATCTGTAAATAACCTTTCTCCGTCGTTTTGTCCAGCTCTCTTATGACAAAATCACCTTTTCCTTTGAGGTGCAATGTTCTTTTCGGAAACACCCAGTCCTTCTAAGTAACCTTGGTATTTCTGCTTTTCTTCATAAGAAAGCGTATAGGATGGCGAAAATTTGCCAAACTACCCTTTAGATGAAAAGGGGAGTTTATAATGGCAATAGTAAAAAAAATGATTGGAAATGTTCATGTGAATCGGGAATTGCTTTTATTGTTATTCATTGGCGGCTTTTACTCTCTGAGCGTGTCGCTTTCCAACACGTTCGTTAATATCTATTTGTGGAAGCAGTCAGGAGAATTTCGTGATTTAGCGTTATACAATCTAGCAGTTGTTATATTGCAGCCTATCACGTTCATTGTAGCAGGGCGATTGGCGAAAAAAATTGACCGCATTATTGTGCTGCGTCTCGGTGTTTCGTTTTTAGCGATTTTTTTTGTGACTGTGTTACTGGTCGGAAATCGAGCACACGATTATTTGTTGCTGCTTGGGGCATTGCTTGGGATCGGGTACGGATTTTACTGGCTGGCGTTTAATGTGTTAACATTTGAAATTACGGAACCAGATACACGTGATTTTTTTAACGGGTTTCTCGGAATTTTATCTTCTGTTGCTGGGATGATTGGTCCAATAATTGCTGGCTATATTATCTCTTCGTTCGTCAAATTCAAAGGATATACGCTTATTTTCTCCATTTCGCTTGGACTGTTCATTGTTGCGATCATCTTAAGCTTTTTTTTGCATCGCCGAGGAGCGGAAGGAAATTATTTATTTCTTCGCATTTTAAAAGAAAGAAGCTATAATAAAAATTGGCGACTCATTACGAATGCTCACTTTTTCCAAGGATTACGAGAAGGAACGTTTGTTTTTGTCATCTCCGTATTAGTTTATATTACGACGGGAAGCGAACTAGCGCTCGGAACGTTTGGATTAGTCAATTCAGCTACTTCATTTGTTGTTTATTATCTTGCTTCTCGTTTTATTGAACGGAAACATCGAAAAAAAGCGATTTTATGGGGTGGTTTGTTATTATACGGAGCGATTTTTTTAATTGTTTTTGATGTTTCATACATGCGGCTCATATTATACGCAATAGCGATTGCAATTGCGTATCCGATTTTATTAGTTCCATACTCTTCACTTACCTTTGATGTTATAGGAATAAGTTGGAAATCAACGCAAATGCGGATTGAGTATATAGTCGTTCGCGAGTTGTTTTTAAATAGCGGCCGCATCGTATCGATTCTTTCCTTTTTCGTGGCCGTTACCTATTTTGACACAGAGAAGAGTCTTCCTGTTTTAATGCTATTGCTTGGAGCGGGACATGCGATGATTTACTTCTTTGTTCGTCGCATTCATTTCGTGGCCAAAAAGGCGAATGAACCAGATTCATCATTTATTCGTCCAAAGTTAGCAAACGAGGAAGGGGGCTCCCCAGTGTAGGAGTCTCCTTTTTCCATGTCGATTTTCTAGAAAAATGGCGTTGTTTCTTTTAAAATAAAAATAAATGTAGTAAACGGGCTGTGGAGAAATAGGAGGTTTTTATCTTGAAGAAAAGGAAAAAAGCGCAAGTACCGTTTCGCTTAAATATGTTATTTTTCTTTGTGTTTTTACTCTTTTCTGCGCTTATTTTGCGCCTAGGCGTTGTGCAAATTGTATACGGTGAACAATATCGGAAAGAAGTAGAGCGGACGGAGGATGAAATTGTCAGCACTCCTGTACCGCGCGGAAAAATTTATGATCGCTATCATCGAGTCATTGTCGATAACGTTCCACTCAATGCGATTACATATACGCGCACGAAAACGACGACTCCTGAAGATACGCTTAAGGTGGCTCGTCAATTGGCGAAATATATCGATAAACCGGTCGAGAAGGTAACTGAGCGCGATATGAAAGATTATTGGATTTTAACGCGACGGGATAAAGCAGAAAAAAAAGTAAGCAAAAAAGAGCGAAAACAGTTTGCAAAACAAGGATTATCGGAAAAAGAAATCGACCAAAAAGTGTACAAGCTTACATTGGAGCGAATTACTCCTGAAGATTTAAAGGAGATTACAAAAGATGAACTTGAAGTCATTGCCATTAAACGAGAATTGGATAGCGGTTATGCATTAACACCGCAAATTGTCAAAAACAAAGGAGTAACCAATAAAGAATACGCAGTAGTGAGCGAACATTTGGAGGAGCTTCCGGGCGTAAGTACAACAACAGATTGGGAACGACATTATGTATATGGAAATACATTTCGTTCCGTTCTCGGTAACATCACCAAAGATGATGAAGGGCTGCCGCGCGAACGTCTAGATCATTTTTTAGCGCGCGACTATAGCCGAAATGACCGCGTCGGCAAAAGTTATATCGAGGCGCAATACGAAGATGTGTTGCATGGGAAAAAAGCGAAAATCAAAAACATTGTAGACAAATCAGGGAACGTCATTTCGACGGAGCAAATTTATGAAGGCCAACGTGGGAAAGACCTCGTTTTAACGATTGATATTGAACTTCAACAGCGCGTCGAAAAAATTATTGAAGAGGAGCTAAAAGCAGCGAAACGAAGCGGTGGAACACCATTGTTAGATCGCGCTTTTGTTGTGATGATGAATCCGAAGACGGGCGAAATTTTAGCGATGGCAGGAAAGATGTTTACAAAAAATGAACAAGGGAAAGTCGAACTGAGGGATTATGCACTTGGTACGATGACATCCGCCTATGCGATGGGCTCTGCCGTTAAAGGAGCAACCGTATTAACTGGATTCCAAACAGGAGTGCTTCACCCGAATACGTATATTAGAGACGAGCCGTTATATATTAAAGGAACTCCGGTGAAAAAATCATACCAGACAATGGGCACAATTAATGAGTTAACCGCCTTGCAGCGTTCCTCGAACGTCTATATGTTTAAAACGGCCATTGCGATCGGCGGCGGCAAGTACCAGCCGCATGCACCGCTCTCGATTGATCCTGATGCATTTACGACGATACGGAAATATTTCAGCCAGTTTGGTCTAGGAGTGAAAACTGGGATTGATTTGCCGAATGAAATTATCGGATTTCAAGGAACAAGTAAACTTCCGGGATTTTTATTGGACCTTGCGATTGGACAGTATGATATGTATACGCCGCTTCAACTGGCACAATACGTCTCGACGATTGCCAATGGGGGCTATCGGATGAAGCCACAAATTGTCAAAGAAATTCATGAACCAAGCAACGACGAAAAACAATTAGGTCCAGTTATTAGCGAGTTCGAACCTGTTGTATTAAATCGCATTGACATGAAAACAGAATACATTAAGAGAGTGCAAGAAGGATTCCGCCGCGTGATGCAGGAAACAGGTGGAACAGCAGCAGCCTTTTTCGCTGACGCCCCATATAAACCGGCTGGAAAAACTGGAACAGCGCAGGCATTTTATGATGGACCTATAAAAAGTAAAAGAAATGCAGAAACCTATAATTTAACATTGGTAGGTTATGCCCCTTACAATGATCCGGAAATTGCTTTTTCCGTCGTTGTTCCTTGGGCGTATCAACACGAACCGCACTATCCGATTAACAACAAAATTGGCAGAAAAATTTTAGATACTTATTTCGAATTGAAAAAAGAGCGGATGAATCATGATTCCGAGCAAACCGATTCCAATTTATCGACTGAACAATCAAATGAACAATAACAAGTAGGACAGTTTAACCGCGAACTAGCTTAAGTACGGCATGAGTTCGATTTTCAACCGGAACTCATGCCGTATTTCATTTATATCATTTTTTGTTAACTAGCTTATTGAACTTCGTCGACGGTTGATAGAGAATCCAATGGCATTTTCCTGTTCCATTTCAAATGATCGAAGAAGGTTTTGAGAGACAAGGTTCTGGCAGTTGTTCTTCTAGATCATATAAACAAATGCAAGAAGAGACTGCGTTTCTTTTCGATGGTACAAGATGAAAAAAGCAAGATACGTGCTTACTTGGCAAGCCATCATTTCATAGTGAAAAATCTTTCACTGATATGTTTCATTCCATTTTTGTTCCGCGCTTATCCTTTACACTGATTATGGTAATGGAACAGAAGCGTTTCCATTTTCAGCTCAAAGGGAAAATGTATGTTATGGGTTATGCAGAGATCTTCACATACAGCTTCTTCTTCGTCTGTAATCGAAAGATGCTCATTTACAAAAGCTTAACATTTATTTAAAACCTTATTAATAGTTCCATAGTAATCTATAAATGTATACCTAATGACTGTTCTTGCAGTTATTTGATATTTGTTGTTGGCATCTCGATAGTTGACATTTTTATGTTAGAACAACGGTGACTGTGAAGAAATTCACATAACAGGCCGTAAAGAGATTTATTCAGAACTGTACGGGTGTGAAAGTGCTCTTAGTTCGCATGGATGAAGGAGGGCGTTTTATGGAATTAACGGTTATAAAGGAAAAAGTAGAACCGCAAAAGATTGTTGAAGTGGGGACAGAAAAGGCGGTTGTCTATCGTACGAATCAATTAAACTTATGGTATGGGGAACACCACGCCTTAAAAGAGATTAATTTGGATATTTATGAAAATGAAGTCATGGCGATTATCGGTCCTTCCGGTTGTGGGAAATCCACATATATCAAAACATTAAACCGGATGATTGAATTAGTGCCAAATGTTCGAACATCTGGAGAAATTACGTATCGCGGGCGCAACATTTTTGATCCTTCCTATCGCGTTGAAGAGTTGCGTACACAAGTCGGAATGGTTTTCCAAAAGCCAAATCCGTTTCCGAAATCGATCTATGACAATGTCGCTTACGGACCGCGTATCCATGGAATTCGCGATAAAAAGATTTTAGATGAAATTGTTGAAAAAAGTTTACGTGGAGCGGCGATTTGGGACGAAGTGAAAGACCGTCTGCATGATCATGCTTACGGGTTATCAGGTGGGCAACAACAGCGTCTATGTATCGCCCGCTGTCTCGCCATTGAGCCAGATGTGATTTTAATGGACGAACCGACTTCTGCGCTTGATCCAATTTCGACATTAAAGATTGAAGAGCTCGTTCAAGAATTAAAGAAACGTTACAGCATTATTATCGTTACCCATAATATGCAACAGGCAGCGCGTATTTCTGATAAAACAGCGTTTTTCCTCAACGGAGAAGTCATTGAATGTAGCGACACGGATCAGCTGTTTTCCAATCCAGCTGACAAGCGTACAGAAGACTACATTACCGGGCGATTTGGTTAAGTCAAGAAAGCGAGCGAGAGGAGACAAAGATGATTGTGCGCGAAAAATTCCAGTATGATTTGCATACATTGCGACAAAAATTGCTTAAAATTGGTCATTTGACAGAAACCGCATTACGCGAGGCACTCGAGGCGCTGCAAACAAAGAACGTAGATCAAGCATTGGCCATGATTGAGCGCGATAGCGATATAGATGTGCTTGAAGAAGAAATCAATGACTTTGCGATTTTGCTCATTGCCAAGCAACAGCCGGTCGCGATTGATTTACGAAGAATTATTGTCGCGATTAAAATTGCAACGGACATCGAGAGAATTGCGGACTTTGCGGTCAATATAGCAAAGGCAAGCATTCGTATTGGTGATCAGCCATTTCTCATCAATGTCGAAAAACTTGTGCGTATGCATCATATCGCGCTAGAAATGGTGTCATTAGGGTTAAAATCGTACTATGAGGAAGATGTTGCGCTGGCAAGACAGCTCGCTGAAATGGATGATGAAGTGGACCATTTATACGGACAGATGATGAAAGAATTGTTGCAAATGACGCAAACGAGCAAAGAGGCACTTTCGCAAATGACTCAGCTTTCGTTAGTGGCTCGTTATATCGAACGAATCGCTGATCATGCAACGAATCTTGCTGAACATGTGTTTTATCTTGTCAAAGGAAGACATTATACGCTGAACGATTAATAATTAGGCTGCTTTCGTAAAAGAAAGCAGCCTAATTTGTTTTTCCTGTAATGATGTTGCCGATGTTTTCATAGCTCATATCGCTACGTACTTCATATGTACCAATGCGAATCTCGTGTGTCAATTGATGCTGTTCTAAATAGTTCATAAACGCTTTCGCACTCGGAATAATCTGTGCAGCTTCTAGTTCTTTTGCAAATTGTGCCGGAACATCTCCTTTTTTAATGACGAGCCGATATATATGAACAGTTTTCAACTGTGATGACATCGCTGGAGATGGAGAGGAAGGTTGTTTAGATCGCTTAGACATTTCTTTGAGATGTTCATATTCCTTTTTCGGGATTGCGACGAGCCCTTGATCATTAAGCTCGGAGTTGAGTTGAGATTTTGTCAATGTATGCGGTTGACTATAGTAAACGGTGCCGATAATCGCCGTAGCAAGTAACAGTCCGATGGAAAATGCCCGAATTACCGCTCGATTCATCGAGTCATTCCCCGCAATATCATTTTCACTTCTTCCAAGGTGAGTCCGCTTTCCCGGGCAATTTGCTCATAAGAAAGTCCTTGCTTATAAAGAGCCAGTATGCGCTCTTTCTCCGAAGAAAAGGAATTTGCAGGCCATTTGCGGGCAATTTCCACCACTTCTTCCTCGTTCATTAATAATTCTTCCTCTAGCACCTTTAATCGTTTTTTTATTTGATACGTTTCTTGGGCAAGCGAAAGCGTCAAATGATCGAGCTGCTCTTCTATGTTTTTCATGTGATCTTTAGCAAAAAAAGAAAAAATAAAAAGAACGAACGCGATGCCGATGAGTGCGATCATCGTATATTCCATCATCTATTATCACCCTTTTTCACTATATCACAGCTTTGTTTCACAAATAAATACAAAAATATACACATTCTCACAATGAAGAGCGAAATAAAATCGTGTCTTGAAAAATATGATGGTAATAGTGATTGGCACGGAAAATGGTCAAAAAGGAGTGAATCGTTAATGAAAGGTGTGATTATGGCAGGAGGGAAAGGAACGCGCCTGCGCCCGCTCACGTGTCATCTGCCAAAGCCGATGGTTCCGCTTGTCGAAAAACCAATGATGGAATATACAATCGAATGGCTTAAGCGTTTTGGAATTACTGACATTGCGGTGACAATTCATTATTTAAGGGATTGCATTAAAGACTATTTTGGGGATGGGCGGCGTTTCGGTGTACATATTTCCTATTTTGAAGAACAGGAGCCGCTCGGAACGGCCGGGAGTATAAAAAATGCCTCGAGCTTTATTGATGATACGTTTATTGTCATCAGCGGTGATGCCTTAACCGATTTTCATTTATCGGAGGCGCTCGAATTCCATCAACAGCGGGGCGCTCTTGCGACGATTCTTATGTCCCGTGAGCGTGAGCCTCTCGATTACGGAGAAATGATTATTGATCAAGCAGGACGGGTAAAACAGTTATTGGAAAAACCTAGATGGGATGAAGTATATAGTGATTTTGTGAATACAGGAATTTATATTTTTGAGCCGGAGATTTTACACTATATCGAGGCCGATACTCCGTCTGATTTCAGCAGTGATGTATTTCCGCACTTATTACAATATGAAAAGCCGCTCTATGGCTACGCGGCAAAAGGATATTGGCTCGATATTGGAACGTTTCAACAATATCGTCAGGCGCATATTGACATATTAAATAAAAAAGTAAATGTTTCATTGAAAGGAGAAGAATTATTTCCGCATGTATGGGTCGGTGAACACGTGCAAATTGAAGACGGAGCTATGATTATAGGGCCCGCTTTTATTGGCGACGGAGCAGTCATTCGAAAACATGTAAAAGTGGAACCGTACTCTGTTATTGGGGAACATGTACAAGTAAATGAATATACGTCGATTAAACGCAGCATTATTTGCAGTCATGGATATATTGGGAAACACTGTGAACTGCGCGGGAGCATCGTCGCTAACGGGACGTATATGGCGAATAGCGTCGAACTATTAGATGATTCCGTCATCGGAAGTCGCTGTGTGGTTCAATCGCATGTTCGCGTAAAACCTAACGTAAAAATTTGGCCGAAAAAAGTGATTTTCGAAGGAGCTACTGTCCATTCTTCTATTTTTTGGGGAAAACAAATTCGTCGGTCTTTATTTACGGATTATGGAATTTGCGGTATTGCAAATATCGAAATCTCACCTGAGTCAGCTTCGAAATTGGCTTGTGCCTATGGAAGCACCTTGCCGCTTAAAAGTAAGGTGATCGTAGCTAGTGACGGTCAACCATTTGCCGATATGATAAAGCAATCGATCATTCAAGGATTGCATTCCACAGGGATTAACACGATAGATTGCCTCGATCCCATCACGGCCCCGATCGTCCGCTATCAACTGTCGCAATCTTCATATGATGGGGGGATTTTTATTTCGATAAACGAACAGGAGAGAAAAGTATATATTGATGTTTATGATCAATATGGATATCCAATCGATCGAAAGCAAGAACGGAATATTGAAATGACGCTGGCCCAAGAACAACTTCGTCGCGTGCCAGTGGAACAACTAGGAGAAAGTGAGTATCATCAACGTGCCTTTTCGCGATATACAGAAGCGCTGTGTAAGCATATTTACGTTCCACTTAATGGTTGCAAAGTAATTCTTGCTGCCAATGCACATATTCATCATATTGCAAAAGAACTAGTTTCCCATGTCGGTGAAGGGATGATCTCGATTCATGATACGAATATCGATTCTATACGTGAATATGTACGCACGATGAACGTCAAATTTGCTTTTGTTATCCAAAACAACGGAGAACAATTTACTGTTATAGATGAAAAGGGAGATGTTTTAACAGAGATGCAGCTTCTTTGCATGTATACAATGACGACGTTATTATTTCAATCTGGCATGATCGTTCCTATTCCGAACTATGCCCCTTCTTCATTAGAAACAATTGCAAGAGAGCTAAACGGGAACGTACGGCGAATGAATGGAAAACGGCGAGACATGCTGCTTGCCCTTTCCCACCCCTTTCATTTTTGTTATGATGCGTTATATGCTTTTATTCAACTTTTTCAACTTTTATCATTTGACACACGTTCGTTATCTGAGCTTCTTGCTTCGTTCCCACATGTTCATTGGTTGTATGATTATGTATCATGCTCTTGGAGTGCGCGCGGGATAGTGATGCGGAAACTGATTGAAGAAGCGTTGGAAAAAAGAATCGATATTGATGGCGGCATTAAAGTGTATCACTCCGATGACAGTTGGGCATTTATTTTACCGAAGCTCGATGAACCGGCATTTACGATTTATTCACAAGCTTCTGATTTTCAAAAGGCGAAGGAGACGATGGCATATTATATAAACAAAATACGACAATATCAAAATGCATAAATTAAATATGGAAATTGCCGCGAAAAAGTGCTATCATAGAAAAGTCTGATTATAAGTTTATCAAAGTTTGGAGGGAATAATAATGCGCGTAAACATTACATTAGCTTGCACAGAATGCGGCGAACGTAACTATATTACGACAAAAAATAAACGCAACAATCCAGATCGTCTTGAGCTAAAAAAATATTGCCCAAGAGATAAAAAGGCAACTCTTCATCGTGAGACGAAGTAAGCAGTAGGAACGAATTTCCTGCTGCTTTTTTATTAATCATGAAGAAGGTGTGAGCTATGGAAGATAAAAAGACAATACGCCAGCAAATGAAAGCACGATTACAACAATTAACTGATGAACAAAAACAAGCATATGATAAAGAAATCGCTAGAAATTTATATGCTCTCCCGCTATGGCAAAACGCAACCACCATCGGAATTACCATTTCAAGAGGAATAGAAGTCAATACAAAACCAATTATCGAAAAAGCATGGCAAGCTGGAAAAGCGGTTGCTGTGCCAAAATGTGACCCGGTCACAAAAACGATGAGGTTTCGAGAAATTTGTTCGTTTTCTCAATTGGAATCGGTTTATTTTGATTTATGGGAACCGATAGCAGCAGTGACCAGGGAGGTGGCGGCAGACGATATCGATGTAATGATCGTTCCAGGGATTTGTTTTTCAAGAAACGGCTATCGAATCGGTTACGGTGGGGGATATTACGATCGATATTTACAACATTTTTCGCAAACAACAATTTCTTTAGCGTATACATTCCAAGTGATTGACGATATTCCATCTGAGCCGCATGATATTCCTGTACAACAAATTATTACGAATGATGAGGTTATTGTGTGTGATGAATGAATGGGTATATGTTGCAGCTATTATTGCTGTAGCGATTGGTGGTTGGTGGATTCGTTCTCTTTCAGTTTCTGGGGCTGTGGCGACTGTCTTCGTCGGACTTGCGGTTGTATTGGGTTTTTCTTGGAAAGGATTGTTGATATTAGGGGCATTTTTTGTTAGCTCCAGCTGTTGGAGTCAATTTCAACAGAAGAGAAAAACAAAAATGCTTGAAAAAATTGAAAAAGGCGCGCAACGCGATTATATACAAGTATTAGCCAATGGAAGTATTCCTGCGGCGCTTAGTCTTCTTTCTATTTATTTTCCTTCTCCACATTGGTTAGATATGTTTATCATTTCAATTGCTGCAGCGAATGCGGACACGTGGGCGTCGGAAATCGGTAGTTTAGGTCGTCGCCCTCCGCGGTTGTTGACGACATGGGAGAAAGTAGAAGCAGGAACATCTGGGGCAGTCACAATGCTGGGAACATGTGCTGCGTTAGCCGGAGCGTTTTTTATTGCTGTAGTAGGCTCGTTTTTATGGCCGAATATACCGGTTGTCACAGTTAGCTTTTTTGGATTGCTAGGCAGCTTTTTTGACACATGGTTCGGTGCGGTTTGGCAAACGACATATCGCTGCCAAATATGTGGAATAGATACAGAGAAAAAGGAACATTGCGGACAAAAAACCGTGCGAATAAAAGGCTATCGCTTGATCAATAATGATGTTGTCAATTGGTTGTCCATTCTATGTTCAATAATTGTTTATCTATTTGTCACGAAGTTGCCATAAATGATAGCGAAAATGGAAAAGAATTTGGTTGGATACAATGTAGGCAGGATGCGTTAAAGTGAAGAAAGGTGGAACTTGATGGCAAATCGTGTCAATCGCGTTACGTTAATCAGGACGGGTTTTGTTGGATCAAGTTATGCTTTTGATTTACTGAATCAAGGGGAACGGAAGAACTTGTGCTCATTTGATATAAGGTAAGGAACAAGCATAAGGTCGATAGGTTTAAATTATGGATTGTCGTTTGTTCCTTCCCCGACAAAAAATTGGATTTGGTGATGACAGTGAGAGAGAGAACCAAAAGCCAGGAGAAACGCGCTTAGATTTAGTTCATAAAAATATGTACATTTCCTGAACGATTGTTTCTCAGGTAACGGAGAGGTTGATGTCTTTTTCCTTGTAGCGACGTATGCTACGTGGAAATTTCCCGGATTACCAAAAGTGAGGGGGAGCGGTTCTGGAACGATTTTAGATACGCTGCGGTTTCGCTATTTGTTGGGGGAAGATTTTCAAGTTGGCGCGCAAAATGTGTACGCCTATATGATTGGAGAGCATAGGGAGAGTTACCGGCTTGGAGCCATGCTGATATTAGCGGAAGATTGGTGCTAGATTTAGTGCGTGAAAGAGAAAAATTACAAAAGGGGAGTTTTAGAATAATCGTTTTACACTGTCCGCGATGCCGATTGAACGATAATTACTATTGGGGCTTGTTTGGTTGACAAGGGCGATTTTACAAAATGACAATTCCTTGTTCACTTGTTTCTGCTTATTAGATGAAGAATTATGGACAAAGTGATCTTTATATCGAAGTGCTAACGATCGTGAATGATAGAATTTCAGTTAGCAGGCGAGGAACAAGCGAATTTTGTTCATTCCGCAACAGTGCCAAAGCAGATTATGAAGCCATTTTTCAATGAATAGATGCCACCGATTAACGGTGTCTTTTTTCTTGTTAAGACTTGGCCTATTTCATAATTTGTAAAACGATTGGACAAAAGAATAAAGAAGCACTGATAAAGTAAAAGGAGGAAACAGGGATGAATCGATTCGTTTATTCCATCGTAGCCGTTGTGACAGGGCTGCTTCTTTATCGTTATCGTTATCAAGTCATTAATTCGATATTCCGTATTCGCTTGTTACAAAAGGGGCTTGTTCGTTTCGCAATGAACATTCCGTTCGTTCGTAATGCAATTGTTTCCCAAGTATTCCGATAATTATGGTACAATGATGAATACATGGGATCTCATTTGTTTTGATCTCGATGATACACTCATCGATTACGAACGGACGTTTCAAGCAGCAATTCATCATTGTTTTACAACCTTTTTCGGGCAGCAATTCGATTTTTCCTCTTGGTTTATCACCTTTAAGCAATGTTGTGATCGATACTGGAACGATTATGCATGTCGACGTTTGACAAGGACTGAATATCGGCGTCTCCGCTTTTTGGAGACAATGAGCGTATATAATAGAAAAGCAGATCATCAAATGGCTGATGCGTTCCAAGATTATTTCGATCAAGTGGTCGGACGTTTTTCCGTTCCAGTTGATGGGCTTATACCTTTATTGCATTGGCTGCGTAATCGTTCTGTTCCGCTTGGTGTTATTACCAATGGAACGGGTCGAATTCAGCGGGAAAAACTGTATTATGCTGGCCTCCACCCATTCTTTTCTGATGAGGCGATCATTATTTCAGAGGAAGTAGGAATGAAAAAACCAGATCGAGCGATTTTTTCTTACGCAAAACAACAACTCGCACCGCATTGTGATCAGCCGTTATTTATTGGTGATTCTTGGGAACTTGATGTTGTCGGAGCATTGCGAGCAAACTGGCAAGCCGTTTACTTTAATCCCCGCCAGAACGCTCCGACAACGTTTCATCAGCCGGTTGCGGTATGTAACAATGTTAACGAGCTGCTGGTTCTATTGCGGGAACCACCTGACGAAGGAAAGGGGTAGGAGAGATTGAATGGACATATGGAGCTTTTATATTGGCAACTTGTGTATTCATTTGTAAGGCGACAATATCGAATCATTAAAGTATCAAATGGCCCCAATGAAATTTGGTTAGAGTCATTTCATCATCAAAACATCCCGCTCATTCGAATTGTTCGCTATGACATTGATTGGAGCAGTTGGCTGAAACGTGATATCGAGTATGCGTGGCGCGTGGCGGAACAGGTAAAAAGGAGATATATGAAGCGAACAGTTCAAGTGCTGAACATTTATATTTCGACATATCCTCCTGTTGATGATTGGGAATTTCTTGTTGAAAAACCGTTGCCGTTTTCACGCGATGCTCGTGCCGCTTTACGAACCGTTTTTATTCATTCAGCAAATGTACCGCATTCGCTTCAACAAATAAGCGAGCAAATTCGGGAACCGATCACATTGCCTTCGCTTGAGAGGGATGAGGACCCGTTTCTTGCTGCGGAACATATAAAACGCCAAGCGCTGCAGTTAACAAGTGAACAACAAGAAAGAGAGAAGCGCTTGTTTGAATATGGAAGGCCCATTTTTACATACGCATTTATTGCCTTGCAAGTATTCATGTTTTTGCTTCTTGAATGGAAGGGTGGCAGCACCAATCCAGCTGTGTTAATTGAATATGGAGCGAAGTTTAACCCGCTCATTCAAGAAGGAGAATGGTGGCGCTTTTTTACACCGATTTTTTTACATATTGGTTTTTTACATTTGTTCATGAATACGTTTGCTCTTTATTATTTAGGAACGATGGTGGAACGCCTATATGGTTCATGGCGCTTTTTTGTCATCTATTTAACTGCGGGGTTTTTTGGAACGCTCGGTAGCTTTTTGTTTACCTCTTCTCTTTCTGCTGGAGCTTCGGGCGCGATTTTCGGATTGTTTGGTGCGCTTCTTTATTTTGGAACGGTCTATCGCCATCTTTTTTTACAAACGATCGGAATGAATGTCATTAGTTTAATTGTGATTAATTTAATATTTGGCTTGGTGATCCCGGGGATCGATAATGCGGGGCATATCGGCGGATTAATTGGCGGATTTTTAGCAGCGGGTGTTGTTCACTTACCCCGTCATCGAGCATGGAACAAACAGGTGGTTTCCCTGTTCTTCACGTCATGTATTGTTGCTGCTGCATTATATGTTGGATTCCGATAATCAAAAAGTTATGAAATCGTTTGAACGAGTTGAATTTTTTCCCCGTTTTTCGTTTCTGTTAAAACAATTAAGTGTGAATAGTCTTTGCTGAGCAAAATGAGCGGTACAGTGCTTCCGATCGGAGAGATGACCGAACCGTCTTCCCGTTTAATGCCCAAGAAATAATTTCTATATAGTCCTTCCCAAAGTTTTCCGATAATTTCTTGGGTCTTTTCGAAAGAAAGGTCGGGAAATGGCTGTTCATTGTAAACAATTAACTCTGGTAAGTATAAATGATAGTAGTTTTTTTCTTGAATCGAAAAATGATTGAACAATGTTTCGGCCGTATATTGAAGAGATTCATTCGTCGTTTTGGTTAAAACGCTTTGCCACTCTTTTTCTTCTGATGTTCTCGGGCGGCGGAAGGAAGTTAATGGACTATATGGGGAATCGATGACATATAGTTGATCGCCGCTCATTTTCTGACTGCTTCCAATCGTACTGCCCTTATGAATTTCTCCATAATGAAACGAAATTGCTTGAAAGAAGTGACTATCTTTTGTGCGAACGTCCTTTTTTTGCAGCAATGTTTGACTATTTTGTTTCCATTCCGATAACGTTCCGACTAAGCGCCCGTCGGCGAAAAGAAGAGAAATGTCTTGACGTAGATATACTTGTCTGTCTAAAGTGGAAGATACCATCCAAAGAAGTGGGTATTTCCCATTTTGTTTTGGGGGTTGGAGCTTGAGATTCGTTGTTGCTTTAGTGAATCGTACCGTCGGATCAAGAGGGAAAAAGATAATTGTTTCTTTTGTTGGTTGTGTTAAGGAAAAGGGAAACATGTATACAAATAGAAAAAATGCTGTTATCATCGTTCCGATTTGCCATATTCGTCTCATACTGCGCCTCCATCTATTTGGACAAGTTTTTCACCAATGTATGCACGCGCCTTGAAAAATATGTATGAATTTATTTTCCGTTGTCAAAGATGGAAGAGAAAACGGTTTTGTGGAGGGCAGGTGAAAGACGATGGCAAATGAAGCGACGCGACGGACGGTTTCAACGATTTTACAAGAGAATGTCTCTTACCTACGTGAACGACTCGGTGCAGGAAAAAGCTTTGATGTCATTCATTTAGATGTAGAGTATGCGGGGCGCTCCATGGCATTATTTATGATTGATGGATTTGTCAAAGATGATATTTTGCATTATCTGATGCGATTTTTAGCTTCGCTTGACGAAGAAACATTAACATCCCACCCGCTTGAAAAATTGTTTAAAACCTATGTTCCATATGTAGAGTTAGAAAAAACAAACGATTTAGATCGGGTTGTCGATGCGGTGTTGGCTGGCCCCACTGCTTTAGTTGTTGATGGGATCGATTATGTCATTTTAATTGATGCCCGTACCTATCCTGTTCGGGGGCCGCAGGAGCCGGATATTGAGCGGGTTGTCCGTGGCGCGCGTGATGGATTTGTCGAGACGATCGTCTTTAATACAGCACTAACACGGCGGCGTGTGCGTGACCGTTCATTGCGAATGGAATATTTGCAGGTCGGGCGTCGTTCAAAAACCGATATTTGCATTTGCTATATTGAGGATATTGCTGATCCTGAAATTGTCAAAAGTGTAAAAGAGGCGATTTTAAAAATCGATACAGACGGCTTACCGATGGGAGAAAAAACGGTGGAAGAATTCATTTCGGGGCGGCATTGGAATCCGTATCCAATCTTCCGTTATACGGAGCGCCCCGATACGGCGGCATCACATTTATATGAGGGACACGTCTTAGTGATTGTGGACGGCTCGCCAAGCGTATTAATTATGCCAACGACATTTTGGCATCATTTGCAACACGCGGAAGAGTACCGAAATAAACCAATTGTTGGCGCTTACTTACGTTTCGTCCGTTTTTTAGCAATTTGGGCTTCTATTTTTCTTCTGCCGCTTTGGTACTTAATGATGACGGAACCAGAGCGATTGCCTTCCGCTCTTTCTTTTTTGGCAAAGGCGAAGATGGGAGATATTCCATTATTTGCGCAAATTTTGATGATTGAGCTCGGTATTGACATGTTAAGAATGGCAGCGATTCATACGCCGTCTTCTTTGGCAACTGCGCTAGGATTAGTGGCGGCCCTTATGATCGGCGGCGTAGCGGTTGAGGTCGGTTTATTTTCCAACGAAGTAATTCTCTATTTTTCTATCGCTACAATCGGAACGTTTGCGACACCAAGCTATGAAATGGGCTTGGCTAACCGCTTAGTGCGAATGGGGTTGCTCGTTATGACAGCTCTGTTTGGTGTTTACGGTTATGTTATTGGAATTATGTTATGGCTTGTGATGCTTGCACGCATGAAGTCATTCAATGTTCCTTACCTATGGCCGTTTATTCCGTTTTCGTATCGGGCGATGCGTGATGTGCTTATTCGTTCACCGATTCCACTAAAAAATCGTCGACCGACCGTGCTGCATCCGCGTGACCCTGATCGGTAGCAAACAGGCTATCTCGTAATGATAAAGAGATATCCTGTTTGTTTTTTCATTTCTTGACGCTATCCCGATTTCTTTATACATTTATAATGTGTACATAACCGAAAAAAGATATGCGATAACATAGTGTAGGTGAAAAAATGAAAACGGTTTACGATGTACAGCAACTGTTAAAAAAGTTTGGTACGATTATTTATGTTGGAGATCGTTTAGCCGATCTAGAATTAATGGAAGAAGAATTAAAAGAATTATATCAGTCACAACTTGTCGATGTAAAAGACTATCAAATGGCGCTTCTCATTTTGCGTCACGAAGCGCAGTTGGAACGCGAAAAACGAATGAAAAAAGGATGAGAGAAGATGGCGGAAAAATGGTTAGTTGGTGTGGACTTAGGTGGAACAACAGTGAAAATAGCGTTCGTGACTAGTGATGGGGAATTGATTCATAAATGGGAAATAGACACAAACAATTCCGAAGATGGGAAATATATCGTTCCTGATATTGCGAAATCCATTGAGCGAAAGTTGGAAGAATGGGGACAAACAAAAGATAAGTTGATCGGTATTGGGATGGGAGCACCAGGGCCGGTTAATACAGAAACCGGAGTTATCTATCAAACGGTGAATTTACCATGGAAAAACTACCCACTGAAAGAGCGATTAGAATCGGAAACTTCACTTCCGGTCGTCGTTGATAATGACGCGAATATCGCTGCTATTGGTGAGATGTGGAAAGGGGCAGGAAACGGGGCAAAAAATTTAGTTTGTGTTACGCTTGGTACGGGGGTAGGCGGCGGTATTATTGCCAACGGTCAAATCATCCGCGGTATCAATGGGGCAGGAGGAGAAATCGGGCATATGACTTCTGTTCCGGAAGGAGGAGCACCTTGTAATTGCGGTAAGACCGGATGTTTGGAAACAATCGCGTCAGCGACGGGAATCGTTCGAATCGCCAAAGAGAAGTTAGCAAAAGATGAAAAGAAAAGCGTGTTACATCTCCGCACCGTGACTGCCAAAGACGTCTTTGACGCGGCGAGAGAAAACGATGAACTAGCATTGGAAATTGTTGATTATGTTACATTTCACCTCGGCTTAGCGTTAGCGAATGTAGCGAATGCTCTCAACCCAGAAAAAATCGTTATCGGCGGTGGTGTATCAAAGGCTGGGGATATTTTAGTCGAACGCGTTCGCAGATACTTTGACCGCTTTGCCTTTCCACGCGTAGCTGAAGGGGTAACAATTGCGATCGCTACGCTTGGTAACGACGCGGGAGTCATCGGCGGGGCATGGTTAGCAAAAACCGCTTTTTTACAGTAAAGTAGGGACAATTTTGCCCCTATTTTTTTGTAACCTTTTTTGCTTTGATTCGTCTATAAATGATGTACAAGACGGTGGCT
Source organism: Thermaerobacillus caldiproteolyticus (assembly GCF_013761245.1). Classification (GTDB taxonomy): domain Bacteria; phylum Bacillota; class Bacilli; order Bacillales; family Anoxybacillaceae; genus Thermaerobacillus; species Thermaerobacillus caldiproteolyticus. Next base: position 204,872 of record NZ_JACDUT010000001.1, on the reverse strand, counting down.
TACGACAATTACTATTCTATCTTCCTACTTTTGAAAAAAGGTTGCTTTTTTGTAAAAAAAGTATTAAGATTGATGTTGGTTAATTGAAGATAAACCTAATTTATGTAAAAAATCAATATGTTACCAAAAAAGTGTATATGGTTCAGCTCTCTTTTGGAAAAAGGAGGTTAGAGAGACCATGAATCGAGCAACATTGAAAAAGTATCGTCTTTTGTTCATTGCAACGGTTCTGCTATGGCTGAAAACATATATTGTCTATAAAACTAGCTTTGATATAGAAATCGAGTCATGGAAACAAGAATTTATTTTATTTATTAATCCGTTAAGCTTCTTGCTTTTTGTTTTTGGTTTTTCTTTATTCATGAAGGAAAAAGCTCGCAATCGTTATATCGTGATCATGAGCTTTTTAATTACTGTCTTGTTGTATGTCAACGTGATGTTTTATCGGTTCTTTAATGATTTTATTACGCTCCCGGTCTTGTTTCAAACAAGCAATATGGGGGATTTAGGGAACAGCGTGTTTGAGTTGTTCCAGTTTAGTGATTTGCTTATGTTTGTTGACGTTGCATTTTTAACGTGGCTTGTATGGAAAAAGCCGTCCTTTGTTCCATTTGAGCCGATTGCGAAAAAGGAACGCCACGCTTATTTCTTAGCATTAGTGGTAGTCGCTTTATTGAACCTTGGTCTTGCTGAAACAGAGCGACCGGAATTATTAACGAGAACGTTTGACCGTAAAATGTTAGTGAAAAATATTGGAATGTATAACTATCTTGTTTATGATGCTGTCCTCCAATCGAAGTCAAAGGCGCAACGTGCATTGGCGGATAGCAGCGAGTTAGCAGATATTGGAAACTATATTCGCGCTAATGAAAAAGCACCAAATAAAGAGTTGTTTGGCATCGCGAAAAATCGCAATGTTATTATTGTCTCCATGGAGTCGTTGCAAAGTTTTGTGATTAATAACAAAGTAAACGGGCAGGAAATTACGCCGTTTTTAAACGACTTTATTAAGCAAAGTTACTACTTTGATAATTTATACCATCAAACCGGGCAAGGAAAGACATCGGATGCCGAGTTTTTGATTGAAAACTCATTGTATCCGCTAGGTCGTGGTGCGGTGTTTTTTACACACGCAACTAATGAGTATAATGCGACGCCAGAGATTTTGAAAAAGCATGGGTATTATACAGCTGTGTTCCATGCCAATAACAAAAGCTTTTGGAACCGCGATATTATGTATCAATCATTAGGATACGACCGTTACTTCTCTTTAACAGATTTTGATGTCAACGAAGAAAATTCTGTTGGTTGGGGCTTAAAGGATAAATATTTCTTTGAACAATCATTGCAGTATTTAAAAACATTGCAGCAACCGTTCTATACAAAGTTTATTACATTAACCAACCACTTCCCATTTGAACTTGAGGAAGAGGACCGATTAATTCCAGAGTATACGTCAGATGACCGTACAGTGAACCGCTATTTCCCGACGGTTCGTTACATGGATGAATCGTTGAAAGCGTTCATTGAAGGCTTGAAAAAAGAAGGGCTATATGACAATTCAATTATCATTTTATATGGCGATCATTATGGTATTTCTGAAAACCATAATGAAGCGATGGCACAATATTTAGGAAAAGAAAAGATTACGCCGTTTGATCATATACAATTACAACGCGTACCGCTTATTATTCATATCCCGGGTGTAACGGATAAGCATCCGGAAGTCATTTCCAAAGTATCAGGACAAATCGATGTTAAGCCAACTATTCTTCATCTACTAGGTATCGATACGAAAGACGATATTCACTTCGGTCAAGACTTATTCGCGAAAGATAAGATGGAATTTGTAGTATTGCGCGATGGTAGCTTTATTACAAAGGACTATATTTATAAAGACAACATTTGTTATGACAAAAAGACAGGATTAAAAACCGATATGTCTCATTGCGAGCCTTATATGGAAAAGGCAAAACAAGAATTGGATTACTCGGACAAAATCGTGTATGGTGATTTGTTGCGCTTTTACAACGATTAAACTGCAATGGGCGAGAAGTAAAACTAATGAAAAAACTGGCGTATAGGTAGCTAAGTGTAGTACCTATGAAGCCAGTTTTTTTATGTTCTCTCTCATTTTCTCCGCGAACATTTCATATGTTGGAGATAGATACAGCGGAGAGGGGAGACACAGTTGAATATACGTGCACGTCTTGGTGATACATTGACCATGTATAGCGAATGGTTTTCCGTTCCTTATGAGTTGATCGTTGATGCTAATCTCCACTTAACCGGGAAACAGCTTCAGCAAGGGGATGTCGTTATCATTCCCGGGTATGAGACCATTGACACGTTAGAGAATCTTGCTCGGTTTACTTCTGTACATGTGGAAGCGCTGAAACGAATGAATGGTGCGGCGTTTACGAATGGACAATTTCAAATTCCAAAGCGAATCGATACCCCTATTGTGAATGGAAAAAGACAGTATGATTTTGCAGCCTTGCAACAAGATATCGAGTGTTTATGTGATCATTATCCATTCATAAGAAAACGTGTGATTGGGAGCAGCGTATTAGGATTACCTTTGATTGAATTAAAAATCGGGCAAGGGTCGACGCATATTCATATCAATGGATCTTTTCATGCCAATGAATGGATTACAACTGCAATTATTATGACGTTTGTCAACGATTATTTGTTGGCGTTAACAAACGGGCGGCCCTTACGCGGTCATCGCATGCTCGATTATTATAAAAAAGTGACGTTATCGATTGTGCCGATGGTGAACCCGGACGGTGTCAATTTAGTATTGAATGGGCCGCCAGAAGCAGAATCATACCGTGATGAAGTGATCCGTATAAACAGCGGAAGTCTTGATTTTTCGCAATGGAAGGCAAACATTCGCGGCATTGATTTGAATAATCAATTTCCGGCTAAATGGGAAGTAGAGCAAGCACGTAAAATCCCGAAGGCGCCTGCTCCACGCGATTTTCCGGGAGTTGCCCCATTAACGGAACCAGAAACGAAAGCAATGGCTGCATTGACAAATGAAAGTGATTTTGCGATGATTTTGGCGTTCCATACACAAGGAAAAGAAATTTATTGGGGATATGAAGGATTCGAGCCGAGCGAAGCAGAAAAAACAGTCAATGAATTTGCAAACGTAAGCGGATATAAAGCAATACGTTATATTGATAGCCACGCTGGTTATCGTGATTGGTTCATTCAAACATGGAGGCGACAAGGATATACCATTGAATTAGGAGAAGGAGTCAACCCATTACCCATCGAACAATTTTCCGAAATCTACAAAGATAGTCTCGGTATTTTTCTAGCGGCATTGTATATGGCTTGAGGAAAAGAAGAAAACCAGTTTATAATCAAAGTAAAAAATAAAGGAGCAGAGAACATGGCAATCGTTGATGTTACTGTTATTCCTATTGGCACCGCTAGCCCTAGTGTGAGCGAATATGTTGCAGAAATACAAAAAGTATTAGAGGCGTATAAACGTGATGGGAAAATTGATTTCATGCTTACACCAATGAACACGATTATTGAAGGAGAGCTTTCGGTATTATTTGAAGTTATTCAAGCGATTCACGAAGTTCCGTTTTCTAGAGGAATACAGCGCGTAGCGACTAACATTCGCATTGATGACCGTCGCGACAAAGAGCGCCATATGGCGGATAAACTGGCTAGCGTGCAAGAAAAATTGCGATAAAAACAAAACAAGAGGCTGTTTAAGCCTCTTGTTTAGTGAGTACCAGTTGGAAAACCGTGATGCCATACAGTCATGACTGTAAACCAACCAAATACAGCAGCTGCTCCTAATCCGAAAAGTAAGCCAAGTATATTTTTCTCACGCAATGAACGCACGATTCCGTAAAGCGCTAACAATGTTACTAATGAAAAAATAATCACTAATCCCATTATATTTACCCCCTTTGCGAAATAGTACACAAGTCGGCTATGTAGAAATAACGAATTCTTTTCCATTTTAATCTTTTTTTATTGATTTGTCGAGGTCAAAAATGTGGACTGTAACATTGTAGGCAGCCGCTACTTTCATTAAGAGCTCCTCGTGATGGCGACCGATAAAATAAATCGTTTCTTTTTCGTTCTTTTCTTTAGCAATGAGATATTCATCGAGTTGGAGAATCATCATTTCGATTTCTGTTTGGTCACCATCAATAACCGAAAAGGCAGTGACAGCATTTTGGTAAATATACGCACGACCTTCTTCTGAGATGAATCCATAGTCATTAAAAAGATCGGTAAATTCAGTATTTTCCACTTCGATGAGACGTTCAATGTCCGTCCGTAAGTGAGAAGGAGGCTCAGTTGCAATAAGCCATTCTTCATCTTGGTCAATGACGTTGCTGTTATTGGTGAGTTCTGCCGAAAACGGAATTGCGTATCGTGTAATCATCGTATCCCTCTTTATCTTTTTTATTTCATTGTAGCATAAAGGGCAGCATTAGGATAAAATGGTGGCTATAGAGAAGTGAGTAAATGGAGGGATTTTTATGAAGTGGGAACGTATTCCGCTCGGACCATTACAAACGAACGCCTACATACTGTCTCATTCTGATGGTACATGCGTGATTTTTGATCCGGGTAGCGAAGGAGAAAAGCTTGTTCACTATATAGAGCAGCAAGGTTGGACGCCGCTGGCAATTTTATTGACACACGCTCATTTTGACCATATTGGCGCCATTAACGATGTGCAAAAAAAATGGAAAATTCCAATTTATATTCATGAACAGGAAAAAGAGTGGCTTGCGGATCCTCTTCTGAACGGTTCGGCGTATTTTATCGGCGAGCAAATTAAAGTGAATTATGCGCCACAATGCTTGAAACAAGAACAAACGCTAAAAATCGGAAATTTTACGTTTGAGCTGCTCGAAACGCCAGGGCATTCACCGGGAAGTATTTCTTACTATTTACGAGAAATGGAAGTGATTTTTTCTGGAGATGTATTGTTTGCGGGCAGTATCGGTCGCACGGATTTGCCGGGTGGCAATTACGATCAGCTTATGCGTAGCATTCATGACAAACTGCTTGGTTTACCGGAAGAAACCATTGTTTTACCGGGGCATGGTCGTGAAACAACCATCGGAGCGGAAATGGACTCGAATCCGTTTTTACATGGATTTTAAGAAAAGCGACGTCGTCGCAAACAGCTCTTGAAGCAGCTGTTCTTCGAGTGCGGAAGTGCTTGCGATTCCAGTGAGGAGATGATTGGTACAAAAAAGAAAAGTGGAGGCGTTCCGCCTAATCGCGACAGGCAAATGTTCTCTGCTTGTTCAGAGGGCTCTGTCACCCCGGAGGGCTGGTTTGCCTCCAGTGATCTCGAGCATTATGTTTTAATTATGATTTGTGCAAGTTTTGTATGGATAAATTGTTTGGTTGCCGGAGTAAGGCAATACGAAAAGCAGTGCCAAACGCGCAACGCCGTAAGAAAAATATTTTTCCAATTGAGAAATGATTTGCATGAAACGAAACGGAGAAGGTTATTTTAACAAGCGTTGCGATCCAAGCTGGGCAATGCAGAAAACTAGAAGTATCGCAGTTAGATTTTGGAGCTATGGCATAAGGAAGCTGGACAGCTTGAAAAATAGAGGCGACAAGCTCAAGTGCAATAGTAGTTTCTAGAAACCATTGCGAGTCATATATAAAAAACCCTTCTCAATTGAGAAGGGTTTTTTGGGGGATGTTCTATCCATATAATGGGAGGGGATATAGTTAAGCTACTATCATAACAATATAACAACATTTTTACTATGTCAATAGTGAAAACGTGATTAGGGGAGAAATTTGTCATGGGCCATGATATTTATACAGCTATTCGGTCAATGCCGCAACAACGTATGTCATATGCGGATTATATGAGGTTCACGTTGTATGATGAAAAATATGGATATTATATGCGGAACCGCATCAAAATTGGTCGGTTCGGTGATTTTATCACAAGCAGTCACCTTTCAAATGTATTTGGTAAACTGTTCGCCTCCTTGTTTATTCGCTTAGTGGAAACAGAGGAGATCCGTCCGTGTATTTGTGAGTTAGGGGGAGGCGATGGTAAATTCGCTCGCGCGGTTTTAGAGGAATGGAAAGAAACATCTTTAGATACTTACGAAACATTAACATATGTCATCATTGAAACGAGTCCATATCAGCGCAAAAAGCAAATGGAAACGCTTGGGGGTTTTAGCGAAAAAGTTGTTCAATATAAAGACATCAGCGAGTTTCAGCAATATGTTTCTCGATTTTCCGGCATAGTTTTTAGCAACGAATTTTTCGATGCTTTTCCAGTTCATGTAATTACAAAAGAAAACGGGAAATTATACGAGCTATTTGTAGCGCTTCATCATGGACAACTTATCGAAGAAAAACAACCGCTGCAAAATGAGGATATTCTTTGCTATTTACGCGAGCGGAACATTTCTTTGGTGGATGGACAGCGCTTTGAAGTGCCATTAGCGATGAAATCATTTATTATGGAAACGGCGTCGTTGTTTGAATCATGTGTCATGTTTACAGTCGATTACGGATATAGCGATGAGGAATGGCAGCTTCCGGCGAGACGGCATGGGAGTTTGCGCGGGTATTATCAACACCAATTAGTGCCGAATCCGCTTGCTTATCCCGGCGAGATGGATATAACAGCGCATGTTCAGTGGAATGCACTTCGGATGTATGGGGAACGAGCTGGATGGGAATGGGTGACAACGATGCGACAAGACCGTTTTTTATTGGCAGCAGGAATATTACACTATTTAGTGAACCATCACGATGTGAATCCATTTTCTGAGAGAAGCCGTCAAAACCGCGCGATTCGTTCGCTTATTACCGATGAGGGGATGAGCGTTGCCTTTCAAGTCATGGTGCAACAAAAAGGGATAAAAATAAATTGGGAGAACATATGGATAGAACCGAATTTTTTGTAAAACAAAAAGCGATGAACTGTCCATCGCTTTTTGTTTTGTTTCACCTCGACGACAGCGCTTCCATCCTGCTGCGCGTTAGCTCTGTTGGGCTTAAATCTCTGTGGGGGAAAAGCGAGAACTCCCCCCATCATCCCCGCTTTTTGTGTTACTCTCCCACTCCTAGGACCATCATAAACGTTGTCCAGTACGTAAACGCAGCGAAGAAAATGGTTAAGTATGCTCCAAAAATGTAAATATACATTCTTTCCGTTAATTTTAAATAGCCAAGCAACAAGAAAAATACTGTCTGACCAAAGAAAATTAACGAAGTCGTATGCATATGACCAAGATAAAACATTACCGCAAAAATGCCTGTCCAGAACGCTAAGACACGGAACATCCGGTCCATTATGTATCCCTCCTTTTTGCGCAAATCGTTGCCTTTACTTATTATAATGCACATTTTATAGCAATGTAAATAATTGCTTTTTACTTTGTCAGCATCGCGCGATACGAACAGCAATCACAGCCGCTTATCATATTTTCAAGTTCCATCAACTCGATTTTGTCAAATAAAACTTCGATCATGCCTTGTAAAAATGCATGATGCATGTGACAAACCATTTGCGGCTGTTGAAGCGCAATTTCTTTAAATGGGCAGTTAAAAATGTGAAGATATAATTTTTTTTCATTGTCATCGTATTCAGAGGTCAGATAAAGTCCAGCTGTTTCCGATGCTTCTTGCAATATCGTGATTTTCTCAGAGAATGAAAGCTGTTCAGGAATTTGATCGTGTGCAAGACGTTGTTTTATTAATTCTTTTCCAAAGGTTTTACCCGTTTCGTATAGAGCTTGCTTCCCTGCTTCTCCTAGTTTCGTCAGCGCTTGAATGGCCATCTTGGAAAGCAATTGGTAGTCACGAAACGGAAAATGAAGTTGAATGACATCGTTAGATAGGCGATAAAGGCGACTTGGTCGACCGCCTTTACCTGTTTTTTGTGTTTCGGAGACGAGCATATTCACATCCTCGAGTTTCGCTAAGTGAAGACGGGCGACGTTCGGATGAATGTTGAACGCTTCAGCAATTTCTTGCACGGATACTTCTTTATGTTTTTTGGTGATATATTCATAAATATGATAACGAGTTGGATCAGCCAATACGCTTGTGATTTTTAGTGTTTGTTCCATAAATTCTCACTCCTAGACGAATGGTTGCTACATTTATTATAATACAGCGATTTTAGCACTGGCACTGTAACGATCGTAAAAATTTCATAAATTGTTCAATTTTATGGCTTTGCGCAAAAAGATGAAAAATTTTTGATATTTAAGAAGGAAAATGAAAGAAATATGTCGAAATCATTATCCAGAAAGGAGGGACAAAACAAGCAAATGAACGAAATTGAACAGCTGGCTGACCGTTTAATCAAAGAAGCTAGCGTGTTGAAAGCATCTGATATTCATGTTGTGCCGCGACGGGAAGATGCTGTCATTCAATTCCGTGTGGATGGAGTTTTGTCCAGAAAGGAAATCCTCACAAAAGAAAAATGTGAGCGATTGGTTGCCCATTTTAAATTTTTAGCTGGGATGGACATTGGTGAGCGGCGCCGGCCGCAAAGTGGTGCAATGGAGATCAAGCAAAATGACATGATAGTTAGCTTGCGGTTATCAACGTTGCCGACAGTTTACGATGAAAGTCTCGTCATTCGTCTTCTCCCTCATGACTCTTTTCTTCCTTTATCACAACTCTCTCTGTTTCCAAACACAACAAAAAAATTGTTATCCCTTCTCCATCATTCCCATGGATTAATGATTTTTACAGGGCCGACTGGTTCAGGAAAAACGACTACGTTATATACATTGCTGCGCGTATGTCAAGACAAGTGGAATCGCAATGTCATTACGCTTGAGGATCCTATTGAAAAGAAAACCGACCACGTTTTGCAAGTACAAGTCAACGAAAAAGCAGGAATAACGTATGCGACTGGCTTAAAAGCGATTTTACGTCATGATCCCGACGTAATTATGGTCGGGGAAATTCGCGACGCAGAAACAGCGAGAATTACGGTTCGCGCTGCCTTAACGGGTCATCTTGTATTATCTACCTTGCATACGAACAATGCACTTGGAGCGATTTATCGACTACGCGAATTCGGTATACCGTGGCAAGACATTGAGCAGACATTGCTTGCCGTTGCAGCGCAGCGTCTTGTAGACATAAGGTGCCCGCTCTGCCAAGAAAACTGCTCCCCATTTTGTCGAAACAAAAGAAAAGTGCGGCGCGCGGCCATTTATGAGCTGCTGTATGGCAAGGCATTAATGAAAGCCATTCAAGCGGCACGAGGGGAGAAAGTGACATACCGTTATGAAACGTTAGACGATGTAATAAAAAAAGGGATCGCGCTAGGATTTTTATCACCACATCTTCTTATGCGTGAGGGGATTAAAGAAAATGTTTAAGAAAAATTGGTCGTTACAACAACAAGGAGTATTTCTAGTACGACTCGGCAACCTTCTTGACAAAGGTTATTCGCTGTCTCAAGCAATCGAGTTTTTAGAAATTCAAGAACCGCTTTCTCATCGTCATGATCTGCAACGCTGCCTTTCTCGACTCCGCTCTGGTTTTCCTTTCTATAAATCATTAGAGCCGCTCCATTTTCATACCGAGGCGATAGGATATTTATTTTTCGCGGAACAGCACGGTGACCTTCCTCGAGGTATTACAGAAGCAGGCCGTATGCTTCTTCATAAATCTGCTTATTTGCAGCGCCTGCGCAAAGCAAGCAGCTATCCGCTTTTTCTCCTTTGCTTTATGATGATGATGTTGACCATGATTCAACATGTACTACTTCCTCAATTTATTCATCTTTCTTCTTCTTTTCCTATCCATCGCTTTTCTATTTCTCGTCTACTTGTACAAACTGTTTCTTTTATCCCTTCTCTTTTTATTTTTGTCTGTATCACCATTCTTGTTTTTCTTCTTGTTTATTTTGCTTGGTTCAGAAAATTATCAACGATGGCGCAAATCAATATATGGATGAAAATTCCGCTTGTTCGTACGTTCATGAAACTTTATTATACGCATTTGTTCGCTTTACAGTTCAGTCACTTATTACACGGAGGTCTTTCTATTTATGAGTCGCTGCAAGTATTTGAGCGGCAAGAAAAAGTACCATTTCTACGCGAAGAGGGGAGATGGATGAAGGAACAGCTTGTCAAAGGAACTCCGTTAGACACGATTATCGCTTCCCGGCCTTGCTATGAACAAGAGTTAACGCTCGTTATTCGACACGGCCAATCAAACGGAGAATTAGCGAACGAATTATTTCATTACAGTCAATTTGTTTTTCAAGCAATGGAAGAACGAATCGAAAAGTGGATGCGTCTCATTCAACCTATTTTGCTTTCTTTGATTGGATTACTTGTCGTTTGTATGTATTTAGCCATTTTATTACCGATGTTTGAAACGATGAATGAATTATAACATGGAGGGATCATGAATGAACGAAAAAGGATTTACGTTGATAGAGATGTTAATCGTGTTAATGGTCATTTCCGTTCTATTGCTCATTACGATTCCGAATGTCACGAAGCATAACAGCATGATTAATAATAAAGGGTGCGAAGCGTTTATCAAAACAGTTCAAGCCCAAGTCAAGGCCTATGAGATGGAGAAAAATGCGATTCCTACATTACAACAACTCGTCGATGAAAAGTATATTAAATCGAATCAATGCCCAAATGGTCATAAAATTCAAATCGATAGCAACGGGGAAGTAAGTGAAAGTGGTTCGTAAAAACGGATTTACCCTCATCGAAATGCTTCTTGTATTAATGATCATCAGCGTGTTCACCGCTCTCAGCATTCCTCATATCGAAAAGGTAGCGGAGGTAAAAAGAGAAAACTATATGATTGAGCAATTGACGGAAGATATATTGTACGCGCAGCAATATGCAATGGCTCACAAAACGGCTGTGCAGGTCATCTTTGACCAAGGGCAAGCGCACTATCACATCATTGAAATGGGTGAGCGTCAACGAGTTTTAATCGAGCGATCTCTTCCGGATAAATGGATCTTTGAATTGGCCACTCTACAGATGCCTCTCGCTTTTTTAGCGAATGGAAATGTGAATAAAGCAGGGACGGTATTCATTAAAAACAATACGAGGGGATACAAAATCGTATTTTTACTTGGAAAAGGGAGGTTTTATGTCCAAAAAATGTAGTGGATTTACGTTCATCGAAGCTCTCGTCTCATTAGCCCTTTTACTTTTCGTGACCGCTTTTTTATTGCCGTCTTTTACCCACATCATGATTGAACGCGAAAACACAGTGCTAAAAAGTAGAGCGCAACAATTATTACAAGCCGCTTTACGTGAGCAAGAAGATGAAGAGCAAGGAGAAAAAACCGTCACAGACGGTCGAATTACTTATGTCATCCAGTGGAATAGCGAAGAGGAAGGCATGCGGAAAGCGTGTGTGCATTGGCAAGATTATGTTGGTCGCAATATGGAAAGGTGTGGGTATGCCAAACGATGAAAAAGCGAAATCAAGGTTTTACGTTTATCGAGATGATCATGACGTTATCGATCGTCTTGCTTGTCGTTGCTTTCCTTCCGTCTTTATTAGATATACATTGGTTAAAAAGTGAACGCGGAAGTTCTCAACGATTGGAATGGCAATTATTTGTTCAACAATTGAAAAATGAAGTTCGCGAATCGAGACAGTTGGAATGCAATGGAACAACATTAATATTGTATAAGCAGGCAGGAGAGCAAGTAAGCTTTGAAAAATACGGACAATCCTTGCGAAGACGGGTCAATGGCCGCGGAAACGAAATTGTCTTACAATCGATTTCCAATGTGCAATATGAAGCGACAAATAATGGTGTCCGCGTTGCCATGACCACTATGGAAGGAAAGCGTTATGAAGCGTTTGTTACAACATTTTTTTCTATTCAGGTGAAGGAACAATGAAAAATGAAAAAGGAATGATTTTCCCTATCACGATGCTTGTCTCGTTTCTTTTTCTTTTCACTTTTGTTCGTATGCTCGAATTATATAAAACGGAAACGGAAATGGCGAAATATGAACAGCAATCGTATGAGGTCGATTCCGTGATGCAAATGGCGGTAACCGACGTGAAAAGACAGCTAGCAGTGATGTGGCCAACAGATACGTCAAATAGAGGAACATTGACGTATCCGAATGGAGTAGCGAATTACGAGTGGAAGCAGATGAGCGAACATGAGATGAAAGTAACAATTTTTGCCACTTCCCATGATGGAATTCACTATGGTGCTGAGTGCATTATTTCTCTTCCAGAACTTGAATTAATCGAATGGAAAGAGAAATATTAAATGGTTTAAATCAACAATGGATATAGTATGTTTGATAAAAAAATGAGGAACGATGGGTGAAGCGCATTTTTTATGGGGACATGGAAAATAATTCGGGCGTTTACAATACAGATCATTCATACCAGTTAATATATTAAAGAGGGTGCTGGAAAACCGATTAAACGCAGTTTCGCCAAAGACGGTGAGGCATTTTGTCGTATGAAAAAGAAGTTTTTACGAAGGTTGCCGTCTGATAAAAATCATTGTGACAACAGAGGCGGAGGCATCTTCACTTCAAAGACAATTGCGGTTGGATAAAACAAACAGGCATTTTGCATGTGAATGGGAAGAACTTATGCGAAGGCTTGCCGGCGATGAGATAAGTCCGTTACTTACACAACATCATCAGAGAGAGCTTCAGGTGTTATGAAAAAAGCGCCTACGTTATTATGAGAAAGCGCATCATATCATTGATACGACAGGAAAGTCAATTGACCACATTGTGGATGTGGATGAAATCGTTACAGTGATTGAAAACAAAATGATATGGAAATACTAGTGAAAAAAGAGGATGGTGACAATCGATGTCGACCAACGATTATGTGAAATTTGTCACCCAACAATTTGTCACTTACATGGATCAACCAAAAGAAGAGAGAAAGAAAAAACGCGTGCAGAGAAAACAAGAAAAGCCAGCGCTTTTATATCGGTGGTTCGGGATGATTCCGTTTTCGCTTCGCCTGTTGTTTCGGCGAAAATCATAAAACTTGAAGGGATATCTCCATTGGCGGAGATATCCCTTCTTTTTCTCTAAGAGCGCGGCTGTAGATAAAATAGGCCGCCATTAATGACGGAAACAATAATTCTTGGCTTATATTGCTCCTCCAATGCTTCTTTTTCAATGTAATAGCATTCCGGTTTTTCTTCCATATCCTCATAAAAATGGTCGAGAAGTGCTAAATCCTCGTCCCATCTTTCTTTTGCTTCCTTTGCCCATGCGTGATCATCCTGTTCAATACGATGTTTGATATATTGCTCTAAACGCCCCAGTCCGCTTTGCGGTTTAATGAGCGGGGAGATTGTAAAGCAGTAATCAGGTATTTTGGGAGTAAGAACAAGCTGCTGCAATCGTTCTTGAAATTGTTCGACAATGGTTCCGCTAATTAAATGAACTCCGAGCGATAGCAGTTGATCTCGCTTTCGGTCGCATTGATACGAAATTTTTACATTCAATCCAAGCCATGGATGAAGCGGAACAAATGATTGACCCGAGGCTGTTATTTGTTCGTATAGGCGAATATAGCTGCCGCGTTTTTGTGCCGATTGAAAAATTTGATGTAACCGTGGCGAACCGAAGTGTAGACGTTCTCCATCAAGAGAGCTTGTTTTTTCCGTTTGTTTTGTGATGAGCGTCAATTTCATCGGTGCAGGGGTTCCACCCGTTCGTTCAATGTAGTGCCAATAAAATGGACGGTTCATTAGCTCTTTATCCAACTCAATAGATAGTTGAACGGTCATATATCCTTCGTCGTTTTCGACGATGTCACATTCATTGGCTTGAAAATATCGTTCAAGAAAATGATGAATCTCATGTTGCTGCATAATGTTCCCCACCTTTTGCGAGCTGATCGGCAAAATCAATCATGGCTGTTAAATTTTCTATTTTAATTTTCATTTCTCCTTCACTGCGCGAGTGGAAGAAAATGTCATGTAAGTAGTCTTCAAAATCATTCATATTCATTTTCGCTAAAATATCGTCTAATTCGCCAACGACTCGTTCAAATAAGTGAATTTTTTCATAAAGCAGTTTTAACATGTGTTCCTCGATCGTATCCTTAACGGCAAAATTATAAATATGGACATCGTTCATCTGTCCTAATCGGTGTACACGACCGATCCGTTGTTCAAGGCGCATTGGATTCCAAGGTAAATCATAATTAATGACATGGTGACAAAATTGCAAGTTAATGCCCTCGCCTCCTGCTTCAGTAGCGATGAGAACTTGAGCACGGCTTTTAAACAATTCTTTCATCCAGTCTTTTTTTCCGCGTTTAAACCCGCCGCGAAACGGAACGGACGAAATGCCCTGCTGTTTTAAAAACCACTGCAAATAAAGCTGAGTTGCGCGATATTCCGTAAAAATAATGACTTTATCATTAATGTTTTGAATGAGCTCTAGCGCTTTTTCGGCTTTGGAATTTGTGGTGACTGCATTCATTTTTTCTAGTAGTTCTTGAAAGTAGGCAGGAGCATCTCCGTCATATTTGTCCATCATATTTTTGAGGGTGAGAAATAGCGCTTCGCGGCTGCTGCATGCTTCGCGAAGCATCGTAATAAGCGAAAATTGACTACCTAACGATTTTGTATCATAGTATTTCAAAGCTTGGACGGCGTTATATAGTTCGCGTTCTTCGTTGGAAAACTCAATCATCACTGTCTCAACGTGTCGCTTTGACCATTCGATGCCTGTATCAGCACGTCGATTGCGAATCATCACTTTATTGACAAGCGCTTTTAAATGCTCATCTGTTTGCAATGACCGTTTTTTTTCATACATTTCTGTAAAATACGCCGCATTTCCTAAATGTCCGGGCTTTAATAGTGAAACGAGGTTAAAAATTTCTTCGATTCGATTTTGGATCGGTGTTGCTGTCAACAATAAACAAAATTTCTTTTTCAAATTTTGTACAAACTCATAGTTTTTTGTCTTATTGTTTTTCAGTTTATGGGCTTCATCAATAATGACCATATCGTATTGTTGTTGATAAATGATTTCACGGTGCGGACTCTTTTTCGCTGTATCAATGGATGACACGACAACATCACACTGCTCCCATACGTAGCTTTTTTTCTGCTGTACGGCAGGAATAAAGAATTTTTCATTTAGCTCCATCGCCCATTGTGATACGAGAGAGGCAGGCACAAGAATAAGTACTTTTTTAACAAGACCACGAATCATATATTCTTTCAAAATCAACCCCGCTTCGATCGTCTTTCCAAGCCCGACTTCATCAGCCAAAATGGCTTTTCCGTTCATTTTTTCAACGACTTGTCTAGCGACCTCCAGTTGATGTGGAAGTGGTGTAAGGTGTGGTAAATGTTTCGGAGCTTGCAAGCCATCGAAATCGGGAACGCTTAAATGTGTTGCTGCTTCTAAAGACAATTGATATAGCTCCCAGCTTGTCCAAGGTCCATCTTTCTCAACTCGTTCAAGAAATCCTTTCTTCCAAGATGTATCAAATTCTATATCGATCATGGTCAACCATCTCCTTTATATTAACGAACATTATATTTTTAATTAATTCAAATGTTCATTATTTAACTAATGATTGTATAAAAATAACAATAAAAAGTTCGTTTATTTTTTGTTTTTTTCACATATTTTTGTTGCTCTTATCCGTTCATTAATGGTAGTATAATAATAAATTAGAAAGTTAAAAAAATTATTACGCTATGCTTTACATAGTGTACCCATTTTCTTGAAAATTATATATCGGCGAATGAGAACAAGGGGAGAGACTACGTTGATGTAGCGCCGAAGGAGCAAGCGGAAGACGCGAATCTCTCAGGCAAAAAGACTCTTGTTTGACGCATCTCTGGAGAGTGTTTACGTTCGTGAACCACCCAAGAGGAAACCTATTATGAAATAGGGAAACTTTCAGGTGCTAGGACAGAGACCTTCATTAACGCATATGGGGGTAGTCTGTCCTTTTTTATTGACTCATGACAGGAGGAAAACGTATGTTAAAACGCACACCTTTGTTTTCTGTGTATGCGAGATACGGTGCAAAGACGATCGATTTTGGCGGATGGGAGCTGCCCGTTCAATTTTCCAGCATTAAAGAAGAACATGAAGCAGTACGTACACGAGCCGGTTTGTTTGACGTATCTCATATGGGAGAAATTGAAGTAAAAGGGAGCGACAGCTTTGCTTTTTTGCAAAAAGTGATGACGAACGATGTCGCCAAATTAACAGAGGGCCGTGCTCAATATACCCTCATGTGTTACGAAAACGGCGGGACGGTTGATGATTTATTAATTTATAAAAAAGCAGATGACTACTATCTTCTTGTCGTCAATGCGGCCAATATCGAAAAAGATTTTGAGTGGCTTAACCAGCACGCATTCGGTGACGTCGAGCTTGTCAACATTTCCACGGAAATTGCTCAGCTTGCTTTGCAAGGACCGCTTGCGGAACACGTATTACAAAAGCTGACTGAGGTTGATTTATCACAAATCAAGTTTTTCGGATTTAGAGATGACGTTGAGTTTCAAGGTGTTAAGTCGCTCGTTTCCCGAACTGGATATACGGGGGAAGACGGTTTTGAAATTTATTGCCGAGCTGGAGATGCAGTAACGCTTTGGAAGGCGATTTTAGAAGCGGGAAAGGAAGAAGGCGTCCTTCCGTGTGGGCTTGGTGCGCGCGATACGCTTCGCTTTGAAGCGACACTCCCGCTTTATGGTCAAGAACTTTCTAAAGACATCACACCGATTGAGGCAGGGCTTGGCTTTGCCGTCAAAACGAATAAGGAAGTTGATTTTATTGGCAAAGATGTATTGAAAAAACAAAAAGAAGAAGGAACACTACGGAAGTTAGTTGGCATTGAAATGATCGACAAAGGCATTCCGCGTCATGGATATCAAGTATTTTCCGGAGATGAGGAAATCGGTGTTATTACTACAGGAACACAATCGCCGACATTGAAGAAAAACATTGGATTAGCATTAATTAAAACGGAATTTTCAACTCTTGATACCGAAGTGGAAGTTGATATTCGCGGCAGACGCTTAAAAGCGAAAGTGGTGGAGACACCATTTTATAAGCGTGCGAAATAAAGGAAAAGGAGAGAATGTGCTATGCTTCATCGTTATTTGCCGATGACGGAAGAAGATAAACAAGAGATGCTGAAAGTAATTGGCGTTGACTCGATAGATGAACTGTTTTCCGATATTCCAGAAAGCGTGCGCTTTAATCGTGACTATCATATTAAAAAAGCGAAATCAGAACCGGAATTAATGAAGGAGTTAACAGCACTTGCTGCAAAAAATGCCGACATTAAACGTTATACTTCGTTTCTTGGCGCAGGAGTATACGATCACTACATTCCTATCATTGTCGACCATGTTATTTCCCGTTCGGAATTTTATACAGCCTATACACCGTATCAGCCGGAAATTTCACAAGGGGAATTGCAAGCGATTTTTGAATTCCAAACGATGATTTGTGAATTGACGGGAATGGATGTCGCCAACTCTTCGATGTACGATGGCGGTACCGCGCTTGCCGAAGCGGCATTGTTAAGTACAGCGCATACGAAAAAGAAAAAAGTGCTTCTATCGAAAGCCGTTCATCCAGAATATCGCGACGTTGTGAAGACGTACGCGAAAGGACCGGGGCTTGAAGTCATTGAGCTTCCAATTCAAAACGGTGTGACTGATCTTGAAGCGTTACAAGCCGAAATGGATGACCAAGTTGCCTGTGTTATTGTCCAGTATCCGAACTTTTTCGGACAAATTGAACCGCTAAAAGACATTGAACTGATTGCTCATGCAGGAAAAAGCATGTTCGTTGTCGCAAGCAATCCGCTTGCCCTTGGCATATTAACCCCGCCGGGCAAGTTTGGAGCAGACATCGTTGTTGGTGATGCTCAGGTCTTCGGAATTCCAACGCAATTTGGCGGACCGCATTGCGGATACTTTGCCGTAAAATCGGCGCTTATGCGAAAGATTCCGGGGCGCCTCGTCGGCCAAACGACCGATGAAGAAGGACGCCGCGGTTTCGTCTTAACGCTGCAAGCGCGTGAACAACATATTCGCCGCGATAAAGCCACATCGAATATTTGCTCCAACCAAGCGTTAAATGCTTTAGCTGCTTCTGTTGCAATGACAGCACTCGGCAAAAAAGGCGTAAAAGAAATGGCAACGATGAACATTCAAAAAGCGCATTATGCGAAAGCGCAGTTGGTTGAACATGGCTTCGACGTGCCGTTTACGGGACCGTTCTTTAATGAGTTCGTTGTCCGCCTTGATCAGCCTGTCAAGGAAGTCAACAAGCGCCTGCTTGAAAAAGGGATTATCGGCGGATACGATGTCGGACACGATTATCCGGAGCTGGAAAACCATATGCTAATTGCGGTAACAGAATTGCGGACAAAAGAAGAAATTGACACGCTTGTGAAGGAATTGGGGGATATTCATGCGTAAAGATCAACCACTTATTTTCGAACTCAGCAAACCTGATCGTATCGGTTATAGTTTGCCGGCACTTGATGTTCCTGAACTGAACATCGAGAAAGTGATTCCAGCCGATTACATTCGTACGGAAGAACCAGAACTTCCGGAAGTGTCTGAACTTGATATTATGCGCCATTACACCGCGTTATCGAAGCGTAATCACGGCGTCGATTCCGGCTTTTATCCGCTCGGATCTTGTACGATGAAGTACAATCCGAAAATCAACGAAAACGTCGCCCGCCTGCCTGGATTTGCGCATATTCATCCGCTTCAGCCGGAAGAAACGGTACAAGGAGCGCTTGAGTTAATGTATGATCTGCAAGAGCATTTAAAAGAAATTACCGGCATGGATGCCGTAACATTGCAACCGGCGGCAGGGGCGCATGGAGAATGGACTGGCTTAATGATGATTCGTGCATATCACGAAGCAAACGGCGATTATAAGCGCACAAAGGTCATTGTTCCGGACTCCGCGCACGGAACAAACCCAGCTTCGGCTACGGTGGCAGGTTTTGAAACGATTACGGTGAAATCAACAGAAAGCGGTTTAGTCGATTTAGAAGACTTAAAACGCGTCGTCGGCCCAGATACAGCCGCACTTATGTTAACGAATCCGAACACACTTGGCTTATTTGAAGAAAACATTTTAGAAATGGCACAAATCGTTCATGAGGCCGGCGGAAAACTGTACTATGATGGTGCGAACTTAAACGCCGTATTAAGCAAAGCAAGACCGGGGGATATGGGTTTTGACGTCGTGCATTTGAACCTTCATAAAACGTTTACCGGTCCTCACGGCGGTGGCGGTCCAGGTTCTGGTCCAGTCGGCGTCAAAGAGGATTTGATTCCATTTTTGCCAAAACCGGTCGTCTCAAAAGGAGAAAATGGCTACTATCTTGACTACGACAGACCGCAAGCAATCGGTCGCGTAAAACCATTTTACGGCAACTTCGGCATTAACGTTCGTGCGTATACGTATATTCGCTCCATGGGTCCGGACGGCTTAAAAGCGGTTACGGAATACGCCGTATTAAATGCCAACTACATGATGCGCCGTTTAGCCGAGTATTACGACTTGCCATATGATCGTCATTGCAAACACGAGTTTGTCTTGTCCGGCAAACGGCAAAAGAAATTGGGTGTGCGTACGCTTGATATTGCAAAGCGGCTCTTAGATTTCGGCTACCATCCGCCAACGATTTATTTCCCGCTCATTGTCGAAGAGTGCATGATGATTGAGCCGACGGAGACAGAATCAAAAGAAACGTTAGATGCTTTTATTGATGCGATGATTCAAATCGCTAAAGAAGCCGAAGAAAATCCAGAAATCGTTCAAGAAGCACCACATACTACCGTTGTCAAACGGTTAGACGAAACTACCGCAGCGCGCAAGCCAATCTTGCGCTATCAAAAACGGTAGAAAATAGAAAAAGCGATTCATCCCATTGTGGGTGAATCGTTTTTTGTAAATATTATCGAGGAATATGGCGAGCTTTACAGTCGATAAACCGAACAGTATAAAAACTTATGTGTTGTGAAGACAAACTAAAAAATAAGAGATCCACCATAACCCGGTGAATCTCTATTTTTTCTTCACTTTCCCTGTCCATTGTTTAAAGCCGCCTTTTAAATGGTAAAGGTCGCGATATCCTTTTCGGTAAAGTATTTGGGCGGCACGGCCACTGCGCAGTCCGCTTTGACAGTATAAATAAATCGGTTGATCTTTTCGTAATTCTTTCATACGCAGACGCAATTGCGTAAGTGGAATATTACGTGCTCCTAAAATATGGCCAGCTGCATATTCATCCGGCTCGCGAACATCGATTAGTTGCGCTTTGCGATAACCAGCACGAAACTCCTCTTCCGTCAGCGCTTTCACCATTTTTCGCTGCATGAGATATGTCACGACGGAATAGACAATAATCGCACCGAGGACAATGAGTAGTACTGTCACGAGTGTAGCCCCCTTTTTCTTCATTCGACAACTTCTATTATATAAGCGTTATCTTTGAGAAGCAAAGCATTTTCCATAGCTCTTTTAAATTCCTTGGAAACGTAGTATCTTTCATCATAGAGGAGCCTTCTTTCTTAAGAGTAATAGCTTATTACTATTAGCAAGAAGAGAATCCTCTTTCTTTATTTTTGTTTGTCATTCACCCCCGATAGCGTTTTTCTTTCCATGATTCGTTTTGTTTGTTAAACTAGTAAGCGCGAATTCAAAGATAAAGAAGGGTTGAAAGATGGAAAAAGAAAGATGGCGATTTATTGACTCTGGTTATTGTTCTCCAGCGTTTAATATGGCGCTTGATGAAGCGCTGCTTGATTGGCATAGCGAAGGAAAAATTCCGCCGACGATTCGGTTTTACGGTTGGAATCCGCCGACATTGTCGATTGGATATTTTCAAAAAGTCGAAAAAGAGATTGATATGGATGCGGTTAAAAAACATGGACTTGGTTTTGTCAGAAGACCGACAGGCGGACGTGGCGTTCTTCACGACAAAGAATTAACGTACAGCGTCATCGTTTCCGAGGAACATCCTGACATGCCGAAAACGGTGACAGAAGCCTATCGCGTTATCTCCCAAGGTATTTTAGAAGGATTTCGCCTGCTAGGATTGGACGCCTATTTTGCTGTTCCGAAAACAGAACAAGAAAAAGCGGACTTGAAAAATCCGCGTTCCGCTGTTTGCTTTGATGCTCCATCTTGGTACGAGCTTGTTGTCGAAGGAAGAAAAGTGGCGGGAAGTGCGCAAACAAGACAAAAGGGCGTCATTTTACAGCACGGTTCGATTTTGCTTGACCTAGATGAGGAGCTATTGTTTAGTCTGTTTAAATATCCAAATGAACGTGTGAAAGAGCGTCTGCAGCGCAATTTTAAACATAAAGCAGTCGCAATCAATGAATTAACGGATCGAAAAGTAACGATCGAAGAAGCCAAAGAAGCGTTTTATAAAGGCTTCGAGCAGGGGCTTGACATCATTTTGGAGCCATATGTGTTATCGGAAGAAGAAATAGAGTACGTCAACGAGCTCGCTAGAAAAAAATATGAAAGCGACGAATGGAATTTTAGACGATAAAGTGCGGTATGAAGCGGCATTCATTTTTCTCCTCTTTCGGCAACCTTGAAAATGTTTCATTTGTCGGCAAAAAGGATGGAATTTTGGCGATTCCCTCCTTTTTTCGCCATTTTCTATTGTTTTTTTGATTTGACAAAATGATAAATAATTGACCTAAAACACAATATATAGTATGTATTATTAAAAAAATCATACTATATATTGTTTTTTTGTTGATTTCTTTTAGGACGATATGGTAACTTAAACTAGACAGAATATGCAGGCAGAAATATGATGTAGAATTAGAAAGAAGAGGAGAGATTGGAAAATGACGGTGGTGTCTTCGGAAAAAATGAGTATTAATATTGAAAAACTGAATGAGGATATTCGCCTTTTTCCACAAGTACATCCGATTACTGAGGATATGCATATCACCCATAAAGGCGTTTCCCGTTTAGTGATGTTAGACCGCTATTCCTTTAAAGACACAGAAAAGTTGACGCTAAGTGTCGGCGACTTTGTTGTGCTCACCGTAAAAGAGGATCCGAAATTTCCAGCCCGCGGACTCGGCTTTATTGTCGATATTGATTGGGAAAGTAAAAAGGCACAAGTGCTCGTTGAAGAAGAGTATCGGAATGTATTAGAAGGAGAAGAAGCAGAAACAGGCATTGTCGTCCGCTCACTCGATACGATTGATAAGCCGCTTGAAATTTTTTATGAACAAATCGCGAAACGGAATGCGACAGGTCTTTCCGCTGTCGAAAAAACAGAAGAAAAACGAAAAGAATGGTTTGAAAAATTTTATCAAGAACTTGTCAATTTGAATTTTGTTCCGGCGGGGCGCGTGCTTTACGGTGCCGGATCAGGTACGGAAGTGACGTATTTTAATTGTTATGTGATGCCGTTTGTCAAAGACTCGCGCGAGGGAATTTCCGAACATCGCAAACAAGTAATGGAAATTATGAGCCGCGGTGGTGGCGTCGGTACAAACGGTTCGACATTACGTCCACGCAACACATTAGCGCGCGGTGTTAACGGCAAATCGTCCGGATCCGTCTCATGGCTCGATGACATTGCCAAGCTTACCCATCTTGTTGAGCAAGGTGGCTCCCGTTAATTAGCGCCAAACGGCGGGAGTAAAATCTCGTGAATTGCTGGGATACCCTAAAGCCAACTTGACCACAACGTAGCTGGCAACGGCAAGCGTGACGGTGTAAAAACAAGTTGGATGTAACAATGGGCGATCAGCAGCCAAGCATCTCTGGAAACGGAGATGAAGGTTCAGAGACTATCGAAACTTCCTAAGACATCAGTTAAGGAAGGAGTAGACTAAACGTGCGGTAACGCTCGTTTAGGGCACGAGACAAAGAGATTTATTCTCTTTGATGATATAGTCCGATCTCTAGTGAAAGCTAGAGAGCTAGGCAGAAATGACCTAGCCCACTTGTACGGAGTGAGTAACAAATTGCGTGGCGCACAAATGATTATGCTTGCTGATTGGCATCCGGACATTATTGAGTTCATCGTTTCCAAAATGCAAAATCCGCGCATTTTGCGTTATTTAATTGAAAATATGGAAGATGAGGGAATTAAAAAAGCGGCACAAGATAAATTAAAGTTTACGCCACTGACTGAGCAGGAACGTGCGATGTACCAAGGAATTGTCAACTATAAAAACATACCGGGTTATGGCGGATTCAGCGAACAAATTATTAAAGAAGCCGAAGAAAAATTGCGTGCAGGCGGCACATACAGCGTACATAACCCGGACTTTTTAACAGGTGCCAACATTTCCGTTTGCTTAACGAAAGAGTTTATGCAAGCCGTTGAAGAGGATAAAGAGTACGAACTGCGCTTCCCGGATGTAGAGACGTACTCGGAAGAAGAAATGCGCATTTATAACGAGAAATGGCATGAAGTCGGCGATGTTCGCGAATGGGAAAAAATGGGCTATCGTGTGCGCGTCTACCGTAAAATTCGTGCAAGAGAGCTTTGGAAGCTCATTAACATTTGCGCAACATATTCAGCTGAACCAGGCATTTTCTTTATCGATAACGCCAACGACATGACGAACGCAAGAGCGTACGGACAAAAGGTGGTTGCGACAAATCCGTGTGGTGAATGATTTGCCTCACGTTAAAAACTGCGGAATGAAGCAGGAACCCTGAGATGGGAACCTGAACCGAAGGCTGAGCCTAAAAACTCAGTCAGGGGCAACGCATAGGAGCTGAACCTTCAACAATAACCTCTTCATAAAGTTATGACAGGTTCAATTTATGTAATTAGAAATGTGATAAATGGAAAATGTTATGTTGGCCAGACTATCCAAAAAACAGAAGATAGACTTAAACAACACTACTCAATAGGAATCAAATACAACCAATGAAAAGCAGCGAACATAAACCTGTTATTACTGAAGAGGAAAAATTGAAGATTGCACAACTGTATCGGGATGGACTGTCAACAAAAGAAATAGCTGCAATGCTGAATAGAAGTGAAAGAGGTATAAGAAGATACAGGGGTTATTGTTGAAGAATATAATGCTGTCAGAAAAAATCTGACCACTTAAAAGCTGACTATCTAAGAGCTTTTAAGTGCCCACGAGGCCGCAGCATTAGACGATATGTCTAATGAAAACGTATGCTGAACTAACGGGAAATGAACCGTTAGAACTATCGGATAAAAAGCCGATAGGGTAACAGAACTGGAACAACCACTCGCGCCGTATTCCGTGTGCAACTTGGCAGCGGTGAATTTAGCGAATATGGTCGACAAAGAAAAGAAAGTCGTCGACTACGAAAAGCTAAAACGCACCGTGGAAATCGGCGTGAGAATGCAAGATAACGTGATTGACGCAACCCCTTATTTCCTTGAGGAGAACAAAAAGCAAGCGCTCGGTGAACGCCGCATCGGTTTAGGTGTCATGGGATTGGCGGACTTATTGATTTATTGCGAAAAAGAGTATGGGTCTGAAGAAGGCAACCAACTTGTCGATGAAGTGTTTAAAACGATTGCGACAACCGCGTACCGCGCGTCGATTGAGCTGGCGAAAGAAAAAGGCAGCTTCCCGTTCCTCGTTGGTGAAACGGAAGAAGAAACGCAAAAATTGCGACAAGCATTTATTAACACTGGCTATATGAAAAAGATGCCGGAAGATATTCGTCAAGACATTTTAAAATATGGCATTCGCAACTCACACTTGCTGACTGTGGCTCCGACGGGTAGCACTGGTACGATGGTCGGCGTTTCAACAGGATTAGAGCCTTATTTCTCATTCTCTTACTACCGCAGCGGCCGTCTTGGCAAGTTTATCGAAGTAAAAGCGGATATTGTTCAAGAATATTTGGACAAACATCCAGAAGCGGATCCGAACAACTTACCGCATTGGTTCGTGACAGCAATGGATTTATCGCCGGAAGCGCATGCCGATGTGCAATGCATCATTCAACGCTGGGTTGATTCAAGTCTTTCCAAAACCGTTAACGCGCCAAGAGGCTATACAGTCGAACAAGTCCAAAAAGTGTACGAGCGCCTATGGAGAGGCGGCGCAAAAGGCGGTACGGTTTATGTAGACGGCAGCCGCGATGCGCAGGTATTAACGTTGAAAGCGGAAGAAAACACGTTTGAAGAACAACTTGAATTAATTCCAGAAGAAAAAGGACAAGAAACAAAACGTGCTGTTGTGTTGGTTGATACGATTCAAGATTTGCGGGCAACAGATGTCACGATCGGCTCTGAAGTCGGCAACATTTGTCCGGTTTGCCGTGAGGGTACGGTTGAAGAAATCGGCGGCTGCAACACATGCACAAGCTGCGGTGCGCAGTTGAAGTGTGGACTGTAGTTTAACATAATTCCGAAAGAGTCAAAGGATTATTTACTCGGAAAAGGAGCTATCTCATGGCTTATGAGACAGCTCCTTTTTTATTGTTAGTTGAATAACATTAAATATTCTGAGAAATTAGTTCCTTCATTTAGATAGTTTTCTGCGAGAATTTTTAATGGCTTAAAGGCTATCTATAGAAGGAATTTTTTCTGATGTGGCGAAACCTTTTTTGCTGAATGCAGATTTCTTTAAAACAAAAGAATCAAGTGCGATTGTGTTGTTTTATCAATTGGTAAGCGCTTAGTACTACTATATAAAAGAGAATGATTGGATTTCATTTTACGAAAGAGGGGATGGTTTTGAATGATATTGAGCAGATATTGTTTAAAGTTTAGTCAATTAAGTCAAGTTCAAAATGGACACAGCCCCCCTGCGAAAGGGCAATGTAGGGTAGTCGCCTTAGTGGAAATATTGAAAATACGTATGTCTGAAGATTGGCATTTTTACAATCGAATAAATGGCGAGTGCTATGATTTGATAGAATCTCAGTTTTCACAATCAATCCAATATGGCAATACACGTATTCAAACATTTTACTAATAATAAAATGGATGATCATGGAGCTAACTAGTTAAGGTGAATGAGTTAAACGTATCGGAGTAGTAAAGGACTTCAAGCCCGATAAAAGAACATGTTTCATGACCGTGAATGCGGTAAACACAAGATTGTGAAGGAGATCCTGAAAAGCTTTCGTGACTATATGGGGATTCTGGGTTAACGTCTCTATTTAGTTAAAAATAGAATAAATATGATAAAAGGATTGTGCTGGCACAATTCTTTTGTATTTGGAGGTTGGAACAATTGAAAGAGTTACAGTTAGAAAAAAACAGAAGTCATTACCGCTGGTTTGTGTTGTTTTTAGCCACATGGATTCAAGCAGCGGCGTCCCTTATCACGCAAGGAATTGGGCCATTGTCTACCTATTGGAAGGAAGTGTACGGTTTTTCGGAAACTCAAGCATCTGCTTTAGTTTCAGCGGTTAATATCGGTCCAATTTTATCGATGATGTTTCTTGGAAAAATGATTGATCGAAGCGGGGAGCGCTGGATATTAGGAATTTGTGCGGTGTTGCTTGGAATGACGATGGGAGGTTCCTTAGTAGCAAAGAATTTCGACATTTTATTCTTACTTTTAATCATTGTAGGGATTTGGTACGGCGCGTCACAACCGGGAGGAAGTAAACTTATTACTCACTGGTTTACAGCGCAAGAGCGAGGAATCGCGATGGGAATTAGGCAGGTGGGAATTCCTTTTGGAGGGGCATTAGGCTCTGCTATTATTCCTTGGCTAGCTACCAAGTATCATGTAAGTGTAGCTATTTTATTTCCAGTTAGTTTGTCGATTATTAGCGGTCTGTTGTTTCTTTTATTATATCGAGATATACAAGGCTCAGATCATGTGAAAGACAAAGAACAGCGTGTTCGCTGGCATGAAATCATCAAAGATAAAAAGTTATCCTCTGTCTTTTTAGCGGGAATATCGCTTGTTTCTCTTCAGTTCATTTTAGTTGCTCATTTTATGGCGTTTCTTATGAATCAGATTGGCATGTCATTCACTCATGCCGGGATGTATTTATCTTTAGTTCAACTATCAGGAATGATCGGAAGAATTGTTATTGCTTGGATTAGCGATAACATGTATAAAGGAAATCGAATTCGTCCTTTGATTATGTGTATTTGCCTTACAGTGGTTTCTATCTTTTTTCTCTTAGGATTGAACGAGAATACTCCACAATGGTTAATGATTATTGTAAGCATCTTATTAGGATTCTTCGGCATGGGATGGTACAGTTTATACATTGTTTATATTTCTGAAAATGCCTCAGAAAATCAAATTGCCTATACGGTCAGCATTGGATTGACTTTGAATCAAATCGCGATTGTATTTGCACCTTTTTTATTTGGTGTTATCGTTGATTTTCAGCATGATTATCATTGGCCATGGTTTATACTGGCTGTACTAATCGCGTTAGCTGGAGTGAATTTATTGAAATTTTCGAAAGAGGATTATTTGAAAAATATTAATCAATCCTTGTAAGCAGATATCGTTCAAAAATGGATGGAAAAGTTTTTGTAACTATGAAAACAATGATTTTCATTCGTTTTTTTATATCGAAATTTGTATCTGCTCAGAGTGGTTATCATGTATTGGCGCTTTCTGAGCAATCATCGCTCTCTATGTGGAAGAAGAGGGGAGAGGAGGAGGAAATTATCCTCCTTCTTGATTATTCTCCGAGCGGCAAGGAAACGATCATGGTTGTTCCTTTTCCTTTTGCGGATTCCACTTCAATTTCCCCGTGATGCATGGAGACGATTTTTTTCACAATTGAAAGGCCTAAGCCGCTTCCGCCACCTGAGCGGTTTCGCGATCGATCCGCTTTATAAAAACGCTCAAAAATATGCATTTTTTCCTCTTCTGACATCCCGATGCCTGTGTCGGAAATCACCACTTTTACGATCTGATCGTTTTTCTCAAGCCGGATGGAAATCGATCCGCCTTTGGGCGTGAATTTGATGCTGTTATGAAGCAGATTCATCCATACTTGATCGAGCAAGTCTTTGTCTGCTGTAATCTCCGTTTTGTCAAGCGAAATATCGATCTCCATCTCTTTTTCAAGCCATTGCGGTTCGCAGGCTAATACGATGTTTTTCAGTTGCTGATCAAGACGATACTTTTTTGGTTCGTAAGGATGATGATTTGATTCAAGAGAAGTGAGTTTTAAAAGGTTATCGCTTAATTTTGATAGTCGCTTGCTTTCCGCTTCAATAATATTGAGATAATGAAGCCGCTGCTCTTGGTCAAGCTCTTCATTCTTTAAGGCGTGAGTAAAACCGATAATCGAAGTAAGCGGTGATTGAATTTCATGCGATACATTTGATACAAATTCCTGGCGCATTTGTTCCATTTCATTCAATTCGTTAGCCATTCGGTTAATACTTTCGATGAGTTCACGAAAGAAATGAGGTGACTCGTCGGGTACGGATAAGCTCACATTGAAATTCCCGTTGGTAATTTGTTCGATTGTCTCTGTAATGGAATGGAAAAATTCGAACTGCTTTTCCCTCCATCGCGCAATCTTCGCAATGAGACGTATCGCTGTTCCTAGGATGGAAAGACCTAGTATAAAGTTTACGAGTTCCCGAAGATAATCAGAAGGTTGATAGCCGAGCTGGGCATACAAAAAGTTGGTGATGAAAAACGCCGCCGTCCAGCAAAGGACTAAAGAAATGAGAGCGGCGGAAAATCTGAATATAATAGCACGTAGGATCGTGAACTTCTTCATTTTTTTTGCACCTCTAAGCGGTAGCCCAGCCCGCGCACGGTATTAATTTTAAAACCGTACTCGGGGTCAGAAAAACGTTCGCGCAAACGTTTAATATGGACATCGACTGTCCGCTCGTCCCCTTCATAATCGTATCCCCAAATATCTTCGATTAATTGTTCTCTTGATAATGTTCTTCCCGGATAGCTTGCCAGCTTAAATAAAAGCTCAAACTCTTTTTTCGGGATCGTCAAAATGGAATCGTGGAAGGTAATCGTGTATGTTTTACGATCAAGATTCAAGTTTCCTGCTTGTACGGTCTGTGAAGCTGCTATTCGGTAACGCTTCAGTAAAGCTTTCACTCTGACAATCAGTTCAATCGGCTCAAACGGCTTGACCAGATAGTCATCAGCTCCAAGTTCAAACCCTTTCACTTTTTGGGATGTTTCACCTTTTGCGGTTAACATCAGGATAGGGATATCGGCAAACTGTCTCAGTTCTCGGCACAACTCCCAGCCATCCATAGTAGGCATCATAATGTCGAGAATAACCATATCAACTTTCACAGTTTCAAACAAAGAGAGGGCTTGTGCGCCATCAGCGGCTTCATAGATTTCAAAACCCTCTTTCTTCAATAGTACCGCTAATAATTCACGAATATGATCATCATCATCAACAATCAATATTTTTGCCATTTTTCTCATCCTTTTGCTACATTTTCGAATTTCTCTTCGCTGACCATTAATTGCTGATTTGCGAATTTCCGATATAAAGCGTGGGTGGAGAACAGTTCTTCATGAGTGCCGATTCCGGTTATTTCTCCTTTTTCCATAAAGAGAATTTGATCGGCGTTCACAACTGTCGATAGTCGATGGGCAATTACTAACGTAGTCCGCCCTTTCATTAGATTTTGCAAAGCTTTCTGAACGGCCATTTCTGACTGGCTGTCCAGATTGGAAGTAGCTTCATCGAGCAGCAAAATGCTCGGGTTCCTTAATAAAGCCCGCGCAATCGCAATTCGCTGACGTTGTCCGCCTGAAAGCTTTATCCCTCTTTCGCCCACCTCTGTATCGTATTTTAATGGTAATTCTTCAATAAAAGGAGAGGCGTACGCCATATCCGCAGCTTGTTTTAATTCTTGTTCGCTGACTTCTCGTTCTAATCCGTAGCAGATGTTCTCACGGATGGTGCCGGCAATAAGCGGGCTTTCCTGGGACACGTAGCCGATTTGCCGGCGCCATGAGGATAAGGAAAACGCATGGAGCGGCTCATCCCCTAATGTAATCGTGCCATCTGTCGGTTCATAATATCGTTCCAAGAGGGAAAAGAAGGTAGTTTTTCCGGCGCCACTTGGGCCTACAAGTGCAGTAAGCTTTCCGGGATGGATTGTAAAGTTTAAGTTTTTCAAGACTGTTTCCCCATTTTCATAAGCAAAGCTCAAATTCTTCACATGAATAGGCTGGTTCACGTTTTTCACTTCTTTTCCCGACTGATAGTCTTCTTCAGGCTCGCTAAGTGTGGTCACAATCCGCTGGGTTGCTCCCATCGCTTTTTGCAGCTGCGTAAAAAATGTGCTAAACGCGGTAAGCGGCATGACCATTTGAAAGAGATATAAAATATAAGCAACCAAATCACCCGCGGTCATCGTTCCTGTTGAAACACGATATCCGCCAAAACCAAGAAGGATCACAAGTAGAGCCATCAAGACGAACATCATCAGCGGCATAATCATCGCTTGAACTTTCGCTTCTTTCAATCCGTAGAGAAATAAGCTCGTGATTCCTTTTTTTCCTTTTTCATATTCGATCGGTTCTGCATTCGATGATTTTACGAGCCGAATTTCTGACAATACTTGTGTTACCAAAGCGCTAAATCCTGCTGTTTCATCCTGTAATTTTTTAGAGATTTTAAACATCTGTCTTCCTAACGGCAGCAAAATTCCCACTGTTAACGGAATTAAAATAAACATAATAAGTGTCATTTTCCAATCTAAGTATAACAGTAAAATAATCGCCCCGATAATCGAAATGACTCCATTGAAGAAATTTGCTACATGCTCTGTAATTAAGCTTTTTACAACTGCTGTATCGTTTGTTACCCGGCTGACTGTTTCGCCAGTACGATGACGATCGTAATAAGGGATTGACAATACCAGTAGTTTTTTCCAAAGCTGCTCCCTTAATCCTGAAACGATTTTTTCCCCTGTATAATTGATTAAGTAAATCGAGAAGCCGCTGAAAATCATGCGGGCAATAAAAACTCCAATTAATAGTGCGATGGTCATTTTGTTTAAAGTAGCTAATGTAAAACCGTCCACTAATTTTTTGGTAAACATCGGAATAATTAAGCTAACAATTGTGGACGTCAAACTTAAGAAAATAGCTGTGATCATTACTGCCTTTGACGGTTGAGTTGTTTTGATCAACTGAATAAAAGACCGAAAATCGGCTTTGTCCTGTAGTTGTTTTTCCATCTCTTCATCATCACTTCCTTTCTGATGCAATGAACTTCTCTGCATATTATCTTACATAATTTTTGTGAATGGAATATGAACGAATAAAAGTATGCTCTATCACACATTGAATTCCAGCTACGATTCGTGAGGGAAAGTGCGTCTGTAGGGGATGCAGAGGGAGATTACAATGATTTAGGGAAGAGTATCTGTCACGATATTTTGGGGCTTTTCGTTCATACTAAACCATAAGCAT
Source organism: Thermaerobacillus caldiproteolyticus (assembly GCF_013761245.1). GTDB lineage: Bacteria > Bacillota > Bacilli > Bacillales > Anoxybacillaceae > Thermaerobacillus > Thermaerobacillus caldiproteolyticus. The sequence continues at coordinate 173,464 of NZ_JACDUT010000001.1, read as the reverse complement.
GAACGAAAATGAGGTGAAGTGATGAAACCGTTTATTCCACAGCTTGTTTATTTTGAACCAGAAGCGCTTCATTATCCGCTCGGAAAGGAGCTGAAAGAGAAATTTGAAAACATGAATATTGAAATTCGCGAAACGACGTCGCATAATCAAGTGCGCGGCATTCCAGGAGAGAATGAGTGGCAAAAATATCGGAACGCGAAATCAACGCTTGTGGTCGGTGTCAGACGAACTCTCAAATTTGATACATCGAAACCATCGGCTGAATATGCGATTCCGCTTGCGACAGGATGCATGGGTCATTGCCATTATTGTTATTTACAGACGACGCTTGGCAGTAAACCGTACATTCGCGTCTATGTCAATTTGGACGATATTTTTGCCCAAGCACAAAAATATATAAGCGAGCGCGCTCCTGAGATTACGCGCTTTGAAGCGGCATGTACATCTGATATTGTCGGTATCGACCATTTGACGCATTCGTTGAAAAAAACGATCGAATTTATTGGGGAAACCGAGTATGGAAGGCTTCGCTTTGTGACCAAATATGAGCATGTCGACCATCTGTTAGATGCGAAACATAATGGGAAAACTCGGTTTCGCTTCAGCGTCAATTCCCGGTATGTCATTAAAAACTTTGAACCGGGAACATCATCGTTTGAAGCACGGCTGCAAGCGGCAAGAAAAGTGGCTAATGCCGGCTATCCGCTTGGATTTATTGTCGCACCGATTTATATGCATGACGGGTGGGAAGAAGGGTATTTCGAATTGTTTCAACATCTCGCACACCAATTGAAAGGCATCGATTTGTCGACCGTCACGTTTGAACTGATTCAACACCGATTTACGAAACCAGCGAAGGCGGTCATTCAAAAGCGTTATCCAAAAACGAAGCTCGATTTAGATGAAAACAAGCGGAAATATAAATGGGGAAGATACGGAATCGGTAAATACGTTTACCCGGATGACGATGCCATGCGGCTCGAAATAACCATGCGTCATTATATTGCACAATTTTTTCCAGGGGCAGAAGTGCAATATTTTACGTAATTCACTCTTTGTCTTGTCATTTCAATGCAGCATGGTATAATAATACTGATTGCTATTTTTGGATAAGTATTGGTTATATGGGAGGGGACGTTATGCCGACACCAAGTATGGAGGACTATATTGAGCAAATTTACATCTTAATTGAAGAAAAAGGTTATGCCAGAGTATCGGATATTGCTGAGGCATTGTCCGTTCATCCCTCCTCTGTTACAAAGATGGTGCAAAAATTGGATAAAGATGAGTATTTAGTATATGAGAAATATCGTGGTCTCGTTTTAACGGCGAAGGGAAAGAAAATCGGCAAGCGACTTGTTTATCGTCATGAATTGCTTGAGCAATTTATGCGCATCATTGGTGTTGATGAGGAAAATATTTATCAGGATGTAGAAGGAATTGAACATCATTTAAGCTGGAATGCAATTGATCGCATCGGGGATTTAGTGCAATATTTTCAAGAAAACCCTGAACGTATTCAAGCGCTTCGTAACATTCAAAAACAAAATGAGCAAAGTGAAGAGTAAGAGGTTCTTACTCTTTTTTATTTTCCGTACTAAATTTGCCTCTTCCCTCTTAAACATATAAAAGAACGGTAATGGAGGGAGAGCAACATGGAGATTGACATCGTGTTTTCCGGAGGTGGAGTGAAAGGATTTGCGCTCATTGGGGCGTATGAGGCGATTGAGGCAAAGGGATTTCGGTTCAAGCGGCTCGCGGGAACAAGCGCTGGTTCGATTGTGGCAGCACTTATTGCTGCTGGGTATACAAGCCGGCAAATGATCGATCTTATCGATGAATTAGAACTGCGCCATTTTTTAGATGAGCGTACACTCGTATCACCGTTTTCATTTATGAAATGGTTGCTGCTTTATTGGCGAATGGGATTGTATAAGGGGCAAGCATTAGAACAATGGATGGAGGATGTGTTAGCAGCGCAAGGAGTGAAAACATTTGCTGATTTGCCAAGCGATTGCTTGTATATCGTTGCTTCGGATGTGACAAATGGGCGCCTTCTCATTTTGCCGGATGACCTGCCATTATACGGCATTGATCCAGGCACGTTTTCTGTAGCGAAAGCGGTACGAATGAGTGTGAGCATTCCGTATTTTTTTGAACCAGTCAAATTGCAGACAGGCAGAGGAAAACATGTTGTTGTCGATGGGGGAGTGCTCAGCAATTTTCCTCTTTTTTTATTCGATGATGAAGAAAAGAAAATGAAAAAGAGGCCTGTGCTAGGAATTCAACTTAGTGCGAAACTGAATGAACGACCAAAAAAGAAAATTAGAAACGCGATTGAATTGTACGAGGCGTTATTTATGACAATGAAAGAAGCTCATGACGCCCGCTATATTTCGCGGCGCCATGAAAAAAATATCGTTTTTCTTCCTGTTCGGCATCTACTTTCGACAGAATTTGTGATTACGAAAGAGGAGAGGGATCGTTTAATAGAGTATGGAAGAACGAAAACCGAACAATTTTTAAGAAAATGGACGTATTAAACAAAGAAAGAATCAAGCTAAAATAAGGCTCGATTCTTTTTTTTTCCTTTTTTTCCTTCGATGACTGTCAAATGCGTCGTTGTCCGTTTTTTTGATAGTCGTTTCGCTTTCAGTTGTGTTTTTCGTCTATGGTCAGGATGTAATTTTTTCGATTGATGGACCGCTTTTAAGTAAGAAGTGTGTTCTTTGTTCATACGGCGTTTGTAAAGTAATTGATATAACGCATAAATGGCGACTATTGCGAAACTGATAAAGAGGATTCTCCGAAACAGTGTAGCTGGATGTTCCCATAGGACGTACACAAAGCCAAAAGCTCCTAAAAAAAGAATAAGCGCAGCAAATGGATGGATCGTGCGGCGACGCAATTTGTGCACCTCCTTCAAGTAATCTTTACCGAATCGCCTCTGTTCTCTCGCTTTCGCCGTTTTCTTCTAAACGAAGTAGCTCTTGAAAAGATGCGATCGCTACTTCGACTTGGTCATCGCTCGGTTCTTTTGTCGTTAATAGCTGTAACCATAAGCCAGGATATCCAAGCCAACGTAAAATCGGAATATCTCTTAATTTATTCGTAAACTGTAACACTTCAAAAGAGATACCAAGCACAACTGGAATTAACGCAAGACGGTCTACCACTCTTAGCCAAAGCGGATCCGTTGGCACAGCCATATAAACGAATACACCGACGATCACAGTGAATAAAATAAAGCTGCTACCGCAACGGTAATGAAGTCGTGATGCCTGTTGCACGTTTTCGACGGTGAGCGGCTGACAACTTTCGAACGCGTTAATCACTTTATGTTCCGCTCCATGATATTGAAAGACTCGTTTCACAAGCGGAGTAAGAGAAATAAAGTAAATGTATGCAAGAAGCAATAATAGTTTAAATGTTCCCTCTACTAAAATTTGTGCTATTTTTGACGGAAAAAGCGGCTTGGTAAATGCAGCCAAGAATACAGGGATAACGGTAAAAAGAAACTTTCCGAATAGAAACGATAAGACCCCAACAATGGCTACACCAAAAACAAGAGACAGCTTGGATGATTCGGTCTTCGTCTCTGTCAGCGCTTGATCGTCTTTCGGATCAAGATCGTAGCGCTCACTAGCAAATTGCAAATGTTTTGCCCCGTTTGCGCTCGCTTCCAAAATCGCAATAATCCCGCGGATAAACGGAATCTTTTTGAGAAATGATAAGGTTGAGTTCGTTTGACGAGGCAAGTGAAAATATTCGATTGTCTGGTCTTTTCGGCGAATCGCGGTGACGGAATATTTTTTGCCCGCAAACATCACACCTTCTACAACCGCTTGGCCGCCATATATCGGTTTTGTCAATTTCTCCATCGTTTACACCAACCTATTTCTATATTTATGATTCTATTCTACAAGAAATCGCTGGAAACCTCTAGGTTGATGCTATGATTATCATTTCCAAAAAATGAAACGTCTAGACATGTTGTCATGATTTTTTTATTTATTCATGAGTTGATGTGTGTCAGGTCATACTAAAAAAGGAGGTGTCAAGCACAAATGGAACAAACAAAAGATAATCATCACCAACTTGAACAAAATAAACGTGAACAACCGATGTCATTATTAATGAAAGTTATGATCACTGGATTTGTTGGTGGTGTGTTTTGGAGCTCATTAGGATATTTAGCGTATTTTTTTCACTTTACAGAACTGAGTCCGAACATGATTTTGCACCCGTGGGCACTTGGCGATTGGAAATATGGGAAGCTTGGTAATTACATCGCCATCTTTTTGATTGGCTTAATATCTATATTAGTTGCATTCATTTATTATGCCTTTTTCAAACAAATGAAAAGCATGTGGGCCGGAATTTTCTATGGAGTTGCGTTATGGTTTATTGTGTTTTACGTATTGAATCCCATTTTTCCTAACCTACAGCCGGTTTCTGAATTAGAGCGAAATACGATTGTAACGACGATTTGCCTATATATTTTGTATGGTGTATTTATCGGTTATTCTATTTCATTTGAAGCGCAAGAAATGAATCGTCAAACGCAAATGCAAGCAACAAATGAGTAGTGAAGAGATGTGCTTTATGGTAAAATATGATTGTTTAAACATTCTTTCGATTTTCTTAAAGGGGTTACAAAAATGGCGCATTTTCTTCTCATTAACGGGCCAAATTTAAATCGTCTTGGCCAGCGTGAGCCGCAGATTTACGGAAGTGAAACATTAAACGATCTAGAGCAACAATTAATTTCTTTTGCAGCGGAGCATAAAGCAGAGCTAACTTGTTTTCAAAGCAACTATGAGGGAGCGATTATCGAACAAATTCATGCCGCGGATGGCAAATATGATGGTATCATCCTTAACGCTGGTGCGTTTACTCATTATAGTTATGCGATTAGGGATGCCATTGCTAGTGTCAATGTCCCTGTGATTGAAGTACATATTTCCAATATTCACGCCCGCGAGCCGTTTCGCCATGTGTCGGTCATTGCGCCTGTTACGATTGGACAAATTGTCGGTCTCGGTTTCACTGGCTACCGGCTGGCGATACTTGCACTATTAGAAAAGATCGAAGGGAGAGCGGAAACGTGGAAAAAATAGAAAAACTACGCGCGTATTTTGATGAGTACGGAATCGATGGAATGCTAATTACAAACGGATACAATCGTCGCTATATGACGGGCTTTACAGGCACGGCAGGGGTGGCAGTCATCGGAAAAACAAACGCGGTTTTTATTACCGATTTCCGCTATGTAGAACAAGCTTCAAAGCAAGTGGAAGGCTATGAAATTGTACAGCATACAGGTCTGATTATAGAAGAAGTAGCGAAGCAAGTGGCTCGTCTCAACATTCAAAAACTTGGATTTGAACAAGAAGATCTTTCTTACGCTATGTTTAAAGCATACGAAAAAGACGTGCAAGCTGAGCTTGTCCCTGTTTCCCATGTGATCGAAAAGTTACGCTTGATTAAGTCCGAGTCAGAGATTAAGATATTAAAGGAAGCGGCGGAAATTGCCGATGCAGCGTTTCAACATATTCTTCATTTTATTCGCCCTGGTGTTACAGAAATCGAGGTTGCGAACGAATTAGAATTTTTCATGAGAAAACAGGGGGCAACTTCGTCATCGTTTGATATTATCGTTGCATCTGGCTATCGTTCAGCATTACCACACGGAGTGGCAACCGATAAAGTCATTGAAAAAGGCGAACTCGTCACGCTTGATTTTGGCGCTTACTACAAGGGATACTGTTCTGATATTACAAGAACAGTGGCGGTTGGCGAGATAAGTGATGAATTGAAAAAGATTTACGATATTGTGCTTCAAGCTCAGCTGCGTGGCATGACCGGCATCAAACCGGGAATGACAGGGCGTGAGGCCGATGCGCTTACCCGTGATTACATCACCGAGCAAGGCTATGGAGATTACTTTGGCCACTCTACCGGTCACGGAATCGGGCTTGAAGTGCATGAAGGACCGGCATTATCTGCTCGTTCCAACGTTGTGTTAGAACCGGGAATGGTCGTGACGGTAGAACCAGGCATTTACATAGCAGGGCTTGGCGGTGTACGCATTGAAGACGACACTGTTGTCACAAAGGATGGTAATGAATCGCTGACTCATTCGCCAAAAGAATTAATCACTTTATAATATTTGCAAGTAGGAGGATATCGGTCAATGATTTCAGTAAACGATTTTCGTACCGGTTTAACTATTGAAGTGGATGGTGACATTTGGCGTGTCATCGAGTTCCAACACGTCAAGCCTGGAAAAGGGGCAGCATTCGTTCGTTCGAAGCTTCGCAACCTTCGTACAGGTGCCATTCAAGAGAAAACGTTCCGCGCTGGTGAAAAAGTAAACCGAGCGCAAATTGATAATCGAAAAATGCAATATTTATATGCAAACGGTGACCAACATGTATTTATGGACACTGAAACATATGAACAAATTGAGCTTTCTTCCAAACAAATCGAGTATGAATTAAAATTCTTGAAAGAAAACATGGAAGTATTCATTATGATGTACCAAGGCGAAACGATTGGTGTCGAGCTTCCAAACACTGTTGAGCTAAAAGTTATTGAAACAGAGCCTGGCATTAAAGGAGACACCGCTTCTGGAGGCTCCAAACCAGCTACATTAGAAACTGGGCTTGTCGTTCAAGTGCCATTCTTTGTAAACGAAGGCGATACATTAATCATCAATACAGCGGATGGCACATACGTATCTCGTGCGTAAATAAGCCCTTTCAGCTCCTTGCTTTTTAGCAAGGAGCTTTTTATTTTTTCCGCATAAATTGCTTCTGAAAATCATTATTTCTGCATACGTTTGTACTAATCATTTTTTTGTATGCAGGAGGAAATTATGAAGCGGTGGTTATTAATTATTGAACCAGCCGTTCTCACGATGGCAGGGATACGCCTTTTGTCGGCAACGATTGAATTGATAGCCGCTCTTGTGATGCTTTCGCTTAACGATGTTAAAAAGGCAGTGGCTGTGAATGCGTTGCTAGCTGTCATCGGTCCGGTTATTTTTATCACCACGATGACGATTGGTCTTCTCTCGTTGACGGACGAGCTTTCATTTTCTAAATTATTGTGGATTGCCCTTGGGATTGCGCTTATTTTATTTGGGATTTATAAGTGAGTCATAATTCATCATGCTGTTCCATAAATATGGAACGAGTCCAATGAGTAAGGAGGAGGAGCAAGTGCAAGGGATATTCGAGGTGTTGCCGAAATCTATAGCGTCTACACTTCAACAATTACCTCCTTCGATGTGTGAGCACATAGAAGAGATTCGCGTTCGGATTCAACGGCCTTTAGAAGTGCTGGAGAAAGGAAAAGCTCATTTTCTTCCGTATCGCGTGACGGCGGAAGATGGCATTCATCTGTTAAATAAATTGAGTCAATATTCCATTTATGCGATAGAAGAAGAACTCAAACGAGGATTTATTACGATCCAAGGAGGACATCGTGTTGGACTAGCTGGAAAAGTCATTACTGATGGAGGAAATGTGAAAGCCATTCGTCATGTTACTTCTTTTAATATTCGGATTGCCAAACAAAAAATAGGTGTGGCCTCTCCGCTTCTTCCATATCTTTATGATGGACGCTGGTGCAATACGATGATTATCGGCTCACCACAAACCGGAAAAACAACGCTGCTCCGTGATTTAGCTCGAATGATGAGCAAAGGTGTGACAGAACGGAACATTCCTTCCAAGAAAGTTAGCATCGTTGATGAACGTTCGGAAATTGCTGGGTGTGTTAAAGGAATTCCGCAATTTGATCTAGGAGACCGTGTCGATGTGCTCGATGCGTGTCCAAAGGCAGAAGGAATGATGATGATGATTCGTTCGATGAGCCCAGATGTGATCATTGTCGATGAAATCGGTCGTGCTGAAGATAGCGAGGCGGTTTTAGAAGCTGTTCATGCAGGAGTATGCATCTGTACGACTGTGCACGGGAGAGAATGGAATGATGTTTCCCAACGTCCGACATTGCGGTCTATTATTGAGCAAAACGTATTTGAACGGTTTGTTGAATTAACGAATGAACATGGTCCGGGAACGATTCGGCGCATCCTCAATCAAACAGGAACGGTATTGTATGAACGAATGGGGGTGGGGCGATGAAACTCGTTGGAGCGTGCCTCATTTTATTGGCAACAACGTGGACAGGTTTTGAAGCATCACGTTTTTTAAGCGAGCGTCCTCTGCAATTACGGCAATTAAAAGCTGCTCTTCAATCATTAGAAGCAGAAATTATGTATGGTCATACTCCTTTAGTGGAGGCAGCTTCTCATATAGCGAAACAGCTTACCCTGCCGCTATCTCGATTATTTGACGAGTTTGCCGCAAATCTTCAAATGGGAGAAGCGAGTGTCAAGGAAGCATGGGAACAAAGCTTAAAAGAGGTGTGGAAATCAACGGCTTTAAAACAGGGTGAATTTGAAATTATGAAGCAATTTGGCGAAACATTAGGGCAATACGACCGAATCGCACAACAAAAGCAGATTGCATTAGCGCTTGTCCATCTTGAACGTGAGGAACAAGATGCGCTGGAAAAGAAAGCACGCTATGAAAAAATGGCGAAAAGTCTAGGGGTACTGACGGGGCTACTGCTCATTATTTTACTGATGTAAACAGGAGGCAAAGCGAACATGGGCATTGATGTTGATATCATTTTTAAAATTGCTGGGGTTGGAATCGTTGTTGCATTTTTGCATACGGTGCTTGACCAAATGGGAAAAAAAGAATACGCCCAATGGGTAACTCTTCTTGGATTTATTTACATTTTATTTATGGTGGCATCCATTGTTAGCGATTTGTTTCAAAAAATTAAAGACGTATTTTTGTTTCAAAGTTAGGAGGGAGCCACGATTGAAATTTTACAAATTGTCGGATTAGGACTCATCGCAACATTTTTAGTGATTTTATTAAACGAACATAAATCGAGTGTCGCTTTTTTACTAACTGTTTTCGTTGGTTGCGTCATTTTTCTTTTCTTAGTCGATAAAATTAGTGACATTCTTCATATGTTACAAAAAATGGCGAATGATACAAAAGTAAATATGGTGTATTTCGAAACGATTTTAAAAATTATTGGGATTGCTTATATCGCTGAATTTGCCGCACAAATTTCCAAAGACGCTGGTCAAGGAGCGATTGCTTCGAAAATTGAACTCGGCGGAAAAATTTTAATTTTAGCGATGGCTATTCCGATTTTAACTGCAATTATCGAAACAGTCATCGGGTTAATCCCTTCCACATAACGCTTAAAGGGGGTGATGGATTGAAAGGAAAATTTGCTTCAGTCTATACTGTTGCGTTTGCTTGTTTCTTTTTTTTATCGCCGCTGATTGTACAAGCTTCTCCCCCGAATGAGCAGCTCATGCAAAAGCAAATTGACGCGCTTGGGATTGATGAAATTCGGCAATATTGGGATGATATTGTGACAAAATACGGCGGATTTTTACCAGAAAGCCAAAAAGGGTCATTCGTGCAATTTCTAAATGGAGAGAAGGAATTGTCGTTAAAAGAGTGGCTCGTTGCTTTTCTGAAGTTTATTTTTTATGAATTACAAACAAATGGAAAGCTTCTCGGCACCCTCATTTTACTTACTGTCTTTAGCATGTTTTTGCAGTCGCTACAAAATGCGTTTGAACAACAATCAGTAAGTAAAGTTGCTTATGCTGTTGTCTACATGGTACTGATCATCATCGCTTTAAACAGTTTCCGATTAGCGATGAATTATGCGCTTGAGGCGATTCAAACCATGAGCCATTTTATGATTGCTCTTATCCCTCTCTTGTTGGCGTTGTTAGCGTCTTCCGGGGGGCTCATATCCGCGGCGTTTTTCCATCCGATCATCCTGTTTTTAATGAATACAACGGGCATGGTTGTTGAATATGTAACGTTACCTCTTTTATTCCTCGCCGCTTTATTAAGCATCGTCAGCACGATGAGTGAACATTATAAAGTGACACAACTTGCCGATTTATTTACGAAAGTAGCGATGGGGACGCTTGGCGTAATCTTAACCATTTTTCTTGGTGTTATGTCTGTCAAAGGAACGACATCAGCAGTTGCTGACGGAATTGCTTTACGGACAGCCAAGTTTGTGACTGGTAATTTCGTTCCGGTTGTTGGGAAAATGTTTACTGATGCGACAGATACTGTCGTGACAGCATCAATGTTACTGAAAAATACAGTGGGCATTGTCGGTGTTGCCATTTTACTGATTATTGCGGCGTTTCCTGCTTTGAAAATTTTCATCATTGCATTTATTTATAAGCTTTCTGCTGCTGTATTACAACCGCTTGGCGGTGGTCCAGTTATTTCGTGTTTAAGTATTATCAGCAAAAGCATTACGTATATTTTTGCCTCATTGGCGATTGTATCGCTCATGTTTTTCTTAAGTTTAACCATCATCATTACCGCAGGAAATATCACAATGATGGTGCGATAGAGGAGGGGAGGACATGCAGCTTATTATCGAATGGGTGACTAATATTATTATCTTCATTTTATTTGCAATGATTATCGACTTATTGCTTCCGGCTACAAATTTTCAAAAATATGTAAAAATGGTCATCGGGTTAATATTAATTCTACTTATGCTATCCCCTCTTTTGCAGCTTTTTTCGATTGATGTCGATCGTCTTCTTGCTACTATTCATATGGAAGGAAGCAATCAACAAGAGACGATGAAAAATGAATTTGAAATGAAGAAAAAAGAAATACAAGCCTCGCAACGTGCATATATTTTAGAACAAATGGCTGTCCAGATGAAAAAACAAGTAGCCGAGGAGTTGATGAAGGATTATGGATTGATGGTACAAAACATTTCGTTCCAAACAAATGAAAAAGAACAGCTGAAAATTCCTGATGATATTAAAACCATTGAAGTAACGTTAAGTGAACAGAATGAGCAAGAAATAGTTCATCCTGTTGTCATCGACGCTTCCAAGCCGCTCAATCAATCATCTCATGATGAAGCACGCAAAAAAGAGATCGCTTCGTTTTTCGCAGCAAAATGGGGAGTGAACGAAGAAAAAATCGCTGTACAAATTGAGGGGAGGGAATAGGGGGGATGTTCCAATTCATTAAACGATGGCTGTTACCATTTGAAAGACAACATAGAGAAAAGAAAGCGACACTTTATGTGTTTCTATTATTGTTACTTGGCATTGTGTTTATGATCATGAGCCATTTGTCAGCAAAGAACGAACAGGCCGTATTCGAACAGGTAGACAAGCAGGCGGAGCCAACATTTGGCCAAAAACAAGAGGCGAAATCAAAAATCATTGCCGATTACGAAGAACGTTACGAAGAACAGTTAAAAACAGCACTTGAGGCGATTGAAGGTGTCGACGATGTAACGGTTGTTGTCAATGTCGACGCGACAGAGACGAAAGTGCTAGAAAAAAATCGTGTTAACCAGCAGCAAACGACCGATGAAACCGACCGCGAGGGAGGAAAAAGGAAGATAGAAAACAATTCTTCAAACGAACAAGTCGTCATTGTCCGGGATGGAGAAAAAGAAACCCCCATTGTGCTAACAACAAAAAAACCGGAAATTCGCGGTGTATTAGTGGTGGCCAAAGGAGCTGATAACCTGCAAGTAAAACAATGGATTGTGGAAGCGGTGACGCGCGTGCTTCATGTACCTAGCTACCGCGTTGCTGTATTACCGAAAAAATGATAGGAGGAATGATGGATGATGTTAAAGAAACAAACTGTTTGGCTATTAACCATGTTAAGCTTAGTCGTTGTATTATCGGTCTATTATGTTACGGCACCAAAAGAAATGAATGACAATGTAGCGTTTACCAACAATGAAAAGGTAAGTGATGTCAAGGATCCCACAGCAGAAAAAGAAGGAGCAGAAGTCGCTGTAGAAGAAACTACAGAAGCAAAAGATGGAAAAGTTACTTCAAGCGTTGCCGATGATGATGTGTTCACAGCGTTACGCATGCAAATTGAGGACGAAAGAAGCCGAGTGCGCGAACAATTAAATGACATTGTTGCTTCAGCCAACGCAACACCGCAACAAAAGAGCGAAGCAATGGATAAAATTCAGCAATTAGAGACCATCGCTGAAAAAGAAGCAACATTAGAAACACTCATCAAATCAAAAGGTGGATATGAAGACGTTCTTGTCCGTGCAGATAGCGATCAAGTAAAAGTGACCGTCAAAGCGAAAAAACTTTCCGCCAAAGAAGCCAATGAAGTTATCCAACTGGTTAAAAGCGAAATGAAAGACGTTGACGATGTAACGGTTGAATTTCAACCAGTGAAATAGCAGATATAGAGGGCAGCTCTCTACGGAGGGCGGCTTATTTTTTTAGTGAAAAAAACAATTTAATTGTATATAATAGGACTAGGTTTTAAAACTACATTTTATTATTTGGCTCTTCTATTGAATATGAGGAAAGATCTTGCTTATCATGGTATTATATGACACATTCATTTCATGAGCGAGAGGTGTAAACAATGTTAAAAATTCAAGAGATTCGTGAACTGATTCGACTCATTGATCAATCCAGTATCGAAGAATTCGTGTATGAACATGAAGGAACAAAAGTGCATATGAAAAAGCCAAGCACGAGCGTTCCAGTCGAAACGGTAGTAAAAACAGTGGCTGAACCAACGGTAAAAATAGTTACACCAGAAGCGCCATCGCAAGCACCAGCGCAACCGACTGCTCCTATTGCAGAAACAAAGCAGGAGGAACAAGCGAAACAAGAAACGGTGAACAAAGAAAACTTACATAAAATTACTTCCCCGATGGTTGGAACATTTTACACAGCACCATCACCAGACGCACCACCATATGTAAAAGTGGGCGATAAAGTCAAAAAAGATACGATCGTATGTATTATTGAAGCGATGAAATTATTTAATGAAATCGAAGCGGAAGTGAATGGTGAAATCGTAGAAATTCTTGTGCAAAATGGGCAACTTGTCGAATATGGACAACCTTTATTCCTTGTGAAACCTGAATAAGGGAGAGAACGAGCGATGATCAAAAAATTACTAATTGCTAATCGTGGAGAAATCGCCGTTCGCATCATTCGTGCCTGCAAAGAACTTGGCATCGAAACGGTGGCTGTATTTTCCGAAGCGGACCGTGAGGCGCTCCACGTTCAGCTTGCCGATGAGGCGTATTGTATTGGCCCAACCGCTTCGAAGGATAGCTATTTAAACTTTACAAACATTATGAGTGTTGCCACGCTAACAGGCTGTGACGCCATTCATCCGGGATACGGGTTTTTAGCGGAAAATGCTGCGTTTGCTGAGCTTTGCCGCGAATGTAACATTACGTTTGTCGGTCCAAGCCCGGAAGCGATTACAAAAATGGGGATTAAGGATATTGCCCGCGAAACGATGAGGGAAGCAGGCGTACCGATTGTTCCTGGTTCAAAAGGAATTATCGAAAGCGTCGATGAGGCGATTGCGCTTGCTAACGACATCGGTTATCCTGTTATTATTAAAGCAACAGCGGGCGGCGGCGGAAAAGGAATTCGCGTCGCAAGAAACGAGCAGGAGCTAATCAAAGGAATTAACATTACCCAGCAAGAAGCCGCCACAGCGTTTGGTAATCCGGGTGTGTATATTGAAAAATATATTGAAGATTTTCGCCATGTTGAAATTCAAGTGCTGGCTGACTCCTATGGGAATATCATCCATTTAGGGGAACGTGACTGCTCGATTCAACGCCGTCTGCAAAAACTCGTAGAGGAAGCACCGTCACCAGCGCTTGACGAAGAAACACGGAAACGAATGGGAGAAGCGGCGGTAAAAGCAGCGCAAGCCGTTAATTATACCGGCGCAGGAACAGTGGAATTTATTTTTGACTATAAAGCAAAAAAATTCTATTTTATGGAAATGAATACGCGCATTCAAGTCGAGCATCCGGTAACCGAATTAATTACAGGAGTCGATTTAATTAAGGAACAAATTCGCGTCGCTTCTGGGGAAAAGCTATCGCTCACACAAGAAGAAGTAACCTTTAACGGGTGGGCGATCGAATGCCGCATTAACGCAGAAAATCCAGAGAAAAATTTTATGCCATCACCGGGACGAATCAATATGTATCTCCCGCCGGGCGGATTAGGAGTGCGCGTCGACTCAGCGGCTTATCCCGGCTATATGATTCCGCCTTATTACGATTCGATGATTGCCAAATTAATTGTGCACGCCTCCACTCGCGAGGAAGCGATCGCGCGCATGAAGAGGGCGCTAAGCGAATTTGTTATCGAAGGGATTCATACCACAATTCCGTTCCACCTAAAACTATTTGAGCATGAAAAATTCGTGCAAGGCGATTTTAATACGAAATTTCTGGAATTATATGATATTATGAAACCATAATGGGAGGTGTGTGCCATGACAGAGCATGTATTCGAAATGGAGCAGGAGCATAGTGGGTTAGGAAAGGTAGAAATTGCTCCAGAGGTGATTGAAGTCATCGCCGGCATTGCCGCAAGCGAAGTTGATGGCGTTGCGCAAATGCGCGGAAATTTCGCGGCCGGTGTCGTTGAACGATTCGGGAAGAAAAATCATGGGAAAGGCGTCAAAGTTGACTTGAAAGAGGATGGTGTGGCGATCGATATTTATTGCCTCATCCAATTTGGCGTTTCCATTCCAACGGTAGCAAAGAAAATTCAAGAAAACGTTCGTCAAGCTTTATTTAATATGACTGGATTGGAAACAAGCGAAATCAATGTTCATGTCGTCGGCATTCAATTCGATACGGCGAAGCAAGAACAAGAAGTTGAGCAGTAAATGTCGTGAAATAGGGGCCATGTGCCCCTTTGTTTTTTTGCAAAAAGTTTGTTATCTTAGTTGACGAGCCAATATTTATCGCTTTTATGAAAAAAACGACCATTTTATGTACTTTGCTAATGATTTGTACGGATTATAGTATTACTTATCGCGAAAGTATGGTATGATCATCACATAAATGTTCGTCAATTTTTTGAAAAAGGAGTGAAAGTGATGAAGCGACATGCAGCGAGGGAAAAAGCGTTACAGGCTCTTTTCCAAATTGATGTAGGGCGTATTACACCAGAAGAGGCAGTTCAAAACGTTGTACATGAAGAAGAAGTTGATCCATTTCTTCAACAGCTCGTTTTTGGCGTTGTGGAGCATCAAGAAGAAATTGATGAACTGCTGCGCAGCAATCTTGAAAAATGGACATTAGAGCGCGTAGCCAACGTCGATCGCGCGATTTTACGAATGGCGACGTACGAAATGAAATACGTCGATGATGTTCCTGTTAAAGTCAGCTTAGACGAAGCGGTTGAATTAGCGAAGAAATTTGGTGATGCAAAATCAAGTCGTTTTGTCAACGGCGTGCTTTCTAAAGTGAAAGATGCTTTGCATATTACAGAATAGAGAAGGGAAGTTGAAACAATGACGGCACAAATCATTAGCGGTACAGAATTAGCAAAAGAAAAACGATTGCAATTGGCAAAGGAAGTTGAGCAGCTGAAAAAGGAGGGAATTGAACCGGGTCTTACGGTTATTCTTGTCGGCGACAATCCAGCCTCCCATTCGTATGTGAAAGGAAAGCAAAAAGCATGTGCTGAAGTCGGCATTCGTTCGACCTTGCTTGCCTTTCCTGAAACCATTACGGAATCATTTTTATTAGAGCAAATCAAACAGCTGAATGAAGATCCGTCCGTTCACGGTATTTTAGTACAGCTCCCGCTTCCAAGCCATATTAACGAATTGAAAGTGATCGAAACAATTGCACCAGAAAAGGATGTTGACGGGTTTCATCCGATTAATATCGGGCGAATGATGGTCGGACAAAAGGCATTTCTTCCATGCACACCATACGGTATTTTATGGATGGTACAATCATTAGGCGTCGAAATTGCCGGAAAACACGTTGTTGTTGTTGGACGCAGCAATATTGTCGGCAAACCAGTAGGACAACTGTTTTTACGCGAACATGCCACGGTGACGTATTGTCACTCAAAAACGAAAAACTTGGCAGATTTAACGCGCCAAGCAGACATTTTAATCGTTGCGGTTGGAAAAGCACGCCTCATTGGTGCAGAACACGTCAAAAAAGGAGCCATCGTCATTGATGTCGGTGTCAACCGCTTAGAAGACGGCAAACTATGCGGCGATGTCAACTTTGAGGAAGTGAAAGAAGTGGCAAGCTACCTTACTCCTGTTCCGAAAGGAGTCGGTCCTATGACGATTACGATGCTGCTTCATAATACGATTGAAGCAGCGAGAGAGTATGCACATCGCCAAGTTCAGCGGTAAGTGAGGGTTATTTGTGGCAGAAGTGAAATATGTAACAGTGACGGCGCTGACGAAATACATTAAGCGCAAATTTGAAGTCGATCCACATTTACAAGATTTATGGATTAAAGGGGAAATTTCTAATTTTACGTATCACTCGCGCGGGCATATGTACTTTACACTGAAGGACGAAAATGCTCGCATTCAAGCTGTCATGTTTGCCGGATACAATCGTTATTTAGCGTTTCGCCCGGAAAATGGCATGAACGTGCTTGTTCGCGGGGAAATTTCTGTGTATGAGCCAAGCGGGAATTATCAAATTTATGTGAAAGAAATGCAGCCGGAGGGAATCGGCAACTTATACTTGGCCTATGAGCAGCTGAAAAAACGACTTGAAGCAGAAGGGCTATTTTCGCCAGAGCATAAAAAGCGGATTCCGTCATTTCCGCGCTATATTGGTGTTGTAACTTCCCCGACCGGTGCGGCGATTCGCGATATCGTCACGACGATTCGCCGCCGCTATCCGATTGCAACGATCATTTTATTTCCAACGCTTGTTCAAGGCGAGCATGCTGCAGATTCGATTGTTCGTTCGATTGAAAAGGCGAATGAGCTAGGCTATATCGATGTGCTCATTGTCGGGCGTGGCGGTGGCTCGATCGAAGAATTATGGGCCTTTAATGAGGAACGTGTCGCACGCGCTATTTTCGCCTCTAGCGTCCCGATTATTTCCGCCGTCGGTCACGAAACGGATTTTACGATTGCTGATTTTGTGGCGGATTTACGCGCACCAACGCCGACTGGTGCCGCCGAATTAGCGGTACCGCATATTACTGAACTTGTTGAGCGAATCTCGCAACGTCAAGTGCGGTTAATCCGGGCAATGAAGGAAAAAATGACGACGGAGTCCGACCGGCTCATCCGTTTGCAAAAATCGTATGCATTTCGCTATCCAAAAAAACTATACGAACAAAAAGAGCAACAATTAGATTCTCTTCTTGAACGGCTGGAGCGGCATACAGAGCGATTGATCGACAAAAAACGCGAACGCTTTGAACAGCTGCAATTAAAATTACAAGCACATCATCCGGCAGAACACCTATCCAGAATGGCTGAAAAACAGCAAACACTTACGAAATCATTAGAAAAAGAAATGCGGGCACTCCTAAAACAAAAGCAGCTTCAATTCAGCTCTCTTCTTTCTCAATTGCATGTGTTAAGCCCACTTAAAATGATGGAGAGAGGCTATAGCTTGGTTTATAATGAAAATAAAGAGCTTGTCAAAAGCATTCGTCAACTTCAACCGGGAGATGCAATTCAAGTGCGCTTGCAGGATGGACGTCTCGATTGTCACGTATGGGGAATAGAGGAGGAGCCTTTACATGAGTGAGGAAAAAGAATTAACATTTGAAGAAGCGATGATGAAATTAGAAGAAATCGTTGAGAAATTAGAAGAAGGAAACGTGCCGCTTGAACAAGCGATTTCCTTTTTTCAAGAAGGAATGAAGCTTTCGAAACTTTGTCACGACAAGCTGCAACATGTGGAAAAGCAAATGGAATATATTTTGCGAGAAGATGGACAACTAGCCCCTTTCTCCATTCAGGAGGAGGAATAAACAGTTGAACAGAATCGAGATTGAGCAATTTTTGCAAGAACATAAACAGCGGATCGAACAAACTTTGCCTGTCTATATCAACACATTGCAAGCACCGCAAACATTGAAACAGGCGATGTCTTATTCGCTTGAAGCAGGTGGCAAGCGCATACGCCCGTTGCTTCTGTTAGCCACACTGCATGCATTCGGCAAAGAAGTCGAAGTAGGAGTGCCGGTCGCTTGTGCCATTGAAATGATTCATACGTATTCCTTGATTCATGACGATTTGCCAAGCATGGATAACGATGATTTGCGGCGCGGAAAGCCAACGAACCATAAAGTGTTCGGCGAGGCGATGGCGATTTTAGCAGGTGACGGTTTGCTGACGTACGCTTTTCAAGTCATTGCTGAGATGAATGCGCCAACAGTGACGGAAGAAATGAAAGTAAAGCTCATTTATGAACTCGCCAAAGCAGCTGGACCTGAAGGAATGGTGGCTGGACAAGTTGCTGATATGGAAGGCGAAGGAAAAGAACTATCGCTTGAGCAATTAGAGTATATTCACCGCAATAAAACAGGGAAAATGCTACAATATAGCGTACTAGCAGGAGCGATATTAGCTGGGGCAAACGAAATACAGCTAGAACAGCTTCATGCGTTTGCATCCCACTTAGGACTTGCGTTTCAAATTCGCGATGATATTCTCGATATTGAAGGTTCAGAAGAAAAAATCGGCAAGCGGGTGGGAAGCGATGTTGAAAATGAGAAAGTGACGTATCCTTCCCTATTGACACTTGATGGAGCAAAAGAAAAACTTTTGTACCATATCAATGAAGCAAAACGTTGTTTACAGGATGCTCGCGTGAATGATGATGTATTATGCTACATTTGCGATTTAGTCGCCACTCGCGACCATTAATTAACCGACAATTGTCCGTTTTTTATTTTGATGTTATAATAAGAAAATAGAGAGTTTTGACTTTACGCCGTTATCACGTCTGTGTTAGCGGCTCTTTTTTCGCTTATGGGCAGAAATCGATTTTTCAACCTGAATCATGTATAATAATAAATAACTTCTGTATTATATCAGCATGATGAAAGCGAATGACAAAACGAAAGCGAGTGATCTCGTTTGGATGTAACAACCATTAAAAATCCGCGCTTTTTAAAATCGATGTCAACAAAAGAACTCATTCAATTAAGCGCGGATATCCGTCAATTTTTGATTGAGAAGCTGTCAAAAACAGGTGGACATATCGGACCGAACTTAGGAGTAGTAGAACTTACGATTGCTCTTCATAAAGTTTTCGATAGTCCAAAGGATAAGCTGTTATGGGACGTAGGTCATCAATCGTATGTTCATAAAATTCTAACGGGACGAGCCTGTGAATTTGATACACTGCGCCAATATAAAGGGCTCTGTGGCTTTCCAAAACGAAGTGAGAGCGAGCATGATGTGTGGGAAACCGGTCATAGCTCCACCTCTCTATCCGCGGCGATGGGCATGGCGATCGCTCGCGATTTAAAGGGAACGAACGAATACATTGTTCCAATTATTGGAGACGGAGCGTTGACTGGAGGAATGGCGCTCGAAGCATTGAACCATATTGGGCATGAAAAAAAAGATATCATTGTTGTTTTAAATGATAACGAAATGTCGATTGCTCCGAATGTGGGCGCCCTTCATAATGTGCTTGGGCGTTTGCGAACGGCTGGCAAGTATCAATGGGTAAAAGATGAGTTAGAATTACTATTGAAGAAAATCCCTGCTGTCGGTGGCAAGCTTGCCGCAACCGCAGAGCGCATCAAAGATAGCTTGAAATATTTGCTTGTTTCCGGCGTTTTTTTTGAAGAGTTAGGCTTTACGTATCTTGGTCCTGTCGACGGCCATGATTTTGACGATTTATTTGAGAATTTGCACTATGCAAAAAAAATTAAAGGTCCTGTACTGCTGCATGTCATTACAAAAAAAGGAAAAGGGTATCGTCCGGCGGAAAATGATAAAGTCGGTACATGGCATGGAACGGGTCCTTATAAAATCGAAACGGGCGACTTTTTAAAACCGGTGGATACCGCACCGTCATGGAGCGAGTTGATCAGTGAGACGGTACGTAAATTAGCTCGTACAGATAAGCGTATTGTCTCAATTACACCAGCAATGCCGGTTGGCTCGAAACTAGAAGGATTTGCAAGCGAGTTTCCTGACCGCATGTATGATGTGGGCATTGCTGAGCAGCATGCCACAACGCTCGCAGCGGGATTGGCAACGCAAGGGATGAAGCCGTTTTTAGCTATTTATTCGACGTTTTTACAACGGGCCTACGATCAAGTTGTTCATGATGTATGTCGCCAAAACTTAAATGTCTTTTTCGCAATTGATCGTGCCGGACTTGTCGGAGCCGATGGAGAGACGCATCAAGGTGTGTTCGACATCGCGTTTTTGCGACATGTTCCTAATATCGTTCTCATGATGCCAAAAGATGAAAACGAAGGTCAACATATGGTCTATACGGCCATTCAATATGATGACGGGCCGATCGCGCTTCGCTTTCCGCGCGGCAACGGTCTCGGCGTAAAACTTGATGAAGAACTGAAACAAATTCCAATTGGCACATGGGAAGTGTTACGCGACGGCCGAGATATTGCCGTTTTAACCTTCGGCACAACGATTCCGATGGCGCTAGAAGCGGCGGAAAAATTAGCGAAAGACAACATTTCCGTCAAAGTCATTAACGCGCGCTTTATTAAGCCGATGGATGAGGCGATGCTTCATGAATTGTTCCGAAGCAATATCCCGATTTTAACGATTGAAGAAGCGGTACTGCAAGGTGGATTCGGTAGTGCGGTGCTTGAATTTGCCCACGATCATGGCTATCATCAGGCAATCATTGACCGCATGGGCATTCCTGACCGCTTTATTGAACACGGCAGCGTCAAAGAGTTGCTAAAAGAAATCGGCTTAACGACAGCACATGTCGTTGAGCGTGTCAAAACGATCATACCAAGAAAACAAAAAAGGGCATGAGACATGAAAGTGAAAAAAGAAAGACTTGATGTACTATTAGTCGAACGAGGATTGGCAGAAACGCGTGAAAAAGCGAAACGCGCGATCATGGCAGGCCTTGTCTATACGAATGAAGCTCGTCTAGACAAGCCCGGAGAGAAAGTTCCAATCGATATTCCGCTGACCATCAAAGGGGAAGCGCTCCCTTATGTGAGCCGCGGCGGTTTAAAGCTTGAAAAAGCGCTACACACATTTAATGTAAACGTAAAAGATAAAATCTTATTAGACATCGGTGCTTCTACCGGCGGTTTTACAGATTGTGCTCTGCAACACGGAGCAAAAATGTCATATGCGCTTGATGTCGGGTATAATCAGTTAGCATGGAAACTGCGGCAAGATGAACGTGTCATCGTGATGGAGCGGACGAATTTCCGCTACGTCACGCCTGCGCATTTCACAAAAGGGCTTCCGGAGTTTGCGACGATCGATGTCTCGTTCATTTCACTCAAGCTCATTTTACCGGTGCTAAAGACGGTGCTCATTCCTGGAAGCGATGTGGTTGCGCTCGTGAAACCGCAGTTTGAGGCTGGAAGAGAACATGTCGGAAAAAAAGGAATTGTTCGTGATGCCAGTGTGCATGAAGCGGTGTTAAACTCGATTATCGAATTTGCGCTGAATGAAGGCTATAATGTCCTTGATTTATCGTATTCACCGATTACGGGTGGAGACGGAAATATCGAATTTTTGCTTCATCTTTGTTGGAACGGGGATCAAGAGTGCGGCGAAAATCGATTGTCTATGCAACCGATGGATGTCGTCAAAGCAGCACATCATGAGCTGCAAGGCCGTTCAAACGCGGAACGGGAATAACATAGCAGTTATTCCCGTTTTTATGCTGAAACTAGTTGTGTGAGGTGTTGAATTTGAATAAAGGGCAAAGGCATATTAAAATTCGTGAAATTATTACCAATCACGAAATTGAAACCCAGGATGAATTAGTTGATATGCTGAAACAAGCAGGTTTTAACGTTACGCAAGCAACGGTGTCAAGAGATATTAAAGAACTGCAGCTAGTCAAAGTGCCGATGATGAATGGACGCTATAAGTACAGCCTTCCTGCTGACCAGCGCTTTAATCCGTTACAAAAATTAAAGCGTGCCTTAATGGATGCGTTCGTCAAAATTGATGGAGCGGGGCATTTGCTTGTTATGAAAACATTGCCGGGCAATGCTCATGCGATTGGCGCCTTGCTTGACAATTTGGATTGGGAGGAAATCGTTGGAACGATTTGCGGAGACGACACATGCTTAATCATTTGCCGTACACCGGAAGACACAGAAACAATTTCTAAACGCTTGTTAGAAATGTTATAAAAAGAGGTGTGATTTCACGGTGTTAGCGGAATTATCGATTAAAAATTTTGCGATTATCGAATCGTTATCGATTTCGTTTGAAAAAGGATTAACGGTGTTAACAGGAGAGACAGGAGCCGGAAAATCGATTATTATTGATGCCATTCATTTGCTTATTGGCGGCCGTGGCTCAGCGGAGTTTGTCCGCTATGGGGAAGAGCGTGCAGAAATTGAGGGCTTATTCTTGCTCGACGACGAAACACATCCATGTTATGAGAAATGCGCGGAAGTCGGCATTGACATTAGCGAAGGGATGGTCGTATTGCGCCGGGAAATTTCCGCTAATGGAAAGAGCGTCTGCCGTGTCAACGGCAAATTAGTGACGATGGCTGTTTTACGCGATATTGGTTCGACGCTTGTCGATATTCACGGCCAACATGAACACCAAGAGCTGATGGATCCAAGCCGACATCTCCCGTTGCTTGATGAGTATGGCGGAACAGAAATCGCTACCGCTCTTGAAGAATATCGTGCTGTATATGAAAAATATGAACAGCTGACCAAACAGCTGAAAAAATTAAATGAAAATGAGCAACAAATGGCACACCGTCTCGATTTGTTAACATTCCAGCTTGATGAAATTCAAAAGGCGAACTTACAGCCGAATGAAGACGAGCAATTGATGGAAGAAAAAGTAAAAATTATGAACTTCCAAAAAATTTACGAGGCGTTAAAACATAGCTACGAGGCCTTGTATGGCGAACAGCGTGGGCTTGATTGGATCGGGCTCGCGATGAGCCATTTAGATGATGTAAGCCATATCGACCAAGCGTTAAAGGAAGCACATGAAACGATTGCCAATAGCTATTATTTGCTTGAGGAAATCGCTTATAAATTACGCGATGAGCTGGAACAATTAGAATATGACCCGGAGCGTCTTGATTTCATTGAGAGCCGCCTTAATGAAATTAACCATTTGAAGCGAAAATACGGACAAACGGTGGCGGATATTTTACAGTATGCTGAAACCATTACAGAAGAAATTGACACGATCCAAAATCGGGAAACACATATCCATCAGCTTCAAAAAGAGCTCCAATCCGTAACGGAAGATTTGCTGGTGGAAGCGAAAAATGTCACGAGTATTCGCATGAAATACGCAAAAACACTTATTGATCACATTCATCAAGAGCTTAAAGATTTATATATGGACAAAACTCAATTTGACATTGTTTTTGAGAAGCGGGAAGGGGCATTAGACGCACCATTGCTTGATGGAGTTCCAGTAAAGTTTCACGAAGATGGTGTTGATCTTGTTGAATTTTACATTTCGACTAACGTCGGAGAACCGTTAAAACCGCTGGCAAAAGTCGCTTCTGGCGGAGAATTGTCGCGAATTATGTTAGCGTTAAAAAGTATTTTTTCCAAACATCAAGGGGTCACGTCGATCATTTTCGATGAAGTTGATACCGGTGTCAGTGGTCGCGTAGCACAGGCGATTGCCGAAAAAATTTATCGCGTCTCTGTCGGTTCCCAAGTTCTTTGTATTTCACATTTACCACAAGTAGCGGCGATGGCTGATACGCACTTATTTATTTCCAAAGAAACGGTAGGAAATCGCACAAAAACATCTGTTAAAGCATTAACCGAAGAAGAAAAAATTAAAGAAATTGGCCGGATGATTTCCGGGGTCGAAATTACGGAATTAACAAAAGAGCACGCCAAAGAATTGCTTGAGCTAGCAACAAAAATTAAAGGATGAAAAGCTATCCATTACGGGTAGCTTTTTTTATCGGCAAAACGATTATATTTATGCCGATTAAGGCAAAATTAAAACTGTAGCCACATTTGAAGGTGTAGGTGGGAGCGAGGAGAGTGAAAAAGTTTGAACGCAGAAACAATCCGAAAAATGATGGGAGTTTTTCTCCTTGTTTTATTGACAGCAATGAGCATGTCGAAACCGGTGCAAGAATATTTTCGCATTCCAAAACAGATCGTCATGTTTGAAGGTGAGACGTTGCATTTTGCCTCTGCACTTCCGGTTCAAGCAACGGTCAAAGACGCTCCCCATTCGATAGAGGTTGAAAAAAAGAACCATTCCCTTTCTGTACAGGCGAAACAAAGCGGTGAAAAACAAATGGTTTTAGAAATGGCAGGAATGCCAATTAAAAAAGTCGATGTCAAAGTACTTCCCAACTTGAAAGTCATCCCAGGAGGACAATCGATTGGTGTAAAATTAAATACATTGGGAGTTCTTGTTGTTGGTCATCATCTTATCGAAACAGAAAACGGGAAAAAATCGCCGGGAGAAATTGCCGGTATTCAAGTAGGAGATATTATTACAAGCATTAATGGGAAAAAAATTGAAAATATGAGCGATTTATCCCCGTTTATCGAAGAGGCAGGGAAAACAGGGAAACCACTTCAATTACAAATTCTTCGAGATCATCGCTCCTTTGCAACCAAACTCGTCCCGTTAAAGGATAAACATGATCATGCCTACCGTATCGGCTTATACATTCGTGATTCTGCCGCTGGCATCGGCACCATGACATTTTACGACCCCGCTTCGAAAAAGTATGGAGCTCTTGGACATGTCATTTCCGATATGGATACGAAAAAGCCGATCGTTGTTCAAGATGGACAAATTATGAAATCAACCGTAACGTCTATTGAAAAAGGAAGCAGCGGAAATCCAGGTGAAAAACTGGCGAGATTTTCAAGTGATAAAGAAGTGATTGGAAACATTACAAACAATAGTCCATTTGGCATTTTTGGAACATTGTCAAAGCCGATTCACAATGAAATGTTTGATAAGCCGATTCCAATTGCTTTATCACATCAAGTGAAAGAAGGGCCGGCAAAAATTTTAACCGTCGTTGAAAACGACAAAGTGGAAGCGTTTGACATTGAAATTGTCAGTACGGTACCACAAAAGTTTCCGGCAACAAAGGGACTTATCATTCGTGTGACTGATCCTCGCTTACTCAAAAAGACCGGGGGAATCGTCCAAGGAATGAGTGGAAGCCCGATCATTCAAGATGGAAAATTGATTGGTGCAGTGACCCATGTATTCGTCAATGATCCAACATCAGGATATGGGGTTCATATTGAATGGATGTTAAATGAGGCAGGCATCGATTTATACGGAAAGTCAACACAAAAAGCGAGCTAGCGAACCATTTCGGCTCGCTTTTTGTGTAAAAAAATACAGAAAAAAGTCAATCATCTTCACGTTTTTGCATAGATATTTGATGAAACATCATATAAAATGGAGGTGTAAAGATTTTTCGACAAGAACGACATAAAAAATATTGTCAAGGCGCTAAATTCGTCGAATACATATGATTCTTGATGAGTTTTCGGAAAATATGTGTTTTTTTATTATTTTTCGAAAAATGAAAGGATTTTTGGTTGTCATGTCGAATTGGTTTGGTTAGTAGAATATTGCATAGAAATAAAATAACGAGACGAATTGGAAGTGGGGAGGAAGATTTTCTTGAACAAGATTAAAGTATGTATTGCGGATGATAATCGTGAATTAGTAAGCTTATTAGAGGAGTACCTTTCCAATCAGAATGATATGGAAGTCGTCGGTGTTGCCTATAACGGGCAAGACTGCTTGTATATGCTCGAAGAAAAGCAGCCAGATATATTGCTGTTAGACATTATCATGCCTCATTTAGACGGATTAGCAGTGTTAGAAAAAATGAGAGTGAAAAGAGAAAAACAACCAAATGTCATTATGTTAACGGCGTTTGGACAAGAAGATGTAACAAAAAAAGCGGTCGATTTAGGAGCAGCATATTTTATTTTAAAGCCTTTTGACATGGAAAACCTCGTTCATCACATTCGCCAAGTACATGGAAAAACAACACCAATTATCAAAAAGTCACCATCTTCATACCAAGTTCGTGAAAATAAACCGAAAAATTTGGATGCGAGCATTACAAGCATCATTCACGAAATTGGTGTACCGGCACATATTAAAGGATATTTATACTTACGTGAGGCTATTTCGATGGTGTATAACGATATTGAGCTGCTCGGTTCCATTACGAAAGTCCTCTATCCAGACATCGCGAAAAAATATAACACCACCGCCAGTCGCGTTGAGCGGGCGATTCGCCATGCCATTGAAGTTGCGTGGAGCCGAGGCAACATCGAATCCATCTCTTCCTTGTTCGGCTACACCGTCAGCATGTCGAAAGCAAAACCTACGAACAGTGAATTTATCGCAATGGTTGCTGATAAGCTGAGACTCGAACATAAGGCGTCTTAAGACTGCTAATATCAACGGTTTTATGGCTTCGAGCAATAAACATTAAGTTGCCGATAAATATTTATGCGTATGCATCAGAAAAGAAAACGCCTCTTATTTACCGGAAAAACAACGGTAAGTAGGAGGTGTTTTATTTTGTCCGATTTTGACATTCAGTTAGACAATTTCATGCTGTATTGTGACGCTGAAAATTTGTCACGGAAAACGAAAGAGAATTACGAACAAACTTTACGCCTGTTCTTTTTATATCTCAAGGAACAGCACAAAATGAAGCAATTCAAGAAAGTAAAGACTTTTCACATTTGAGCGTATATCAAATATTTACCGTGAGCGCGGGAAGTATACGGTGATTTCTAACCTAAATAGTACAAATATAAATTATCCAGCCCATCGTACAGATTACAACAACCCGATTAGCGATACAACTATCGCCAATGATGTAAGGAATATTAAGGTGTTTTTCAATTTTTTGTATAACGGAAAATAAAAGAAAATCCATGCGAAAATATCGAAAACGTTAAGCTGCAACGCAAACAAAAAGTTCTTTTATTCGAGGAAGATATTGTTAAATTGCTGAAAGCCTTTGATGTTACAACCTTTCATGGTTATCGTTCATGGGCCAAACTTGCTTGTTACTCGATACGGGTATGAGGGCAGAAGAATGTTGTGCGCTTCGGCCAGAGCACGTCGATTTTAAAACGAAGCCGATATTAATTGAAAAATCCAAAAAACAGGAAGCAGCGTTACGTCTACTTCTCATTTAAAATGGCAAATGACTTAAAGCGTCGGGTGACTCTGATAGTCCATTTTTGTTTCCAGCAATCCGCGGAACAATGCTTGATGTTAATAATTTTGAACGGATGTTAAAGGAAACGGGGAAAAAGCTGGTGTAGAAGTGACTCCACATCAATTAAGAAATAATTTCGCTAAATATTATTACATTATGAGACTAGAAAAATACTTAAGTACCAGCTCGCTATAAGTATCTAATGAACTATGTCTTTCTTCAGAAAGATACAAAAAACATTGACAAAAATTTATTTTTATGTTAATATTAAAAATTAAATATTGAAATAATATACAGGTTTGGTATACTTCTTTTTAGATGTCATCTCTCAGTTCCTCGGGAGATAGGCTCTAAAAGGAGGATATGCAAATGAAAGAAGACCAAGTCAGTCTTACTGCAATCATGACCGCCTACTTACGCGCCTACCATGCCATGAATGATACCCCAAAAATTTTCGATGACTTTCTCGCTTGTCATTTGATACCAGAGGAAAGACGTGCACTCATTGAACAAGGATTTTCTGAGGCTCTTCAGATTCGTGTTCCTGAAGGCGGATTGGCATGCTCCGACTAGGCGGCAAATCCCCTGCTGTATTTAATGCAGGCCATGGGGTTGCCTCATGTCCTCAGCCGGTCACGATATACGGAAGACAACCTTGATCTGGCGGTAAAACAAGGGGTGGAGCAGTATGTGATACTCGGGGCTGGGATGGATACTTTTGCTTTTCGCCGTCCGGATCTCCTGCGTCAGGTTCAGGTATTTGAAGTAGACCACCCCGCCACACAAACCTTCAAACGTAATCGACTGGCTGAATTGGGATGGGAAATCCCGTCACATCTCCACTTTGTGCCTGTGGATTTCACAAAGGAGAGTTTGGCTGATGCACTCAAGGGAACTTTGTATGACGTGCAGACGAAAAGCTTTTTTAGCTGGCTGGGTGTCACAATGTACTTGACTCGAGACGAAGTGTTCGCAACGCTTCGTTCCATTGCCGAAATTGCTCCCGAGGGCAGTGCGGTGATTTTCGATTACTTTGTACCGGAAGAAGATACGCCGCACATGAAAGAGATGAGGGAGGATTTACGAAAGATCGGTGAGCCGATGAAAACGACCTTTGACCCGTCAACACTGGCTTTTGAATTGGAAAGTTTAGGGCTCCGTCTTCATGAAAACTTAAGTCCATCCGATATCCAAGAACGCTATTTTCAGAGTCGAACGGACGGTTATTATGCGAGTAAACATGTGCGCTTTGCGTGGGCAGTAGTAGAGTAAAAAATGTTCTCCCACGTTAGATGATTATTAACGCCGAGTTGAGTGCTCGGCTTTTTTCATGAGATTCCGGTCCTTAGCGTACGTTTTTAATGCTGGCGGTATCTCATAAAATTGTGCGACTTTCCGTTTTGTATCGTATAGTTTAGTGAAGGTGTCACGAAAAAATTTTTTTCGTCGAAACTGTGCGAAAAGTCCGGTAGCATCATATAGTCAAGTGAAGACGTCAAAAAAAATTTTCGGACAAACTGTGTGATTTTGTCTTGTGCGTCGTATAGTTATATGAAGGCTCGTAAAATTCCGCGGCTTCGGATGCGTTTACATAGATCGATCAATTAATAGAAAAGGGAACGATGTATGAACGAAACAATCGCAAGACCGCAACCGAACAACAAGAAGTCGCTTTTAGAAATGACCAACTACGAAATGTTTAATTGCGATTCATGCGGAAAGTTTTCCCTTGCATTATCAACGAATTTATTGCATTACATGGTCGGAAAGGGAGATTACCGCAAATCCGAGATATTATTGCGCTGTATTTTTACCTACTGTCGTATGTAGATAGAAATGAGTTGCAACCGAATGGCGTTCCAAGCGAACGTTTTGGCGCAAGTGTTCCGTCGAAAGCGAAGATAGCGGCCGATTTGGGTGTCGCGGAAAGTCGCATTAAGCCTCTCGTCGCAATCCTCCAAACACATGGATTGTTACTCGATGTGGTCGACAAGTGGGAAGGGACTAAACGCTACAAATGGTACTATGTTTCTCATTGCCCGCGGAGTAGTGACGATGGCTATGTCGTCAATGATGATGAAAAGATAGTTCCCAACCTCTCAAAATATAAGTAAAACCTCGATACCTTCATTAAATGCATGTTGCCGTACCCTCATTAAATATCTTCTTGCTTACCTTTATCTAATTCCTGAGTAAATATAGCAAATGAAAGATAGCAATATATTCCGAGAGCTTATTCAAAGAAATACTCACTAGCACTCATAAGTTCGTGCTAGTGGCGATTCCTTTATAAAAGAAATCTCAGTCTATTATATACTGGTAATGTATATCTTGTCGGAAGTATTTAATATAAGATAATTCAAAGAAGTGTATAGGGATAAACCAACTGACCAAAACGCAGCCCCAGCCAATCCGCCAAAATGCCACAAGGAGTGAGCCGCGTGATAATTGAAAGCGAAAAAGAACTTGAAGAATATGAACAGCAATAAGACCACTCCATTAGCTTTGGAAGTGGTCATTGTTTTTAATTTATCTGTTTGAACATGTACCAAAGCAGCTCTTTTGCCATTTCTTTGCCTTCTTTAGTTTCCTTGTTTAAAATCAACCAATTGTCATTCTTTTTTCTTAATGTATATAAAACATTAGTTCCATCAGCTTTTTTGTAAAGAATAAATGCTTCGTCACCTTTAATAAATGTCATAGGGTATATCACATTTTTGTATGGCGGTTTAATTTCTTTGTTTAATTCATTAATCACAATATCTTCATTGATTTTGGCTAATTTCATAAACTTCCCTTGTTCAGCTTGATAACGTAGTTGCTCATACTCATACTTTTGGTAAGCATTTAAATCAAGATTGAACGTTTTCTGGATGTCCATGAGAACTTCATTTTTGAACTTCTCCATTTTCTGTTCCCATTCATCACCTTTATGTTCATAATTGATTACCTTAATCCCAGAAGGGGCAACTCCCATAGTTATTGTTTCTATTCCATAGGGGTGGGGCGTGGGCATGTTCAAAAGTTCTTACTTGGACTTTTACAATAAAGGAAAAACCATCTTCTGTTTCTCTTTTGATTTCAATCATTTTAGCGTCATATAGACTATTAATTGTAGACAGCTTTACTTATGTGTGAGGAAAGTGCGGTTAAGAGCGCGTCATGAATCAGTGTTTCTTGTGGTTCTTGCTGTTGGGCTTGGACAACTGATGTGAAAAGGGCAAGAGCGGTAATACAAGCTGCAATAATTGTTGTCTTCATTTCATCACCTTCATTTTATTTATACCTATACCAAGCAATCCAACTTTTTTCTTTATGTTTAGCAAGAAATATTACTCCTTCTGACAGACTTGTGCTAGGCAACAGTTTAGGAAAACGCAATCTAACTATCCATGAACGTTCAGCAACAGCTTCACTACAGAATGTTTTGGCCATCTGAAAATAAGTTTGTTTGATGTTTGGTAGGAAGTGCACATATTCAGCTTTCCATTCGTTGTGTTCCTCATCTGGATAGAGTTTCGGAACGATTGTTCTGAGTGCATGGAGAAGTTCCTGTTCGTCTTTTGAAGAAGTTTGTACCAGTTCAGCAACATTAGGGCATTGTTGATTTGCACAGAAATAAGGCTGCTGTGCATAGGCAGGAATTGAAACAGTAAGGGGCATGAACAGACAAACCATAAGAATCATTTTCTTCATGAAGATCACCTCATGGTTTATACTGCCCAAATGAAGGAAGGGTATGAACCAAAAATCTACCCATCAAGTTGAAAAAAACGCTTGTTTTGGTTAGATACATTCAAAATCAACATTGTTATTGTCTTAGCCTAAATTCGGTATACCTTTAGACATAGAATAGGGTATTCTCTGGACTGTTTGCTTAAATCAGAGATACCCTACTTTTTAGTCTAGAGCCAATGCTTGACTGCATTATCCATAGAAGAACTGCTTCGATTAGTGAGTTAGTAGTCAGAAAACTAGCAGACTTTTTCATCATTTTTTCGTTTTCTTCATTATTTACACCAGAAAAAGGATGTGAGTTCATGAAAGATCTTTTTTTAGCTTAGTAGGCATGCAGCGCTATCCTCCTTTTGAGATAGCGTTAAAGATTTATGTTAAAAACCCGCCTTCAATGAGCAGTTGTTTGATTTCCTCTTTTGTTATTAAAAGATCGCTGGAACAATACGTTCCCTTTTTAACAGGTAAGTGGGCAGAATAAGCTTGTTTTAACCCTGGGATATTGATCTCAGGAAGAACAATTAAAAAGTCTTCATCATAGACGACTGTATTCTGGCTTTCATGATCAGAAATGAGAACTTCATGAAGTTTTTCTCCTGGTCTAGCCCCGTATTCGACAATGCTGACATCCTTCTCTCCGGACGCTTCTATTAAGACTTCGGCTAAATCCAGAATTCTACATGCGGACGATCTCATGACAAAGATTTCTCCACCTTTTCCCTCGTTTGCTGCTTTTAATAAAAGCTGAATGGCCTTCTGCGGGGTTAAGAAGAAACGAGTCATTCTTTTATCGGTAATTCTAATCTCTTTCTTCTTAATTTGATTAATAAATAAATGGAGTACACTTCCATTGCTTCCTAGGATATTGCCGCTTCTTATAGAAATAAATTTGGTATCTGAACTTAGCTGGTTGGCATAAACGATAAGCTTTTCACCGATGGCTTTGGTCATCCCGTAGAAGTTAATCGGATCTGCTGCTTTATCGGTAGATATATTGATGACCTTTTTAACTCCGTTTTCTATTGCTGCTTCAATAACGTTTTGAGTACCTATCACGTTTGTTTTCAATGCCTCGAGAGGTTGTTCTTCACAAACGGGAACATGCTTTAGCGCCGCTAAATGAAACACATAATCTACACCTTCAAAGGCCTTGACTAATGCCTCCCTATCCCGAATATCACCAATGCAAAAGCTCAATCTAGGGTCTTCAATAACTCTTCTCATTTGTACTTGACTGGCTTCGTTTCTGGAAAAAACGATTATTTTTTTTGGATCTAGGGA
This sequence comes from Thermaerobacillus caldiproteolyticus, assembly GCF_013761245.1. GTDB lineage: Bacteria > Bacillota > Bacilli > Bacillales > Anoxybacillaceae > Thermaerobacillus > Thermaerobacillus caldiproteolyticus. Next base: position 141,142 of record NZ_JACDUT010000001.1, on the reverse strand, counting down.
TAATAACTGGAGTATAAGCTCATGTCCCCATGAACCTGTCCCTCCGGTCACTAAAATCACTTCATTATTAAACATATATTTTTCCTCCTGACATATATTTATACGCTCTTGATGGGAACATCTGCTGTTTTAGCCAGCAGTACCTGCAATAAATCTTCTATTCTTTTCATTCACATTTAGGGTAAAAGAATCTCCAAGTTCTTTTGTCGGCAAATTCGTCCTCTTACTTTTCTTTAGTTCTAAGAACCTAAACACTAAGGTGAACCCCATCGAATATCGTTTTCCAATAATGATCATTTGCATTCCATTTGTCATGATTCGGAAGTTCAACGACGCAGACTCTCTCTATAGGCCAATTTTTTTCGACTATGCCGTTTACATTAGAATGATTGACAAGGAGAATTCGGAAATCATTCTTAACCATTTCCGATAAAACCGATTCAAGTTCCAGAACCTCTTCAAAAGTACCTTCTGTTCTTACAAAAAGAATCCGTTGACTGGTTTCCATTTTCTCTAAAAAACGCCGAATCCGTCTGTCGAACTTTTCTTTAACTTCGGGGTAACCGCCCAAATACGAAAGTGTATTTTTTCCTACTTCAAAATCATGATTGGAAACTATTTGATAAGCGTCATCCGATACACAAATAAGCTGATCAGTAGCATAACCTATAATTCGTAAATTAGGCAGGTCCATAAAACCGGCAAATCGATTCCGCAAAAGGCGATTGACATTTGATAAAGAAGGAGATGCCATCCAATCTAACACTCCTGAAAAAGGTCTTAAATTGTTCTTTTTAAGCTGAATGGCTGTCAAACAAAGATCCCCTAAACTAAAAACGGAGTCATAAGTACCTTTTATAACTTCCAAACCCATATTTCCCATCTCCTTAAAAGAATGTTAATTTCTCTCGAAAACTAACCTCCGGTGTTATTTTCTCTTACAACAATGCATCACTGATTATGCTTTGTGAATTCTAAAAATTCACAAACTTTAGATTAACGAATCTATAGCTCTTGGTTTCAACTTGTCATACTTAAAATGGATAGGATAAAAACTTCTCCCCCTTCTTGGTTTGGCTATTTATATTAAATGTAGTAGAAGTAGAAAGTGCTAGGGCTGGAAAACTATCTAACTTAGAAAATGTGCATATTTATGATAGGCTCCTTCAAAAATAGGCAGTATAATAACGAGAAACGATTTATTAGACTTAATATGATGATCGTAAAGTCTAATAAATCGTTTCGTGAATAGTAAAAGCACAAACTAGTGCATCAACATCATTTCTGGATTTGTGATGTAGGTATGCAGAGAATGTCGACCTCCAGTGGAGGATTTTCGACTGACGATGTGAATGATTATAGGAATGTATTCTTGAATGAAAAGTTATAAGTTTCTGTTAATCCATAAAAAATATCAACCTGAGGATGCCATTGCAGCAATTGGCGTGCTTTCTTATTATCAAGGCAGCTGTGTTTGATATCGCCTGTTCTTGCGCGTGTATGGACAGTATCAATTTTGGAGCCGTGAATTTGCGTTAACATTTTTATTAAGTCATTTACTGATGTTCTCTGTGCGGTGCTGACTTGAATAGTTTCCTGATGCCCTTTTTCTATAGCAGCTATGTTCGCTTGAACGACGTCTTTTACATATATAAAATCACGTGTTTGTTCACCGTCGCCGTGAATCGTTAAAGGCATTCCTTTTTTAATTCTATCTAAAAAGATAGCTACTACTCCGCCTTCTCCTTTTGCTGATTGTCTAGGTCCATATACGTTGCCGTAACGGAGAATCGTATAGGAAAGTCCATAAAGCTGATAAAATAAGCGGATATACGACTCGGCTGTCAATTTGGATAAACCGTAGTAAGAAATCGGTATTGTCAAGTCCTCTTCAGAAATTAGATCTTTCTGTAAATTCCCGTAAACGCCGGAGGTAGAGGCAAAGATCACTTTTTTTACAGAAGCTTCATGACAAGCCTCAAGTATATTGATTGTTCCGTTAATATTCACATCAGCATCATATTTCGGTTCACGGATAGACCGCCCTACATCTGCCTGAGCAGCCAAATGGAATACGACATCGGGCTTTTCTCGCAGAATGATTTGTTTGGCCTCTTTACTGCGTATATCTTCGGTATGAATAACAGCATGCGGATGTACATTGTGTAAATGTCCGGATATCATATTATCCAATACATGAACCTCAGCGCCTTTGGAAATAAGTTCTTCAACGAGATGAGAACCGATAAAGCCAGCCCCTCCAGTTACAACAGCCTTCATAGATCATTCTCCTCTTATCTTTTTTATTATCGTATGTTGTATGAATGAGAGTGGTACAAGATAGCTACCTAATGTGGCTTGAAAAATTGCTTTGCGATAGATTTATGCGAAAAAGAAGTTTTTTTGCATGGATGATTTTAAGGGGGAGAAGATGGTCGTTTTTTAGGGCAATGTGGGCTGAATCTACAAAATGTAAATGCTTCATATGAGGTAGAGATGGATGCCTTTGTTGTTAGATTCAGAATTCTTATTTGGTTTCCATTATTAGTATTTATAGCACTCCATCTATAAAAGGAGACCAAAAGAATAGATGTCTGTCTCTAAAATATTGATATGATTTGTTGTCCTTGATGATGCATATGTTTATCTCTCGGTAAATGGAATGATAGTAGAAACGCAAGTCACAGCGTTTTTTCGCCAAGAGATTTTCCTATCAAATCGGAACGATTAAAATGATAAATCCGACTACTATACCAGCCCTATCAATCCCTCATTGCGAGAATAGTATATGATAAGAAATAAGGAATGAAACTATGGAAGGTATATGGGGTTATTTTTATAGTCAAAGCGGTGCTGTAAATTTACATTTGGCTCCTATTCCATCTAAGTGTTTTAGTAACGGTATTAACGAGTTCATTTTCACTGAAATCTGTTAGAAAAATTTAAGGATGAAAATTAGTATAATAATAGGTTTGGAAGAATGGATCGCGCTTTCTGTAGTTCGCCTTTCCTTCGGTCAGGCTCACTACGGGGATACGTTCTCTTCCGATACTACTTCAATCAAAATACTTTCCCTTATCTCTAAAACGAATCTTAAGATGAGATTTTCCCATTATCAACTGTGCTGAAAGGGCTGAAAAGTGGATAAATATTTCCGGACTGGATGGATAAAACTTATCGGACTGAGAGACCAAATTCTCTAGAATACGCATGCATTGAATGAGCCCATTTCAGTGCAGATCAAATTGAGCGAGGAACGGGAGAATGTCGAATCCGATCATTCGCGGGGATTTTCAATAAAGATTTTAGAGAGGTTATCCGTGACATCATCGAGTGGAAAGAAAGTCTCAAATAGATAAAAGAAACTCGTTGATCGTTGTCAACGAGTTTCTTATTTAACTTCCCTAATTTCAATTTGTTAAATAATTGATAGAGGTCAAAATGACCGTCTGAAATCACCTATAAGATGCGTTTAATTTGGCACTCTCTATGTTACTGTATCAAACTGTGCATAGAGCGGAGATTTTCGTCATCTGATGCGGTGTTTTCAGACGTTCATAAAAGTAAATCGAGTTCCAAACAGTACTCAACCTTTGACGAAGGTAATCAATTCCAAAGGGCGTTTACCGCCGTCTTGTCTCATTAGAATTTTACTATTTGTTGATCGAATAAAGGGCATTCATTGTAGCAGGGTCAGGCAGTACGTAGTCTTGAGGCAAGGAATGCTGAATGTGTTTTTCAATCGGACTATCTCCCAATATTTCAGGGATTGATGATGGATTCGAAAGCAAGGGATTCTGCCCATCGCTTACGGGTTGAAAGATATGCATTGTAGCAGGGTCAGGCAGCACGTAGTTTTGAGGCAAGGAATGCTGAATGTGTTTTTCAATCGGACTATCTCCAAATATTTCAGGAGTTGACGATGGATTCGAAAGCAAGGGATTCTGCCTATCGCTTACAGGTTGAAAGATATGCATTGTAGCAGGATCAGGCAGCATGTAGTCTTGAGGCAAGGAATTTTGAATGTGTTTTTCAATCGGACTATCTCCAAATATTTCAGGAGTTGACGATGGATTCGAAAGCAAGGGATTCTGCCTATCGCTTACAGGTTGAAAGATATGCATTGTAGCAGGATCAGGCAGCATGTAGTCTTGAGGCAAGGAATTTTGAATGTGTTTTTCAATCTGACTATCTCCCAATATTTCAGGAGCTGACGATGGATTCGAAGGCAAGGGATTCTCCCCATCGCTTGCTGGTTTAAAGAGATTCGTTGTAGCAGGGTCAGGCAGCACGTAGTTTTGAGGCAAGGCCTCCTGAATTTGTTTCCCAATCTGACTATCTCCCAATATTTCAGGAGCTGACGATGGATTCGAAGGCAAGGGATTCTCCCCATCGCTTACTGATTTAAAGAGATTCGTTGTAGCAGGGTCAGGCAGCACGTAGTTTTGAGGCAAGGCATCCTGAATTTGTTTTCCAATCTGACTATCAATCAATACTTCAGGGATTGATGATGGACTCGAAAACAAGGAGTTATACTCATCACTCATCAGTCGGGACATTCTCCTCATCCTTTTCCTTTGTATTATTAGTTAGGACATTCTCCTCATCCTTTTCCTTAGTATTATCAGTTAGGACATTCTCCTCATCCTTTTCCTTTGTATTATCAGTTAGGACATTTTCCTCGTCTTTTTCCTCTTTATTATCAGTTGGGATATTTTCCACATCCTTTTTCCTTTTAGAAATAGCGCTTTGATAAACATCCAACACATTTTCCAACGCTTTATCTGGAGACCAATAATCTCTTCCCCATTTTTTAGCATTGGAACCAAGAGCTTTCCGGTATTTTTTATTTTCTAGTAATAAATTCAAATTTTTGCATAAAGCCTCTATGTTTCCCGCAGGTGAAATTAACCCTGTAACCCCATGTTCAACAATCTCAGGCAATCCTCCTGCATCACTAACAATTACAGCCTTTCCGGCAATTTGTGCTTCTATTACCGATAAAGGTTGGTTTTCTAGGAGACTTGGAAGAACAAAAATATCTGACTTAGACAACAAATAAGGTATATCATCCCGCTTTCCAAAAAAGAAAATGTCTTCTTCTAAGCCTAAGGCCTTGCTTTGGACTTGTAACTCTGCTTTCTTATCACCATCTCCAACAATCCAACAAACCCAGTCATTTCGAATTGCTTTTAATTGGCTGAGAGCGGATATTAGATGGTGAACCCCTTTAGTTTCAACAAGTCGCCCCGTATAAATGATGACTTTCTTGTCGTCTGGACGTTTAATAGAGGATTTCTTCTCCTCCATTCGTTCAATGAAAGTCTCTATGTCGTATCCATAGTGGAACACTTTGATCTGTTCATCGGGAACACGAAACTCATTCGTTAAAACATTCCTTAACCATTCATTTGCTACTATTGTGAATTCAGCAGATGTAGCTCCAATATGTTCAAGCTCATCAAAGTATGCTCTAGCCATGTAGGAAGTAGGAGATTTATGAATGGTGGTTAATTGATGTCTAATCTCATAAGCTACGGAACCATGTAGGGTAGCTACTAATGCAGGTCCTTTAGGTCTTACTCGATTAATACATGCAGTTGAAATGACATCTTGTGTGTGAATCACATCATATTTTTCCAAACCAAAATAGGCAGCAGCTAACTCATAAAAATAACGTTGAAATTCAGTATATTTCACCAGTTCATTTTCATAAATAGCCGGATAGGCTTCTTTGTTAAGTTTTTCGTTAAGCAAAGGCAGCAGATGATCTTTTTCTAACCTCTGATTTTTATTTACAATGTAAACGTAGCTATTATCCTCACCGTAACCCAGTAAATCTACTTCATGTCCTAAAGACTCAAGCTTTTCTTTAAGTTGCTTCATATAACCCCATACTCCCCCTACATGTGGAACGGCCCAGTACGTAGCAAGTAGTATTCTCATAAATACATCTCCTTCTGTTAATATTTACATGTATAATATATTTAGAGAACTAGTCTATGGTATAGGCGACTGTCCTTATTACACAATATTTTTATATCTAACGATATAATTGAGGTTTTATTTAAATTTTCTGATTTTTATTTTTATGCGGCATTAAGTGAGTCTGTCGAGGCACGTACATTTCCTTAACTGATATGCGAACCTACAAACCGATGCTAGTCAGTCGGTTGAAAACCCCAAACTCAGAGCGGGGTTCGGCTATTAGATGTTCGAACCATGATGGATTGCTCCATCCTGTAGGCATTTTTCCAAGTGTTGACCCCAATCTTTGGCTTGAAATTTCCCTTGGACAGCTCTGTATTTTGTCAGGGGAAGAAAGCATATAATGCGATGAAACGGCCACAGTCTTGTAGACATGAACTCAGCGAAATTCTTTAACCGAGGCAATCATGACATTCCTTAAATTTATCAAGCAATCAAAAAGTGATTGAAGCATTTTATTCTATTTGGCAACTGTTCGATGTGAACAGCATTAATTACAAGGGTTCTGGTGCAAAAAATCTGAAAAGCCGGGACATACGGATACTGTGAATCCTACATAGATCTGAGATTTTTAATACAACATAATGGCTATTCTGTTGCACTTGGTTTGTTAAAGCTTTTTCTTAAAACTTTATAAGTAAGCATTTCAATTTTTGAATTTTCTCTTAGTTTCTTAGTGACAGCAGAAGAAAAATAAGCAATGATTAGACACCATAAATGTAAGACCCAGGATGATAAAAGGGATTAAAGTATTTGTGCCTAATTGAGGGATAAATGCTAAAAAGGACAAGGCGGCTTTCGGATTGGTAATGTTCTTGTATGTAGATTTTTTATATTTCAGTTCTGGAGGTAACGATATCTATGCTCTCTTACGGCGTTTGTTGCTAATAGCACCTTATGACTAGTTTCATTAAAAATGACGAGCAGCAAGTAAAGTATGAACAACTGCTCCCGTAGTAATTCCAAGAGCTGAATAAATCCTTTCTTTTCTGTCTTGAGAAATACTATATATTGTATCTGTACTCGGAGTTAAATTTAGAAGAAATGCCGCGATTAAAAACATTTCAAAGTTAATGATTCCATATATGTTTAACACTCTTATACCATATTTTACATTTTATGTATGTTACATATAAGTTTTGATGATCTATTAGCTATCGTGGAGAAGCGGATGAATAATCGTAAGAGCGCGCTGGCAGCGCTAGTGTTACGATTAACGTCGATAATTTGAATGTACGCTATGAATTTGGCATTCAGAAATAGCCGATGAGTTAGCGGAATTAGTCCAAAGAGAGAAGGAGCGTAGATGGGGGATGCAAAAAGAACATTGTAGAAGGCAGGGGAGCAGTTTGCTTAATCAACTTATATACAACAAAGACGTTGACATTGAACTGATAACGGTCACAAGCGCACCGACCGACATAAAAAATCAATAACATGAAAATCGAATTTCACCGCGAAGACCTTATCGTTGCACAGTATATAACGAAAGCAAGTTAAGATTAACGGGGGACAACGGTAGAAATGGAGTATCAAGACGAATTACAAGTCGGCGACCGTATACTTGTAGCGTCCGTCAAGAATGGCTTGATAAAGCGGTGATGTACTAATGGCGATCTCAACGATTTTTTTAGATTATAGGTCATTCGATGAGAAATTGAACGTTTTTTTGTAAAAATAAATTTACTAAATTTACAGATATATGTTTTTTAAACTTCGGAAGAGTGTTATAATATAATACGGTGCGCCGACACCAAGGTTTAAATCAATCGCACGTCACAAGATGAGCGATTGGCAAAACATCATTGGGACTTTTAAAAGAAGTAATCCACCCTCCGTTCGCCAAACACAGGGTGGGTTACTTTTTTATTTTATCGATTAGCAACACGACCAATGTTATCAATGAGATCATAAACATTGCTGTCGCCATGTCCATCGGTTTCACCTCCTTATTGGAGGCTCAGCCGCCCACCCTGCTCGTACGATTGACTTTAAGTAAATAATACATCAAATTAGGTAAAAAATCGACTTATTTTCCATTATTTCCCGTTATATAGTGTGATAATTTCTTAATTTTCGGTTATGGCAGCCCACAAAATCATGTGCGATTAGCTAAACGAAAAGCAAGGGAAATAGGCGCTAAAAAATGTAGTAATGGTTCGGTCCGCAAAAAGAGAAAGAACTGGAAGGCTATAGCAGCGGGCTTAACTACGTTCCCTATAACTATTTCCTGGCGCATCTACACCGCGGAGAAATGGTGTTAATGAGCGGCGAAGCCGAAGGATATCGTAAGGGGGATTGATGGAGCAACACTGTATGGAGAGCTGCTAATGCGGCTCGTCGATTTTTTCGTACATATTACGAATTATTCAATTTCTATTTGTAAATTTGTTAGAATCAGCGTTAAGAAGTAAACAATTTTTTACTAATGAAAACACGGATAAGAAGCCGGAATGCATATAAATATTGTAAGTTGATATAGCACGGTTTTACACCGTCAGCATGTCGAAAGAAAGACCAATGAACAGCGAGTTCGTCGCAATGGTGGCGGATAAATTGCGTTTGGAGCATAAAGCTTCTTAAAGATGATCTGTTTAATGGTAACCGCGTGGAGAAGGCTAAGAATGAATGAGCGCTCGAAGCAAAATGCTTTATCTGAAGCAGTACTCGTAAAGGCAATTGAGAATCAGAGGAATAAGGTGCCGAGGCGACATTCAAAACATCTGTTTTCTTCCCTATTTATTTGTAAGTCGAACATATCGATCATGAGTGGTGAGCTGAAATATAGTTTGTGTACAAATTATATTTATACATATATTATTTATGTGTATAATAATATAGAGGATTACATAAAAGGAGACCTGATCATGGATATATCAAAAGATAAATCAATTGGATCTGCCTCGGTTCGTGTTAGCAGAAAAATCACTCGTATTTTAAATGTTTATTTAAAGCCTTACAACATTACGGCGGAACAGTGGGGAGTGCTACGAACATTGAATGAGTCGGATAAAATTTCCCAAAAAGAACTGGCCGAGAGAGCGGATAAAGACCAGGCAACCCTTACGAAAATTCTCGACCTTCTTGAAAAAAACGGATTCGCTGAAAGAATTCCGAATCCAACAGATCGGCGCTCTTTCCTTATTACAATTACCGAAAAAGGAACCGAGCTATCTCAACAATTAATTCCATTTATTGAAACCGTTTTCGAAAAATTTGTTCATCAAATCGATGAAGAAAAGTTAGCTATTTATCAAGAAGTATTACGTTCCATCGAAAGAAACATCGATGCTTTGTTGGAAAATCCAAACAATTAGAAAGAAGAGATGGAGATGAATGGGTCTTCTAAACTGTGGACTGCACAATTTGTTGCCATTATTTTAATGGCTTTTTTATTTTTCTGTTGTTTACAGCTGTTGACGGCTGGTTTTCCAGCATTTGTTTCTCACGTGAACCACAATCCTGCTCAAGCAGGAATGATGACTACCGCTTTTATGATATCGGCAATTATTACAAGACCTTTCGTTGGGGGGATAATCCATAAAGCCAATATAAAAAAGGTAAACATCGCGTCTTTGATTTTTCTCGCTGTTACCATCGCTTTAAGTTATCATCAAAAGTCGGTGTCGTTATTGCTCTTTTTAAGAATTTTACATGGAATCGCATTTGGAATTGTCTCTACTATTATTTCAACGATGGCCACGACCGTGATTCCTGTAAGGCGACTTGGTGAAGGAATTGGTTATTATGGAATGGCTACTAGCGTTGGAACAAGCCTAGCTCCGATGTTTGCTCTATCATTGATTCAGTTTTTCTCATTTAATGCGTTATTATTATTGGCTGTTTTGTTAGTGATTGTAACGTTACTTCTTAACATTTTTATTCGCTCTCCTCATTCTAATCGTATGAGAACAAAGGAAGTTTCTTTTATAGAATACGCCTTTGATAAAAAGCATTTTCTCCATGTTTATTGGCATCCTTTTTTACGATTACATTAGGAGGAGTTGTTAGTTTTCTTGGGGAGCTTGGCAAAGAGGTTCAGTTGGGAGGATCTGTTTCATTGTTTTTTCTGATCATAGCGGTCACAATGGCGATTGTGCGTCCTCTTTCAGGTCGGATCTTTGACAGCAAAGGGCATAAGGTCATTCTATACCCTGCGATTGTAAGTGGAATCATCGGGCTGTGTCTTTTAGCGGCCACGCAAGATATATGGACTTTGCTTCTTGCTGGGGTGTTTTACGGAATTGCGTATGGAACTATAACACCGATTCTTCAGACCTTAGCTGTCAGCTTTGTATCAAAAGAGAAACAAGGAACAGCTAATGCGATGTTTTTTTCCTTCATGGACCTTGGAATGGCAATTGGCTCGATTAGTCTTGGTGTTTTAGCCTCTTATACTGGCTACCGCCTTATGTACGGATATTCCATTGTGTGTTTAGTTGTATTGCTTGTCACATATATATTCCTATTCCTTCGTCATAAACGTGCGGTAAATGCAATGGATAAAGTTTCCTGACTGATTACGAAGCAGAAAAAAAGGTAGTCTCACGTGAGCTACCTTTTCATTTTTTCTCTTTTTCTAACTCAACTAGTTTTTGCACTAAAATGTGCTGTGGCATATGCATTACTTGCTCGATCGGGATGCCTAATGCCTTGGCTAATTTTTGTGCTGTTTCCAATGAAATTTGGAGCGGGCGCATTTCAATCACCTCTTTGTTATATTAAACTAGATATGATTTCTTGAATCAATAGTATAGCAAACTTTTGCAACCTTTCGCATATATTTTTATTATCGTGCTTTATTGTTGAAAAGGACGGGAAAGGAGCGGAACGATGACTAAAATTTTTGCTCACCGCGGTTCAGCTGGCACGCATCCAGAAAATACGATGATTGCCTTTTACGAAGCGGAACGAGTCGAAGCGGACGGGATTGAATTAGATGTACAAATGACAAAAGATGGAGCGCTCGTGGTCATTCATGATGAAACGATTGATCGGACAACCGATGGTACAGGATGGGTGAAAGATTTTATATATAAGGAGTTACAACAATTCAACGCTGTTTATAAATTCGCCGAACAATATGATTTCTGTCGCATTCCACTGCTAGAGGAAGTGCTCCAATGGATAGAACCAACTGAGTTATTGCTAAATATTGAATTGAAAAATGGATTGATTGAATATAAAAAATTAGAGGAAAAAGTCATTGACATGGTTAGACATTACCATTTAGAGCATCGCGTCGTCCTCTCATCGTTTAATCATAATAGTATGGCGCTTTGTCATCGACTTGCTCCTGAGATTGAGACAGCGATTCTTTATATGAAAAGCTTATGTCAACCATGGAAATATATGCGTGCCATCGGAGCATCTGGATTGCATCCATACCATGGTACCGTAACAGAATCGTTCGTTCGTCAAGCACACGACCATCGTGTGGCAGTGCGGCCGTTTACGATTAACAAAGCAGGGTTAATGAAAAAAATGTTTCAATATCAAGTAGATGCGATTTTCACTGATTATCCATCAAAAGCAAAACAATTATTAAACAATCAAAAAACGACCTGAACGTTACGAGCTCGGGTCGTTTTTTTGTTTTTTTTGAAACCTTGGTTGAACTTTGTTTCGTTTTTGGTCGCGGTGAAGAATAAATCCGCCGATAAACCCTAAACCGAGTGCGAATAGAAGAAATCCGCACAAGAACTGAAGCCAAAGGGATGGAAGTGGGGCATGCAGAATGCCAAACAGCGTATCGCGCATCCATTTAATTCCTAAAGCTGCCAAAAAACCCGGAATCAGCAAAATTGTAAGAGCGATCATTCGTTGCATTGCGATTCTAATCCTTTCGTTCATCAAAAATCGTTTCACCAAACATCATAAACTTTTGATGAGATTTGTCAAGAAAAGAAAAAATCGGTATGATAGAAGTGTCTGCAAAAAATTGCATAATGTTAAAGAGCGGTGAATGGAATGAAAAAAGTACTAATTGTTGGCGCGGGGAAAGGTGGTACCGCATTATTGCAAATTTTGCAAAAGGCGACGATCATCCAGGTTGTTGCTGTCGCGGATATTAATGAACAAGCGCCGGGAATCCAGCTTGCGCAAAAGATGGGCATTCCCACGGGAACCGATTGGCGTGCCTTTTTAACCGAAGGAATTGATCTTATCATCGAAACAACGGGAGAAAAGCACGTATTTGAAGAAATCCGCAAAAGAAGCGATCCTCATACTGTTGTTGTACCGGGAATGGTTGCCCGTATGATCGCTGAACTCATCGAAGAAAAAGAGGCATTAATCGCGAAGTTAAAAAGTGAAACGACTCGTCGTGATTTAATTTTTAACGCGACTCATGATGGAATGATCGTTGTTGATGAGTTCGCTTATATTACCGATATAAATGACAGTGCAGCCGAGATGATCGAGGTGGATAAAACGAAGGCGATTGGCAAACATATTTTAGAAGTCATTCCGACAAGTAGGCTGCCGAGAGTATTAAAAACGAAGCAAACAGAGTTTCATCAAGAACTAAAGTTAGATAACGGACGAAAAATAATTACGACGCGCGTTCCTATGGTGGATGAATCTGGAAAGCTATTTGGGGCTCTTGCGGTCTTTAAGGACGTGACGGAGTTTGTTCGGCTAGCCGAAGAAATTACTAATTTAAAGGAAATTCGCATGATGTTAGAGGCGATTATTCATTCATCGGAAGAAGCGATTTCGGTTGTTGACGAGCATGGCAATGGCATTTTAATCAATCCCGCTTATACGCGCATCACGGGTCTTACTGAAGAAGAAGTCATCGGCAAACCAGCAACTGCAGATATTGCAGAAGGGGAAAGTATGCATATGCAAGTCTTGAAAACGCGCCGTCCTGTTCGTGGTGTGCGCATGAAAGTGGGGCCGAAAAACCGTGATGTTGTTGTCAATGTTGCTCCGATTATTGTCGATGGCGTATTAAAAGGAAGCGTTGGCGTTATTCATGACGTTTCCGAAATTCAGCGGCTTACCAATGAATTAAATCGCGCTCGACAAATTATTCGCACGTTGGAGGCGAAATATTCATTTGCTGATATTATCGGCACATCCGAAGAAATGACCGTAGCAATTGAGCAAGCGAAACTAGCAGCGAAGACGCCGGTAACGATTTTATTGCGCGGGGAATCGGGAACGGGAAAAGAATTGTTCGCTCACGCCATCCATAATGCGAGCGATCGAAAATATAACAAATTTGTCCGTGTGAATTGTGCCGCCCTTTCTGAAACACTATTAGAAAGCGAATTATTTGGATATGAAGAAGGAGCATTTTCCGGAGCCAAGCGAGGTGGAAAGCGCGGGTTGTTTGAGGAAGCGAATAACGGAAGTATTTTCCTTGATGAAATTGGTGAGCTTTCTGCAAATACGCAGGCGAAATTATTGCGCGTTCTCCAAGAAAGGGAAATTGTTCGCGTCGGGGGAACAAAACCGATTCCAATCAATGTTCGCGTCATTGCTGCGACAAATGTCAATTTAGAAAAGGCGATCTCTGAAGGGACATTCCGGGAAGATTTGTATTACCGTCTTAACCGGATGCCAATTTATATTCCGCCGCTTCGGGCAAGGAAGCAAGATATTCCGGCTTTATGTCATCATTTAATTCAAAAATTAAATCAAGATTACGGACGAAACGTAGAAGGATTAACGGAAGAAGCCATTCATTATCTTTTATCGTATGATTGGCCGGGCAATGTTCGTGAGCTTGAAAATGTGCTAGGTCGCGCGATGATTTTTATGAAATTTCATGAAGTGCTCATTGATGTGAAACATATTCCACCGTTAAAAATACCTCATGCTGAACACGATAGACATGAAGATTCGCTTTTGAATGGAGAGGAGATTCGTCCGCTCGATGAGATGATGGAGCAATATGAAGCGCATTTAATTGAAAGAGCATTACAAAAACATCATGGCAATAAAACGGCAACGGCGAAAGCGTTAGGCATTTCAATTCGCAATCTATATTACAAATTAGAAAAATATGGACTTGCAAAAAAATACATGCAATAATTTGCATATAACGCAAATCATTGCAAACGAGCACGAAAAAAATAAAGCGTTTTCAATATTTTTTGTTTGGCACGATTTTTGCATATTATAAAAGTGCGAGACGAAATGAAAGGACAAAGGGGTTGGATTCATGATATGAAGCTGCAATCGTTAGTCGACCAGGCAACCCAATATGACAATATGACAGTTGCAGTTGCTGCGGCAGAAGATGAAGAAGTAATTGAAGCTGTCACAATGGCGCTGGACAGTAATTTCGGGCGATTTATCTTGTATGGAGACAGTGAAAAAATTTCACAATTGTTAAAACAAAAAAATGAAGACTATGCAAAAAATGGCAGGTTACAATTAGTGCATGCGGATTCTAAAGTTCAAGCGACCGAACTAGCGGTAAAAGCGGTACATTTGAATGAAGCAAATGTACTAATGAAAGGGAATGTTCCGACAGCGACGATTTTAAAAGCTGTTCTGAATAAAGAGTTTGGTTTGCGAACAGGAAAAGTTTTATCACATGTGGCGGTATTTGAAGTGCCTAGCTATGACCACTATATCATTGTTACCGATGCGGCGATGAATATCGCGCCGGATCTGGAGCAAAAAGCGCAAATTGTCTCCAATGCGGTATCGATAGCGAGAGCCATCGGAATCGAAAAGCCGAAAGTAGCACCTCTTGCTGCCGTTGAAGTGGTAAATCCGGCGATGCCGGCAACGCTTGATGCAGCTGCATTAACTATGATGAACAAGCGAGGCCAAATTACCGATTGTATCGTTGATGGCCCATTAGCTCTTGATAACGCAGTTTCAATGCTGGCTGCTGAACATAAAGGAATTGACAGTGAAGTAGCGGGACAAGCTGATATTCTCCTTGTTCCTAACATTGAAACAGGAAATGTATTGTATAAATCATTAATTTACTTCGCCAATGCAAAAGTAGGTGCAGTAATTGCTGGGGCGAAGGCTCCGATTGTCTTAACATCACGCGCAGATTCTGCAGAAAGCAAACTTTATTCGTTAGCTCTTGCGGTTTGCTCCGCATCAAAATAATGAAAATCTTTTGGGGAGGAAATCAACATGGAAATCTTCAAATATATGGAACAATATGACTATGAGCAATTATTATTCTGCCAGGACAAAGAGTCAGGATTAAAAGCAATTATTGCCATTCATGATACAACATTAGGACCAGCTTTAGGCGGTACACGTATGTGGATGTACGAATCAGAGGAAGCAGCAATTGAAGACGCGCTTCGTTTAGCACGTGGTATGACTTACAAAAACGCTGCAGCCGGTTTAAACCTTGGCGGTGGTAAAACAGTTATTATCGGCGACCCGCGCAAAGATAAAAACGAAGCGATGTTCCGTGCGTTTGGCCGCTTCATTCAAGGATTAAACGGCCGCTACATCACTGCTGAAGATGTTGGTACAACCGTTGCAGACATGGACATCATTTATCAAGAAACGGATTATGTAACAGGCATTTCCCCTGAATTCGGTTCATCCGGTAATCCATCTCCTGTAACAGCATACGGGGTTTATCGTGGGATGAAAGCCGCAGCGAAAGAAGCGTTCGGAACAGATTCCTTAGAAGGAAAAGTCATCGCTGTACAAGGGGTTGGAAATGTTGCTTACAACTTATGCCGTCACCTTCATGAAGAAGGCGCAAAACTAATTGTGACAGACATTAACAAAGAGGCGGTGCAACGTGTAGTAGAGGAATTTGATGCAAAAGCGGTGGACCCGAACGATATTTACGGAGTAGACTGCGACATTTTTGCTCCATGCGCACTTGGCGGCATCATTAATGACCAAACCATTCCGCAATTAAAAGCAAAAGTCATCGCTGGGGCGGCGAACAACCAATTAAAAGAAGCAAGACATGGCGACATCATTCATGAAATGGGCATCGTATATGCTCCTGACTATGTGATCAACGCTGGCGGTGTGATCAACGTCGCTGACGAATTATATGGTTACAATCGCGAACGTGCCTTAAAGAAAGTGGAACAAATTTACAACAACATTGAAAAAGTATTTGAAATCTCTAAACGCGACAACATCCCAACTTATAAAGCAGCAGACCGTTTAGCAGAAGAACGCATTGAAAAAATGCGCAAATCCCGCAGTCAATTTTTACAAAATGGCCAACATATTTTGAGCCGTCGCCGCAATCGCTAAATAAAATAAGCGATGAAAGCGAGAACGATCTTTTCTCGCTTTCATCGCAAAAAATGGAGGTTGGAACCTTGCAAGAGGAGAAAGAATTTCGCATTTTAGTCATTAATCCTGGATCCACTTCAACAAAAATTGGCGTATTTGATAATGAACGTTCCATTTTTGAGAAAACAATCCGCCATGATACCGAAATATTACAGAAATATCAATCAATTATTGAGCAATATGAATTTCGGAAACAAACGATTCTGGATGCGCTTGACGAAGAAGGAATAAACATTTCAAAGTTAAGCGCCGTTTGCGGTCGCGGCGGTTTATTGCGCCCGATTGAAGGGGGAACGTATCGCGTTAATGAGCAAATGCTAGAAGATTTACGTAAAGGTTATGCAGGCCAGCATGCTTCTAACCTTGGCGGTATTTTAGCTCATGAAATCGCATCTGCGTTAAATATCCCCGCGTTTATCGTTGACCCGGTTGTAGTCGATGAGCTTGAGCCAATAGCGAGAATTTCCGGTTTTTCCCTCATTGAACGAAGGAGCATTTTCCACGCTTTAAACCAAAAAGCCGTTGCTCGTCGTGTCGCAAAGCAGCTTGGTAAAAAATATGAGGAATTAAATTTGATTGTCACTCATATGGGCGGTGGAATCACGGTTGGCGCTCATAAACAAGGAAGGGTAGTTGACGTAAACAACGGATTAGACGGCGAAGGTCCGTTCAGTCCTGAACGTGCTGGTACAGTGCCGGCAGGCGATCTTGTTTCCCTATGCTTTTCAGGTGAATATTATCGCGATGAAATTATGAAAATGTTAGTTGGTCAAGGCGGATTAGTCGGTTATCTCGGAACGAATGATGCCGTGAAAGTCGAAAAAATGATTGAAGAAGGGGATCAAAAGGCAAAACTAGTTTACAGTGCAATGGCTTACCAAGTAGCAAAAGAAATTGGTGCTGCCAGTGCCGTATTAGCCGGAAAAGTAGACGCGATCATTTTAACGGGCGGACTAGCTTATGGAAAAGAATTCGTTAAAGAAATTGCTGACCGCGTAAAATGGATTGCTGATGTGATTGTTCACCCGGGGGAAAACGAGTTGCAAGCGCTTGCAGAAGGTGCATTGCGTGTCTTACGCGGCGAAGAAGAAGAAAAGGAATATCCGGGAAATTCGGTGAAAACAAAAGTGATGCAATAGGAAGGAGCGGGCATTGATGGCAAAAGAATACGATCTCGTCATATTAGGCGGTGGTACAGGCGGATATGTAGCGGCGATTCGTGCGGCACAACTTGGGATAAAAACAGCAGTAGTGGAAAAAGGAAAACTTGGCGGTACGTGCTTACATGCCGGTTGCATTCCAAGTAAAGCATTGCTTCGCAGCGCGGAAGTATACGCACAAACAAAAGAAAGCGAAAAATTTGGCGTATTTGTTAATGATGTGAAATTGGATTTTGTAAAAGTGCAAGAGCGCAAAGGTAAAATTGTTGAGCAGCTGCATAAAGGTGTTCAACACTTAATGAAAAAAGGAAAAATTGATGTGTATGAAGGAACAGGCCGCATTTTAGGTCCGTCGATCTTCTCGCCAATGCCAGGAACGATTTCTGTTGAATTGAACAATGGCGGCGAAAACGAAATGCTTGTTCCGAAAAACGTCATCATTGCCACAGGATCTCGTCCACGTACGTTACCGGGATTAGACATTGACGGTGAATATGTGATTACATCTGATGAGGCGTTACAATTAGAGAAGCTTCCAGCATCAATCATCATCGTCGGTGGAGGAGTCATTGGTATCGAGTGGGCTTCCATGTTAAATGATTTCGGCGTTGAAGTAACGGTATTAGAGTATGCTGATCGCATTTTACCAACTGAAGACCGCGACGTTTCAAAAGAAGTGGAAAAATTATTAAAACAACGTGGCATTAATATTGTAACGAATGCAAAAGTATTGCCTGAAACACTTGAAAAAAGGAACGGTGTAACCATTAAAGCTGAACATAAAGGCGAACAAAAAGCGTTCACAGCGGAAAAAATGCTTGTTTCTGTCGGTCGTCAGGCAAATATTGAGGGGATCGGTTTAGAAAATACAGATATCATTGTGGAAAAAGGCTTCATTCAAACCAATGAATTCTATCAAACAAAAGAGTCTCATATTTATGCAATTGGCGATGTTATTGGCGGCTTACAACTTGCTCATGTCGCTTCTCACGAAGGAATTGTCGCTGTTGAACATATTGCCGGCCAAAATCCATCACCGATTGACTATACAATGATTTCAAAATGCGTGTACAGCCGTCCGGAAGTAGCAAGCGTCGGTTTAACGGAAGAAGAGGCAAAAGAAAAAGGGTATAAAGTAAAAGTTGGTAAATTCCCGTTCAAAGCGATTGGTAAAGCGCTTGTATTCGGAGAAGCTGACGGATTCGTTAAAATTGTTGCTGATGAAGAGACAAATGACTTGCTCGGCGTTCATATGGTAGGACCTCATGTGACAGACATGATTTCTGAAGCAGGTCTTGCACGTGTGCTTGACGCAACTCCATGGGAAGTTGCCCACACCATTCATCCGCATCCAACATTATCAGAAGCGATGGCAGAAGCTGCGTTGGCTGTTGATGGGAAAGCGATTCATTTTTAATGGATAAAGGGAGGTTGTTTTGATGGCTGAAAATCGTCATCAAGCGTTAGGCTTAAGTGATGAAACAGTATTAGAGATGTATGAAACGATGTTGTTAGCTCGGAAAATCGACGAGCGCATGTGGCTTTTAAACCGTGCTGGTAAAATCCCGTTTGTCATCTCTTGTCAAGGACAAGAAGCGGCTCAAGTCGGAGCTGCATTCGCTTTAGATCGCACGAAAGACTACGTCTTACCTTACTATCGCGACATGGGTGTTGTGTTAACATTCGGTATGACACCAACAGAATTAATGCTTTCCGCGTTTGCGAAAGCGGAAGATCCAAACTCTGGCGGCCGTCAAATGCCTGGTCACTTTGGAAAAAAGAAAAACCGCATCGTTACAGGTTCTTCACCGGTAACAACACAAGTGCCACATGCGGTTGGTATCGCATTAGCGGCGAAAATGGAGAAAAAAGACTTCATTACATTCGTGACATTTGGTGAAGGGTCTTCGAACCAAGGTGACTTCCATGAAGGGGCCAACTTTGCCGGTGTTCATAAGTTACCGGTTATCTTCATGTGCGAAAACAATAAATATGCAATCTCTGTTCCGATAGAAAAACAATTAGCATGCGAAAAAGTGTCTGACCGTGCAATCGGTTACGGTATGCCTGGCTATACGGTAGATGGAAATGATCCATTAGAAGTATATAAAGTCGTAAAAGAAGCGGCTGATCGTGCTCGCCGCGGCGAAGGTCCGACATTAATCGAAACGGTTTCTTACCGTTTAACGGCTCACTCTTCTGATGACGATGACCGCGCTTATCGCACACCTGAAGAATTAGCCGAAGCGCGCGCCAAAGATCCAATTTTTTTATTTGCGAATTACTTAAAAGAATTAGGCGTGCTAACGGACGAGCTAGAAAAAGAAATTCACGATCGCATCACAAAACAAGTAAACGAAGCGACAGATTATGCGGAAAAAGCACCGTATGCGGAACCAGAACACGCATTAAAGTACGTATACGCTGAGAAGTAAGGAGGAACGAAGAATGCCAGTCATTTCATATATTGATGCCGTTACGATGGCGATCCGGGAGGAAATGGAACGAGATTCCCGCGTGTTCGTATTAGGGGAAGACGTAGGAAAAAAAGGTGGGGTATTTAAAGCGACCCAAGGATTGTACGAGCAATTTGGTGAAGAACGCGTCATTGATACGCCTTTAGCAGAATCAGCAATCGTTGGTGTCGGAATCGGTGCAGCGATGTACGGATTGCGCCCAATTGCAGAAATACAATTTGCCGATTTCATCATGCCAGCAGTGAATCAAATCATTTCTGAAGCGGCACGGATTCGTTATCGCTCTAATAATGATTGGAACTGCCCGATTGTCATTCGTGCACCATATGGCGGCGGTGTTCACGGAGCGCTTTACCACTCGCAATCTGTTGAAGCGGTGTTTGCGAATCAACCAGGCTTAAAAATTGTCATGCCATCGACTCCTTATGACGTGAAAGGGTTATTAAAAGCAGCAATTCGTGATGAAGACCCAGTATTGTTCTTCGAGCATAAGCGTGCTTACCGCTTAATTAAAGGTGAAGTTCCTGCGGACGATTATGTATTGCCAATTGGGAAAGCGGACGTCAAACGCGAAGGAGAAGATATTACGGTTATTACGTATGGTCTATGTGTACACTTTGCGCTTCAAGCGGCAGAAAGGGTAGCGCAAGACGGCATTTCTGCTCATGTATTAGACTTGCGTACGGTGTATCCGTTAGACAAAGAAGCGATCATCGAAGCGGCAAGCAAAACGGGGAAAGTGCTTCTTGTTACAGAAGATAACAAAGAAGGAAGCATCATGAGCGAAGTGGCTGCGATTATCGCGGAACATTGCTTATTTGATTTAGATGCGCCAATTATGCGTCTAGCTGGTCCTGATGTGCCGGCGATGCCATATGCTCCAACAATGGAGAAATTCTTCATGGTAAACCCTGATAAAGTAGAAAAAGCAATGCGAGAATTAGCAGCATTTTAATGGAATGTCGGCCATTTTTTGATTGTATTGTCACGCTTATGCGTAGTAAAAGCCGAACAAAGGACGATGATGTGGGCGCAATCATGCCCGCTTTCGTTCTTGTTCGATTTTAATAAGCATGCATCTAGCCACAGCTTTCTTAAACAGCTTTTAATCAAGATAGGAGGTAATCGATGTGGCAATTGAACAAATTACAATGCCTCAGCTAGGTGAAAGTGTCACCGAAGGTACAATTAGCAAGTGGCTCGTTTCCGTCGGCGACAAAGTGAATAAATACGACCCAATCGCAGAAGTGATGACAGATAAAGTCAACGCAGAGATCCCTTCATCTTTTACGGGCGTCATTAAAGAATTAATCGCTAGCGAAGGTGAAACATTACCAGTTGGTGCGGTGATTTGTACAATCGAAGTAGAGGGAGAAGGTACGGGAGCACCAGCAGCGGAAACGAAACAAGAGGAAGCACCGACAGCAGAAGCGCCAAAAGCGGAAGCTGCTCCAGCACCTAAAAAGCCAGCCGGGGCAAATAAAGGCCGTTATTCACCAGCTGTTCTTCGTCTTGCTCAAGAGCACAATATTGATCTTGAACAAGTACAAGGAACAGGGATGGGCGGACGCATTACGCGCAAAGACCTTCTGAAGCTCATCGAGTCTGGTCATATTCCGGCAGCTGATCAAAAACCTGCTGCTCCAGCTCAACCAGCTGCTGCACCACAACCGACTCAAGAAGCGCCAAAAGCGGAACCAGCTGCCGCTCCAAAACAACCAGCGGCACCGAACGTTCCTGTTCAAGCAGGTGATATTGAAATTCCGGTGACACCTGTACGCAAAGCGATTGCAGCGAACATGCTTCGCAGTAAGCACGAAGCGCCACACGCATGGACAATGGTCGAAGTCGATGTCACGAATTTAGTCGCTTACCGCGATTCAATTAAAGACGAATTCAAAAAACGCGAAGGCTTTAACTTAACCTACTTTGCGTTCTTCGTCAAAGCGGTTGCGCAAGCGTTAAAAGAATTCCCGCAAATCAACTCTATGTGGGCGGGTGACAAGATCGTTCAGAAAAAAGACATTAATATCTCGATCGCTGTTGCGACAGACGACGCATTATTCGTGCCTGTTATTAAGCATGCTGACGAAAAATCAATTAAAGGAATTGCACGTGAAATTGCCGAGTTAGCCGCAAAAGTGCGCGCAGGCAAACTTCGTCCAGAAGATATGCAAGGCGGAACGTTCACGGTGAACAACACCGGTTCATTCGGTTCTGTTCAATCGATGGGGATCATCAACTATCCGCAAGCGGCGATTTTACAAGTCGAATCGATCGTCAAACGCCCGGTTGTCAAAGACGGCATGATCGCTATACGCGACATGGTTAACTTGTGTCTATCCCTGGACCATCGCGTACTTGACGGTTTAATTTGCGGCCGTTTCCTCGCACGTGTGAAAGAAATTTTAGAAAATGTATCTAAAGACAATACGCCAATTTATTAATAATGCGAAAAAAATCCACTGCAAACGTTGCGGTGGATTTTTGTTCATTGCTAGAACGTTATCCATATACTACAATAAATATACAGTGAATATTTCTAAAAATTGAAAAGTAAGCGATTTCTTTAAAAAGGATGGGAGAAGTAGCTTTCGGTACATAAAGGGAGGGACGATTCGTGACGGATATTTCTATGATGAAAAATCAGTCGTTTCCGCTTCCAAGTTATGAGGAATGGAAACGAGAAGTAGAGAAGTCCTTAAAAGGAAAACCATTTGAAAAGCTTTATTCAACGACTTATGAAAATCTGCTCATTAAACCAATTTATACGCGTGAAGATGTCGAATCACTTGAGCATATGGAACAATATCCGGGGTTTCCGCGTTACGTTCGCGGGGTTGAGGTAAATGGATACATTCGCGAACCATGGGCAGTCAGCCAAGAAATTTCAGCACGCAGCCCGAAAGAATGGAATGAGATTGTTAAGAACGATCTGGAAAGAGGTCAAACGGAAATACATCTTGTGCTGGATCGGCTAGGTTTTTCTATCCAGTCACTTCATGATATAGAAGAAATGTTCTCAGGAATTTCTCTGATTGATTACTCTCTTCGCGTCGATGCAGGAGAAAATTCGCTTTCGTTTTTTGCTTTGTTAACAGCCCATTTACAAAACCAGCAAATTCCGCTTGGCATTGTACGCGGCACGATTGGTATGGATCCGATTTCTATTCTTGTGGAAAAAGGGCAATTATCCTCTTCCTTATCTACATTATATGATGTCATGGCCGATGTGACAAAATGGGCGAAAAAAGAGAGGGCGTATGTCAAGACGATTCTCGTTCGCGGCGAACCATATCATAATGGCGGAGCGAACGCGGTGCAAGAACTGGCGTTTGTGTTTGCAACGGCGGTGGAATATTTGAACGAGTGTCTAAACAGAGGGTTAACCATTGATGAAGTAGCGCAACGAATCAGCTTTTCATTGGAAATCGGCTCGAATTTCTTTATGGAAATTGCGAAACTTCGTGCAGCGCGTTTGATTTGGTCCAATATTGTGCAAGCGTTTGGCGGCAATAAGGAATCGCAAAAGATGGTCATTCATGCGCGCACATCTCATTTTACTAAGACGATATACGACCCATATGTGAATATGCTTCGCGCAACGACGGAAGCATTTGCGGCAACGGTCGGCGGAGCGAACAGTCTTCATGTATCACCATTCGATGAAGCGATTCAACAAGCGGATGAGTTTTCACGAAGAATTGCCCGCAATACGCAGTTGATTTTGCTTGAGGAAGCGCATATTGGTAGAGTCATTGACCCAGCTGGCGGTTCTTACTATGTGGAGACATTAACGGTACAAGTAGCACAGGAGGCGTGGAATCTGTTCCAACAGATTGAGGCAAAGGGCGGCATCACAAAAGCGCTCGAAGAAGGTTTTGTGCAAGCCGAAGTGGAAAAAGTCGCCGCATTACGAAAGAACAATGTGAAAACGCGCAAAGAAAAAATTGTCGGCACGAACTTCTATGCAAACTTGGCGGAGCCAACGGTGCAAAAAGCTGAAGGAAACAATAATGCAAGTATATCTTTTGATTTACCGCTTAATGAAGAGAATATTGCGCAATTAAAAGCAGGGTTCGATGCGAAAAAATTTACAGAAACAGCGATTGCCATGGTTTCCTGTCGAGCGTCCGCTCAAGAAATCAACCAAGCATTAGCAGCAACCGGCCCATCCATCGCGATTCAGCCAATTCCGCAATGGCGGTTAGCTGAACCGTTTGAGCAGTTACGAAAAGCGTCGGAAGTTTATTCGGAAAAACATGGAAGACGTCCAACGGTGCATCTCATCAACCTCGGACCGATTCCGAACCATAAAGCGAGAGCCGACTTTATTACGGGCTTTTTTGAGGCTGGCGGCTTGGAAGTGGTGAAAAATAACGGCTATATGTCAGCCGAAGAAGCAGTACAAGGAGCGCTTTCTTTTCAAGGTACGCATTATATCATTTGCGGTTCAGACGAAAGCTACACGGATACTGTTCCGACGATTGCAGCGGAACTGAAAAAAGCGAATCCTCATTTGAAATTATATGTTGCAGGTAAACAATCTCCTGAAATCGAGAAAACATTTGTCCAATCAGGCATCGATGGCTTTATTCATATCGGTTCCAATTGTTATGATACGCTGGCGGAATTTATGAAAGACATGGGGGTGGCTCTCGATGAATAGAAAGGTTGATTTTACGAACGTACCTTTGCATATGTCAAGCAAAAACATAGACGAACAACGGTGGAAGCAAGCAATCGAAGAAAAGCTGAAAGCGTCGATCGACGACCTTTTGTTCCAAACGAATGAACAAATTGCGATTAAGCCTTTATATACGAAAAAAGATATCGAAGGATTTGATTTTCTTGATTATATGCCGGGAATCCCCCCATATTTACGAGGGCCTTATCCGTCGATGTATATCAATCGTCCGTGGACGATTCGACAATACGCCGGTTTTTCGACAGCAGAGGAAAGTAATGCCTTTTATCGCCGCAACTTAGCGATGGGGCAAAAAGGGCTGTCTGTCGCCTTTGACCTAGCAACGCATCGCGGCTACGACTCCGATCACCCGCGTGTTGTCGGTGATGTCGGAAAAGCAGGGGTAGCGATTGATTCGATTTTAGATATGAAAATTTTGTTTGACGGCATTCCGCTTGACCAAATGTCGGTGTCAATGACGATGAACGGTGCCGTTTTACCGATTATGGCGTTTTATATTGTGACAGCCGAAGAACAAGGAGTGACACAAGATAAGCTTTCCGGAACGATTCAAAACGATATTTTAAAAGAATACATGGTGCGCAATACGTATATTTATCCGCCGGAAACGTCGATGCGCATTATCGCTGATATTTTTGAATATACGTCGAAGTATATGCCAAAGTTTAACAGCATCAGTATTTCGGGCTACCATATGCAAGAAGCGGGGGCACCGGCCGATATTGAATTGGCGTATACGCTGGCGGACGGGTTAGAGTATGTGCGCACTGGATTAAAAGCGGGAATTGATATCGACTCATTCGCTCCAAGACTTTCGTTCTTCTGGGCAATCGGCATGAATTATTTTATGGAAGTCGCAAAAATGAGAGCAGCGCGCATCATGTGGGCGAAAATAATGAAAACGTTTAACCCGAAAAATCCGAAATCGCTCGCTTTACGGACGCACTCGCAAACATCGGGCTGGAGCTTGACCGAACAAGATCCATTCAATAATGTTGTGCGCACATGCATTGAAGCACATGCTGCAGCGCTCGGCCATACGCAATCGCTACACACGAACGCCCTCGATGAAGCGATTGCTTTGCCGACTGATTTTTCCGCACGCATTGCCCGCAATACACAGCTTTATTTACAAGATGAAACGGGAATTTGTAACGTGATTGATCCATGGGCAGGCTCGTACTATGTAGAAACATTAACGAATGAATTAATGAATCGATCGTGGAAGCATATTGAGGAAATTGAAAGTTTAGGGGGGATGGCGAAAGCGATTGAAACGGGGCTGCCAAAAATGCGGATCGAAGAAGCCGCCGCGAGACGTCAAGCGAAAATTGATTCCGGAGCCGAAACAATTATCGGTGTAAACAAATATCGGCCGGAAAAAGAAGAGCCAATTGATATTTTAGAAGTAGATAATACAGATGTCCGTCTACGGCAAATTGAAAAGTTAAAACAATTGCGCGCTTCCCGCGATGAGCAAAAGGTGCAAGAAGCGTTAGAGGCCATTACAAAAGCAACAGAAACGGGAGAAGGAAACTTACTTGAGCTTGCTGTGCAGGCAGCACGCGCTCGCGCTACATTAGGGGAAATTTCTTATGCGATTGAAAAAGTGGCGAAACGTCATAAAGCGGTCATTCGCTCAATTAGCGGAGTCTATAGCTCCGAATTTACAAATGAAGAAGAAATTCAGCGCGTCAAGAAGCTGACTGATGAATTTTATGAGCTGGAAGGTCGTAGACCGCGCATTATGGTTGCAAAAATGGGACAAGATGGACATGACCGCGGCGCGAAAGTTATTGCGACGGCATTTGCCGATTTAGGATTTGATGTTGATATTGGACCGTTGTTTCAAACACCGGAGGAAACGGCGCGTCAAGCAGTAGAAAACGACGTTCATGTCGTTGGGATAAGTTCGCTTGCCGGCGGACATAAAACGTTATTGCCACAGTTAGTCGAGCAATTGCGTAAACTAGGTCGCGAAGATATTATTGTTATCGTTGGAGGTGTCATTCCACCGCAAGACTATGAATTTTTATACGAACACGGTGCCTCAGCCATTTTTGGTCCGGGAACCATCATTCCAGCCGCTGCAGAAAAAGTGCTTGAGGAAATTTATAAGCGCCTCGGGTATGAGGAAGTGAACCAATGAGCAACGAACGAACATATCGCCCGGAGTGGGTGCCAGAAGAACGAGCCGATGACTTTGCGACTGCTTATGTAAAAAAGCAAGAGGAATCTACTTCCTCACCGCAGCCAACAAAGCGATGGGTGAAACGAAAAGAACGGTCGGTAGCGGAATATGTCAAAGGAGTATTAAACAATGATCGAACGATTTTGGCGCAGGCGATTACGCTTGTCGAAAGCAATGCGGCAAAGCATATGGAAATGGCACAACAAATGTTGAATGAATTGCTTCCTTATGTCGGAAAATCGATTCGCATCGGCATTACCGGTGTGCCGGGAGCAGGAAAAAGCACGTTTATCGAAGCGTTCGGAAAATTTTTATGCGAAAACGGCCATCGCGTTGCCGTTCTTGCGGTAGATCCGAGCAGCTCCATTACAGGCGGGAGCATTCTTGGTGATAAAACAAGGATGGAAAATTTGTCGCGTGATCCGCGGGCGTTTATTCGACCGTCTCCATCCGGCGGTACGCTTGGCGGCGTTCATCGTAAAACGCGGGAAACGATGCTTTTATGCGAGGCGGCAGGTTATGATGTCATTTTGATTGAAACGGTTGGTGTCGGGCAAAGTGAATTCGTAGTTCGCAGCATGGTTGACTTTTTCATGCTTCTTGCTCTGACGGGAGCAGGAGACGAACTTCAGGGCATGAAAAAAGGAATTATGGAACTAACGGACGCGATTATTATTAATAAGGCCGACGGCGGCAATAAACCGAAAGCGTTAGCCGCCAAAGAAGAATACAACCAATTTCTTCATTACTTGCGGCCGGCAACGCCAGGATGGGAAACAAAAGCTTATACATGTTCCGCTTTGTTAGGGGAAGGAATCCCTGAAATTTGGCAAGTTATTGAGAAATTTGTGGAAACGACAAAAAACTCAGGCGTATTTGAGATGCGTCGGCGAAATCAGCTGAAAGACTGGATTTACTCGATGATTAAAGATTATCTAGAATCGAGCTTTTTCTCACATCCGCAAATTAAAGAAAAGCTACCGATGATCGAAAATAATGTAATCGCTGGCACGCTCTCTGTAACGAAGGCAGTACAACAGTTATTGCGGATTTATGAAAACAAAAAGGAGTCTGAATAAATTTATTAAGACGTAAAACAAACAGCCCTAAAAAATAAAAGCTTTAGATTCTATCGAATCTAAGGCTTTTTTGATGCAACATAATGACTATTGTTGCATTGGGAATAAAATCTTATGTTTTGTCTCGCTTCGCTATCGAACCTCGAAGCATCAATAGTGGGAACAATACATAAACTTGTTTGCTGTGCAAATGGTTTTTCCTACAGAGGTAAAAAGGAAAACACTATTTTGCTGATGAGGGCAAAAGAAATATGTATAAAATGGTCACATAAAAAAAGAAAGATTGTTGAACAATAGTAACGCTTAATAAAGATATATCATGAGGTGATGGAATGAAAGTATGGTCTAAGTTTTTCATCTGCATATATTTGCTGTTTACGTTTCATTTACCTGTTGAGGCGCATAATAATGCTATTCCAAAACAAGCAGTAAATATCAAGCGTGCCGCAAACATAAAGGATTTAGTAAGCGGCTCAGTATTCATTGCTTATGGTTGGTTCGATACTTCACATCAGAAACGGCCGTTAGACAAATCTGTGCAAGGTGGGCAGCTCGTCAATTTTGTACAAAGCTTTCATGTCGACAAATATTTAAAGGGAAACGGCGGCAAAATCATCAACGTGTTATCGACCGGAATTGAACCCCTTCCTGCTCCTTTAAATCCTATCAACAAAGTTTATCCAGGACCGATGGCTGAGGGTCGATATGTTTGCTTTCTAAAACCTGTTTTAGGAACAGAATTTTATACCATTGTCGGGGGATGGCAAGGAGTCTACCCTGTTTACGAAGGAAAAATAATTTCCTTGGAAGGAGAAGGTTTTTCAGAGTTTAACCAGTTAACGCTCAGACAATTGGAAGCAAAAATCAAATCGTACTAATATACTGAACACAGAAAAGATAGGCGGTAAGCCTATCTTTTCACAATAGATGTAGCAATAATCAAACAGAAATAAATAAAAAGGATGACTGTATAACCTATTCATTTTCAATTTACATCATTCAGCTAAGGAATAAAAATTACTTGAAAGCCAGAGATATTCATTATAACTAAAACTGAAATTATTGATTATTTCTTTTATAGGAAGATGTTCTTTCTTCTTTTTATCTCCTCAATTGAATTAACATAATTATTTTTTTTTGTTCATTTCTTCGTAAGCCTTTTCATAATCAAATTCAACTAACGCCACGATCATTTGGTTTATATTTTCAATCATCCCCTTTATGAATTCAATTATCATCTGTTTTAAGCGTTCCATTTCCTTTTACTCCACCATCCCCAAACAGCATTTACATTTACTTTCATATCAGCCATGTTTGACACTCCTTCAAAAAATCATTTACATTCATATCATGCTCATTCATGTATGCTTTTATTGTACGAGTACCGCAAATAGTTCACGGAAAGTGAAAGTACGATACAAAATAATTGATTCTGTGCAATTAAGACTGAATTTCGTGCCATGATTGTTGGTTCGATACCAATCCAAAAGTTTAAACACGTCATATTAATTGAAACACTGCTCATCTTATTGGTATGATGAAAAAAAAGAGAGAAGGAGCGAATCATATGCAATTTAACTTTCAATTTTTTATGAATGACATCGTCGAACAAGCACGTAAAGAAATAGTTGAGGCGGGATATGAAGAATTGCGTACGCCGGAAGAGGTAGACGCAGCGCTACAGCGAAAAGGAACGACATTAGTAATGATTAACTCCGTATGCGGCTGTGCCGGTGGCATTGCCCGTCCAGCGGCGTCGCAGGCGATCCATTACGATAAGCGTCCGGATTATCTTGTCACTGTGTTTGCCGGCCAAGATAAAGAGGCAACCGCTCGAGCGCGTGAATATTTTGAAGGATATCCTCCTTCTTCGCCATCATTTGCGCTACTAAAAGACGGAAACATTTGCACGATGATTGAGCGCCATGAAATTGAAGGGCATGAGCCGATCGAAGTCATTCAAAAGCTGCAAGCGGCTTTTGACAAATATTGCGACGAAGTGTAACGAAGCCGGGTAAACCGGCTTCGTTTTTATGATTTATTATTTTCCGAAAATAAAAACATTTTATCTATAATTAAAAATTACATTGCATATTTATAAATACTCGTGTTAATATACAAAACATAGAATATATATTCAAAAAATATCTATTGCCAAGAACAAAAACTTATTTCACGATATTGTAACAATTATTTTGAATTTTCTGGTCTATGAAAGGGAGGCACGTCATGAAAAAGTGGCTATTATTACTTGTTTCTAGCATTCTATTTATTGGCTTACTTTCTGCATGCGGAACGGGGGGGAAAGAGCAAGGAAAAGAGAGCAGCGGAGAGCAAGAGAAAGTATTAAAAATGGGGACATCCGCTGATTATGCGCCGTTTGAATATATTGATACCGCTAAAGGAAATGAAGTTATTGGCTTTGACGTCGATTTGGCAAAAATGATTACGAAAGAATTAGGATACAAGTTTGAAATCGTCGATATGGACTTTACTGGTTTAATCCCGGCGTTGCAATCTGGGAAAGTAGACTTTGTATTAGCGGGGATGACACCGACGGAAGACCGGAAGAAAAACGTTGATTTCTCCGATGTGTATTATGTAGCGAGAAATATGATTGTGTCGAAAAAAGGAAGCGGTATTAAAACCGTAGAAGATTTAAAAGGAAAAACGGTTGGTGTCCAAACTGGTTCGATTCAAGAAGGGGAAGCGAATAAAATTGCTAAAACCGTCAGCATGAAAATCGAAAGCCGCAACCGCATTCCAGATTTGATTCAAGAAATTCAAGCAGGACGTTTTGACGCTGCAATTATTGAAGATACAGTAGCAAAAGGCTATTTGAAAAACAGCAGCGGCAAATTAGAAGGCCATACGATTCCAACAAGTGAACAAGAAGCCGGTTCCGCGATCGCCTTCCCGAAAGGAAGCAAGTTAAGAGACGAATTTAACAAAGTCTTACAAGAAAAAATGAAAAATGGCGAAGTGGACAAGCTCATTAAAAAATGGTTTGACCAACAGTAATGCGCTTACGTTCAAAAAGGTATTGCCTTTTTGGACGTTTTTCACTATTGATGAGGAAGGATGGGGTTTGGAGTGAACTTGAATTTCTCCCAAATCATTCCGTCAATCCCTTTTATTTTGCAAGGGGTTGGTGTAACGCTGAAAATTGTCGTATTCGCGGCGTTGCTTGGATTTGTATTCGGCGTTATTTTAGCATTGTGTAAAATTGGCAGAATTAAAGTATTAACATGGCTCGCTGATGCATATACATCCGTATTTCGCGGTACGCCACTTGTGTTGCAGTTAATGATTATCTATTTTGGTTTACCACAACTTATCGGCTTTGAAATTGAAGCGTTTCCTGCGGCGGTCATCGCCTTCGGTTTAAACTCTGCCGCTTACATTTCTGAAATTATTCGCGCTGGGATTTTAGCCGTTGATAAAGGGCAGCGAGAAGCGGCAATGGCACTTGGTGTTCCGTATAAACGCATGATGCGCGATATTATTTTGCCGCAGGCATTAAAAAATATTTTACCTGCGTTAATGAATGAATTTATTACGTTAACGAAAGAATCGGCGGTTGTCACCGTCATCGGGGCGATGGATATTATGCGCCGCGCCTATATTGTCGGTGGTCAAAAATATGCGTATTTTGAACCGCTTTTAATTGCTGGTTTGATTTATTATATTTTGGTCATCATCCTCACTCTGCTCGGCAAAGCGGTTGAAGGGAGAATGAGAAAAAGTGATTAAAGTAGTAGACCTTCATAAATCATTTGGTAAGTTAGAGGTATTAAAAGGGATTACAACAATGATCAAGCAAGGAGAAGTGGTCGCAATCATCGGTCCTTCGGGATCGGGAAAATCTACATTTTTGCGATGCCTTAATTTACTAGAAGAACCAACGAGCGGGAAAATCTGGATTGGTGATCAGGAAATTACGAATCCGAAAACGAATATTATGAAGGTGCGGCAAAATGTCGGCATGGTGTTTCAACATTTCCATTTGTTTCCGCATATGACCGTACTGGAAAATTTAACGTATGCGCCGATGAAAGTAAAGGGCATGACGAAAGTGGATGCCGAAGCAAAAGGGCTCGAGCTGCTTCAAAAGGTCGGATTAGCGGAAAAAGCGAACGAATATCCAAACCGTTTATCGGGAGGGCAAAAACAGCGCGTAGCCATTGCTCGGGCATTGGCGATGTCGCCGGACGTGATGCTGTTTGACGAACCGACGTCAGCGTTAGACCCGGAAATGGTCAAAGAAGTACTTGAGGTCATGAAATCGCTCGCTCATACAGGCATGACGATGGCGATTGTCACCCATGAAATGGGATTTGCTCGCGAGGTTGCTGATCGCGTACTATTTTTAGATGGCGGACAACTCGTCGAAGACGCGCCGCCGAGCGAATTTTTCTCTGCACCAAAAAGTAAACGGGCTCAAGAATTCCTTGAAAAGATGCTATAATAAAAAAAGATGGTCGTTTTTTGATCATCTTTTTTATTTTGAAATAGGGGATTGAGTTATGTTTAAAATTGGATATCGGACTGCAAAGACGGCTATTGGTACGGCACTTTCGATCAGTCTTGCGCAATATGTTGGGCTTCATAACTTCGTATCGGCCGGCATTATTACCCTCTTATGCATTCAAGTGACGAAAAAGAAGTCATTGCAAACCGCGTGGGCGCGTTTTGTCGCATGCATGACAGCCATGCTCTTTTCCTTCATCTTTTTCGAAGGAATTGCTTATCATCCTCTTACGATTGGATTGTTATTGCTCTTTTTTATTCCAACGACGGTACGGCTAAAAGTGACAGAAGGAATTGCCACAAGTTCTGTCATTATTCTTCATTTTTATGCCGCGAAACATTTTACATGGGAAGTGGTCATCAATGAATCATTGCTCATTATCATTGGCATCGGTGTCGCTCTGATTGTTAATATGTACATGCCAAGCGTGGAAAACCAATTAAAGGAATATCAGCGCATTATTGAGGATTTATTTCGGATTATTTTTAAAGAAATCGTCAAATACTTACGCACAAACGGGAGCAATTGGGATGGAAAAGAGTTGACATTGGCTGCGGAGATATTGCAAAAAGCGAAGCTGGCTGCACTACGAAATGTCGAGAATCATTTTTTACGAAATGAAGAAGGGTATTATCATTATTTTCGCATGAGGGAAAAGCAACTGGAAATTATTGAGCGAGTGCTGCCGCTTGTGACGTCCCTCACATATACAGTTGAGCAGCGAAAAGTAGTCGCAGATTTCATTGATAAGCTTAGTGATGCCATCCACCCGGGAAATACAGCGTATCGATTTATTCGCCAACTTCACGATATGAAAAAGCAGTTTGAGGCGCTGCCGCTGCCAAAAACGCGCGAAGAGTTTGAGGAACGAGCAGCACTGCTTTACTTGATGAAAGAGCTCGAACAATATTTAATTATTAAGAGCCAATTCGGTACAGAGGGAAGAAAAAAAAGGAAAAACAAGCTTCATGATGTTATGTATGCCGTTCACCGCTTTGCTTCACACTATAAAAAACGAAGTAAAGGGTGAAATCAGATGCGCCTGTTATTAGCCATTATGCTTATACTCTCTTCCTTTTATCCAGCTTCTGCTTCTGGATTGGCGGCCAATCAACCGTTTATTATCATCAATAAAGGGATCAATAAGCTTGCTTTTATTCAAAATGGAAAAATTGAAGCGGTATATCCAGTCGCGACCGGTGTAACATCGACATTAACACCGGAAGGATTGTTTACTGTGAAAGTGAAAGCGAAAAACCCATATTACCGAAAAAAGAGTATTCCGGGGGGCGCAACGAATAACCCGCTCGGTACGCGTTGGATTGGCCTTGATGCATACAGAACAGACGGTCGGACATACGGCATTCACGGAACGAATAACCCGCAGTCGATCGGAAAATATGTGACACAAGGGTGTGTGCGCATGTATAACCGCGATGTCGAGACATTGTTTGAAAAAGTTCCAATCAACACAAAAGTGTTGATTATTCGAAGTAATGAATCATTTTATGCCATTGCAAAACGGTATGGAGCGTTATAATTAAGAAAGGATCAAGATGCCTATCTATCGGCGACAAACGCTGGGGACTAATCGAGGGTGCCTAATTCGACTTTTGTCATGTCCTGTGACACGCTGAGTGTCCGGATATCGTGTCCTCTCTCCACTGCAGTGTAAGTCGAAGAGCCTTGAGCAGATGGCGTCTGAAGCTAGACAGTTTCGAAACGTTATACTTTATTTAACAAATAACAAAAGGGCGACTTCGCAAAAACGAAGGTCGCCCTTTTTATCAAAACCACATGCTGATGCCAGTTAAAAGCGTTGTAATTAACATCGAACCAAGCATTAAATAAACAACTAGTTTTTGTGTTTTTTTGCGGGACATCACGCTTCCTCCCTATCAACCGAATATCCCTGTTTATCATTGTACCGTTATTTATGAGGAGGGACAAGCGAAAAATTCGTCCATCATTGTAGGCGGTCAGCAGGATTTTTTGTCGAAATAGCGAAACATACATATGTTCACGATATTATACAGCAAAGGGGATAGGGTGATGGAAGTGAAAAATGTTGACCATATCGGCATTGCAGTGAAATCAATTGAGAAAGCGCTGCCATTTTATGTAGATATATTAAATTTAACATTGCTTGCCATCGAGGAAGTCGAGTCGGAAAAAGTAAAAGTCGCATTTTTAAAAATTGGCGATACAAAGTTAGAATTGCTTGAGCCGACAGCACCTGATAGCGCGGTAGCCGCTTTTATTGAAAAGCGTGGCGAAGGTATTCATCATGTGGCATTAGGCGTTGATGACATTCAAGGGCGTATTGATGAATTGAAAGAAAAAGGGATTCGCATGATTCAAGATGTGCCGAAAATCGGTGCAGGCGGTGCGCTTGTTGCGTTTATGCATCCGAAATCAACCGGCGGTGTTCTCTATGAGCTTTGTGAGAAAACGGATGCGGAGGTGCGCGAATAATGATAGACATGTATGATAAAATTAACGAGTTATATGACCGACGCCGCGAAATTGAGTTGGGCGGTGGAGATGAAAAAATCGAAAAGCAACATGCGAAGGGGAAATTAACTGCTCGCGAACGAATTGAATTGCTCGTCGATGAAGGAACGTTTGTTGAGCTGAACCCGTTTATCGAACATCGCTGTACCGATTTTGGCTTAGAGGGGAAAAAAGGGCCGGGAGATGGCGTTGTTACCGGATATGGCAAAGTCAATGGGCGGATAATCTTTTTATTTTCCCAAGATTTTACGGTGTTTGGCGGAGCGCTAGGCGAAATGCATGCCAAAAAAATTGTGAATATTATGGATTTGGCGGCGAAAACAGGAGCCCCCGTCATCGGTTTAAACGATTCGGGGGGAGCGCGCATTCAAGAAGGCGTTCTTTCGTTAGACGGATATGGCCATATTTTCTATCGAAATTCGATCTATTCCGGAGTGATTCCGCAAATTTCTGTCATTATGGGGCCGTGTGCAGGCGGAGCTGTGTATTCGCCGGCGATTACCGATTTTGTATTCATGGTCGAAAAGACGAGTCAAATGTTTATTACAGGTCCAAAAGTGATCGAAACGGTGACAGGAGAAAAAATTAGTGCAGAAGATTTAGGAGGGGCGCGAGTGCATAATACGATTAGCGGTAACGCTCACTTTTCAGGAGCGACCGAGGAAGAAGTGCTTGCCCAGGTCCGGCAGTTGTTGAGCTATTTGCCGCAAAACAATCAAGAAAAACCGCCGTTCGGTCCGATTCCTGATGGCGATGATTACCGATCGGATTTAGCGGATGTGATTCCGATCGATGCAGTGCGCCCGTATGATGTACGGAACGTCATTTTGCAAGTGGTAGATGAAGATTCGTTTATGGAAGTGCAAAAAGGTTTTGCGAAAAATATTGTCGTTGGATTTGCGCGAATCAAAGGAGAAGTGGTAGGGCTTGTTTGCAACCAGCCGAAGTTTATGGCGGGCGGCCTTGACATTGATTCATCCGATAAAGCGGCCCGGTTTATTCGTTTCTGCGACTCGTTTAACATTCCGATCATTACGTTCGAAGACGTGACCGGCTTTTTTCCAGGCGTCAAACAAGAACATGGTGGCATCATTCGCCACGGAGCGAAAATTTTATACGCGTATTCCGAAGCGACCGTGCCGAAAATAACAGTCATTTTACGGAAAGCCTATGGCGGAGCTTATGTCGCCCTCAACAGCAAGTCGATTGGTGCTGATGTCGTCTATGCATGGCCGAATGCGGAAGTTGCCGTCATGGGACCTCAAGGAGCGGCAAATATTATTTTTGCAAGTGAAATCGAAAATAGCTCAAATCCGGAAGAAACACGGGCGCAAAAAATCGAAGAATATCGCGAAAAATTTGCGAATCCATACGTCGCAGCAAAATACGGCATGGTCGATGACGTCATTGACCCGCGTGAAACAAGAATCAAGCTCATTCAAGCGTTAGAGATGCTTCGCAACAAATACGAAGAACGTCCAAAGAAAAAGCATGGAAATATTCCGTTGTAATGATTTCTTCGTCGAACAATAGAAATCGCCGTCACGGTGATCAGTGGCGACGATTTTTTCTTGGCTTGTGTTTATCTTAATAACTACAATTTCCTTATGAATGCTATTTTGAGCAAAAGACATTTTTTAATGATCATTAGATCATTATATTGGCATTTGAATTTTGTTGTCGTTCATTTTTACTCGGCATAGATTTTCCGTATTTCCAGTGATAGATATTGGCCATGAACCAAAAAGTCGTTTAAAATTCAAACCGCAAACGCGCATAACACTGTTCGATGATCCGAACGGCGTTAAAAACAGCTGTTTAATTTCTGAGTTAATCCCTCAATAATTCGGAAAACAGTAACAAAGAAATTGTTGAAATTTAACTATTCCCACTCGTTAGTAGAATAACTAACTTCATTATAGCATCTCATAACTTTTTAAATTCTGGGGTTTCCATCAACCTTTCAAAAAACTTGTTTTTAGCATTCCTATATTCATCCATACTTTTTCCTTCGTACTTCTTTTTTAATTGGTCGTATTCCACTCTATACGTATCGTTTAATAACAGAACATCGCGAAATTTCCAAAATAAATCTAACTCTGAACCAATCACTGTTAATTGAACTCCTAAAGGTGGAACTGTTAAATCATCTTTGAATGCTCTAAAATATTCAGTTTTTATACTTCCTTCATTCACAGAATATAAGGTTGACAGTTTTTGAACAGCCATCAAAAAAAGGTCTTGAGTTACACGAACTTGGATATCTAGATCGCCTTTTGTAAGGCTTTTAGGAATTGCTGTACTTCCAACGTGTTGAACATCTGCTTCTGGCAAAAGACTTTTAATCTTTGCTTTGTGTAATAAAAATGTTTTTTCTGCTTGTTCGTGGAAGTTACTTTGGTCAAAAAAATGAACCTGCTCCATGTTCCCCTCCATACAATATTATCATTGAAGAAGCCTGCCCGTTAGTACAACAAGAAAATTAAACATGAATATCTATAATAACGATTCGCGTTCCATTTTTACTTCTGTTTGTTTCAATGCAGTGTGCTCTTTATTTGGTTCCTCTTTCTACATTACTACTAAATAAAAAGGCGCTCATAAAGTTGATGTAACAAAACACTTTTTCATCTGAGATTAACTTTTACTTACACAACTTAAAACAAGCGGTATACAATTATGTTTTTCATTACAAAAAATATCTTAACAAAAATGTTACGGGAGTGCTAAGCGTTCGGTTTTGTAACTTCTAGAAGTATCTATAATGTTTCACTTAGTAAGCGCATCAGCTGCAATATATTTCTCTTTAGCCATTAGCCTCCTTATTCAATCAGACAAAAAGATAACGCTCTATTGAGATATCGCCTTCGTTAGCACAATAAAAATTTTTTGACGAAAGATAGCTAAATCCACTTTTCCATAAATATCAATTCATCCGTTTTAAAACCCATGTTTTCGTAAAACCCTTGAACTTTACAATTATTTTTCTCGATCAATAGATTTACTTTCTCACATCCGAGTTTTTTAAACCGCTTTTCAAGTTCCTTTATGATTGCCTGCCCTATATTTCGCCCTTGATATTCCGGGTCCACAGCTAAATGATTGATCCATCCTCTTCTACCATCGTAACACCCCATTACGGCGCCTATAATTCGTCCATCTTCCTCTGCGCAAAAAAATAATTCGGAATCTCTTTTTAATTTTTTCTCAAGCCCTTCAATTGTATCAGAACGCGATAAGATTAAACCCGCTCTTTTCCATAGATCGATTACCGAATCGAAATCGTCCAATGTAAAGTCACGATATTTCATAAAACATCTCCCGCTTCACTTTTTTGCGCAAATAAACAACATTTTGACAGCGATATTATAAAAATATTGTTTTTTACATGAAAGCCCCCCATGTTCTTTAAAAATCGCCTTATTATGCATAAATAGCAAATTCATTAAAATCAAGCTTTTTAGTTATTTTAATCTCGTTATAAACAATACCGAAATGGATGTTGATCATTTGATGAAACTAGTTCCTTTTATCTTTGCTTTTTTTACTCTAAATTTTCTGGTAAATAATATTTATACATTTGTAACGCATTTGTATGTTCCTTTAAAACTGCCATCGTTTTTCGGTTCGGTTTCGTATAAATGATGGGGAAATCTTTTTCATCAAACTCTTCTTGGATTGGAAATGCCAATATTTCTTTATCAATAGAAAATTCCGCCTGTACTCCTGGCTTGTTTCCGCGAGCATCTAAACGAATCCACAGATTTAATGATTGAAGAAAAACGCCATTTAATGCATGAAGGCAATAACCCTTGTCAGGGGTATCGAAGATCATGAGTCGTTGATAACAAAAACCAGTTGGGATTCCTTGGGATCGTAATAAAGCGGCTAATAGATTCGCTTTTGCATAGCAAATTCCTTCTTTATACTTAAGAACCTCAGAAGCTTTACAGGTCACTCTTGTGCTTTGTATATCCCATGAGTGTGAAATCTTATCTCTTACAAATTCAAACGCTAGTTTTACCTTTTCTATTTTTGACTGCTCGTCATGAAACAATTCATGAATTTTTTCCTGAATGAAAGGATGGGAAAAATCAACAACTTCTAGTTCTTCCAGATAGTCTGTTAAATTAGCTGACTCAGGAATTAGTTCCATTAAAATTCCTCCTTGGTAAGTATGTTTTAAATAATTATACAGAAATTTAAATAAAAATACACAAAATAACTTCGACTATGCTAATTTTTCGTTATGGCAACCGATCCTTTTTTAAAAACAATCTTTCGCAATCATTGACAAAATCGGTTATACTTTTAAGTGAGTACATAAGTG
This sequence comes from Thermaerobacillus caldiproteolyticus, assembly GCF_013761245.1. Lineage (GTDB taxonomy): Bacteria > Bacillota > Bacilli > Bacillales > Anoxybacillaceae > Thermaerobacillus > Thermaerobacillus caldiproteolyticus. Next base: position 101,907 of record NZ_JACDUT010000001.1, on the reverse strand, counting down.
GGAGGAAAGACATAAATGATTAACGAACAACGCTTAGTGGACGAATTTTTAGAACTTGTGCAAATCGATTCGGAAACGAAATACGAGGGCGAGATTGCCAAAGTTTTGAAGCAAAAGTTCGAGGCGCTTGGCTTGCACGTCATCGAGGATGATACGACAGCGCAAACCGGTCATGGCGCTGGCAACTTAATTTGTACGTTAGAGGCGACAAAAGAAGGAGTCGATCCGATTTATTTTACTTCACACATGGATACCGTTGTACCTGGTAAAGGCGTAAAGCCTTCCATTAAAGACGGCTACATTGTGACGGATGGAACAACCATTTTAGGCGCTGATGATAAAGCGGGCTTGGCAGCGATGCTGGAAGCGATTCGCGTGTTAAAAGAGCAAAATATCGCGCACGGCACGATTCAATTTATCATTACTGTTGGCGAAGAGTCCGGTCTTGTCGGAGCGAAAGCGTTAGACCCATCTCTTATTAAAGCGAAATTCGGCTATGCGTTAGACAGCGACGGCAAAGTTGGTAATATCGTCGTTGCAGCGCCAACGCAGGCAAAAATTAAAGCTGTTATTCACGGAAAAACAGCCCATGCCGGCGTGGCACCGGAAAAAGGAGTTTCCGCAATTACGATTGCCGCTAAAGCGATTGCGCAAATGCCGCTTGGCCGTATTGATGAAGAAACAACAGCGAACATCGGTCGCTTTGAAGGCGGCACGCAAACGAACATCGTTTGCGACCGTGTCGATATTTTAGCGGAAGCTCGTTCGTTAGTTCCAGAAAAAATGGAAGCACAAGTAGCAAAAATGAAAGAAGCATTTGAAACTGTTGCCAAGGACATGGGCGGTCGTGCCGAAGTAGACGTTCAAGTGATGTATCCGGGCTTTAAGTTTGCTGACGGAGACCACGTTGTGGAAATCGCAAAACGCGCGGCTGCAAAAATTGGACGTCCATGCGAGCTTCTTCACAGCGGTGGCGGCAGCGATGCGAATGTCATTGCTGGTTTTGGCATTCCGACGGTCAACTTAGCTGTTGGGTACGAGGAAATTCATACAACAAACGAACGCATGCCAATTGAAGAACTCGTCAAAGTGGCGGAAATGGTCGTTGCGATTGTGGAAGAAGTCGCGAAATAAAAGAACGTTCATAAAGAGCATCCTGTTTTTGGATGCTCTTTTTTCTGCATAATAAGAAAATTATGTGATAGTAGACGAGGAGCAATGGAAGATGACACTAAATAAAGTGGTTGTTTGCCAAACTGCTAATGAACAATACGGCATTCCGGTTGAAAATGTGATTTCCATTGAGAAAATGAGCTGCCGCCCGTCATTCTGCAAATGCCTGATTACATGGTCGAAGTAGTGCATATTCGCGGTGAATGAGTGCCGGTTTTGGATACACTGAAAATATTGTACAATCGACCATTTCAAGAAAATGACAAAACGCGAATGATCGTTGTTATTACCGAAGATCTTTCTGCTGCCTTAATTGTCGATGATGCAAAAGAGATTATTGATATACCTTCCAAGTCGATTAAACAAGGAAATATGTTGGCTTATCGTCAAACGCCATATTTCATTGGAGTTGCCAGCCTGCCTGAGCGCTTAATTACATTAGTTGAACCGAGAGTTTAGAGAGTGTAAAAGCGATTAAAGAACACATTCAAAGCCACCGATAAAGGTGGTTTTCTTTATAGGATGATATGCAGATGAAGTTGTTAGAAAGAATATGTGAAATTAAACGAAGAACACAATGTCATTCTCGAACAAATTAGGAAAAGGGAACAGTTTATGATTAGTGACATGATTCCCAATGAAATGAGCACAATTGAACGTTGCGTAAGAGGATTAGTGAAGACCATGCAAATGATTATTGAAAAGCATTTAGGTGATTTTCAGCAATATGCAAAGCAAGTTTTGGCATGAGAACAGGAATTTAAAGAAAGTAAAAGGTATTATATGGAATATCAATGGTTTTTCTAATATGTTAATTTTTACATATAATGATTAAAAAAATTAGGACCAACTTAAATGATGTACCCTACATTACAACATCATTTAAGGAGGAATTTTGGGATGACCGTTATCAATCAAGTTCAGCAGGCATTAGCCGGTTTAAAAAGCGCTCAAGCAAGTTTTGAAACCTTTGCTTTACAGACAGAGAATCAACAAGCAAAACAAGCTTACCAGCAAGCTGCACAGCAAGCGCAACAACTTGTTGACACGGTAAATCAACGTTTACAACAAATTCAGCAAGAGGAACCACAGTATAGTCAAAGCCAGCAACAACAGCAACAACAACAAAAGCAACAGCAGTAACGAACTAATAATACCCGCCAACTTAAGTGGCGGGTATTATTAATGATCGTTATTGTTTGTTTCCTTTACCGATTGGTTAATATAAATGATACAAACAACAATGGGTAAAGGATGGGTCAAATTGTGTCAACATATGCGAACAAGAAACGCGTAATAATGCTGATGATTGATTCTTTAATGTATCCGCCTCTGGAAAAGGCAGTAAAAGAGGGATACGCTCCTGCATTCAAATTTTTTATAGAAAATGGAAAGGTTTTTCCGAACATCGTGAGCCCTTTTCCGACTATGTCTGTAACTGTAGACAGTTCGCTGCTAACGGGTACGCATGCTAATATTCATAAAATTCCTGGGTTAGTATGGTTTCATGATGCAGAAAAGCGGCTAATTAATTACGGAAGCCACATAAGAGAACTTATCAAGCTTGGCATCATCCGATCAATCAAGGACATTGTATATCATATGAACAATCATCATTTAAGCAAAGAAATTAAAACCATCCATGAAGAAATGTCTATGAGAGGAAAAGGAACTGCTTCCATTAATGCTCTCATTTATCGTGGAAATACAGAGCATTCTCTAAAATTGCCAAGGATACTGACACTTTTTACATCATTGAATCATGAGCTGAAGACAAAAGGGAGCCAGCTATTTACATACGGATCCTTTTCTAAACTCAGTCCTTTGAAACGAAATGGGTATTTCTGGCAAAGGTATGGATTTAATGATCGATTTTCTGCCCAAGAGTTAAAACACCTTATTGAAACGGATTCTCTACCTTCTTTTACCATTGTTTATTTTCCTGATATGGACAAAATCGTCCATAAAAATGGTCCGATGACTATAAAAGGAATCCGCAAAGTAGACAGGCAGCTGCAAAGCATTTTAGATTGTTATGATTCTTGGGAGGAAGCTTTAAAAGACAATTATTGGATTATAATGGGAGATAACGCTCAAGCTCCCATTGATTCTGACCGGAACAAAGCTTTAATTGATTTAAGACAATCCCTTCGTTCTTATCAAATAATGACATTAAAAGATGGGGTTAAAGATGGCGACGAAATTGTGCTTGGTGTTAATGAACGCATGGCCTTTATTTATACATTAAATCCTGAACGTGCGGCACTTCCGGATATCGCGAAAACGTTACAAAAGGATGACAGGGTTGATGTAATTGCTTGGATGGAAAAAGAATCTGTTCACGTCATATCTGGGGTTCAACAGGGAAAGATCATTTTTAAACCGAATGGAACATGGGTCGATGAATATGAACAATCGTGGGATATAGAAGGAGATGTAGGAATTTTGAATCTTACGGTAAAGAACAATAAGATTTTTTATGATGAATATCCGGATGCATTGGCCCGATTATACAGCTCACTAACTTCTCATGAAGGGAATTATCTTGTTGTAAGTGCCAAACCAGGGTTTGAATTTATCGGTGAAGGTTCCCCGACTCATGTAGGGGGAGCAAGCCACGGAGCGCTTCATAAACAAGATTCACTAGTGCCGATGATTGTAACGGGTACTGATTCGTCGCCAAAACATTTACGCATGATTGATTTAAAAGATTGGATTTTAACGCTTCTTGATTGATGTACATGGACAATACAATTACATTCGCAATTATCCATAAAATAACACCTGGATTAAAACCAGAGTGTTATTTTTAACGTAATTCCGAAAGAAGTCTCCTACTTCAAATTTGTGTTAGCCAATTAAGAGGTGAGAGTTCACCATTAAAGATGTTTCCTTTCACTGGTAAAGTAGTGTTGCTTTTAATGGCAAATGATCGGAGGAATTTAGCGTTTTTGCGATGGTTTCTGCTAAATGGCTATAGTCTAGCCTTACTCTTGGACGAAGGGATGGATAAGTTATGTCCTGCTCCTATACCAGCAAATACCAAGCATTATGAGCTATAACCACAGAAAAGAGAGGATACTTTCATATCGTCTGCAATTTTGCAAAAAGATTTTTTATCATGACGATCTTTAAGTAAGATGGCGGGAGAAATGCACTCCCTCGTTAAATCAGTTATATGACTAAAGTGAAATCATGCCGCTGCGAAAATGTCAGATGATCTTGGGATGAAAAAGGGTGAGATGCTGCTGTGCCTATTAGCTTCTCACCTTTTTGTAAAAAATTTTTTCACCAAGACAAACGAACACATCCATTATTGGTTTATTGCTTTTGCGAGGATGTAAAAAGCTATGTTGGAACGTGAAATACTTGACAAATGTTTATTGAATCGTAGTTGCTTTTTTTCCGAACGCTTCAATTTTACACAACTTCCTGCAACTTTTTATCTTACTTGACTAAATGATAAATAAGTTTTGCTGGTGCTACTGGAGACAGGTTTTTGTGGTACTCATCAAGTTTTGTAAAATAATTGGATAAATGCTCAGAATGTAGGGTGCGAATTAGCTGTTCTGAGATGTTTTCTGTTTTATTCCAATGTTGAAAATCAAAAATCATTCCCCATTCTTTTAATTGCTGAAGATTGATTTCTTCCTGGCCGGGAAGAGCATGGTAAACAAAAATTGGTATCTTTTTAAATAAGCATTCACTAACTGTAACTCCGCCTGGTTTTGTAATAATGAAATCAACTTGATTGTACAAATCGTTCATCTCTTCTCTTGAAGAGATGTAAGGAAAAGGTGTAATTTTGGGATGATTCATATTGATCAATTGTTCATATATACGTCTATTTTTACCACATAGTACGTAATAATCAATTCGGTCATCTAGTGAGATTTTTTCGATTAGTTTTGCCAAAGCCCCAGCTCCTAAGCTCCCTCCGGAGATTAAGCCACAGTACAATCGTTTGGTGTATCGATATTTATTTATGTTTTTCGTTATTTTCGGATGAATGGGAATACCAGTTACGAAAATGCGGCTTTCATGAACCCCTTTTTCCCGTAAAAATTCCTTCATATGCGGATGCCCAACAAGATGATAGTCAATCTCCTCAATTCCCCAAAGGTCATGAATAAAGTAGTCTGTATATACATTAATGACCGGTATCTTTAATTCTCCGCCTGCTTTCAACTTGCTCAGCAAATAGGAAGGAAGGGCATGAGTGCATATAATGACATTCGGATTTGTTTTGGAAATCACCTTTTTCAAATGATTAAGAAAAAGAACCTCATATTGGGGAAACTTTTTGGTTTTACCTAATTCGCGAAACACCGATTGACGGTACAATAGGCTGTATGTTTTTGGAAATTGGTCGATCCATTGTAGATAAAATTTGGAAATAAAAGATTCCACTTTTCCGAATTTCGATGATAATAATTCAATTTTTTCACATTGTATATGCGGGTCAAGCAAAAGTAACCCCTCTTTTAAGGCATCAGCAGTTTGGTGATGACCTGATGGGATTTGTAGTAATGGAAGAAAAAGAACTCTCTTCATAATGCTCACCTAAAACCTAAATATATTATATATAGTTATTTAAAAGTGTTTGTTGTTTTTGAATGGTTATACGAATGAACTAAATCCTTTTTTTTCTATTAATAAAACGGACTTTAGTGCTAAACACTTTAAATGTTGATGAAAGGAAGAAAAGGAGAAGGATGTTGTAATGGTAAAGATGAGACAATGTTTTCTTACCATTTGGGGTATGTTAGATCCGATTTATTATTTTTGTTCACGGCTTGAATACGTTGAGGACAAAACAAAAAATCGAGATATTTTTCGGGTTCGGCTGATGAAGTATAAAGGAAGGGACATAGTGCTTTCTGACGGTACGGAGATCAAAAAAAATGATCTTCTTTTAAAAATTCATTTGCATAACGTTCGTTTAATTAAAGAACTTATTCATTTGGATAGTGAAATTAAGAAGGGGAGACTCATCTACGAACAGGTAAAAAAAGGGTTACCGAACCTTACAGAATATTTACAACGTCATGAACAATTTGCCAATATTAAGGGGATTGTAGGAATTACGATTTTAAATAAAGGTTGCGAGCGTTTGGGATTTGAAACATTTTTCATTATTAATTCTTTTTATAGATGGTATAAACAAATGACGTTTGCTCCTATGTATCTTATTTCTCAATTCCGTTTAGACGGCTTCAGGAGACCGCCAAAATATTTGTTTATGTCAAAAGATAAATTGATCAAATTATACGGTTGCCAATCTGATCAGTAATTCCCGCTTTCATCTCTCTTCCCGTTTACTATAATTGTCAAAAGGGAGGAGATATATATGTTTTTATTTGTTATGATTCTTTCATCTATGATTATTTTTTTATTTATAAGGCAAACCGCAATACGCATGAGGCGGTTGTACATAGATTAACCGTTGTCCATCATGTTTTATTCATATTCTCCATTTATCCGACCTCCATTCAGAAAACCTACGATTTCACCTCAATATTTATATGACAAATTACAGGATGAGAAAATCGATTTAATTGCCTTAACAGGAGATGTTCTTGAGCGAAAGAGAAGTATTCTAAAATTTGTTCCTTATTCAGAAGTTTTCTAAAAGTTGTAACCTGTCTATGGAGTGTATGCGGTATTGGAAAATCATGATTATATGCTTAGAAAAAAGAACTTCCAAATGTTAAAGGAGACGCTTGAGAAATATGGATGTATCCCCCTTCGAAACAAAACATAAACGATTCATCATATTAAGAGGGAAACGGTTACTATCATCGGTGTGGGTGGTTTCAGTACAAAACGAAGCGATTTGCAAAAGGCATATGGAAAGGTAAAAAACGGTTTAAACCTTGTTTTAACTCATGGTCCGAACATTGTTCTTCATATGAAAGACCATCATTTTGACTATCTATGTCCAGTCATTTTCATGGTGGACAAATTCATTGGCCGAAGCTATATGATTTTGTAAAGATGGGCAAACTAGTGTGTTTGAATACAATGGTTACCACGAAACAGACGGGAAGCCATTTTACATAGTGAAGGGCTAGGACAGACAGATGTAAATATTCGTGCTGGAAGTACACCTGAGATTACCATTCATGCTCTGGCACTTACATCTATTTCTAAACAGAAAAACAAGTGATTTAAGCGAAAAGCTCCTAAATGGAGCTTTATTTTTTATCGCGTGTGCCTGCTAAGACGTTATCTGCTAGTTGGTAAAAGTCCAACTCGTCGATTTCATGTCTTATACGATAAAAGCTATGGCCCTGATATTCTGGCGGAAGAATGGCATAGAGTAAAAGTGAACAGCGGGAGTTGCGGAGTGGACGAGGAACCAATTGAATACATTGTCCACCACTATGGGGGAGAGAAACTTTCTCAATGAATTATATCTTGAACGGTGGTGAAGGCAGGAAAGGCCTTCCCAAGTAGTCAGCTTTATTCTTGTTGAGGGTATCGACATAAAGAGATGAAAGATTTAAAATTAAGAAAGTAGATATCCCCATCGTACGAGACAGGTCATAACCGAGATGTGAACGCAAGCAAAAATATCCTTCAAGACTTCGGTAGTTAGCAGAAGCTAACTCAACTGCTGGAACGGCAGAGATCGCCTGGTTATCTTCGCTTCATAGAAGTAAGTGGCGGGAGTGTTCAATTATTAAATGTAGTTTGCATGAAGGAGGTGCGGTGAATGGAAGTCAGTAAAGTAGTCGTGTTCCAAGTCGATAATGAACAATATGCGGTTCCCGTTGAAAACGTTATTTCCATAGAAAAAATGAGCTCACCGACGGTTATTCCGCAGATGCCTGATTACATGGTTGGAGTAGTGAGGATTCGCGGGGAATTAGTTCCTGTATTAGATACAATGAAAATTTTGTACCGCCGTCCATATGTAGAAACAGAAAAAACGAGATTAATTGTCGTCGTTACCGAAGACATTTCCGTTGCTTTAATCGTGGATGACGCGAAAGAAATTATCGACATCTCGCCAGAATCGATCAAACAAGTGAATATGCTCGCTTACCGACAAACATCGTATTTTATCGGAGTCGCAAGTCTTCCAGAACGGCTGATCACACTCATTGACCCGAACCAACTTTTCGAAAGTTTAGAAGGCGCAAAAACGATTAAAGAGCACATGCAAAACCACCAGTAAAGGTGGTTTTTTTCTTGGAATCCGAAGAATTTAGAAACAAGATTCGATTATTTTGAATATACAATGAGCGTGTGAGGCAAGCATTGATATAACGATGCACATTGTTGTGGAAAAATGGGCATTCCGCAAACAAGCCGTGATTCGTTTGAATTGCTTGACAAAAATAATATCATCACGGAATTCGTTATGGTAAAGATGAAGGCAATGGCCGGTTTTTGCAATATTGCCGTTCATGATTATCAAACGATCAATTTGGATCTTGTTCGAATGATAATGGAAAAGCATTTAGATGATTTCCAAGAGTGAAGGTTAAATTGATTCACGAACGACAATAAGGAGCTGCATATCCAGTGATTCACACGTCTCTACTTTCGTAAAAATGATAACGAATAAACATTAATTATAAGAAAAAATGTAATAGGCTTTTTACATTTAGTGATTTCGCCTATACATTTAAAAATAAAATACATATCCTAGATAGCGGAAAGGGAATCAGAGGGGGAGATGAGAAATTTTTAAAGGCATTTTTCTTACCCCAATGCAAATCTCTTCACCATCATATGTGGCGCTTTAAAAAGGCGGCACAGCATCTGCCTAAAAAATATGTTTTTAAATCAGAGGGAGGAATAAAAAATGGAGAGACAACAATACGGAACATATCCAGGCTATGGAGGTTATTATCCGTCTCACCATCACTACCCATATCATCATCATTATCCACATTATCCGCATTATCCATATCACCATCATTATCCACACTATCCGCATTATCCGCACTACCCATATGGTCATTATAGAGAATATTGATAAGCATATTAGGGGGCATGACGTGGTGAGTACAAGAGGAGATTTTTAAGGCGAAAGAGTCCTGTTTCGGGACTCTTTTTTTACTTTGGCGCTTCTTGATATATCAACGAGTTGCTATGAGCGAAGAGAAACGACATCATGATGATGATGAGGTAGCAGCTCATTCGAACAAGAGAGGGCATTTTAACACTAGATCGTCGATTTTCCAAGAATGAGTTCAGCAATGTCCAGTATTAGCCTAACTTTGACAAAATGCGATCACAGCACTTGATATTCTCAAATGTACTATGGTATGTTCTTTCATGAACAAACAAAATATCAAAGTATAGAAAGGGACGTTTGATAATGGCAAAACAACAAATTGGCGTGATTGGGTTAGCTGTCATGGGAAAAAACCTCGCGTTAAATATTGAAAGCAGAGGGTATTCCGTTGCGGTGTATAACCGTTCGCCTGAAAAGACAGATGAATTTTTAAAAGAAGCGGAAGGAAAAAATATTGTCGGTACATACAGCATTGAAGAGTTTGTCAATGCACTTGAGAAGCCGCGGAAAATTTTATTAATGGTAAAAGCAGGAGCGCCGACGGATGCGACGATTGAACAGCTGAAACCGTATTTGGAAAAAGGTGATATTTTAATTGACGGTGGAAATACGTATTTCAAAGATACACAGCGCCGTAATAAAGAACTAGCGGAGCTAGGCATTCACTTTATCGGTACGGGCGTTTCCGGCGGTGAAGAAGGCGCATTAAAGGGTCCGTCCATCATGCCTGGCGGTCAAAAAGAAGCGCATGAGTTAGTACGTCCGATTTTTGAAGCGATTGCAGCAAAAGTGGATGGCGAGCCTTGCACAACGTACATCGGTCCGGATGGTGCGGGACATTATGTGAAAATGGTGCATAATGGTATTGAATACGGAGATATGCAGTTAATCGCTGAGGCGTATTTCTTGTTAAAACATGTGCTTGGTTTAGGAGCACAAGAGCTTCATGAAATTTTTGCTGATTGGAATCAAGGAGAACTCAATAGCTATTTAATTGAAATTACGGCCGATATTTTTACAAAAATCGATGAGGAAACAGGAAAACCGCTTGTCGATGTCATTTTAGATAAAGCTGGTCAAAAAGGAACAGGAAAATGGACAAGCCAAAATGCGCTTGATTTAGGGGTACCGCTACCAATTATTACAGAATCGGTATTTGCGCGCTTTATTTCGGCGATGAAAGAAGAGCGTGTCAAGGCAAGCCAACTTCTTTCTGGTCCGCGAGTGAAGCCGTTTGAAGGCGATCGTGCGCACTTTATTGAAGCAGTGAGACGTGCGCTTTATATGAGTAAGATTTGTTCGTATGCCCAAGGATTTGCACAAATGAAAGCTGCTTCTGATGAGTATAACTGGAACTTACAATACGGCAATATCGCGATGATTTTCCGCGGCGGTTGCATCATCCGCGCGCAATTTTTACAAAAAATTAAAGAAGCGTACGACCGCGATCCAGAGCTTCCGAATTTATTGTTAGACCCTTACTTCAAAGACATTGTCGAAAACTATCAAGAAGCGTTGCGCGAAATTGTCGCCATTGCGGTAACGCGCGGCATTCCAGTTCCGGCGTTTTCAAGCGCTCTTGCTTATTACGACAGCTACCGGATGGAAACATTGCCGGCGAATTTAATTCAGGCGCAGCGCGACTACTTCGGTGCGCACACCTATGAACGCGTCGATAAAGAGGGCATCTTCCATACGGAGTGGTTGGAGAAATAATGAAAATCCCCTTATTGCACTATGCAATAAGGGGACTTTTTGTTTATAAGAATCTAATTCGTCTTACGAAAACAGAATAAAAGATAGATAGGATGGCAATGAGCATCTTACTGCACATTCTCCAACAACAACACTCGCGCTGGAGCAGCGTCCGTGCCAACGAGTTTTAACGGAGCTGCCACCATGAAGTATTGCCCTTCTGGAACGTCTTTGAGACGTAATCCTTCGATAACGATGACGTTGGCTGCGAACAATGTTTTATGGGTTGGATGTCCCGGTTGATTTCGTTCCACGCCTAATGCGTCAATGCCGACACCGCGCACCTTTTTCTCAGCAAGATACCGCGCCGCATCTTCGGCAACATAAATGAACTCGAAATTGAACGCATCTTCAAGGGAGTTTTTCGTTTTGAATAACACAAAATCTTGTTCTTGAATATCAAGGTTAGCGATGTTTTCTTTCGTAATTTTATCGTTTACATGAGTGAGATCGAACACTTTGCATGCTCCGACAAGATTTTCAAGGGGAATTGTTTCAAATGTTTCCCCGCCTTTTACCATATGAAGAGGGGCATCGATATGCGTTCCTGTATGTACGTCCATATCGATGCGGGATTCTGTTACATAGTCATTAGTAACAGTGGCTAATCTCGGTTGTTTTTCCGGCTTGTTTTTATATACTGGCATTCCTTCAAAAATCGGCGCGGTTACATCATATAGTTTCATTTTCGCTTACCCCTTTCGCCTTTTACTCATGATAGTGGATTGGCCACCAATGGAAGCCGTCTTTATGCAACAGTTCGTCAGCCGCTTTTGGCCCCATCGAGCCGGCTTCATAGTTCGGGAAGTCGACAGCTTTTGTGTTTTCCCATACTTCGGAAATCGGGTCGACAAAGCTCCAAGAAGCTGCGACTTCATCCCAATGCGTGAAATTCGTTGCATCGCCGCGCATGCAATCATACAATAGTTTTTCATACGCTTCCGGAGTGTTGATGCCGTCGATGCAGTTGTTGCAGTAGTCGAGCTTGATAGGTGATGCTTTCATATTTTCGCCGCTTTTTTTCCCGTTTAAATGAAGCGTGATGCCTTCGTCCGGTTGAATGTGGATGACGAGCAAGTTTGGCTGAATGGTCTCGCTTGTCCGATAATACAAATTCATCGGTACATCCTTAAATTGGACGACAATTTTCGTTGACTTTTCCGTCATTCGTTTGCCGGTACGAATGTAAAATGGCACACCGGCCCAGCGGAAATTGTCGATCATCAGTTTCCCGGCGACGAACGTTTCTGTGTTCGAATTTGGATCGACATTATTTTCTTCGCGATAGCTGATCACTTCATTTCCTTTTACAATTCCTCTTCCATATTGACCGCGCACAAAATATTGATCGACTTCATCATGAGAAATCGGACGAAGCGCGCGAAGCACTTTCACTTTTTCGCTGCGAATGTCGTCAGTCGTCAATTTAATTGGCGGTTCCATCGCAAGAAGTGCCACCATTTGCAGCATATGGTTTTGTACCATATCGCGCAGCGCTCCTGAATGGTCATAGTAGCGTCCTCGATCTTCGACTCCGAGTGTTTCGCTTGATGTAATTTGGATATTTGAAATGAACCGGTTGTTCCACAGCGGTTCGAAAATCGCATTGGCAAAGCGAATAACTTCGATGTTTTGCACCATTTCTTTGCCGAGATAGTGGTCGATACGGAAAATCTCGCTTTCGGAAAACGCTTGACGAATTTCTGTGTTGAGCTGTTGTGCACTTTTTAAATCATGACCGAACGGTTTTTCGATGACAAGACGTTTCCAACCGTTTGTTGCGGTTAGTCCTTCCGATTTTAAACGGGAGGTAATCGTCCCGAAAAATTCTGGTGCCATCGCTAAGTAGAAAATGCGATTACCAGGGATGTTGTATGTCTTGTCTAAACGTTCAAGCAATGCTTTTAATTCTTGATAAGAAGCGGTGTCTGTCACGTCAAAAGGATGATAATAAAAATGAGAAATAAAGTGTTGGTCGCTCAATTCCTGCTTGGTAGAATCTTCGACCGATTGTTGGACATAATTCCGAAACTCATCATGGGATAGCGGGCGACGTGCTACTCCGACAACCGCAAACTCTTCAGACAATTTTCCTTTTTCGTATAGTCGATAAATGGAAGGAAATAGCTTGCGTTTCGCTAAATCTCCGGTAGCGCCAAAGATAACGATCAATGACTTCGGATTCATGTTGTTCACGATATGTACCTCGCTTCAGCTAAATTTATCTCTTCAAGTATTTAATTGTAGAGATTTCTGATGCTGAACGCAAACATTTTAGCACTAAATTGCAAAAGGATGTTGAAATTGTTCTATAAACATTGGTACGCTAACAACAGAAAAAACGGATAAGGAGTGGACGCGTTGGAATTGTTGTTTTTAGGAACGGGCGCAGGAGTGCCGGCAAAAGAGCGAAACGTGTCAGCGATTGCGTTGCAACTGCTTGAGGAGCGAGGAGCAACGTGGCTATTTGACTGTGGAGAAGCGACACAACATCAAATTCTGCATACATCGATTCGTCCGAGACGAATTGAAAACATTTTTATTACTCATCTTCATGGAGATCATATTTTTGGATTGCCTGGTTTGCTTGGAAGCCGCTCGTTTCAAGGGGGAGATACGCCGCTAGTGGTCTATGGCCCAAAAGGAATTCAATCGTTCATCGAAACAGCGTTAACGGTGAGTTCAACGCACATAAAATATAAATTGCATGTGGTGGAAATCGATGAAGGAGTTATTTTTGAAGACGAGCGGTTTATGGTCATTGCTAAGCGATTGGATCACGGGATGCTTTCGTATGGATTTCGCGTCGTCGAAAAAGATTTGCCGGGTACGCTTTTGGTTGACAAGCTACAGCAACTAGGCATTCGTCCTGGACCAATTTACCAACAAATTAAGCTCGGTAAGACGGTGGAGCTTGATGATGGAACGGTAATCGATGGACGTGACTTCGTTGGTCCGCCGCAAAAGGGGAGAATTGTCACTATTCTGGGCGATACGCGTTATTGCGAAGCGAGTATTGAACTAGCACAAGAAGCGGATGTTCTCATTCATGAGGCGACGTTTGGCGCAAGGGATGGAGAGTTAGCGTACGACTACTATCATTCCACGACAGTCCAAGCGGCAGAAGTGGCGAAGCGTGCCGGAGCGAAAAAATTGATTTTGACGCATATTAGCTCGCGTTATCAAGGAGCGATGTGCGATGAATTGCTCAATGAAGCGAAAGCAATTTTTCCAAACGTAGAACTGGCACGCGATTTTGCTTCGTTTTCCGTGCCTCGAAAAAAATAGAGCTGCCGATTGTTCGGCAGCTTTTTCAATAAAGATACTGTCTAGCTAGGCAGCTATCCTCTCACAATACTTCAGTTTTACTGCGGACTTTGTTCGTCCGTTCCCAGATCCTTCAGTGTGCGTTCGAGGATAGACGCCCCCGCTTTTTTTCATTACCAGCCGCGTTCATATTGTACAGGTGCTTTAATCTCGACTCCGAGCTCTTTTGCAGCAGTGCGTGGCCAGTACGGGTTGCGCAACAATTCGCGTCCGATAAAGATTAAATCAGCACGCTCGTTACGAAGGATCTCTTCTGCTTGCAATCCAGAAGTAATGAGACCGACCGCACCTGTGGCGATGTCAGCGCCATGGCGAATAGCTTCCGCAAACGGAACTTGATAGCCCGGATAGACGTTGATTTTTGCCGGGACCACAGCACCTGAGCTAACGTCGATTAAGTCTACGCCTTGCGCTTTCATCCGTTTTGCGTACTCAACATAGTCTTTTACCGTTAATCCTTCTGGATGATAATCGGAAGCCGATACGCGAACAAAGAGAGGACCATCCCATACTTCGCGTACCGCGTCAATGACTTCGCTTAAAAAGCGATAGCGGTTTTCAGCAGTGCCGCCATATTCATCTTGTCGCTGGTTCGTTAGCGGAGATAAAAATTCGTTAATTAAATAACCGTGCGCAGCGTGGATTTCGATGATATCAAATCCCGCTTCTTTTGCGCGGCGTGCGCCGTTTTGGAATGCTTGAATCGTTTCTTCGATGTCTGATTTTGTCATTTCTTTTGGTATGCGCATTCTTTCGTTAAAGGCAATCGCCGAAGGAGCGAGAATCTCCCCAGTGACCTCAGCTTTTCGACCGGCGTGAGCGAGTTGAATCGCGGTTTTAGCTCCATGCTCTTTCATGAGAGATACTAATTCTTGAAAACCGCTAATATGTTCATCGCTCCAAATCCCTAAATCGCGCGATGAGATTCTTCCTTGGGCGGTGACGGCCGTTGCTTCGACGACGATTAATCCAACTTGGCCGACTGCGCGCGTAGGATAATGAATTTTATGCCAATTTCCTACTTTACCATCTTCAGTTTCGCAAGAGTACATACACATCGGTGACATGACAATCCGGTTTTTTAATGTGACTCCTCGTATTGTGTACGGTGAAAAGAGCAAGGTTTCCATTGTTTTCCCTCCAATGTATATCGGTTTTTCAGTTTGAATGATAACACGTCTAATTGGAAAAGAAAAACAATTTGCACTATTGATGAGTTCGCTCACTGCAAAAGCTGATCTTTCAATCGAAAGGGATTTTAAGCGGTTTGATAAATCTTTTTTCAGTGAATCAAGTGTAGGGGCATTACGACATATGGTTGACGTACCATCTAGTGGCCAAGTCTTTCAAGAGCTCTAAATGTTCTAAAAAACTATGTGTTGCTCCGTCGATCACTTTTAATCGAGAATCTTTAGACAAATACTGCATCCCTCGTTGCGATCTTTCTAAAAGAAGTAATTCTTCTTCATCCTTTTTATTATTTCCGTGGATGATGAGCACAGGGCACGTCACACGTTGCAGTAATTCAGGCTGGCGAATGTCTTCGAAATCCCTCAACATTTGCTTGTCAACAACGATAGTATGTCTCCATGTTCCTGTTCTTTGTATCGTGATATATCCTTTTTCTTTCAGTTCCTTCATTTGTTCTTTCATAAAGTACTGCTCCCAATCATATTTCATTGCGTTCGTTAACGCTCCGGATAACACCATTGTTTTGATGTCAGATGTATAGCTTTTTAAACAGATGAGACTACCAAGACTATGACCATAAAGACCGATTGTTTGATAGCCTCTTGATTTGACAAATTGAATGGCACTTTTTAAATCATCCACTTCTTTTTCCAAGTTAAGCGGTCGTCATCGCTTTCGCCACAACCGCTAAAATCAAAGGTGAGTACAGAAAATCCAGCTTTGGTAAACGCGTTAGCTAATATGTTAAATCTTCCATTTGAATTTTTATCTGAGGTAAACCCGTGCGCCATGACAATGATGGAAGTGGAAGAGGATCGATAAAAATGACCGACTAATGTTTGATTTCTTGAGTTGAGGAAACAAACGCGCTCTATCGTTTTTGTTCACTTCCTTCCATCAGCATCGAAATGTTGTTGATTTGAAAATGAAAGATAATTAACAATCCATCGACGTTGTTTGTTTTAGCGTGATGAGGAAGCGCTGGTGCGGTTGATCGCTGTCGGAACAAGCGCTTTTCCTAATTCCGCCGATCGTTCGGTTGCACGCTTAATGCAGGCAATGACGGCTTCTTGATAATGATACTGTTCCAATACTTGAATGCCAGCTTCTGTTGTTCCCCCAGGGCTTGTTACTTCTTTGCGCAATACGGAAGGGGGTTTATTCGTTGTTTTTAACATTTGCGCCGCGCCGATGATCGTTTGTAAAATAAGCTCTTTAGCGATAGAACGATCAAGCCCGATTTCATTTGCTGCTTTTTCCATCGCCTCGACTAAATAGTACACATAGGCAGGTCCACTTCCGGAAAGCCCAGTGACAGCATGCAGGTCGTCTTCGGAAACGACGGTGACGATGCCGACGGTACGAAAAAGTGTTTCGGCGATTGCTAAATGTTCTTCATTTGCAAAGCGCCCTAATGCCAGTGCCGTAGCCGATTGACCGATCGTTGCCGATGTGTTTGGCATCGCCCGAACAATGGAGACTTTTTTTCCGATAAGGGACATGATCGTATCTGTAGATACTCCCGCTAACACGGAAATAACGAGATGATGTTCAGAAACGTCAGTGGCAATAGATACAATCCCTTCCATCGCATCTTTTGGTTTCATTGCCAAAATGATGATGTCAGCTGCTTTTAGTGCTTTTTCTTTATTTGTTTCAATTTGTACCCCATATGTCTCTTTCATGTATCGAAGTCGTTCCTGATTACAGCGATTCGTCACGATAATTTGTTCAGGCCGGTACAATGTTTTCGTCATCCCCGCAATTAGTGCTTCTGCCATTGAACCGGCACCAATAAAGGCGATCGTCGTTTCTTTTTTCATGGTGACTCCTCCTTGTTCATGTTCAAATAAAAAAGACCTTTCGTCCTAGAAAAGGACGGAAGGTCTTATATTTCCGCGGTACCACCTTTTTTGGCTTTAACGGTATGAGTTGACCGTCGAAAGCCCGTCTTTGACCGATAACGCCGGTTTCGCGTTTAGGTTTTCCTAACAGCTCATGGGATAGGTTCAACCATCAAGAGGGTAATGAAACCTTCCAGCCTATGGGTTTCACTCTCTGATACCATTCATGGTTTACTGGTCCCACTCATCGCCAATTTGCAATCTTTAGTTTGTTTGCAATTATGCACTGAAAAAGGTAGTGTTGTCAATAGAAAGTTTCTTGATTTTCGCTGATTTTTCACGAATTATTCGAAAAAAATGACAAATGAAAGAAATCGGTGTAAACTGTAAAATACATATCGAAAAAAATGTTATTACGATATAATGCTAAAAGGAGAATCGACAAATGGAAAATGAAGATATTTATCGTTTCGTTGTCCCGACACCATTTTCGGTCGGGAATGTGAACATGTATCTCATTAAAGGAGACAGTTTGACGCTTGTCGATGCCGGTGTGAAAACGGAAGAGGCGTGGCAATCATTCAAGAAACAATTGCATGAGCTCGGATATGAGCCGTCCGATATTGATCAAGTCATTGTAACGCACCATCATCCTGACCATGTCGGATTGCTCGATTATTTGCCTGAGGGAGTACCTGTGATTGGTCATGAAAAAGCGGATCGCTGGATTCGGCAAGATCCTGTCTTTTTTGATGAGCATCAGCGGTTTTTTGAGCAATTTTTTCTTGAATGTG
This sequence comes from Thermaerobacillus caldiproteolyticus, assembly GCF_013761245.1. GTDB lineage: Bacteria > Bacillota > Bacilli > Bacillales > Anoxybacillaceae > Thermaerobacillus > Thermaerobacillus caldiproteolyticus. The sequence continues at coordinate 83,791 of NZ_JACDUT010000001.1, read as the reverse complement.
GCGTGGAGCGTGCGTTTTTGGAAGAGATTCCGAATTGGCGCCGTTCTCTTCGCTATTCGTGCCGTCGTTCGCTGTCAGGAACGGTGAAAGAAGGAGATTCGCTTCCGGGACTGACGCATTGGAAAGTAATTGAAACGCCCGGCCATGCGCAAAGTCATATTGTGTTTTATCGAGAAACGGACGGATTGATGCTTGGTGGCGATCATTTGCTGCTGCATATTTCGCCCAATCCGATGTTAGAGCCGCCTTTCGAAGGGGAAGCGGAGCGGCCGAAGCCATTATTACAGTACAATGCTTCGTTACTCAAAATGCGCAATTACGAGATTACAAGGGTAATGACTGGCCACGGGGAAGATGTACAAGATGTGAATTCACTCATTGAGAAACGGCTGGCGAAGCAACGAGAGCGCGCTGAACATGTGTTAGACATGCTAAAACAAGAGCCGCTCACCCCATTTCAAGTATGCCAACGACTTTTTCCAACCGCCTATGAACAAGAATTTATGTTAACGATGTCAGAAACAATTGGACAGCTTGATTATTTGGAGGACGTTGGGGCGGTCATAAAACAGAAAATCCAAAACCAATATGTATACGAGGCGGTGGAGGGATCGCATTGAGGCTAGAAGGGAAGCATATTGTCATTACCGGAGCGTCCAGCGGAATCGGGGAGCAAATTGCGTATGAGGTTGCCCGGCAAAAAGCGATTCCGATTTTGGTGGCGAGAAACAAAGAAAAGTTGGCAAATATGGCCAAACAGATTGAAACAGCATATCATGTTTCTTGCCGTTATTATTGCTTGGATGTGAGCGATATGGCGGCGGTGGAAACGGTGTTTCAGCAAATTTTTAACGATATTAAAACGATCGATGTGTTAGTGAACAATGCTGGGTTTGGCGTGTTTAGAAACGTGGAAGAAATTGATTTGCAAGAGATGAAAGACATGTTTGAAGTCAATGTGTTCGGTTTAATTGCGTGTACGAAAATGGTGTACCCGCATATGATCAAACGAGGAAGCGGACATATTATCAACATCGCTTCACAAGCGGGAAAAATCGCGACACCAAAGTCAAGCGTGTATTCCGCTACTAAACATGCGGTGCTTGGATTTACGAACAGTCTGCGCATGGAAGCTGCACAACATGGAGTGTTTGTCACCACTGTAAATCCCGGGCCGATTCAAACCAACTTTTTTACGATTGCTGATGCGTCAGGAGATTATGTCAAAAACGTCGAAAGATGGATGCTTTCTCCTGAACATGTGGCTCGACGCGTCGTTGAAGTAATGATGACACCGACTCGTGAAGTGAATATGCCTATCTGGATGAATCTCGGCAGCAAAATGTACCAACTGTTTCCAACACTGGTTGAAAGGCTTGGCAAAAACGCCTTCTTCAAAAAATAAATCTCCTTGCGCACGGCAAGGAGATTTATTTTGTAAGATAATCATAAACGACATCGTGAACGATCTCATATAAATCTAGATTGGGCTGTTTTTGTTTTTCTAACATAATAGTCTGACAGAATTCGTACCATTCCGAGTTCGTAAGTGGAAAGGTCTCGATGTCATGACCATAATGAAGAAAACAGTTACGAATCAGTTTTTTGAGCCATTTTTCGTCCAAATGGTCCACTTCCTACTGTTGTAATGGGTTTGCGCGAACGACCGATTGAAAATTTCCTTTATGCAAGCCGTCACAGAACGGCATGTTTTGTGACAAACCACATCGGCATAAAGAAAATGTTTCTTTTGTTTCAAATTTATTGCCTTCTGCGTCGATTAATTCAACGTCACCTGTCACGTGAAATGAACCGTTGTCATTGACTTTAATTTGTACTTTCGCCATGTACATTGTCCTCCTTTATTCACTTATTCATTTTTGATAGTATAAATGGTGCGTATGTGAAATTCAATAAGCCATGACAAAATACGAAATAAAAGGGAGTAGACATCAACGTGAACATTGCATTTACAGATAAGGCAATCGAAAAACTGAAACCGATTTTAACAAGTACGAATAAACAGTTAAAATTAAAGTATGATACAGATGGTTGCGGATGCGTTGTCAGCGGGGTGACGGCGCTGTGGTTAGTCAAGCAAGCCGATGCAGACGATGTTGTCGTTGAGACGAATTACGTTCCGGTTTTGCTTGAAAAATCGCGCCTCGTATTTTTCGACGATGAAATGACGATCGATGTCGTTGAAGGAGCGGGATGCTTTCAGTTAAAAAGCCCAAGCCAAATTCTCAATCCGCGCATGTCGTTAGTAGAAATGAGTGAAAGCAATGAGTGATAAATTAAAACAAGTTGCCAATATTGCCAAACAGAAAACATGGGTATCGTTTTTGTACGGAAACGATCCATACAGTTTGCTTCATTGGTCGATTGCCGGCATATACCAAGAGCCAAAAGATGTATGGCTCTTGCAAGATGAGATGACATTTGAAACTAAAGAGTTTGCTACTCTTGATGAAGCGATTGAATGGATGGAAAAAAATATGAAAAACATTACGGAAATTCTATGATAAAACCGTAACCATTTTGGTTACGGTTTTTGTACATAAGGGTATTAAAAATTTCCTCTCTTCCTTGGATTGATCTACTTTTTTAAGGTACAGCTCAAACACTTGAACGGTCTGTTCTTCCTATATTCCTCGCACTCATATACTTTCTTTGGCGGCTCAAGCAAAATTTCCGCTGGACTTTGCATCATGCTCTCATTTCTCTTGACTATATACTAAGAGTTTGAAAATTATGTTATAATTAACTGCGGTATATTCGGAACATTATGTTGTTAAATTTTTGTAAGCGAATTCAAAATTGGTTATTTTATTCTTCTTTCACGTTAGGCATCGTTCGCATAATTGTCGCTTCCTGTTCATCCATTTGCTGTCCGCGCTCAAGACAAACTGTTTTGAATGATTTGTATTAAAGCTTCGATCTAAAAAATTTCTTTTCTAGGATAATAAATTTAATTAAAATGTTTAAAAACTTGGTTTCTTTTTTTTAGTTTTCTGACTATAATAATGAATGAGAACATTTTTTCATATTTAAATGAAATTTTGAAATATCATAATGAGATTGAACAAATATAACAGGGTGAAACTATGGAAAACAATAAATTATCACAAATCATTGAGGCGGCCAAGTTATATTACCAGCTTGATTACAATCAGCAGGACATTGCTAAAAAGTTGGGGATTTCTCGTCCCACAGTGTCCCGGTTGCTTCAGCAGGCAAAAAAGATGGGGATTGTCAAAATTGAAATTATAGATCCATCGGAAACGATGGAGGAATTGGCAGAACAATTGAAAGAAAAATATCAGCTAAAAAAGGCTTTTGTCGCTGCTGCATCACAAAATGAAGACGCGGCCGTTAAAACAGCGATAGGAAAACGAACGGCCGATTTTTTACATGAAATCGTAAGCGACGGTGACATCATCGGCGTGACGTGGGGGAGAACCCTTTACAATGTTGCGCTGGAATTAAAACATAAACCGGTCAAAGATGTCAAAGTGGTCCAATTAAAAGGAGGAGTAAGTCACTCCAAGATCAATACATATGTTTCGGAAATTGTTTATTTATTTGGGAAAGCGTTTGATACCATTCCACATCAACTACCTTTACCGGCCATTGTCGATCATGTGGCGGTCAAAAAAGCGATCGAAGCAGATCGACATATCCAAAAGTTGTTGGAATTAGGGAAAAGATCTAATATCGCCCTTTTTACAGTTGGAAGTGTGGACTTTAACTCTTTGCTGTTTCAATTAGGATATTTTAGTGATGAAGAATTGGAAATGCTGTCGAGGGAAGCGATAGGAGATATTTGTTCCCGATTTTTTGATAAAGATGGAAAAATTGTGAGTGAAAGTTTAAATAATCGAACAATTGGAATTGATTTAAGTGAATTGCAAAAGAAAGAGCATTCCATTCTTGTTGCTGGAGGAAAAAACAAAATTAAAGCGATTAAAGGAGCATTAAAAGGAAAATACGCCAATATTCTGATTACGGATCAATACACAGCCAGAGCATTGCTAGATGAAAAACATCAACTTGTATAATTGGACAAAATCACCCGTACTTAGTTTGTGCGGGTGGTTTATTTTTTAATGGGTATGCTGAGCGTTAGTTCTGAAAATACCGTTTCGAACATCACCAGATCGGTCGAAGTTCCAATTTCTTTCTTAGTGTCCGTTTTCGATTGGCCTGCCTTATCAAAATTTGAATGAAATTTTGATAAATTAATTAAGAAAAATAGTTTATTTTTTGACGGAATTAGAAAAATTAATGAAATCGTTTTACTTTTTTTCAAAAATATATTCACATTTGTTCAAACACCTGATATAGTTATGGTGAACGCGATCGCGAATAAATCAAAAAAGGCTGGCAGCGACATGCAAAAGGTTTACTGATCCAGTGATCTGTTTGAAAGCGTTGTCACCGTTTCGTTTGGAGGGAAATGACATCATGAGATTTTTGTTTTTTGCCACTGGTTTGCTTCTTGTATTTATTTTGTCTTATCTTGTAAGTAATGACAAAAAGAATATTCGTTATCGGGCAATTTTATCTATGCTCGCCGTTCAAATCATTCTTACGTTTATATTGCTGAATACGAAAGCAGGTATTTTAATCATTAGTTTTATTTCAAAAATGTTTAATAAACTCATCGAGTTAGGCATAGACGGCGTGAACTTTGTTTTTGGTGGTTTGGAAAATAAAGGATCGTCCACGTTTTTCCTTAATGTTTTATTGCCTATTATTTTTATCTCGATCCTTATTGGAATATTGAATTACTTAAAAATATTGCCTCTTATTATTAAATACGTCGGTATGGCATTAAGCAAATTGAACGGAATGGGGAAATTGGAAAACTATATTGCTCTTTCATCCGCCGTATTAGGACAGTCGGAAGTTTTTTTGACAACCAAAAAACAAATCGGACTAGTCTCGAAAAAGCGTCTTTATACTTTATGTACTTCTGCCATGAGTGCGGTTAGCATTGCCATCGTTGGTTCGTATATGACGATGCTTGAGCCAAAATATGTTGTCATTGCCATCATGCTGAATATCCTTTCTGCTTTAATCGTTGCTAATATTGTGAATCCTTACGAAGTCACGGATGAAGAAGATCTATTAATCGTAGAAGAAGATCATAAAATGAGCTTTTTCCAAATGATCGGCGAAAGCGTAATGGATGGATTGAAAGTCGCTGTGATTGTAGCGGCGATGTTAATAGGATTTATCGCTTTAATTAACCTTATTGATTATTTATTCACGATCATTTTCCATATTTCGTTCCAGACGATATTAGGATACATCTTTGCACCAATTGCCTTTTTAATGGGGATTCCTTGGGACGAAGCAGTCAAAGCAGGCAGCATTATGGCGACAAAATTAGTGACCAATGAATTTGTTGCGATGTTGAATTTTAAAGATATCGCTGGAACATTATCCGAGAAAACTGTTGGAATTGTATCTGTATTTCTTGTGAGTTTTGCTAATTTTAGCTCCATCGGGATTATCACAGGCTCCGTCAAAGCTCTTGATACAAAACAGGGAGATGTCGTAGCCAAATTCGGTATGAAACTTTTATATGGTTCAACACTCGCTTCGATGTTATCGGCAACGATTATGGGATTATTTTTATAAAACCGGTTTGTTTGTATCCTGCCATATTCGAGTTCGTTCGGCATGGAAGTTTTATATTTACACATTCATCTAATGGGAGGCACCTCTTTATGCGAATGGTCGATTTAATTGAAAAAAAACGCGATGGGAAAGAACTAACAAAAGAAGAAATAGATTTTATGATAAAAGGTTACACTGATGGTACCATCCCTGATTATCAAATGTCCGCCTTCGCGATGGCCGTATTTTTCAATGGAATGACACCTGATGAAATCGCGAACTTAACGATGGCAATGGTCGAATCCGGAGATCAGGTCGACTTGTCGGCCATAGAGGGAATAAAAGTGGATAAACACAGCACTGGAGGAGTAGGGGACACCACTACTTTAGTGTTGGCACCGTTAGTGGCATCATTGGGGGTTCCCGTTGCCAAAATGTCCGGACGCGGTCTTGGCCATACGGGAGGAACATTAGATAAACTTGAATCTATTCCTGGTTTTCATATTGAAATTAGCGAGCAAGAATTTTTTGATTTAGTCAATAAAAATAAAGTTGCAGTAATTGGACAGACAGGCAATTTGACTCCTGCGGATAAAAAACTATACGGATTACGGGATGTTACCGCTACCGTCAATTCCATTCCTCTTATCGCAAGTTCGATCATGAGCAAAAAAATTGCTGCAGGCGCTGATGCGATTGTGCTGGATGTTAAGGTAGGAAGCGGAGCATTTATGAAAGATCTAGATTCCGCACGAAAATTGGCGAAAACAATGGTGGAAATCGGAAATAATGTGAATAGAAAGACAATGGCTGTTATATCCAATATGGACCAGCCTCTCGGATATGCGGTCGGCAACGCTCTAGAAGTAAAAGAAGCGATCGACACATTAAAAGGGCAAGGACCTGAAGACCTGTACGATCTATGTTTAACATTGGGCAGTCAAATGGTTGTATTGGCTAATAAAGCAAAAACGATTGATGAAGCAAGACAAATGCTAGAAGAATCCATTCGAAGCGGAAAAGCGCTCGAAAAATTTAAAACTTTTGTAGCAGCTCAAGGGGGCGACTCATCTGTTATTGATGATCCATCCAAATTGCCGTCTGCAAAATTCACGTTCGAAGTACCGGCAAAAGAAGACGGTTATGTTTCAAAAATTGTTGCAGAAAGTATTGGAACAGCCGCTATGCTTTTAGGAGCAGGAAGAGCCACAAAAGAATCAACGATTGATTTAAGCGTCGGTCTCGTGCTGCGGAAAAAAATCGGTGATAAAGTGGAAAAAGGCGAATCACTTGTAACTATTCACAGCAATACTGAATCAGTCGATGAAATCGTGAACCGGATTTATCACGCTTATACGATATCAAAAGAATTTGTAAAACCTGCTACGCTTATATATGACGAAATAACCGAATAAAAGACAAGGAGTTGACATAAATTGTTAAGAGAAAAAGCGAGAATGATTGATCACACTCTTTTAAAACCGGAAGCTACAAAAGAACAAATTGTAAAGCTTGCCGAAGAAGCCAAGGCCTATCATTTTGCTTCTGTTTGCGTTAATCCAACATGGGTTAAAACCGCTTATGAGATATTAAAAGATACGGATGTGAAAGTGTGTACGGTCATTGGTTTCCCTCTTGGGGCAACGACACCGGAAGTAAAAGCCTTTGAAACAAAAAATGCGATTGAGAATGGCGCGAGCGAAGTTGATATGGTTATTAATATCGGAGCGCTAAAAAGCGGGAATGATGAATTAGTCGAAAAGGATATTCGTGCCGTAGTAGAAGCTGCTAAAGGAAAGGCTTTGGTCAAAGTCATTATTGAAGCATGCCTTCTTACTGATGAAGAAAAAGTTCGTGCTTGTCAGTTAGCAGTGAAAGCTGGTGCAGATTTTGTCAAAACTTCGACAGGTTTTTCAACAGGAGGGGCTACTGTCGAAGATGTTGCATTAATGAGAAAGACAGTTGGACCAAACTTTGGCGTTAAAGCTTCTGGCGGAATTAGAACCGCAGATGATTTGTTGGCAATGGAGAAAGCAGGGGCCAACCGTATCGGGGCAAGCGCAGGTGTTCAAATTATAAATGGGGAAACAAGCACATCCAGCTATTAAAATTATTCATTGAGTGAGCAAATGGAAGCAGAATCATGATTGAAATGACAACTTCAAACAGAAGGGTCGGAACGAAATGGATAAAAATCAATTAATCAATGAAGCACTTTCCGGAAGAGAAAAAGCTTATGTTCCTTATTCCCGCTTTCAGGTAGGAGCAGCTATTTTAACAAAAGAAGGAAAAATTTATAAAGGGTGCAACATAGAAAATGCTTCTTATGGACTAACCAACTGCGCTGAACGCACTGCCATTTTTAAGGCCGTATCAGAAGGACAAAAAAAATTCGCCATGATGGCTATCGTTGCTGATACTGATGGTCCGGTATCTCCATGCGGAGCCTGCCGGCAGGTGATCGCGGAATTTTGTGACCCTGATATGCCCATCATTTTAGCTAATCTGAAGGGGAACATTCAAGAAACAACCGTTAAGGAATTACTTCCATTTGCCTTTTCATCCAAAGATATATAAGAAAAAACTGGACTGACCTACTTTTTTGCAATCAAACACCTAAGCTGCCTGTTTCCTGATTTTTACAGGAGACGGGCAGTTTCATTTTTGCTGAATTCGCATTGGATGATCATCATGAAAATCGCCTTGTACCGTTTGTTTTACAATAGAGTTAATGAGATTTTACTTTTCTTGTGAATCGAATCATGAAATGCTTCGATGTTCCCATAAGAAAAACACCTCCAAACATTGATTTAGCTATACGTTCGATTCTGGAGGTGTTTTTCCTAGTTTCATTTTATGGGGCATTTCACCTTATTGAGGAGAGTTTTGTCTTTTCGTAGGATGGGCCGCTTTTTCCAATTCTTCTTTTGCGATGACCGGATTGACTGTATCGGCATTCGGTTTGCCTTTTTGTCCGCGATTTTTCGCCATAATGCTTAATCTCCTTTACATATTTGGATTTTTGCTATTATCATGAAGAAAAAATCATGTTTTTATTCATGGAGGGAATATCGTTGCAAAAACGTAAACAACAACCCGAAATGCAAAATAACGATAAAATGACATTAATGGATCACTTAAACGCTGATTTGTTTGCACAGCTCAAGGCGAAAAAGAAAGAGTTAGAAGCAGAACAACAGCGGAAAAAAGAAGAGGAAGAAGCGCGTAAACGCGAAGAGAAGCGGCGGCGCGAGGAACAAAAAACGTTTGAAGAGCTATTCAATGAAAGCAACTTAGATTGGCGGAAGTTTAAATAATCGAGATAGCCGCTGAATAAACAGCGGCTTGATCTATTTTTATCGATGCAGTTCATAAATAGAAGATTTCGTATGTTGTTTTAACCATTCGTATTCTTCGGCTGTTAAGCTTGGAGAAGAAGCGGCCTCAACATTTTCAGCTAATTGCTCTACGCTGCTTGCGCCCGGAATCACTGCAGCGACAACCGGGTCGTATAAGCAAAATTGCAGTGCTGTCGCTGTAAACGAGCGGTTTTTGGCAGCTCGTTCTTTTAATGTTGGAAGAAGCGTCTTTAACTCCTCATATGTATAGTCAAGATAGCCGTTTTCTTTGATTGGATTGCTTGCGGCTTCTAACGGTCGTTCGGTAAGTAATCCTTTAGCGACAGGACCGCGGGCGATCACGCTAATTTGATGTTCGCGCAAAAGCGGAAACAACTCTTCCGGACGGCGGTCTAAAAGGCTATATTGCATCATGACGCTGACGATATTGGAACGTTTTACATATTCGCGAATAACATTGGGGCGAATGGAAGAAATACCGTAATAGCGAATGACTCCTTCTTGTTTTAACTCCTCAAATGCTTCAATCGTTTCATCAATCGGATCATCGATCGTTCCGCCGTGCAGCTGGTATAAATCAATGTAATCGGTTTGCAGGCGGCGTAAGCTTTCTTTGACTTCCTTTTTAATGTACGCTTTCGACGGGTCCCAAAACCAGCCATCTTTTCCTTCTTCCCAACGATTTCCAACCTTTGTAGCAACGATGACTTGGTCGCGCTTTCCTTTGATTGCCTTGCCGACAAATTCCTCGTTCAAGCCGCGGTCGTAAAGGTCAGCGGTGTCTAGATAGTTAATGCCGCGTTCTAGTGCCTCATGAATGATGCGAATCGCTTTGTTTTCTTCTGTTCCGAGTGACATGCAGCCGAGCCCGATTTCGCTGACATATAAATCGGACGAACCGATGCGCCGTTTCTTCATTATTTTTTCCTCCTTGAAAAAAGTGTTTTTTAAAAACTAAGAAAGGATAAATTTTAAAGGATAACTACTAGAGCAAGCGCCTAGATCTCTTGTGCCAAATAACTTTCCTTCTTCAAATCTGCGGGGGAAGAAGCATTTGCCCATGGAGGGAGCCAGGATGGCGGCATTTCGCTGGTTGCTCACAAGACATGGGCAGTTTTTAGGCGGAATTAGGGCGCTTTTGCTTTTCTTAATTTTACAACGAAATGTAAAATTGTCTCAAACAATGTAGTACAATAAAGAGGAATTAATGTAGATGGGAGAGAGATGAATGGAACATTTAATCGAAAAAACGTTAGCGAAAGAAAAGATTTTTAGCGGCAAAGTCATTGAAGTGTATGTCGAGGATGTGCAGTTGCCGAACGGAAAAACGAGCAAGCGGGAAGTTGTGAAGCATCCGGGGGCGGTGGCGGTCATTCCTGTAACGAATGAAGGAAAAGTCGTGCTTGTGCGCCAATATCGAAAAGCGATGGAGCGCGTATTAGTTGAAATTCCAGCGGGAAAATTAGAAAAAGGGGAAGAACCGCTGGCGACCGCACATCGAGAACTAGAGGAAGAAACAGGATATCGATGCGGCCCAATGCGTCATGTTGTTTCGTTTTATACCTCACCAGGTTTTGCTGATGAATTGATCCATTTGTATGTAGCGGAACAGTTAACGAAAGTCGAGAACGCGGCATCGCTGGATGAAGACGAATTTGTTGATGTATTAGAAGTGACGTTAGAGGAGGCATTGGCATTGCTAGAGAGACAGGAGATTTATGACGCAAAAACCGCCTATGCACTGCAATATTTACAACTGCAACGAGCGTTAGGAGCAAAGCATGAATAACTATTATGTTGATTTACATATTCATATTGGTCGCACCGCTTCAGGCAGACCAGTAAAAATTACGGGAGCGAAAACATTGACACTTGCAAATATTTTACGGGAAGCTTCCGAAGTAAAAGGATTGGATGTCATCGGCGTCATCGACTGTCATGTGCCGGAAGTTCTGGATGAGTTGGAGCATGTAATGGCGGCCCAAGGATGGACAGAGCATCGGGAGGGAGGCGTTTTCGCTGACAATGTGACGCTCATATTGGGAAGCGAAATCGAAGTATATGATGAGCATTGTCAAGGACCGATTCACGCGCTTGCGTTTTTGCCTACCATAGAGGCGATGCGCGCTTTTTCCGCATGGCTGCATAAGCGTGTCAAAAATATTTCGCTCAGTTCGCAACGAATGTACGGGACAGGACGCGAGCTGCAAGCGATAGTGAAGCAATTGGGTGGGTTATTTGTGCCGGCCCACGCCTTTACGCCGTTTAAAAGCCTATATGGAAAAGGTGTGAAGAAAAGCCTAACCGAAGTGTTTGACGCCGACTTCATCGATGCGATTGAATTAGGATTAAGTGCTGATACCGCGATGGCTGACCAAATTGCCGAATTGCATCGCTATCCGTATTTATCTAATTCAGATGCTCATTCGCTTCGCAAAATGGCGCGGGAATATCAAGTGATGCGCATGGATGCTCCGACGTTTATGGAGCTAAAAAAAGCACTACAATACGAGAATGGACGCGCGATCATCGCAAATTACGGATTGAACCCGCGACTTGGAAAATATCATCGAACCACGTGTGAAAATTGTTTTTATCCAGTTCAGCCAAATGATGAGCGCTGTCCGGCATGCGGACATCACAAACAAATTAAGGGAGTGTTTGACCGCCTGCAAGAGCTTAAAACGAGCGATAGAGCCCCGCGCAGGCCTCCTTATATTTATCAAGTACCGCTTGAGTTTATTCCGGGACTTGGGACGAAAACGTATAAAAAATTGCTCGCCCACTTCGGCATGGAAATGTATGTATTGCACAAGGCATCAGAGGAGGAGCTAACAGAAGTCGTCGGAGAAAAGATTGCGAAACTCATTGTTCTTGCGCGGCGCGGCGAGCTCTTGATTCATGCGGGCGGCGGCGGAAAATATGGAAAAATCGCTTCTGAATAAGGAGCGATTTTTTTGTTTATGTCACCACTATCATCACTCATTCAAACGGCTTTTTTCTCTCTTTTCTCGTAAATGTGTCATAGATGCAATATTCTTTCATACAATCTACTAAGAGCATGATAGGAGGACGGAAAAGATGAGAAGACAGCCATTATTGAAATCAGCGCTTGCGTCGCATATGCGTGAACATGCTTCGATTTATTTATTTATCATTGTTTTATTTTTAATGGGTGTCATTTTTGGAGCGGTTGTTGTCAATAGTTTAAATTTTAGTCAAAAACAAGACCTATACTACTACTTGATGCAATTTTTTGGACAAGTATCAAAAGGAAATCTCGCCAGTGCCTATGATATGTTTCAACAAAGTTATTTTCATAACTTGAAATACGTAGGACTAATGTGGGTGTTAGGCATTTCGATTATTGGACTACCGATTATTTTAATCTTATTGTTTTTAAAGGGGATTGTTATCGGGTTTACGGTCGGATTTCTTGTTAATCAAATGGGATGGCAAGGATTTGTATTATCGTTTGTTTCGGTCATGCCCCAAAACTTCATTATTATCCCTGCTTTTATTATCATGGGAGTGGCTTCCGTTACATTTTCGTTAAAAATGGTGCGTAACCAATTTATGAAGCGAACGCATGAACCAATTTTTCCAATGATTATGCGCTATGCTTTGGTGATGGTGATAATCAGCGTTTCTTTACTCGCCTCCGCGTCCTTAGAAGCGTATGTATCTCCAGTATTTATGAAACAAGTCATTCAAATGGTTAATCACTGATAATTATTATCATTTAGTAACCATTTTATTTATTTTCTAATAATGATTTTACTTTGATACTTCCCTCTGTCTTTTGTTATAATGGTAGTTGAATGACGAGGGGAGGGAATAAACATGGAAGATCGAGTAGAAAGAATCAAAAAACTATTGCATACCGCTGGCTATAAATTGACACCGCAACGCGAGGCGACGGTGCGAGTCCTTTTAGAACATGAGGAAGATCATTTAAGTGCGGAAGATGTCTACCTCCTCGTTAAAGAAAAGTCTCCGGAAATCGGGTTAGCGACGGTCTATCGGACACTTGAGTTATTAACGGAGTTAAAAATCGTCGATAAAATTAATTTTGGGGATGGTGTATCGCGATATGACCTTCGACAAGAAGGAGCAGCCCATTTCCATCATCATTTAGTTTGTATTGAATGTGGATCGGTAGCGGAAATTCAAGAAGATTTGTTAGAGGAAGTAGAAGCGATTGTCGAGCGGGATTGGAAGTTTAAAATTAAAGATCATCGGCTAACATTTCATGGAATTTGTTACCGTTGTCAAGAAAAAAAGGATCAACAAGAGAAATAAAAAAACCTTTTCCAACGGGAAAGGTTTTTTTATGTATAAAATGAAAAAATTATGGCATATCCTCATACTAAGTACGTATCGTTAACGGACGGAGGAGAGCCGATGGTGAAAACATTATGGCAAGCGATTAAAGTGTTTCTTTTATTTACGGGCTGTACGATTTTATTTTATTATAGTATTATATGGATCAATAAAGAGTACGAGAACTATCATCGTTACGATGAGCCACAAGGATCAGCGATAAAAGTATCTACGGTAGAAGAGCCGCAAAATGAATGGCTTGATAGGTTACTATTTTTTTATCGCGATGGGGAGTAGAGAGCGTTGGAACATGAGATGAAAGATTTTCTTCATTATTTAACAGTGGAACGAAATTTGGCGAAAAATACGATTGTTTCGTATGAGCGCGATTTGAAAAAGTATGCCCATTACTTAATCCATGTTGAACAAGTTTGCTCGTGGAACGAAGTGTCACGCCTTCACATTATGCAATTTTTAAAGTTTTTAAAAGAAAAAGGAAGTTCCGCGAAAACGATCGCAAGGCATATTGCATCGATTCGCTCGTTTCATCAATTTCTTCTTCGTGAAAAAGTGACGGAACAAGATCCTTCCGTTCATATTGAATCACCGCAAATGGAGCGGACGTTGCCCAAAGTTCTATCAATGGAAGAAGTCGAGGCGCTGTTGGAGACGCCGAAAACGAATACGCCGTTTGGCATTCGCGATAAGGCGATGCTTGAGCTGTTGTACGCAACGGGCATGCGCGTCAGCGAGCTCGTTCATCTCAATGTAGCTGATGTACATTTGACGATGGGATTTGTCCGCTGTTACGGAAAAGGAAATAAGGAGCGAATTGTCCCGATCGGTAGCATGGCGCTAGACGCATTAAAGACGTATATCGAAACGGCGCGCCCGAAACTCATCGATCCGAAAAAGCGAGCGACCGATGCCTTGTTTTTAAACCATCATGGTGAACGCTTAACACGGCAAGGTTTTTGGAAAATTTTAAAAAAGTTAGCGAAGGAAGCCAACATTGAAAAAGAGCTAACACCGCATACGTTACGTCATTCGTTCGCAACCCATTTGCTAGAAAACGGCGCCGATTTACGCGCTGTGCAGGAACTATTGGGACATGCCGATATTTCCACGACGCAAATTTATACACATGTCACAAAAACGCGCTTAAAAGATGTGTATAAGATGTACCATCCACGCGCGTAATTCTGTTTCATCGTTTTTGAGGGAAAAGTCCGCTGTTCAAGAAAGGAGCGGGCTTTTTTTTGACAAAGTAAGTTCTTTGTTGCTTCTTACTATGAAACCGTTTTATAATGAGGTTGTCAGACTTCTGACCAATGAATCATTTGCGTGTTTCCATGAAAGTTCGGGAATGATAGTAGGAGACATGACTTTTAAAATGGCAGGAGGAATTTACGTGAATCATACATATAAACGTGTGTTTTTAATTGTGATGGATTCGGTCGGAATTGGTGAAGCGCCAGATGCCGAAAAGTATAACGATAAAGGGGCAGATACGCTCGGACATATTGCTGAATATCGCGGTGGCTTGAACATGCCGAATATGGCGAAGCTTGGTTTAAGCAACATTCGCGAAATTAAGGGGATTCCAAAAGCGAAACAACCGCTTGCCTATTATACGAAAATGCAGGAAGCTTCTGCTGGAAAAGATACGATGACCGGACATTGGGAGATTATGGGGCTCAGAATCGATACGCCATTCCAAGTGTTTCCGAACGGTTTTCCGAAAGAACTTATCGATGAACTCGAAAAAAGAACAGGCAGAAAAGTGATTGGGAACAAACCAGCGAGCGGTACAGCGATTATCGAGGAGCTTGGAAAAGAGCATATGGAAACGGGGGCCCTTATTGTCTATACATCGGCGGACTCCGTATTACAAATTGCCGCTCATGAGGATGTTGTTCCGCTTGACGAGTTATACAGCATTTGTAAAATCGCTCGCGAGCTGACATTAGACGAAAAATATATGGTCGGTCGCGTTATTGCTCGCCCGTTCATTGGAAAGCCTGGTCAGTTTCAACGTACGGCAAACCGTCATGACTATGCGTTAAAACCGTTCGGTCGCACCGTGATGAACGAGTTAAAAGATGCCGGCTATGAAGTGATTGCGATCGGGAAAATTTCCGATATTTACGATAATGAAGGCGTAACGACATCGTTGCGGACAAAGTCGAATATGGATGGCATGGATAAACTTGTCGATACATTGCGTATGGATTTTACTGGTCTTAGCTTTGTAAATCTTGTTGATTTTGACGCACTTTACGGCCACCGCCGTGATCCAAAAGGATACGGCGATGCGTTAGAGGAATTTGATGCTCGCCTTCCTGAAGTGTTTGAATTGTTAAAAGACGATGATTTGCTGATCATTACTGCTGACCATGGGAATGACCCAGTGCATCATGGAACGGACCATACGCGCGAATATGTGCCGCTTCTTGTGTATAGTCCAAGCATGAACGGGGGAAATGAGTTACCGATTAGAAAAACGTTCGCTGATATCGGTGCGACGATTGCCGATAATTTCCGCGTGACGATGCCGCCACATGGCACAAGTTTTTTAGCGGATTTGAAATAGGGAGGAGTATCAATGAATAAGCAAGCGATTGACAAAGCAGCGACGTATTTACAAGAAAAGTTTCCGACACCTCCTCAGATTGGCTTGATTCTTGGATCTGGACTGGGGGTGTTGGCGGAGGAAATTGAACAAGCGATCAAAATCTCATATGAACAAATTCCGGAATTTCCGGTTTCGACAGTGGAGGGGCATGCCGGTCAGCTTGTCTATGGTCAGCTTCAAGGAGCGACTGTCGTGGCGATGCAAGGTCGCTTCCATTACTATGAAGGGTATAGCTTTGATAAAGTAACGTTTCCGGTGCGAGTTATGAAAGCGCTAGGGGTCGAACAACTCATCGTGACCAATGCGGCTGGGGGAGTGAATGAACGCTTTCAACCGGGAGATTTAATGATTATTACCGATCATATTAATAACATGGGTAGCAATCCGCTCATCGGTCCAAATGATCCTGATTTAGGAGTACGTTTTCCTGATATGACCGAGGCCTACAGCAAGCGGTTACGGCAGCTTGCGAAAGACGTAGCTGATCGTTTAAACATTCGAGTGCAAGAAGGCGTTTATGTCGCCAATACCGGTCCATCATATGAAACACCGGCGGAAATCCGCATGATTCGCACGATCGGCGGTGACGCTGTTGGAATGTCGACCGTGCCAGAAGTAATTGTGGCGCGGCATGCACAGATGGAAGTATTGGGGATTTCCTGCATTTCCAATATGGCGGCAGGGATTTTAGATCAACCGCTTACCCATGATGAGGTCATCGAAACGACGGAAAAAGTAAAAGCGGACTTTTTGCGTCTTATAAAAGCAATCGTGGCGGAAATGGCGAAAAAATAGAAAAAAGGTGATAGCGTATGAGAATGGTTGATTTGATTGCGAAAAAACGCGATGGTTACGCACTTACAAACGAAGAAATTCAATTTATTATTAATGGGTATACAAATGGTGATATTCCTGATTATCAAATGAGCGCGTTTGCGATGGCTGTTTTTTTCCAAGGGATGACCGAAGAAGAAACAACTGCGCTGACGATGGCGATGGTTCATTCCGGAGATGTGATTGACTTATCGAAAATTAACGGCATTAAAGTTGATAAACATTCCACAGGCGGTGTCGGGGATACGACAACGCTCGTACTCGGTCCACTTGTTGCTTCCGTTGGTGTGCCGGTCGCAAAAATGTCGGGGCGCGGGCTTGGTCATACAGGAGGTACGATTGATAAATTAGAGTCGGTGCCGGGATTTCATGTGGAAATCGATAACGATGAATTTATTCAGTTAGTGAATAAAAACAAAATTGCTGTGATCGGGCAAACGGGGAACTTAACACCGGCTGATAAAAAGCTGTATGCTCTTCGTGATGTAACTGCAACGGTCAACAGCATTCCGCTTATCGCTTCCTCGATCATGAGCAAAAAAATTGCCGCAGGCGCTGATGCGATTGTTCTCGATGTCAAAACAGGTGCCGGGGCATTTATGAAAGAGTTAGACGGAGCGAAACAATTAGCGAAAGCGATGGTGGAAATCGGGAAACGTGTCGGGCGGAAAACGATGGCGATTATTTCCGATATGAGTCAACCGCTTGGATACGCCATCGGCAATGCGTTAGAAGTGAAAGAAGCGATCGATACGTTAAAAGGACAAGGTCCAGATGATTTAGAAGAATTATGCTTAACATTAGGTAGCCATATGGTGTATTTAGCGGAAAAAGCGTCTTCATTAGAAGAAGCGCGCGCCATGTTAGAAAAAGCAATCAGAGACGGCGATGCACTTGAAACGTTCAAAACATTTTTACGCGCTCAGGGAGGCGATGCGTCGGTTGTGGACGATCCTTCGAAATTGCCGCAAGCGAAGTATCAGTTTGAGTTAGAAGCAAGCGAAGATGGTTATGTAGAGGAAATCGTTGCCGATGAAGTCGGAACGGCGGCAATGCTTCTCGGAGCGGGACGGGCAACAAAAGAATCGACGATCGATTTAGCAGTTGGTTTAGTATTGCGGAAAAAAGTCGGTGATGAAGTGAAAAAAGGAGAGTCGCTCGTGACCATTTACAGCAATACTGAACATGTCGATGAAGTCAAACAAAAGCTAATCAACAGCATCCGCATCTCACCGAACCGAGTCACACGACCAACGCTCATTTATGATAAAATTTCGTAACAAAGAGGCTGATAGCAGCCTCTTTTTTTTATGGTCAAAATCCAATGAATTTATTTCATCTATTGTATAAAAATATATCATTTGGAAAAAATGGCATGTATAAAGAATGGAGGTTTGGGAGATGAAGAGATTATTCATTCGTTTATTTGTGCTTACATTTGCCTTTGCGCTTACGATTTCTGTCAATGTGCATGCGGAGGAAAAAGCCAAAAACGTTGACCTTGTTACGAGTGCTCGGTCAGCCGTTCTCATTGAGCGCGATACAGGAACGATTTTGTATGAAAAAAACGCGCATGAAAAACTACCGCCAGCAAGTATGACAAAAATTATGACAATGTTACTAATCATGGAAGCGATTGATAAAGGGGAACTCACCTTCAATGAAAAGGTGCGTACCAGTGAATATGCGGCTTCGATGGGGGGATCGCAAATTTTTCTAGAACCCGGCGAGGAAATGACCGTCGATGAGTTGTTGCGCGGTATTGCGATTGGTTCTGGAAACGATGCCTCGGTTGCTATGGCGGAGCGAATTGCCGGGTCTGAGGAAGCATTTGTGGACATGATGAACAAAAAAGCGAAGGAACTAGGATTAAAGGACACATCATTTAAAAACGCAACCGGCTTGCCAGCTCAGGGGCATTACAGTACCGCCTATGATATGGCGATGATGGCAAGAGAATTACTGAAATATGACAAAATTACAAAGTACACTGGAAAATATGAAGATTATTTGCGGGAAAATACGGACAAAAAATTTTGGCTTGTTAATACGAATCGACTTGTAAAGTTTTATCCGGGAGTGGACGGGCTGAAAACAGGATTTACTAATGAAGCAAAATACTGCCTAACTGCTACGGCGAAAAAAGATGGCATGCGAGTCATTGCTGTTATTTTTGGTGCTCCGACGTCAAAAGAGCGCAATGCCCAAATTACGAAAATGCTAGATTATGCGTTTAGCCAATATAAAACCCATCCGGTCTACAAGCGAAATGCAGTCATTACCAATGTCAAAGTAAGTAAAGGGAAGAGAAAAGAAGTTGAACTAGTGACGGCTGAACCAATCTCTGTTTTAACGAAAAAAGGAGCGTCCGTCGATCAAATTAAAAAAATTATTAAAGTGAAAGAAAACGTTAAGGCACCGATTCGAAGAGGGGACGAGCTCGGAACACTGATTTTAAAACAAGACGGTAAAGAGCTGTTGAAACGTCCGCTTGTGGCGAAAGAAAATGTAGCCGAGGCAAGCTGGTGGGATTTATTTAAGCGGACGTTACAATCATTTACGAAATCAGCGTAAGTGCTGTCAGTTTTTGTAGCCTGATTTCTACTTTTAGCGAATCGTCACTAGTTTTGTCACGAAGCAGGACTTCCAGCGCTTTTTAGCGAAACATTTCCCTATCCGAATGACAAGAGGGGGAAAGTGCAGTGAGTCTTGTAATGGACTTTGAAGTGAGACATGATGTATTGCTCATTCGACTTTCAGGAGAGTTAGATCACCATACTGCTGAAGAACTTCGTGCAAAAGTGACCGATATGATTGAAAAAGAACAAATTCGCCATATCGTGTTAAATTTAGAACATTTAACATTTATGGATAGCTCTGGCCTAGGTGTCGTTTTAGGGCGGTATAAGCAAATTAAAAACCTCGGCGGAGAAATGATCGTTTGCTCGATTTCTCCGACGGTGAAACGCTTGTTTGAAATGTCAGGACTGTTCAAAATTATCCGCCTTGAAAGCGATGAACAATTCGCATTAAAGACATTGGGGGTGGCGTAATGAGAAACGAAATGCACCTCCAATTTTCCGCACTCAGTCAAAATGAGTCATTTGCTCGTGTTACGGTTGCCGCTTTTGTCGCTCAGCTCGATCCGACAATGGATGAGCTAACTGAGATTAAAACGGTGGTGTCCGAGGCGGTGACAAATGCAATCATTCACGGCTATAACAATGACCCAAACGGTGTTGTGTACATTTCTGTCGTCATTGATGATGGAGTTGTCCAGATGACGATTCGAGATGAAGGTGTAGGAATTGCCAACATTGAGGAAGCACGTCAACCATTATTTACAACAAAGCCTGAATTAGAACGATCAGGAATGGGCTTTACGATTATGGAAAATTTCATGGACGAAGTTGTTGTTTATTCCGAAGTGAATAAAGGAACAACGATTCATTTAACGAAATACTTAACTAAGAGCAAAGCGCTATGTAATTAAGGGAGACATGCCTATGGATGTCGATGTCAAGCAAGATCAGACTCAGGTGAAAGATCATGAAATGAAGGAGCTTATCCGCCGTAGCCAAGAAGGGGACCAAGAAGCGCGAGATGAAATTATTGAAAAAAATATGCGGCTTGTATGGTCGGTTGTGCAACGGTTTCTCAATAGAGGCTATGAACCGGATGACTTATTCCAAATTGGCTGCATTGGTTTGTTAAAGTCTGTCGATAAATTTGACTTATCGTACGATGTAAAATTTTCCACGTATGCAGTGCCGATGATTATTGGTGAGATTCAGCGGTTTATCCGTGATGATGGAACAGTAAAAGTGAGCCGTTCACTAAAAGAAATGGGAAATAAAATTCGCAAAGCCAAAGACGAATTATCAAAAAAATACGGCCGCGTTCCGACTGTAACGGAAATTGCCGCCTATTTAGAGATTTCCCCTGAAGAGGTCGTTCTTGCTCAAGAAGCAAGTCGCTCGCCTACTTCCATTCATGAAACGGTCTACGAAAACGATGGCGACCCGATTACGCTTCTTGATCAAATTGCCGATCAAAATGATATATCATGGTTTGATAAAATCGCGTTAAAAAAAGCGATGGAAGAACTTGATGAACGGGAGCGGCTTATTGTGTATCTGCGCTATTACAAGGACCAAACGCAATCAGAAGTGGCATCTAGATTAGGCATCTCTCAAGTGCAAGTATCGCGGTTAGAAAAAAAGATTTTACAACAAATGAAAGAGAGAATGGATGGATAGCATCCATTCTTTTTTATTTTTATGAAACTATTGGTAATCCTTTGATGTCCGTATGATTGCTTTTTTGTCCAAACATACTAAAGAAAAGCGGAGGGCGCTGGTTTATCTTTATTGGTAAAACTCGCTGGTGGGTCCTCGAGGAGGCTGTTGTCGCCGCAGCGGGATTGAAGCGCCGCGATCCGATAGCGCCCTAGAGCTAGACAGTAAGAAAAGCGGAATTGGTCCGATTTCGCCTCTTGCCTACAGGACGTAGGCAAGAGGCGAAATGTCACCATTCTAGCTCCCCTGAAGCCAAATGGTCTTCAACTTGCAGAGGTGCTTGTCACTTCAAGCGGAAGGGGGATTAGGCAAAAGAGAGCTAGATAATCCGAAAAGCGGAGTCATACAGTTTGGATTAAATGAAATTCTTGTCTTACATAAAAACTAACAGGCAGGATGTGATGCAGATGGAAAAAACCGTCTTTGTCAAATTGCGCCATCGCGTTCAAGTAAAACCAAATGCGACCGTCTCAATCGGGGATATTTCCCAACTTATAGGAAATGACCGTCACACGATTGAACGATTAAAAGAGATTCCTTTATATCGAATTCAACCGAGTGACAAAAATATTGTCATCCTTGATGTGATGCGAGTCGTCGATGCTATTGTTCACACGGATGCGTCTTTAGAGGTGCAAACGATTGGTCCTGCGCAAACGATTATCGAAGTCATCTATAAAAAGCGGAAATTTTCACTTGTTTATTTTTTGCTTGTCTGGTTGCTTCTTTTTATCGGCTCAGGAATGGCAATTATGAATTTTCACGAGGATGTCAGCATGCAGCAAGTGCACCAACGTCTTTATACGATGATTACTGGTGAGAAGATCGATAAACCATTGTTGCTTCAAATCCCGTATTCACTTGGGTTAGGAATAGGGATGATTTTATTTTTTAATCATGTGTTTCGCAAGCGGATTAACGAAGAGCCTAGCCCCCTAGAAGTCGAGATGTTCAACTATCAACAATCGCTGGATCAGTACGTCATTTTACATGAAAACAAAGAGAGTATGAGGAGAATTGCCGACGATTGAAGCTATTTTTGTCATATTTATCGGCTTTGCAGGAGGGCTAGCAGTCGGAACAGGTTTTATCGCCTTTTTAGTTGTTCTTGGCGTCATCCCCCGCTTAACACAACTGACAAAAACAATGAAGTGGATTCACGCCTACGAATGGAGTGCTGTATTGGGGGCAGTCGTCGGCGGTTGGATGAGTTTGCGCAATTCCGTTTTATATACCTCGAAATATTGGCTTATTCCGATTGGGTTATTTCATGGTGTGTTTATTGGAATGTTAGCAGCCGCATTAACAGAAGTATTAAATGTATGGCCGATCTTAGCCAAACGGATCGGTGTCGCTGATAAAATCGTCGTTTTATTAATGGCCATTGTGTTTGGAAAAGTGTTTGGCTCGTTATTTCATTGGATTTATTTTATTGATCATTAATGATCAAGGAGGGATGCACGATGAAGTTAAAGGAAAACTACCAGCAAGCAGTCAAGGTGTTTCAGCCTAAACCGCCATATGTTTTGAATGGGATAAAAGCGTTTTTCATCGGTGGTTTGCTTTGTTTAGCAGGAGAGGCGTTGCAAAAAGGGTATGTTTTCTTATTTGATATGTCGTTACTAGAGGCTCAGCATCTTATGCTCCTTACCTTCATTTTTCTTGCTATTGTACTTACAGGTATAGGGACATACGACAGTTTTAGTCAATTTGCTGGTGCAGGGGCAACGATTCTCATCACAGGTTTTGCGAATGCTTTAGCTAGTGCAGCTCTGGAGCATCGAAGTGAAGGATGGATCACAGGAGTGGCGAATCATATGTTTAAAATTGGCGGTGCTGTTATTGTCTACGGGATCGTTGTGGCCTATCTCTTTGGAACGATTCATTTGATTTTTTAATGTGAAAGAGGGAGTTCCGATGAGGCTTGCCGGAAAACAAACATGGGTGTTTGAAAATGATGTCTATATTCAAGCAACTGGAACGGTAGTTGGTCCATTTGAAGCGGAGGGACCGCTCGGTTCTCAATTTGATGTAACCTATCGTGATTTGTATTGTGGTGGAAAAACATGGGAACTGGCAGAGCGTCGCTTAATGAAAGAAGCGATTGACATTTGCTTGCAAAAAGCAAACGTAACGGCCGATAATGTTGACTTTTTTTTAGCAGGGGATTTGTTAAATCAAAATGTGACGTCCAATTATACCGCTCGTGACATTCCCGTTCCATTTTTATGTATGTTTGGTGCCTGTTCCACCTCGATGGAAACACTGGCGGTAGGAGCGGCATTAGTAGATGGAGAATTTGCACGAACGGTCTTGACAGCGACAAGCAGCCATAATGCGACGGCAGAAAGGCAGTTTCGCTATCCGACAGAGTTAGGCGTTCAAAAACCGAAGACGGCCACATTTACAGTTACAGGAGGAGCTGCTGCACTGATAGGTCGTGAAAAAAGTTTATTTCGTATTTCTGCTGCAACAATTGGGAGAGTGATCGATGCCGGAATGAAAAATCCATTAGACATGGGCTCAGCGATGGCTCCCGCCGCTGCCGCTACCATTGAGCAGCATTTTTTAGATTTAGGTGCTTCCCCAGATGATTACGATTTAATTGTGACCGGCGATTTGTCGAAGGTAGGCAGCGTCATTGTAAAGGAACTGCTTAGCGAATCCGGCTATGATGTAGCGACTAATTACAATGATTGCGGTTTGATGATTTACCGACCTACTCAAGGAGTATTTGCTGGAGGCAGCGGGTGCGCTTGCTGCGCCGTGGTGACATACGCCCACTTATTAAAAGAAATGCAGCAAGGGAGATTTCAAAAAATATTGGTCGTTGCAACAGGAGCGCTTTTAAGTCCAACAATGATTCAGCAAAAACAATCAATTCCAGCGATTGCCCACGGAGTAGTCATTGAAGCGGTAAGGGGGTAAAAAAGCATGGATTATTGGATGGCGTTTTTGATCGGCGGTATGATTTGTGGAATCGCTCAACTAGTTATGGACATCGGGAAATTTTCACAAATTCATGTGATGAGTGGGCTTGTAATTGCTGGGGTCATTCTCGGAAGCATCGGTGCATATGATTCTCTTATCGACATCGCTGGAGCCGGCGCATTATTACCCATTAGCGGATTTGGCTACTTATTGATTAAAGGAATACTGTCTTACAAGATGGAAAATGGGTGGATGAGTATTGGATCCGGTATCTTCCAATTGGCGGGACTAGAGCTTTCGTTTACTATCGTTCTTTCCTTTTTCATCGCACTGATTTGTAAGCCGAAAGGATAATCAAGATGAAGCAAAGACGTGTCATTTTAGTCACAGACGGTGATGAGTTTGCATGGCGAACGATTCAATATATTGCTAAACAAATCGGTGGGCGCTGCATTTGTCGCTCGCACGGAAACCCGACAAAGTTAACAGGAGAACA
Source organism: Thermaerobacillus caldiproteolyticus (assembly GCF_013761245.1). Classification (GTDB taxonomy): domain Bacteria; phylum Bacillota; class Bacilli; order Bacillales; family Anoxybacillaceae; genus Thermaerobacillus; species Thermaerobacillus caldiproteolyticus. The sequence continues at coordinate 59,287 of NZ_JACDUT010000001.1, read as the reverse complement.
ATTGGTCGATCTCATTTTGCAAACCCCGTACGATCCAGTTTTTGTCATGTTCGATGATTGTGGGGCCATTGGAGAAGGAGCGGGGGAAAAAGCGCTCAAATATGTTGCAACACATGAACAAATCGAAGTGCTGGGAGCGATTGCCGTTGCATCTAATACGCATAAGCGTGAATGGACGAGGGTAGATGTCAGCATTGATTGTGACGGAATTTTAACTGAGTACGGGGTAGATAAAGACGGAGTACGCGAATGGGAAGTGGGGCGCATTAACGGAGATACCGTTTATTGCTTAGATCAACTCAATATTCCGATTATTGTCGGCATTGGTGATATTGGCAAAATGGGATATCGCGACCATGTGAAATACGGTTCCCCCATTACACGCAAGGCGGTGGAAATTATCCTAGAAAGGAGTGGATATGATGACAGCACAAACAAACAGCATTCCGATTTTCGAGAAACTTGTCGAGAATGAAAATTTTTTAAAACAAAAAATCGGGATTGGAACGAGTTTTGATTTGGGAATACGGAAAGTGAAAGTATTAAAAAAAGAAGTACATATTTATTATTGCACCGGTTTGTGTGATACGCAGTATTTGGTTGAATTGTTAAAACAGATAGTTCTCATTAATGACCATGAAAGACAAACGGCGCAAGCAAAACAAATTATTGAAAATCGTCTCGTTCACCAACAAGTCAGTCCGGTTGAAAATTTAGATGAGGCTGTTGATAAGTTATTGTCCGGGTTAATTATTATTTTAATCGAGGGAGAAGCGAGCGGATTTGTTGTCGATGTGCGCAGTTATCCTGGACGGCAGCCGCAAGAACCGGATACGGAAAAAGTCGTTCGTGGAGCCCGTGACGGATATGTCGAAAATATTATTGTGAATACGGCTTTAACGCGGCGGCGCATTCGTGATGAACGGCTTCGCTTTGAAATCATCCAAGTCGGAGAACGCTCGAAAACAGATATATGTATTGCGTATATTAAAGATGTGGCTGACCCGGGACTTGTGGAATTAGTGAAAAAAGAACTTCAACAAATCAAAATTGACGGTCTTACGATGGGCGATAAGACGGTAGAAGAATTTTTAGTAAAGCAAGGGTACAATCCTTACCCGCTCGTCCGTTACACGGAACGGCCGGATGTTGCGGCAACCCATCTTTTAGAAGGGCATGTCCTTATTATGGTTGATACGTCTCCTAGTGTCATTATTACGCCTACCACTTTGTTTCATCACGTTCAACATGCAGAAGAATATCGGCAAAATCCTGCTGTCGGGACGTTCGTGCGCTGGGTGCGCTTTTTAGGTATTTTAGCATCGCTATTCCTTTTACCACTTTGGACTTTATTTGTCATTGAGCCATCGTTATTACCAGATAAATGGGCATTTATTGGACCAAATAAGCATACGAATATTCCTGTCATCGTTCAAATATTTATTGCTGATTTTGGGATTGAGTTTTTGCGAATGGCAGCCATTCATACACCAACACCGTTATCGACTGCGATGGGCTTGATTGCAGCTGTGTTGATCGGGCAAATTGCCATTGATGTTGGATTATTTGTGCCCGAAGTCATTTTGTATGTGTCTGTTGCTGCCATTGGCTCATTCGCCACGCCAAGTTATGAATTAAGCATTGCTAATAAAATTGCTCGGCTATTACTCGCATTAGCCGTTGCTTTATTTAAAGTACCGGGGCTTATCATTGGTACAACGATTTATTTGCTTTTTTTAATCCGCACTCGCTCGCTCAATACACCGTATTTATGGCCGTTTATTCCGTTTGATCCGGCAGCGTTTATGCAGATTGTTGTTCGACGCTCTGCTGCCGGTTCAAAAGTACGACCGAGCATTGTTCATCCGCAAAACCGCCAAAAACAGCCGACATAAAATTGTAAAAATAAGTTGAAACTTTTGCAGAATTATGGTAAGTTATACGTAATCTTTTTTCCGCAGAAAAGGCAGTTAATCACCTTATGTTAACTGTCTTTTTTGCTTTCTATATGTATAAAAATTGATATCGTTGAATAGTTTATCTCGCAGGAATGAGGGATTCGCATGTTTTTCCATGGGACAAGTCGTGTCAATGATAAAGGACATTTAGAGATTGGCGGTGTCGATGCTGTTGAGTTGGCAAAAGAATACGGAACACCGCTGTATATTTATGATGTGGCGCTTATTCGCCAGCGTGCTCGCGCGTTTAAAGAGGCGTTTGAAAAACATGGAGTAAAAGCACAAGTAGCCTATGCCAGCAAGGCGTTTTCAACGATGGCGATGATCCAGTTGGTAGAAGAAGAAGGGCTTTCGCTTGATGTTGTCTCTGGTGGAGAACTGTATACAGCGTTAAAAGCAGGATTTCCTCCTGCGCGCATTCATTTCCATGGCAATAATAAAAGCCGTGATGAATTGGCGATGGCACTTGAGCATGGGGTAGGGTGCATCGTTGTTGATAATTTTTATGAACTGGAGCTGCTTGATGATTTAAGCAAGCAATACGGAGTAACTACCTTTATTTTGCTAAGGGTAACGCCGGGAATTGAGGCACATACACATGATTATATCTTAACGGGACAAGAAGATTCAAAATTCGGCTTTGATTTAAATAACGGGCAGGCAGACGAAGCGCTTGAAAAAGCATTAGCTTCGGCATCTCTGCATGTGTTGGGTCTTCACTGCCATATTGGTTCACAAATTTTTGAAACGACAGGTTTTGTATTAGCAGCACAGAAAATCTTTAAGAAAATCGGCAGCTGGAAAGAAAAATATAAATTTGTTCCGGAAGTCGTCAATCTTGGCGGCGGATTTGGGATTCGTTACACAAGCGAAGACGATCCAATTCCAGCTGCAATGTATGTGGAACAAATTATTCAAGAAGTCAAGAAGCAGGTTATCGAAATGGACATTACAATGCCAGAAATTTGGATTGAGCCGGGACGTTCGCTAGTCGGTGATGCGGGAACGACAATTTATTCGATCGGTTCACAAAAGGAAGTGCCAAACGTTCGAAAATATGTTGCAGTGGATGGCGGCATGAGCGACAATATTCGTCCGGCGTTATATGAAGCAAAATATGAAGCTGTATTGGCTAACCGCATGCTTGATGAAAATGAAGAAGTCGTTGCCATTGCCGGAAAATGTTGTGAATCAGGAGATATGTTGATTTGGGATTTGCCGCTTCCAAAAGCGGAAGCCGGTGATTATTTAGCCGTATTTTGCACAGGTGCATACGGTTATTCAATGGCTAACAACTATAACCGTATTCCGCGTCCGGCTGTCGTCTTTGTGGAAAACGGGGAAGCTCAGCTTGTTGTGAAGAGAGAAACGTATGAAGATTTGGTGCGCCTAGATGTGCCATTGAAGGCAAAAGTAAATAAATAGGTCACGGGGGCCCCCGTGACCTATTTATTTTTGTTGATCTGTTGAGGTAAATGCTGATTTAATGGCATTCCAAATTTCTTTTAGAATGTCAATGATATTTTGGATAAACGTTTTTCCTTCTTCAGATTGTAAAAATGTCGAAAGTTTGTCTTTTGCTTTGCTTAATTGGTCATTGACTTGATTCCAATCAATGTTTAGGTTTTTCATTTTGTTAAATAAAGAAATTAAGCTGTTGATTTCATCTTCTGTTAAGGTGATCCCAAGATCATTGGCGACTTTTTCAATGATGGAACGCAAGTCCGCATCGGTTTTTGGCGGATTTTTGGAAATTTCTTCTTTTATTCCGGCAAGTAAGGCAACAGCTTTGTCATTGCCAATTGATTCGCCAAGCTTTGCCGTTTTGACCATTTCTTCATTGGCGACTTTTTTCACTTCATCCGGAATGACTTTGTCGGAAGACACTTCGTACGCTTTCATCAGCCCTGTTAAAGCGGCCGTTCCAGATACACGGAATGGAGCGGTAATATAAATTTTTGCATCTTTTACTCCGGCGGTAATGAGCGCGTTCGTGTACATTTCCTCCGTTACCCATGAGATGTTATGCGTTTCTACATCGAGCCCAGAGTCTTTCGGGCCGATCGTAATCATTGATGAGGAAATCGCTCTTGTCCCGATTTGCGCTTTTGGAACAACACCATCTAGATATTTATGCTCTTCCGCATTGGAAACCGTAATTATTTGCGCATTTTCTGGAGCGTTCATTTCGCTTAATATTTGTTGTTTTTGTTGTTCCGTTAAATTTTCGCCTAATGTAATAATGACATCGCCTTCTGCTGCGTCCGCCGCCGCCATCGCCGGGTACATAAACAGCAGTGACGTTATAAACAATCCAATCAATGTGCGTTTCAAGAGAACAACCTCCTTTTCATTCTTCGTTGTTTTCCTTGTCACCATTCTTATTGTACATAGAATGGATGGAATATAGAAGCAAAATATAGTAGAATAAAAAAGCTCGTTTATTTAGACGATTCAAACAAGATGGAGGTTTCATCATGAAAAAAGCGTTAATTGAAATGGAAAATGGCGATCGTATCGTGATCGAATTATTCCCAAACGAAGCACCAGGAACAGTAGCTAACTTTGAAAAATTAGCAAACGAAGGATTTTATAACGGATTAACATTCCATCGCGTCATTCCGGGATTTGTTAGTCAAGGAGGGTGCCCGCGTGGAAACGGGACAGGTGATGCGGGTTACACGATTAAATGCGAAACAGATAACAATCCGCACAAACATGTGACAGGGGCGGTTTCGATGGCACATCGTGGCCGCGATACAGGTAGCTGCCAATTTTTTATTGTTCATGAACCTCAACCGCATTTAGATGGGGTACATACGGTATTTGGACAAGTAATTGAAGGAATGGATGCTGTGTATCGCATAAAACAAGGCGATGTCATGAAAGAAGTTAAAGTGTGGGAGGAAGAATAAGCTTCTGTTGAAAAAAGACTTAACAGATTAGCGGCTGTTAAGTCTTTTTTGTATAGCTAAAAAGCGAAAAAATGAACCTAAGCATTGATTTATTGGTTGTTTATTATAAAGTAAGAACCACGGATAATGGTTTCTGTAAATTCAATTTTTACACTTAGGGAAATGGCGGAAGATACGACCCTAAGTGTTTTTATTGAAAGAATGAAATAGATGAGCAGAAGTTAGTCTAATATTAGTCTAATAAAGGAAGAAATAGCAAACTGATAAGAAGAAGAATAGGTAGTGCCGTAAATACCCAAGCACCTGGCCGAGCAAAATTGACTGTCAAGCCAATCCCAAACCGTTTTTCTACAAAAAGGGATGGATCGTTGCGATTAAAATAAAACATCCCCCATTTCCAATACTCGTCATTATCGTAGTCAACCCAAAGTGTTTCTTCTCCTTTTTCAGTTGTGATTCGACTTCCACCCTGTCCGATTTTAAATGCTAGCCATAATATCCAAATGAATTGTGAAGCAAGTACGATGATAGTTGTTATCATAAGCGCAACTTTAGGAATATGGGTGATAACAGCCAATTGAATAACGAAAAACAACGTAACTGTTAAAATCGAAGAGCCGATCATGAATAAAGACAAGTGACGTCTAAAAACAATATTTTGTTTTTTTGACTTTTCTGGATTCGCTGCGTTTAATTCTTGTTTCGCTTTTTTTATAGCCGTATTGACAGCCATCATTAGTATAGTGACAAATATTTGGACAATTGGCAAAATAGAAACAGTATATATCGATTTATTTGTATAACGGGTAACATTTCCTTGTAAATCAAAATGGGCCGGTAAACGATCAGGTAGTTTTGGATACATGCCAATAGTGATTAAGATGGTTAAAAAGGAAATAAAAATAGGGATTAGAAACCATCCGTTTGAATAAACAAGGTGATTTTCCCTAAATTTTATATCGATAATGACACGTTCCTTCCGTTCTACCTTCCAGTTATACTCCTTTTTTAATTGTTTCATCCGTTTATGAAATGGGAGATAGATGAGAAAAGGAGTCAATATGAGCAGGAAGCCGAACAAAACAATAACTATCGCCATTATCGTTTCAGACGAAGGAAAAAATGGGAGAAAAAGGGTAGAGAGTAGCAATAAACTTGTGGTAATTCCTGCTCGGATGGCATACTGTTTTCGTAAATGTTTTATGACTGGTAATTGAGATGCTTCTTCTGGGATGGAGACCCCGAAGCATTGGGTCGGTTTTGTTAAATAAGGAATTACTGAAAGTAAAATGATTGCAGGAAGAAAAGAAACAATCAAAAGAATCGCATCAGCAATAGACATTAACATTTGCCTCCCTTGAGTTCGATTTCTTCGAAAATTTCTGAACAAAGTGTTAAAAACTGACTTTTGGTTAAATGCCGACAAACGGATTCCATTGCCAAAGGCCGAAGAGAAGCAAATAATCGCTTATAAAACTTATCATCCGCTTTTCTTATTTCTTCGCTGTTAATGACAGCTCCTTTCTTACGGTGAATTTGAATGAAGCCTAGCTGTTTTAAATGTTGGTAAGCTTTGTTCACTGTAAGCATATTTACTCCTAAATCAGCGGCTAATGTTCGTACAGGAGGTAGTTTGTCACCTGGCTTTAATTCCCCGGTAGCAATGCCTTCTATAATGGCGTGAACAAGCTGCATGTAAATCGGAATGTCTGATTGAAAATCTAATTCGATCAACATAAAGTGTCCTCCTTAATATTATTGTTATACATATAGTATAACAAATAAAATAAAAAAATATATAATTTTCAGTAAAAAATTCTTTGGCCACAGATAGTATTTTTTTCGCACTATAAACTAACTAGTAATAAATTAAAAATTGAAGTTTCCTATGTCCATTGCCCACAACAATTGGTTTGCTTTTGTTGGAACGATAAATGACTAAAGACTTTAACAGATTCGCTTCTATTAGGTCTTTTTTGTATAATTGAACTAAGAGGTGAAGCAAATGAATCGCAAAAATTGGCTGTTATTTTTTATTTTACTGGGAGCAAGTTTGCTCTGGGGGCTTGCATACTGGCTGTTCATTGCTGGCTGATGAGCATTTGAGAATAGACAAATGGCTTTATTGTGCTATAATGATAAAAAATTGAATATAGGGTATCCTTCGGGGCAGGGTGAAATTCCCGACCGGCGGTAATGAAACGAAAGCGTTTCTCAGCCCGCGAGCCGTATAGGCACGATCCGGTGCAATTCCGGAGCCGACAGTATAGTCTGGATGGGAGAAGGATCACACAGCACACGCAATGGAAAAGCTGCTTTCAAAGATTGTTGCTATTAGTGCATGCTTTTCAACAAGTACAGGCAACCTTTTGTTTGCTGTCGTGTCACGTTTGCACGTGATATTGATCGAACAACGAACGGTTTGGCGGACAAATTCATTTATCTGCAGACGTTCTTGTTCGATCAGGGGGGCGAACAGCTTTCTTTAGGAGACAGCTATATCACATTTGGTTATGTGCTGTTGTTTGACATTCAAAAAATGTAAATGTCATTGTGATTCTTACATAATCCTGCCCTAGGGCTTTTGACCTAGGGTTTTCTTTATGCCAAAAAAGGGGGCGGACGTGATGCAACACGACGAACAGTATATGCGATTGGCCATTGAGTTAGCGAAAGCGGGAATCGGACAGACATCTCCGAACCCGGTCGTCGGTGCTGTTGTTGTGAAAGACGGGGAAATTATCGGCTTGGGTGCGCATTTAAAAGCGGGGGAGCCGCATGCGGAAGTTCACGCGATTCGCATGGCAGGAGAGAAAGCGAAGAACGCAACCGTGTATGTGACGCTTGAGCCATGCAGTCATTTCGGAAAAACGCCCCCATGCGCGGATTTATTAGTGGACACAGGGGTCAAACGAGTCGTCATCGCAACAACAGACCCGAATCCGCTCGTTGCTGGAAAGGGAATAAAAAAACTGCAAAATGCAGGCATTGATGTAGAGGTTGGCGTGCTCAAAGAGGAAGCGGATGAGTTAAATCGCATCTTTTTCCACTATATCGCGACAAAAACACCGTTTGTCACGTTGAAATATGCGAGCAGCTTAGATGGGAAAATCGCGACGACGACCGGGGAAAGCAAATGGATTACATCGGAAGCAGCACGCCAAGATGCCCATCGTTATCGCGCTATGCATGATGCGATTCTTGTCGGAGTGAACACTGTGATTGCCGATAATCCAAGTTTAACGGTGAGACTTCCCGAAGGAGGAAAAAACCCGATTCGCGTCATTTTAGATACGCACTTACGCACGCCGCTTGAGGCAAACGTCGTCAATGACGGAGCGGCAGAAACGTGGATTGTCGTTGGGAATCAAGTAAAAGAGGAAAGCATCATGCCATATCGCAGGCGAAATGTACAAGTGATAAAAATGAACGAAGCGAACATCGACATTCGTAAATTGTTAAAAGTGCTTGGCGAAAAGCGGGTAACGTCTTTGTTCGTCGAAGGGGGAGCCAGCGTGCATGGGAGCTTTCTTCAAGCAAAGGCAGTCAACGAAATGGTGGCGTATATCGCGCCGAAAATCATCGGTGGAAAAGAGGCACCAGGTCCTATTGGAGGCAGCGGCTTTGCAAGCATGGCTGATGTGATGAAACTAAAAATTAAAAGCGTCGAAACGATCGGGCCGGATATCAAAATTGTGGCCATACCAAATCAAAAGGGTGAGCGATGATGTTTACTGGAATTATTGAAGAAGTCGGTACGATTGAACAAATGAAGCAGTCGGGAGAAGCGATTGTCATCACGATTGGCGCAAAAAAAATTTTAGAAGATGTTCGGCTCGGTGACAGCATTGCTGTCAACGGGGTTTGCTTGACGGTCACTTCGTTTACGAACCGTTCTTTTACCGTTGATGTCATGCCGGAAACGGTGCGAGCGACGTCGCTGCGCACATTAACGCGAGGGGCAAAAGTGAACTTAGAACGAGCAATGGCGGCAAACGGACGGTTCGGTGGTCATTTCGTTTCTGGACATGTCGACGGAATTGGGGAAATTATTCGTAAAGAACCGGTGGCGAATGCTGTTTATTACGATATTAAAGTGCCGAAAGAGTTGCGTAAATATATGATTTTAAAGGGATCGGTGGCTGTTGATGGAACGAGCTTAACGATTTTCGGGCTCACCGATGACACCTTTACAATTTCACTGATTCCGCACACGCGCGCGGAAACGATTTTAGGCGACAAACAAGTTGGAGATATTGTGAATATTGAGTGTGACGTTATCGGAAAATATGTGGAACAGTTTCTTGCCAGAAAACAAGAACCGGAACAACGCTCACGCATTACTCTCGAATTTTTAAAAGAGCACGGTTATTAAGAAAAGCGGGGCGGCGAAATGCCGCCATCCTGGCTCCGCGGTGAGTAAATGTTCTTCGTCCACAGAAGTGCTTGCACTTCAAGGGAAAAGATTATTTGCCACAAGAGAGCTAGCCGCCGGGCTGGACAGTAAATCAAAATTTATCCTTTCATAGCTATTAAAAAAGGGGGGCTTGTATGTTCAACACGATTGAAGAAGCGATTTACGAATTAATGCAAGGAAATGTCATTATTGTTTGCGATGATGAGGATCGCGAAAATGAAGGAGATTTCGTCGCATTAGCGGAAAAAGCCACACCGGAAGTCATTAACTTTATGATTAAGTACGGACGTGGTCTTGTATGTGTTCCGATTACCGAGGAGCTCGCTGATAAGCTCGATTTAGCGCCGATGGTTAACCATAATACGGATTCTCACGGGACAGCATTTACGGTGAGCGTCGACCACAAATCAACGACAACAGGCATTAGTGCCTACGAACGGGCAACGACGATTCAGGAGCTTCTTAACCCGAATGCGAAAGCGAGCGATTTTAAACGTCCAGGTCACATTTTTCCGCTCGTTGCGAAAAAAGGGGGCGTGTTGCGTCGCGCTGGTCACACGGAAGCAGCGGTTGATTTAGCTCGTTTATGCGGAGCGAAACCGGCTGGAGTCATTTGCGAAATTATTAAGGAAGATGGAACGATGGCGCGCGTGCCGGACTTACGGCAAATCGCTGATGAATTTGATTTAAAAATGATTACGATTAAAGACCTAATTAAGTATCGAAACCGAAAAGAAAAACTGGTCAAACGTGAAGTCGAAATTACGCTTCCGACTGAATTCGGTGAGTTTAAAGCGATCGGATATACGAATTCAGTGGACGGAAAAGAGCATGTAGCACTTGTTAAAGGCGAAGTTATTCCAGATGAACCGATTCTTGTCCGCGTTCATTCCGAGTGCTTAACAGGCGATGTGTTTGGTTCGTATCGTTGCGACTGCGGTCCGCAGCTTCATGCTGCGCTTCGGCAAATTGAAGAAGAAGGTCGGGGCATTTTGTTATATATGCGTCAAGAAGGTCGCGGTATCGGCTTGATCAACAAATTGCGTGCGTATAAACTACAAGAGCAAGGATACGACACGGTAGAGGCAAACGAAAAGCTCGGTTTCCCTGCTGATTTGCGTGATTACGGAATCGGTGCGCAAATTTTAAAAGATTTGGGCGTAACGAAAATGCGACTCCTTACGAACAATCCACGAAAAATTGCTGGGTTAAAGGGATATGACCTAGAAGTTGTAGAGCGTGTACCACTACAAATGCCGGTGAAAAAGGAAAATGAAAAATATTTAAAAACAAAATACGAAAAATTAGGCCATATGTTGCATTTTTAAGAAAACCTTGTCGCGATTTTGTAAAAATTGTATTATGATGAAAACAGTTAGCGGAAATGAATTTAGGAGGGGTTTTGGATGAGAATCATGGAAGGAAATCTAGTAGGTACGGGATTAAAAATCGGAATTGTCGTTTCACGATTTAATGAATTCATTACAAGCAAATTGTTGTCGGGAGCATTAGATGGTTTAAAACGACACGGTATTGAAGAACAGGATGTTACCGTGGCATGGGTGCCGGGAGCATTTGAAATTCCGCTTGTAGCGAAAAAAATGGCAGAATCGAAGCAATATGATGCAGTGATTGCCCTAGGTACGGTTATTCGCGGCGCAACAAGTCATTATGATTACGTGTGCAACGAGGTGGCCAAAGGAGTTTCCCATGCGTCGTTATCAACAGGAACTCCGGTCATTTTTGGCGTACTAACGACAGAGACGATTGAACAAGCGATTGAACGCGCCGGAACAAAAGCGGGCAATAAAGGTTGGGAAGCAGCGGTTAGCGCCATCGAAATGGCGAACCTTCTCCGTTCTTTTTCATAAACCATGTGTAAAAAGGCAATGAGGAGTTCACAATAATAACAAGAACGTTTATAATACGTAATGAGAAAACGACTTCCGTACTTTTCTGTCGAAGAAAAGTCTTGTCAGTAATGAGGGATTCTTTATGTTAATTCGTTACCGAAAAAATTACGAAAAAATCGCGATGGGTCTTCTGTCGTTTATGCCGACAGAAAAAGACTTAAAAAAGTTGCAGCAAACGATTAAACAGTACGAAACAGATGATGATTGGCAACTCTTTTTATGGAAAGAAGAGGAGGATATCATCGGCATTATTGGTATTTTAATGCGCGATGAAAATGTTGCCGAAATTCAGCATATTAGTGTCAATCCTTCGCACCGCCACCAAGGTATTGGAAAACAAATGGTAAAAGCGCTGAAAGAAATGTTTCCTCACTACGTGTTTCAAGCAAACGAATTGACTGCTTCATTTTTAGATAAGTGTGAATAAGAGCATAGAGGCTGTCTATAAAGTAAAATGATTTACTTGTTAGACTGCCTCTTCGCTTTTTTCTTCTGTTCGCGTGCTTCTATGACATCGGAGCGGTCGCGCAACTTATGTTTATGCAGCAAAAATTCGTTATGAAGATCGCTTTCTTTTCCCCATACAAGCCCGCGCTCGCGGCATATCATCTGGCACGTTTTTAACAATTGAACGTCGAAAATCGGAAGTTCAATGCTTCGATACGGTTCACCTTTATCGAGCCGTTCGATGTAGTGCTGCAGTTGCTGTTTTAGCTGTGAATAATCCAGTCCTAACCGTTCGATTGCTGCTTTTTCCCCTTCGAGAAGCGACAGCGCTTTTTGCATCATTCGCCGCGCTCCTCGATCATTCCCGCGCCGATGATGGTACAGAGCCACAGCGATTTGAATAAGAACGACCCACACCTGTTTTCGTCCATCTTGTTTCCAATGCTCTTCTAGTATTTCGTGACATTCAAAATAATCACGGTCTGTGTGAAAATGAAGCAAATAGTCGATATAGGAGTTCGGATACATCATTACACGACCTTTCTATTCATTGTAATCGTATTGTATCATATTGTGCGTAGTGTGTAGGAATTTGAAAAATCATATTGGACAACGCTGTATTATCGTCTATACTTAACGGTAGTGTAGTTGAAAAATGGTGGGATGAATGTGCAATACAATGTAAAAATTGAGGCGTTTGAAGGTCCGCTCGACCTTTTATTGCATTTAATTAACCGCTATGAAATTGATATTTATGACATTCCTGTCGCGGAAATTACGGAACAATATATGGCGTATATTCATGCGATGCAAGAGCTTGAGCTTGATATTGCAAGCGAATATTTAGTGATGGCAGCGACGCTTCTTGCTATCAAAAGCAAAATGTTGTTGCCAAAGCATGAGGAAGAAAGATTGGATGAAGGAATGGAACCGATCGACGAGGATCCACGGGAAGAATTAATGCAGCGGTTGTTGGAATATAAAAAATTTAAAGAAGCGGCACATGAACTAAAAAAGAGAGAAGAAGAGCGCGCGCTTTTATTTACGAAACCGCCGAGCGATTTAAGCGCCTATGCCACAGCTGTTGAAGTGGAAAAACGGCCGCTTGATGTGAATGTATACGATATGCTCGGGGCTCTTTCAAAATTATTGCGCCGGAAAAAATTACAAAAACCGCTTCATACGAAAATTACGCGTCAAGAGATTTCCATCGAAAAACGAATGGATGAAATTTTAAGCGAATTGCGAAGAACACGAAAGCGGAAAAATTTTTACGACTTGTTCCCTCACTATGACCGCGAGCATATTGTTGTGACATTTTTAGCGATTTTAGAACTCATGAAAAAAAACTTAATCATCATTGAACAAGAACGAAATTTTGCCGATATTTTCATCTCTAGCAACGAAAGGATGACACAAAATGGAGATGAGTGAATATAAAGCGATTGTCGAAGGATTATTATTCGCTGCCGGAGATGAAGGACTGTCGCTCAAACAAATTGCGTCCGTGCTTGATGTCAACGACGAACAAGCATTGACCATCATCGAGGAGCTCAAAGAGGATTATAACCAGCAAAGCCGTGGTATTCATCTTATTGAGCTGGCAGGCGTGTTTCAACTGGCGACAAAGAAAGAGCATGCTCCTTATTTAAAAAAGCTAGTTGAATCACCGGGTTCTTCGTCTTTATCGCAAGCAGCGCTCGAAACGTTAGCCATTGTTGCTTATCGCCAGCCGATTACAAGAGCGGAAATCGAAGAAATTCGCGGCGTAAAAAGCGATAAGCCGTTGCAAACGTTAATTGCCAAGGCGCTCGTGAAAGAAGTGGGAAGGGCGGAAGGAACAGGCAGGCCGATTTTATACGGAACGACAAAGGAATTTTTAGACTATTTTGGTTTAAAAACGTTAGAAGAGCTGCCACAGCTGCCGGAATTGAGTGAAGACGAAAACATGGAGCGAGAGGCGGATTTATTCTTTGAAAAATTTGAAGAAACTTTTAACGAACAGACGTGATTATGATAAGATAGAAGTAGCTTATTTTGTCTTTGTTCTCGCGGTTAAAGGGGGCTTAGTGTATGCGGATCCACCGATGTCAAGGATACGAATTAGAAAAAGCGCAGCCGAATACGTCCGAAGACTTTTTTAATCGGTCGGAAGTGACGTTCGTGGAAGACGGAGATGAGAAGACACTGCATGTGTTATATGTACGTTATTTTGAAGAGGCATTTCCGTCCTTTACTCCATATGAACAAGACCCGATTTTTTCCGTTCAAGGGCGCGATGTCTATTTCAAGGATATTGTCGCACTCGTTTGCTTGTTGAAAAATCCAAGTTTCCGTCATCGCAAGCGCGTCTATGTCAATGAAGAAAAGGAATTCCGCCGCTATTTTGAGCATATTGAATTTACAAAGCTTCCCGAGATTTTTGCAGCCTTAGAAACAAAAGGAGAATATGAATTAACGTCACCTCTCCTTTTTATTACACAGCCATCTTAAACGGATATGGGGGTCTTTTCGTATGGGAAATTCCATCGTCATGAGCCAAACGAAACAAGTTGAAGCGTTTTTGCAACAAACGGTGAAAGCCATTTCTGACTACTTGAATGAAACGACGATTACTGGATTGCTCCATGAGCAAGAAGGTGGAAACAAAGCGTACTATGAACAATTGTTTTCGAATTTACGGCGCCTTGTTGTTTATTGTGAAGAAGGCTTAGAAGCATGCCGAGTTGTGTTAAGCGATGAGCCGTTTCGCAAAGCTGCGGCAGAAAAGGTCCTTTATCGCATTTATCATTCGTGCATTTCCGAATTTTTTGCGCCAAAAGGCGATACTTGGTATGAAGATAGCCGCTCAGCATACACAGGGAGAAATTCCATTAAATTCCGGCAAACGCCACCTTCTTCATTCAAAAACCTTCTCTCATCGCTCGAAAGTGGATTTCAAACGATTCGCGAGGAGCTCGAATTTTACGAGACTGATTATCGCACGAAAATCATTCAATCGAAATAACAATCGGAGCTGTCTCCTTATGTGTCGGGAGACAGCCGTTTTATTTTTTGTGCTTTTGTTTGTTAGCGTCCTGTACTTTTGAGCATCCAAACACTTCGATACGGGAGAAACGTTTGATTTTCAAAGCAGGCCTATACCGCTTTCATTTTTTACTCTGTTCTCGGTTTTATCGGGGTACAAGCTGGCTGGTTCACAACGTTTGTAGACTCTGCGAGCTTCTGCAAGTAATAACATTCTTCTCTTGCCATGTGGTCCGCCATGAGCGGTGTTAACACCCCTAATATTTCTTTGTTTAACTCCATCTCTTCTAATTCGTGTAAAAAGTTTTGGAAGATGACCATCTCTAATTCAATGTCCCGATGAAAGCGGGCTAATGCTGGGAAATCGTATAGATTCGTTCGCAAATATCCAGCCATCTCAATCGCTTTTAAGTAAAAGGCTTCCCATTCTTTTGTAAACGTATCACTTTGTTGCTTTAATTCTTTTTCGACGCTATCCAAATGATCGTTAATCGCCCCTGCGTGACCTGCAGCGTCAAGTAGCCATAGTAGGTCATGGTGAAGTGGATGAACGGCAGGAGGTAGTTTCCTCTGTACGAGATAGCTAGCGATTCGCAACCATTCATCCAGTTCGTTGACCATATGATTTAAAAACGATGGGGACAAAGAAAAGCTGATTTTATCTGTTAACAATCTTTTTAGTAAATGAAGTTTAAATACCCGCAATTGTTCGCCTGCTTCTTTTCCCCGCTTAACGAGCTCTAGTAAACTTGCATATCCTCCACGTGCCTGTTCTAGCAGTTCATCAAACAGAAAAATAAATTGTTTGGCCCGTTTGATTTCATTTGTTTCTTTTTCAGCAAGGGATTCATCAATAAATCGACAATGGTCGCCGAGAATTTGCATCCAAAATTGCAGCTCAAACGCCGCCTCTTGTTCAAAGGTTTTTTTCACTGTTTCTCACCTCGTTTTTATATGTATGAACATTGGTGAATTGGGGTGCGCAAAGACAAGAACGATTTTTAGGCTCACGGCATACGATATGGCGACAAACGAAGAGGAGGTTTTTTATGGAACAACAAGAACGTTTTCAACAATATGTCAATGACGTAATCGAATGGGGAAAACAAATGGAGCAGCGATATGCGGAGCGCGGCGAAGAAGAGATTCACGCTGATATTGAAGCGTTGCTCTCTCGCCTTAAACAACATGAAGAGGTATGGACAGAAGAGGACATTTACGACATTCAAACAATGGTGGATGATTTGTATGAAAAAGCAGAGCGAAGGGAAGACAGAGATCGTCAAGGGCGTGTTCCGATCGGCGGCCATAAGCTTCCGCCGCTTCCGTATCGATATGATGCGCTTGAGCCGCATATTTCGGAGGAAATTATGCGCCTTCATCATACGAAGCATCACCAAAGTTATGTTGACGGATTAAATAAAGCGGAAAAAATGATGCAAAAAGCGCGAGAAACGAATGATTATGAATTGTTAAAGCATTGGGAGCGAGAAGCAGCGTTTCACGGCTCCGGCCATTACTTACACACGATTTTTTGGAACAATATGACACCGAAAGGAGGGGGAGAACCGCGCGGAGGATTGTTGGAGCGAATTAAGGCCGATTTTGGCAGTTTTGAGAGATTTAAAAGACATTTTACAGAAGCAGCCAAAAGCGTCGAAGGGGTCGGCTGGGTGATTCTTGTCTGGTCGCCACGCTCACACCGATTGGAAATTTTACAAACGGAAAAGCATCAATGGATGACGCAATGGGATACGGTTCCGTTACTTGTGTTAGATGTGTGGGAACATGCGTATTATTTGCAATATAAAAATGACCGTACCGCTTATATTAACAATTGGTGGAACGTCGTTCATTGGCGGAATGTAGAACAGCGTTTTGAACAAGCGAACAAGCTTCGGTGGAGACCATTTTAAGTTGATAGCGGGAAGGAATTTCCTTCCCTTTTATGCGGTTACTTTTATGCGGTTAGATGAGACTTGTACATTTTCAAGCATATCCATTCATTTTGTGCATACACTTGTACAAAACGGAAAAAGGGATGGGATTACATGGAGCTAGGGAAACGGTGTATGGTACTCATCATAGCGCTTACCATGTTTTTTTCATGTATTCCGAACAAAACAGAAGCAGTCGGAGAAGTTAGCGCGCAAAGTGCGATTTTAATGGAGCAACATTCGGGACGAGTACTATTTGAAAAAGACGCACATACGAAGAGACGCATTGCAAGCATCACCAAAATTATGACGGCCATTTTAGCGATTGAATCGGGAAAAATGGACGAAACGGTAACGGTGAGCTCTCGTGCTGTTCGTGCGGAAGGATCGTCCGTTTATTTGAAAGAGGGAGAAAAAATCAAGTTGCGCGATCTCGTATATGGACTGATGCTTCGTTCGGGGAACGATGCGGCAATTGCTATCGCTGAATATGTCGGGGGAAGCGTTGAAGGTTTTGTGTTTTTGATGAACCAAAAAGCGGCAGAAATCGGAATGAGAGATACTGAGTTTGCGAATCCCCACGGATTAGATGATGCGGAGAATCATTACTCTACCGCCTACGATATGGCGTTATTAATGCAGTATGCGATGCAGAATAAAGAGTTTCGGAAAATTGCAGGAACAAAAGTATATCGTGCCCCCAATCCCGGGGAAAAATGGGATCGAGTCTGGCGCAATAAAAATAAATTGCTCACGAACCTTTATGAGTATTGCACAGGGGGAAAAACGGGATATACGAAACGAGCGAAACGCACGCTCGTCACGACTGCTTCCAAAGACGGTTTAAATTTAATCGCGGTGACGCTGGATGCACCGGATGACTGGAATGACCATATTGCAATGTACGAATACGGGTTTGAAGATTATGTCATCGCCAAAGTAGACGACAAGCGGATGATCAACAAAATTAAGGATGACTTTTATCATAATAAGATTCGCGTGAGCCGCGATTTAATGTATCCTGTGACAGAAGAGGAAATGAAACAGCTACATGTTAAGATTCAACTCATCAAACCAAAAAAAGAATGGAAGAAAGATGAACGCGATATCCCTGACGTTGTTGGCAAAGCGGTGCTTTATTTAGACGACGAAGCGGTTGATGAGGTACCAATTTTGTACGAGCATTCATCAAATGCTGTGTCTAATGATTCGATTGGGAAGTTATTTTTCTTTTTAGGTGTGGGGAACGATGGTTAACGTAATTTGGGTAATGATGGCGATTATCGGAATTTTCTTTGCGATGGCCCATGGAACGATGGATGAAGTGAACGAAGCGGTATTTAAAGGTGCAAAAGAAGCGGTGACAATCAGCATCGGTATGATTAGTATTTTAGTGTTTTGGCTTGGATTGATGAGAATTGCAGAGGAAGCAGGATTGCTTGCTAAGCTTTCTAATTTATGTAAACCATTTGTTCGCTGCCTTTTTCCAGAGGTGCCGGCAAACCATCCGGCGATGGGGTATATCGTCTCGAATATGATTGCGAATATGTTTGGTCTGGGGAATGCCGCAACACCGATGGGAATTAAAGCAATGGAAGAGCTGAAAAAATTAAATGGCTATAAAGACGAGGCGAGCCGCTCAATGGTCACATTTTTGGCGATTAACACGTCAAGCATTACGCTTATTCCGGCGACGGTTATTTCGATTCGGATGACATATGGCTCTGCGGCTCCTGGAGACATTATCGGCACGACTCTTGTTGCTTCCACCATTTCCACGATTGGTGCCATTTTCATCGATCGATATTATTATTGGAAGCGAGTGCGGAAAGGTGGGAAGAGGAGATGAGCCTGATTCAGCTAATTTCCATTTGGCTGATCCCTGTCACCATTGCCTTTATTCTTTTATATGGGACGTTTAAAAAAGTGCCGACATATGAAGCGTTTGTCGAGGGGGGAAAAGAAGGCATTCAAATCGCCTTTTCCGTGATTCCGTATTTAGTCGGCATGCTTGTATCGATTTCGATTTTTCGAGCCTCCGGGGCCTTGGACTATATAATGAATTTCATTGAGCCGCTCGTTAAAACGATTGGCATTCCCGTAGAAGTCGTGCCGCTGGCGATGATTCGCACCATTTCCGGCACAGCCGCTTTAGGCATGACGACCGATTTGATTGCCACATACGGACCGGATTCGTTTATCGGTCGGCTTGCGTCGACGATTCAAGGGAGTACGGAAACAACGTTGTATGTGTTAACCGTTTACTTTGGCGCTGTCGGTATTAAAAAGATGGGAGATGCGTTGAAAGTAGGGATTTTAGCCGATATCCTTAGTTTTATCATTTCGTTTTTTATTGTATTATTTGTATTTGGTAGATAGGAAAAGCAGAGAAGAGCCGTTAAGTGCAATGGACAAATATTCTTTCTTTGAAGAAGTTCCTGCATTGCCGAGAGGGCGGGGGTGTTTTCGAGTTACATAAAGCATCACTTTTTAAATCATATTTTGGGCAAGTGTGGCATGGAAGACAACTATCTGCGAGCCGGGCAAAACGGTTTTTCGTTAAAATGGCTGCGTTCTTCACCTTTAAAAAAGTGACCTACCTGTTGGGTTGCTTTTTTTGTTTGTCGAAAAAAGGTGTGTATGATAAAAAATAGTGAGGGGACATGCTTGTATCTTTTTCATGGAAAGAGTAAGATGATTGAAGAGGTGACAACAACAATGGAACGATTGCAAAAAGTAATTGCACATGCAGGAATTGCATCAAGACGAAAAGCGGAAGAGCTTATTTTACAAGGAAAAGTGAAAGTGAACGGTCAAGTTGTGACCGAACTTGGTGTAAAAGTAGGTCCTCAAGATAAAATCGAAGTGGACGGTATTCCGGTTGAGAGGGAAGAACCGGTTTACTATCTTCTTTATAAGCCGCGCGGTGTCATTTCCAGCGTCAAAGACGAAAAAGGCCGGAAAGTGGTTACCGACTTTTTTGAAGGACTTGATAAGCGCATTTACCCGATTGGACGATTAGATTATGATACGTCAGGGTTATTATTGTTGACGAACGATGGCGATTTCGCGAACCTTTTGATGCATCCTCGCTATGAAATCGAAAAAGTGTATATTGCCAAAGTGAGAGGAATTCCGACACGAGAGCAACTAAAGCAACTAGAGAAAGGTATTATGCTTGAGGATGGCATGACGGCGCCGGCGAAAGTGAAAATGCTTTCACTCGATAAGCGAAAGCAAACGGCCATTATTGAAATACGCATTCATGAAGGACGCAACCGCCAAGTGCGCCGTATGTTTGAAGCGATCGGCTGCCGGGTAATGAAATTGAAGCGGGAACGTTATGCGTTTCTCGATTTAAAAGGGCTCAATCCTGGAGATTACCGAGAGCTATCGCCACATGAAGTCAAACAACTTCGTGCACTGGCCTTATCCGGCGGTAGGAGGTAAATTTTTCTTACGTTGTCACATAACATTCATATAATTTTCATGTTGACAACTGTGAATATTGCTATAATGGAAAATGGAATATTTTGATTTCAGGAGAGTCAGAACAATGAAAAAACAACGACTTGTTGTGCGAACTGTGATTTTATTATTGCTTCTGAGCGCAGTGGGCTATACGATTTATTCCAACTTTTTTACCGAAAAAACAAGCATCAAAGTTGGTGCCACCGCTCCCGATTTTGTGCTAACGGATTTGAATGGGAAATCCCATCGCCTTTCCGACTATCGCGGTAAAGGAGTATTTTTGAACTTCTGGGGAACGTGGTGTAAGCCGTGCGAACGAGAAATGCCGTATATTAACCGGCAGTATGAAGCGTATAAACAGCAAGGGGTCGAAGTATTGGCTGTAAATGTCGGCGAACCGAAATTGAGCGTACAAAAATTTATCGACCAATTTGGTTTAACGTTTCCGGTTGCAATTGACCGGGAAGATCAAGTGATGAATGCCTATGACATCGACCAGCTGCCGGCAACATTTTTAATTGACAAGAACGGGAAAATTAAAAAGATTATTACCGGAACGATGACAGAAGAGATGGTTCAGCAATATATGGAAAGCATTAAACCATAGGGAGTTTTGGCAATGGAACAAGTAAAATGTGAATGTGGTCACGTCAATCCGCACGGGACTGTTTTTTGCGAATCGTGCGGAAAGCCGCTCGAAGAGGATACATCGAAAAAATTATTGGACATGCGTTATGAGGGAAGTGCGCGCCGTTCGCAAACGTATAATAAAACAATCATTGATAAAATTTGGAATTTCTTTTCTTCCGTCAAAGTCGGCGTCTGGCTCATTGTAATTACGCTCGTTGCATCCGCGATCGGAACGATTTTTCCACAGGAAATGTATATTCCGCCGAACGTCAGCCCTGCCGAATATTACAAAGACCAATATGGTTGGGCTGGGAAGCTTTATTATGAGCTTGGTTTCAATAATTTGTACGGCTCTTGGTGGTATATGCTTCTGATTGCTTCCATCGGCGTATCGCTGGTCATCTGTAGTTTAGACCGCGTCATTCCGCTTTATCGCGCTTTACAAAAGCAAGGGGTAACACGCCATCCGACGTTTTTGCAGCGCCAACGTTTATTTAGTGCTTCACAGGTGGCCGATGAAAACCGAGTATTCAGCCAAATGAAAGAGCGATTAATCAAGCGCCGCTATCACGTTCGTGAGGAAAACGGTAACATTTTGGCGGAAAAAGGACGTTTTTCGCGTTGGGGACCGTATGTGAACCACATCGGCTTAATCATTTTTTTAATCGGTGCGATGCTTCGCTTTGTCCCGGGCATGTATGTCGATAAAGTGCTTTGGATTCGCGAAGGTGAGACAAAAGAAATTCCGGGTACAGGCGGAAAGTATTTTTTGAAAAACGAAAAATTTATTTTTGAAGTGTATGAGAAAGGAAAAGATAACGAAGTATTTAATGCAGCCATCGATCGTGTCGGAAACGGAACTGTGGCGAAAACGTATCAAACGAACGTTGTGCTTTATAAGCGCGTTGGTCCGATTGTGCCGGGAGAAGAGCCAAAATTAAAAAAAGTAAAAGAGTACAACATTCGCGTTAACGAACCGCTGAAATATGACCATTATGCCTTATATCAAGTCGATTTTAAAATGAACGAACCGAATAAAATGGCGTTTAATTTAATTGATAAAGCGACCAATCAATCATTTGGTACGGTAACAGTTGATTTACATAATCCGCAATCTTCTTACAACCTTGGAAATGGTTATCGTGTTGAGCTATTAAGCTATTTCCCGGACTTTTATTTTGATGATGACGGAAATCCGGCGACAAAATCAAAAATTCCGAATAACCCGGCGTTTGTGTTTAAAATGATTACTCCTGACAAACCAAAAGGGGAAGTCAGCTTTGTCGCAATTCGTCAGACGATTGAGCCATTTGGAAATAACAAATATAAAATGGCGTTTGCCGGACTTGATACGAGAAACGTCTCTGGCTTGACGGTGCGTCGCGATTTTACATTATGGATTTTAGGAATCGGCGGAGTCATTTTTATGATCGGGCTTATCCAAGGAATGTACTGGAATCATCGCCGCATTTGGTTGCAGCGGGTGAATGGTGAAGTATGGCTGGCCGCACATACGAATAAAAACTGGTTCGGATTGAAAAATGAAATGAAGCATATCATCGAAGGAACAGGATTAGCGATGCCAATCGACCAAGCGGAAGTGGAGAAGAAAGCAGCGCAAGGAGGAGACAGGAATGGCGCAACTAAGTAG
The DNA here is from genome assembly GCF_013761245.1 of Thermaerobacillus caldiproteolyticus. Classification (GTDB taxonomy): domain Bacteria; phylum Bacillota; class Bacilli; order Bacillales; family Anoxybacillaceae; genus Thermaerobacillus; species Thermaerobacillus caldiproteolyticus. The sequence goes on along the minus strand of NZ_JACDUT010000001.1, from coordinate 36,921 downwards.
TACACTGCTTTATATCGCGTTTATTCTCTATTTAATCGGAACGTTCTTTTTTGGCGGAGCGATTCGCGACAAAAAGGAGAAGCCGAGCACCAATCGCTGGTCAATGCTCGGAATTGTCATTACGATTGTCGGTTTTGTTTCGCAATTGGGCTACTTTATTACAAGATGGATTGCCGCTGGGCATGCGCCGGTTAGTAATTTATTTGAATTCACCACGTTTTTTGGAATGATGCTTGTCGGTGCCTTTATCATTATTTATTTTATTTATAAAATAAGTGTCCTTGGCTTGTTTACATTGCCGGTCGCGCTGCTAGTGATTGCCTATGCAAGCATGTTTCCGCGCGAGATTACACCGCTTATCCCGGCATTGCAAAGTGACTGGTTACACATCCATGTCACAACAGCGGCAGCTGGGGAAGCGATTTTAGCCGTTAGCTTTGCGGCAGGGCTCATTTATTTAATTCGCGTCGTTGACCAATCGAAGCCAAGCAAACGCACGTTTTGGTTGGAAGTCATTATGTTCTGTTTAATTACGACACTCGGGTTTGTCGCTGTCTCAACGGCATTCAGCCTTGCTGATTATGAAGCGAAATTTACGTGGGTGGATAAAAATAAACAACAAGCGGAAGTCGTATACGATATGCCAGCACTTGTCGGACCGCATAAGGGAACGTTAGAAAAAGAAAGTGCTGATCGCTTTGAGCCGCTTGTTCATATGCCGGCCATCATTAATGCGAAAAAATTAAACACAGTGATTTGGTCATTGATCGGTGGAACGGTTCTTTATTTGTTGTTGCGTCTTGTATTGCGGAAACGTATCGCCGCAGCATTACAGCCGCTTGTGAAACATGTGAATTTAGATTTGACCGATGAAATTAGTTATCGCGCTGTCGCAATTGGCTTTCCAGTGTTTACCCTTGGAGCATTGATTTTTGCCATGATTTGGGCACAAATTGCATGGACGCGCTTTTGGGGATGGGACCCGAAAGAAGTTTGGGCATTAATCACGTGGTTGTTTTATGCTGCATTTTTGCATCTTCGCTTATCAAGAGGATGGCATGGTGAAAAATCGGCATGGCTTGCCGTCATTGGTTTTGCGATTATTATGTTTAACTTAGTTGCGGTCAACTTGGTCATCGCTGGCTTGCATTCGTATGCTGGTTCGTAACTATCACGAAGCCAATTCGTGCAATCCCAATGGGATGTTACATCACGATCCATGTTTGAAAAGTCAGCTGTCATGAAAACCTAGACAAAGGGGATGTCTCATCGTTTTGTGGGACATCCTTTATTTATAAATAGAAAATGTAGATAAAAGAGGAGCACTTTTGTAAAATAGTGAACAAGGGAGGATGTTCATGATGGATAAACAAGTAAAAATTTTAGTTGTCGATGACGAGGAACGTATCCGGCGCTTATTAAGAATGTATTTAGAGCGTGAAAATTATCTCATTGAGGAAGCGGATAATGGCGACGATGCACTCAAAAAAGCGCTGGAAAACGATTATGACGTGATCTTGCTTGACTTAATGCTGCCGGGGAGGGACGGCATTGAAGTATGTAAAGAAATTCGTGAAAAGAAAACAACGCCGATTATTATGTTGACCGCAAAAGGAGAGGAAGCGAATCGAGTTCAAGGGTTTGAAGTAGGAACCGATGATTATATTGTCAAACCGTTCAGCCCGCGTGAAGTCGTATTGCGCGTTAAAGCGCTTTTACGCCGTGCGGTCAACGCAACATATGTACCAACGGATACCACTGCGAAAGACATTCTTGTCTTTCCGCATTTAACAATCGATAATGATGCTCACCGCGTCACAGCAGATGGGAAAGAAGTGAGCTTAACGCCGAAGGAATATGAACTATTATTATTTTTGGCAAAATCACCCGATAAAGTGTTTGATCGAGAACAGCTCTTAAAAGAAGTATGGCATTACGAATTTTTTGGAGACTTACGCACCGTGGACACACATATTAAACGCCTTCGTGAAAAATTAAATAAAGTGTCTCCGACGGCGGCAAAAATGATTGTGACCGTCTGGGGAGTTGGCTATAAATTCGAGGTTGTGAACGAATGATGTGGTTTTGGCGCAGCGTTGTCGGGAAATTATGGTTTACTATTTTATTGCTTGTCTCGTTTGTTCTTTTTATTTTAACGATTCTCCTATTAAAATTTTTTGAAAACTACCATGTTCAAGAAGCGGAAAAAGAGTTAACGCAATTGGCAACAAAAGTATCAGAAGTCATGCACGAACATACGGATGAAGAACTCGGGCGTTCCATTGCATGGACATTAGTCGGCGATATGTCGAAAGCGGTCATTATCGCTGATCAAGTCCATTATTGGTATTCGCCCGCAAACACCCGGCTGCGCGACTTGCCATTATCGCTTATTCAAAAGGATGACGATTTACAAAAGGTATTAACCGAACGAAAGCAAATAAAAAAGAAAATGTATTTGCCGAACATTCAAGTCGGTGATGACCGTTATGGTCAATTGCTTATTGTCGGCGTACCGCTTGAGACAGCAGATGGGAAACACGGGGCGGTATTTATTTACCAATCGTTGCAAGCGGTTGAAGATACGACGCAGCAAACGAAGAAATTAATCTTTCTGGCTGCATTCATCGCTATTGTATTAACGACGATTTTTGCGTTTTTCCTATCGACGCGCATTACGGCTCCGCTTCGGAAAATGCGTCAAGCTGCGTTTGAAGTTGCTCGCGGCAAATTCGATACGAAAGTGCCGATTTTAACTCATGATGAAATCGGAGAGCTGGCGATGGCGTTTAACCAAATGGGAAGGCGCCTGCAATTTAACATCAATGCGTTAAACCAAGAGAAAGAGCAGTTAGCGAGCATTTTGAGCAGCATGGCAGATGGTGTCATTACCTTTAATCGCGACGGGGAAATTTTAATTACAAACCCACCGGCAGAGCGATTTTTGCAAGCGTGGTATTTTGAACAGGGAAACGAGGCTGAGGTGATGGCTCCACTGCCGCCGCAAGTGAATGAGCTGTTCGCTCGCGTCGTCGGTGAAGAGAAAGAGCAGATGACGGAATTGACGCTGCAAGGACGAACATGGGTTATTTTAATGTCACCTCTTTATAACCAGACCGCTGTTCGCGGAGCAGTGGCGGTATTGCGCGATATGACGGAAGAGAGGCGTTTGGACAAGCTGCGGAAAGATTTTATCGCCAATGTTTCTCATGAGCTGCGCACGCCGATTGCGATGTTGCAAGGATATAGCGAAGCCATTATTGACGATATTGCTGCGACCGATGAAGAAAAGAAAGAAATGGCGAAAGTCATTTATGATGAATCGTTACGAATGGGGCGTCTCGTCAATGACCTGCTTGATTTAGCCCGCATGGAAGCAGGACATATAACGTTAAATTATAAAACTGTTCAGCTTGCTCCATATATTGAGCGCATTATTCGGAAATTCCAAGGATTGGCGAAGGAAAAACAAATCAATTTATCGGCTGAATGGAAAGATGAAAACATCGAAATGACGATTGATCCTGACCGCATTGAACAAGTGTTGACGAACTTAATTGATAACGCCATTCGCCATACAGATGAAAACGGGACGGTGAAAGTAATCGTCGAGCGAAGCGGGGACGGAGTCACGATTCATGTTCAAGATTCCGGTTCCGGCATTGCGGAAGAGGATTTGCCGTTTATATTTGAGCGGTTTTATAAGGCGGATAAAGCGCGTACCCGCGGTCGTTCCGGAACAGGGCTAGGTCTTGCGATCGCGAAAAATATCGTTGAAGCGCATAAAGGAATGATTTCCGTGCATAGTAAGCTCCATGAAGGTACGACGTTTACGTTTTACTTGCCAAATGCAACACACGAATCGTAGACGGAAAGCCCTTGCTTTGATGCGGGGCTTTTTCTTTAGCAAGAAAAAGTCTGTGTTCAAGAATGTTGCTGATTTTTTCTTAAGCTAATGGAGCCAGTCAGTTTATAATAAAGCTATTAGAATGATGGGTGGATGAATGATGGATAACGCAGTCTTTGTTGCTGTTTTCACCAGTTTTATGGGTGCATTTGTTTGTATTGTAGCTGCTATTAAAATAAGACAAAATAAATCGAAATAATGGCTTGTATACAATAAAGAAATCAGTTGTCAGCACATTCTTCAGCAAGGTTAAAAAAGGAAGTCTATATTATTTTCTATTAAAAACCAATGCTGTTTAACAGGACGATTAAAAGGAGGAAGGAATGCCTTTGATTTCTGAATATTTTCAGCATATTCATAAGTTGCTAGTGGCTGTTGAAAAAGAGGAAAAAGAAACGCTGCTCATCGCTGCGAAGAAAGTATCAGAGTGTATCCAAAGAGCTGGCATTATTCAATTATTTGGCTGCGGGCATTCCCATTTGTTAGCGGAAGAAGTGTTTTATCGCGCCGGCGGGCTTGTTCCGATTAAACCGATATTGATTGAATCGTTAATGCTTCATGAAGGCGCTGTTCGCTCATCGCAGTTGGAGAAGGAAACAGGATATGCTCGTACATTTTTAGAAAAGGAAGATATTCGAAAAGAGGATGTTGTTTTTGTCATTTCCAATTCTGGACGCAATCCGGTTCCCATTGATGTTGCATTATGGGCGAAACAATGTGGAGCATATGTGATTGGGATCACGTCATTACAGTATTCAAAAGCGCTTCCATCGCTTCATCCAAGTGGAAAGCATTTATGGGAATGCGTTGACCTCGCGATTAACAACTATTCAGTAAAAGGGGATGCCGTTTTAACACATCCTCATGTTTCTGTTCCGTTTGCACCAACATCGACCATCATCGGCGCTGCGATTTTGCATGCGATTTTCGCTGAAGCAATCGTCATGATCGCGGAACACGGAAAAGAGACGCCGATTTTTGTAAGCGGCAATCTTCAGGAAGGACAGGAACATAATCAGAAGCTCATTGAAATGTATCGTGACAGAATTCAATTGCTGCGTTGATCAACAATTTTTGCTTTTTGCTGTCAACAGACGGGTTTGCAGACAATATTTAAAAATAGTCCAAGTGGTATAGACAACTAGTTGATATAATGTTAAGATCAAATCAGAAAGAGGGTGTGGCATGATGAATCGACTTTTTCTGAAGAACGCAACCGTTTATGCGGAAAAGGAACGAATCGAGCAAGGATATGTGCTCGTGGAAGGAGAAAAAATCGTCGATATCGGTCCAATGTCATCGCAGCCAGATGTAAACGGAGCAACTGTCATTGAGCTTGATTCTCATCATTTTGTTGTGCCTGGATTCATTGATATTCACATTCATGGAGCAGCCGGAGCAGATGTGATGGATGCGACAACAGATGCGCTACAGACGATGGCTACGGTACTGCCAAAGGAAGGAACAACAAGCTTTCTTGCAACGACGATGACGGCTTCTTCCGATCTGATCGAGCGGGCGTTGCAAAATACGGCACACTACATTCAGTTTCATAATCGCCCAGGAGAAGCGGAAGTGATTGGAATTCATTTAGAAGGACCATTTATTTCTCCAAAACGGGCTGGAGCCCAACATCCGAGAAATATTATGGAACCAAATATTCAGTTGTTCAAAAAATGGCAAGAGGCCGCAAATGGATATATTCGCCTTGTGACATTAGCGCCGGAAGAGAAAAATGGATTGGAATTAACCGCCTATTTAAAAGAACACGGTGTTGTCGCTTCGATCGGTCATTCTGACGCCATCTATGAAGAAGTGAAAGCGGCGATTCAGGCGGGGATTACGCATGCCACTCATTTATTTAACGGTATGCGCGGCATTCATCATCGTGAGCCGGGAGTTGCTGGAGCAGTGCTCATGCATGATGAGGTGCTCTGTGAAATTATTGTTGACGGCATTCATGTAGCTCCTGAGATGGTAAGATTTGCTTACCGCAATAAGGGAAGTGATGGAATGGTGTTAATTACCGATGCGATGCGTGCAAAATGCCTCGGAGCAGGAGTATATGAACTAGGCGGCCAAGAAGTAATCGTTCAAGGGGAACAGGCCACATTGCAAGATGGAACGCTGGCAGGAAGTATTTTGAAATTAAAGGATGCTGTCAAAAAAATGATAGAGTTTACCGGTTGTACCCTTGAGGATGTCATTCGCATGGGATCGTGGAACCCGGCTAAACAATTAGGCATTCTTGAACGAAAGGGGAGCATTCGCGCCGGCAAAGATGCGGACCTTGTTGTGCTGAATCAAGAATATGAGGTAGTCATGACATTTTGTCGCGGCAAACTCGCATATTCGAAATAGGAGGGGTCTGTCGTGAAACTCATGGAAGTAAAAGATTACAAGGAAATGAGTGAAAAAGCGGCGAAAATCATTATTGAACAAATAAAGAAAAAGCCGAATTCCGTTCTCGGCTTAGCAACAGGAGAAACAGTGCTCGGAACGTATGCAGCATTAGCGGACGATCATCGCCGAAACGGAACATCGTATGAACGTGTCCATACTTTTAATTTGGATGAGTATCTTGGCCTAGGACCGGATCATCCAAATAGTTACCACTATTACATGAACCGTCATCTTTTTTCTCATATTGATATTCCTGTGTCACAAACATATATTCCGAACGGGCTTGCCGATGATGCGGAAGCAGAATGCAAGCGTTACGAGAATTTGATTGATGAGGTAGGTGGAATCGATCTACAACTATTAGGGATTGGGCGAAACGGACATATCGGTTTTAATGAACCAGGAACGCCGTTTTCTACGGTAACGCATGTCGTCGAGTTGGCTCCATCCACACGCCAAGCGAACGCCCGCTTTTTTCCTACGCTAGAAGACGTACCAAGCAAGGCCATTACAATGGGAATTGCAACGATTATGAAAAGCGGACACATCATTTTACTTGCATCAGGAAAGACAAAAGCGCCGATTATGGCCCAACTCTTTGAAAAAGATGTGACACCGCTAATTCCTGCGTCCGTTTTAAAAACGCATCCAAATGTCACGATCATTGCTGATCAAGAAGCATTATCGCTTGTGAGAGATGAGCAGCGAAAGGTGTATGCGATATGATTAACAAACATTCTCCTCTTCCGATTTATTATCAGCTTGAACAAGGGATAAAAGAAATGATCGAAAAACAGCAGCTTAAACCAGGAGAAATGATTCCGTCTGAGCGGGAGCTTGCTGAAACGTACGACATTAGCCGGATGACGGTTCGTCAAGCGATCAATAATTTAGTAAACGACGGCTATTTGGTGAGAAAGCGAGGAAAAGGCACGTTTGTCGCTGCGAAAAAAATCGAACAGCCGTTAAAAGGATTGACGAGTTTTTCTGAAGACATGAGAGCTAGAGGGATGGACCCGGGAACGAATGTGCTTGACTTTCATATTATTCCTGCCGACCAATCATTAGCCCAGCAGCTCGACATTCGCGAAGGGTCGGATATTTATGAAATTCGCCGTATCCGTTTAGCTGATCAGTTGCCGATGGCTTTAGAAACGTCGTACTTGCCCTGTGCGCTCGTACCCGGTTTAACGCGGGGGATTGTAAGCGGTTCCGTCTATGAGTTTATTGAAAATAAATTAGGATTAACGATCCGCTCGGCGGTGCAAGTATTAGAGGCATCGGTGGCGCGGAAAGTAGAGGCAAATCTTTTACAAGTGAAAGAAGGAGCACCGGTTTTATCCATTCAGCGAAATAGCTATTTAGAAAATGGACGACCATTGGAAGTGGTCAGATCGATTTACCGAGGAGATCGTTACAAATTTACGATCGAAATGGAACGGTAGAAGGGCAAGTTACTTGCTTTTCGATAAAGAATGACAAAAAGAGGGGGAATATATGATGTTAGGATTTTTACAGCGCCTTGGAAAAGCGCTAATGCTGCCGATTGCCGTTCTTCCTGCGGCGGGGTTATTGCTTCGTTTAGGGCAACCGGATTTATTGGATATTCCGTTTATCGCAGCAACAGGAGATGCTGTTTTCTCCAACTTGCCTTTATTGTTTGCGATTGGAGTAGCAGTCGGATTTGCAAAAGATGGGAATGGTGCCGCTGCGTTAGCCGGCGCGGTTGGTTATTTTGTGTTAACAAAAGGAGCTACAGCGATTAATAAAGACATTAATATGGCGGTATTAGGGGGGATTCTTTCAGGAGTTGTTGCTGGTCTTTTATATAATCGCTATCATAATATTAAGCTGCCGGACTGGTTGGGGTTTTTTGGCGGAAAACGGTTTGTGCCGATAGTTACTTCTCTGGTGATGCTTGTATTAGCATTGATTTTCGGGTATGTATGGCCGCCAATTCAAGATGGAATTAACGCAGTTGGCAAATGGATTATTGGCGCTGGCGCGTTAGGAGTTGGTATTTTTGGCTTTTTGAATCGTTTGTTAATTCCGATTGGATTGCATCATGTGTTAAACAATTTAGTATGGTTTGTCTTTGGAGAGTTTAACGGAAAAACAGGAGATTTAGGCCGTTTCTTTGCGGGGGACCCTAGTGCCGGCATTTTTATGGCTGGGTTTTTCCCAATCATGATGTTCGGTCTTCCGGCAGCGGCGCTGGCGATGATTGCTGCAGCGAAAAAAGAGCGTCGTAAAGAGATAGCCGGTGCGCTTATCGGGGTTGCATTTACATCGTTTTTAACGGGAATTACAGAACCGATTGAGTTTTTGTTCATGTTTTTATCGCCGTTGCTTTATTTTATACATGCCATTTTAACAGGTCTTTCGCTGGCGATTGCGACGATGTTAGGCATTCACCACGGATTCAGCTTTTCAGCGGGAGCCATTGACTATTTCTTAAACTTAGGCATTGCCCAAAGACCATATTTGTTGTTAGTACAAGGAATCATTTATGGAATTATTTATTTTGTTGTCTTTTACTTCCTTATTAAAAAGCTTGACCTAAAGACACCGGGACGCGAAGATGAAGGCGAAGAGATGGAAAATCGTACAGTGCAATCTGAAGGCAAATATGAAAATCTTGCCGCAAAGTACATGGAAGCGTTAGGCGGAAAAGACAATGTAGCGCAAATTGATAATTGCGTCACACGTTTACGTCTAAAAGTCAATGATATGTCAAAAATCAATGAAAGTGAGCTAAAACAATTAGGAGCCAAAGGTGTTATTCGTCTCAACCAAACGGATTTGCAAGTGGTCGTTGGCACGGATGTTGAATTTGTGGCGAATGAGATGAAAAAACTATAAACTTTGCATGCCTTGGCTGTTTATCTGAACAGCCAAGGGCTTTTTATAGTCTGGGATTAGGGGAAATCGAACGAGTTATTTTTCGCTTTCTTTTTAATTACACATAAAAGGAGTATCCTTATGAAACGCTTGTTAGATTGTACTGCTTCTGATTTTCGCAATATGAATGGAAAACAATTGAAACAATCGATTAAAGCGTCTGAGGGAAGAGTAATTGTTTCGGAAATCATTGGGGCGTTTGCGCCGTTTTATCCAGCAGTGACAAATGCAGAAATAGCTGCCGCTTTTGGCGCTGATTTACTGTTATTAAATTTTTTTGATGTGTTTGCACCGCATTTTAATGGTTTAGATATGAACGAGCCTGATCAAATTGTAAAACGCCTTAAGGAGTTAACAGGGCGTCCGATTGGTGTCAATTTGGAGCCTGTCGATCCGAACGCTAAACAGTTAGAAGGCTTAACATCGCTTCCTAAAGGGAGATTGGCGACGGAGGAATCGTTGCAGGAAGCGAAGCAGTTAGGTTTTGATTTTGTTTGCTTAACAGGCAATCCTAAAACAGGCGTTACCAATGATGAAATTGCCAAAGCGATTGAAAAAGCGCGTTCCGTCTTTGGTGATGATGGCTTGATTATTGCCGGAAAAATGCATGGAGCAGGCGTTGCCAATGAAACAGGGGGAAGCATCGTTTCCGAAGAAGTAATGGAACGCTTTATTAACGCCGGGGCTGATGTTATTCTTATGCCATCGCCAGGAACTGTCCCAGGGGTGACATTAGAAAAAACGGAAAGGCTTGTTCGTTTTGCGCATGAAAAAGGAGCGCTAGTCATGCTGACAATCGGCACAAGCCAAGAAGGGGCGGACGAGCATACGATCCGTCAAATTGCACTTACAAGTAAAATGGCCGGAGCTGATTTATATCATATTGGGGATGCTGGTTACCATGGCATTGCCATTCCAGAAAACATTATGACGTATTCGATTGCCATTCGCGGCAAACGTCATACATACATTCGTATGGCGAGCTCTCCGTTGCGGTAAATGAATCACCAATTCCAGAAAGAAAGTGAGAACCTAACCACACTATGGAAGTGAAATACTTTCATAGTGTGGATTTTTCTTTTAATTTATATTGTTTGGGAGGAAGATCTTCATGATAAGGCATAAAACGTGGCAAAAAACGCATACATACTTTTTGTTAAGGATTTTGATCGAGGAGATCTAAACTACTTTCGCCTAGCTTTGAATATATAAATATGACTTGATATTTCGACTTCCCAAGCAGCACACCCTAAGCGATGGAGAACTTCCTCTTTGTGACTACCTTTTCAACTGCGAAATAAAGAATTGTTATTCTTAACGATCATGTTATGACGTGTAACTGTTTCATCCGTTAGTATAAATTGTCTATTCGTTCTAATATTTCAAAAGCGATTTCCATTGTTTATCAATACCGAATGGATCTTTATTTCATGATGAATGTTTTCTGTTTTCTTTCGGTTTGGTTTAATGGACGCATCACCGGAGAAGTAGATGAATGTATGTTCACGATGTTCTTGAAGTGCGTGCAAGCTAGTTCAAAAGTTTTCTATATAAAAGATCTATCCGCTCTTTTTGGGTCTTCTAACGAATGAATATCAGTTGAAATATTGGTATCTTACCATTTCGTTCCCCATAATCCAAATATTTAACTCTAAATAGAATGGAAATTAAGATTTATTTTAGTAAAGATAAATAAATTAAAATGTTATTTTCATACTATTCATAACCTTTGGTGCTGATAAGAGTACCTGCTACATGTCGAGTAACTTCTAAAAATCAACATATGACTTACTGGTATTTGTCTAAACATGTTGGTGTGATGTTGAATAAACTACCAGCATAAAGAACGAAAGGGGGAGAGAGAATGAGTACAGAGTGGAGAGGTTTTTCCAGTAGTGGAAATAACCGTTCTAATAGTCGCAGTCGTTCGGATTCAGATAGCCGTTCAAAAGCAAATGTCGATTTTGAGTCCGAGAATGATTTGAAAAATAATACAGAATTAGATAATGACAATGACTTGAGAAATATAGACCGCAATACAAACATCGCAAAAGTTACTAACAGCGGAAACTCAAAAGTAGATCTTGATATTAAGGTGGATTCTGATTCTACGGCAAGAGTGCGTGCGCGTACAGAATCTGAACAAGATCAAGAGCAAGAACAAGAGCAAGAAGACTAATAACTAATAGTTGTAGTAAAACAATATAACATAGGTGGGATAGTTTCTATCCCACTTTAAATTGTATTTCTGGGGGAAGGATATGTTATGGAAAATATAAATGATCATCAAACTTCTTTAAGGAATTTAGGAAATTTATCCTCATTAGGGAAGATATCTTCTTTTGATAGCCATTCAAATGCATCACAAATTGGCCATAGCGGGAACTCTGATGTTGATATTAATATAAATGTTCAAGTTGATACAATGCCAATTGCCTTTGCCATTCTATGTTCATTATTAGCTACTAAACAACTAACAAACGAAGAGTTTGATTTAGCTGTTCGGAAATTAGAGGCTCTATCAAATAATTACAAAAAATCCAATCATATAAGAGAAGTAAACGATGTATCTAAAGTTAAACTGTTAAATCAAAGCAAATGGGGAAGGTAATATGTAGTCACCTTCCCCTATTTACATAGGTAACGAATATTTATTTGATTGATTTTTATGAGGATATATTCTAATATTCCGCTCTGTTTGAAATGGCTTCTTGCTTTTGAGAGGTATAAAAATCAGCGTACGACCTAATGGCATTTGTCCAAACTTTTACTTATTTGTTTGAATAAATTAACTATATAACAAATGGAAGGAGAAGAGATAATGAGTAAATTATGGAAAAATTTATCTGAAAATGATAATAACCAATCTATTAGCCGTAGCCGTTCAAATTCAGACTCAGATAGCCGTTCAAAAGCAGATGTTGATTTTGAATCTGATAACGATTTAAGAAGTAATACAGAATTAGATAATGACAATGATTTAAAAAATGTAGACCGCAATACAAACATCGCCAGAGTCGCCAACAGTGGCAACACGAGAATAGATCTTGATATTAAGGTGGATTCGGATTCTACGTCAAAAGTGCGTTCGCGTGCGGAATCTGAACAAGACCAAGAGCAAGAACAAGAACAAGAATTCGAAGACTAATCATATCGGGAGCTGTCTCTTAATTGATGAGATAGTTCCTTTTTTGATTTTGAACATTAGCAAGGAGTTTTGACATTGGAATAAAGGTCTGACTCAAACTTTACACAACCACTCAAGTGCTTTATCAGCTGCTTCGATAGCCCCTAAACTCTACATCCTTTGAATTCAAGAACTGACATAGATGGAGTCTTTTAGTTACACAACGGGGCATTAAAAACATTTTACATATGTCGAAAATCTGTATTTTATATAGAATTGTTTGATAAGGGTATTGTCATGTGTGGATTATAAAATCAATTGGAAAAATTAACGATTATTATGTTATGCATGTTATAATGAGCATGTCTGTGTTTAGCACAAATGAGGAGAGGTGGAATAACATGTTTGGAAAAGTCGCTGCTGATGTGCTTGGATTAAGTGATGTAGGGGCTGTGATTAAACCGGAGAACTATGATAAAGTTGATGCCGACGATTATGTGATGCATGAAGATGGGGAGAAAATTTACTTTTTGATTAAGTCAAAGTCTGATGAGTATTGCTTTACGAACAAAGCGCTTATTCATCTTGACGGAACGAGCGCAACAAGCAAAAAGCGCACGCTTCGCCGTTATGATTACAGCAAGCATCGCATTTCTGATGTGACATTGGAAACAGCGGGTACGGTCGATTTAGATGTGGAAATTAAATTTAAAATCGGTTCTGAACAATACTCGATTGATGTGCATAAAAAGCATATCGAAGAAGTGAAAGATTTATATAAGGCATTGCTGAAAATCGCAGAAATCTGCCACGAAAACGAAACGACATTAGACTATGCTCGCCAAAGTCTAGAGTTAGCTTCTACAGTTTTAAGCCGCATTGCAAGTACACCAAATGATTTAGCGGAACAGTTCAAAGAGCTCAACCAAATTGCATTTCATTGGTTAATTGACACGAAAAAACAATATACGGTAAAAGATTTTGGATTTGTGTTTGAGCGTTATATTCATAATTGATGATTATCCAAACACTCGGATCGGATTCGATTCGAGTGTTTAGGTTTGAATGATATCGCACCAGCTTCTTATTTTTTTATTGTCAATGATGGTCATTTGCATTAATATATAACTGTAAATTGTTCGACAAATTCACACAATTTTATATCATGGCAGAAAAGGTGTCGAACGGGCGCGGTGTATTGCCCTAGTAGACTTAATAGGGAATCTGGTGAAAGTCCAGAACTGTCCCCGCAACTGTAAATGCGGACGAAATGAAATCACCACTGTGCCGTGTGATGGCGAAAGCTGTTACCTGCATGGGAAGGTTCAGAGTAGGATGATGCATGAGTCAGTAGACCTGCCTTTGCTGCCGAATGTTTCCTATCTTCGGGGAGTGAGATGGTGAAACGACGAATGAATGTTTACATATCAAGCATTTCTATATTTTGTCGTTTCTTACTCATTCCTAGATAGGAATGGGTTTTTTATTTATACATCAATCAGAGAGGAGAATAAACATGAAGCAGTGGAAGTATTATGTGATGTTTCTTGCTTTTCTATTAACATTCGGGCTGCTGGTCGGATGTAATAGCGAAAACGCGAACAATGAAACAACTGCCAAAAAGCAAGAAGCAAAAACAGAAGAAGCAGCGTTTCCGGTGACGGTAAAAGACGGATTAGGAGAAGAAGTGACGATCCAGTCCGAGCCAAAAAAGATTGTTTCGTTGATTCCTAGCAACACAGAAATCGCCTATGCGTTAGGATTAGGTGAGAAAATCGTTGGTGTGAGCGATTTTGACAACTATCCGGAGGACGCCAAAAAGAAAGAAAAAATCGGCGGCACAGATTTCAATGTCGAGAAAATTATTTCTCTGAAACCTGATTTAGTGCTTGCGCATGCTTCAGGCGCCCATAACTCCAAAGATGGATTACAACAATTGAAAGATGCAGGAATTACCGTATTGGTTGTGAACGATGCCAAAACGTTTGATGATGTGTATCATTCGATTGAATTAATCGGAAAAGCAACAGGGACGACGAAAAAAGCACACGAAATCATTGAAAATATGAAAACAAAGCTTGAGGCGATTAAAGAAAAAGCAAAAAGCATAAAAGAGAAAGATCAATTGAAAGTATGGGTCGAAGTATCACCGGCACCGGAAATTTATACGGCCGGAAAAGGAACATTTATCGATGACATGTTAAAGGTGATTTCAGCGAAAAACGTGGCTGGTGATCAAGAAGGCTGGCCGATGTTTACGGAAGAAAAAGCAGTTGCTTTAAATCCTGATGTCATTATTACAACATATGGAGATTATGTAAAAGATGCGACGAAGCAAGTGATGTCTCGTCCTGCTTGGAAGGACGTTCCAGCTGTGAAAAATAAACGGGTGTACGATGTGAATTCTGATTTAGTCACACGTCCAGGTCCGCGTCTTGTCGAAGGGGTAGAGGAACTTGCTAAAGCGATTTATCCAGAAGTCTTTCAATAATGCAGCGATTTACGCGGTGACGGTCGTCGTTGTGATCGTTTCTCTTTTGTTAGGGATATCGATAGGCTCTCTATCGATTCCCTTTTCTACTATTATTGATATTTTTTTATATCAATGGTTTGGAACTCCATTGAATAGCGATATTCCTACCAATCTTGTTCAAATCGTCATGGAGATCCGCTTGCCGCGTGTTGTATTGGCATTCTTGGTAGGCGCTTCGCTCGCACTGGCGGGCGCGGCATTTCAAGGGCTGTTGAAAAATGCGCTTGCTGATCCGTATACGCTTGGCGTTTCTTCCGGGGCTTCCGTTGGGGCGGTCATTGTGCTCTTCTTCGGCATTCAATTGCCGTTTGTCGGCACGTTTACATTGCCGATTGTCAGTATTCTATTTGGGCTTTGTACGCTGTTTCTTGTGCTTTTGTTTACAAGAGCGGTCGAACGGAAGATGTCGGTCGAAACGATCATTTTAGCTGGAATTATGTTTGGTGCGTTTTTTAGTGCGCTTATTTCGCTCATGATTGCGTTGACGGGAGAAGAATTGCGGCAGATTATTACATGGCTGATGGGAAGCGTGGCGATGCGAGGCTGGAATTATACGATGATGACGTTGCCGTTTTTTCTTATCGGTTCTTTATTATTGTTATGGAATTCTCGTGAGCTCAATGCGTTTGCGTTTGGAGAGGCAACAGCGGCTCACATCGGTGTTGATGTCATGAGGAGAAAGCTTGTCATTTTAACGGGCGCTTCGCTGTTAACCGGCTCTGCGGTAGCCGTTTCTGGCACGATCGGTTTCGTTGGCTTAGTCATTCCCCATATGATTCGATTAGTATGCGGTCCGAATCATCGCTTGCTTTTACCATTGTCGCTTTTGTATGGCGGTGCGTTTCTTGTCCTTGCTGATTTGGCCGCGCGAACGATCATTTCGCCGCGCGAACTGCCGATAGGTGTCATTACTTCCTTGATTGGTGCTCCGCTATTTGCGGTGTTATTTTTTAAAAGAATGAAGAGAAAGACGTGATGAATGTGCTCGAAGTGAATAACGTGTCTTATCGTTATCATGACAAAATGGTATTGCAAGATGTAACGTTTACCGTTCAAAAAGGGGAATTGTTTGGCATTCTAGGACCGAACGGCAGCGGAAAAACAACGTTATTAAAGTTGTTAAGCAAGGAACTGTCACTACAAACAGGAATGATTTTTCTCAATGGAAAGCCGCTTGTTTCGTTTTCACAAAAAGAATTGGCACGGCTTGTTGCCGTATTGCCGCAAAGCGTCGATACGACGTTCGGTTATACGGTAAAAGAAACGGTCGAGCTTGGTCGTTATGCTCATCAAGGCAGCCTTTTTCCAAAATGGACAGAGGGAGATGAGCAGGCAGTGATAAAAGCGATTGAGCAAGTGGAGCTGCTTGACAAAATGGAAGAAGGGATCGACCAGTTAAGCGGAGGGGAACGGCAGCGCGCATATTTAGCGCGGGCGCTTGCGCAAGAGCCTGACATATTGCTTTTAGATGAGCCGACCAATCATATGGATATTGCCCAGCAAATGAAATTATTAGATCGCCTTTCCAAATGGACAAAAGAAAAAAGGTTAACGGTGATCGCTATTTTTCATGATATGAATTTGGCAAGCTTATATTGTGATCGCATTCTTTTCCTTAAGCAAGGAAGCGTTATCGGTGTGAGTGAGCCGAATGATATGATCGAAGAATCGACATTGCGAAACGTGTTTGGCGCTCCAGTGAGGCGTCAAGCCCATCCCGTTGTGCCAAATCCAATTGTAACGTTTTTGCCAGAAATGGAGCTTCCGGAAAGGGAAAAGGAACTTCGTGATCGTTTGACGATAGAAAAGAGCCATGAGCGGATTGTTGTTACGACTTCCCAACCGTTTAAAGTGTTATCATCGTCGCTTGTGGGAGCTGGCTTTCAATGGGCGACTCATTTTGTGAACCGCCATGTGTCGAAGGATTACCGGTGCGATGATGCTGAAGAGGAAATGAAGCAGTATTTACGGTCGCATACGTTGGACGTGAAGCGGACGATCGGGATGATGACAGCGGTTTGTTTAGAAGACGCTGCCTATGTATATCGGAAAGAAGAAACGTTTTCGCTGTTTACGATTGTTACAGCAGGGATTGGAAATGCAGTCGATGCTGCGAAAGCGTGGGAGAGGGACGAGTCTGCTAAAGGAGTCGGCACGATTAACATTATCGTGTTCATTGACGGAACGTTGATGGACGCTGCCTATGTGCAAGCAATGATGACGGCAACGGAGGCAAAAACGAAAGCGCTGTATGACGAGCGTATCCTTGATCCAAAAACGAACACGATGGCGACGGGAACTTCGACCGATTGTATCGCGATTGCTGCTTCACAAATGAATACCGTCTTTGACTACGCTGGCACGATTACACCACTTGGCAAAGCGATCGGTCGTTCTGTCTACGAAGCGACGAGAGAAGCGCTTCGCCGATATCAACAGCGAAGAGGGGACGATCAATGATTCATCATCTTTTTGCGATTATGCTGGCGGTGGCGCTTGATTGTTGGCTTGGCGATCCGCATTGGTTCCCGCATCCTGTGCGGGGGATGGGGGCGCTCATTGCCTACTTTGATCGACATTTCAATCGCGGGCGCGGTCGGCGGCTAAAAGGAATATTCACCGTCGCAAGCCTTTGTCTCATTATATATGCGATTAGCTTTTTTCTCGTGTATACTAGTTATCGAATTACTACAGGATTGGGCATTGTCATAGAAGCGTTTCTTATTTTCACGACGATCGCAACCAAAAGCTTAAAAGAGGCTGCTTGGCATGTGCTTGTGCCGCTTGAACAAGGTGATGTAGAGAAGGCACGAAAAGAACTGAGCATGATCGTTGGACGGGATACGGAAAATCTTGATGAGCGGGAAATTGTGCGCGCCTGTGTCGAGACAGTTGCGGAGAATACAAGCGATGGCATTACCGCTCCGCTTTTTTACGCGCTTCTTGGCGGCGCCCCTTTGGCGCTTGCGTATCGTGCCGTCAATACGTGTGATTCCATGCTTGGTTATAAAAATGATACATATCGCGATTTCGGATGGGCGTCGGCACGCTTAGATGATGTGTTCAACTATATACCGGCACGGTTAACGGCGATCGTTATGGTGCTTGTCAGCAGGGAAAGACGTATTCGTCACTGTTTGAAGTTGCTCATGCGAGATGCGCACAAACATCCAAGCCCAAACAGTGGTTGGGGAGAGGCAGCAATGGCAGCACTGCTTGGTGTGCAACTTGGAGGAACAAATACGTATAAAGGAGTTGTATCTCATCGCCCGAACATCGGGGATCCGCTCCATCAGTTGAGGAAAGAGCATATTCGCCAATCGGTAAACGTCATGATTCGCACTGTTTTCGCTTTTATCGTTTTGCTTTGGATAGGAGGGATCATCATTGAATTTACCGTCTCATGGGGCTAATCCTCATCAATTATATGAACGCATCGGACTTCCGGTTCCAAAAATGTGGATCGATTTTAGCGTCAATACGAATCCGTATTCGCTGCCGCTTTCAGCGTGGCCGACGCAAGCGGAATTTTGCCGCTGGGCAATGGAGTATCCCGACCCTGATGCTTCGGAGCTAGTCAGTTACCTTGCTCGTTCTGAACGTGTTTCCAAAGAACAGTTGTTCATCGGAAATGGGGCTTCGCAATGCATTTATCTACTTGCACAATTATTTTCCAGGAAAAGAATCGGCATCGCTGAACCGACGTTTTCTGAGTATCGCCGGGCGTGTGAGGCCAATGGTTGCTCCATTTTTTCAATTGTTTCCGATGAAGAAAGCGATTGGACATATGAACAAAGTAAGCTGCTAGAGTTCCTAGAGCAAGTCGATGTGTTCTTTTTTTGCCATCCAAACAATCCAACGGGAACAGTGATGAAAAAAGAACAGTTATATTCACTTTTAGAAGCGGCAGACCAAGCCAATACGTTTGTCGTGATTGATGAAGCGTTTTATCATTTTTGGCTTGAAGCGTTTACTGCTATAGAATGGATTGATTTGTTCCCTCGTCTCATCGTTATTCGCTCGCTTACAAAAATGTATCATTTAGCTGGTGCGCGTATCGGGTACATTGTAGCCAATGAGGAGATCATTCAAAAGGTAAAAGCACTGCAACCGCCGTGGAGCGTCAGCCAAGTGGCACAACGGCTCGCGCTGCATTTTTTACCGATGAATGAGTTTGTGGCCCATACGAAGCGAATGATTGCCTGTGAGCGTGAACGAATCAAAGCGGTTTTGCAAGAAACGGGCTATTACGTGTCGCCATCGGTTGTGAATTTTTATTTATTGCGAGCGTCACATCTTTCGACGGAGAAACTGTTATATGATTTATTGAAAGAGGGGATGATTCCGCGCCATACAATGAATTTCTATAGTCTTGACGGAAAGTATTTGCGTTTAGCAGTCAAAACAAAAGAAGAAAATGATCAATTATTACATGTATTAACAAGGTGGTCGCGATGATCGTCTTTATTAGCGGCGGTGTTCGCAGCGGAAAAAGCGCGATTGCTGAGGAGTATGTGAGAAAACTCGCTTCTTGTGAAAATGTCGTTCATTATATTGCCACTGCCCAAGCAGTTGATGACGAAATGAAAATGCGTATTGCCTATCATCAAGAACAGCGCGCCCGGCAATCACTTCGATGGATGACATGGGAACGATCGGTGGGATTACACGAACTTGCCACTCGGTTTGGTTCCAATGATGTCGTATTGCTCGATTGTTTAACGAATTTGTTGGCGAATGAATTGTTTAGCGATGAAGGTTGGAAACAAGAAGATACTTGTTTTCAAAAAGCAAGGGGGATTTTCGAGGCAGTCGTGCAGCTCGCGGCTCACAGTAAAGCGCTTGTCATCGTTTCTAACGAGCTATTTTCCGGCAGTGTGCCTGAAGATATGGGGACATACCATTTTATGAAAACGCTTGGCTGGCTGCATCAACAAATTGTTACAAGAGCCTCTATAGCGATTCTCGCTCAACATGGCATTCCACTTGTGAAAAAAGGAGAGGCCGTTTGATGAAAACGATATGGCATGGGTGGCTGTTGTCATTGCAGTTTTTGACAGTGATTCCGATCCGAAAAGAAATAAACTGGCAACCAGCGACAGCAAGATGGTCGGTGCGCTGTTTTCCGATTGTCGGACTATTGATCGGCGGGATACTGGCGGGGTGGTATTCATTTTTTTCTTCCTTCACTTCTGTTTCGCCTTTGTTTCTTTCAATTTCGCTTTTGTGGTTGTCCATTTTTTTGTCTGGAGGTCTGCACGCGGACGGATGGATGGATGTGAGCGATGCGTTTTTTTCCTATCGGGATGTCGCGCGAAGACAAGAGATTATGAAGGACTCTCGCGTCGGGGCGTTCGCCGTTTTATCGATTATGTTTCTTTTATCATTTCGCTTTTTATTTATGTATGAAACGATAGGATCTCATGTATCTGTTATGTTTTTTGTTTTGATTCCGCTCTTGTCGCGTGGCTTTATGGCATTGCTTCTCATATATGGTCGCTTGGCGAAAGCAACTGGAATGGCAGCAGCATTTCGCGAGCATGTGTTCAAGCGCGATGCGTATGTCGTTATCGCTATTTTGCTCTTTTGGCTTGTGAGTATTAGCGTTGGAGTCCCTTATGTATTTGAGAAGCTTGTTATGTTGACGGCGGGAGCGCTTGTTTGCTTTTTGGGAGCACGATCGTTTTGTGAAAAACAATTTGGCGGTATTACCGGTGATATGCTCGGGGCGTTTGTAGAAGGAGTGGAGACGTGGCTATGGTTCATCATTTGGCTATTACATTTCTTCGACACGGTATAACGAAAGAAAATGAAGAAAAGCGATATATTGGTTTTACCGATGTGCCGCTTGCCGAACATGAAATTGTCCGACTTCATGAGGCAGGGATCCGTTTATATCCAAGCGCGGATTTCATTGTGTCGAGTGATTTAATACGTTGTCGACAAACGTGCGAGATCTTGTTTCGTAGCAGCGACGTACTTGTGTACGAAACGGAGGAATGGCGTGAAATTCATTTTGGTGATTGGGAGGGAAAAACCTTCGCTGAATTGAAAGAAATAAAAGAGTATCAGCAGTGGTTGCAATCATCGTTTTCTGTGGCTCCGCCGAACGGGGAGAGTTATGCTGAGTTTCAAGCACGGATCGAAACTGCATTGGCACGTACGGTGGAGCTCGCCGGACGAGTAGGTGCTCGTCATGTAACCGTAGTCACACATGGTGGTCCCATTCGATATGTGCTCGAACGTTATGCCCCGATTCAGCGTTCGTTTTGGGAATGGACAGTTCCGTTTGGCGGTGGGTTCACGTTGGAGTCGACGCTTGAGCGATGGAGGGAAAAAAAGCGATGCATTTCATTGTCGGAGGTGCTTTTCAAGGGAAGAGAAAATGGGCGCGCCAATATTATAGATTAGATGAAATCGAATCATGGATGTGGTGCAATGGCTATGAAAGAGAATATGTTTTACCTGATGCGAATACACTCAAACAAATCATTATTTTGGAAGGATTAGAAGCATCGATTCGACGTACGCCGAGTCGCACTCATTGGGAACATGTTTTTCAAATGTGGCACGATTGGGAGCAAGGAGATGACGAGCGAACAGTCGTATGGATTGGCTGTGATATTACTCAAGGAATTGTACCGCTGACAAAAGAGGAGCGAAACTGGCGTGATGTAACGGGGTGGTGTTACCAAGAGTTGGTGAAACGATGTGAGCGTGTCGATCGCGTTTGGTGCGGATTAGTTGAACGAATAAAATAAAGGAGGAAAGTTCTAAATGAGATTGTATACACGGACAGGGGACAAAGGGACAACGAGTCTCATTGGCGGACGCGTTGATAAAGATCACTTGCGTGTCGAGGCGTACGGTACGTTAGATGAAGTGAATTCGTTTGTCGGGCAGGCGATGGCGTTATTGGAAGGAGAGAAATTCCAAGACATTTATGCGGAACTACAAAAAATTCAACATGAATTGTTTGATTGCGGCGGTGACTTGGCGATTATCAATCAGAAACTTCCATACAAAGTGACAGCGGAAATGGTCACGTTTTTAGAAAATCGAATCGACGAATACATTAAGGAAGCGCCGCCGCTTGAAAAGTTTATTTTGCCGGGCGGCTCAAAAGCAGCAGCAGCAATTCATGTAGCGCGAACGGTGACGAGAAGAGCGGAACGCTGCATTGTATCGTTAAGCAAAGCAGAACCGATTAACGATATCGTTTTGCAATATGTAAATCGTCTGTCCGATTACTTTTTTGCTGTTGCTCGCGTCATTAATGCACGCTTAGGAGTAAAGGATGTGGAATATGAACGAAGCGCGATTGTGTTTCGCGATAAGGAGGAAAAATAATGCGGGATATAAAGAAATTTACGGCTGTCATTTTGTTTGTTAGCTTATCGGTCATTGGCTCGCTATTGAAGCTGCCGACAGGGCTTGGCAGCGTTGCGTTAGATAGCGCACCAGCACTTGTTGCAGCGGCGCTCTTTGGACGAAATAGCGGCGCGCTCGTGGCCGCTGTTGGTCATCTGTCATCGGCGTTTTTTGCCGGGTTTCCGCTAGGTGTGTTTCATTTGTTTGTGGCAATAGAAATGGGGTTGCTTGTTTATGGATTTGGTTGGCTGTTTCAGCATCATTGGAAAAAGGCAGCCTATATATTCTTTTTTATCGGTAATGCGTTTCTCGCTCCGCTTCCATTTATCTTTTTCATGGGCAGCGCATTTGTGATGGCGCTCTTTCCGTCGCTGATTATGGGAACAATGGCGAATGTCTTAGTTTCTTTTGCTGTCATTCCTTCTCTTGTAAAACTTCCAATGATCGACAGTAGGAAGATGCCGCATGCGTGACGTACTGTTTTTGCCACTTTATCAAGATGAAGAGCTTGTTATTGCGGCGGATGGCTCTGCAGCTATTGGGCTGAAAGAAGCGGATATCGTTCATGTTCCATATGAAACAGTCGCGTATTTCGCAGCACGCGTCGCCTTAATGGAAGTGATGTGTGTCGGTGCGGCTCCGCTTGCGGTTGTCTTGCAAAATTTCGTTCACAATGAGGTATGGGAAGCGCTTTGTACCGGAATTCGCACGGCTCTTGGCGAGCTGCATCTCGATCTTCCGATTGTTGGAAGCACCGAGTCCAATTTTCCGACATTGCAATCGGCAGTCGGGATGACGGTCATTGGTATGGTTCACAAAGCGCAAAAACGAATCGGAACAACACCATCGGACGCGAAGTTCGCCGTTATCGGGGAGCCGCTTGTCGGCGATGAGGTGATGGAGCGACGTGATCGCGTCTTACCACTATCCTTGTTTCGCCAATTGCTACATAGGAATGATATTTATGAACTTGTCCCCGTTGGTTCGAAAGGAATTTTCTATGAGCTCCAAGGATTACTCGACGACAACAGCCTTCAATCCTCACAATGTTCTTGCGCATTACCGCTACATGCTTCATCAGGCCCAGCTACTTCGTTAATAATTAGTTTTGACCCAAATGGAGAAGAAGAAATTAAGCAAATGGCCAGAGACTACTTTTTTCCTATTGAGATAACCTCGTAAACTAGTAAAAAAGGAAGAATATTCCGCAATATTCTTCCTTTTTCGTTATGGAAATTTTAAGATAGATGTAACAAAACTATTTGTCTTATCGACAGATGTAGTAGAACGGGAGGAAAAAGGATGGATTCCGTTTTTGAGGAGTTGTATGAGAAGTACCATCAAGATCTCTTTAATTTTTTATTTTATATGGTACGAAGCCGTGAGCAAGCGGAAGACCTTGTTCAAGAAGTATATATAAAAGTATTGCGTTCCTATGAGCGATTTGAAGGAAAAAGCAGTGAAAAAACATGGCTGTTGTCTATTGCGCGGCATGTGGCGATCGATTTTTTTCGTAAACAAAAAAGTTGGCGGCGAAAAATTATCAAAAAACTTGATTGGACTGCTGGGCAGGTTCGTGATACACAACCGCTGCCAGAGGAAATCGCCATTCAAAAAGAAGAGATTCAGCTCATGTATCGCTGCCTTGGTCGCTGTACCATTGATCAACGCCTTGTGATTGTGCTCCGGTTTATTCAAGCGCTATCCATAGCAGAAACAGCTGAAGCGCTTGGCTGGACGGAAAGTAAAGTGAAAACGACACAACATCGGGCGTTAAAAGCGTTAAGACAGCACATGGAAGAAGAAGCAGCGAAGGGAGGAATGCAGCTTGAAACAGTCTCGATGGAGTGAACAATGTCTCCAGCATGTACTACAACAAATGCCACTCATCCAAGACAGACGTTCAAAGGAAGAAATTTATAGTCAAGTGTCATCAGCGCGTAAAAGAGAACGGAGGAAAGTCTGGATCATTTCGTCGATGGCTTCGATCGCTGCAGCATTCTTATTTGTCATCATTAGTCTATCAAACATGCCTGCTTTACAGCCAAAACGGGAACATGTCATTAAAAAGAAGAACGAAGCAATAGCAATAATCCCGCTGCGAGCGCAAGACCATTCTCAAGAAAGTCAAGCGATCATTCAAGCTGATCAAAGAGATGTCGTGCAGTCGCGTCTTGTGACGAAAGAGGAATTACATGATCAAGATGTGGTTGTTTTCGGCATTCCTGATGTGAATGGACAAACGGTAATTCCGGTTAGTGTGTTTGTTGCGAAGGGAGAACAATTGTCTCAACAAATAGAAAATGCGCAGTCCCAAGTAATGGGAGAAGAGTGGGGGTTATCAGACAACTTGTTCGATCGTATAACTATTTCTCCTTCTCATAATCAGAAAGGATTATGGGTTGTTCGTGTACCAAAGGCGCACTCTGCTTTATCAGGTGGTTCGGCAAGCGAAGTCATGTTTCTTTCGAGTATTGAGGAGACGGTGCGCTGGATGGGCGGAACGAGCGTGCAATTTTTTACTGAAAACCAAAAGGGAATCGATCTTCCGAATACAGGACATGTTGAATGGCTAAAAATCCCGCAAAAGAAACGTGCTTACTATTTCTATCAATTGGATCGTTCTCATCCTTTGTTTCTTGCTCCATCACCAAAGGAATTTTCAACGTTTCAAGCAGCGTTAGAGCACATGAAAACTGCAAGCGACGATCCGTTTCGTCCCTCCATTCCAAAGCAGGTAAATATTGCGATGGTTCAACCGCAACAAGGCGGAGTAGTGGTTCAATTTACAAGCGATTCACGACTGGATGAGTCTCCCGCTATACAGTGGATGTTGGAAGCCATTTTATTAACGGCAAAAGAGTTTGGGTTTCAATTTGTTACGTTTACCGGCGGAAATGTAAGCCGAATCGGTCCGTATGCTTTTGATGAAAAAATTGCTGTGCCTGTTGCCCCGAACCCAATGCCGATCAAGTAACAACCCCCTCATCGATAAGATGGAGGCTCTGTTACAATTTTGTTAAAATCGCCTGAACCAAGTTCTAATTGCTCCTGTCTTCACATAATACATATATGGTCAAAACATTAACAGGGGGGAAAACTACATGGATGATATCATGAAGCGATTGCTTGTAGTGGCGGGAATGGCGATTTGTATTCGATTGTTATTTATGGTCGGCTTGGCAAATTAACCTTTTGAAAATTCATTAAAATCATTGTCCTCTCACTTTTGCGTGAGATATAATGAGAGAAACTAGTGGGAGGCGATGCTTGGATGTTAACAGACTATCATAATCATCTGGAAAGAGGAACATTGACGCTAGATTATTTAAAGCAATTTACTGATGAGGCAGCACGGAAAGGAATTCAACATTTCGGCATTTCCGAACATGCCTATCATTTCTATCAAACGAAAAACATTCTTTCTAATCCGTGGGTCGATGAGCGAAGATATTATGATATGAAAGACTATGTTCGTTTATTTCATCAGGCGTGGGACGCAGGTATCGATGTAAAGATGTCGATTGAAATGGACTATACGCCGGGCAAGCATGAGGAAATGGCAGCGTTTATTCAATCGTATGAGTTTGATTACGTCATCGGTTCTATTCATTGGGTCGATGATTTTGGTATTGACTTGGCAGAATACCGCAAAGAATGGGAACGTCGAGATTTGTATGATACATATCGCAAATACTTTGATCAAGTTGTCACATTAGCTGAGTCGAACTTATTTGATATTATTGGTCATTTAGATTTAGTGAAAATTTTTAAGTATGTCCCGGAAGATGAAGAATTTTTGCTCGAACAATATGACAGGGCGACCACTGCACTTGCCAATTCGAAAACGTGTGTTGAAATTAGTACAGCAGGATTGCGCAAACCGGTTGGTGAACTCTATCCTGACAAACGGCTGTTAAAAATGTGTTACGACAAAGGGATTCCAATCGTTCTTTCATCTGACGCTCACGTTCCAGAGCATGTCGGTGCTGATTTTGACCAAGCGATTGCCCTAGCGAAAAGCGTTGGATATACCGAACTGATGACGTTCCATAAAGGAGAGAGAAAAGCTGTACCACTTGGGTGAGAATAAAGGGGAAGCGTTCCAATTTCGATTAAAGCTTGACTACGTCCTGTGGGCAAACGGCGAAATGCCTCCATCTTGGCTTTACGATAGCCAAATGTTCTTCGACTGTAGAAGTGCTTGCATTTCAATGGAGAAGGTGATTTAGCACAAGAGAGCTTGTTGCCGAAGCCAGACAAAATTACCGCTGATAGGGAAAAAGGAATGGGGAGTCCCCATTCCTTTTTCTATGAATCTTTTATACTTCTAATTTTTTTACAGTTTCAATATCTTCAATCTTGGATAATGTTTCTAAAAGTGCATCATCTAGCGGTTTATCTAATGATAGCATCATAATCGCTTTTCCGCCTGCCTGCTGACGCCCTACTTGCATTGTTGCAATATTGACTTGATGTTCCCCTAACACGTTTCCGACTTTCCCGATCATTCCCGGTCGATCTTGATGCTCAATGTAAAGAAGATACCCTTCAGGAGCAAAGTCAATAGCAAACCCGTTCAAATGCACAATACGGTCGCCATAGTTTGGAATATGGGTTCCTTTAATCGTAAACGTGTTCTGTTCCCCATGCACAGTGAACGAAATACAATTGGCATAGCCGTGTGTTTCATTAGAAAATTTTTCTCCGAACGTAATGCCGCGCTCTTTGGCGATCATGGCTGCATTGACTTCATTGACGGTGGAGGCGACGCGCGGTTTTAAAAAGCCAGCAAGCAAGCTGCGCGTAATATATGTTGTTTCTAAATCGGCCACTGTTCCTGCATACGTAACCGTTACTTCTTGGACAGGCACATTCATATATTGTGATGCGATCATGCCCATCTTTTTCGCTAGATTATAGAAGGATTGAATTTTTTCGTAAATATCCTTCGATAAGGTTGGAAGATTAATAGATGAAGTGACCGGTTTCCCTTCTAAAAATTGCAACACTTCTTCTGCGACTTGTGTCGCCACGTTCAGCTGCGCTTCGACGGTTGATGCCCCTAAATGAGGGGTGACAATGACGTTATCAAGCGAAAGAAGCGGATGATCTCCCGGTGGTTCTTGTTCAAATACGTCAAGTGCGGCACCGGCTACATGCCCGTTTTTCAAAAACTTGACTAACGCTTGCTCGTCAATAATTCCTCCACGCGCACAGTTGATAAGATATACGCCTTTTTTCGTTTTGGCTAGATTTTTTTCGCCAAGCAACCCTTTTGTTTCCTTCGTCAATGGAGTATGTACGGTAATAATATCCGAAACAGCGAGCACTTCATCGAGTGTACAGACGGAAACTCCAAGTTTTTCAGCACGTTCTTTTGTTAAAAACGGATCGTACACATGCACTTTCATGCCGAATGCACGCGCACGTTTGGCAACTTCGGAGCCGATACGGCCAAATCCGATCACACCTAAATGCTTACCGTGCAGCTCGGTACCAACAAACACCGAGCGATTCCATTCACGCGACTTTACAGAAATATGCGCTTGCGGAATATGACGGACAAGGGAAGCCATCATCGCAAACGTATGCTCCGCTGTAGAAATCGTGTTCCCATTGGGCGCATTAATGACGACGACTCCATGCTTTGTCGCTGCGTCAACATCAATGTTATCCACACCTACGCCGGCGCGACCGACGATTTTTAAGTTTGGCATTTTAGAAAGCAACTCTTCTGTTACTTTTGTAGCGCTTCGCACAAGCAATGCATCGAATTCATGAAGGCGGTCTTCTACTTCAGTGACATGTTTTTGGACGATTTCAATATGTTCGGATTTTTGTAGAGGGGCTAATCCTTCTTCACTAATTGAGTCAGAGACTAAAACGCGAAACACAACGTGTGCTCCTTTCTCTTTCAAGAATTTTAAATTTCTGATAATTTATCATATGAAAAGTCGTCTGTCAATGAAATGAGAAGAAGTCATACCAATGTAAACGTTTTTATCAAAAATGTTCGGAAATTAAGAAAAACAGAGTCGATTTGCCTAATGGTGCCGAGGGCCTACTGCTCTGTGGGAGAAGGTTATTTGGTAGAATATAGAAGGTAAAAGAGAAGGGGAACAAAAAGACAACCAAGTTGAGCAATGTCAACTTGGTTGCCGCGTCTTATTTATTTTTGTTTTCATTGTAGCGAGCGATGCATTCTTCAATCAATTTGGCTGCTGCTTCTGGGCCTTCCCATGTACCGATTTCTGTTCTCTTGCCTTGTAAATCTTTGTAGCGCTCAAAGAAATGAGCAATTTCTTTTAATTTATGTTGTGGAAGGTCTTCAATGCTGCGAACTTCATCAAAGCGAGGATCTTCGACAGGAACACCGATTAATTTCGCATCCTCTTCGCCGCTGTCGACCATATTCAAATAGCCGATGACACGAGTATCAATGACACAACCAGGGAACGTCGGATTGGTAGTGATGACTAAAATATCAAGTGGATCGCCATCTAATGCAAGCGTGTTTTCTAAGTAACCGTATTCAGCTGGATAAAACATTGGCGAGAATAAGACGCGGTCTAGTTTAAAGATCCCACGTTCTTTATCAAACTCATATTTGTTTTGGCTGCCGGTAGGAATTTCAATAAACGCTTCGACAATTTTGTTTTCAAAAGCCATCGACAATTTCCTCCTTAATAAATATGTATGCTTTTCTTATTATAGAATATGAGGCAAACAGTAGCAACAATTGGTTAGAAATTGTGTAAGTAAAGTTTTGATGAGCGGTTTTTGATCAACTTTGCTAAGCTGTTGCTTGTTTTTCCACGCTCATACTTGGCTTGTGAGAAAAAGTATACATTTACCCATATTCATAAATCTTTAATTTAATATTTTCAGCTTAACAAAATATCAATGATCCGTTATAATGAAGCTAAAAAATAGAATAGATCTATCTTCGGGGCAGGGTGAAATTCCCGACCGGCGGTGATGAAACATCTTTGTTTCTAAGCCCGCGAGCCTAAAAGGCAGGATCTGGTGCGAGTCCAGAGCCGACAGTATAGTCTGGATGGGAGAAGATGGAGGTTGGTAACGTTCGAAAAATAAGCAAACCGAACGTTTCTTTAGCATGCCGTAAAGCTTCTTCCTCATGCAAATGCATGGGGATTTATCTTTTTCTGGCGCTAAAGAAGCCTTCCTCTTTTTCTTGAGATGGATCTAAATCCTAGAAAAGAAAAGGAGAGAAGAATATGCAAGAAAAACGTAATGTAAAAAAACTTGTTGCTGTCGGAACATTTTCCGCTATTGCCTATTTGTTGATGATGCTGAATTTTCCGCTTCCAATGCTTCCAACGTTTCTGCTCATTGATTTCAGCGAAATCCCGGCTCTTCTAGCAGCGATTATGTTCAGTCCGATAGCGGGCGTTGCGGTGGAAGCGATTAAAAATTTGCTGCATTACTTTATTCAAGGAAGCGGCACCGGCATTCCCATTGGGCAGCTTGCGAATTTTCTCGCGGGAGTGTCGTTTATTTTACCAGCTGCTTATTTATTTCAAAAGTTCCGTAATTCAAAAGGCTTGACGTATGGATTAGCCTTAGGAACTGTGATTATGACATTAATGATGAGCATACTAAATTATTATGTCATTTTACCAGCATATACGTTTTTCCTTAACGCTCCGGCTTTATCATCCCAACAAGCGAGAGAGTTAATCGTAACTGGCATTTTGCCGTTCAATATGATTAAAGGCATCACGATTACTATCATTTTTATGATGTTGTTTGCAAAAATGAAGCCGTGGATTCAACGTCAAATGGCTGTATAATATAAAAAAGCCCCTTTACCAGCGTTAAAGGGGCTTTTTCCTATTTTACTCAAACTTATTTGGATCTCCGTCGAACGGCTCGTCTGCCACTTTAATAGAGTCAGTAGGACAGCCTTCAAACGCATCCATCATGTCATCAATTAAAATGTCTGGCACTTCGACGATTCCTTGGTTATCATCAAGGGTAACATACGCGATTCCTTCATCATCATAGTCATAAATATCTGGAGCAGCCGCGCCACATGCCCCACATGCAATACAGGTTTCTTTGTCAACAATTGTATACTTTGGCATGAGTAAAAACCTCCCCGAGTTCGATTTGCAACGGATTCCATTACGTTATGTAACTGGAAACGTGTTTCTCATACTTTATAATAAAGATGTTTTACAAACTTTTCAATAGAAAAGTCGAATGGAAGAGTGCGTTCCATGGCTAGAATGACCGTTTTTAGTTTGTCCATTTTTTAATGATTGAGAAACAGGAAAACATTTCGCAGGAAACGTTTCGACATTTTTGTTACAATCAACGTATACATAACCAGATTGAGTGGAGGAGCGAAGCGGATGAAAAGCGATTATGGATCGTTCCTTCTTCTATTTTGTTTGCAGAGATTGAATGGCGAGCGTTCCTTATCAGCTTTGTACCATTTGTTTTCTGGGAAAAAATCGTCACAAACATTGCAGGATAGTAAATGGTTTCGACTTGAGCGCTTTTTTGGCGTTTGGAAAGAGCTAGAGCTGCATGAGATTGAAGCGGTTGTACGCAAATTTGTTGAAAAGCAATGGGTGGTTCCTACAGCCGAGCGTTCTTATCTATTGACGAGAAATGGGAAAGACCAGCTTGAACAATGGTTGCAACAATCATTTTTCCCAATTCATTTGAACGGTTGGAAATATCATTCGTCGGAAATGCTGTTTTGGTATCGCCTTTCGCTTCTTGTACAGACGCTGTCGAATGTGATTCATCGCCGTACATTTGAGCCAATTCATCGCCATGAGGAGACATTTGTTTGGGTGAAGCGATACCTTTTTGCGCAAAAGCGGAGCACTCGCGAGTTAGCTGGCTCCCTTTATGAAGACATACGAACACTGCTTGCTTCCATTTCCGAAGAAGAAGCGACGGTGTTTACCTTGCGCTTAACGAGTTTTGAACGAATTGGCTGGACGAATGAACAGTTGGCGGTTTTTTTGAAAAAAGATCCGATTTATATTCGTTTTATGTTTCAGCACGTATTGCATTATATAATGGAAAAAGTGGAAACGGACAAGCTTTCTTTTCCTACTTTATATGAGTTGCTTTGTGATATCTCTCCATCTATTCCATTGACGCTGTCAGCACAAAAGACATATGAATGGCTGCGGAAAGGAAAAACGATCGACGAAATTGCGCGGTTGCGCCGTTTAAAGCGAAGCACCATTGAAGATCATATTGTGGAAATTGCTGCGAACATCGATGAATTTTCTATTGAACCGTTTGTGAATCAAAAGCGTGCATCACAAATTATGGAGGCCGTACAACGATTGCAAACAAGAAAATTAAGACAGATTCGTGAAGCGGTTGGTGAAAATATCCATTACTTTGAAATTCGTCTTGTGTTGGCGAAGATAGGGGATGTATATGAACCTTGAGATGTTGTTAGAAGAAAAGTTCGGTTACCGCTCGTTTCGAACGGGACAGCGGGAAATTATCGAAGATGTGATGAGAGGACGCCATGTACTGGCAATGCTGCCTACAGGTGGTGGGAAGTCGCTTTGCTATCAGTTACCCGGTTATCTCTTGCCTGGAAGTGTGCTTATTATTTCGCCTCTTGTTTCGCTGATGGAAGATCAAGTGAGTCAGCTACGCCAGCGAGGAGAAAAGCGGGTGATCGCGTTAAATAGTTTTCTAGACAGCGATCTCAAAAGAGCTGCGTTCTCCAATCTTTCGTATTTTCGCTTTATTTATGCATCGCCGGAAATTTTGCAGTCACCTTCGCTTATGCAAGCGTTAAAGAATGTGAAAATTTCGTTGTTTGTTGTTGATGAAGCTCATTGTATTTCGCAATGGGGGCATGATTTTCGACCTGATTTTTTAAAACTAGGAGACATTCGCAAGCTGGTAGGCTCTCCGCCGTGTTTAGCGTTAACGGCGACCGCACCTCCGGAAGTGATGGACGATATTGTTCGTACGCTTCAACTGGATGAAGTTCAGCGGCATATTTACTCGATTGACCGTCCGAATATTGCTATAAAGGTCGAGAAAATGGATTCTGTCGAAGAGAAAGTCCGTCAGCTTATTCACTATGCAAAAACATTGCAAAGCCCCGGTCTCATTTATTTTTCGAGCCGGCAGTGGGCAGAAATCATCGCGAGACGATTGCAAGAAGAAGGGATCGAAGGAGTCGCATACTATCATGGCGGCATGGATGCAGAGCAGCGCATGCTGATCCAGCAACAATTTTTGCGTGATCAACTGCAAATCGTGTGCTGTACGAATGCGTTTGGAATGGGCGTGAACAAAGCAAATATTCGCTTTGTCATTCATTTTCATTTTCCGGGGCAACTAGAAGCCTATTTGCAAGAAATCGGCCGGGCAGGCCGCGATGGAAAACATAGTATCGCCATTTTGCTATATACCAATGGCGACGAGGACATGGTACAATCTCTTATGGAGATGGAATTACCTACGGATGCACAAATAAAGCAATTATGTGAATCGTTATTGACCAATGCCCAAGATGCAAGCGAGTGGAAGCAACAATTGAGCGCACAACTTGGCCTTACGGAAGTACAGTGGCGCATCCTTGATTATTTTTTTGAGACAGAAGGAGTGTTTTCTTCGCTCTCGTCGCTGACTCGTGATGATGTACAATTGCTATCTGCGAAGTTATGCAAAAGAATAGAAGAAAGAAAACGATGGAAACGAAAAAAATTACACCAAATGCTATCGTGGTTATTTCATTCTACTTGTCGCCGCGAATGGATCGTTCGTGCTTTTCATCAACAGCTTGAACAAACACCATATGCCTGTTGTGACCGATGCGGCTTTTCACTGGATGATTACCTTTATAAACAAAAAATAGAAAAAGCGTGGACGTTCCATAGTTGGGAAGAGGAGTTGAAGCGAATTTTCTTTATGAAATGAGGCGTTTTCATGAAGCGACAAAGCGAGCAAATACGAGCAATGAGCGACCGGGAAGTGCTTATTCATTTATATATCACCCAATTGTTGCTGCTAGGGATAGCCTTTATCATTGGCCTGATTCTTTTTGATTGGTCGTCCTTTGAGCGCCTTTGGCACATCCATATACCGACAATTGTCGGATATGGGGGTGGCAGCGCTTTACTTGTCTTAATTGTTGATTTTTTGTTTATGCGCTATTTACCGAAAGAGTGGTATGATGATGGTGGTGTGAATGAAAAAATTTTCCAAAAACGCTCCATCCCCCATATTTTTCTCTTATGTTTGTTGATTGCATTCAGTGAAGAGTTGTTATTTCGTGGTGTCATTCAAACGAATTTTGGGCTTATTGCGGCAAGTGTGATTTTTGCCCTTTTACATGTTCGCTATTTAGCAAAATGTTTTTTATTTATCATGGTTATGTTGTTAAGCTTTTTTCTTGGTTACATATACGAGATCACAGGCAGCCTTTGGGTGACGATAGTTTCCCATTTTCTGATTGACTTTGTATTAGCTGTGAATATTCGCCTAGATTACCTTCAAAAGAAGCGCCAAGAAGATTGAGGTGAACAAAGAGTGGAACAACAAAATGCTTATGATCAAGCCGAACATCTACGAAACCAAGTGAACGATTGGAAACAACGGATAGATGAGCAGGACGCATTATCGCTCCCGCCGCGCAGCGAAGTACATAAGCAAAAGCAAACGAAAAAAAGAGTCAAGTGGAAGCTGAAATATCCGGTCATTCGTTTACTGACGCTCTTTTTTATTTTGCTCCCGATTTCGATTTTAAGTATTTATTATTTACATGACGACAAGCCATCGCTTCATGTTGTCACAATGGATACCAATAGCAGCTATGAACCGATTGATATCGTCAATCAGGAAGAGGAGCAAGTACCTCCTGTTAAACAGACCAAAGTGAGTAAAGAGAAACAAACAGAAAAAGAGCAGTCTGAAACAGGCTCTTCATCGCGTTCCACTGGCAAAAAAGAAGATGTCATTACTCATACGGTTCAAGAAAACGAAACATTATTTAGCATTGCGATGAAATATTATCAAAGCGCTGAGGGAATGGATATTATTAAAAAATGGAACCATTTAGAGAGCTCACAACTGCATAAAGGACAAGTATTACAAATTCCTTTAGTCGATACCGGAAAATAAGGATACTATCAGTGACTAAAGATACTGTAACGATTAGAGGATGCCATGTTCAATAGAAGAGCATATATCCTCTTTTTTCATTATTATTAGATGTTGAAATGTAGTCTCTTATTATTTAAAGAATGTGTGTTTGTTTTGGTAGAAAGTGGGGAACACAGCCTACAAGCGGGGGTTGAGACCGAGCGTAAAAATGGACGATAACAGCGAAGACGCTCTTCGAATCGTTGAAATGAAACATCAAAAAGTTAGAGGACGAAAATAAGCAATTGCGAGAACAGTTGAAAGTAGTTGATATAGAAATTTATAAACGGTTGAATCAACTTTATTTTTGAAGCTGAAAAGAGAGGTTAAAATTACCAGTTTTTTATGTTAAAATGGTTTTAATTTAGTTAGGAGAGGTGAGTTTAGTTGAGGAACGTAGAGCAGAGTACAAAATTAGATTTAGAACGAATCGTTTTTATTGGCAGAACGTTTGAAGAGTATATGGACATGTTTTCTCTTTCAATGGAGGAGCTAAAGGGCAAGAAAATACTAGATTGTCCGGCAGGGGCATGTTCATTTACGGCATTAGGTAACAAATTAGGATTAGACGTAACCGCATGTGATATTGCCTATTATCATTCGGTGGAAGACCTTGAACATGCGATGGAACACATGGAAAAAGCGAAAAATAATTATATTTGGGATTATTTCGAAGATATAGAAGGACTCAGAAAACATCGGTTGAGTGCATTAAAAGATTGTGTGAACGATATGAGGGAGTCTAACGGACGATACGTTCCAGTTACTTTACCTTCTTTGCCATTTAAAGATGCGGAATTTGATGTGATTCTTTCAGCACATTTTCTATTTATGTATGCGGATCGATTAGATGATCAATTCCATATAACAACGCTAAATGAGTTATTAAGGGTTTTGAAAGAGGAAATTCGCATTTTTCCTTTAGTAGATTTAGAAGGGAAACGATATACGCATTTAGATCATTTAGTCAGTTACCTCATAGAAAATGGATGTACGGTTGAAGAGGTCAAAGTTCCATATGAATTTCAGAAAAACGCTCATTCGATGTTAAAAATAAAAAAAAGGTAACAGGAAGGGACAAACGTTCAACGTTGTTCTTTTTCTGTTGAATATAAAATCAGCCTGCTTTTCGAATGAAAGGCAGGCTGATTCTTTGAATTAAAAGAATGATAGGTAAATCTTAATTCAACATACGAAATCAGTTAGCTCAATGAAAACGAAACGTAATGTGTTTAAAACGTATTACATACAGATTCAAAGATTCAAGATTGAATAATTTCGTTTAATCTCTTTCATTAAAGATAAAAGGCCCCGCCCTTCTTTTTTATTAAAAAGATATAGACGTTTTTTTATTAAAAGTCAAAATTATCCGGGTCTGGACCGACTCGATGATTTTGATTCAGTCCATCAATTCGCTTCATATCTTCTTCCGTTAACTCAAAATCAAATACCGATGCATTTTCAACAATTCGATGTTCTTTTGTCGTTTTTGGAATAGTTACAACACCGTTTTGTAAGTCCCACCGTAAAATGACTTGAGCAACAGATTTGTTATACTTATTTGCGATCTCTTGGAGAACTTCATTATCTAGTAATTGGCCTTGCATTAATGGAGACCAAGCTTCCAGCTGAATTCCATGTTCCCGACAAAACGCCTGAAGTTCTTTTTGGGTTAAACGTGGATGGTATTCCACTTGGTTCACCATTGGCTTAATTTCTGCGTCTTTCATCAAATCTTCAAGATGATGGATTTGAAAATTACTTACTCCAATAGCTCTTACTCGTCCTTCTTTATAAAGAGTCTCTAATGCTCTCCATGCATCTTTATACTTACCTTCTACAGGCCAATGAATAAGGTATAAATCTAGATACTCTAAACCAAGTTTTTTTAGGCTCGTTTCATAGGCTGCTATGGTAGATTCGTATCCTAAATCGGTATTCCAAACTTTCGATGTCACAAATAGATCTTCTCTAGAAATGCCAGCTTCTTTTATCCCTTCACGGATACCTTGTCCGACTCCCACTTCATTTCCATAAATAGCTGCTGTATCAACGCTGCGATAACCATGTTTAATGGCTGTTTTTACAGCATGAACTAACTCAGGACCGTCTTCTACTTTAAATACCCCGATACCAAACCAAGGCATTTTTACACCGTTATGCAAAGTTGTTGTATCTTGTAAATTTTTTGCAACCATAAATTGACCTCCTAATTGTTATAAATTGAAATTGGATTCGAACTGTATTGCTTTTTCGTAAGGATCTATCACCTCCCTTCAAGCAACGTTCGACCATGCTGATTTAGGGGAATTGATCAGAAGGCAAAGGATCGTTGTTATTCATTACATTGTATAAACAGATTTTGGCTATAATGTTTATTTTTCGAGAGGTTGGGTTTTTGGTATTTCTCTTCTTGATCTATATAGATTCAGATTAATTTTCCGACATAACCACCTGTCCGATGCGTTGGAGCACTTTTTCTGGAAATTCAGAAAGGTACTCTAAGAACGAAAC